>CP048620.1:1946014-3307473 GCA_015698305.1 Candidatus Nitrohelix vancouverensis
ACTTGTACTCACCTTATTGAGGAATTATGCGAGCGCGCTTTCTCATTTTTTTTACAGGTTTGCTTATCTACCTTGCCGGTTGCGCTTCCGCTCCGTCGACGACCTGCGATCCTTTTCAATCCGATCTATGCGCCCGCGGTTCCGTTCAGTGGGGGCGGGCGATTCATCGCATCGTCGCCGCCAATTTCCCGATGGAACTGGGGAATTACAAACCGGTGGTTCATGACGCCGCCTTCGCCAATGCATGGGTGAGTTCCGGCGAGGAGATTCACGTCACCTTGCGTCTTCTGGATCAGATGGATGAAAAAGGCGCGCTCTGCGTCGTGTCCCATGAGCTGGCTCACTTGAAGAGCAACCATTACCATTCAAAGCAGGGGATTTCTGTCGTCACCTCGGCGGTCATGACGGCGGCGGGCTGGTTTGTTCCAGGACTCGGTTATCTCGATTCTCTGGTGAATCCGGCGCTGACCAATGCCTTCGGTCGCGAATATGAACTGGAGGCCGATCGACTGGCGGTGGACTATATTCGCCGCGCCGGATTGCAAAAGTCGGACTATCTGGAATTTCTGCAATGGATGCGCGATCATCTGGAAGACCCGGAGGCTTCTGAATCGACGTCCTTGTTTGCGACGCATCCGGGAACGGCGGAACGCATCTCAGCGATTCAGGAGATGGAATGAAACAGGTCGGCTATTTATTAATTTTAATGACGGTGATTTTCTTCCTGTGGGAGAGTCCCGTTCTGGTTCCCCTGAAGCTGTTGGTGGTTTTCTTCCATGAATCCTCGCATGCGCTGATGGCGGTGGCGACCGGCGGCGAGGTTTCCAGTCTGGTCGTCAACTCCGATCAGGGCGGTCATGTGATCGCTCGCGGAGGCTCGCGTTTTTTGACCTTGTCGGCGGGCTATCTCGGTTCCTTGTGCTGGGGCATGGCGATTTTTCTGGCGTCGACGCGCACCCGCATGGACAAATCCCTGATGATGGGTTTGGGCGTCGCCATTCTTGTGATCGCCGTCTTGTACGTGCGCAATCTGTTCGGGCTGGGATTCAGTCTGCTCGCCGGCGGCGGGATGATCTTCATCAGTCGGCAGGCCAGCGAAGCGGTCAATGATTTCGTTTTGCGCCTGATCGGCTTGACCAACATGATGTACGCGCCGCTGGATATTTACAGCGATACCGTCGCGCGCTCGCATTTGCGATCCGATGCGAGAATGCTCGCCGAGGAAGTGGGCGGCGCGACTGTGATCTGGGGCGGCGTGTGGATCGCGATCAGCGTTTACCTGATCGCCTATTGTTTGCGGGTGAGTCTGCGTGCGCGAGGCGGCCGCTGGTGAGCGAGCCGATCACGCGACGACAGCATTAAAACTGCAAGAGAAAATCGTCGTCCATTTCTTCTTCCAGATACTCCGGCAGACGCGTGTCCTTGTTGCTGAAGGCCTGCGTGATCTGGCTGGAGGTCAGGCCCGTCGCCGAAATCAAATTGGCGCCCCTCAAATTAGCCCGGTCGAACTGGACGTCCTCGTTGAACTGCGCGCCCTGCAAATTGGCGTTTTCGAGATTGGCGTCGTAGAGATTGGCTTCCAGCAGACTGGCGCCGCTCAGATCGACGTTCTTCGCCTGAGCGCCTTGCAAATTAGCTTCCTGCAATTTGGCTTTGGAGAGGTTGGCCGATTCGAGATTGGCCTTGCTGAAATTGACGAACTGAAGTTTGGCCTGGCTCAGATTGGCGTTTTTCAAGTTCGCCTGCTGGAGCTTTGCGCCGCGCAAGTCGGCCTGCGACAGATCGGGAATCGTCTCCGCATTTTCCTCCCTCCACTGATTCCAGGCTTCCGCCCCTTTTTTCAAAATTTCCAACTGCTCTGCATGGGCCATGATGAGTCCTTTGATTCAGCTAAGGTTAATTGCGTTCAAAACCCCTGATCTCGATTTCCGTCGCTCCGGGAATGGATTCAGAAGTAGAGGTCGGAGGCGCGGACGGCGCTGAGGGATCGCGTTTTTCCAGCATGAAAATCGCCTGCTCCGGGTTGACCTGATTTTCAGGACACATTTTCAAATGCTGTCTGAAAAACGGCATGTTCATGATGGGATCGCTGTACAGACAATCCATCTGGAAAAAATCAAACAGTCCCTGAATGGGACGCGGCCCGGCAAGAAACAGAATGCCGCCCGGCGCGACGGCTTCCACCGTGTGCTGGAACATCAGCTGGCAGGTGTCGCGATCCTGAAAATACATCTGCGGGATCCATTTGAAGACCAGACCGTATTTTTCCTTGTAAGCATCTTCCCATGTTTCATGCTCCGCAAGGAAAGAAACTTTCTTCAACTGATCCAACTGATTTTTTGAAGCGGCGTAATCCCACAGCAATTGCGCGTTTCTTTGCGCCAGTTCGGGGTCGCCGTAAAGAATCGTGTACTCCCTCTCCTTCGTGCAATCCACGCAACCGGCGATGATCATGTCGAAAGTGTGGATGAGAACCTTGTCGATGGACTCCAGCTTCTCAGGCATGGCGGGAAACATTTCCATGTAATACAGGATTTGATCCAGCGCCAAAGGTTGCAGGGCCGATTCGTCGATTTCGGCGTCGCCTTCCGGGTAAAAAGGAACCGAGTAATAAATTTTGACCGGGTCGACCGTCGGCGGAAAACCGTTGAAAAACCATTTCCATGAGAACGGGTAGCGCGGCGATTTGAGAGGCAGATCGGGGTCCGGCAGGATTTTCCAGAGCGCGTTGAACGGAATTTCCCGAGCCAGTTCAATGTCGATCATTTTGAAACTGCTGGTGCTGATATGCAATTCTCGCTGGCACAAAGGCTTGGCGCCGCGTTTGGGATTCACAAAAGGAATCGCGCTCGTGTTCTTCAGGTCGGTGACTTTGAAGAGATGCCCTTCTTGTACGGTCAGGCAGATTTCATTGGTCTCGTCAAAATAGCGCCAGGGCGGATGCGGTCGCGCCGTCCACTCGATTTCGTGAGAGCGGTTGGGGTCCATGAAGACCGGGAAAATCTTTTCTCCTTTGGGACCTTCCGGGCTGAAAAATGCAGAGAAGATATTGAATGCGCCTTTGGAGGGGTAGGTCGGCAGTCCCCGGTAACGAAGCGGAGGCAATTCCTTCTCGCGCGACTGGTCGTCGTGTAGGCCCCAGACAAATTCAAACACCGCGCCGCCCGAGCCGGGAAGCGTTGACTGGAACAATTCCACGACGGGAATCAGATCGAGGTCCTCCCAGTTGACGGAGAACATGAAGCTGACGAAAATCGTTTTGCTGAAATCGCCGTCGACCAGAGCGTAGAGACCGTCCTTGACCAGTTCGATATTGTATTTGCCATCGCCCTGATGCGTCAGTCGGTCGTCGGTATAGAAATATTTCACCTCAGAGAACGGCACGCGCCAGGCCTCAGCGGCTTTTTCGCGCAGGTCGTCGAGAGTCAGTTGCTCCCATCCCTCCTGCCCGCTGATATCGATTTGAGATTTGAAAGACCGCGCTTTGGGTTTGATGCCCACCCATTGCTTGCAGTCGAGTTGCATGCGAACCAGCTTGAGGCATGCGGCTCCTGAAGTCGCATTCGCTTCCCATTCGGCTTCATGAAGCGGGGTTCCCAGCGGGTCAGAGAATAAAAAACGGCGACCCAGCCTGTTATAAAACACCAAGTGACCTGTGCCGTATCGTTTGATGCGAATCGCGCCTAGATTTCCTTCCTCGCCCCAGTATTCCCCATCCGCTTTCTTTTCCATTTTCAGGCTGGGGATCAGGCGCTGGAGTTCTGCCACTTCCTCGATGTTGGTCGGGAAGCGGATGGCGTCCGGGTGATTTAATGCTGTTAAGAATGTGTCTTCAATATTCACAGAGAACCCCTGGATAAAAATAGAAAGGGGAAATTATAAGAGGGAAACTTCGAGTCTGTCAATGAACCGATTGTCTCATCGTAGAATTGATTTGAAGCGGCGGAGTCAATTCAAGGGGGTTGTTGACTCGAATCATCGAAACCACTATAATTCCAATCTCATCCGATTAGAGCTTTTCAATTCTAATTTAATCATCCGTGCCGGGTCGGAGCGCACCGATAGTCGATCGCTGGCCGTCCCGCATTACACACAATTAAATAGAACTGGTTCGCGAATATGGCAGAAGGTAGAAAGTTCGAAAAACTGGGTTACGAAAGTCTGAAGAAAAACGATATTCCCGGCGCCCGCGCCAATTTTGAAAAAGCGCTCGATATCATGCGCAAGGAAGGCGACGACGTGGGGCAAGCCTATGTGCTCGGCAATCTTGGCAATATCAGTTTTCAAAGCCGTCAATTGGAACAGGCAGAGACCCTGTATTCTGAATCCCTCGGTTTGATGGAAAAATTGAAGGACGGCCGGGGTATTGAAAGCTCGCTGGGCAATCTGGGAAGCATCTTTTTCTATAAGGGCGAATTGGATCAGGCGGTTCAGTATTACGAACGCGCGCTCAATTTGATGAAGGACGCCAAAGACCCGGTAGGCCAGGGCATCTATAACGAATACCTCGGCAACGTGTTCCTCAAAAAAGAGGAAGTCAACCGGGCCGAAGAATATTATGTGACGGCGCGCCAACTGCTCAACGATGACAATCAAAAAGAAAAACTCAAACGCATCGACGAGATCATTGAGACGCTGAAAAAGCATCCGAAGTACGTCGACAGTCGGGAAGATATCCTGTGGACGGAAGCGGAAAAGCTGGAAGGCGAGGGCAAGGATAAAGAGGCGCTGAAAAAGTATCAGGAACTGGAAGAGATGTTTTTCGAATCGCACCGATACGAAAAAGCGGAAAAGACGATACGCAAAACGGCGGAAATTTATGAACGCCAGAAAGATCGTTATTCCGCAGGCGTTTGTTTTGGCAACCTCTCCGCATTGTTACTGCAACAGGGCTTCAAGGGAGACTCGGCAAAGCTCGATCAGGCGGAAACCGCCTGCCTCAAAGCGCTCGAATTTGTTGAACAGGACAAGGACCTGCGCCGTTATTCCTACCTGGTGGGCAGTCTCGGTAGCATCTATCTGCATAAAAAGAATCTTGAAAAGGCGACGGATTATTTCAATCAGTCCCTGCCATTGATGGAGAAAATAGGCGACACGGAAGGTTTGGCCCGAAGCCACGCCAACCTCGGCGATGTGAAGAGCTTGCAGAACGATTGGGACGGCGCCTTGAACTATCATCAAAAAGCGCTGGCCATGATGGAAGAGTCCAAGAATGATAAAAACATTGCGCAACAATGCGAAGTTCTTGGCGATGTCTTCATGAAGAAGCGCGATCTGGCCAATGCGGAAGCCTGCTACATGCGATCCAGCTCCTTGTATGAGGCGGTCAACGACCAGACCAATCATCTCATCGTGCAGGACAAACTGGTTTATATCATGCGTCAGCCGGAATATCTCGAACGGCGTCGCGAAGAACTCGTTAAGGAACTGGCCAGCGACAGCGCGAAAAACGACGATGAAAAACGATTGCACCTGCTGGACGAATTGGGAAACCTCAACATTCTCTCCAACAGCCCGGAAAAAGCCGTCGAGTGCATGACCGAAGTTCTCAAGTTGAAGGAGAAAAAGCAGGACAAGCCCGGTCTGGCGGAAACGCATACCGGTCTCGGCAATCTTTATATGGGAATGAATTTCCCCCAGCAGTCGGAAGAGCATTTCGCAAAAGCGATCGAGATCAAGGAAGCTCAGGGGAAAGAAGAAGCGCTCGACAGCGAATTGTATTCCAACCACGGCATCGTCTTGCTCATGCAGGGTCGCGTCGACCTGGCGGATAAATCACTGAAAAAATCCTTGAAGATCAATAAAAAGGCGGGCAACGAAGCGGGAATGGCGCAGGATTATCAGAATCTGGGGAATTTGAGCCTGCAAAAAACCGATTGGGTTGGCGCGGAACAAAACTACCTGAAATCTCTCGAAATCAACAAAAGCCTCGACAATAAATGGGGCATGGCCGAGGATAACCGCAATCAGTGCAATCTCTACATCAAGAAAGAAGATTGGACTCGGGCTTTAAAATATGCCGAGCAGGCCCTTGAAATTTCCAGCACGCTGGACAATATTAAAGAGACTTGCCAGGATTGCAGAACTCTGGCGCAAATCTATTCAGAGAAAAAAGATCGACCGAAACAGGAAGAGTATTTTCTCAAGGCCTATGAGTTATCGCAAAAATTAAATGAACCCGCAGAGATTTGCATTGATCTGAGGAACCTGGGCGCCTATTATCTCGAACGAGGCTATCGCGAAAAAGCGGAAGAAAAATTCAAAGCTTCTTTTGATTTGTCCACCGAGATGCAGGATAAAAAGGAAATTGCCGAAGATTACCGCAACCTGGGTAATCTCGAGTTTTACAACGGCAATCGACCCGAGGCTGAACGGAAATATCTGGAAGCCTTGAAATTGACTCTGGAGATCGACGATAAAACCGGAGCGGGCAAGGATTACACTTACCTCGGTAATTTACAGTTCAAGGAAGGTCGCTTTGAGAAGGCGGAAGAGTATTTTGACAAGGCCATCGCAAAATTCACCGAGGCTAATAATTGGCCGAGTCTGATTCAATTGCAATTGACTGTGGCGCGGATGCAGGTGGTGGTCGCGCGAAAAGACGAAGCGGATAAGTATCTGGATATGGCCCGTGAGCTTGCACGGCAGATGAACGACCCGGAAGAGCTTTTGAAAGCGATTGCGGAAATCACTAAAATGAAAGAGGAAATCGATCAACGTTAAAATTTGCGAGGCGATTTTTCCTGTCTCGCAAACGAACTCGAATTAAGTTTGACGGTTTGATTCATATAAGTATGTAATAAATCAACATTTAATATCCGGAAAGGACCTGCGAAACTTGTTTGCCTAGTTGAAAATAAAGGGCTTATTTGATTTTTGATTCCAGATGTCATTTTTTGCTGAAAAGCATTGAAAAACTATATGGGTATTCCCGGATTCAGCTGTGGAATATTCCCTTGACAACTGGTAGGAAAGTACCTATAAACCATATTATCTATGCGAAAAAGTAAAACGGGAGAGCCTTTTTTCTTCCAATTATCAAAGCGCAGGTAGATCTAGAATGAAAATTTCCTTTAGCCCCCAATTGATGGAAGAAGCCGTTTTTCGGCATCTAAACCATCTGGAACGCTCGGGTTATCGTTCTGAGTACGACGAATACCACTCCCTTGCAGATCCTATCTATGAACTTCCCGAAGACGACCGGGAAGCCGCCTTTGAAAAAGTAAATAAAATATTCTTTGTTGAACGTCTCAAACTCAGCGACCATGTGCTAAGAGCCTTGGAAGCCTGTGGTTTGATCCCCAAACGCAAGCGCACCCGCCGCCGCATTGAAACCGCCGTCAACCCCTTGGCCCCACGACTGGTCGAGGCGGATGAAGAGTCTCCTGATACGGAAGACGACGATGAAACCTCGGAAACGAATGCCGAAACGGCCGATTCCGAAACCGCGCAGGAAATAGAAGCCGTAGAATCCACCGATTATGATCCCAATCAAGACGCCCAGGCGGTAGAACAAAACGAAGACGAAATCGCCTATGATCTCGCCCGGGAATTCGAAGAAAGAATCAAAGAGGTCATGGTCAAGCGCGCCATTAACAAGGTCGACGAAGGCTCGAACGTGCTCAACCGTATCTCGGGTATGCCGCTGATTGAGCTACGCGTTCTGGCCAGCCGTTTCTCCAACCCGGAAGAAGTGAAAGACCTCGGCGCCTTCCTGATTCACGAGTTCATGCACGCCAAGGACATGGTGGATCCGGAATTCGACTACGAAGACGCGTTCATTCCCGGCAACCCGTCGGTGAAAAACCTGATTACGGCGCGTTTCCGACTTTTGTGGAACGTTTATGTTGATTCGCGACTCGATCGCATGGGCGTCATTTCGGTGATGCCGCGAGAAGCCCGTTTCCGCGAATTTGATAACTTTTACCGAAAAATCCCGGAGAAACAGAGGCGCGGAATTTTTGAAGGCGTCTGGCGTACGGAAATGTTCACTCATGAAGAGTTGTTGTCCATGGCCACCGACCTGGAAACGCTCATGAGCAAATACATTGACGATGCGGATTTCAGCGAAGAAGAACGCGAGTACATCCATTTGCAGGGCGCGCCTTGTCCCTTGTGCAAATTCCCGACTTACAACTGGGTGGATGATCCGGAAAGTATTTGTGACGAGATGGTTATTGAAGCGATACAAATTGATTTCCCTGATTGGGAAAGCAAAGATGGAGCCTGCGATCGATGCGTCGAAGTTTATGAGCTTCGCGCTGGCGTGGGTTGAGTTTTAATTTCTAACCTCTTTAAAAGGAGACTGAGCGGATTAACACTTTCTTATTTTTTAAATAAGAGGAGAAAAGTGTTGGGAATGAAGGCGGTTTACCGCTTTTGATGCTTGGGGAAAGTTAGAAAAACAAAGTTATAGTTTATTGCGCTTGACGGGAGGGACCGGCTAAAACTGTCTGGAGAGCTCGACCAAAAAGCGTTATAATAAACTAACCTTAAACAAGTTTTGGGAGGATGTCAGATGCCCGAAGTCTATAACTGGCAGTTAGGTCGCAAAGCGACGTATGTCTACGAAGAGAAACATCCGAAAGAACAGTTCACCTTCGTATTCAACACGAACCGCTGTATTGCGTGCCAAACCTGCACAATGGCTCATAAGTCAACCTGGACCTTCTCGAAGGGTCAGGAGTACATGTGGTGGAACAACGTAGAAACGAAGCCTTACGGCGGTTACCCGCAGTTTTGGGATTGGAAGATCCTGAAGATGCTGGAGCAGTCGAATCCGGGTCAGAACGTATGGAACGTACGTAAGACGTCTAACAAGGCGATCCACGGCGTTTATGAAGGCGTAACGATTTTCGAAGCGCCGGCAAAAATCGGTCTGAACCAGCAGGCGATCGGTTACGTACCGACAGACGAAGAATGGCGATTCCCGAACTTCGGCGAAGACACCGCACATGGACGAGAGTTCACGCAATCGCGTGAAGGAACGTTCGGCGGCGACAACGGCACGAAGTCGGTATTGCCTGAGCATAAAATCTGGTTTTTCTACCTGCAGAGAATCTGTAATCACTGCACGTATCCGGGCTGTCTGGCCGCTTGTCCGCGTAAAGCGATCTACAAGCGTCAGGAAGACGGTATCGTATTGATCGACCAGAGCCGCTGCCGCGGTTACAAGAAGTGCGTAGAGCAGTGTCCTTACAAGAAGCCGATGTTCCGAGGCACGACGCGTATTTCTGAAAAATGTATCGCTTGTTACCCGCGCATCGAAGGTCTTGACCCGCTGACGGAAGGCGACCAGATGGAGACGCGTTGTATGGCGGCTTGCGTAGGCAAGATTCGTCTTCAGGGTCTGGTGAAAATCGGCAGCAATGGCGAGTGGGCGCATGATCCGGATAATCCACAGTATTATCTGATCCGCGACCGCAAAGTTGCGTTGCCGTTGTACCCGCAACTGGGCACGGAGCCGAACGGATATTATATTCCGTCGCGTCACGTCCCGCGCGCGTACTCGCAACAGATGTTTGGTCCGGGTGTGGATCATTCCATCGACCAGTACATGGTGCCGGATCGAGACCTGTTGGGCGTATTGCAGTTGTTCCGCACGACGCAGAGAATCATCTTCAAATGGAAACGTGAGCCAGGTCCGAAAATTTTCGAGACGAACGTTCATGGCAAGAAGTTTGAGATGTTCAACGACACGGTCATCGGGTTCAACAGGAAGGGCAAAGAAATCATCCGCGTTACGGTTGAAGAGCCTTTCTATGTACGACCTGAAGAAAACGTCGGCGCCTTCTAAGGAACCGCAGAGACGTTTTTGATCGTATAACACGAGAACCAAACGGATCATCCCCTGCGCGGCAAAAAGCCGCGCAGGGTGATACCGAAATCTTGCTGGAATGGAGATACAGAATGGGCGAAGCTACACAAGTAACGGATCAGATGCTTGCAAAGTTCGGTTCTTCCGGATCGCTGGAAGAGCTGAAAGAAGAGAGGATCTCTTTGAACCTGGCCAGAGGCCGAATTTACGACATTCTTTCTCATGGTTTTAGTTATCCGTGGAATCGAAAATTTTTCAGGCCGAAGTCCTTGCTTGAACCTATGGATGTCGTTCTGCTGGGTGAAGAGGATTGGAAAAGCTTGAAAGGGATTGTGGATGGTTATGCCAATTATCTGCCCAGCATGACAATCAAGCAGGTGCAAAGCGAGTACATCAATGTCTTTGGACATGCGGTCTCCATGGAATGTCCGCCTTATGAAATGCAGTATGGCACCGAGGGCGGAATTCAGTCCCAGACGGACGTATTGATTCAATTGGGCGGTTTTTACGAAACCTTCGGATTTGAAATGCCGAGAAACCGTTCCAAGGAGCGTGTGGATCACATTTCAAATGAGTTGGCCTTCATGTCTTATATGTGTTTCCGAATGGCCTACGGCGTGCAAAATGATCACGATGAAAGAAAAATCGGCGTTTTGCAAAGCGGCATGAAAAAATTCATTCGAAATCATGTGGGACGCTGGCTTCCATTATTTTGTATTTTTGCCGCCAGAAAAGCGGAACGCGGACTTTACAGGGATCTGGTTGAGATTCTCGCTCTTTTCATCAAAAATGAAGTCGGTTTGCTGGACGTTAAACCGGTTACCGTTGAAGAGCCTGAGTACCGCTCCATGTCTTACAGCATGGAAAATGATTTGATCGCCAACGCTCCTGCTGAGTGTGAGCCGCGAAGTTAATCTGATTGCTGTGGGTCCTGAGGGTGGGCTGAGATATTTGATCCTTGGTGTTCTGTAATCAGAGTTCGTATTTGTGCAGGATGTGTGAAAGCTTCGGCTGGAGTTTAAGGCTGAATGCGGTGGCTTGGTCGGACGAATTGTTCGATAGGGCTTGATAAATAAGAAAAAAGTATAAATAACCCAGGAGAAAACCGTTGTTAACGGTAGCTTCCCTGGGTTTTTTTTGTCTTTATGAAATTTCATCCAGGGTCAAACCTGTTGTAAGTACAGGGTTTTTCTGTGAAAACATTGATTTTTCCTTGATTCCTCCCTTGAAAATCAAATGGCAGCGCTTGTATGCGCGATTTGTGTCAGGCGGTTTTTCCTCATACAATAAAACCTTAGCGTGCTTGCCAGCATCTTAATTATACAGGTCGAAGTTTTTCCTTATCGGGCGAAGTACACTCCGGAATTTTTCTTATATGCTTGTATTTGATCCTATAGCGCAGGGCCTTTCACTTTTAGCTGAGCGAGAACTTCAACGAGCAGAGCAGGTGTTTCTGCGCGTGATTAACGATCCCTATGCGCCCAGCGATGATCTGGTTAAGGCGCGATCTTATTTGAAGGACATCCGCGATTGCCAATCAGGACGCCGGGCATTGGATTTCGATGTCTATGCGAAACTGGTCAAGCAAAATAGTTTTTCTCTGGCTGAAATTGATGCGTTTTTGAGCGAGGTCTATTTTTCTTCTGCGCAGACGTTTGAAGAGATCGACCTCTATCTGGACGAACGCCTGGACGCGGGCATAGGTCGTTTAAAGCAGGTGAAGATCTGCGATATCATGGGCCGCGACAAATTGTTCAGCGATATCGAGAAGAATGGAAAGAAATTCATCAATCGGCGCATTCGGGAAGAAGCCAGTGCGGGTGATGACGGAGCCGGTTTTAACCAGTACCGCTGGAAGACGATCTACCGGAAATTTGTGGAGAAGATCAACCCGATCATTTTGGAGCGCCACCTTGAGTTATTGGAATACATTCTCGAGAGCGGCGATATCTCTCTTTTGGACGATCCAAAGTTGACGGCCCTGACTTCCAAATACCGCTGGATCATCCAGTCCTCTCTGAAAAATAAATGGTTTTTATTGAGAAGTTATTTTTTCAAGGCGCGCTCTGACGTTGCCGAACAAATCAATAAAAAAGAAGGCAATCGCAAGTACTGGGACGACGTTAAATATAAGAAAATTAAAATTTTTGAAAAATGCGGATTCAGCGAACAGCATATCCAGAAAT
Source organism: Candidatus Nitrohelix vancouverensis (assembly GCA_015698305.1). Taxonomy (NCBI): domain Bacteria; kingdom Pseudomonadati; phylum Nitrospinota; class Nitrospinia; order Nitrospinales; family Nitrospinaceae; genus Candidatus Nitrohelix; species Candidatus Nitrohelix vancouverensis. The sequence goes on from CP048620.1 coordinate 1,958,018, forward strand.
TTTTATTCATCGACAAATTGAATTACAAAACGCTGGATGAAATCTATGCGTTTGCGACAGAGCTGGAATTGAAGCTGATACCCCGGGATGTGAGCCTGGCCTTGCGCGGCGTGGAAAAAGCAAAAAGCCATATCAAGGAGCGGGCGGGTATACTGATGGGCTACCGCAAACAGTTTCAGGAGGAATTGCGAGAACGCGGTTTTTCCAAGGAAAATTCTTACAAGATTGCGCAACAGGCAAAACGCGCGAATTGCAAGCAGATCACAGACGCTTTCGATCTCTCCCTGAAGGTGGCGCTGGATGAAATTTACTGGTACCGCATTCCGCCTCAGTCCGAGGAATTGCAAAAGGATGTGGAACGCCAATGCCGCAAGCATTTGAGCACGGTGCGCATCCATCTGTTTGATCGCGGTCGTCTGAACAAACTGCTTCTCAAGGCCGGCAAGGCCTCCATTCGAGATTACCTGATCGCTAACTACGGCGAAGAGGTGGTGTCGTTGCAATGCTATTTCCGGCTTGAGACGATTCATCAATACTACAAGCTCAAATTCTTTCAATACCATGCGCCGCAGATTCCCAGCGTTTCGGAATTGATCAAAATCAGTCGCAAGGATTTCAAACCAATCCTTCTCAATGGCTACGATGAGTTTATTAAAAAACGCCGATTGAATATCCCGCAGACCATGCTGGATCGACTGGACGCGGACAAGTCCGTGACTGGATGGGAGGATGCCTACACAACGCCGCAGGAGAAGGCCCTGCTACGCTTCTGGTTTCTGATGGATCATGGTTCGGCGATCACGCAAAGCCGCATCGAAAAGGGAGTTTTAAAACCGGGCTTTGATTTGTGGGCGCATCTGAAACAGACGGGTTCGATTTGTCAAACCTGAAGACGGGATTATCATAACGCCGGTTTCGTACGGCGTTATTCCTCTCTAATTATCTTTCCTGAAAATTTTATCTGAAACTATTTGTTTTGAGCGCTGGTGATCGTGTTCAAGCGAGTCTGCATGTCGTTGAGCGGCATGAGGTCGCCTTTTTTGGACGCGACGGCGATCCCCTGTCTGAAAATATCGCAGGCCTGCTCGAAGCGGGAGAGTTTCTCAAGGGTTTTCCCCATCAGCAGGTAAGCGGCGGAGTAGTCCTTTTTTTCTTTGATGACCGTTTCCAGCAAGGGCAGGGCGTCTTCGTATTTTTGGGTTTCGTGATAGATGGACGCCAGTCCAAAATTCGCTACCGGGTCGACGGGGTCGATGCCAAGCACCTCGGTGAACATGGCGATTTTTCTTTCCTGTTCTTCGCGGCTTCGTTCCGCTTGCGTGACCTTGGATTTTTCCATCTGTTTTTCTGCAATGAGTTTTTCAAATTGCAGGGCGGTGGCCTCGCCTTTTTCCAGTTCGGCGTCTTCGATCCTTCCCTGTTGCATGTAGTAAACGGAAAGGTTGGTGTGCGCCATGATTTCCTGAGGGTCGATTTCCGCCAGCCGTTTCATGAGAGCGATGGCCTCGTCGAGCTTGTTTTGCTTGGAGAGAAACACGCCCAGCGCTTCGTAAGCGGCGGCGTGTTTGGGGTCGAGATCGATCGCTTCGCGAAGCAGTTGAATGGGTAGGTCGAGGTTGTCTTCCGTTTTGTAGATCTCCAGCGCCTTGTTGAGCAGTTCCTGCGAGTGCGCGGTGCGCGTCTTGAGCTGGTAAAAGGGAAGCAGGCTCGTTGTGGCCTCGATGGCCTCGCCATTGATCGTTCCTGAAATTTTGATATTGGGACTGCGATGATCTTTTTGCATATAGACCAGCGCAATGTTTTTGTCTATGGAAGGGGAGTGGCAAGAGCTTTTGACGATACCGACCTTTTTATTGTTCATCATAAGCTCGCCATTGTATGGCGGCAGTGCGTCGCCTTCGATGACAAGTCCCATCAATGAAAAATTGGGAGCGCCGTAAGTTTTGATGCGCGCGATCACTTCCTGGCCGATGTAGCAACCTTTGTTGTAACTGACGGATGTGTGTTCCAGACCCGTTTCGGGCAGAACGTTTTTTTCGCTCATGTCCTTGTTGAACAGAGGGATGCCGGCTTCAATGCGCAGGGTTTCCCAGGTCTCCGCGTCGATGGCTTCCAACTCCTGTTGCGATGCGTTTTGCAGAGCCTCGATCAATTCGCTTTGCAAGTCCGGCGGGAATGCGATGATGTAGCCTTCCTCGCCGCTGAAGCTCTTGTTAATCACTGCCAGCGTCTGTTCCTGAAACGCGACGGAAATAGTCCCGTTGCTTCGTTCCGGGAGACTTGCCGAAGGAAAAATTTTCTCGAGCGCCAGCGGGCTGTGCGGGCCCTGAAGCGTGAGAAGTTTGTGCGCATCGGCGGGGTGCAGAACGACATCCTCGCGAAACAAAAAGGCTTCGAGGTGACTGCGCAGACGTTCGACCTGCGATGCTTCTGTCAACACCCAGACGCCGTCGCCGTCGCGGTGAAACGAAAAGGTGGCTATGAGCTTGCCCTTCCTGTCGACAACCGCGCTGTCCTGTCCCTGGCCGGGTTGCAGAGCGAGTATGTCGTTTGTCGTCTGGGTTTGCAGATAGTCGAATGTATCCTTGCCGTCGATACGAAACAGACGGTAGTCCTCCATCAAACGATAGGCGCAGTTTTCGCGAACTTTTTGATAAAGGTCTCGGGTTTTTACAGTCTGGTTCATATGCAGTGATAGCCTGGGTATGTAGGCAAAAAAACAACCTGATTCAGTTCAGTCAGAAGGCAGGCGAATTGAACCCGGAACGGGCCGGGTTTTGGGATGGGTCAGGCGATTGAAAAGGACTCGCCGCAACCGCAGGTAGAGGTCGCATTTGGATTCACAAAAACAAAGCCTTTGCCCTGCAGACCGTCCTGGAAATCCAGTTGCATGCCCTTTAAGTAAATCAGGCTTTTGGGATCCATGAAAATCTTGAAACCCTCCTGCTCGACGATGGTGTCTTTTTCTTCTTTAGCGGTGAATTTCAGATCGTATGAAAGCCCGGAACAACCGCCGCCCTTGACGCCGAGACGAAGTCCGATTGCAGGATTATTTTCTGCCGCGACCAGTCGTTTCACTTCATCGCATGCGCGGGGGGTGATGCTGACAAAATTGGTGGATACGGTCATTTTTCCTCCTTGAGGATTTTCGGTAAATAGCTAATAATTACACATCTGCCAGATGTCTGCAGACCCAGCCGAAACCTCGACTTATTATATAAGATTAATTTCGAGCGATTTCGTTTCATAAATTATATTTATAATTATACTTAAAAACGGACTGTGGGGTCAATCGGGCAGATGTTCTGGATGATAAAAAATCGCAAAAAACACAGTTAGAGCCAAAAATGGCGTCCAAATATACTAAATCGGGCGAAATTAGCATCGGGCCAAAACTTTTTGCTTTTTTTTGAATCCAATATTTGCAACCCTGTTTGTTCTGAATCATCCAAAGGAGAAAGATCGGGAAATGATTAGTATTGAAAATTTAATTGCATTGGTTCAATCGGGCATCCCCGATGCGGAAGTCAACGTTATGGATAAAACAGGGATGATGGATCATTTCATTATCCATGTCACTTCCAGTCAATTCGAAACAATGAATGTCATGGAGCGTCACCGCGCTGTTCAGGCCACTTTGAATGCGGCGATGGCGGATGGCAGAATTCATGCGGCAGAAATCAAGACGGCCACGCCTTAGTAACTTGTTTGTTTATAATTTTAACCTGTTGGATTATTGAAGGAGTTAGAGAATGTCTGGTATTCAAGAAGAGATCAAGAGTGAAATCGAAAGCAACAAAATCCTGATTTACGGAAAAGGCACGAAATCCGCTCCTCAGTGCGGTTTTACCGTAGAGACCATTCAGTTTTTTTCAAAGTACGGCTATCCCTTTGAAGTTGTCAATGTATTGGACAACATGCAGAAGCGCGAAGCATTGAGCCAAATGACCAACTGGCCGACCCTTCCGAAAGTATTCATCGGCGGTAATTTCTACGGCGACACGGATATTCTCGATGAAATGGAAGCCAAAGGAGAAGTTGAGCCATTGCTGAAAACGACTTTCGGCGAATAATTCTTAAAATTGAGGTTTTATGTCTGATGCATTAGAGGTTGGGGACCGTGCACCGGCGTTTGATTTGCCTGCTGTCTACGGCTACAAGGCGGGCGAAACCAGCCCGTCGGCCGAAGAAAAGGTAATGATTCGCCTGAAGGATTTTCAGGATAAAAAATGGGTGGTTCTGGCGTTTTATGCGCAGGACAGCAGTCCCGAAGACACGCGTTTGATGATCGGGTTCAATGAGTGGAACCGCAAGTTCAAAAAACGCGATGTTGAAGTGATGGGCTGTAGTTGGAATGGAGTCAATGCCCACCAGCAGTTCATCGAAGTCTACCAGTTGGGATTCACTCTTCTGGCGGATGAATACAAAAAAGCCACAGAGGCCTACGGCGTTATCAAGGAAGTCGAGGATCTGGGGCAGATGACCCGCGTTATTGAGCGGACGACCTTTGTGATTGATAAAACCGGAATGATTCGGGGCGTCTGGAGAAATCCGGAAGACCTCAGGAATCACCCTTCTGAAATCTGGGATTTCATTCAAAAAGAAAAAAAGGCCTGATCTATTTTTCTGAAGACTGAAAGTTCGGGGTGGGCTGGTGTTCTGCAAACAGACTCGTGATCGTTTCGCGTATCTGTTGAAGATTGGAGTCGCCTTTATCGGGGCTTGAAGGATCAATACCGACCGCTGGACTGATGATGATATCAACCGGCCCTGGTTTGATCCATCCGCTACCCTTCTTGATAATTTCCCAGGTTCCAATAATTGTTACTGGCGTTGCGGGCGCATTACTACGCAACGCCAGTAGACAACTTCCCTTCTTGAAAGCGCCGATAGAGCCATCGTCGGACCGTGTCCCCTCGGGAAAAATCACCACCGAATTTCCCTTCTTCACCTTGTCTATCGCCACCATGAACGCTTTGTAGGCGTTTTTGCGGTCTTCCCTCTCCACGCTCACATAGCCGGACGCCTTCATGGCCCAGCCAAGAAACGGCACCTTGAACAGGCTGGCCTTGGCGACCCAGCGCATCTGCACTGGCAAATAGCCGGATAAAGCAAAAATATCAAAATATCCCTGATGATTGGCGATGAAGATTTGAGGTCGATTCTGATTTACATGTTCCAGTCCCGACACCCTGACCCGGACGCCGTTCAAGCCGCAAAGGAGCCGGCACCACAGCCGCGACACGTTGTGCGAACGGTTACCGCTGGGATCGATGAAGCCGAACGCAATGACCAGCAAGGCCAGAGGCGGCGTCAACAGGGTGATGAGTATCCAGAAACGGGCGGTATGAAAAAGGGTCGCAGGGGAAGGCAAGATTGAGGCCGATGGATTGAGTTGTTATCTGATGCGTTACGAGGCCCGATACCAGGCGGACCTGATTTGATTTTTTAATAAGGATCCTATTTAGCCATAAATTCATAAAAAGGTAAATCATTGTTCTCGTCGATCTCGCGCTGATTGGGCTTTGCCGGTTGCGTTGCCGTTCTTTTTTTAATACCTTGCTGATTAACGTTTTTTCTCCGGGATTGTTTTTTTCATGAAACGTTTCATCTTGAAATTGATTTTAGCGAGTTTTCTTTGCGGACTGTTCAATCCCGCTTCCCTATGGGCCTGGGGACCGGATGCGCATCGAATCATTGGAGCGGTGGCGGATTTGCACCTGCGCCCTGTCGTGCGCAGTCGTTTGAAAGATGAATACGGCATCGCGGGTCTCTATCAGGTCGCAGATTGGGCGGACAGCGTGCGCAAAAAACGTCGTCAGGGACCCTGGCATTATGTGAATATCGCTCCGGGTGAACGCTTGTATTTGCGTTCTCGAGATTGCGGAAACGGCGATTGCGTCGTGGAAAAGATCAATGAATTTTTCAGCGCTTTGAGTGAACAGGACGCGCCTTTGTCTGAAATTTCTCAGGCGGTCAAATATCTGGTTCATCTGGTGGGAGATGCGCATCAGCCCTTGCATGCGGGCAACCGCGACGATCGCGGAGGTAATTTTATCAAAGTTGAGTTTAAAGGTCGCGAGACCAATCTGCACGCGCTCTGGGACAGCGGTCTGTTGCCGCGAAGCGCGCGTCAGTCAAGGCGTTACGCCGAGACCTTGAATCAGCAAATTTCCGTGGAGGACCGCGCCGAGTGGATTGGGGGCGGGCCTGAGGACTGGGTCAATGAATCGCGCGCGATGGCTCTGGATCACGCTTACACGGCGACGGGCCGTTTGACAAAGCGGTATATTCAAATCAGCATGGAAATGATAGACTTGCGCCTCAGCCAGGCGGGGATTCGTCTGGCGGATTTGCTGAATCGATGCTTCGAATGAAATAATGACAACGTGGGAGAAACGACGCCGATGACTGAGAACCGGATTTATTTTCAACAATTGCTGACAGGGCGGGACGTTGCGACGAACGATGCTTCGGCGCGACAAATGGCCAACTTCATTTATCTCGTAGGAGACGCTGTCACCCGCGAATGCGTGATCATTGACCCGGCCTGGGACATTCCGGGAATTCTGGAAAAGCTGGAAGCGGATGATATGAAGCTCACCGGCGCGCTGGTCACCCATTATCACCCGGACCACGTCGGAGGAGAGATCTTTGGCATGTCCATCACCGGTCTTGCAGAATTGATGGAACTGCAACCGGTTCCGGTTTATGTGAACAAACACGAAGCGCCGGGACTCAAACAGATCACGGGTATTTCCGACTCCGACATGAAGCAGGTGGATGGCGGCGATACTCTGAAGATCGGAGAGGTGACGATTGATTTTGTCCACACGCCGGGGCACACGCCAGGTTCGCAATGTTTTCAGGTGAACGATTCCGTGCTGGCCGGGGACACCCTGTTTTTACAGGGTTGCGGGCGAGTGGATCTGCCGGGCGGCGACAGCAAGGTGATGTACGAAACATTGACGAAGACGCTGAACAAATTTGGCGACGATCTGATCCTTTACCCTGGGCATAATTATGGGCGAAAGACTTCTGCTCCAATGGGCGAAGTGCGCCAGACCAACTCCTATCTCCAGATCGAAAGTTTGCAGGACTGGATGGCCCTGATGGGTCCCTGAGGGGTCGCAGTTGATAACGCCCGATTTTTAAGGAAGCATTGGTATGAAACAAGCGCTGAGTTATCTGGTCATATTTCTTCTTTCGTTTCTCATATTTGACGCATTGACTGTGGTGCTCAGCGTGGCGTTTGCGGTTTGCGCCCTGTTTTATCTTTCGAATCGTTGGATGGAAAAAAGCCAGCTTTAAAAAAGGAAACTCATGAAGGTATCAGGACAACTCCGAAAAATGACTTATGAACCAGCCTCGCCGGTGGAATATTTCCTGAGTCTGGACGAACAGCCAACGCCATTGAAGGACTGTCTCGGCAAGCCGTTCACGATGCGCTACCTTGGAAAAATCACCTGTATCAATTGTGGTCGCGCAACGAAAAAATCCTATGATCAGGGCTATTGCTTTCCCTGCGCGCGCGATTTGCCGGAGAACGCCATGTGCTCCGTCCGACCTGAATTGTGTCAGCATGAATTCGGCAATGATGCGGACAAGGAGTTTTTCAAGGCTTATTGCAAGGTGGATCATTTTGTTTATCTGTCGCTCACCTCGGGCGTTAAGGTGGGCGTGACGCGCCATTTCAATATCCCGGATCGCTGGATCGATCAGGGAGCTGTGAAGGCCGTCGTCATTGCGCGCACGCCGCAACGTCTGTATGCGGGGCAGATCGAGGTGGCGCTGGCTAAGTCGATGAGCGATAAAACCAATTGGCGGAAAATGCTGAAGGGTGAGACTGAAGAGGCGGATCTGGAGACCTTGCGAGAGTCGGTATTGAGTCGCGTTCCCGAAGAACTCAAACAATACACCTTGCCAAACGAAACCGTGCAAGGCCTGTCCTATCCGGTGTTATCGGTCCCGGAGAAAATCAACAGTCATAACCTGGATAAGATTCCCGAGTTCAGTTCGATCCTTACAGGAATCAAGGGGCAGTATCTGATTTTTGAAGACAAGGTGATCAATTTGCGCAAGTACACGGGCTACCATGTCGAGATCAGCGCGGGGTAATTGGCTGATGAGGGTCAAGGGAAGGGCAAAAAAAAACTCCGCTGAGGCGACCTCAGCGGAGTTTTCTATTGGAGCTTGATTAAAGTCAGGCGGCCTGTTTCACCACTTCGCCGCTGAACAAATCTTCTATTTCATCTTCTAGCGGCGTTAATTTGGCGACTTTGATTTTTGTGGCCAGTCCGAAGAATTTCAGGACGCATATCGCCATCCAGGTCATGTCAAACTCCCAGGGGCGCAGTCCGTGTCTTGCGGACGAGGGGAACGCGTGGTGGTTGTTATGCCAGCCTTCGCCCCATGCCAGAAGGCCCACCCACCAGCAATTGGTGGCCAGATCGTCTTGCAAACGAACGTTGACGTATCCAAACATATGCGACGCGCTGTTGACCAGCCAGGTGACATGATAGACCACGATGAGGCGCAGGAAAATTCCCCAGAATACCATCGGCCATCCGCCGATCGCTAAAAGAACCAAACCAAAAGCGATCTGAATTTTGATAAAATGCGCGTCGAGGAACTGATAGAATTTATCGTCGTTGATGTCTTTGGTGTAGGATTGGATGACTTCCTGATTGTCGAATTTGGGATGCGTGTGAACCATCCAGCCCAGATGCGCCCACCAGAAACCCTCGCGGGCGCTATGCGGGTCTTCATCGGTATCGGAACCGGCATGGTGCATGCGATGCTGACCGACCCATTTGATGGGGCCGTTTTCGCAAGCCAATGCGCCGCAGAAGACAACAAAATAGCCGAGCCATTTGGGCAGTTCAAAACTACGATGCGTCAAATAGCGGTGGTAGCCCAGACAAATACCGATCGACGCCGTCAACCAGTATAAAAAAAGCATGACCGCAACTGCGCTCCAGGAAAATCCAAAGGGAAAAAAAGCTGGAATCGCCATCAGATGGAGAAAGATGAAAAAGCCAGTGACTTCCTTGTTAACAGCTTTTACCGGTTTTAAAGACTTGATTTGCGGCATACTTTCCTCGTTATGTAAATTGAGTGTTAGAATGATCCCACGGAAGGATATGTATAGGGCTTATTCTAAAACGGTTTTCAAAAGTCTCGTGTAAAAGTTTTGTAACTTTAAAAGTCATCCAATGATGAACTCATGGATAGTTCATTAGCAAGATCAACGGGTTATGGCTGGCTGGCGGCGGCTGACAGGTTTCATGAATAGATTACGCGCATTATTTCACCCCATTTTTGTTTTTGTCGGGATTCAGGTGGCCTGGATCATTTTGATGGGCATCTGGATCTACTGGTACGTCAAAAATAACGAGAATTTTAAGGAGTTTGCCCAGAAACTGCGTCCCGAATTGCTGGATCGGGATTTTGACTGGGTCATTCTGGCGGAGGGCTGTTTCCTGATGCTGATCATTCTCGCCGGGGTCTATGTGATTTTTGTTTACTGGACCAAGCAGACGCGCCTGAACCGCCTGCACAGCAACTTTGTTTCCAGCGTTTCGCATGAACTCAAATCACCGTTGGCGTCCTTGCAGTTGTATCTGGAGACCATGAAGTATCGCGAAGTGTCTCCGGAGGATCGCAAGGAGTTCATTGAAATGATGCTGGCCGACACCAAGCGTCTCTCCGGTTTGATTGATAATATCCTGCAGTCCAGCAAGTCCGATTCGAAATCCATGCAATTGCAGTTTGAACCGGTGCCGATCCGCGAATTCCTGAATGATATTCTGGGCAATTTCAAAAGACAGTTCGAGGACCGGCGTTTTGAGGTCAGTTTCAACGCCGACAACGATTTCACCTTGTCTCTGGACAAGCGGGCCATGCGCATGGTGTTCAATAACCTGATTGGCAACGCCCTGCGCTACTCCAATCCGGGATCGGCTTTCAACGTCCGTGTCTATCAAAAGGGCAAAGTCTGCTATATTGATTTTAAAGATCAGGGTCTGGGTCTCGACAAGAAGGAAGCCAAGAAAGTGTTCAAGAAATTCTATCGCGTGCAGAAGAAAGACACGCATAATATCGAAGGCGCGGGACTGGGGCTGTTTATTTCCAAGGAAATCGTCAGGCGTCATAGCGGCGAGATCGAGGTGTCCAGCGAAGGCAGAGGGAAAGGGTCGACGTTCACCGTCATACTGCCCATCGCGGTGGATCTTTCGTCGTCCTGAAGGAGCTTGTTTTTGATAGTGACTTCTCTTTATACTGGGTTGGTTTATTTTGACAATTCACCTGCAGGTGTCATGCAATGAAATGCTTCGATAGATTCCCTACGCTTCTCGCAATATTCTTTTTATGGGCTTTGGTTTTGATGACGCCCTCGACGACAGCGTTCGCGGATGAAGCGCTGACTCTGGCAACTGAAACGACGGTGTCGCAAGACGGCGCGGTTCACATAAGCTTGACCGTTACCAATAGCTCAGGAAGCCCTGTGTACCATGTTCACCCGATGTTCCATTTTCACCACGCGATGGTGATGGGCGGAATGATTCACAAGCTCGATCCGGGCGAGAGCGTCCTCATTGAAAACGACGAACACCCGCCCGTACTGCGCGCCGGAAATTATCCGCTGGTGGTCATGGCTCAATACAAAGCCGGGATGAACGATTCGGCCAGCCTCGTGCAAACCCATACCAGTTCTTTTTATTATCAGGAGTCGTTGATTTCCCAAGTTCTTGGAGCCATCGAATATGTGCGCGAGTCGGGGGAGGGCAAGCTGAGGATTTTCCTGAACAACCAGTCGGGATCCCTGAAAAATGTTCGACTCATGCTGTTACTGCCGCCGGGCCTGGTGGCTCAGGAATTTCAGGAAATGAAAGGGTTTACCTTGCGCGGCGGCGAGCGGGTGAGCTTTGAGACGCCGATTCTGGAGACTCAGGCGGCCAGCTTGATGAATGGCAATTATCCGGTGTACCTGCTGGTGGAGTACGCCGAGATGCTCAAACATTACAGCCAGGAAATTCAGGGCGAAGTCTATTTCCCACCGATCTTCAACTTCAAACAGCATTGGCCGCATCTGCTGGCCATTGTCCTGCTCGGCTCGGCATTGGGCCTGTATTATAATTTCAGAAGAAAATTCAGATTGACTGAGATTTAGATTTTTTGAAGACGGTCCAGGCGAAGGTGAACCAGCCGATCATGAGAGAGAGTCCGCCGAGCGGCGTGATTGGCCCGAGAAAGCGCGGCCCGTCGAAGGTGAGTCCGTACAGACTGCCGCTGAACATGAGGATTCCGGCGACGAAGAAATAACCGGATTTTTTTAGAGGCTGGTTGTCAGGAGCGCCCCATTGAACGCTGACGATTCCCAGAAGTATCAAAGCGAGGGCGTGATAACCCAGGTATTGGGTTCCCGTTTGGAATGCGCCGAGTTTCTGGGCGGTGACGATCGCCTTCAGAGAATGCGCCCCGAAGGCGCCCAGCAAAACGCTCAAGCCCCCGAACAGGGCGCCTAAAGAAATCCATCGCATGAGGAAAAATCCTTAAGATTTTTTATCTTCCGCCCCTTCCAGGCGAGAGATGGCCCGGAACAGTTTCATCTGGGCTTGTTCGAATTCTTCCTGGCTGAGATCGCCCCGGCTCAAGCGTTCTTCCGCCGCTTTACGCGCGGCCATCGCGCGTTCCGTATCGATCTCGGTCAAAAGCTCCACCGTTTCGGCGAGGATGATGACCCGGTTCTCCGTGACCTCGGCGTAACCGCCGCTGACAACCATCGAAATGGTTTCACTGCCTTTTTCATAAGACAAAGTCCCCGCGCGCATGGTGGTGAGGATGGGAGCGTGATCGTAAAGAATTCCAAGGTCGCCTTCCGAGCCTGGAATATTGACCTGATCCACCTCTTCCGAGACGACCAGTTTCTGCGGCGTAACGATATTGAGTTCTAGAGTATCGGACATTATTTGGCAGATTTCTTATCGAGTTCTTTTTGTTTGGCGTGCACTTCGTCAATACCCGCCACCATGTAAAATGCCTGCTCGGAAAATTGATCGGCCCGACCTTCGAGGATTTCCTTGAAACTCTCGATGGTGTCCTTGACCTTGACGTATTTGCCCGGCGATCCGGTGAAGACCTCGGCGACAAAGAAGGGCTGGGACAGGAATTTCTGCATTTTTCTTGCGCGAGCCACCACCAGTTTGTCCTCCTCGGACAATTCTTCCATACCGAGAATCGCGATGATGTCCTGCAAATCCTTGTAACGCTGTAAAACGCGCTGAACGCCGCGAGCCGTGTTGTAATGATCGTCGCCGAGAATTTCAGGGTCGAGAATTCGGGAGGTGGAGTCGAGAGGATCCACCGCCGGGTAAATGCCCAATTCAGAAATTCGGCGCGAAAGAACCGTCGTCGCATCGAGATGCGCGAAGGTCGTCGCAGGCGCAGGATCCGTCAAGTCGTCGGCGGGAACGTATACCGCCTGAACGGAAGTGATGGAACCTTTTTTGGTAGAAGTGATCCGCTCCTGCAGGTTGCCCATTTCAGTCGCCAATGTCGGTTGGTAACCAACCGCAGAGGGGATACGACCGAGCAGAGCCGATACTTCAGAGCCGGCCTGCGAGAAACGGAAAATATTGTCGATAAACAACAAAACGTCTTTTCCGCCAACGTCGCGGAAGTATTCAGCAATGGTCAGACCGGTCAAGCCGACGCGCATACGCGCTCCGGGAGGTTCCGTCATCTGACCGTAGATCAGAGCCGTTTTGTCGATTACTTTAGAATCGATCATCTCGTGATACAAGTCGTTACCCTCGCGGGTTCGCTCGCCGACGCCGGCAAATACGGAATAACCGCCATGCTCTGCGCCGATGTTTCGGATCAATTCCATGATGAGTACGGTTTTGCCTACGCCCGCGCCGCCGAATAGGCCGGTCTTGCCGCCTTTCAGGTAAGGTTCCAGCAAGTCGATAACCTTGATGCCGGTTTCGAACATTTCCATGCTGGTGTCCTGATCTTCGAAAGGAGGCGCGTCGCGATGGATGCTCCAATGCGTTTCAGCGCCCACCGGTTCTTTTTGATCCACCGGTTCGCCGATGACGTTGAGGATACGGCCCAGAACTTTTTCTCCAACGGGAACTGAAATCGGCGCGCCTGTGTCTTCCGCTTCTTCGCCGCGAACCAGACCGTCGGTGGCGTGCATGGAAACCGTTCGCACGCAGTCGTTACCCAGATGCTGGGCAACTTCAAGGGTGATGAATTCGCTTTCATCTTTACCGCGGTTGGGGCGTTTGATTCGGATCGCATTGTAAAGTTCCGGGAGTTTGCCGCCCTCGAAGCTGATATCCACAACGGGGCCCATAACTTGAACTATTTTCCCTTTATTCATTCTGTTACTTCCTCCAGTTATCTTTTAATTCAAAATTCCGTCAGGCCTTGAGCGCTTCAGCCCCGTTTACGATTTCTATCAATTCCTTGGTGATATAAGCCTGTCTCGCCTGATTGTATTGCAAGGTCAGGCTTCCGATCATTTCGCCTGCATTTCGAGAGGCGCTGTCCATCGCTGTCATGCGCGCGCCGTGTTCGCCAGCCGCCGATTCGAGAAAGGCGCGAAACACCTGTGTTCTCATATAACGTTGCAGGAGCGAATCCAGCATCTCTTCCGCGTCAGGCTCGTATTCGTAGTCGACCTGATGTTCATCTTCCTTGACTTCATACTCAGGAACAACGGGAAGCAGTTGTTCGATAACGACGTCTTGCTGAATGACCGATTTGAATTCGTTGTAGACCACATAAACCCGGTCGACAGACTTGTTGGCGAATTCTTCCGCCAGATCGTCCGCAATTTTAGAAGCGAGAGCGTAATTGAACTCGCGCGTCCAGCCGATATAATCTTTCAAAATCGGAATATCTTTGGTCTTGAAAAAATCATTGCCCTTTTTACCGGCGAGGATCAATTGCGATTCGCGATTTGCGTGCGCCTGAATTTCCTGATTGGTCTTGCGGATGATGTTTCCGTTGAAACCGCCGCAAAGACCCTTGTCGGCGGTGATAACCAGATACAAAGTCTTGTTGTCCTCGCGGTGGCTCAGAAAGGGGTGCAAATCGTAATTACACCGCGTCGCCAGATGGCTGATCGCCTCCATGAGTTTGATCGCATAAGGCCGCGAACCGAGGATCGCTTCCTGAGCCTTGCGCAATTTGGAAGCGGACACCAGCTTCATTGCCTTGGTGATCTGCTGGGTATTTTTGACGCTTTTAATGCGCCTTCGAATATCTTTTAGATTAGGCATAAGCGCTTACATCAATCCTTTGTATTCTTCAACAGCGGCTTTCAATTTCGTTTCGAGGTCGTCGTCCAGTTTTTTCTGCTTTTCCAGCGTGCTGATGACGTCCATGTACTTCTCTTCCATGAAGTTCAGAAAACCCGTCTCGAATTGTTTGATCTTTTCGACAGGAACCTTGTCGAGCAAACCGCGAACGCCTGCGAAAATGGAAATGATCTGTTGCGTTGCCGAGAGCGGTTTGTACTGGTCTTGCTTGAGAATCTCGACCAGTCGTTCGCCGCGCGCTAACTGAGCCTGCGTCGCCGCGTCGAGGTCGCTACCGAACTGGGCGAAGGCCGCCATTTCGCGGTATTGCGCCAGATCCAGTCGCATTTGACCCGCCACCTGCTTCATGCCTTTGGTCTGAGCGGCGCCGCCGACGCGGGAAACGGAAAGTCCGACGTTGATCGCCGGGCGTACGCCGGAGAAGAACAGGTCGGTTTCCAGATAAATCTGCCCGTCGGTGATGGAGATCACGTTGGTCGGAATATAAGCCGATACGTCGCCCGCCTGGGTTTCGATGATCGGCAGGGCGGTCAATGAACCGGCGCCGAGATTATCGTCCAGCTTTGCGGCTCGTTCGAGAAGTCGGGAATGCACATAGAAAACGTCGCCAGGGTACGCTTCGCGTCCCGGGGGTCGTCGAAGGAGCAGGGACATCTGCCGGTAAGCGGCGGCCTGTTTTGACAAATCATCGTAAACGATCAGACAATGCTGACCGTTGTCGCGGAAGTATTCGCCCATGGCGCAACCGGCATAGGGGGCGATGAACTGCAGAGGCGCCGGATCGCTGGCTGTTGCGGCGACGACGATGGTGTATTTCATTGCATCATGTTCTTCAAGCGTTTTTACAACGCGCGCAACCGTCGAGCGTTTCTGCCCGACCGCTACGTAGATACAGAACATGTTCTGACCTTTTTGATTGATGATCGTATCGAGCGCGACGGCGGTTTTGCCCGTCTGACGGTCGCCGATGATGAGTTCGCGCTGTCCGCGTCCGATCGGGATCATGCCGTCGATGGCTTTGATGCCGGTCTGCATCGGCTCGTGTACGGATTTTCGATCAATAACGCCGGGCGCAAGTCTCTCGATGGGGCCGAATTGTTTGGTTTCAATCGGGCCGCGTCCGTCGATAGGCTCGCCCAGAGAGTTGACCACGCGACCGACCATTTCGGGGCCGATGGGCACTTGCATGATGCGTCCGGTGCGTTTGACTTCGTCGCCTTCTTTTATTTTATCGTCAAAACCCAGAAGCACCGCTCCGACGTTGTCCTCTTCGAGGTTCAACACCATGCCGACCAGTCCGCCCGGAAATTCGAGCAGTTCGCTGAGCATGGCGTTTTCGAGGCCGTAAATTCGGGCGATACCGTCGCCGACGGAAATGACCCGTCCGGTTTCTTTTAGCTCGATACTTGTATCAAATCCCTCGATCTGTTTTTGGATCAGGGCGCTTATTTCATCGGCTCGCAAATTCACTTAAACGATCTCCTATTTTTCGATGGCTTGTTTCATGATGGACAGGCGGTTTCGGAGGCTTGCGTCAGCAACCTGATCTCCGATTTGAACAATCAATCCGCCAAGAATCGATGCGTCCACGCGGGTTTCTATAATTATTTTTTTGCCGAGAATGCGGTTGAGCGCTTCGGTCAAACGGTTGACCTGATCGGCGTCGAGGGCATAGGTTCCCGTTGCGGAAACCCGGACCTGATTCAATCGGGCGTCTACCGCCTTTTCAAAATGATCGACAATATTCCCCAAGAACAAAATTTTAAGTCGCTCCGTCAACAGGAGAGCCAGATTGAGGATTTCCGTTCCGATGTTCATTTGAGAGCAAAGGTTACGAACCATCTCTTCCTTACGGTCCAGCGGTATCCCGGGATGGGAGAAGAACCGCGTCAGATCAGGTTGATCTGTGAAAGCCTGATTCAACGACCTCAGATGGTTCAAAGCGCTGTCCAGTTTTGAATCTTCCCTAATGCTGTCGGACAGGGCGTCTGCGTATCGTTTGCCTATGGCGTTTTCTAACATATGTATCCGCTATGCTTCTCTGGGTTAATTTTTGCGTTGGTCCATTGAACGGATGACTTCGTCAATCGATTCGTTGACCAGTTTCTTGCTGGCTTCGTCCGTCAGGTTCTTTTTCAGAAATTTTTCGGTGGAGGCGATGGTCAATTCGGCGGCGTAATCGCGAATTTCACTGAACAGTTTCTGGCGCATGGCTTGAATCTCGCGCTCGGTTTCCTGTTGCATGTGTTTGACTTTCGCCTGCGTTTCCTGAAGCGATTTTTCCTGAAGTTTCTTGCTCTCGTCGTAAGCCAATTGAACGATGGTGCTGGCTTTTTCGTGGGCCTTTTTCAGTTCCTCTTCCAACGTGAGTTTCAGTTGACGGCCTTCTTCGCGAAGTTTTTCCGCTTCGGAAATATCCGTGCTGATTTTCTTTTCCCGGTCTTCCAGCGCTTGAAGAATGGGCGGGAAGGCAAACTTCTTGAGAAGAACCAGCAGAAGCCCAAACGACAGCAGGGACCAGAAAATGAGGGAACTGAACACTCCCACTTGCTCAAATTGAGGCATTAGTGTCTCTTTTGAATATTAATGTGGATGATTATTTAATTATGACGGCGAAACGCCAAACGACCCTGGGGTCGTTTGGAAATCTCACGTTTACGGCATAATGATGAATGCAATGACCAAGGCGTACAGTGCGATAGCTTCTACCAGAGCGAAACCGATCCAGCAGTATTTTGCAACACGCGCTTCCGCATTTGGCTGTCGACCGACCGTCTCAATGGTTTTTGCAAAAATATATGCGATCCCCAAGGCGGCGCCGAAAAAACCCGCTGCACATAAACCCATTCCAATCAACGCTGCTGCTTCTGAACCCATTCTGTCATCTCCTAAAAAAAATATAAATAATAACGGCTGATATTACTTTTCTTAATGAAGTCGGATCACGTCGCCAATATAAACGCAGGTCAACGTGGTAAAAATATATGCTTGTATAAATGCGATGGCAATTTCCAGACCATTGATAATGATGGTGAAAGTGAATGGCATCCAGCCGATGAACAGCGACGCCGACATGGCAAGACCAAAGAGTACGGCCAGCACGGTGTGTCCGGCGGTCATATTGGCGAAGAGCCGAACCGATAATGAAATCGGACGGGCGACCATGCTGATAATTTCAATCGGAACCATCAAGGGAATCATGATTTTGGGAACGCCCGGTGGAACCAGAATGCTGAAAAAATGCCCGCCATGTTTCATGAAGCCAATGACCAGGGTCATGATAAAAATCACAATGGAAAAGGCTCCTGTCACAACCAATTGACTGGTGATGGTGTAGGAACCGGGAATCAGACCGATCAGGTTGCAGGACAGGATGAAAAAAAACAGGGTGGCGATGAACGAGAAGTATTTCTTGCCTTCTTCCTTGCCGATGAATTCATCGACCATGCCTCTTATAAACTCCAGGCTGATTTCAAGAACGCTTTGAAGTTTTGAGGGGGTCTTGGCGCCTACGCTTTTGCCGCCTGCGCGAAACAGGAAATAGACCACGGCCATTCCGGCCCACATCGCCAATATCGCTTTGTTGATTGAAAGATCCAGCTCTCCCAGTTTGATCGGGATGATGGGGTCTAGATGAAAATGGTGTAAAGGACTTTCCATAATGCCTGTTTATTTTTCCTGTTGATCGTCGTTAATTGAGTCGCTTTTATTTTTTTGCGCGGCGTCCTGCTCTGCCGCGTCGTTTTGATTCATCATTGCGATGCGATACACTGTCATTATTCCCGCCGCTCCGCCCAGCAGGATTCCGAACACCATGAACCAGGGCCGCGTTTGAAAGTACCAGTCGATGGCGTAACCCATAGAGCCTCCGACAAAGGTCGATACCATCATTTCCGTACCCAACCTAAGCGCAAGACTCAGTCCACGACGGAAGTCGTTATTTTCGTCCATTGCTTAGGAAACCTGGGGTGTTTTAAGACCTGCGGGCAAAAAAACGGCCTCATGATACATCAGGCGGAATAACTTGTCCAAATTTGTTTTTTGGTTTTTTTATTTTATCTGGTAAGTGATTGATTCAATTGTATTATGCGCAGAACCCCGTTCGCCGCGCAAACAAAAAAGACCTTCCCCATACGACATGGATCAGCGGCACGGCAAATCGTCTGTCATGCCCGTGTTCATGTCGCCAAAAATCCGACGAGTTTTTTTGAATTTACCTAGTAAGGCAACTCGCCATTCTCAGATTCGAAATCCTCAAGAGAAACCATATCGATCGCATCCCAGGGGCAACCTTCCAACAGCGTATTCATCGGTCCCTTGGTGATGCATTTTTTACATCCAATGCACAGCAGGGCGTCGACGTAAACTCGGTTGAATGCCGGAGCGTCTGGATTCTCTACCTCATACATACAGTTGTCGACGGGGCATTCCGTGATGCAGATCGGGGAACCGCTACAGCCCGTGCATGCGTCGTTGATAACGGCGAGTATTTTGGGTTTTCGTTTTCTTTGACCTGTTTTTTTGGCTTTTTCTTTGACGGCCATGATATATTAAATAATGTGTTTATATTATTTTTATTAATGATTTAAACCGAACTCATTTATTACCAGAAAGTTGTCGGTTTTGCAACGATATTGCCCGACCCGGTCCTATAAAAATATTCTTCCTGTCCGCATTGGGCTTTGAAACGGTTGTTTCATGGGATTTTACGGTGTACTTGGCCAGGAACGGCCGCAACAAATCATACTTCAGGCTCTGGCGAATGAGAAATTGCCTCACGCTTATTTGTTTTATGGCGAAGACAGCGTGGGCAAGAAGAAAATCGCATGGGAGCTGGTCAAAGCATTGAATTGCGAAGCGCGCGAGGAGCAGGGCGCTTGCGGGCGCTGCGGTCCTTGCCTGAAAATAGAAAAGAACCAGCATCCCGATGTGCATTTTCTCGAACCGAAGAAAAGCAGTCCGACCGCGAGAATGAGTTCCATCAAAATTGAACCGCTTCGGGAACTGCAACAACGTCTTTCTTTTCAGTCTTATGAGGGGCATTATAAGGCGGCGATCATTGACGGGGCGGATTTGATGAATCCGCAGGCGGCGAATTCTTTTCTGAAAACGTTGGAGGAGCCGCCGGCACGAACGATTTTTATTTTGATTGCTTCGAATCCTCATAATTTACTTCCAACGATTGTTTCCCGTTGTCAGGGGATTCGTTTTTTACCGCTGAGTCCGGGCGATGTGCGCCAGATCATCGCGCAGCAGGTCGAGCAGGGCAATCTGGAGATTGACGAGGGCGAATTGGAATTGCGGGCTTTGCGTTCCGGAGGGCGCATCGAAGCGGCTCTGGATGAGGATTTATTGCGAATCTGCGAACGGCGCGGAGAATTCCTGAATTTGATCCAAAACGTTTCGTTCGATCACATGTCGAAGATTTTTGAATGGTGCAAGGTGGTGGCCAAGCAGACGGACGA
Organism: Candidatus Nitrohelix vancouverensis; assembly: GCA_015698305.1. Classification (NCBI taxonomy): domain Bacteria; kingdom Pseudomonadati; phylum Nitrospinota; class Nitrospinia; order Nitrospinales; family Nitrospinaceae; genus Candidatus Nitrohelix; species Candidatus Nitrohelix vancouverensis. The sequence goes on from CP048620.1 coordinate 1,977,816, forward strand.
TCTGCCGGCCTGTCTCCGAGAGATCGCGCATTTGCTTCGCGATCTTGCGATTCTCAAATCCTGCGGCGAGACGGGCGCGATCGTGAATGCGGATATGCGCGACGAATTGCTCGCTGTTGCGGAAACTAAATCGCTGGAAACGCTGTTGAGGATGTTTCAGAGCGTTTCAAAAACCCTGTTTGATTTGAAATTTAATTTTAATGTTCAATTGGCGCTGGAATCCATGTTGATTGATTTTTGCGAGGCGGCTTGAAAATGGGAATCCTTACTCATATGGAAACTCAGGCCCATCGGTCTGATGAAAGCAAGCCGGAGCCGAAACGCTTTGTGATTGGCGTACGCCCCACCGACGGGGTGCGTTCTGAATTGTGCGACCCCGGCGAATTGCGCTTGCGGGTGGGAGATCAGGTGATCGCGCAAACTCAGGCCGGCGTTCAGATTGGCGTCATCGCGTCAAACAAGATCATCGACTATCGAAAAAAACAGCCGGGATGCAAGACGGGCAAGGTTCTGCGAATCGCAAACGCCAACGACTTGCAGACGCAGAGGAAAAAAGAGGAATTGGAGTACAAGGCGAAATCATTTTGCATTGATAAAATCACCGAATTGAAATTGCCCATGAGCCTGAGCCGGGTGGTGCATGAGCCGAACGAGAAAAAAACCATTTTTTTCTTCACCGCGGAAGGACGGGTCGATTTTCGTCAACTGATCAAAGAACTCGCCAGTTTCCTGCGACACCGCATTGAGATGCGTCAGGTCGGCGTGCGCGACGAGGCGCGGGCGATCTCGGGAACGGGAATCTGCGGCGAAGAGCTGTGTTGCACGCGATTCCTGAAAGATTTCAATCCGGTGACGATTCGCATGGCAAAGGATCAGGGGCTGGCCCTGAATCCCGGAAAAATTTCCGGCGTGTGCGGTCGGCTGATGTGTTGCCTCCAGTACGAACATGAAGTGTATCGAAACCTCTCCAAGAGCATGCCCAAGATTGGCAAGAAAGTCGAAACGCCTTCGGGGCCGGGCAAGGTGATTAAAAATGAAATTCTGAATCAGTTTGTCGTGGTGCGACTCGACGACGATTCGGTGCTTTCATTTCCGTCGGACGAAGTCCATACTGCCAAACCGCGCCCCTCGTCGGATAAACCCGCTTAACCCTTAACCTCATTTCATTACATGCAAGGATCGCGAAGTAAGTTTTACGTAACCACGCCGATTTATTATGTCAACGATGTGCCGCATATCGGCCACGCCTACACCACGATTGCGGCGGATGTCGTTGCGCGTCGCCAGCGCCAGGAAGGTAAGGAGGTCTGCTTTCTGACCGGAACCGACGAGCATGGGCAAAAGGTGCAACAGGCCGCGCGCGATCTGGGAGTGACGCCGCAGGCGCATGTCGACCGGCTTCATGTCCGTTTCAAGGAGCTGTGGGAACGCTTCAATATTTCCAACACCGATTTCATTCGCACCACCGAGGAGCGTCATCAAAAAGTCGTGCGCGAAATTCTCACGCAGTTGTTTGATCGCGGCGAGATTTACAAGGCCTCGTATGAAGGCTGGTACTGCACGCCAGACGAACGGTTCTGGACGGAGAAAGACCTTGTGAACGGGGCTTGCCCGGAATGCTCGCGTCCTGTCGAAAAGATTCTGGAACACAATTATTTTTTCAAGATGGGGCAGTACGGCGACTGGCTGAAAGAGACCATTCAAGCGAACCCGGATTTCATTCAACCCGCTTCACGGCGCAATGAAGTGCTGGGATTTCTCGGCAATCCCTTGGGCGATCTGTGCATCTCGCGTCCCAAGTCGCGTCTGGAATGGGGCATCCCTCTGCCGTTTGACGAGGACTACGTCACCTATGTCTGGTTCGACGCGCTCATCAACTACATTTCCGCGCTGGGCAATTATGATGATTTGAAGGGCGATAGCTTCTGGCCCGCGGATTATCATCTGGTGGGAAAAGACATTCTCACCACGCACGCGGTGTATTGGTCGACCATGCTAAAGTCGATGGGTCTGCCGACGCCGAAGTGCATCTTCGCGCATGGCTGGTGGACGGTGAATGGCAAGAAGATGTCGAAGTCCCTGCGCAACGTGGTGGAACCGAATCTGCTGATCGATCTGTTTGGCGTCGACGCCATTCGCTATTTCCTGATGCGCGAAGCGCCTTTCGGTCTGGACGCCGATTTTTCCCATCAGGCGCTGGTCGGTCGCATCAACAGCGACCTTGCAAACAATCTGGGCAACCTGCTGAACCGCACCGAAAACATGATCAAGCGTTATCATGAAGGAAAAATTCCCGAGCCGGTTGGCGATCCTTCGCATGAGCGCCTGAAAGAGCAGTTCGCCGAGGCGATTCCGGAGATTGAAAAACTCTATGGCGAGTTGGCCTATAACAAAATCCTTGAACGCATCTGGAGGCTGGTCGACGCGGGCAATAAATGGATCGACGAGAAAGCGCCCTGGAATCTGTTCAAGACCGAAGAGGGCAAGAAGGAGTTGGCGGGGGTCATGTACCACATCGCCGAAAGTTTGCGCGCCCTGGCGATTTTGATTTATCCCTGCATGCCGCACACGGCAGAACAGATTTTCAAACGCCTGAACGCTTCCGGCTCGCCGGAGTCCCTCGGCATGGCGTCGATCCTTGAATGGCGCGGCCTGCAAACGGGCGCGGCTCTTCAGCCGGGCGAGCAATTATTTCCGCGCATTGATGAAAAACGAGAAGCTGAAATCAACAAGACCTTGGAGTCGGCTCAAAAAGAAAACGGAGAAAAAGTGACTGAATCAGCGGCAGAAGTATCTGAAAAAAAAGAAGTGGAAGTAAAAAAAGAAGAACCGAAATCAACTGGGGAGAACGGCGCATCGCCGATCATCTCTTTTGAAGACGTGATGAAACTCGATCTTCGAGTGGGAACGATACTGGAAGCGGAAAAGGTCAAGAAATCAAAAAAACTCATTCAGTTGAAGGTGGATATCGGTTCCGAAGTGCGTCAGGTGGTCGCGGGCATCGCCGCGGCTTACGAGCCGGAAGCGCTGGTGGGACGCTCGATCATTCTCGTCGCCAATCTCAAACCGGCGAAGCTGATGGGCATTGAATCGCAGGGAATGGTCCTTGCCGGTAGCGACGCCGATAAAATCGTGCTGGCGGGATTCGATCAGGAATTGCCCAATGGAGCCCGCGTTAAATGATTATTGATACGCATGCGCATATAGACGTCGAACAGTTCGACGAGGATCGCGAAGAGGTGATCGCGCGCGCTCGCGAGGCGGGCGTTCAGTATCTCGTCAACGTCGGTTGCGACGTGGAGAGCAGTCGCCGCTCGCTCGATCTGGCGGAGCAGTATGACTTCATTTATTCCACCGCCGGAGTACATCCGCACGACGTGAAATCCATCGACGAATACAGCTATGCGCGCCTGCGCGAATTGCTGGCGCATCCGCGCGTCATCGCCGTGGGAGAGACGGGACTGGACTATTTCAAAAACTATTCGCCGCAGGAAGACCAGCGCATTCATTTTCGCAAGCAGATCGAACTGGCGCGCGAATTGGGCAAGCCACTCATCATCCACACCCGCGACGCGGCGGAAGACACCATTAAAATTCTGTCGGATTATTATCCGAAAGACCCGACCGCCCATTCGGGGATTTTTCACTGCTTCTCCGGCGATCAGCGTCTGGCGGATCAGGCTCTGGAACTGGGCTTTTATATTTCATTTTCAGGATCGGTGACTTTCAAGAAACTCGAAGACCTGCGCGCCGTCGCCAAAACCATTCCCGCCGACCGCCTGTTTGCGGAGACCGACTGCCCCTATCTTGCGCCCGTTCCCAAACGCGGCAAACGCAACGAACCGGCTTACGTCAATCACACAGCAGAACTGCTGGCGGACCTGCGCGGCGTCAGCATTCAGGATTTTCAACGCACCTCGGCCCTGAACTTTTACGAACTGTTCGGCATCGGCGACAATGCGAAGACCGGAACGGTCGCCTATCAGATTCGCAACTCGCTGTACCTGAACCTGACGCAACGATGCACGGCGGATTGCGTCTTCTGCACGCGCCTGACGCGCCCGGTGGTGCAGGGCTACAATCTGGCTCTCGACCGCGAACCGACCGCTCAGGAAGTCTGGGAGGCGATCGACGATCCCAAAAAATACGAACAGATCGTTTTCTGCGGATTCGGAGAACCCACCCTGCGTTTGAACGTGATTAAAGAAGTCGCGGCGAAAATCAAAGCCGCAGGCGGACAGGTGCGCCTGAACACCAACGGACACGGCAATGTCATCAACAAACGCAACATCCTGCCTGAACTGCAAGGACTGATCGACGAAGTGTCGGTGAGCCTCAACGCCGAAAATTCAGAACACTACGACGCCGTCACCCAGCCCCTGCCGATGTTTCGCAACGGCATCTACGACAAGGTCAAGGAGTTCATCGCCGAAGCGAAGAAATACATCCCCGTCGTGCAGGCCAGCATCGTCACCCATCAGGACGAAGTGGATGAAGAACGTTGCGAAGAAATCGCCGAAGAATTCGGCGTCAAGTACCGCGCCCGCCGCTTCAATATTGTTGGTTAATGTGGGTGTTTTTATGCAGGCAATGATTCCATTTCTTTCCTATCTAGACGCTTCTAAGAAAGATTAGATCTATTATTTTCTTCGTGTCCACTTATTTCTGGGAAGTTCACTGTTCAAGCCAGGTACTAAAATAGAGGATAGAGGGTATGAAAATTTCACAAATCCTAGACAAAATTGATCAGCATCAGCTGTTTGTTCCCGCTTTTCAGAGAGAGTATGTTTGGAAGCGAAACGATGCAAAGCGGTTGCTAGATTCGCTGATTAAGGATTACCCCACTGGAACTATGCTGACTTGGGATACCAATCAGCCTCCTGAATTTAAAGGGAAAATCCAGTATCGCTCCGAGATGGGTACAGTGAAAGTTATTTTGGACGGTCAACAGCGGATTACTACTCTTTATATGATAATCCGTGGAGAATTCCCCCCTTATTATAAAGCTACAGAAATCACTCATGATACTCGAAGCCTTTACGTCAACGTTGAATCGCTGGAGCTTTCTTATTATCAAAAAAAAATGATGGAAAATAATCCTTTATGGGTAAAACTGATTGATATTTTTGACAAGAATATCAGGTTGAAGGACGTCGTTCGGGCATTAGAAAATATTGGGCAAGAAGTTTCCCGTGATAGAGATGATTTAATAGATGACAATTTGAACGCTATTACTAGGATTATGGACCGAGATTTTCCTGAGCAGTCTGTTCCTGTAAAAGCCACGCTCAGGGAGGCGATTGACATTTTTTATATTGTCAACGCCAGCGGGATAAATCTTACCGACGCAGAACTGGCTCTTGCGCAAATCTGCGGCTATTGGCCTAAGGCAAGAGAGGAATTGAAAAAAAAGCTTTTCGAATTGGAAAAAGACGGGTTTGTATTCAAATTGGATTTCCTAGTCTATGTCCTATTGGGAGTACTCTATAACATGGGATCAGAAATGAGCAAACTCCATACTCCAGACAACGAGGACCGGATAAAGGAAGCTTGGAAAAAATTATCGGGTGAGACTTTGGACTATGTCATGAATATTATGCGGTCAAAGGCATTCGTCGATCATACAAAAGAAATTAACTCAGTTTATGCATTGGTACCCATCATCGTTTATGTTTACAGAAAAAATAGCGATCCTCTCTCTGATAGGGAGATTAAGAAGGCGGTTAAATGGTTTTACTATTCCCAAATTCGTCAAAGATATGTTAGCCAAATGCCTCAGAAGCTGGATAAAGATATTAGTATTGTTGTCCAATCCGAAAATGCATTTGACGAGTTATTGAGTATTATTAAAGCAGAAAGACCATTGGAGATTTCCAAAGATGAGTTTATTGGAGTTGATATACGGAACGCATTGTATGGATTAATGAGGTGGTACTTTAAAAGTAAAAATGCGGTTTGCCTGAGCACAGGGATCAGCATTAGGCAGAATATGGGTAAGAAATATGCTTTGGAGCAGAACCATATCTTTCCATACTCCCTGTTGAGCAAAAATGGATACAATAAAAATAATCGGCAAAAGTATGCCTTGGCCCAGGAAATAACCAACCGAGCGGTTCTAAGCCAAACGGGAAATATAAATAAGTTGGCTTCTCCTGCGGAGGATTACCTTTCCGATGTGAGTGAAAAATTCCCCAATGCCCTTCAACTGCAAAGCATTCCAAGCGACAGGGAACTTTGGAAACTTGAAAATTATGAAAAGTTTTTAGAGGCTCGCCGTCGACTGCTAGCAGAAGAGTTGAACAACTTTCTAAATACTCTTGTTGACTCAGTTGATACCAGTGTTGAAACTTCTCTGGAGGAGTTAATTGCCGAAGGGGAGAGTAGTGACTTGGAATTTAAATCTTCTCTTCGATGGAACTTAAAAGAAAACCGCGCTGATAAAAAAATAGAGGGGATTGTTGTGAAAGCTATTGTAGCCTTAAACAATGGAGAGGGAGGCACCCTACTGATTGGCGTTAACGATGAAGGAACGATTCTGGGCTTGGACTATGACTATACAAGCTTAGATGGGAACAAGGATGAATTTGAACTTCACTTAAGGGAATTGGTAAAGAATAATTTTGGGGTGAACTTTGCCACCAATAATATTGTTATAAGTTTTCCTGAAATTGATGAAAATGAAATTTGTCAAGTGAAAGTTAAAAAAGGATTGGAGCCGCAGTATCTGGAGTTTGTAGATAAAAACGGGGTCAAATCAAAAAAGTTCTATGTAAGAAGTGGGAATTCTTCTATCGAAGTTCCACTTGAGGAGGTTGCGACATATATAAATAATCGGTTTTTTTGATAAAGAGAAAAAGGACACTTCGGTAGCACCCAAATAAGATTTGTAGAAAATTTGTTTCTGAATTAATTCAAAATTGAAACCCATTAGAAACATAGTAACCTATCTGTGTAATTCTCCTCCAATACCAAGGTGATTGAAGATTGTAAAAGTTGAAACGAGTTCCGTGAATTGCACAAATCACAAATCTTCTTTCAGATTCTGCTTGGTGTAGGACTTGGCGTTTTCGATCAGCGCTTCGCATGTTTTGTATACCCTAAGGATACAAACTCGGGAACCACCTCTCCACGATGCCGATGGGGAACCCCAGGCGCACGGGGCCTTTTACGCTTCTTGAAGTGAGAAGACCCTTTTCCAAAAGTTCTTTTAGAACGGTGCGCGCTTGTCGGTCTTTATAGCCCGTCAAACCAGCGGCCTTGCCTCGTTCAAACTCACCCGCTAAAAGCGATTCTCGCAATAAAGGGAAAGAGCCTTTCGGCAATCGCCTGGCGCGAACTTCTTCTTCGCTGTAAATTTCGATTCGACGGATGAGTTCATCCGGCTTGAGCAGGGATTCCATAAAGTCGATTTGATCGATACACACGCCTAAAAAGAACGCGCAAAATTCCTCCAGCCCCTTTTGAGAAAGGGAGCCACGTCCATCCAGATCCCCTTGCCGCGGTGCGTCTGCCGCATCCAGACGGGTCTTGTAGTTTTCAACATTGCGAGCCAGCCCGCGCGATGCCGACCAAAGGCTACTGCCGATTCCAATGGTTTTCAGGTAGGCGTGAGAGTACAGGCGCGCCACTCTTCCGTTTCCATCAATGAAGGGATGTATCCAGAGCAGGCGGTGGTGTGAAGCCGCCGCCGCAACGAGCCTGTCCATACGGCCTAATCTGTCTGGGTCGTAAGCGTCTGTAAATCGTTTTAGAAAATCAGGGATGTTTTCAGCGCTTGGAGGGATATGCCTTCCCACTGCAACGTCTGTTTCTCGAAATTTCCCAGGCTCCACAGGAATTTTTTCTTTTGTATCCGGGTTTTCGACCCAGAGGAGATCATCCGGCAGATGTTCGCAGAATTCCCTGTGAAGCCATTGGATAAAAGCGACGGTTTTATTCTCTTCTATATTTTGAGTATCGATTTTTTCTTGAAGAAGGATATGCGCCTTGGCTTCCAGTTGCAGGTCTCTTTTTTCAGGTTCCGCAGAAAAATCACCCTTCAGGGCGCGGTCAATATCCCTTGGGTGGGTGTCATGCCCTTCTATGAGATTGCTGTAATAGCAGTTCATGGAGCGAACGAGTTCGCCAATAGAAAGCTGGGTGGTGGGATGGATCATCCCCGCCAGATGGGCCGCTTTTTCCGACAATTCAACGCCGAGGTCCTGCAATTCTCTGGAAATTGGAGAAGGCAACATAGGTTCCATTAGAGTGACTGGTTCACTTTTTGCCATGTTGATTGTAAAAATTGCCGATTAAAATTTAGAATCTAACTATATATATTACTTTAGTTAAAGTAATTTTTAAACTTAATTTTTGCCGATATTTTTGCCGGTTGGGTGGGAGGGGTTTTGGCACACAATCCCCCTATGAAGAAAAATGGCCAGGCAAACTCGCTGGCAGGAAAAAATGCTCAAATCCATCAATGGAAGGTATTGCCTACAAATATTCCTTGAGATACTGCCCGGTGTAGGACTTGGCGTTTTTGGCCAGCGCTTCGGGCGTTCCTTTGCCGATGATCTGCCCGCCTTTGGCGCCGCCCTCCGGGCCAAGGTCGATGATGTGATCTGCGGTCTTGATGACTTCCATATTGTGTTCGATGATGATGACGGTGTTGCCCGCCTCGACGAGTTTGACGAGAACGCCGAGCAGGTTTTCGACGTCTGCGAAATGCAGGCCGGTGGTGGGTTCGTCGAGAATGTAGAGCGTTTGTCCTGCCGCGCGCTTGCTCAACTCTTTGGACAACTTGACGCGTTGCGCTTCGCCGCCGGACAGGGTGGTGGCGGCCTGACCGAGATGGATGTAGTCGAGCCCGACATCGGCGATGGTTTGCAATCGCGATCGTAATGAAGGAATGTTCTGAAAGAAAACGCGCGCCTCTTCGACCGTCATGGCCAGCACGTCGGCGATGTTTTTTCCCTTGTAAGTCACTTCCAGCGTTTCGCGATTGAAGCGCTTGCCCTGGCAGGCTTCGCAGGTCACGAAGACGTCGGGCAGGAAATGCATTTCCACTTTGATGACGCCGTCGCCCTGACAGGTTTCGCATCGCCCGCCGCGCACGTTGAAGCTGAAGCGACCCGGTTTGTAGCCGCGCACTCGTGACTCCGGCGTTTCGCTGAACAGGTCGCGGATGAAGGTGAAGATTCCGGTGTAGGTGGCGGGATTGGAACGCGGCGTTCTGCCGATGGGAGACTGGTCGATGTCGATCACCTTGTCGATGTATTGAATGCCTTCAATTGTGTCGAATTTTCCCGGCTTGTCCACGGAGCGCCAGAAATGTTTTGCCAGCGCCTTGTAGAGGATGTCGATGACCAGCGTGCTCTTTCCCGAGCCGGACACGCCGGTGACGCAGATCATGCAACCGAGCGGAAATTCAGCGGTCACGTTTTTCAGATTGTTTTGTTGCGCGCCGATGATCTTCAGCGATTTGCCGATGCCCTTGCGTCGCTGGGCGGGAACGGGCACCTGTTTTTTTCCCGAAAGGAATTGCCCGGTGAGCGATTTCTTGTTCTTGAGTAATTTCGCAGGCGTGCCGGAGAAGATGATCTCGCCGCCGTGAACGCCTGCGCCCGGTCCGAGATCGACCACATGATCGGCGGAGCGGATGGTGGCGTCGTCGTGTTCGACGACGATCACCGTGTTGCCGAGATCGCGCAGGCGGAACAGGGTTTTCAGGAGGCGGTCGTTGTCGCGCTGGTGCAGGCCGATGCTGGGTTCGTCGAGCACGTAGAGGACGCCCATCAGCGAAGAGCCGATCTGCGTTGCCAGGCGAATGCGCTGGCTTTCGCCGCCGGACAATGTGGATGAGGTTCGGTTGAGGGACAGGTAGTCCAGCCCGACGTTGTTCAGAAAGCCGAGGCGCTCCTTGATCTCTTTCACGATCCGGCGGGCGATGAGATGTTCTTGCGATGTCAGTTTCAGTTGATTGAAAAAATCGAGCAGATGGTCGATGGCCAACTCCGTCAGGTCGATGATGTTCTTGTCGCCTACCTTCACCGAAATGCCCGCTTTGGTCAGGCGCGTTCCTTCGCAGAGCGCGCAGTCCAGCGTGCGCATGTAGCGCGCAATTTCCTCGCGCGCCGATGCAGAGTCGGTCTCGCGGTAGCGTCGCTCCAGTTCGGGAATGACGCCGTCAAACGTTCCCGCGTAAAAATGCCGACGGTTGTTTTTTTCATAATAATACTGAATCTCTTCGTCGCCCGATCCGTACAACAGCGTCTGCTGGATTTTCTCCGGCAATTTTTCGTAAGGCGTTCCCAGTTTGAATTTGAAATGCTCCGACAGGGTTTCCAGCATCTGATGGAAATACACCGAATTTTTTTTCTCCCAGGGCTTGAAGGCTCCGTCGCGTATCGACAGGCTGGGATCGGGCACGACGAGGTCGGGATCGATGACCATCTTGGTTCCCAGCCCTTCGCATTGCGGGCAGGCGCCGTTGGGATTGTTGAACGAGAACAGGCGCGGTTCGAGTTCGGGATAGCTGATGCCGCAGTAATTACAGGCGAATTTTTCGCTGAACAACAAATCCTCGCTACTTCCATCGGCTCCCAGTTTGCAGATGATGGCCGAGCGCTCGCCATGCTCCAGCGCCGTTTCGATGGAGTCGGCGAGACGCCGCCCCAGCGTGTCTTTCACCACCAGACGGTCGATGACGATTTCCAGCGTGTGCTTGAATTTTTTGTTCAGCGTGATGTCTTCGTCGAGAGATCGCACTTCGCCGTCGATGCGCGCGCGCACGAATCCCTTTTTTTGAATTTCCGCCAGCTCGCGTTTGAACTCGCCCTTGCGGTTGCTGACGAGCGGCGCAAGGATCATTATCTTTGTGCCTGTCGGAATTTGCGTGACCTGATCGACGATCTGTTGCGCGGTCTGCGAGGCGATCTGCCGCCCGCATCCATAGCAGTAAACGCGACCGATACGCGCGAACAGCAGGCGCATGTAATCGTAAACTTCGGTGACGGTGCCAACGGTGGAGCGCGGGTTGCGACTGGAAGTTTTTTGTTCGATAGAAATCGCAGGCGACAAGCCTTCGATGCTGTCCACGTCGGGTTTTTCCATCAGCTCGAGAAATTGCCGGGCGTAGGCGGACAGGGATTCGACGTAACGGCGTTGCCCTTCCGCGTAGATGGTGTCGAAGGCGAGCGACGATTTGCCGGAGCCGCTCAGACCGGTGATGACCACCAGTTGATTGCGCGGCAGTTCCAGCGTGATGTTTTTAAGATTGTGTTCGCGCGCGCCTTTGATGATGAGTTTGTCGACAGCCATGGAAGCAGTGTTTCCTATCGGGAAGAGATTTTAGGAGAATAAAGATTGGAAGCGTTCGCTGACGCGTTGTTTGATTGCGTCCGTCATGATGATTTCTTCGGGCCAGCCTTGCTGGTAACCTTCTTCTTCATACTTGCGCGACGCGTCAATGCCCAGCCTCCCGTTGATCTGATAGATGTCGCGGCGCGGGTCGATATTGTTCAGCGTTTTCCAGAGCGCGGTCGAGAGATCGGAAGGGTCTTCATGTTCTTCAATCACAATGAGAATCGAAACGTCTTCGGTGGAGGCGTCGTTGAGGAATTGTTCGATCAACTCTCTCGACTGATGCGCCGCTGTTTTTCGAGTCGCCGCGAAGAGAACGGAAAGCCGGGCGTCGATTTGCAGAATCTGGCAAGCCCGGATCTGCGGGAATTTTTTCAGGACGCGCTCCGCTTCAAAATCTTCGGCGTTGGCCTTCGTCGCCTCTCGCGGGTCGGCGTAGCCCGGCTCGTCTTCCGTTTTTGTCGTCAGATCGATGCCGAGTTTGGAACCGTACAGGGCTTGATCCGAGGCGTGATTCAACACGTCGAGAATGCCTTCGGAAAAATACAGGTCTCGTTTTAAATTCAGTTTGTTCAACAACGCGAAGGCAACCGCTTTGTAGTCGTGCACGTCCAGCGTTTCGTCGACGACGAAGATGATTTTGACGAAGCTCATCTGCCCCATGCCCCACAGCGCGTTCATCAGGCGACGCCCCTGCATGGGGAAGCGCTTGTCGATGGAGATGATGACGAGATTGTGAAACACGCCTTCGGCGGGCATGTCCATGTCGACGATCTCCGGCAACTGGGTGCGCATGAGAGGCAGAAAGATGCGCTCGGTGGCGCGGCCCAGATAGAGATCCTCCTGCGGCGGCTTGCCGACGATGGTGGTCAGGTAAATCGGATTCTTGCGATGCGTGATCGCCGTGACATGAAACACGGGATATGGGCCGTCGTGAGAATAGTAGCCGGTGTGATCGCCGAATGGCCCTTCGATTCTGCTTTCGCGCGGGTCGATATATCCTTCCAGAACGATTTCAGCAGTGGCTGGAACTTCGAGGTCCACGGTCTTGCATTTCACCAGCGGCGTCGGCGATTTTCTTAAAAATCCGGACAGCAGAAATTCGTCAATGCCGTAGGGCAGGGGGGCGGACGCGGCGTAGCATACCGTCGGGTCGGCGCCGATGGCGACCGCCGTTTCCATGATCTTGCCGTGTTTTTTGAATTCGTGAAAAAAATGCGCGCCGTCCTTGTGGATATGCCAGTGCATGGCGGTGGTGTTCTTGTCGTAAATCTGCATGCGATACAAGCCAACATTGCGCACCGCCCCGTCGTAACTGCGGTTGACGACGATGGGGAAGGTGATGAATCGGCCGGCGTCGTCGGGCCAGCATTGCAGGATGGGAATTTTCCCCAGGTCCACCTCGTCGCCTTTGAGCACGACTTCCTGACAGGGCGCCTGACGCACGGTCCTGGGTGGAAACTGCGAGGCCTGCAGGAGCATGGGGATCATTTTGGCTTTTTCAAGCAAGGTTGTCGGCGGCGCAATTTTGATGTACTTTTCAATTTCTCTGGGAACGGCTTCGATGTCGTCCACGCCGAGCGCGAGGTTCATTCGTCGCTGCGAGCCAAAGGCGTTGATTAGTACCGGCATCTCGCTACCCTCGACGGACTCGAACAGCAAGGCTTTGCCGCCGCCGGGGAGTTTGGATACGCGATCTGTGATTTCCGATATTTCAAGGATAGGGGAGACGGTTTCTTTGATGCGAATCAGTTCCCCTTCCTGTTCCAGTCGTGTGATGAATTCTCTGAGCGAATAATATGGCATGGCGTGTCGGCTTTGTTGATAATACGGTTTGGTGAAACGACCGAGTATTATAGCCCAGCGCAAGGATCGGGCGGGAAAAAATTGGCGATTCTTTTTCCCGGCGCGCAAGACTCTCTTTAGAAAGCTTCAATCATGGCGGCTTATTTTTTCAAACGGGTGTTGTATGGAATCCCCGTATTGTTTGTGGTGGCAACGCTCACCTTTTTCATCATGCGCTGGGCGCCGGGGGGGCCGTTCGACACCGAGAAGAAATTGCCGCCTGAGATCGTCGCCAATATCGAGGCGAAATACCATCTCGATCAACCTGCGGTTGTGCAATACCTGCTCTATATCAAGGGACTGGCCTCCGGCGATCTGGGCCCGTCCTATAAATATATCGGGCGTGATGTGTCTGATATTATTTCCGACACCTTTCCCGTATCCGTCGTCCTGGGTCTGTCGGCTTTGATGGTTGTGGTTTTTGTCGGGATTCCCGCCGGAATGGCCTCGGCCTACTGGCAAGGCTCGCCGGTGGATCGCGGGGTTGTGTTTGCGGCGACGTTGGGAATCTCCGTTCCCAGTTTTGTTCTGGGAACCGTGTTGATCTGGGGCCTGTCGCATCAATTGCACTGGTTTCCGCCCGCCTTGTGGGAAGGTCCGAAGCATATCATCCTGCCTGCCATCGCCCTCGGCGCGCCTTTTGCCGGATACATTGCGCGTTTGACGCGATCGGCAATCCTTGAAACCCTGTCAGCGGATTATGTTCGCACCGCGCGAGCCAAGGGCTTGAGCGAGCCGGTCATTCTGTTCAAGCACGTGCTGAAAAATTCCATGTCGCCGGTGGTGTCCGTTCTGGGACCGCTCACGGCGGGCTTGGTGACGGGATCCTTCGTTGTGGAATTCATTTTTTCGATTCCCGGCATGGGCCGCTTCTTCATCACGGCGGTGACGAACCGCGATTACCCGCTCATCATGGGCGTGACTTTGGTCTATTCGGTTTTGATCGTTCTCGCCAATATCGTTGTGGACATGATCTATGCCTGGCTGGACCCGCGCGTCTCTGTGTGACTTATTCGCTGACCTGTCTGTCGCCTCCCATTATTAAGGCGCCTTTGGGTATGTAAATCGTGTTGGCAGGAGTTTTTAAAGCGGAGAGAAGGTGCCAGAGCAGTAGGGGTGGGGGAGGGCGCCGTAATTTTTTCTCTGGCCATTGAGAAAATCCATTGAAATTTTCAAGAGATAGTCTGATTCTAAGTATGTAGAGGATAACGCCGCTGTTTTCTGCCAGATAACCGGAAGGGCGGCTTGTCAAAAGCAGTTGATGCTCTTTGAATTTGTGAAAAACATGTTACCACTGTCCGCCCGGCTTAGCGGGGGATTCATACTTCTTGTCACCTTGACCGCGCTTTGCGCGCCCTGGATTGCTCCCTATTCCTACGAAACGCAGGACACCCTGAACATTCTGGCGGCTCCCGGATGGGAGCATTGGATGGGTTCGGACCGTTTGGGGCGGGATGTGTTTTCGCGCATCATTTACGGCGCCCGCGTTTCCCTGTTCGTCGGCGTTTGCACGACGCTCATGGCTTTGTTGATCGGCTCGGTCTATGGCGCTGTTTCTGGTTACCTGGGCGGCAGGACGGATCAGTTGATGATGCGTGTGGTCGACGTGGTATTTTCCCTGCCCGATTTATTGATGATCATTTTGATCACGGTATTGGTGGGGCGGGGGATGACAGGCATTTTCATCGCGCTGACCCTGGTCAGTTGGGTGACCGTCGCCAGGCTGGTTCGCGGCGAGGTTCTGCGTCTCAAGGAATTTCCTTTTGTTGAAGCGGCGCGTGCTTTGGGCGCCAGTCATTTGCGAATCCTTCTGCGCGAAATATTCCCGAATCTGGTGGGCGTGTTGATGGTGACTTTGAGTTTCAGAATTCCTACTGCGATTTTGGCGGAGTCGACGCTCAGCTTCATTGGGCTGGGAATCGCGCCGCCTTACAGCAGTTGGGGAACGCTGGCGAACGATGGTTGGAAGGCGATCAAGTTTTATCCGCATTTGATCTTGTTTCCCTCGCTGGCGATATTTTTAACGATCCTTGCGTTTAATTTTTTTGGAGAAGGTTTGAGAGATTGGCTGGACCCTCGGAATCGAGCGCGCGCCTGAAGGGCGCGTATGGAACAATGCTCATCCGTCGTGGAGATTGGCTGGACCCTCGGAATCGAGCGCGCGCCTGAAGGGCGCGTATGAATCAACGCTCACCCGTGGAGATTGGCTGGACCCTTGGAATCGAGCGCGCGCCTGAAGGGCGCGTATGAATCAACGCTCATCTTGGGGATTTGTTAGGCCCCCGCATTCGAATCCGCGCCTGTGATTATGCGCTTAAACGTTTGCGACTTTAAAATCAATGGGTTAAAATGGTTTTAGCGGACGGGGGCGAGTCTATCGCTTGTCAAACCGAAGCGACTTCAATAAATTGAAGATATGCGGATTGACAAGGAATTCGTTTCATTATAAATTGACCGCTATTTTTGCGGTTTAATTGGTTTCCCGAGGATACGACGTGTGCCAAATCAAAGATGATTTGATCTGTGAAATAATCCGTATTTCCCAAACAAATTTGTTGGATAGAAAACGAATCGAAGGAGGCCCGGATTCTGGCAACGATATGGTTGTGAACTGGGTTCGTAGCAACGCCAAGCAGTACCGCGAAAATTTTTCTGAACTACTGGAGTCTTACCCGGCCTCTGAGCTGGGTTCGATTTTGCAGAAATTGACAGAGACGGGCAAGGACCTGGGAGAACTCCTGGGTCTGAAATTTGATAGAGTTTGATTTCCTTGAAAATCTTTTTGTATGGAATGTGTTTATGGGAGAAGTAGAAAACACCCCTGAAGAAGCAAAACCCGAGACGGCCGAAGCGGCAAAACCCGCGGCGGCTGGAGCGGCGAAACCTGCGGCGGCTGGAGCGGCAAAACCCGCGGCGGCTGGAGCGGCGAAACCCGCGGCGGCTGGAGCGGCAAAACCTGCGGCGGCTGGAGCGGCAAAACCTGCGGCGGCTGGAGCGGCAAAACCTGCGGCTAAGAAACCTGCGGCGAAGCCGAAAGAACCGCTCAAACCATTTATTGATAATGGCGATGGGACCATCACTGATCCGAATGCGGGTTTGATGTGGAAAAAAACCGACGCATGGAACGACATGCACAAGTTCTATTTATGGAAGGATCATAAAGAGTATGTCGATAAAATAAATAAAGAGAAATTTGCCGGTTATAGCGACTGGTCGATCCCGTCCAAGGCGGAAGCGAGTGTGCTCTTCGACAAGGATAAGAAAAAGAAGTGTATGGACAAGAATGGGACGCATTATTATATCGATCCGATTTTTGAGGCGGGCGGCGTGTCCAATACCTGGATCACCGAGTGCTCGGACGACAATATCATTCGTTATGATTTGAAATGCGGCGTCGATACGCCTTATCCCGGAAATGATGTTTTTGGTTCGATGCGTCTGGTGCGCAAGGCCCCGGTTGCCAAGGAAGAGCCGAAGGCTGAAACGAAGGCGGAACCTAAGGCGGCTGAGAAAGAACCCGCGAAGGAAGCGGCGAAAGCGCCTGCCGAGGAGTCCGCAAAAGAAGAATAGTTCTTGGAATTTTGTATACAGACCCTTTGTTACGGCTTGAGCCGTTTCAAGGGGTCTTTTTTTTTGTGGGAGGTTTTTCGCCTTTGGCGGCGAGCAACTTGTTCGATAAAGCGGCGAGTTTTTCTTCGTTCAGCCACATGCGAATTCCCTGAACCACTTTGTCTGGATCGTTTTCGACCAGCTGGCTGATTTCCTGTTTCATCGTAGCGACGCTGGGCGCCTCGGGTTTTTTGTCTGGAGTGGGCTTTTTACGGGGCTGGGGAAGTTTTTTTCGTTTCTGGATTTTCCTGGAAGGTTTTTTGCGCGAGGATATATAAAGCAGGACGAAGGATGCCAGCGCCCCGAGGATGAGCAGGAAGGGCGCGAGGTCTTTCATGTTTCCTCAACGTGAAATCGAACGATGAAATCGCCGCGTTTCTTACCCCATAAAATCGCCGCGCCTTGTCCCGAGATTCTAAATTCTTCCCCTGTCAACGTGCCTTCTTCGACCTGAATGGTTTTCGTTGAATTGAGCATTTCCACTTCCACCGGGCCGCCTTCTTCGGCCAATTCTCGCGAGATAAAAACTTCGGAGTAAATATCATTCATGACCCGCTTCAGGGTCGGGTGTTTGATGGTGCAGATTTTTAGATGTAAATCGCCGGGAGGTCCGCCATTTTTACCGTCGCCGCCTTTTTGGTCCAGCTTGAGGGTGTACTGGTCGGCGACGCCGGGCGGGATTTTCACTTCAATGGTGACGGACTTGATCACTTGTTTTTTACCGCCGCATTCCTCGCAGGGTTTTTCTGTTTCTTCATCGACGCCGCTTCCGGCGCAATCCGCGCAGTTCACATATTTGTCATAGCTGTAGGTGATCTTGCCGCCGAGCGCAACGGTCGGTAGGTCGACATCAACCATGAATTGCAGGTCGAAGCCTGCCGTCGGAGCGTTTGGGTCGGGAGCCTGTTCTTCCTCGCGAGGCGGCGGCGGTCTGCGCGCGCCTTCAAAAGGGTCCTGGTGAAAGCCGCCGCTTCGGTTAGAACGATTCGAGCGATTCGAACCGAAATCGCTGTAGCCGTAACCTTTGAATCCGGAGCCGGGGCCGCGTCCGCCGGGCTGGGTTTCGCGGGAGCGTTCGTAGACGCGATCCTGGTCGTAGGTGGCTCTTTTTTTATCGTTGCTTAAAACTTCGTAGGCTTCGGCGATGATTTTAAACCGGTCTTCCGCCTGCTTGCTGTTGTTGTTGGTGTCGGGGTGGTATTTAAGAGCCAGCGTGCGGTATTTCTTTTTGATTTCCTTGGCGGTCGCTTTGGCGGTCACGCCTAGAATTTTATAGTAATTTCTTGCCATTTATCTGATGGGATTTCTGTACGCGTTGAGAAGGATCAAGCAGGCTCTTCATTTGGATTCGTCAGTTGATAGATCATTCTATCCCGTTCGATTCGGCTTTTAAAAGGATAAAACTGATACTTGAGCCGGAATTTTAAAATTTCCGTCTGACAGGGGCCGCTGGGCTTTGCCAGAACGATACGGAAACCGTCTGAACTGAGCTTTTCGATTCGTTGTAAATCGACCAGGAGGTAGCTTTGTCGCGTCAGAGCCCCGTTGAATTCGAGGCGTCCCTTTGATGCATGAAGATAACCCGCATCAAAAAATACGGGGCTCAAACCGACACCAAATCCGGCAGGGCGACTCCAGGCCAGACAGATTGCGAATAGCGCGCTCTCTCCGGGCAACCGCAATTCGGGATACTTGCGCGCGACTTGTTTATGAAACAGCGAGAATGTGAAATCGAACCAGCGCAAGGCGACGGCGAAGCAGAACATCAGATTGAATACGAACAGCAATCGATTTTCGAGGATGATGAAATAAACCATACCAGCCAAGGCGGCGGCGAGGGCCAGACTGAGGAGCGCGTTGATCGTTCGTAGGCTACGAGAGAGTCTGAGGAGGGGGCGACCCTCTCGGGGCTGGGAACGCCCTAATCTATAAGCTCTGTGTAATTGAAAGGTGGTCCACAGTCCCAGAAGCGCGGCCAGTCCCGTTTTCGGTGAAATGAAAAGGAGCAGGAGAAATGCGATGAAGAGGGTTTCCAACATGGCGGTTTTTATTTGATTCTGTTCAATCGGGTGTATAATTCAAGTAATCAAATTAAGTCTTAAGAATGAAAGGGTTATGTTTTGAGCCTGAAGCTTCCAAAAACCCTGGAAACATATAATCTCTACGCTCTGCTGGGCTTGGAAAATTTCGCCGGTCCCAAAGAACTCAAGCAGGCGTTTTGCCGTATTGCCCTGGAGCATCACCCCGACCGGCTCGCAGACCCAAAAAAATACCCTCATCAGTTCATTCTCGCGGCGCAGGCCTACAAGATTTTGCGCGACGAGGCTTTACGTAAAGAATATAACAAAAGCCTGTTCCAGAAGCGCGCTAATGGCGCAGGCTTCAAGAGCGAGGAATTTTTAAGGCAGAGGCGAAAATCGCACAAGCGGGTGTATTCGCAACGCGCGCACACCGATCATGATTACAGCCGCTTCGTGACGGAATGCCGGGAGAATTTTTATCAGTTCCTGAAGAATCCGCAAAAGGCGAAAGTGTCTCCTAAATTTTATAATGAGACGGACATGAAAAACGGAGAATTCGAAGATTTCGTAGAGTCGTGTCGCGGCGGGTTTCAGGATTTTATCAATTCCGTACCGCGCGTGAAAAAAGAAATCCGCTGATCCTTCGGCGAGGCGAATGGAATTCATTATTTCAGAAAAGGTAAATCTCATGAAAGCTCTGGCGTTGTTTGGGATGTTTGTTTTAGCGACGGCGTTTATCGGTTGTTCCCACCCGATTTCGCAAGGGCTACGCGATACGCTGGACCCTGCCTTGACTTTTGATGTTTTGAACAAGGAAGCGAAACTGCATCTGGGAAGCCGTGTGATGTTGGGCGGAGAGATTGTCGAGACGCGAATTTTGAATGAAGGTTCCGAAATCGAGCTGGTGCAAAAGGATTTGGATTGTCTCGGCTACCCTGAGACGGGCGATAGCAGTCAGGGACGGTATATTTTTAAATCCTCAAAATTTTTGGAGCCTCAGATTTATAGCAAAGGACGTCGCATTACGGGAGTGGGCACGATTCGAGCCTCCCACACTGGAAAAGTGGGAGAGGCGGCTTATGATTTTCCCGTGATCGAGTTGGAGGAATTGCATCTCTGGGAAGAATACAGCGCGCCTGTGAACCCTTATTTGGATCCCTTTTATTATCCTTCCTACCGATCCCCCTTTCTTTACCGGACCTGGTAAATGATTGCGGTTCGCTGGTTTTTTTTATTGGCGTTTGCGCTTGTTTCCTGCGCGCCGTTTCATCTCAGCGAATGGATTGACCAGAAGGAAGAAGCGTCGTTTGAAGAGATCAAAGCCAGCGAGGCGTCCTTTAAAGGCAAAGTGGTCGTCTGGGGCGGCACGATGGTCGCTCACGGTGTGGACGCGCAAGGAAACTGGCTGGAGATGGTTCAGCGTCCGCTTGATTTGAATTGGCGTCCTCTGCTGAACGATGAATCTTCGGGACGCTTTCTTGTGTATTTCAAATCCGGCGAGATTGATTTGAAAGAAGTCCGCGAGGGTCGTCTGGCAACTTTTGCGGGGATGGTGGCTCAAGGCCAGACACGGACTCTGGGTCAGCGCGCCTATGAGTATCCTGCGCTGGATTACCGCGATCATCATTTCTGGAGTCCCCGATCCAATCCAGGTTTTCGATTTCATTTCGGTCTGAACGCGTCTTTCTAGCAATCCATCGCGGGGTATTCTTGTGGATTATTTTCTTTGACTCCCGATTTTAAAGGAGGACAATAGAAGTAGGATCTCTGGACCACGCATCATCGGCGCTAAGGATCGCTATGCAGACTGCGGAACCCAAATCTATCGGATCGTCCCTGTCAGGCCTGAAGAGCAAGTTGATTCGGGTCATGATCATCGTAGGCGCCTTGCCGCTCATTTTGGCGATGGTCATCGCTTACATTCAGGGGCATAAATCTCTGGAGGGCGTCATCGGCGCCAGTTTCAAGGCGCTGTCCTACGAGACATCCACCAAGATTGACTTCTACCTGAAAGAAGAAATCGCCAAGAATCTCCGCCTGGCGATGCACCCCACCCTGGTTCTTTTTGTTGAAGAACAAAATCGATTGCTCGACGGTTTCTCCAAATCAGAAATCACCAATTTCCTAGCTTATCATGGCACGGAGTGGGACGTCTTGAGGCAAAAACATTCTCAGGCCAATGAAAGCGCGGCGGATCGCATTCTGCTCAGTTTTCTCAAAGGTTCGTCCTCTTCGACGATGGCTACGCGGGCGATGTTTGTTACGGATGCGCGCGGCGCCTTGATCGCCAGCATCAATTCCGTTCCGGATTATTATTATCCAAACTACTCGATTGAGAAATTTCCATTTCAGGAGAATATCTCTCCTGGTTTCATTGGCGGACTGACCCTGGACCCGCGCCTGGATGAATATGTCTTTCACATGGCATTTCCGCTGATACGACATGACAAAAAGATTGGCATGTTTCACAGGATTTATTCTGCGAAAGAATATTTTTCTGCTTCCATCGAACCGGTGTTGTTCGGCGATACAGGGCATGTGATGCTGATCAACTCCGCCGGAGTTGTGATCGATTGCCCGATATTGCCAACCGGATTTCAATTGGCGAACCCCGGACTTGTTAAGAGCGTTACAGGGGAGGAGCCTGGCTGGGCGCAGACCCAGGGCAATGGTCATGGCAGTCAGGAGGTTTCGATCATCGGTTATTCCCCCTTGATGGTCAGTAATAAAATCATCAAGGCTTCGTCTGGCGAAGAGTGGTTCACCTTTGCATGGCAGGCGTCTGATGAGTTGTTTGCGCCGACAGAAAAATTGTTTGTCTGGATATCCGCCGCTGGTTTTCTGTCTCTTCTGCTGATTGCCGCGATGGGGTCGATCGCCGCGGACAAGGTGGTCAAGCCGATCAAGGTTTTGCAATCCGCCACAGCGCGCATTGGGCGCGGTGAGAATGTGGATACCTTGCACATTAAAACCGGCGATGAAATAGAGATGCTGGCCAATGAAATCAATTCCATGAACCGTATGTTGCGCCAGTCTTTTTCTGGCCTGGAAAATCAGGTGCGGGAAAAATCACTTGAAGTGATTCAGATGAAAGAATACACGGAAAGTATTTTGATGAGCGTTCCGGACGTTGTCATGATACTGAATCAATTTCATGCGATTGAATACGTCAATATTTCCTTTGAACGCCTGCTGAATTTGTCGGGCAAGGAAGTCATCGGCAAACTTTTGGCCCAGGTCGACCCGAAAAATGAGCAGGCCTGGAATGTGTTGAGCCACAGTCTGGAGCGTTACGTTCGCTTGTCCACTTCCCCCGGTAACGCTCGTAAAGAACCCGAAGGGTTCTTTGACTACGTCGCTAAAGATCCATTGGTTCAGAGAGATGGCAAGCAGTCTTCAGAAAGCGAGGCGGTGATTAAACTGGGAGATCGTTTTTTTGCCTACCAGTTCTTTGACGTTTCGATACTGGGGCCGGGCAACCATCGCATCGGCGTCATTATGAAGGAAGTGACGGAACAAAAAAACCTTCAGGATCAACTGGCGCTTGCTGAGAAATTGTCGGGTCTGGGCACGTTGGCGGCGGGTATAGCGCATGAAATGAACAATCCTCTGTATTCGATCATGGGCTACACCGAGGCGATTCTCGATGAGCAGGACCCGAAGACAGTTAAAACGTATGCGAGCAAAGTGCTGGAGCGGGCCAAGCACATGGCTTCTATCATTCTCAACTTGTCCGGCTACTCGCGGTCTGGGATGGCGGACAAGGCGAAGCCGGTAGACATCAACGAACGTCTGGAAGGGGCCTTGGATATTGCCATCCTTGCGACTTATTCGGATGATATTGAGTTGATCAAGGATTGTGAAAAAACCCCGATGGTGAATGCGAAACCGGAGGAGATCCAGCAGGTTTTTGTGAATATCATTCGTAATGCGGTGCAGGCGATGGACGGCAAGGGCCGCTTGACGATTCGCACCAGAGAATTGAATAATCAAGTGGTGGTGACGATTCAGGATACGGGGCCGGGCATTCCCCAGGAGTTTTTGTCCAAAGTTTTCGATCCTTTCTTTACGACCAAAGAGCAGGGCAAGGGGACTGGATTGGGCTTGAATATCGTGCACAAGATTGTTGAAAAGTATGGCGGAAAAATAGAGATCGAATCGCCGGCTGGCGGCGGAGCCACCTTTGTCATTTCTTTCCCTGTAGCGCCCTGATTTCTTTCTCAGAGCAAAATAACGCTAGAAGCATTCCTTCCTGAAGAGAATCGCTAAAAAAATCCAATTTTATAAATTAATTTTTTTTAATATCTCCTTCCCTTGTGGCTCTGTTTTTTTAAGTTATTGAAATTATTGATATTATTGTTGTTTTTGTGAGGGGTTCTGGAGCCGGATTTTGTTTTGAAAAAGTGGCGAAAATTTTTCGTTGGCCTAGATTAGATACATAGGGTATCGGGAGGCGCATTGCAGTAGCTTCCTCCCCTCTCCGCAACGAGAGGGTTATATCGAAGCGATTCGATGGTTGTGAGAGGAAAAATGCAAGGCGCTGATCTAACAATAATTTTAATCAAGGAGTTTAAAATGTCTTTAATGGATGAAACTTCCAGCACCAAGGGTAAAATTCTGATCGTTGACGACGAAGCAGATGTACGAGAAGTTCTAAAGCTCCACCTGGCGGCGGGTAAATTTTCTGTACTGGAAGCGTCGAACGGTGAAGAGGCGATCACTTTGATGAAGATGGGGTCCAATCTGGTTCAGGTTGGTTTGATCATTTGCGACATTCGCATGCCCAAAGTCAACGGCATCGACGCGATCAATTACATTCGAAGCAATGCCCCGTCCATTCCGATTCTCGTCATCACGGGTTACCCGGACACCAATTTAGCGGTATCGCTTATGGAAAAGGGCGTTAAAGGCTATTTGGTCAAACCGGTGGAAAAAGACGTTCTCTTAAAGAAGGTCAAGGAAGTGTTTGAGGCGCCGCAGGATTTCCAATACGCCTGATTGGCGCTTGTGGGTGTGAATTGATTTGTTGACGTTTGAAGCAGGCCGTTCGATTCCCACAAATCGATTCAGGAAGGGGGAGGGGCTGGCGCAATGCCAGCCCCTTTTTTTCTATTTGATCTGTTGGCGTTTATTCAAAGCGCGTCGAAACTGACCTCGCCGCAATCAAAGGCCCGACGTTGGCCGTTTGTTGTGTCCAATAAAAGTTTGCCCTGTTCATCCAATCCGATCGCGGTTCCTTCGACAGGAACTTTTCCTGTCATCAAGCTCACGGTTTTACCAATCATTCCGCATAATTGAGTCCACTCTTCGAACAGGATTTTTTCGCTGTTATTTTCCAGCAAGTCCAGTTTTGATTCCAGGGATTGAATCATTGCCGCCAGAATAACGTTGCGGTCGTGAATCTGTTGAGTTTCCGCTTTCAGGGAAGTGGCTATCCTTTCAAGCTCGCCGGAGAAATTTTCCCGCTCGTGGTTGACGTTGATTCCGATGCCAATGATGGCGGCGCGATCTCCTGATTGAGTTTGCGCAAATTCGCAAAGGATGCCGCTGACTTTTTTCTGATTCAATAAAACATCATTCGGCCATTTCAATGTCGCGTCGACCTTTGCCGTTGCGCGAAGACTCTCGGCCACGGCGACGCCAGCGGCGAGCGTGAGTTGCGGGTAAGCATCCACAGCGATGCGGGGGCGAACAAGAATCGAGCAATAAATCCCGCACCCGGGCTTCGAATACCAGTTTCGCCCCAGCCTCCCGCGTCCCTGGGTCTGGGAGTCGGCTAAAAATACCGTTCCAGAAGGCTCAGCCTCCTGAAATGCTTTTTTTGCCCATACATTGGTCGATTCGGTCTCGGATTTTAGAAGAATTTTCCGTCCGAGGGATCGGGTTGACAAGCGCTGTATAATGATTTCTGGTTGAATTATAGACACGAGGGTCGGTTTTATTTTGAGTAAAATGGCGGAATAATTGTCCCTGTAACGATTTGTCAGGTATTATGACTCAAAATTCATATAAAAAAAGATTGAATTAAAAGTTAAATACTGATAAAAAACATTGTCCAAAAAAACATTGGGGCCCCAGACCAATCTGGTTTTAGAAAATTAAAAAGGAGAGTTTTGGATGAAAAGACTGGCTGTATGTATAGCTCTATTTGCGATGTTGGCAGTTTTTGCTTCGGGATGCATGGAACAAGCTTGCTGGGAAGGTCACTGCAAAGAGGAATTTTCTCCGAAGCCTGAGTAAAGGTTTTTTGTCCTGCCTTTCCACAGGTTTGGCGCTTGATATTTATGTCCCTCCCCCGGGCCGCAGGATCGTCCTGCGGGATAGGGGGAGGACTCTTTTCTTTGCTAATGGAAGGGAGCTTGTTGAATTCCCTTTTATTTCCCTCCCCGCCGCTTGACAAGGCTTCCCTATAAAGCGCTAAAATACCCTTCAGTTCCCTTTGAATTGTTGAGTTTGCGAAACCATGTCGTTTTTCGCTGGCTTTCGACCTCTTTTTGTCTTTCAATGGGCAATCCGAGTTTGACGATTCGTCGCATTAATCATTTTTGAGTATTTGAGGAAGGCGAGCAAGTTATGGAGCAATTTGCAATTACGGTAGAAGATGTTCGCGAAGCTCAGGATAGTTTCAAAGCGGGCATGACCCAGCATGAAGGTAAAGAATTTCAGGAAGCGATCGAAAGTTTCAAAAAGACTTCGTCGATACACGCTCCTGAAGGGCATCTTGAAGAATTGCAGAAGAAACTGAGAGCTGGAAAATTCAAGTTGCAACAGGAAAGCATCGCTTACATGGGTTGCGCCGCAGTGCATCTGAGTCATCTGGTACAACAGTTGGACGAGGACCAGAAGGAACAGGTTCCCGTCGATTCGCAGTTGACTGAGGTGTTCAAAGGTTGGTAGGCGATCACTCACACCTTTTTGCGGAGGAGTTCATTTTGGATCAGGAGACGATTTATCAGGTATTGAAGCGCGAAATTCGCGACCGAAAGATCCCTCTGAGTCTGGGAAAAACCTGTCCGGTCAAATGCACCTTTTGCTATGAAAAAGACCATTCCTACTACCGCAAAACCTTCGATATTCCCCTCACGACGCAGGAACACTGGCGTTTTATTCTGGATGAAATCAAGAAGATGCCGACGCGGTCCCAGGAATCCTGGGTCATCGGCGGCAACGAGTACATGGAGTGGACGGACTTGTTTCTCCACCCCCGCTGTATGGAATGGATCGAAGAGTTTCTTGAGACCACCGACAAGAACATCATTATGTTCACAGTCGGCTATGTGGAACCCAAGCGCATCAACCGCCTGGCGGAAAAGTATCCGGGACGGATCAATTTCGAATTATCCGTCATCACCCTGGGTAAATATCGCAAACAATTGATGCCGAACGGCCCCACGGCTGAGCAGGTTTTGAAGATCATCGACGGCCCGGCGGTGACATCCGCCAATTTCTATTCATTTGGCCCTCAGACGATGTCGGCGGACGCGAAGGCCATTTCCAAAATCAATCAGAAATGTTTGCTGTGGATGGGTTGTCTCACGCCGCTCAAGACGCTGGACGAGGAAACCACGCGCGTGACTCGTATCGGACGTCAACATCTTCCCGATGAAGCGCGGCGAATCTATGAGTCTGATTTGCCGAATATCCAGATGATCCATACCGAGTCCTATATCACGGCGTTTCTCAATCGCAAAAAAATTGCTAAAACGCTGGATTCCTGTGAACTGGAGAAAAGCGATAGCGTGGTGATGGCGGGAAATGTGTATCGCGTGTTGAGCATGATGCGACCCAACCGGGCGCGCTATCTCTATGTGCCCAATGCGACTTTGGGAGGAGATTCCGACTGCTCGACTTTGTTGACCTTCAACGATGTGGCGGCGCGTTTGAGCAACCAGAAGCGGGTTTACCTGCCGAAGGTCATCATGGAGGGTTCCTCGAATGAGGAGAAGGATATTTCAGGAAATTATTTTGAAGATTTTGCCGCCCGCTTCCCGCGAATTCAGTTCAAGGTTTTGAAGAAAGTGAATTCGACTCTTTCGAATCGCAAACTGTATGAGAAGGGCTACCTGCGTAATTATGTTGAAGATTATCTTGGCAACCCGCTCTCCAAAAAATTTGAATCCATCCGGCTTCCCAATTAAATCATTCCCAGGGCAATCCCTGTTACAGGAGAATTCATGATCTACCGGTTGAAAGTGGTTTTTGTTGATAATGAGGAAATGATTCTGGAAAACACCGAGAAACATGGTTTCAGCGACGACCTGGAATTGTTCGAAATCACCACCTCGGATGAAGTGCTGGTGATCCCGCTGAAGCAGATCAAGTACATCTCCTGCGACGCGAAAATTTTCAAACAATGAATTGCGCCGCGTGAGCGCGGCGTTTTCCAATTCGTTACGAACCCCTCGAAATAATCAGAAGTTGATTCGGTTCTTTTTCAGCCATTGTTTGACGTCGAAAGACTCCTGACAAAATGCTTCGAACAGGATTTCGTTAGGCGTCAGACTTCTGCCGTCTACATTGTATTTGTCGGTCGAGGCTTTACCCTTTGCCGGTTTGCTGGATTGCTTCGACGGTTGCGTCGGTTCCAGTTTGTAGGCCCCTCGCGTTTCCGGTTTGAAAATCAGTTCCGACAATTCTTCCAGGCTCAAAATCAGGTTCAGCACAGCCGTGCTATGGATCAGCTTCTTGGATTTGAATTCTTCCAGCACGCATCGCACGTCTTTAGAAGAAACGATCGCTTTCAAGATCGCTTCGTTTAACAATTCGTATTCACGGTCTTCATTGGATTCTGATTGGCTCATGTCCGTCTCCCTGATTTATTGACAAAGCGTCAAAATTATTAACAGTGTTGTTTTTATTGTTAGTAAAAGCAAAGACCGTGCCATTGAGATTGAGCTCATAGCTTTTCTTCAATTTTGCCAGCTGTGTTACTATATTGATTTTACTTAACCTTTCTCAGAGAGTGGCTGAATGGCGTTTCCTGTACACCGATATCGAAGATTGCGAAAAAACCCGGAGATCCTGCGCATGGTTCGAGAAACCTCGCTCTCCGTCAATGATTTGATCGATCCTTATTTCGTTTGCGAAGGCAAGGGCATTCGGCAGGAGATTTCCTCGATGCCCGGCGTTTACCGCTATTCCATTGACGAGATGTTGAAGGAAATCAAGGAAACCCGTCGTCTGGGCATCCCGGCTGTGATTCTTTTCGGCATCCCCGACAAGAAAGACGCGGCGGGTTCGGAGGCTTATAATCCCGATGGGATCATTCAGCGCGCCATCAAGGCGATCAAGGATGCGGAGCCGGAACTGGTGGTCATCACCGATGTCTGTATTGACGAATACACCGATCATGGTCATTGCGGAGTGATTCGCGGCGATGAGATTCTCAACGATCCGACGCTGGAACTGCTCTCGAGAATGGCGCTCACGCACGCTCAATGCGGCGCCGATATCGTTGCTCCCTCAGACATGATGGATGGGCGCGTGCAGGCGATACGCGGTCGTCTCGACGACGAAAAATTTCAGGACGTGGTCATCATGTCCTACGCCGCCAAATATGCGTCGGCGTTTTACGGGCCGTTTCGCGAAGCCGCCGACTCCTCGCCAAAATTTGGCGACCGTTGTTCCTATCAGATGGACCCGGGAAACAGCGATGAAAGTCTGCGCGAAGTTTTACAGGACATTGAGGAGGGCGCAGACATTGTGATGGTGAAACCCGCGCTTTCTTATCTGGATATCATCTATAGAGTGCGTCAGGAGGTCAAGGTGCCCGTTGCGGCGTATAATGTCAGCGGGGAATACGCTATGGTCAAGGCCGCGTCGGAAAGGGACTGGGTGGACGGACAGCGCGTGATGCTGGAAATGCTGTTGAGCATGAAACGGGCGGGCGCGCAGATGATTTTGACCTATTTTGCCCGCGAAGCGGCGAAAGCGATTCAGGCTTGATCGCAGGAAGCGAAATTTGACCGCTTCTGCTCGCGATCCGATTTATCATGAAACTACGCAAAGGATTATATTATAATAAGTTGAAACTATAGAAGAGGTCATATGTAAGCCCATGTCAATATTGGCGAAAAATGTCAGGACGATCCGCTGCGAGTTGGGTTGCACGCAATCCGAGTTTGCCAGAGTTTTGCGGGTGGGTTTTCGATCCTATGTGCGTTATGAGGCAGGGGAACGAGATGCGCCGATTGCAACCCTGGTCAAGATCGCCTTCATGGGCAACCTGTCATTGAATCAGTTATTGACCTCGGAATTATCAGGTAAAGAGGTTTGCCCGCTGTATCATCCAGCCCATGTCTCTACAGTGATCGATTCGATTGATCTGGACGCCAATAAACTGCATTTGAAGGATTCGCCTGAAACGCTGGCGATCGTTAGCGATTCGGTCGACAAAAAGTTTTTGACCTTGATTCGCAAAATGGATCCTTCTCTTCAGGAAGTGTATTTGAAAAATGTGTCGGATGCGGATTGGGCAAGTTCCATGCAGAACGACCCTGCCGGCGCTGATCCGGCGGCAAGCCGAAAGCGAAGCGCATCTACCTCCAAAACACGGGCCGGCGACACGGGCCTGAAACAAACGGCTCCGACGCAAAAACGGGGTAGGAAAAAACGCGACCCGAAGGCTGAGCAGGAAAAAATTGACCGTTTGAAATCCATCACACGCTCCATCAAAAAAATTACCGCGAGATAAATTTTGCTGAAATCTGTATTTCTTTTTGGAAGGTGGAATATCGCCCTCCAATGCGCTTTGTTGTGCGCATTGGCGCTCATGGAATTTTACGGTCACTTTATCGAGAAGGGGCTGGGAAATTATTTGAAGTGGCAGAATTTTCGCAAGCCCCAGCTGGGGCGTATCTGGGACAAGGATCGCCTGTCGGTGATCGCGCAAGCCAAAATCCAATCCATTCGCTCTTCAAGAGTCAGCGAGCAGGAAACGCTGGATTCCTTCAAGTCGTTTCGCCAACTGCTGGTGGAACTGGAGCCGGGTTACTCCCGTATTTTACGCAAGGATAAATTTCTCCAGTTGTATTACAACTTTCCAGGAAACTGGCCGGAGAATATCATTTCTCCTTATGAATTGCTGGATATCGAAGCGCGCGGAAACTGGGAACGTACGATTTTAAAACGCAATGGATTCTGGATCACAATCTCATTTATAGATGGCGAGAATATCCCGGTGCGAGAGATTTTCATTTCTCTGGACCAACTCGATCTTCCGCTGGCGGCCAGAGTTCAAAAGCGGGAACGTTTGGAGGAAGCCGGGTTTAAAAAAGAACGTATTTTTTCAAACGTAGACTTCATCAAACTGCTCAAGAATATGGACCCGGAAACGCGGGACCAGATTTCACCTCCATCGCGCTGGTTTTTTGACAACCGCTACCGCGTGATTCGCGTGGGGATTACAGACGCCTCGCCTGCGAAGGCTGTAGGAGCTTCTCACCTGCTTGGGGTCGAATACGCCTCAGATTATTTTATTGAAACGCTGTTGATACCCGTTTCTCTGGAAACCGCCAACAACCTGCTGTCGCAGTTCGAACCCTCCGGGCAAAACGAGGGCGGCGATGGCCTGGCGGAAACCCCGACTCTTTTCGGAACGACCTCTTGATTCGACGAATTGCCCAGAACCTTCTCTTCGCGGTTTACGCCTTCACCCTGCTTGGGGTTTTGACGCTGTGCGGCCTCTATTTTGAGTTGAGCGACGACCTGCCGCAATTGCCTGAGAATCTGGACTCCATCAATTTGAGTTTGCCCACGGAAATCTACTCCGTCGACGGCGAACAAATCAAAGTGGTCGGGCAACGCTTCCCGGTCAATATTGAAGACGTCGCGCCGCATTTTCTCAAGGCGATCATTTCTGTTGAGGACGGAAATTTTTACGAGCACAGCGGTCTGGATCACATTGGTCTGGCTCGCGCGTTGCTTGCCAATTTGAAAGAAGGCCGTATCCGCCAGGGCGGTAGCACCATCACCCAGCAATTGTCTAAAAATCTCTTCTTCTCATTCGAGCGCAACTGGATTCGCAAGATCAAGGAATTGCTGATCGCTCTGCAACTGGAAGCGACTTTCACGAAAGATGAAATCCTGCAGGCCTATTGCAACCAGATTTATTTCGGCAATGGTGCCTACGGCGTCGAGGAAGCGGCGCAAACCTATTTCGCCAAACGGGCGAAGGATTTGACCCTCCTGCAAGCGGCCTTGCTTGCGGGTCTGCCCAATTCCCCAAACAACGCCAATCCCTTCAGCAATTACGAACGCGCCATGTCCCGCGCTCGTTATGTGCTGGAGCGCATGGTGATAACCCATGCCATCACGCGGCAACAGAAAGCCGAAGCTGAGAACGCGCCTCTGGAACTGGCGTCTCCAAAAGTCGAATCGGACGTGAACATGTATTTCGTCAATCATGTTCTGAATCGCCTGGAAAAAGATTACGGGAGGGAATTTGTTTATTTTGGCGGCCTGAAAATTTTCACCACTCTGGACACGCGCCTGCAACGCGATGCCGAGAGCGCGGCTAAAGCGCATCTTGAAAAACTGGAAAAACGTCTGCCGCGAAGACCCGGCAAAGGTCCCTTGCAGACGGCTCTGGCGGCGGTGGAAAATAAAAGCGGCGCGGTTCGCGCCATGCTGGGTGGACGCGATTTTTCAGTCAGTCAGTTCAATCGCGCGGTTTCCAATAACCGTCTTCCGGGTTCTTCGTTCAAGCCTTTTGTCTACTTCACCGCGATGGAGCAGTTGGGCTATTCTCCCGCGACGCTGGTTGTGGATGAGCCGACCCAGATTCCTATACCGGGAACGGACACCTGGGAACCGCAGAATTTTTCCCATGAATTTGTCGGTCCGCTTGTTTTGAAGAAAGCCCTGATGCATTCCATCAATGTGGTGGCGGCGAAACTGATCGAAGCTGTTGGGCCTGAAAAAGTCATTGCTACAGCCCGCCAATTCGGCATCACCAGCCCGCTTGGAAAACACTATTCTCTGGCTCTGGGAACTTCGGGGGTCTCTCCTCTTGAAATGGCAGGCGCCTACAGCGTCATCGCCAATCTGGGAATCTACAACGAGCCTTATATTATCCGACGGATTGAAGATTACGACGGCAATCGCCTCTATGAACATTTTTACGAAGGCGTGCAACGATTTCCGCAAAAATCCATCTACCCGCTGTTGGATATGATGCAGGGCGTGGTGGAAGAAGGGACCGGGCGCGTTGTGCGCAGACTGAAGTTCGATCATCCCGCCGCAGGGAAAACGGGCACCACGAATGATTTTAAGGACGCCTGGTTCGATGGCTTCACCAAGGATTTGTCGGTCTCCGTCTGGGTCGGTTACGACGACAACGAACCGATGCTGGATAATTCCGGTCGCGGTTTGACCGGCGCCGGAGCGGCGGCTCCCATCTGGGCCTATTTCATGCAAAACGCTTTGGACGATCATGATCGGGTGAACTTCCCCGTTCCCACCGGCATCAAGCGGGTCGAGGTGGATGTGGATCGCGGCACGCAGGTTTCCAAGGCGACGACGCGACGCCTGACGGTTGCGGTCAAGGAAGAGACGATCATTCCCGAATATGTCGCTATCGAAGATGAACAAGCCCCGGTCGAACCGTCGCCCTTGGATAAATTCGGCGATGACGCAGAAAGCCCGGATGATACAGTGTCTCCCGCCGCCAAACCCCTGCAAAAGGATGACGCGAAGCTAAAGGAGCCGACTCCCCCCCGCCCCACATCGCAGAGCCTGCTGGAACAATTGAAAGCTCTGGGTTCGCAAGGGAGTCCATGATGCTTCAATTACTGAAATTTATTTTAGGACGTCTGGGCGCCTCTTTCCTGTTGCTGATTAGCTTCGGCTATGCAGTCTTATACATCGTTCACGAGATCGCTTTACCGGAAGCCTCCTTTGACGATATCTCGATACAATGGGTTCTTGGCGGCATCTCTCTCTTTTTTGGTTGCTTCGCTTATGGATTGGTCGGTGAACAAAAGTTTCTAAACTCCCTGCACGGCTTGAAAAAAATCCCTTCGGCGGCAAATCCAGAAGAGGCGATTGCGCGATTTGAAGAGTTGATCGATTTCACATTCTGTTCCTACTTTTTGCCGCGCCGGGGACGCAAACTGCGCGCCCAGGTCATTCTGCGATACGCCGAATACCTATTGTCGGTTGGTTTGGATGATTCTCGTTCCGTTCAGGTTTATTTGAAAGCCTTTTTGGAAGACCCGCGCCAGGTTCGCTTCCGCGCGCCCCTGCTCTCTTTGTTTTCCAAGGGACGCGAGTTGAGCGAACAGGAGATCGATCTCCTGCTGATTATGTTGAAGGTGGAGGACTATCAGGATCATTTCATGGTGCGCCACCTGGCGGCGATTTTTCTGCGCAACCGCCAGCTCAATGAAAGAACGGAACCGGTTTTTTTGAAGGCGGTTCAGTCGAAAGGCGAAAGCTCCGAGGAGATCGTGCGCTTTGTGCTTCCCCAATTGCTGGCCTTGAAGCGATTCGACGAATCGGCCCTGCAATTCTTTGCCGCGTCCTTGCCCTATCTGCCTCTTGAGGAAAAACAGATTCGTCAGGTTCTGGCGCGGAATTATTGCGAAGGCATCTGGCAAGGCTCCGACCCGGCATTGCATGAAGCCTGCGGACGCGCATTTTCTGAACTGGAACCGGACTTGCAACAGCGTATTGAGTCGGAAGTCGAAGAAGGGCGTCTGTCCTCCAAGCTGAAAAAAATTCGATTATTTTCGAGAGAAGACGTTCGACAACTGGATCGGCTTAAAAAACGACTGGGCATCACCCGTTCCCCCTGGGAAGTACTGCGGGCTTTTAAAGATCGCATCGTTCGCCTATTAGTTCTTCTCTTTAAAAAAATTGTGGGCTTGTTCGCCGATGGTCTGATTTATTTTGGTCGCCAGCGGCTTGGCATGAAATTGACGGCCCTGACGCTCGTATTGCTGGGAGTGCTTTTCGCCGTGAGCGTTAAAGAATTTTCGAAACAAAAGACCGTCAAACAAGAAGCCGTGACGCCAGAGCATTCTGAAAAGTCGGCCACAAAACTTAAGAAGCCGCGCGCCGTTAAAAAAGTACATACAATTCAGGTCGCCGCTGTGACCACGCAAAAGCAGGCGGATCGCTTGGTGAGAGATCTGAAGAAGAAAGGGCTGGAGGAAATTTATGTGGTGAAAACCCCGCGCCAGTCCGGCGGCAACTGGTACAAGATCCGACTCGGTAAATTTTTCAAGGAAGAGGATGCGCTGAAATTTGCGCAGAAGCTCATCACCGATAAAACAGTGAAAAACTATTTTATCATCTCCCTCCCCATCAGTTGATTCACTCTGCTGGTTTCTGCGCCCGAATCATCTTAACGATATCGAGATAGACATTTTCGACGGATTCCACTTCAAATCCCGATTGAGAAATCGTCGATACCGTATCGCGGGTCAAAGAAGTGCCTGTGAGTTTGAGCGAGAAAGGATTCATGAGCTGGAGCGGAATTCCAAAGAGCGGGTTGCGGCTCATGACATGCTCGAAACTGTAGATACGCCCTCCCGGTTTTAAAACCCGTTTCAATTCTTTCAGACAAGGCAAGGGGCGAGCGACGGTGCATAAAACGCAGACGGTCAGAATCGCGTCGAAATGATTGTCTGCAAACGCCAGTCGCTCTGCATCCATTTGATAGAGCCGCATTTTTCCTGGATACACGCGTGCGCGATGTTTTGCGTTCTGGAGCATGGGCGCGCTGATATCGATGCCGGAGATATCCAGCCCTGATGGGAAGTTAATGATCTCCTGCCCCGTCCCCACTCCCACATAGAGAACCCTTCCTTCAAGCTGACTGAAGAACCGAAGTTGTGATGAGGACCAACGTCGAGTGTCTCCAGCGCGCAAAAAATCGAAAGTCTTCGCGACGCGATCAAAATTCGCTTCCGGTTTCATCGATCCCCCTTTTCAGCGCGTGGATAGCTTGCTTGCGAGTATTTCCGATCATAAAACCATATGATGAAAAATATGACCGTCCCCCAAAGCGCGCCGGCGCCCGCGATGCAGAACTGCGGACTGTGTTCCGCCAGCATCCCGCCAAGCATTCCCGCAGGCATGGCGATCAGGTGAAGGGGAATCATCATTTCAAACGCTCCAAACAAAGGGACGAGAAGAATTACAAGAGGGATCATGGCGATCATGCCCGCGATGCCTCCAATGAACATGGCGCCCAGCGCCGAAGTTGAGGCGGGAATCGTCAGGCTGGCGGAAATCGCGATGAGCGCTCCTGATGCTATGCAAACGCAGGGGTCGATCCATTTGAAATTCATGATCTCAATCTCGTGAGTTTGGTTTTTTGCGGGAGTCTGACAATCCATTGTCTTAACGAAAAGTCGGCTCCTCGCTTGTAGTGATTCTACGACAACTGTTTCGAAAAATCTCTACCGATGAATCATGGAAGCTTGATTGCTGAAATTCCAGGGAGTTCTTATATTAGTTACAAGAGTTGCGATGTGTTCGGTTTGTATTCAATCCCTATTGAATCCTTTGGAAGGAGGCATCCCATGTTTGAAGTGAATGTAGGAAAAGTGGATCGTATTTTCAGGGTGATTGCGGGCGTCGCATTGGTGGTCGGCGGTTTCATGGTTGAAGGTTCTGTTGGAATCGTCGTGTCCGTCTTTGGCTTGATTCCTTTGATCACCGGCTTGTCCGGCAGGTGCCCGGCCTATGCCATGTTTCATATCAACACCTGTCCATTGAAACGGGTTTGATTCCTTTGGTGGCCGGAGAGGAATAAAACGAGGCTGATATGATCTCAATATTTAGACAACAGCGTTGGTCTCCCTATGCCGTTGGCGCGGGTTTGGGAGTTTTATCCTGGCTGACTTTCGTTTTCATGGACAAGGCCCTGGGCGTGTCGACAACCCTGGTGCGATTGGCGGGCGGTCTGGAAAGCGTTTTTGCTAGGGATCGTGTTCACGCGAATACCTACTTTGCGAAATATCTGGGAACCGTGGAGACTCCATTGCCTGTGGTTGACTGGCAGTTTGCCCTGGTCGCAATGATATTTTTGGGAGCCTTTGTCTCCGCTAAATTATCAGGTCAACAGGGCGGCGAAAAATTGTCTGCTATTTGGCAGGATCGATTTGGTCCTTCCGCTGCGAAACGCTACCTGGGCGCATTTGCGGGTGGCGTCATTCTGATAATGGGAGCGCGACTCGCGGGAGGATGCACGTCGGGACATGCGGTTTCAGGGGGCATGCAGTTGGCCGTTTCATCCTGGGCATTCACGATTGCGATGTTTGCCTCGGGAGTCGTTGTGGCAATACTGATGTTTAAGAGGAGATGAGGCATGTGGAATAACGTGTTTGCCAGTATGGATCAGTTGCTGATGGGAGGGTTGGCCGGATTTGTCTTTGGGTTTTTATTGCACAAGGGCGGCGTCTCCCGCTATGACGTGATCGTCAATCAATTTCTGCTCAAAGATTTTACCGTTGCGAAGATCATAGTGACGGCTATCGCCGTTGGCGGAATTGGTATTTATGCAATGAAAGCGTTTGGCGTTGATTTCAATTTTCATGTCAAGACGGCGGCATTGTGGGGGAATATCGTCGGCGGGTTGATTTTTGGAGCGGGCATGGTTTTGCTGGGCTATTGCCCAGGCACTTGCGTTGCAGCGATGGGTGAAGGATCGCGTCACGCGCTCTTTGGCTTTCTGGGGATGGTGGCGGGAGCCATTGTCTTCGCCGAACTCTATCCCTGGATTCGTTCCGTATTTCTGTCTTCAGCGGATCTGGGTAAGATCACGCTACCGGAATTGACGGGTCTGCCAACATGGTTGTTCTTTGCGGTTTTGTCTGGAGCGGTTTTGCTGATGTACCGAATGAAAAATATCTGAATGTGCGCTATGCGGAAGATATAGCGGCGTTTTGGACAGTTGTCAAAATTTGAAAAACTCAAGTGGAGGAACAGTATGAGTCAATTATTGGATGTAGTGAAAGCGAAAATTTTTCTGGCGCTTGCGATGGGCATGGTTTTAGCGCTTCCGCAATCGCTTTTCGCGGAGGATCTGTCCAAGGCGAAGAAAATTGTTGAAGAACAATGTTCTGCCTGTCACAAATTTTCCGGTGAGCATGAGAGCAAGTTCAATTTAAAAGCGCCGGATTTGATGTGGGGCGGCGTTAAGTATCAGCATGCCTGGCTGGTGCGTTGGCTGGAGGGCAAAGAGCCCTTATTGTATCCCAATGCTTACCGCTGGGATCAGTCGAATGTCGCGACGAAACATCCAAAGCTGTCATCCGCAGACGCCGAGTCGGTGGCTCGTTATATGGAAGCGAATTTGAAGGACGATCGCGTTAAGGAAAACGCAATCGACTTGTCCAAATTCACGGAAAGGGAAATGGAGTTCGGCGCGGAGCTTTATAAAAGTTTCTCCTGTCTGGGATGTCACCAGATCAAGGAAGATGGCAAGAATATTGGCGGGCCTATCAGCGTCGACCTGTTCGATGCGGGCAATCGTTACGATGTGGACTGGTTGTACCGCTTTGCATTGAACCCTCAGGATTTCACGCCGCATAGCGGGGAGTACCTTGCGGATGCGACGATGCTGGGCGTTCGCTACATCGTGGGCTATCTCATGACTCTTGGCGTTGCAGATTATAAATACCACGAGCCCTGGACGAGCGAGTTCTTTAAAAACGCAAAAGCGGAACGCGGCGCAACAATTTATAAAAATTATTGCGCGCAATGTCACGGCTTCACCGGCAAGGCGGACGGGCCTGGCGCATTGGGGCTGGACCCCAAACCTGCGGTGCATGCGGAACTGCCATTGAGCGATTACCCGGATGATTATTTATACAACCTGATTTTCTACGGCGGGAAATCGGTGGGCAAATCGTCGATGATGCCGGACTGGGGAATGACCTTGCCGCCGCAAGATATTGCGGATGTCATAGCCTATATCAAGTCAACGTTTAAAGGACAGTAACGATCAGGACGGATGTATCAAAGGTCGGGTGTGGGGTTTTCCGCACTCGGCCTTTATTATTTGTCGGCGATTCTTTCCGGGCCAAGGGGTTTGAACAGGAGAATCAGCGCCGGTAGAAGCGTCAGGTTGTTCAACAGGGCGACGACCATGGCAACGCCTGTGAGGATTCCAAAATAGATGGTCGGAATAAAATTTGAAAGAGCGAGGATAGAAAATCCAAAAGTGACGGTGATGGAGGTGTAGTAAATTGCGCGGCCTATACTGCCGTGGCAAATTCGAACGGTCTCTTTGTAATTACCGGTTTTGGGAAACTCTTCCTGAAAGCGATAGATGTAATGGATGGTGTCGTCTACGGCGATTCCAATTGTGATTGCGGCGATCGTGATGGTCATCATATCCAAAGGAATCTTGAACCAGCCCATGATGCCGAGGACCATGCCTGCGGCCAGCGTATTGGGGATGATGGCAAGCAGGGAAATAAAAACTTTTCTGAACAGGATGATGAACATCGCCAGAATACCGATGAACACAGTTCCTATCGTTAGAATCTGCGATTGATAGAGGCTGTGGAGCATATTATTGTAGAGCACAGCCATGCCGGTGAAATGGATTCGCTCTTCTTCAATGCCGATTTCTTCGACCAGATGCTTTTTAATTTTCGCAATCAGAGCGCCCCGGTCCAGATTTGGGTTGACCTCTTCAATGCGCATGGAAATTCGAACCTGGTTGCCGTCTTTTGCCAGATAGGGATGCATGAAAATTTTCTTCAACTCGACAGGCAGTAACTTGCGGATCAGGGCCAGGTCATAGTCGTCAGGCAATTTTTTGTCGTTGAGTATTTTTAAAACTTTGACTGTGGTTGCGATGGACAGGGTTTTACCTATTTCAGGCAGTCCTTCCAAATAGTCGTGGACTTCTTCAACCAGAAGCAAGGGTTCCGGGTGGAACCAGAAATTTTCAGGTTCCTTGTCCACATTGTCTCCGAAGGGATCGTCAAAAGGATCGTCGGCGACTTCCTGTTGTTTCAGTTCCTCCAGGTAATCAAAAAAATCGGCTTCGGCGTCGATCACAATATCGAGAGGGGTAGTTCCGCCCAGTTGCTGATCGATGACGCTCATGCCTTGATAAATTTCCGTGGAGGGGTTGAAATAATCAATGAACCGGTTTTCTACATGCAGTCTTGAAATGCCAGTGATGCAGAAAACAGCAAGGAGGACGCTTAGAGCCAAAATCAACGATCTTCGCTTTAGAGTCAATTCTGCGAAAAAATTCGTCAGGTTTTTAGTGATGTCCTTGCTGGAGACGGAAGAACTCGGGCTCAATAGAGCGAGGCAGGCGGGAAAAAATAAAAAAGAAAGGATGAAGGCCATGGAAATTCCGATCGTCATCATCCAGCCAAAATCGATCACAGGGCGAATTCCGCTGACCACCAAAGATGTGAACGCCGCAATGGTGGTGATGGCCGTGTAGAAACAGGGCAGGAACATATGCTGAATGGTTTCCAGAACCAATTCGCGTTGACTTCTGTTGGGACTTTCGGCGTAAAGCTCCCCATATCGAACGATGAGATGAATCGTTAAAGACATGGTAATGATGAGCAGAATGGAAATGAAGTTGGAAGAGATAACGGTGACGCGCCAGTCGAGAAAGCCGAGAACGCCGACCATGACAAATGTCGTTAGAAAACAACCGGCGATGGGCAGAAAAACCCAGCGCACTTTTCTGAAAAAGAATCCCAGAGCAATGATCATGAAAAACAGGACGCCCATTCCAAACACCGAGATGTCATGATCGATGAAGCGTACCATGTCGGATGTGATCATGGGCACCCCGCCGAGGAACATTTCGGCGCGGTGGCGTTGAGTATCCATGATACGACGCACTTCCTTAATGTCATCGTTCTGGTATCTCAACACCTCTGCCAGATAAAGCTTGAATTCACGAGAGACTCGATTCAGACGCTCTCTCTCTTGCGGACTCAGAGCTTTGGAGCGTTTTATCTCCCGAAGATCGTTTCGCTCTTCCAGTAGCGAATAGTAAGTTTCGTCGCGTTTGTAGTTGACCAGAATAGCCGTCGTTTTGCCATTGGGACTGACCAGCAATTTGCTGTAAACGGGACTCTCGGTGAATTCCTTCAGGGCCATGTCCCTGTCAAGATCGGGCGTCGCTTCCAGCGTTCGCACGTTCTTGCCGATTTCAGATAATTTTAATTTGGGGCTGTTGAGAAGCGGGGAGTCCAGAATGGTGGTGACCGACGACACCCGCTCCATTTTTTCCAGCGCAACGCGCAACTTCCGAATTCCCTCCAGGGATTCATCGGAGAGCAGGTCTGAACGCGGCGTATAGGTGATTATCAGAAAGTCTTCGGAGCCATATTTTTTATTGATGTGACGGAAATATTTCAGGTCCGTGTCGTTTTCCAGCACCAGCGAATCGGCGGATGCGTCGAGTCTGAAATCGGGGGTGTGAAAAGCGAAAAACCCCAGAATACACCCAACGAGGAGGAGGGTGAGCAGGGGGCGTTTCAGAACCAACGCGTCAAATAAATTTAGAAATCTTGGCGCCATTTGTTTGAAGGAGGTTCTCGAAGGTTAACGCAAATACCTAAAAACGGAAGGTATACTAACATTGTTAATTGAATGGGTTTAAAAAAAAATGGCTCCGGCGCTGATAATTCCCCGCTTCTGTTGCAAGGCGCAGGGGGATAGGACATAATAATCGGGATGTTGTTCTATCCTGATTTTCAATCAATATCTATTCATATAAATGCGTATGAGTTCGATTCGTGTCGACATAGAAAATTTAAAGAACGTTGTATCAGATGACGAAAGATTTTCGTTTCAAGATCAAGTCGACGCCATCCACCGAGGCATGGAAAATCGATCCGGAACGGGCGCAGAGTATCTAGGTTGGGCGGATCTGCCTTCTGGGACTTCCGATGATTTGTTGAAAAGAATTGAAAATTCGGCGAGTACGATTCGCGAGCGTTGCGATGCCTTCATCCAGATCGGCATCGGCGGTTCCTATCTGGGAGCGCGCGCCGGAATTTCTTTTCTGTCTCCATTGATAGCAAGCGCCGCTCTGCGCAAGGGGCCAGAGATTTTCTACGCGGGGCATAACATCAGCTCGGATTATTATTCAGATCTGTTGGCGGCGCTGTCAGATCGGGATTGTGCGCTTTTTGTGGTTTCAAAATCAGGGACGACGCTTGAACCGGCGCTGGGTTTTCGTATTCTGCGGCAGTGGATGGAAAATAAATATGGAGCGGCGGAAGCGTCGCGTCGCATTGTCGCGGCAACGGACCCGAGCAAAGGAGTCCTGAAAACGATTGCCAACGAGCAGGGCTATGAAACCTTCGATATCCCTCAGGATGTCGGCGGAAGATTTTCGGTGTTGACCCCGGTCGGCCTTCTGCCCATGGCGGTGGCTGGCGTGGATATACACAGTTTACTGCAAGGCGCGCGCGATATGGAGGCTCGGCTCCGGGCAGATTCATCGCTTGAAAGCAACCCGGCTTACAATTACGCCGTTTGTCGTCATCTCCTGCGCCGCAAGGGAAAAACAACTGAGATATTATCTTCCTTTCATCCCGCCTTCGCGTATTTGCAGGAATGGTGGAAGCAGCTGGCGGGCGAAAGCGAAGGCAAGGACGGGAAAGGCATCTTCCCTGCGACCCTGGAGTTCACAACGGATTTGCATTCCATGGGCCAGTGGATACAGGAAGGCGAGCGTTTCATCTTCGAAACTTTTTTGATTCTGGATCAATCCCGTAAAGCGATCGCGGTATCGGAAAATCAAAACGACGAAGACGGGCTGAATTTTCTGACGGGGAAAACGCTGGATTTTATCAATGAAAAAGCGTACAAAGGAACGGCCAAAGCCCATTCGGAGGGGTTGGCCCCCAATTTAACCATCGCCGTTAAAGACCGATCCGCTTATTCTCTGGGCCAGTTTTTCTACTTCTTTCAGCGCGCCGTTGCCATGACGGGATATCTCGACGGAGTCAATCCGTTCGATCAGCCGGGCGTGGAATTATATAAAAAAAACATGTTTGCTCTATTTAATAAACCAGGAACTGCGAAAGGACAATCTCAATGACGCTTGTCAGTCAGAAACTGGGCGAAGCAATTCATCAAATTGCGCAAGAGTCGATCACGCCGGGCCGCCCGGATTTTGAATCGAATGCTCTACTCGAAAAATTAAAAAAAACCGGTTCCGAATTGTGGGTGGACACCGGAGAGCTTGAAAAAGCCCAGTCGGTTTGGAAAAAGGAACTGACTGCGCTCACCACCAACAACACGCTCGCAAATCAAGTCGTGCAAAGCGGCGTGATGGATGAGGTGATTCGGGAAACGGTGGCTCGTCTGGCAGAGGTCGCGCCGGATCTGTCTCCGGAAGCGAAGGTCATGGAAGTGGGCTTCGTTATCAATTGCAAGATTGCATTGCGTCTGGTGCAGGCTTTCAAGACCAAGGTGAGCGTGGAACTGCATCCTGCGATTTCACGAGACCTTGAGGGTACCTTGTATTATGCGCGGCGTTATTACAAAGTCTGCCCGGAGTATTTCACCGTTAAAGTCCCTCTGACGCCTGAGGGCCTGCTGGCAGTTCGAATTTTACGCAAGGAAGGCATTCCGATCAATTTCACTTTGGGATTTTCTGCGCGCCAGAATTATATTTCAGCGCGCTTGTCCAACCCGGATTTCGTCAATGTGTTCCTGGGACGACTCAACCAGGTGATGGTTGATAACGGCATTGGCTCTGGGGAACTGGTTGGCGAAAAAGCCACGCTGGCGACGCAACATTGCATTCAGGCTGTCAGGAAGAGTCAACCTGAGATCAGCACGCGCCTGATTGCGGCGAGCATTCGCAATGGCGAACAGGTGGCATATTTGGCTGGGGTGGATGTGTTGACGATTCCGCCCAAGGCCCTGGACGATTTTTTAACCACAGCTGAAAGCATGGGCGATCTGGCGAATCATTTCGACGACACAATCGTACCGGGCGTTGACGAAGGCGAATGGCGGGAGCGAGTGGATTCCTTATGGGATATTACGGAATCCTTTGTGAAATTTGTCGACGCGTTGGTCGCACGACCGGATCTGGATACCATGCAGGGAGCTGACTTGAGAGCCTTTTGTAAAGAATGGCGCGTGAACCTGTTTCATGATTTTACCGAGGCCGATTACAATACCATTCGAGAGCACGGGAAGATTCCGCAATTATCGCATTGGTCGGAGCTTGTCGCTTTGGATGATCTGATGACTCAGTCGGCGTTGCAGTCGTTCACGCAAGATCAAAGCGCGCTTGATGATCGTATCCGATCGTTTTTGAAATAGACTTCTGTATCCCAGGAGCCGCAGATGATTTTGGCGGGCGATATCGGAGGCACGAAAGTCAACCTGGCCCTGTACGAGGAGCGCGCCGGAAGGCTTGAACCGATCCGTTGCGAGCGTTATTCCAGTCTGGATTCATCAGGACTGGAGCCGATTCTGGATGAGTTTTTATCTTCCGAGACGGTCGACATCCAGCGGGCTTGTTTTGGCGTGGCAGGCCCTGTAAAATCGGGTGTTTGTCGCGTCACCAATCTGTCTTGGGAAGTGAGCGCGAGCGCGCTGAAAAAACGATTGGGAACCGATCGAGTCTTTTTGCTGAATGATCTTGCGGCAATGGCCTCTTCGATTCCTTTCCTGAGCGCCAGTCAGTGCGTCGAGCTTCAGGGGGGCGCGTCAGGGAATGGACGCATTGCAGTTCTCGCCGCAGGAACCGGTATGGGGCAGGCGTTCTTGTGGCCTCAGGATGACGGACGCCGCGAGATCATTGATACGGAGGGAGGGCATTGTGATTTCGCTCCGCGCACAACAGAAGAAGCCGAGCTGTTGCGGTTTTTTCTGAAACGGTGGGACCGGGTCAGCATCGA
The DNA here is from genome assembly GCA_015698305.1 of Candidatus Nitrohelix vancouverensis. NCBI lineage: Bacteria > Pseudomonadati > Nitrospinota > Nitrospinia > Nitrospinales > Nitrospinaceae > Candidatus Nitrohelix > Candidatus Nitrohelix vancouverensis. Next base: position 2,021,503 of record CP048620.1, read on the forward strand.
GCGCGTCTTGTCGGGAGACGGGCTTGCGGCTCTGCATCAATTTCTAAGTTCTCCTCAGGAGCAGGAAGCCTTGTCTTCAGCGGATGTGATTCGCTACGGGCTATCGGGCGAAGATGCGGTTTGCAGGCAGGCCTTGCAATGGTTTGCATCCTTGTACGGCGCCTGCGCGGGAAATCTGGCCTTGCAGATTTTGGCGGAAGGCGGCGTCTATGTGGGCGGAGGTTTGGCGCCGCGTTTACTACCGGTTTTGCAGGAAGGCGGTTTCATGGAAGCGTTTCGCGCGAAGGGAAGATTTTCCGCGTTCCTTGAAAAAATGCCGGTTCGGGTGATCGTTGATGAGAACGCGCCTTTGCTTGGCGCGGCCCGGTTCGCTCAAGCGGCGCAATGAAGTCCAATGCGCGCATAAAAATTTGTAGCGGTCGTTTCCTGTTTGATAGGAGCGCAACTCAGCAAGAATTTTCAAGAAATTTATTAAACATTGTCGGGAAGGAATAAATAAAGTTACGATGAAAACGAAAGTTGACAAAATAGTTTTGGCATACTCCGGCGGTCTGGACACCTCCGTCATTATTAAATGGCTGAAAGAGCAATATGACTGCGAGATCATCGCCTTCGCGGCCGATCTGGGCCAAGGGCAGGAACTCGAACCGGTGCGGGAAAAAGCCTTGGCGACGGGCGCGTCTAAAGTCTATATCGAAGATTTGAAAGAAGAGTTCGTCAGCGATTTTATTTTCCCCATGCTTCGCGCGGGCGCTTATTACGAAAACGATTATTTGCTCGGCACGTCCATTGCCCGACCTCTGATCGCCAAGGAGCAGATTCGCATTGCCGCCAAAGAAGGCGCCGACGGCGTGTCGCATGGAGCGACGGGTAAAGGCAACGACCAGGTTCGATTCGAACTCGCTTACCAGACTTTGAATCCGCAGATCAAGGTGATCGCGCCCTGGCGCTTGTGGGATCTCAATTCCCGCACGTCCTTGATCGAATACGCCAAAAATCACGGCATTCCTGTTCCTGTCACCAAGAGCAAGCCTTACAGCATGGATCGAAACCTGTTTCATATCAGCTATGAAGGCGGCGTGCTGGAAGACCCCTGGGAGCAACCGGATGAGGACATGTTTCTCATGAGCGTTTCACCTGAAAAAGCGCCGGACAAAGCGACGACTCTGGAAATCGAATATGAAAAAGGCAATCCGGTAGCCGTCAATGGCGAGCGAATGAGTCCCGCCATGTTGTTGGAGAGGCTGAACGAATACGGCGGTTCCAACGGGATTGGCCGAATCGATATCGTCGAAAACCGCTTCGTGGGTATGAAATCCCGCGGCGTTTACGAAACGCCGGGCGGAACGATTTTGCATGCGGCGCATTCGGCCGTTGAGTCCATCACTCTGGATCGCGAAGTCGTGTTCATTCGGGATTCTCTCATCCCCACCTATGCTAAGATGATTTACAATGGATTCTGGTATTCGCCTGAACGGATTCTTCTGCAGAATATGATTGACGACGCCCAACGCCATGTGAATGGAACAGCGCGGGTGCAATTGTACAAGGGCAACTGCACGGTGGTCGGACGTAAAGCCGACAAGTCTTTATACCGCCAGGATGTCGCGACCTTTGAACGCGACGACGAATATCGCCAGGACGACGCCGAAGGTTTTATCCGTCTCAACGCTTTGCGCTTGAAACTCTACTCCAATACCTTTGGCGATATCTGAAGTCATCCGGCGCGACACACCGGGTGGGTTGCATTGAGCGTTAACTCAAGGGATTCGTGATGAGTTCAATTTTGATCGTTGACGACGAAAAGAGTCTGCGAGAGTTTCTCACCATCATGCTGGAAGAAAAAGGCTATGAAGTTCATAGCGCTCCTGATGGCGAGACGGCTATTGGATTGATCAAAGAGCGCTCGTTTGACCTGGCTTTGACCGATATCCGCATGCGGCGTTCCAACGGTCTGGATGTACTGGACGCCGTCAAGAAGTTTCAGCCAAACACCCCGGTTGTTATGATGACGGCCTATGCGACGGCGGAAACCGCCGTTGAGGCGATGAAGAAAGGGGCTTACGACTATCTGTCGAAACCCTTCAAAGTCGAAGAACTCCAACTGCTGATTAAAAATGCGCTAGAGAAGAAAAAACTCGCGGATGAAAACACCTATCTGAAATCAGCCTTGTTTGACAAGCATCAGTTTTCCAGCATGGTGGGCAAAGGGCAGTCGATGCGCCGCGTTTTTGAGTTGATTCAAAAAGTGTCGATGAGTTCGGCTACCGTATTGATCAATGGAGAAAGCGGCACTGGAAAAGAGCTTGCGGCGAAAGCGATTCATTACAACGGACCGCGAAAAGCGCGTCCATTCATTTCAATCAACTGCGGCGCCCTGCCGGAGACCTTGTTAGAGAGCGAACTTTTTGGTCATGAAAAAGGTTCGTTCACCAGCGCCGATACGTTGAAAACGGGTTTGTTTGAAGCGGCTAATCACGGCACCTTTTTTTTAGATGAGATTGGCGAGGCCGCACCCTCCACCCAGGTGAAATTACTGCGCGTCCTTCAGGAGATGGAATTCACCCGTTTGGGAAGCTCGAAAGCGATCAAGGTGGATGTGCGCGTGATTGCCGCAACGAATCAGGATCTGACCAAGGCGATCCATAATCGAACTTTTCGTGAAGATCTTTATTATCGATTGAACGTGGTTCCTCTCACCATTCCGCCGTTGCGGGAAAGGAGGGAGGATTTACCGTTTTTGATCGATCATTTCATTCGGACCTATAATAAGCAGAACAAGCATAAGAATATTATCAAGGGAGTTGAGCCGGAAGCCTTCGCCATGATGGAAGCCTACCACTGGCCGGGCAATGTGCGAGAACTGGAAAATGCCATTGAGCGCGCGGTGGTGCTGGAGACGAGCGATAAAATTCAATGCTCCAGTTTGCCGGATGAATTGATGAATTGTGAAAAAAACATGGGCGAGTGGTTGCCGACCGTTGACGACGCAAAACCGATGGGCCTTGAAGAGACGCTCGATCAGATTGAAAAGAAGATGCTTCAGGGGGCGCTTGACAAGACCGGCGGCATCATCATTAAGGCGGCGGATATTTTAAATCTCAGCTTTCGTTCCATGCGATATCGGCTTGAAAAACACAAGCTCAAAGGCAAAACTAAAACCAAACCCTGACCTTCTCCTTTTCCTACCGGTTCCCTGTATGCGCAGCCCTTCATTAAAATCGTTTTCATCCATTATAACTATTTTCAGTTTTTACCTTGGTTTCCAATTCGCTTGTGTTAGCCCTGTCTGGTCTCAGGAAGTCCCAGGTCCGGATAATAATTTTTTGACGGGAGATAGCGTCGCTGTTCCGACAGATAGTTCGACGATACGGGACGAGGTGGATCCATTTGGCAAAGCGGAGGTCGATTTCCATTCCGGAAAATGGATTGAAGCGAAGATCAATTATCAGAAATTTCTTGAGTTGAATACCTTCGGCAGTCAGGCGGAGCTTGCTTATTTTCGACTCGGTCAAATCGAACAGCAGCAGAATTCTTGCGCGGCGGCGATTCTTTTCTACAATAATTTGTTGTCGAAATACCCGGGGACTTCCTATGCGCAGGAGGTCAGTTTTAATCTTGCCCAATGTTATTTTGAACTGGAGAACTATCAGAAAGCGGAAGAGCTGTTCCGCTTGATGGCGTTCAAACATCCTGACAGTCAAAAACGCTGGCAGTCGCTCGTTTACCTGGCGCGACTGGATGAAAAGCGCGTCGATTATGAAAACGCGATCGAGAAATTGAAGCGCGTCTATTTACAAAGCGAAGACGCTTCCATTCGTTCAGAAGCCAAAGAATTGATCGACGGCTTGATCGATGAACAATTATCCGATTCAGCTCTGGTGAGTTTATTGCAGACCTACTCTTCCGGGTATCCGGCGGATCATATCTATCTCAAATTGATGGATGGCTATCGAACCCACCGCGATGAAGCGAATTTTAAAAGAATGGCGGAACGGTTTTTACTTCAGTTTCCGGATCACCCGCGCCGGGCCGAAGCGGATGTCGGTTTATCGTCCCTGCGCGAGAACCCTGAGCGTAAAATCAAAATCGCGGCGATATTGCCTTTATCAGGAAATCTTGCTTTGACCGGACAGCAGACGCTTCACGGCATTCAACTTGCGTTCAATCAACAGGATCGAGCGCTACGCGATCGGGTGCAACTGGTGATCGAAGATTCGACGGGAGGAAAGTCGCCTGAGGATATTTATCGTCAACTGGGCTCCGATCCCAACGTCGTAGCGGTGATCGGCCCGGTGTTGAGTCCCAATGTCAATCGAGTGGCAGACCTTGCCAAGCAATTCAGGCTTCCCTTGTTGTCGCCTACGGCTTCAGCGGACGGCTTGCCCGAACTGAATTCTTATGTTTTTAGAAATGCGTTGACGCGGGAAAACCAGGGGCGATTCATCGCCGAGTATGCGGTGAACAAACTGGGCCTGAAACGTTTTGTTGTGATGCACCCTGACGAGGGTTATGGCTTTCAGTTGAACAATTCATTTGTTGAAGAGGTCGAGTCTTTAGGCGCCGAAGTTGTGAAGGTGGTCTCTTACAATCGTTCGCAAACGGATTTTAAAGAGCAGATCTTGCAGATGGGCGGCGTGTCGGACGATCAGTTGAGCAAACTTGTATCGAATCAGATGCTGGAAGATCGGGCCTTGCCGGATTTCAGTCAACCGGGAGTCTTATCCCGACCCTTGCCTCAAATGGGCATTTGGACGACAGAGGATGAAGTTGAAAATATCAAGGTGGATTTAGAGCTTGGATTCGACGCTGTTTTTCTTCCCGGGTTTTATGACAAGGTGGGGCTGATCGTTCCGCAACTGGTTTTTTATAATATCGACGAGGTTGTCTTGCTGGGAGCCGCCGGATGGAACTCTCCGAAGCTGATTCAGGATGCGGGCAAGTATCTGAAGAACAGTTACTTTGTAGACGGTTATTTCGCCGAGTCGAAGCAAGTCCGCGTGACGGAATTCCGAGGGAAATTCAAGGCGGCTTTCAATGAAGACCCGTCCATGATTTCTGCGCAATCGTACGATGCGGCAAAAATTTTACTGCATCTGATCGGCGAGGGAGCGGTCAGTAGAAATGATGCGCACAATCGCCTGTTTGGCGTCAGGGATTTTCCCGGTGTGACGGGGCTGACAAGCCTCACGGCTCAGGGGGAATCGCAAAAGCGCCTGTTCACTTTGACGATCGAACGCGGTGAATTTGTGGAAGCGCCTTGAGAGGGGTTTGTTGATTTGGTATTTTAAAAAGAGTTTTCCGGGCCGGTCTCAGCGTTCTTTTTCATGAGATTGTCAAAACCGTCTTTAGAGAAAATTTCAAACTCTGTATCGGGGTCGAAGAAGTTGAGAGGTTCCCCGGATTCAGGGTGAATCTTGGAATAAATAATATCCTCCGTCTCAGGGAAGTTAACGACCGGCGCGTCGATCAAGGCTCCCTGCATGAAATTCAGCCAGATAGGGATCGCCGTTCGCGATCCGGTTTCATTGACTCCCATCGAATCGTCCTTATCCTTTCCAACCCAGACGCCCGTTAACAACTCCGGGGTGTAGCCAAGAAACCAGGCATCGACATAATTATTGGTGGTGCCCGTTTTACCTGCGGTGGGGCGGTTCAAGGCTTTAACCTTTTTAGCCGTTCCCTCCTGAACCACGCTCTGTAAAAGGCTGGTGATGGTGTAAGCCATCGCCGGAGTCAGCGGGTTCGACAGTTTCGGCGTTTCCGTGTAAAGCGTCTCCCCCTCATGGTTTGTGATGCTTCGCACCGCGATGGGTTCAATGCGTTGTCCCTGATTGGCAAAGGCGGAGTAGGCGGAGACCAGTTCGAATAAGGTGACTCCGGAAGAGCCGAGCGCAATGGACAGGTTCTTCGACAGGTTTTGTGAGATGCCCAAATTCCTTGCCATTCCGACAGCTTTTGAAATGCCTATGTTTTGTAATAATTTGACGGTAACGATATTTCTGGAATGTGCCAGCGCTGTGCGCAAAGGCGTGGGGCCGTAAAATTTTTCCTCGAAATTTACCGGCTTCCATTTGTCAAATGCGTGATCCTTTTCCTTGAAGATAATAGGCGAGTCGACAATGATGCTGGAAGGCGTATACCCTTCTTCAAGCGCCGCGGCGTAGATGATAGGTTTGAACACCGAACCCGGTTGCCGGACAGCCTGCACGGAGCGATTGAACTGGCTTTTGTTGAAATCGTAGCCGCCGACCATGGACTTGATATGTCCTGTGTGCGGGTCGATGCTGATCAGAGCGCCTTCCACTTCCGGTTCCTGTTCAAGAGCCAGTCCCCATTTGTGGTCGAGAGAACGACGATTCACTATTTTGGCCATCACCCGGTCGCCCGGGTTCAACGCCTGACTGGGGCGGTTGATTCGGGCCCAGCGCCCGTCCACCTTGGGGTTGGGTTGGCGCGCCCAATTCATTTGTTCCAGTTCGATCACGCCTTCGCCGGCCCCGGTGAGTACGTAGGCGTTTTTATCATCGAGTGAAGTGACCAGAGCGTTGACGACGTCGCCGACCTTGGGAGTTTCGTCGTCCTTCCACTTATTAATGGATCGCAGTTCCGTTTCAATTTGAACGCCAGGTCTGGACGCGTCCATATATCCACGCGGACCGCGATAGCCAAATCGTTTGTCGGCGTTTTCCAAACCTTCGCGAATCGAAGCCTGAGCCAGCTCCTGGAGTCTGATGTCAAGCGTGGTGTAAACGTTCAAACCGCCGCGATAAAGTTTATTGGCGCCGTACAAGTCGATGAGGAACTGACGGATGTGTTCGACGAAATAGGGCGCCCGGTTGAGCATGTCAGTCACTTCGCCCAGATTGAAATCTGATGTGAGCGCCGTTTGAGCCTCTTGATCGTTTATGAAGTTCAGATGAGCCATGCGTCGAATGACGTGGTTCCTGCGTTTTTTGGCCTTCGTTGCGTTGCGATAGGGAGAATAATTGTTCGGCGCTTTGGGAAGGCTTGCCAGCATGGCGCATTCGGCGATGGTCAATTGTTGAGAGGGCTTGGCAAAATAGGTGCGTGCGGCGGCTTCAATGCCATAGCTGCCATGACCGTAATAAATTTGATTGAGATACATCTCAAGGATCTGGTCCTTGGTGAAAATCAATTCCATGCGAACGGCGAGGATGGCTTCCTTGATTTTTCGAATGATGGTGCGTTCGCTGGACAGCAAGAGTGTTTTCGTCAACTGCTGGGTGATGGTGCTACCGCCCTCGACGACGTAGCCCGCCTTGAAGTTTGTGAGCATGGCGCGGAAAATCGCTTTGGGGTCGATGCCAAAATGGTAATAGAAATTAGAATCCTCAACGGCCAGCGTCGCCTGTTTCAACCGGAGGGGGATTTCCTCAAGAGGAACCATGATTCTTTTTTCAATGTAAAATTCTGCAATTTTTTCATCGGTGTTGGAGTAAACGCGCGTGATCAGGCTGGGCTGAAAATCTTTGAGAGCGCGCACATCTGGCAGGTCCTTCGAGTATTTAAAGTAGATGAAGCCCGCGCCAATGGAGCCGGCGACCACTGAAAAGAGAAAGAAAATGAGAGAAACAAGCCAGGTTATTTTCAGAGTCTTTTTAAATCGACTGACCGGCTTTTGTTTTCTTTTTTTCTTTTTTTTCTTTTTTTTGAGTTTTTGGTCGACCAGTATTTTACTCATAATAAATGCGGAACCTTAGGGGCAGGCGAGCGATAGAATAACGGGAACTACAATGTTGAAAGACAGGAAAACGGACTGACTGGCAAGAGAGTTAGTGACCTTCTTCGAGATCGAGAAGACCCACCCAGGTGATGATGTCTGTTCTGGAGGGATCGATTCTGTTGCGAATATCGACAAAATATTTCAGGCGATCTTCGTTGTCCGGTTTTCTTCCAAGAATCTGACGGTTGATGAACTCTTTTTCAGCGGCGCTTTTTATTTTCAGCGTATCCTCGAGCCATTCGGCAAAGGCGGTTTCGCTCAAGGCGTAAGCCTTGTCGGCGAATTCGATTTCGTCAACACGCATGAAATTTAAAACTAATTTATCGAGAGGGCAAGGAAAAATATATTCCCCGAGCTTGTGTTCGCGAAAAGCGCGGGCCTTGTCGATCATGCGCGGAATATGAACCAGGCCGCACATGGAGTCTTTCGGACTTCGCGGGTACTCTTTTGTCAGATCCAGAACTTGCATATCCGTCTCGCTTTGCATCGATTCAGCCTCAGTCCAACCTCAATCGGTTGAGGCGGGAAAAATGCTGAGATGTTTTAATGGCGCGGGCGCCGTCGTCTCCCACGCGGTTTCGGAACAGGTCCAGCGTTGTGAGCTTGGAGAGATATTCCGATTTTGAAAGGGCGATCGCCCCTTCGTCTCCCACTTTATTAAACTTCAAAATAAGTTGGTCCAGATTCGATAACGATTTGCACCCGGCCAGGGTTTCCGCTCCGACCGCCGTGATTTCGTTCGACTTCAAATTCAATACCCGGAGGTTTTCCAGATAGGGCGAAGCGCACAGGGTTTTCACGCCGTCGTCGGTGATCTCGTTGTTGCCCAGTTCGAGGCGAGAGAACTCTCCGATCATGCTCATGCCGGCGATGTTTTCGATGTGCGCGTCGGTTATTTTTTTTTCTTCAAGGTTGATGCTATCGCCTTCAATATGTTCCTTTAAAAATGCTTCCCAGTCTTCCGGTGGATTTTCCATAAATGAATGATTCTGTCTTCTGTTTAAAAATTGAACAATAATTTGTTAATTGGGTCTAATCATTAATATTAATCCTATTTTATTCCCCGGTCAATCCCTGCGAAGCGCTCATGGTATTGGCTGATGTTATTGAAAGTAACACTCTTAACGACAGAAATGAGGCTTGAAGTGAGTGAAAAATGCCTGATTATGCGATCTTCCTGCATTTGTTTGAGTAAAAGCTTATGCGGCCTTGAAGTATTTTCGAGTCTGGAATAGGTTGTTTCTGATTTCCGATATTAATGTGATTTTGGTTGAGATATTCGGCCTGCCAAAGTATAATTTTCGGGTTTTATAATGCAATAAAACCATGGGGATTCGGATATGAAACTGGGGAAATTTGTTTTTATTGGGGTGTCTTTTGCCTTGTTGTTTTGGGGATGCAACGGCGGAATGGTGGGGACGGTTCAAAACCCACCTTATGAGCATAACAAAGTTCTTTCGCAAATAAAGCCTGCTTCTGATAGCTCCAAAGTATATAAGGATGCGAAGTATGGTTTTTCCTTTCGCTTTCCAGCCGACTGGGAAATCGTCGAACCTGTGAAAGTTAAAAAAATGCGCAGTTCCGTAGAAGAGGGCTTGCCATGGAGAAGACTGGACGCTCCTTTCGCATCCTGGGATCGGATGGGGGTGGGCCTTCGCAAAGTTCAGTTGGAGTCTGATTTCGAAGCGGGTGGATTGGACTTCAATCTGGATTTAGATTTTGGCCTGGATTTTGATATTGGGATCACTGATTTATCCAACCTGAGAGTGTTGGTGAAAGGGCCTGACGCGATGATCATTGCGCGTGTGGATCAAATGAAAAAGTCCCTGTCCAGAGTTTCCTATGAATCGGGCGGCTGGGATGATTTTCTTGACGACGTGATGATCTCTGTCATCAGGGAGAGCATTCACGGCATCTTTTCTAACAAGCCAGGGGTGGTTGAAACCAAGGAAATCGCAGGTAAGTCCACTGTTAAATTCAACAGTTTGAATTTTGAAATTGCCAATAAAAATATTCAGGAACAGGGGGCGCCATTGTATTCCCTGGGGAGACACATCATTCCTTTTGAAAATGATTTTCTTCTGAGCGTCATCGTTGTCGGTAGCCCGGAAGGGAATCTTAAAGACGACGTCATCTGGAAGATTTATGATTCTTTTCAGTTCAAAGGACTCCCATCCGAAACAGCGTGATCGTCTTCCATATATTTGAGAGCGTCATGATCGATTGGGGCTTTTGAAATGTTTTTAATTCCTCGAGCGCTATCGCAATATCTTGTGAACCCTCTCCCTCTGGGAGGGGGCGGTTGAGGGAGGCTGAATTTCTTCGAACGGCTCTGTCGCTATCCTTTCTTGGTGTACTAAATCATCCGTATCATTGTTTTATCTTTCGCAATTTTCCTCCTGGACCGGTTGAATTTCAATCAGTGTCTACCTCCGAAATTGACCAGAAAATGAGCTGTGTTTTCTTGAAAAATTGAATTCCATTTTGGATTTGGAAGTGTTAGATTTCTAAATGGAGGGCTTTACTTTAAGAAACTTTAGGGAGGTACAGGCATGAAAAAAGGCGTTCTGTTTTTAGCGGCATTTCTGGTCTTTGCGTTGCCCTTGACGGTGTTTGCAGGGGAAGGCCCCATGCATTTGCCCAAAGGCTCCAACGAAGCGGCCAATATGCATAATGAAGCCGGTATCAAGCATTGGGGAATGGGCCATGCGGATGAGGCTCTGAAGCATTTTCAGGAAGCTTCTGCGGAAGATTCCAGTCTGGCTGAAATCCACTTCAATGAAGCGGTTGCTCTGGATGCGCTGGGACGGCATGGCGAAGCGACCAAACACTTCGGAGTGGCTAAAAAGCTGGCTAATGGAAATAAGGCTATTTTAGAGTCACCGATTTTGAATGGTCATTTGGGACATCACTAGTCCAGGCGGATTCGAGAGTGTGTCCTGAAGGTTTTGTTGGTCTGAGAGACCGGTTTTTTTAAACCGGTCTCTTTTTTTTTCCAATTGTCGAACGGACCCACCGCACAGGGGCGAAAAAACTGATTTTTCAGGTATCGATTCGTGTTTTCTGATACAATGAAATGAACTTGGGAAATTTAACGTAAGGGAGATCAGCATATGATGGGAATCGGATTCCCTGAGCTAATGATCATACTCGTAATTATTATGATCATTTTCGGGGCTGGAAAATTACCGGAGATTGGAAGCGCGTTTGGCAGAAGCATCAAGAATTTTAAGAGTTCGATGAAAGAGGCTCAGGAAGAGGAAGTTCCTCTGGATAGCGCGGAGACTTCCGCTACGGCGCCGGAGGGCGGAGCGCCAGCGCAAACCGCTCAGGCGGCGGCTAAAAAGGAAGAAGAAATTATTGATGATGTCGCTCTGGAAGTGGAAAAAAACAGGATCGGCACCATTCGCACCCCTCATGACGGTTTGGTTCAACAATCGGATGTATTCACCAGCTCGTTAGGTCGAACTCCCGGCGGTCGCGGCAGGGACAGGGGCGTTTCGCGAGACGTTTTTTAGGCTAAGAATTTATCACAGTTTTTAAAGCCGCTTTCGACTGGGTCGGAAGCGGTTTTTTATTGGGGATTTTAGATTTCTTCGCTGATTTTTTCAGAGGGCTTGAATTCGATTTGCCAGGCAAGAAACAGTCCCAGACCCACCCATAGTAATTCCTTGATCCTTCGCACGAAGGACACCGTCAAGCCGATATCCGCCGTCATTCCCAGCGCTGAAAAAATAAGGATCAGTCCGCCTTCCTGTGCTCCGAGGCTGAGCGGAATAAAAAAACTGCCAACACGTATCAATTGCGCGAGCGATTCGATGATCCATAGATCCGACAAGCTGGTTTCGATGCCCAGAAAATAGAGGGTGACGTAGAGTTCGGCGAGGCCGACAATCCACCCGACCAGAGCGAACAGGATGGAGATGAAGACGCGCTTGCGGTTTTCTCTGTAGAAGCCTCCCATTTGTATGGAGAGTCCGTCCAGTTTTCCCAGTAGCGGGCGGAGTCGTCCGCTGAATGGGAGAACGCTTGCCCACCGGGTTATTTTTCCAAGGGAACCGGTGATCTGAAAGAGGAAGAACAGAAAAATCGCGATGGTGAACCCGACCATGCCCGCGAGACTGGTTTGTTTGAAGAGCGGGGAGACTTGTTCGGAGGCGAATATCATATACAGGCCGGGCACAAAAAACAGCACCAGCGCTGTCAGGAATGTGGTGCGCGCGATGACCTGCGAGGCCAGCCCCTGACGCAGTGAGATGCCATGCTTGTCCTTGAGCAATTGCGCTTTGACCGGTTCGCCTCCCAGCGTTCCCAGCGGGGTAATGACGTTGTAGGCTTCTCCAATCTGGCGGATTCTCCAGCATTGCCAAAGGCTGAATCGCGCCGATTCCGCCGGGTAAAAATTATATTTCCAGGAAAGCGTGTCGAGGACGGTGACGGCGCAATAGATCAGCATGATATAGAGGAAACCGATGCCAAGGCGCTTCAAGAGGGCGAGGGTCTGCCCCAGATCGACCATCTGAACGGCCCAGACAAACAAGGCCAGGCCCAGAAGTAAAAAAATAATTTTTAAGGGTTGGAACATGCGATTAGCGGCGTTTCCCGGGTCGGGAGTCAGGGCAACGCCGCGAGGATCTGATGGATACTAGTTTGAATCTGGATTGAATGAGGCGCCAGCGACCGCTCAGCGGTCGCATTCCCCGCCGATCATATTGATCATGTCAAAGGTGGGGATGATATCCGCCAGCATTCCGCCTTTGCACATATCCTCCATCGCCGCCGTCATGGTGAAGCAGGGCGGTCGGACGCGGCATTTGTAAGGTTTCCCGGTGCCGTCGCTGACCAGATAGAAGCCGAGTTCGCCATTCGCCGCTTCCGTAGGCAGGTACACTTCGCCGACAGGCGGTTTGAGTCCGTCAATAACGACTTTGAAATGAGCGATCATCTCTTCCATCTTGGAGTAAACGTCCTGTTTTGACGGCACGCGCAAATACGGGTTGCTCACGTTAATCGGGCCTTCAGGCATATCCTTCATGGCTTGCTTGATGATCTTGAAGCTTTGTTTGATTTCTTCCATTCGAACCAGATAGCGGTCGAAATTGTCGCCAACCGTTCCAATGGGAATGTCAAAATCAAGTTTGTCGTAGACCAGATAGGGGTGAGCTTTGCGAACGTCGTAATCAATGCCGCAAGCGCGCAGACAAGGTCCCGTGAATCCCCAGGTGATTGCATTTTCCTTCGAGATGCCGCCGGTGTCGCGCATTCGGTCGAGAAAAATACGATTCTTGGTCAACAATTTGTCAACATCCTCGTAAAGAGAATCGAGTTTCGGGTAAGCCGCTTCGAGATCGTCGTTGAATCCCGGTGGCAGGTCGCACATCAATCCGCCGATGCGGATGTAATTGGAGGTCAGTCGTGCTCCGCAAACTTTTTCAAGAAGGTCCCAGAGAATTTCGCGAGTTTCAACGAAATAGATGAATGCGGTCAGCGCGCCCAGTTCAAGAGCGGCGGCGGCGATGTTGGTGTAATGATCTGTGATGCGGGCCAGTTCGTTGGTGACGACTCGAATGTACTGGCAACGCTCGGTGGCTTCGATGCCGCAGAGTTTTTCAACCGCCAGCGCATAGCCGATATTGTTCATGATTGCGGAACAATAGTTCAAGCGATCCGTGTAGGGGAAGACATTCGTCCAGGTGACGCTTTCGCACATCTTCTCGAATCCGCGATGCAGATAACCCACTTCGACGTCCATCTTGACGACGGTTTCGCCGTCCAGAGTCAGCAGGAACTTAACGGTTCCATGGGTGGCGGGGTGAGAAGGCCCCATGTTGAGGACCATGTGCTCGGTATGCAAATTTTCTTTTAAATCGCTCATAATTCAAAAACGTCCTTGATAAAGAGACGGATAATTTAAGTTAATTGGCTTTTGAAATTTTAACTGAAATGGTGTTTTGATCGCCATTTCGCAGGGTATTGACCGGTACTTCAGGCCAGTTTTTGGGAATATAGACCATTCCTTCCGGGGTTGCCGAACTGGTTTTGACTTCCACTTCAACCCGGCCTTGTTTGGATTCGACAAGGATTTTATCCCCGCTCTGGATATCGGCTTTCTGCGCATCCTTGGAGTTGATTTCCGCGATACAGGAAGGCCCGATGTCCACCAGCGCTTTGGCGTAATGCGAATAGTTGCCGATATGAAACATGTGATTGTTGCTCAATAGTTTCAATGGGAACTCTTTGCTGGTTTTTTGCGGTTCGACAAAATCGCTGGTTTTGAATTCCGGCTTGGCGGCAAATCCCTGCGGCTTCCATTGCAGGTATTTATTGCCCGGAAACAGCCCCTGATAACATGGGACTTCCTTTGCAATCTCGTCCTGGACATCCAGCGTGGATTCCGCCTTGAAGGGTTTTCCAAGCGCTTCAGCCAGTTGCATCAGGATATCAAAATCCGTTCTGGAGGCGCCTTGCGGTCGAATGGCCGGAGCAACTCGTTGCACATGGCGGGTCATGTTGGTGTAGGTGCCGTCACGTTCTGCAAAGGATGTGGTTGGCAGTACCAGATCCGCCATTCTTGCGGTGTCGCTCATGAAGGAGTCCTGAACCACCAGAAAAGGCACGGTTTGCAAACCGTTCTCGACGCTGGATCGACTCGTGTGCGAGCGCAGTGGATCTTCTCCCAAAATATGCAGGAATTTGATTTTTCCGTTCGAGCAGTTTTCGAACAAATCGCTAGCCAGATCGGCTTGCTTCTTCAACTCGCCTTCAACGGGGCGATAACCCGGCAGGAATTGCGGAGTGACGCCCATATCGTTCACGCCCTGAGAGTTGCAATGCTCGCGCGGCGGATAAATGCTGACGCTTCCCTCGCCTCCAGCATGCACCAGAATCGACAGATTCAGCAAGGCGTTGAGCGTTGCCTGACCAAAGCCGGAGCTGAGCACGTCGTTGCCGATGAGGATGGCGCGGTCCGCCTTCTTTGCAAACTGTCGCGCGGCTCGCATCATCAGTTCATTATCAATCCCCGCCACCTTTTTCGTCGCTTCCGCCGTGTACGGCGCCAGCGATTCCATCAAGGCATTGAAGTTGGGAATCTGGCTTTGCGCCTTGGCGACGTCAATGAGGTTCTCGTCGATCAGGATACGACTCAGCCGGTTTGCAATGAAGGTGTCGGCGTCTTGAGAATAGATCAAGCGGATATTGATGAGACTTTCATTGTCGAAGCGGACGTTTCTTGGATTGGCGTAGATGATTCCGGTTTTCGAGAAGATCGCGCCTTTGCGGATGGAATTACCGCCGACGGGATACTCACAAGGCAGATCGGAGTTGAAGACCAGAACGACGTCCATGGTGTCCAGATCCGTCACCGGTTTGGATTCGATGCCGTTTTCAAAACAGTCGATCATGAACTGGTTGACGTAAGGCGCCTGAATATTTTGCAGGTTATTGATCTGGTTGGAGCCGTACAACTCTCGATACAGTTTCTGAAACAGATAATTTTCTTCGTTGGTCAATTTTTCAGAACCGAGTCCCGCGACGCTACCGGGGCCGCTACGGTTGATCGTGGTTTGAACGCGTTGAGCGATCATTTTGAGCGCTTCTTCCCAACTGATTTCCGTAAAGGTTCCGCCCTGATTGATCAAAGGCGATTGGATTCGATTTTCGTTGTGAATGATGCCATGACCGAATCGGCCCTTGGCGCATAGATTGCCTTCATTGATTCCCACGCCGAGGGTTTCGTCGGCGGTGATTCGGACAGCCTGGCCTTTTTTGCTTTCGACTTGCACGGTGCAACCCCAGGAGCAGTAATTGCAGGTGGTATGCGTGTTGTTGAACAAGGCGGCGAGACCGCGCGCCTGGGAGGACATATCCATCAGCGCGCCGGTGGGGCACACAGTGATACATTGTCCGCAGAATTCACAGTCGAGAGGTTCGTCGTTAGCGGTGCCGATAGCGGCTTTGTAGCCGCGCTGATGGAAATCCAGCGCCTGCACGCCCTGAATCTCGTCGCAGGCGCGAACGCACAGGCCGCAGACGATGCATCGATTCAAATAGAATTCGATCAGGGGGTTGGATTTCAGACTGGGCTCGTTGCGGCGTTGAATTTCAAAACGGGGCTTTTGCAACTCCAGCATTTCGGTGTTGTCTTGTAGCGGGCATACGCCGGACTTGTCGCAAATGGGGCAATCCAGCGGGTGTTCCACCAGAAGCATTTCGATATTCGCCTTGTTGTAGCGGTCGGTTTCTTCGGTGTTGACCTTGATTTCCATTCCCTCTGAGACGGGGTGCGTGCAGGAATAGACGAGATCTTTTTTACCGTTTTCCGTGACTTCGACCATGCAGGTGCGACAGGCGGCAAAGGGTTTTAATTTGCGGTTGTAGCAAAGATTGGTCACGTCCATGTCGTTATTCTTGATGGTCTCAATAATAATCGTGCCTTCCGGCGCGGACGCGGCTTTGCCATTAATCGTAAAATTTACAGTCTTTCTTACAATTACGCTCATTTATACAGATTTCCCCGGGGAAAACCCCGTTTAATTTAAATTTATAGTTTGTATTCGCCGAACAGGGCCAAGGTCTTTTCTGGATCTATGGTTCCGTGCGTGTCATCCCCTACGATCGCCATTGGAGCCGCGCCGCAGTTACCCAGACACGATGCGGTTTGAAGCGTGAACAACTTGGTTGGATCAGTCTGACCGGGTTTCATATGGTAGCAGTCATTGAGTTTGCTGGCGATGAGATCGGCGCCTTTAACAAAGCAGGCGGTGCCATAACAAAGCTTGATGATGTATTTACCCGGCTCTTCTATCAAAAATTTGGGGTAAAAAGAAATGACCCCATAGAGTTGCGCTCGCGTGACGCCCAGTTCATCAATCAACATTGCCATTGCCGTTGGCGGCAAGTAGCGATAGACGTCTTGAATTCTTTGTAAAACCGGAATTAAATGGTTTCGGTTCTTCTCTGGCAATGCGTCGAGAATTTTTTGGACGGGGGCCAGGTCAATTTCCTTTTCCTCGTTTTCTTCTTCTTCGGTAGCAACTGCGTCTTCCGTCTCGGCCATAAGCTTCACCCTGTTGGGATTGTATTATATGTTTATTCTAAACGAACTTTATGAGAGTCCAGCCAAAATTGGACGTTTTCTAGAGCAAGTCGCGAGCGCATACTTCCGCTTTCGACCCGCCTTTCGAATTGATGAGGAAGTATATAGGCTTGTCCGTTTTACTGTCAACCTATTTGTTAATAACGGTTTCGGGCAGGAAAATGCAGGATGCCGAGCCTTCATGGCTTGAGAAACTGTCTTGGGATGAGTTGACGCGGGGAGGGTGAAAAACGCAGTAAAAGCAGGCCCTTGAGCGCCTGTTATTTAAAGAAAAGGTTTCCTCTATATATCAGGGGATGACGATATCGCCTGGAGCGACTTGTATCACGATGGTATCCGATTCGCTTTTCTGCTTTTGGGTCAACTGAACCTGGCGTTTTTCCAATTGTTGCCGGGCCTGAATATGTTCAGGGTTCAATTGCAGGGTCGCTCTTAATTGCTCCACCGCTTCCTTGTTTTTATTCAATTCCCCGAAGGCCCAGCCCAGGCTGAAGTGGGCGTCTGCATTTCCCGGGTTGGCGCGCAGGCTTTTTTCGAATGCGGGAATGGCTTCCGCCAGACGTTTTCTTTCAATCAAGGCCCAGCCCAGATTGTAATGCGCCCTCCAGTTTTCGGGATGCTTCGCTGTGACTTGTTGATAATGGCTGATGGCTTCCGGCAAACGTCCGAGTATTTCATAAACCATAGCGAGGTTGAAACGCGCCCTTTCGTTTTGAGGGTCGATTTCAAGCGCCTTGCCGAAAGATTTTGAAGCATCCAGATGCTCGCCGACCAGGGTCTGTAAACTTCCCAAATCGATATGGGCGGCGAGGGAATGCGGATTCAATTCGGTCGCTGTCCTAAGAGAGGCGAGCGCCTCGGGGTAACGTTTCAGCCTCCAGTAAACGCGGCCCAGATCTTCGTGCGCTTCGGAATAGGACGGGTCGATCGCCGTCGCATTTTCCAAAGCCGTCGCCGCCGCCTCGTTGGCGTTCAGCTTGAGGCGGCTCAATCCGAGATAATAATAGGCCTCTTTTAAATCTGGATCCAACTGCGTCGAGCCTTCCAGAAACGGAATGGCGAGAGCGTATTGCCGGGTTTTCGCATAGGCCAGTCCCAGATTGTAGCGGGCTTCTGCATTGACCGGGGCGAGTTCAATAGAACGCTTCAATGGAGCGATCGCTTCTTGCTGTCGCCCCAGGGCGATATAGGTTTGACCGAGTGAAAAATACGCTTCAGCATAGTCAGGGTTTAATTTGACCGCCATTTTAAGCAGGGGAATGGATTTTTCATGCGCTCCGAGCAATTGCCGGGCTGTTCCCAGGCGGAAATAGGTTTCTGCGTGGTTTGGGTCCAACTGAATGCTTCGTTCAAACTGCCGGGACGCGCCTTCATAATCTTTCAGTTGGAAGAGCGTTGATCCCAGGCGCGCGTGAGCTTCTACATGCTCAGGATCGAGTTTTATCGTTTCCTGATAATTTTCTGCGGCTTCAGAATAGCGCTCCAGTTCTTCGAGAATGACTCCCCTGTTAAAATAACTGGCGAGATTTTGCGGTTCGATCTCTGCGACCTTTTTGTAATTCGATAAGGCCTCTTCAAATTCACCGACTTGATCGTAGAGGCGGGCGCGATGGAAATAGGCTTCGCTGTATTCCGGGTCCAGGCGAATGGCTTCGTTAAAACTTTGCAGAGCCAGCAGGACGTTGTTCAAGAGGACATGCTGTCGAGCCAGTTTGAAATGCGCGACGGGATCGGAGAAATTTTCTTCCGACAATCTTTGATACGCTTCCATCGCTTTCTCGTTGCGCCCCAGATTGTTGTAGGCGAGACCGAGATAGTCGTAAGTGATTGCGTATTGCGGGTTGATACGGAGCGAATTTTTTAACGGTTCAATGGCCTTCTCATTTTGTCCTGCGCGGATGTAGGTTCTGCCGATTTCCGTGAACGCTTCAAAAAAATTGGGATTGAGGTCGATCGTGTCCATGAACGCTACGATCGCCTTGTCATACTCTCCGAGTTCCTCAAGGCTCAGGCCCATTGCATACTGCGCTTCGGGAAAAAGAGGAATGAGTTTCAGAGCGGTTTTGAATTCTTCGATGGCTGAAGCGTGCTGGCCCAGAGCGGCCAGGCTTTCACCCAGTGCGAAATAGGCGGCGCTCAGCTTGGGTTGCAGTGAGATGGCTGTGCGCAAGGGTTCGAGGGATTCTTCAAAACGCTTCAGTTTGGACAACGCCCAACCGCGCCCGTATTGCCCTTCGGGGTAATTGGGGTCGAGGCGGACAGCTTCCAGATAGGCGTCGGCGGATTCCTGAAATTTGAACAACTCTCCGTAACTGCCGCCAATACCGACCCAGGCGGCGGTGTACAAGGGTTCCAGTTCCAGCGCTTTTTTGAATTCAGTGATCGCCGCTTCGTACAAACCCATGGTTTGATAAGCCCGGCCCAGACCGAAATGCGGAGCGTAGTCTCTTGGGTCCGCTTCAATCGCTTTTTTGTAGTCGTCGATCTTTTCGACAAAAGCGAAAGAAGGGGGCGTTGCGACCAGAGTCAGCAATATTGCCAGAAGAACAAATGAAAGCGAACGTCGCGCCATGTAGGTTCCTTAAAATACATTACTGGTATCGTGACAGCGTCTCCTCCGGAGTGGCTTGCAATTTGTGAATCGCAAGATCAGACCCTGTCATCTCTTCCTCTTCGGAAAGTCTCAGTCCAAACATTAGGTCCAGAACCTTGTAAACGGCAAATCCAAAGCCGACGGCGATCACCACCGCCGTCAGGGAACCGACGAGTTGAGCGACGAAACTGACGCCTCCCAGCCCGCCAAGGGCTTCCTGTCCAAAAATACCGCAGGCAATGCCCCCCCAGGTGCCGGAAATACCGTGTAGCGGCCAGACCCCAAGGACATCGTCGATTTTCAATTTTTCTTGCTCCCAGGTGAAACCTTTGACGAAAATGAAGGCGGCGATTCCGCCAATCATCAGCGCGCCAAGGGGGTGAACCTGATCCGAACCGGCGCAGATGGCGACCAGTCCTGCGAGAGCGCCGTTATGGATGAAACCCGGGTCATTGTTGGAAAGAACCAAGGCGACGAGAATTCCTCCGACCATGGCCATGAGGGAGTTGATGGCGACCAGACCGGATATTCCGGTCAGGCTGGCGGCGGACATGACGTTGAATCCAAACCAGCCAACGCAGAGCATCCAACTGCCGAGGGCGAGAAAAGGAATATTGCTGATGGGAATGGGTCTGCTTCTGCCTTGCGAGTCCCAACGGCCCTTGCGCGGCCCGAGGATGACGACTGCAGTCAACGCAATCCAGCCCCCGATGGAATGAACGACGACCGACCCGGCGTAATCATGAAATGGCAGGCCGCCGCTGAGGCCGGCGAGCCAGGAGCCTTCTTGGCCCAGAAAGGTGATTTGGCCCCAGACCATGCCTTCAAATAGCGGATAGACAAAAGCGACAAATAATGCGGCGGCAAAGACCTGCGGCCAGAATTTTGCGCGTTCGGCAATGCCGCCGGAAATGATAGCGGGAATGGCGGCGGCAAAGGTTAGAAGGAAAAAGAAATGAACCAGTTCATAGCCCTGGTTGGCGGATGCCAATTGCTCCGCTGATACAAAAAAGTGAATGCCGTAGGCGATGGAAAAACCGATCAGGAAATACACCAGCGTGGATACGGCGAAATCGACCAGGATTTTAACCAGCGCGTTGACCTGGTTTTTTTTTCGCACGGTGCCGACTTCAAGGAAGGCAAAGCCTCCATGCATGGCAAATACCATGACCGCTCCCAACATCATGAACAACACATCGCCGCTATTGCCAAGGCTGGTAATTTGTTTTTCCATTTGATTCGTCTCCCCCCGAATATGAAATGAGTGTCGCTTTTGGACCTGTTTTCACCCTGTCGTTAGTTTTATTTTGGACTGGTCGGACGCAAGGAATTTCGTGCTCATGCAAACGAAGCATTCTGATTAAACATGATCCGCTTGCCGAAGGCAAACGATTTCAAGCGGAAATACAAGGAGAGACGGGGCCGTCGGGAGTTATTTTGACAGACAGTGCAGAAGCGTGGGGTCGGATAATATCTTTCGAATCAGGTCAGACAAACTGGCGTTGATGAGTTTTTCATTGGGAAACAGACTGACAGGCGCTTTGCTCAAAACTTTTTGATCCTCAAATGTATGTGCAAAAGAAGAGATGCCATTCCGGCAACTCACGCGCAGGGATGATTGAACGCGAACATTCATGGTGGCGAGTTTGTTTTGGTATTGGCTTCGCAATCGCAGAATTTCGATTTGAAGATTCAGCGGCGTTTGTGCATCGTCAGCCCGCACTCGAAACTCCATATTATGAAGGCCTTCCTTGAATTTCTCCTCTAAAATATCGGATAAATTTCGGTCCGGGATCACGGTGTATTTTCTGATATTGGCTTTCCCTTCCCAGCGGGACAGGAGGTTGTCCGGGCGTTTGTCTATGATGCGCAGGTTGATGTCCTTGTTCGCGCCGATTTGAGAGGAGGCGACAAACACTTGCGGGTCGAGGCGAACGATATGCTGCGCGCTACATCCGTAAAGAAGGCCCAGGGCGACTCCGATCCATATCTTTTGTTTTGAGACGATCCGAGAAAGAATTTGTATTCTCATAAATTTAAATTTTGAAGGTTGAATTTCTGAAGGACGGATAATTGTATGCTAATTCCCGGCTTGATCTGAAATAAAAATGCTCCTGATAATTATGGCATCCTCCTATAATCTGGCTTATACTTTGGTCATTCGATCAATTGCTAATTTACAGAGGGCGCATGGGCAGTCTCCGAATAGAAGAAATTTTACCGGGCATGGTGGCGTCTCAAGACGTGAAAAACCGGGTGGGCCGCGTGATCATGACGGCGGGTAGCGTGATCACCGAAAAACAGATCAAAACCTTCAAGTCATGGGGCGTCACATCTGTTGATGTTCAAGATGCAGAGAGTGAACCCGTCGCTGATGCGGAACCTGCGGATGCTTTGAAGATGGAGTCCAACTCGGATGACTTGAAAAAAGAAATGATGCAATTGTTCAGATTCACCAATCCAAGAAATCCGGTGGTTCGTGAACTCTTCAAATTATGCGTGGACAGGAAGATGAAGCTGACAGGTAAAAAGGGGGCCGCCGATGGCTCTTGACCCCAAATCACTCGTCAACGATTCGACAAAAATTGGAACTCTGCCCCAGGTTTTCTATGAGATCAACGAAGCCATCGAAGACCCGGAAGCGTCATTTTCGCGGATAGCGACCATTATCAGCGCGGACGGGGCTTTGTCGGCGCGTCTCCTTAAAATCGTCAACAGTTCTTTTTACGCGTTCACTTCCAAAGTGGAAACGATCACGCACGCCATCACTATTGTGGGTCTTGCGCAACTGCGAGAGCTGGTGCTGGCGACTACAGTCATCAGTCAATTCAAGGGAGTGTCCAAGGACGTGGTGGATATGCAGGCGTTCTGGGGGCACAGCATTGCCTGTGGCCTGGCGGCGCGCATCATAGCGATTTACAAGAGAGAGCATAACGCGGAACGGTTTTATGTCATGGGTATCCTGCATGATATTGGCCGTCTGGTTTTTTTGCTGAACGTTCCCGATGAAATGAAAAAAGCGTTTGCTATTTATGAGAAGGGCGGTTTGTTGCACGAAGCCGAAAAAGAAATTTTTGGTTTTGACCATACGGAGACGGGCCATGCGCTTGTGCAGAAATGGCAGTTGCATGAGACGATGGCGGAGGCGGTGCTGTCTCATCACAATCCTTCTGTTGAAGGCGATGAGTCTACATCTGCGGGAATTTTGCATTTGGCCGATATCGTTTCGCATGCCTTGCAACTTGGCGGTAGCGGAGAACGCTTTGTGCCGCCGTTGGATGAAAAGGTATGGAAAGAACTCGGTTTGCCGGTAACGTTGTTGTCTTCGATCATCACCCAGGTGGACCGCCAGTATGAGGAGGCGGTTCAAATGTTCCAGTCTTGATACCTTATGAGCGCTAAAGACCCATCAGACAAGATGCAGATTCGCGTCGACTATCTGGAAAAGCAGGCCCGGCGTAATTTATACGGGCTGGACCTGCTGGCTTCGATCGGCGAATTGCAACTCAACGCCAGTATGGCGAGAGATCCGGAGCGGATTATCACCATCAGCATGGATCACCTCCAGCGCTGGATGGGTTTGAAGTCCATGGCGTTTTTTATGGTGGATGAGGACAGCTCTGACTTCATTCTCAAATACGTTGAACCCTCGGAATCGAAGTTGGACATCGAGAGCGAAGTGAACGTTCAGATTGACAATGGAACGTTCGCCTGGGCCTTGAATCAAAATCGCCCCGTCACCATATCAACGAAGGATGGGGACAACACGCTCATTCTGCATGTCCTGGCTTCGCAGTCGCGCGTGCGCGGTATGTTTGCCGGGCTGTCGCAGGAAAATAAGCGAGAACTGGAGGGAACGGCGCTTTACATCCTTTCCGTCATCATGCAAAGCACGGCCCATTCTCTGGAAAGCGCGGCATTGTATCAACTGGTTTATGAGCAGAACCAGAATCTTGAAGAGACTGTTCGCATTCGGACTCAGGACCTGGAACAACAGACAATCGTTTTGAAAGAGGAAATCGTCAACCGTCGCCTGGCTGAAGAGTCCTTGATCATTGCTAAAGATCAGGCCGAAGCGGCGGCTCGCGCCAAAAGTGAATTCCTCGCTAATATGAGCCATGAGATTCGAACGCCGCTGAACGCCATTCTTGGTTTCGGAGAAATTCTTCAATACGAATGCAAAAAGCTGGAACGCGACGATCTTCTCGAAGATTTGAAATCCATCGAATCGGCGGGGCGGCATTTACTCAGCCTCATCAATGACATTCTGGATATCTCCAGAATTCAGGCGGATAAAATGTCTTTGCACCTTGAGGAATTTAACCTGAAACCTTTGGTGGAGGAGACAGTTTCAACCATCCGTTTCCAGGCCAACAAGAACGCCAATGAGTTGATTGTGGAGTTCGTTGAACCTGTCGATGAACTCATGTATTCGGATTCCGTTCGGGTCAAACAAATCCTTCTCAATCTGGTGAGCAACGCCTGTAAATTCACCTCCGAGGGCTGGGTGAGAATCAAAGTCTGGCAGGAAAAACTTGGCGACGAGGAATTCGTTAATTTTGAAGTTTCAGATTCGGGCATTGGAATCGACCCGGAAAAAATAGACTCGTTGTTTTTGGAATTTGTGCAGGCAGATTCTTCGACCACGCGCAAGTATGGCGGCACCGGACTCGGATTGCCGATCACAAAACGCTTGAGCGAATTGCTTGGCGGAAAGATTCGGGCTGTGAGCGAGTTGGGGAAGGGGGCCAAATTTACGGCGACCTTACCGCTACGCGCCACCAGCCCGACGATCACACCTGGCGCTTCCTCGAAAAAGTCAGAAGATGACATCGCTGAGATTTCCGAGAATATCGAAATTTGGGACGATACCTTGGACGATGGTTCGGATGCGCGTGAACGGGTGGTCGCATTTGAGGAAGATGATGTGACGCGGGGTTTGCTAAAACGCCTGGTGGAACGGGAGGGATTCAAGGTCGAAGCGGCGGCCAATGCGGAAGCAGGGCTTGATATGATTCGTCGCCACAAACCTTTGGCTGTGGCCCTGGCCTTGCAAGGGCACAAATTGGATGGCTGGGATGTTTTGCGAAGGCTGAAGGAAGACTCGACGATGGCAACGATTCCCGTACTGGCCTTGTCTGAAGAAGATAATATTGACCGCGCAACCGAGATGGGCGTCGCGGCTTATTTTCGCAAGCCTGTCGATTGGGAGCAGTACATATCGTTGCTAAATCATTACCGGGCGCTTGAAAAGAACGCAACGATTCTGGTGGTCGAAGACGATGAACCCAACCGGGAAACGCTACAGCGTATTCTTTCGCAATCGGGCTGGAAGGTTCTGCAGGCCGTCGACGGACCGTCTGCTCTGGAGATGATTGAAGCGGAAAAACCTGCTCTGGTCCTGCTCGATCTCATGTTGCCGGAAATGAACGGTTTTGAAGTCCTCGAAAATATTCGTTCCTGCAAGGGCTGTGAATCCATTCCAACCCTGATATTGACGGCGAAGGATTTGACGGAAAAGGAAAGGTTGTTTCTGCGTGGAAAGACCAGCGGGGTCCTAAAGAAAGGTCATTACACCAAGAACGAGTTGTTGAGCGAGATTGGAAAATTGTTGCGCGCCTATCCCGGTTGATGCGCGACCTTGAATCACTTCTTCTGTGCGGGACGAGGCGGCTCGGTTTTGGCGAACAAGATGGATTTGGGGCTGGCGCGCAAGGTGAACAGTCCCTTTGGGTCTTGCGGCGCGTTGCCGCGCATTAACGGAAATCGCCATTCCGTTCTGGAGCCGGGCCGATGCGGAACCCGGTTGATGATCGTGCCTCCCCGGTGCGGGTTATTGACCAATAGAAATTTCCCCGGCTTGCCCTCATCGTCTTCCTGATACTTGTAGATCCATGCGTAAAGATTGGTGATCGTTTTCGAGGCGTTGTTCTGAATATTGAAAATGATGAAATCGTCTCCCGGTCGAATGCGGTATTTTTTATCGTAGGAGATCAGGCCTAACGACACCCAGTCCTTGTCGTCGGCATTGCCGGTTTGAGCGTCGACTGGAAGGGCGGACAGGCAAGCGATTGCGGCAAACAGAAACAGAACGCTGCGCTTCCAGACATGACGAATGTCCGGGTGCAAATTGTTCGATGACAATTTTCGATGAGCGGGCATTAACGGCTCTGTTGTTTGATCTTGTGGATCGCTTTGCGCAACTGACCGGAATCCACCATTTTTTTAACCCGGCGCGCGGCTTGGGGAGTGAAATCTTTTATCAGATAAAGTTTGCCTCGCTCGCTCTGCGCGCGCAAGTTCAATTTTCCGTCCCGCCATTTCTGGATCGTGTCGATCATCAATTGCGTTCCAATCTTCAAGGTCCTGCCGCCCAGCGTTTGCTCGTCATCCTCCTCTTTGAGAGCAACGACGCCCTGCGCCGCAATCTTTCCCGTGTCGAGTCCGGCTTCGACCTGATGCACCGTAGACCCTATATTCTCGAGGTCCATTTCGTGGATCGGCCAGAAGTTACAGGAAGAACCGCGGTACAGATGCGGCAATCCCAGATGCAGGTTGTATGTGATCTTGGAAAAGCGCTCCAGATAAGCGGGGCCAAATTTACCCGTGCCATAGATCGCGATGAAGCCCGGATCGTATTTGCCGAGTTTATCGATGAACTCAGCGCTGTTGATGTGTTTGGATGAAACGGCTTCAACGACGGGCTGATTCTGCATCTCCAGCGATTCAGACGAGGCGAAATGATCCTGTTCGTAAGCCTCGCGTCGCGAGAAGAACCAGTCCCAGGCGAGTTGATTTTCGTCGATGCTGGAACTTTGTTCTGGATAGTGGAATGATTCGTGAAAAACGGCGGCGAGGGGAAAGCGGGCGTTCAGTTGATTGACAAAATATTTGTGGCGCAACTGGTCGCCGGTGATGACGATGATGTTTTTTGATTGCATGGCCTAAAAGAGAGGAAGAGGAGGTTCTTTTTGGCTGAGAAGGAGATGTGTACAAAATCCTTAGTACACAATTAGAACCAACTGATAATTTATTCATCAGTTGAGAACTGTTTAACTATTAGAAAATGCAGGAGAAAAAGGAATCGGGACGAGAGGATTTGAACCTCCGACCCCTACACCCCCAGTGTAGTGCGCTAACCAGGCTGCGCTACGTCCCGATGCTGATATCGGCAAAACTACCAATAAATGTCCAAAACCCTGCGTTGCTTGTAGCGCGAATTGTCTCAATGCGTTACAAAAGACAAAATAGTTGATCTATGGGGCGAAGTCAATAAAATAGAGGCGTCCTTTAGCGAGCGGTATTTCTTTGCGTTCTTCATAAGATAAATTATGTGATAAAATTCACTCGTTGTCTGAATTAAGGAACAGTTCCCTGACCGGAAACGGGAAAGGAATGAATATGCAATTTAAATTTGACCCGCACTCTTTTTAATAGAACAATGACCTATGAAAGTTTTAAACGTTAAAGATTCCGCCGCTTTCAGCGCTGAGAAATTAAAAAAAGTCAGCCTGTTTGATACGGATCATTTTTTCTGCGATTTGTACTGCCTGCAACCGGGGCAAACGCAAAAAGTTCACACGCACGAAGGTTCGGATAAAATTTATTACGTACTGGAAGGCAAAGCAAATATCACCGTCGGTTCCGAAGTTCAGGAACTGGGCGCCGGGCAGATCACTATGGCGCCTTCCGGTGAGGATCACGGCGTGGTCAATCATAGCGATGCAAACGCCGTCATGCTTGTCTTCATGGCTCCTAAACCCTGATGGCCCTGCGACTTAAGGATTACGTTCAATGATCTATCTTGTCTTTCCATCATCATGGCATCCGTCCCAGCCTTATCTCAGCCTGCCCAGTTTGAAGGCGTTTCTGCATCAGAATAATATTCACGATGTGAAGCAAAGAGATCTGGCGATCGAATTATTGAGCGATCTCTGTACTTGGGAAAAAACCAAGCCGCTGTACGAACGCATCATCAAAGAGCTGAACGAACTCGCGGCCAAGCCGCGACGCACCCAGCTGGAAGAAGAAAAATACGCCAAACTGGTCGAGGCGGAGGAAATCATCCCCGCGCTGAAAGATCAGATCGATAGCGCTGTCGGCTCCTTGCGCAACGAAGATTTTTATGATCTTGAGCGTTATATGGAGAGCCTTAAGATCATCGACGTCTGGCTGGATAATATTCTCGCGCCTTATTTCCCGTCATCGCTGACGGTGATCGGCAGTCAGATGCGCTACTCTCCTTATTCGTCGGCGGAAATCCTGGAATGTATCAAGAATCCGGCTGAGAATTTTTTCTACGATCTTTATGAGAAATGGTACCTGCCTTCCCTGCTGGAAGAGGATATTGATATTCTTGGAATTTCCATCACATCTGTTGAGCAGATCGTCTCTGGACTGACGCTGGCATATTTGATGAAGGAACACCGCAAGGACATTCATATCACGGTGGGCGGAAGCGTTTTTACCAAGCTGGTGGATCGCATGGAAAAAGACGGCTCGCCGCTATTCGAATTTGTGGACAGCTTCATTGTGCATGAAGGCGAAACGCCTTTACTGCGTCTGGTGGAAGATGTGCGGGCGGGGAAGGGGCTTTCTGAAGTTCCCAACCTGGTTTACAAGGACAATGGCGTGGTGAAGGTGAACCGACCTTTCGCCAAAGAAAATCTCAACGCCCTGCCGACGCCGGATTTCGACGGCATGCCCTTTGATCTGTATCTCTCGCCGGTGCGCGTTTTGCCGGTCATGGGCTCTCGCGGCTGTTACTGGGAGCGTTGCGCTTTCTGCTCGATTCCCTTCGACCATATGGACTTCCATGTGCGATACGCAGAGAACGTCGTCAACGATGTGGAGAAACTGCAAGCGAAGTACAACGCCGATTATTTCTTCTTCACCGACGAGGCCTTGCCGATCAACTTTCTGAGAACCTTCGCCGCCAAACTGGTGGAGCGCGAAGTGAGCGTGCAATGGACCGGGGAATTGAAATTTGAAAAAAGTCTCTTGACCGACAACCGTCTGGAGCTGTTGTACCGCTCCGGTTGCCGCAAATTGATTTTTGGTCTGGAGTCTTACAATCAGCGCGTTCTCGACTCGATGAAAAAAGGAGTGCAATTGGAAGTGGTCGATCAGACGGTGGAAGAATGTCTGCGGCTCGGCATCGCCATGCATTTTTACCTGATTTGCGGGTTCCCGACGGAAACGCGCGAAGAAGCTTACGATTCGGTCAATTTTGTATTGAACAACCATCGGCTTCTGGATTCACCGGGTTTTTCATGCATCATCTCGCAATTCGATCTGGAGAAGGGCACGCCGATCGAGAAGAATCCTGCGGAATGGGGCTTGAGCAACTTGTACACGCCGCCGGAGCATGATCTCAGTCTGGGCTATTCCTACGAGGGCACGAAGGGGATGACGGCGCGCGAAGCGGATCGCTTGTATAATGAACTGTCTGAAAAGTTGAATCGCGAGGTCATGACTTTTCCGGACAACTACTCCTTATCCGACGGCTTGCTCTATCTGGGCCATCATCAGCGCGACACGATTCGTGAACGACTGGCGGCGATTTCAGGAGCCTGATCTCATCAGGAACCTGATTCATCAGGTAGCTGAGCCATCAGGACTTGGCCCGTATTTGAAATGGACGGCCCGATTCAGATGCCTGTTATCAGGCTGAAGACGGGCGTCCATCCATAGCTGGACAGGTGGTCGCGCTGAACGTCCGACAGATCGATTTCCATTTGCTCTCTCGGAGAAATGTTGATCGCGTCTTCTTCCACGATGGGTTCCCCATTCACAAACACTCCCGACACCAGCAGTAAATTCCGAACACTCTGATCGTTGTGTATTTTCACGCTCAACTGCGAAGCGTTTAAATCCATTTGATCGAAATATTTCTGCGCCACCGTTTTGCTCAGTTTTTTGAATTGCCCCTGATTGAGCAATAAACTCACTTCAATCCCGCCAATTTTCTGCGAGCGCTGCGCCTGCAATGCGAAGACGCTCCAGCTGTTTTTTGTCCACTGGTCGCGATCTCCAGTCAAGGGCAGGTCGATAGACGCGATCAGGAAATTTTCCATGCCCAGCGATTCACAGGACATCGGTTTGAAATTGATGAAATAGTGATTCATTGTGGACGCCAGATTGGAGCGTTCCTGCTCGCAGGCAGTCGCCGAAGCCATTTCCAGGCGCAAGACGCCGGAAGTCAGCAATTCCTTGCCCGCCTGATTGGGAACCTTATACAGATCGCTGAGAAAGACGTTTCCGGTTAAGTTCATCTTGCATCCCGCCGCCGTTAAAAGCAGGAGGGTCAGCAGGGAAAAGCGTTGAATCAAATTCATGGCGGTATCCTCAAAAAAACGGTTTCCGTTGACTTGAGTTTAGAATAACCAAAAAACGCCGAAGGGGAGAGAGAAAAAAAGAATAAACAAAACCGCGTTGAGAATTTGCAGTAAATCAAACTGGTCGCTGATCGTGGAAAGCGCAAAGTTGGAGCCGACGCGACGAACCGCGTGTTCAATGTCGGCGGAACTGAGCTGGTCGCCCGGTTTGCGCGATAGTTCTTCCAAAACGTCGTCCAGCACGAAGAAGCGCAGAGCTTTGAGGATGAGCGCAAAGAACAGTCGGGCGAGGCTGGGCGTGACGCCCCCTTTCAAACGCAATCGTTCGAGAAATTCGTAGCCAAAATTGTTGAATGAATCTTCCAGTTGTTTTCTGGGAATGAGCTTGCTGGTTCGTTTGAATTTTTCCATGACCTGACGGGTCAGCAAATCGAGCAGGCCGTGCAAGCCGTCCGCCATTTCCAGAATTTTTCGCGCGACGATGTAAATCGCGCAGGCGATGAGCGCATGGAGCAAGCCCCAGAACAGATACCAGCCGCCGCCAAAAATCAATAGCGACCATTCCTGCCAGCCTGATTCAATAGAGTCGCCCGTGTACGCCTGGAAAGACCAGATGCCCAGGATTCCCAGTCCCAGTCCGCTGGAACCAAACATGAAGAGACGTTTGAAAGTTCCCAGGAACAGGTCTGAAAAAAAATGTCTCCAGAAATCAATCAGGCGTTCGTTTTCCATAGATACCGCTCTCGTAAAGATTTAATTAATTGAGATGACTGACAAATCAGGCGGGGCTGACATTCACCGTTAAAATCAAATCGCCGCGTTGGCCCTGTTCCGATTTACCCTTGCCGCGGAGTCGTAGTTTGCCGCCGGGGGTGAATTTCGGAGGAATTTTCACGAGGACCGATTCGAGCGCGCCGTCATTTTTGAAAGATATTTTTTTCTGGGCGCCGTTGAGCGCTTCATCCGGCGCGATCTCGATCGCGAAGTTGATGTTCAGCGATCCCGCATCCTTGTTTAAAAAGTTTTTTTTGAGTTTGTCGAATACTTTTGCCGCAGGGGCTTCCTCTGAGGGGTTCCCATCCTGAGGCGCTCTTGATTTCCGCATGTTTTGATAAGTCAGAATCGAAGTCCCGATCATTTGCGCCAGGCGCAGGGCATGGCCGATTTTCCCAATCGGTCCGGGTATCATTCCCAGTATCCTGCCAAGTCCCCCCAGCGCGTTGCCAAAGAGAATGGGGCCAAAGAAGTTTTGACCAGAGCGATAACCCTGTTTTTGAAATTCCCGGTTCAGTTCTTCAAACATGTCGCGACTGAATCCGTTCTTGAACATATTCTCAAATATTTCTTCCTGTGAATAATTGAACCCGGAATCACCCGTCCCGCGACCCGCCAGATAATCTCTTCGAAAACGATCGTACTCGCTTCGTTTTGCGGGATCGCTCAAAACGCCATAGGCCTCGGTGATCTCCTTGAATTTTTCTTCGCAGGAGGGATCGCCCTTGTTTTGGTCCGGGTGGAACTCCAGAGCCAACTTGCGATAGGATTTTTTGATTTCAGCTTCGCTGGAAGTTTCTTCTATCTTCAGAAGCTGATAATAATCCTTGAACTCTTTAGGACGGTATCTCATGGGAAACTGTCAGAACGCAGGACGTTCTACATACTCCATTGTTGGGGATATAGCGCTTCGACCTTTTTGGGGCCTTCGAGCTTTGCCGTTTGATTGGACAATGAAATTTTGTAAGTGTCGTCGCTGTGGAGTCGTTGCTTCAAATTTTCGAAATTCACAAAAATCGGTTGAAGCGGGATGTCTTTGCCGGATTCCAATGGGGCGATGATAAAATCTTCGGCGCTCAGAACATCGCGGTATTTCCGCTTCATGGACATTTGATAGGCCTGATAGCCGGGGATGCTTTCGGCGCCTTTATAAGTTTCCTTATTCAATACTTTAAGCTGATCTGGCAGATAGACATGGGCGAAATAATCCGGGCCTAGCGAGTGGTGAACAACGGTTTTAATATGCAACACATGCAGGTTTCCCTTTTCTTCCGGCATGGACATTTCGATGAAATAGGTCCTGTCATGAAAGTTTAAATTCTCAAGGAAAACAATGCCGTATAGGACATTGAACTTGAATTGCAAAAAGATGCCGAGGAATATCCAGCCTAAAGTTTTAAAAAATTTTTTCATTTTTTATGAGTCTGATTCAGGTCGCATTAGGATTAATAAGAACGGAACAATATCATGTAATTATGATTAAGGCGGGAGCTAATTTCAAGCCATCATTGTAATTAGATTTTATTTCGACTTCGGGAGGTTCGATAAAGTTTAAATTTTAATAAAACAATAGATTTCAAGCCTTGACATTCTTTTGATTTGAGTTTTTACTATAGTCAATCGTAAATGAATATGGAAAGTAGATGAAATAAGCATCGAGATTATTGTGACTTTTTTTAAGCAGATAGTGAAGGGAAGTGTAAATTAATAGGGGGAGTTTGAGGATTCTGTCATTTCAGGCTAAATAATGGAGAGGGGACATGGGCAATTTGTCGGTTCAACAGAAGGTCTATGCTGTTATTGGAGTGCTGTTCGTCGTTATTGTGGCTTCAGGAATTTATATCGACACAGCGGTGAAAGACAGTCGCGAACAATTATTGACGGCTGATGCGTTGGGAAGACAGCGCATGTTAACGCAGTCCATGGCCAAAGCGGGAATGGGTTATGCCATGGCCAAGGGACGTGTTCGAACTATCGAACAGCAGATCGAAGCCCTCGATCAATACGTGACCAAGATGCGCGGCGTGTACACGGCTACGATTGTGGGGACGGCTAAAAAAGTAGAACTGGGAATCAGTATGGATCCGAAAAGCGAAACGCATCCGGCGGTTCCTTTTCCCGCTACATTCGCTCGCATGGTCAATGAAGAGTTTGGTAAAGGACGCGATTTCACAATTGATATTATTTCCGACGATCCGGTGAATCCTGAGCAAAATCTGAAAAATGCAATGGATCAGGAGGCCAACAACTTCCTGAATGCGGGTAAGGGGAACTTGTTCACACGAACCTCTGAAGAAAATAACAAGCTGTATATGACCGTGTACACAGCTGATAAAGCGACGGTTCAGGCCTGCGCCTCCTGTCACACGGCGATGAAGGGGAAAGAATTCAAGGTAGGCGATATCCTGGGAATACGAAAATTTCGCATGGTATTTTCAGATGACATTGTTATGGGCAAGTCGGAACTGGAAGCCTCATTGGATGAATATGAAAGCGGAAAGATGGTGTTTGAAGAAACCCTTTCGGCGGTCAAAAATGGCGGCAGGTACCCTCTGGATATGAATCGATCTCAATTCCGAGAGGTTCCAAAATCTGAAGACCCGTTGGTAACTGCAAAGATAGCAGAGATCGAGAAGAAATTTGCCGGTTATACAGAGGCTGTCGAAACCCTGACCAGTTCAGAAGTGAATTCGCTTCCTTATCGCAAAGCGCAAGGAATCATTCTATCTGAGTCCAATAGTCTGAGAAAAATGAGTAGCGAACTGGCGGACATATTCAATAAAAATGTTCAGGCGGCCCAGCTCTCAATTCAGAATTCGGTCATCATCACCAGTATTATTAACGTTATCATTTTAATTTTCATTGGTCTTTTCCTCAAACGCGTTGTGATTCAACCCGTACAGCGCATCTCTCATGCGCTTGAATTGACCGCGCGCGGCGATTTGAATCAAGAGCCGTTGCCTGTCAATTCCGGGGACGAAGTGGGCGTATTAAGTCGTTCCTGCAACAGTTTGATCGAACGCTTGCAGGCCTTCATCCAGAATACAGAAGATATTCTGAGTGGAAGTTCCACGAAGAAAACTTTCGGACTGGAGGGTATTTTCGAGGCTTCGCTGGGCAGTATGGCGGATCAGGCTGAAGCGAAGCGAAATACCGAGGCGGAGCAAAAACGCACGGCACGCGAGCAGGAAGAAATGAAAGCTCAGCAAGTCGAGCAGGAGCGTCGTCAGGCGGAAGAAGAATCCCAACGCCAGCGCGAACAGATGGAGCGCGAGCAGAAACAGGCGGAAGAACTCAACCAGAAGGTTTCCAGTATTCTGGATGTGGTTGACGCCGCCGCCAAGGGCGACCTCACCCATGAAGTTACGGTGAAGGGTTCGGACCCTGTCGGACGTATGGGAGAAGGTTTGTCCAAATTCTTCTCGGATTTGAAGAACAGCATTTCGGACATCGCCAACACCTCGCAGACTCTGGCCAGTTCTTCTGAAGAGCTGACTTCCGTCAGCCGGGAAATGGCGGGCAACGCAACCGAAACCTCCAACCAGGCGGGCGTCGTCTCTGCGGCCTCCGAAGAGATCAGTCGAAATATTCAGACGGTCGCGACGGGAACCGAGGAAATGAACGCCAGCATCAAGGAAATCGCGCGCAATGCGGGCGAGGCGGCTTCGGTGGCTAGAAATGCGGTGAAAGTTGCAGAAACCACAACGGAAACCGTGGGCAAACTGGGCGACAGTTCCGCAGAGATTGGCGAGGTCATTAAAGTCATCACCTCGATTGCGGAACAAACCAACCTGTTGGCTCTCAACGCCACCATTGAGGCCGCCCGGGCAGGCGAAGCGGGCAAGGGTTTTGCGGTGGTCGCGAATGAAGTCAAGGAACTGGCGAAAGAAACCGGTAAGGCGACGGAGGAAATCAGCCAGAAAATCCAGGCGATCCAGAGCGACACCTCGAATGCGGTCAAGGCGATCGGCGAGATCAGTCAGATCATTAACCAGATCAACGACATCTCGAATACCATCGCCAGCGCGGTTGAGGAACAAACCGCAACCACAGCGGAGATGGGTCGCAACGTCGGCGAAGCGGCGAAGGGCAGTTCTGAAATCAGTCAGAACATTGAAGGCGTGGCCCGGGCCGCAAATGATACGACGTCGGGCGTGAACCAAACGCAGACCGCTGCCAATGAGTTGGCTCAAATGGCTTCGGACCTGCAGAAACTGGTTCAACGTTTCAAAATCTGAACCTGAGTATTTCAGCCGCCCTTTTCTTCGGAAGAGGGCGGCTTTTTCTTTCTTATGAGTGAATCAATGAGCGAATCTATTGAACCAGCTATTAATGAAATTCTTCGATTGTCCCGCAGGGTGGTCGAGGACGAGAACGAGTTGAAGGCGTTGTTCACAACTTCCGGCATCGTATTGAAAGATGACTGGACCTTCCAGTCTATCGGCGGCGATTCGGAAGCTTGTTTGAGGCGCCTGCTGGTAAATCTTTCCGTGCATCCTGTGGCCAAGATCGCCGCAAAGAAAGTTCTCTCCGATCACGGCGTAGACTTGTAAGCGTTTCAACATTCTGTATTATAGTTGCCTGTTGTCAGCGCTGAAGAATTTGACTACACTTCTCACTGAGTCCTTCCCGAAATTTATTTGGATGAATTTATGCAGATTGAACGCGGTCGCCTGTTTGTATTCGAGGGTATTGATGGAACAGGAAAATCAACGCAAGTCCAAATGGCGGAAGCGGCTTTATTAAAACAAGGTTTTCCTGCGCGCAGATTGTATGAGCCGACGCGCGGCCTGTGGGGTTCCAAAATTAGAAAAATTCTGGAGCAGGGAAGAGACGGCGTCAGCCCTGAACAGGAACTGGAATGGTTTGAGAAGGATCGCATGGAGGATGTCGAACGAAACATCCGCCCGGCCCTGGACAATAAGGAAATCATTCTGATGGATCGTTATTATTATTCCACTGCGGCCTATCAGGGCGCCTTGGGGCTGGATTCGGAAGAGATATTGAAGCGGAACCGCACATTCGCCCCAGCGCCAGATATCGCTTTTTTCTTTCAGGCGCCTCTGGATGCCTGCTTTGAGCGTATTGAAGCGCGAAACGAAGATCGTACTTCGTTTGAAAAGCGCGACTATCTCATCAAGGTGCAGTCCTTGTTCGATTCGTTTGACGATCCCGTTATAAAGAGGATCGACGGCAGTCAATCCATCGAGGACGTGGCGGAGAAAATCATGACTGCGATTCAAACCTCATTGGCGGAGAACGGACTGTGAAACGTTATATCATCGCCATCACGGGCGCCAGCGGCGCCGCCTATGCCAAGCGATTGTTTGATTATCTCAAAGGCCGCGCCGAACTGCATGTGGTGGTTTCCGAACGCGGTCTCGAATTATTGCGTTTGGAGTTGAACATCGGAACCTCCTATTTTTCCGGCGATCATGTGACCGTGCACAAGAACAGCAAGATGAACTCCTCCATCGCCAGTGGATCGTTCATCGCCGACGGCATGGTGATCGTTCCCGCGAGCATGGGAACGCTGGGGCGCATCGCCAATGGCGTTTCCAACAGCCTGATCGAACGGGTGGCGGATGTCATGATTAAAGAAAAAAGAAAACTCATTCTGGTGCCGCGAGAGACCCCGTTCAGCGCTATACACTTGAAAAACATGCTTACGCTGGATCAAACCGGAGCGCTGATTCTCCCGGCGTCTCCGGGCTTCTACAATCTTCCGAAGACGGTGGACGATCTGGTCGATTTCATGGTCGCGCGTATACTGGATCATTTGGGAACGCCTCAGGATCTCGTTCCTCCTTATTTAAGCTGAAACCGTCATGATTTATCTAGACCACGCCGCAACCACTCCGATGTGGCCCGAAGTGATCGAAACCGTGAGCCGCGCGTTTGCTGAAAATTTCGCAAATTCAGGGACGGTCTATCGCATTGGTATGGAATCGCGCGCCTGCATTGAAGAGGCGACGCGGCAGATTGCAGAAACCCTGCAAGTTCCCGATTCGCATCGAATCATTTTTACCAGCGGCGGTAGCGAGTCGAATAACCTGTTCATCAAGGGTATTTTGTTTCCCGACAAGACGGGCGCTTGTCTGGGTCTGGAGCATCCCAGCGTGACCGAATGCCTTACCGCCATGCAAGGGACAGGCGCCAGGATTCATCAGTTCACCGAAATGCAGACGGGTGGACGGGCGCAACTTGACGTGGTTTCCGCCTGTAAAGAACACGGAGCGCGTCTGTTATGCGTGTCGCAGGTGAACCATGAATTGGGAGCGGTCAACCCGGTGCGCGCGCTCAAGGCCAGATTGAACAAGGAGTCGCCGCGCACCCGCTTGTTCGTCGACGGGGCGCAGGCGGTCGGCAAGCAGTCGATCCCTTCATCATTCTGGGAAGGGCTTGCGGGTTATTCTTTATCCGCCCATAAGTTTGGCGGCCCCAAAGGCATCGGAGCCTTGATCTATGATTCGCGTCTGGATTTATTTCCGTTGATTCATGGCGGCGGTCAGCAAACGGGAGTGCGCTCCGGAACCCTGCCGACGCCTTTGATCCTGGGACTGGCGAAGGCGCTTCAAATTTCTGTTCAATCGATTGCGGCCCGTCGCGAAAAATTACTGCGTCTGCGTCGACGATTGCTGGACGCTTTGCAAGCCTTGCAATCGAATGACCTGGCGCTTCAATTCAATTCGTCGCTAAGCGAAGAAGCGGAGGAACAGGAGCCGGGGATTTTGAATTTCAGTTTCCCTCCGGTGGAAGGGGAAGTCTTGCTTCATCATTTAGAGAGTAAAGAAATTTATGTGGGCCTGGGTTCGGCCTGTAGCGCGCGCTCGAAAGAGCCGTCGAAAATACTCACCCGAATCGGGAAGACGCGCCAGGAGGCGCTTTGCAGTTTGAGAATATCCATGGGAATTGAAAATAGCGAATCAGATGTCGATCAATTTGTCGCCGCGTTCGGGCAAGCGTATCAGACCCTGTTTCCCGCATTTGCTAAAGGAGCGCGGCATTGATGAGTCCGGTACGAACGCTTTTGATCCGTTACGATGAAATCGGATTGAAAGGGAAGAATCGAAAATTTTTTGAACAGAAACTGGCGGATAATATCCGCCGGGTCATGGGGCCGAAAGAATACTGGAAACTGACCATTCCGCACGGACGCATACTGGTGGAGACGGTGGACACTGAGGCCGAACGTCTGGCGGACCGCCTGCGATTCATTCCGGGTATCGCTTCTTACAGTATCGGCGTCCCCGTCGAGCGGGAATTGCGCGCCATGGCGGAAGCGGCGATTATGATGATTCGCCCGCGCGTCGAAGAATCTTCGGGCATGAGTTTTTGCGTGCGATCCCGTCGATCGGACAAATCCTTTCCCATGCCGACCCCTGAAATCGACCGGGAAATCGGCTCTCAGATCATGCTGGCTTTGGACGGCAAGGGATTGTCCGTCGACCTGGTTCGCCCGGACTACCTTCTGGAAATTGAAATTGGCAAGGAAGCGACCTTTATTTTTGACCAGCGCCGACCGGGAATCGGCGGCTTGCCCGTGGGTTCCTCCGGCAACGTATTGTGTTTGCTCTCCGGCGGCATCGACAGTCCCGTCGCCGCTTTCAAGATGATGCGGCGCGGTTGTCGGGTTCATAGCATCTTCTTTGACAATCAACCCTTTTTGGGCGCGGGCGGCTATGAGAAAGTAAAACGACTGGCGCAGATCATCAATCGCTATCAGGGCGAAGGACGCCTCTACGTTGTTCCCTTCGAAGAAGCGCAGGTGGCGATCCGCGATTTATGCCGACCGAAAAACCGCGTGGTCTTGTATCGTCGTATGATGTATCGCATCGCGGCGGCGCTAGCCGGAAAGATTGGGGCGGGCGCGCTGGTGACGGGCGAATCCCTGGGGCAGGTGGCGTCCCAGACTCTGGAAAATCTGGCGGCGGTTTCCAAAACGGTTTCGCTTCCTGTCTTTCGTCCCTTGATAGGGATGGACAAGCGCGAGATCATTCAGGCGGCGAAGGAAATCGAAACCTATTCCGTGAGCATCGAACCGCAACCCGATTGCTGTTCCGTTTTCATGCCGAAGAACCCGGCGACCAAGAGCCGTCTGCATGAACTGGAGCAGGATGAATGCGGTTTTCCAGTTGATGAGTTTGTCGCAACTGCATTGAATCAGTTTGAATTGATCGGTCCGGCCAATTAGTCAATCCATCCGCAATGCTTCCTGTCCCGGCGGGAGGGCTTTCAACAATTCCTGAATGGATTGCCTGAGTTCCGGGTGAATCCAGTCTGGCGCCAGATCATTCAAGGGTTCCAGAACAAAGCGCCGTTTGTGCAGTTCGGGGTGAGGGATTTGTAAAAGTTCACTCTGTAAAATGAGATCGTCAAAAAATAACAGGTCCAGGTCGATTTCTCTGGGTCCCCATTTCCTCCTAAAAGTTCTCCCCATCGCTTGTTCCACATCGATCAGAGCTTCGAGCAATTGAACCGGGTCCAAATCCGTCTCGATTTGAAGCGCCGCATTGACAAACCATTCCTGATCCGTATCGCCAAGGGGCGCGGTCTGGTAGAAAAAAGATTGTGAGAGGAAACAACAGTCGGAAAGTTTACTGATACGCTGTATGGCTTCAGCGCAGTTTTCTTTGGGCGAGTCGAGATTGGACCCGACGCCGATGAAAGCCGTGTGAATCATGAGCGTCGAGTCCTCCCGATTGAAGATTATCTATAAAGAAAATCTAGAAAATAAATTTTACGGATGAGAGACGCTCTCCAATTTCTTTCATGATGCGTTTTTCCTCGTCTTCGCCCTTTGCGTTGAAGGTTGCAGAAAAGCGAACGAAAGGTCCGACGTCGTCCCAGGGAACCGTTGAGATCATCATTTCCTTGATCAGGTATTGCGAAAAGTCTTCTCCGTTAGAAAACTGAGGGCCGCCTTCAATCCCCTTGGGCGCGCGCACATACAAAAAGAAAGAACCCCCCGGCATGGAGGCGTTGAATCCCGCCTGGTTCAAGGCGTCGACCAGTAGGGTCAGGCGTCTTTTGTATTTGGCGACGATCTGCTCGGTGATTTCCGGATGCGCCAGAGCGTAGGCGCCGGCTTTCTGAATCGCGGCAAACTGTCCCGAATCGATATTGTCTTTCACATGAGCGAAGGCTTTCACCAGCAACTCATTGCCAACGATGAACCCAATACGCCAGCCGGTCATGTTATAGGATTTGGACAGGGAGTGAAGTTCCACGCCGACATCCATGGCGCCTGGAACCGACAGGAAGCTGAGCGGTTTTCCGTCATAAATGAGCGCCGCATAAGCCGCGTCCTGAACGACGACGATCTGGTGTTTTTTTGCGAAGGCCACGACTTCCTCGTAAAACTCGCGGGTGGCCTTGGCCCCCGTCGGGTTATTGGGGTAATTCAAATAGAGGATTTTGGTTTTCATTATGACGTCGGGGCCGATGCTTTTCAGATCGGGAAGAAAATTGTTCTCTTCTGTCAAAGGAAGATTGACCACCTGACCGCCGAGGTATTGCGTGTGCGTGCCCATGACCGGGTATCCGGGCACCGTCATCAAAGTGATATCGCCGGGATTGATGAGCGCGGCGGGAAGCATCGCCAATCCGGGTTTGGCGCCAATGCAGTGGTTGACGTGCACCGCTGGGTCGAGGCCGCTGACGCCGCACACGTCCTTCATGTACTGGACGGCGGCTTTCTTGAAATCGTCGATGCCGTTGTCGGTGTAACCGCGGTTTTCCGGCTTGGCCGCCTCATCCTGAAGCGTCTGGACGACGCCGGGGAAAGCCATTTCGTCGGGTTCGCCCACGCCCATGTCGAATAATTCGCGGTCCGGGTTCGCCGCCATGGCGGCTCGTTTTGCGCGTTTGATTTTTTCAAACTTGTAAATTTTCGTGTCTTTTCCAAACTGGTTTCCTCCCAGTCTTTCGGAGAAAAGGGACTGTATAAAGCTTTCTGACATTGGGCTAGGCTCCGCAACGTAAAATCTATTGAAAGATGGTATTTATAAAGAAAATAAGCAATCTAGCTAAATTGGAGGGCGCTGTCAAGGCGTGGTAACTCAGGTTGCATTTGCGTTCATTTTATCGGAAATCTGCGCTTCCTCAAAGGTAGCCATTTCGAAGTAAACATTGACCGACGCGTGTAAAAGATTCATGGCCAGCGCGGCGCCAGAACCTTCCCCCAATCGCATGCCGAGATCCAGCAAGGGTTCCAGTCCTGAAAGTTGGAAAAACACTTCGTGTGCCGGTTCCTGGGAGCGGTGAGAAGCGATGAGGTACTCTTTGACTTTCGGTTCAAGTAAGATGGCGATCACGGCGCCTGCCGCAGAAATCAGTCCATCGACGATGCAAGGGGTGCGCTGGGCGGCGGCGCCAAGGTAAAAGCCCGTCATCGCCCCGATTTCAAAACCGCCGACGCTTTCCAGGATTCTCATGGGATCGGTGGATGACGGGGCGTGCTTCTGCAGTGCGGTTTCCAGAACCTGGATTTTGCGAAGCAATCCTGCATCGTCCACCCCGGCGCCTCGTCCCGCAAGCTCGCGCGGAGATTTTTTGCCAACGGCGCACATGACGGCGGTCGCCGCCGTGGTGTTGCCGATTCCCATTTCGCCAGCGGCAAGAATCTGGTTGCCGTTGCTACAGGCCCTGGTGGCGAGTTCGATTCCAATCTCAATGGACTGGATGGCTTGCAGAGAGGTCATGGCCGTTTCTTTGGCCATATTACGAGTTCCCCTGGCGATTTTTTTCCCAATCAAACCCGGAACCGAACCGAAATCATAATCCACCCCGACGTCCACGACGACGACGTCGGCCCCGATGTGACGAGCCAGCACGTTGATCGCCGCGCCTTGATTGAGAAAGTTCAACACCATCTGCCGTGTGACATCCGAGGGATAGGCGCTGACTCCCTCCTGGACGACGCCGTGATCGGCGGCGAAAATATAAATGGATTTCTGGCTGATGGGCGTCGGATTGGGCTGGCGAATGGCTATATAAAGTTTAGCCAGTTCTTCCAGTCTACCCAGGCTCCCTGGCGGTTTGGTCAAGGAGTCGAGACGGCGCTGGGCCTGCGCCAAATCCCCTTCAGAAAGGGGACCGATGGAGCGGATAGCGCTTTCTATGGCTGGCGATGGATGAAGCGTCATGGTTCGACTCAAGGAGTCTGTCCCTCGGGTTCTTCCTCAAGATCCTCTTCCTCGTCTTCCGGTTCCAGCCCTGCGGCCTTTTGCGAATAGCGGAGGTATTTGATGATCTGGTCAATATCGGCGTCTGAAACTTTGCCTTTCATTGAAGGCATTTTATCCGAACCGTCGATGATTTGATTTTTGAAGTCGTCGTCTGAAAAATGAACGGCGAGGTATTCTTCGTCGATCAGCTTGGGCGCCTTTACATTTTTCCCCAGCGCGTCTGCGCCGTGACAGTTGCCGCAGACTTTATGATAGATTTTTTGTCCTTCCTGATACGGCTCTGGCACAACCAGATTGGGTTGCGGTCCGCACGCGGTTAGAGCGAGTAGCGATAGCGTTAAGCTCAGCCTGTAAAAATTCACTTGTCCTCCTTGGGTTGTCTTTTTATGAAATCAATGGAACCGTCGAAGTTCCGATCCATTTCAACACGGATCAGAATGCCCTGGGAATCATAGAATTTCCAGCGGTCGATTTTATCATCTCCGTTGGTGTCGAAACCGACTTTTTCCAGAACGCCGCTCTGAGAAAAAAACTGCCACTGCTCCGGTTTTGAATTTCCGTCGGTGTCAAAAGAGACCGATTCAAGAGATTCATCCGCCTTGTAATTTTCCCAGCGGTCGATGCTTCCGTTATGATCCAGATCAAATTCTGCGCGAATCAGTTTCCCTTCACCGTTAAAGAATTGCCGGGTGTCGACTTGTCCGTCATGGTTCGGGTCGGCTTCGATGTGGGTCAACTTCTGCTGGTCGTCAAAATATTCAATCCAGTCAATCGTTTTCTTGAATTCGTAATCCTTTTCAATCTTCTGTAACCGTCCCTCAATGGA
This sequence comes from Candidatus Nitrohelix vancouverensis, assembly GCA_015698305.1. Classification (NCBI taxonomy): domain Bacteria; kingdom Pseudomonadati; phylum Nitrospinota; class Nitrospinia; order Nitrospinales; family Nitrospinaceae; genus Candidatus Nitrohelix; species Candidatus Nitrohelix vancouverensis. The sequence continues at coordinate 2,064,066 of CP048620.1, forward strand.
ATAGTATTGTATCTGGTCGACGGCGCCGTCGGCATTGCGGTCGATTTCCACCTTCACTGGACTTGGGTTGCCTTGATAATGATCCGTCTGATCGATATTCCCGTCGCCATTTTTATCGTACTCAATTTTTTCAATCACTCCTGAATCGCTTTTGTATTGCCACTGATCCATTTTTCCGTCGAAATTGGAATCCATCTGAATGATCTCGGCAAGAGCAGACGCATTCCATAGAGTTGCTATGAATATCAGGGTTTGGGTCCAAGTGCGCATAGCGACAGGTTTTATTCAGACAATAGGTAAGTTATCTTAAAAATGAACTGACTTGAACTCAATTGCAAAGGCTCGGGGATTGGAGGAAAGGGGCGTAATTTCTCAATGGTTTGTAAAGCCGCATCATCCAATACTCGATTTTGAGAAGAACGGTGTACAGACAGGTCAATAATATCACCATTTTTTCCCAAGGTAAACGCGACAATGGGCTCGCCTTCGTAGCCGCGTCTTCTGGCGATACTGGGGTAATTGCTGGGTGAGGAAAGAACTTTCTGGGCCACTTCACTTTCGTATTGTTTACGTAGCGCTCCCAGATTGACGCCGCTTCCCTCTATAGAAGGTGGCAGAGGATTCGGTTCATCCTCTCTGGCCCAGGAGACAGAAATGGCTTCAGATTCAGCCTGCGCCACACGCGGCGTCGCGAGACGGCTGAAAGCATTTTCCAACATGTGAGCCGGTTGAACCGCAAAGGATTCGTTGGAGCGTCCCGGGTTTCGAACCTGGATCGCCTTTCCTGAGGAGGGCGAAAGATTGACCCTGTTGTAGATTTGCAAACTCGAAGCCTGGACCATTTGGCTGGAATTCTGTGGCTCGACAGAATGCGGTTTTGACATCGGTTTGAGATTCGAGATTTCGGAGTGTCGGATTGTATTCAAAGAAACCCGTCGGATAGTCGCCGGAGATTGGGAAATCAGGGGAGTCGCGGTTGGCTTCGAAACAGCTTTAGGCATTGCGGGCCGAGTTGTCGGAATGAAAGCTCTCGAAACGGTTTGTATCTGAACCGAAGGTTTGGCGACAGGGATTTCAGTTTTTACTTCCAGTGGTTCTGCTTGTGGCGGGGTAGCGAGGCCAGCCATTGAAACGGTTCTTGATTGAGTGACCGATTGGACGAGGGTCGCTTTTGTGTCAGATGTTTTTATTTTTTTTTGAGTTTCCTGTTTTTTCGGCAAAAGGGGTTCCTGCTTGATCAGCCGAACGCTGATAACAGGTTTTTCTTGCCGGATCTCGGTTTGAGGAAATTGTAGCCAGACCGCGCCAAGCGCTACGGCGACATGCAAAACCAAAGAAGCAAGAAAGGGTTTCGATAAATGGGTGGATTTTATCATTGGCGGAAATTCCTTCTGGAGACTTGCAAGTCTCCAGAATGACTCATATTAGAATGTGAAATTGAACCCGGCGTATCCTGCTCGCCCCGGCGTTCCAAATCCAAATATTTCCTCATAATTCTCATCCAGCAAATTTTCAATCCGGGCCGTGATTTCCAGATCCTTGGCCAGTTGATATTTGAACGCGGTTCGCAGCAAAGTGAAGGTGTCCACTTCTTTGGTGCCAGAGCTGTTGGTGCGCACGCCGCTTCGATAACGCACTCCCAGAAGCGCGTCGAATTTATCGAAGAATGTTCGGCTGATGCTGGCGGATACTTTATTTCTTGCGCGTCTTTGCAGTTGAGTTCCGTCCTCGTCGCGCGCTTCCAGCCAGGTGTAATTCAGGTTCAGGCGCGCGTCCAGCGGCAGGAGGGCTTGCAGGCTGGTTTCGACGCCGTTGGTTTTTGCTTTACCAACATTGCGGGCGCGAAAAACGAAGCCGCCGGTGTCAATGGATTCTATGAGATTGTTAAAGCGCATCTCAAAATAGGTGATATCGGTTGTGATGCGGTTTCCAAGGAAGCTTTGTTTGACGCCAAATTCCCAGCTCCTGCTTTCCTCGGGTTTAAGCCCGGCCGTTCCAAAATTGGGGAAGAATTGCTGATTGAAAGTCGGCGCTTTGAAACCAGTGGCGTAGGCGCCGTGGAGTTTGGTGTCGGTCTGGTGAATCTTGTAGGCCCCTTCCACTTTCCAGGTCAATGCATTTTCAAATTCAGAATGAATGTCCTGGCGAAAGCCGCCGGATAGCAGATAGGTGTCGTTGAAATTCAACTGGGTTTGAAAGAACGCGCCAAAATTGTGATTGTCGTGATTGAAACCGTTGAGCACATTGTGTCCGGTGAGCATCTGATACTCGCCGCCAATGACAACGGAGGTGATATCGCCTAACTGGATGTTGTTTTGAACTTCAAAAGTCAGGTTGCGATTGTAAATCTGGTCTTCTTTAGACGGCGTGGCGCCCGATTGAGAGTCCCTGCCCACGTCGTAAAAATAACTGGGGCGGAAGCTGAAGTCCCACCAGTCGGTGATGCTCTTGCTGACGGGTAGACTGACATTGAATGTTTCTTCAGAACTTTGTCGGACGCCGTTGTCCGCCTCGAAATTATCGAGGTCCAGTTGTGAACTGGAATAACGACCGATGAATTCAACGCGCAAATCATTTTCAAAATCGTAGCCAACGCGGGTCGATACGGTTTTGTTCTCGTAGCCGTCCGCTTCCGTGGCGCCAAAACGTTCTCCACTGACGGCGGAAATGCTTCCACTGTCTGTCTTAGAAGCGCTCACTGCATAATTGAGTTTTCCATGAGAGCCGGAACTGTTCAGCGATTCTTTGAAGGTGGAGTAACTGCCGCCCTCAAACTGGAACGTCGTTTTCGGCGCTCCCTTGCCGCGCTTTGTGATGATGTGAATGACGCCGCCGACTGCGTCCGCGCCCCATACGGTGCTTTGCGGCCCGCGCAGAATTTCGATGCGCTCGATATTGTCGATATTGATGTTGCCGAAATTGTAGCTTCCCAGCGTATTGGAATTGACCTGAACGCCGTCGATCATGACCAGCGTGGAATCGCTGTTGCCGCCGCGCATCAGCAGGGTGGAGCTGGTGCCAATGCCGCCGCTTTGCAGGGCGTCTATGCTGAGATGGTCGGCGAGGATATCCCGGACCATGGTGCGACCGGATTCCTTGATTTCTTTAGCAGTGATTACGGTGGCGGAGCCTGCGAACTGATCCGTATTCGTGTTGATACGGGTTGAGGTGATTGTCTTGGGTTCCAGCCAGACGGGGCCGTCTTCAGCGATGGCGATATGAGAATTGAGCGATGAAACTAACAGACAGGAGACGGCGAGCGTTTTGTAAAACGAGCGAGTCATGAACTTTCCTTTCTTTCGAAGGTTATAATCCGTCCATGCAGGTCTCCTGGCTTGGAACTTCCTACTAACCGCGCCTTCCCATCCTTTCAGACAGTGGCCAATGCGGATTTCGTATTCCTTACAGTTGCGAGACAGCGCCGGAATTGCACCGGTCTTCCCTTGCACACAGACGTTTCATGTTGGTTTGTAGTTGCTTTAGATCTTTTGAATCCTCTATTTTGAGGGTGGCGGAAGGACGACTTTAAAATTGCCCGGCCTTCCCAGCCATTGGTTGTAATATACCAGCTGTTTTAATGCAAGCCTTTTTGCCCAGCCTTTCTCTTCCAGCATCGGTTTTTTGTAAAAACTCTCCGTATGACCAATGCATAGATAGGCGATAGGGAACACATGCTCCGGTAAATCGAGGTCCTTTTTAAGCTGATCGGGGCTGAGAATGCTGACCCAGCCAACGGCGATGCCTTCGGCGCGCGCCGCCAGCCAGAGATTTTGAACCGCACAGCAAGCGCTGAACTGGTCAGTTTCGGATATTGAATTCCGACCCAGCACATGCGGGCCGTTGCGTTCGCTATCGCAGGTGACGCAGAGATTGATGGGCGACGCGGTGATGCCTTCGAGTTTGAGCGATTGATACAGGTCTTTTTTCTCGCCGCTGTAGTTTTTCGAGGCCGCTTCATTGGCCTGTGAGAAATTCCGCGCGACTTTCTTTTTGACTTCAGGATCGTCGATGACGATAAAGTTCCAGGGTTGCATGAAACCGACCGAACCTGCGTGATGCGCCGCATCGAGAATGCGTCCGAGAACCGCCGGATCAATCGGATCGGGCAGGAAATGTCTCATGTCCCGGCGCTTGTAAATGGCTTCGTAGACTCCGTTCTTCTTTGTTTGCGGAAAGGCATGGGGCGTCTCATCCGCTTTGTTTTCGTCTGGAGCGCTCGTAGCCTGGGGTTTGATGGTGACGGGAATACCCGATACCAGATGAACGACTTTGGAAAAGGCTCGCGCCAGCGTCTGGTTGGTGATTCCCGCGATATCGCGGAATTGCCGACTCATCGCGTTATCAGGAATGATGCCTCCGCCAATCTCGTTGGTGATGATGATGACGGGGCAGGCCGCCTGGTTGCAGGCGTCGATGAGTTCCTGAACCTTGATCCGGATGGAAGCCTCGTCCTCGCCCTGCATGAGCAGATTATTCAGCCAGAGGGTGATGCAGTCGAGAATGATCACGCTGGCGTCTTCGCTGAGTTTCCTGATGCTGTCAGAGGCTTTGAGCGGTTCTTCCCATGTGGTCCATTCGGGACCTCTCTCTTTCTGGTGGCGCTCGACGCGATCTTTCATCTCGTCGTCCAAAGGCTCGGCGGTCGCCAGATAGTATTTGACGCCGGTAAAGGGAGCGGCGCAATCCAGAGCATGACGCGTCTTGCCGCTTCGCGATCCGCCGGTAATGAGAATATTATTGTTGGACATGAAAGGTTCTCTCTAGTGTGTATGAAATTACTGTATGTTTTGACACGCGCAAAAGGCGCCGCCCGCGACCAATATAAAAGTTTCCAAGATTTCTGAAAGCGCTCCGAGCGCGTCGCCGGTCACGCCGCCCAAGCGACTCTTGAACCAGCCCAGGGTTACAGACGTTATGAGAATCGCGCCGCCAATCGCAACGCAGGCTTCAACGATTCCGTCGGCAAAAGGAATCACCAACGCCAGCGGGCACAGGGCAAGAAGCGCATAATTGCCTTTCTGATATAAATAATTTCCCAGACCTTTCTCGGCGCGGGCGTGACTCATGGTCACAAGTCCGACGCTTAACGAAGCGCGGGCAAAGGCTGGAGCGGCTATCAGCCAGACTGCCGCCGCGCTTCCGCAGATGGATATCAGGCTTGCGTATTTTAACAGCAGACAGAGGATGAGCGCCAGCGCTCCCATGACTCCAATGCGAGAATCTTTCATGATCTCCAGACTGCGCTCGCGGTCGCGATGCGAGAACAAACCGTCGGCGCAGTCGGCCAGCCCGTCGAGATGCAGTCCGCCGCTGATCAAAGTCAGAAAAGCAACATCCACAGCGGCGCGCAAGGGATGCGGCAAAATCATGGCGGCGATGGAATCGACGGCATAGAGTAGAACGCCGATGATCAATCCAACCAGAGGAAAATAAAGAATCTGCCTGCCATCCTCCCTGAAGGCTTTATTGGGGACGGGTAGCGTCGTCAAAAAACCAATGGCAGAGAGAAAATTCATAGGCCCTTCTCGATGATGCGGACGAAGTCGTCGATGCAAATAGAGGACGCTATCCAGTCTTTCAGTTTATGCATTTGCAAGTCGCGGAAGGCCTGATAGGAAAAAGGTTCCTCTTCGTTCCGCAGGCCGCGTTGATTGCGCACGTGAGCGAGAAATGCCTGGCGCAGGGGATCGCTGTCGAAGACGCCGTGCAGATAGGTGCCGAAGATGGTTCCCGCATCATTGTAAATACCCAACGCCGCAGGATCTTCGCCCTCGAACCCTTCAAACATTAAATGAAAGGGAGCTGAAAACTCGCTGACTCCACAATGAATTTCATAACCGACGACTTTCTGCGAGTTCGCAAAAATAGAAGAGGGCAGAGCGGTTCGGTGCGTTTGCCGTGTGATTTTTTCGGGTTTCATGATGGTTTCGGCGTTGAAATAACCGAGTCCCTCGATGCTGTCCAGTTTGCTCTCGATATGTTCCGGGTCGCGTATGATTTTCCCGAGCATTTGGAAGCCGCCGCAGATGCCCATCATGAGCGCGCCTGCATCGAGCGCTTTTTTTAACGCCGATTCCATCCCCGCCTGTTTCATATAATTCAAATCGTCGATCGTGCTTTTGCTTCCGGGAATGATGATCAGGTCGGGGCGTCCCAATTGCGAAGGGTGGGCGACGTAGCGCAGGGAAACGCCGGGGTCATAGGCCAGAGGCGCGAGGTCCGTGAAATTGGCGATATGCGGAAACCAGAGCACGGCGATGTCGAGCGGGTCGCCGGAGAAGTGATTAGCTGGATGCGACCATTGCGCCAGCGAGTCCTCCTCGTCGACAATGAGGTCTCTGTTGTAAGGCAGGGTGCCGAGAATGGGTTTGCCGACGAGCGCTTCGAATTGCCTCAGGCCGGGTTCGAGAATTTTAATATCGCCTCTGAATTTATTGACGAGAAATCCAGCGACGTGTCGCTGTTCATCCGGTTCCAGAAGATCGAGCGTTCCTTTCATCCATGCAAAGGAACCACCGCGGTCGATATCGGCGACGATGACCACCGGGGCCTCCGCCTGTTTTGCGAGGTTCATATTGACCAGGTCCCATTGCTTCAGATTGATCTCCGCCGGGCTTCCGGCGCCTTCGATGATGAGCAGATCGTATTCGTCGCGCATGACGTCGAGGGCTTGCTTGACGGCCTTCCTGTGCAGTTCGTGTCTTGCAAAATAGTCCCCGGCCTTACGGTTGCCCTGGGCTTTTCCCATGAGCACCACTTGAGACAGGTCGTTGGCAATCGGCTTGAGCAGAAGCGGGTTCATTTCAACCCGCGGTTTGATGCCGCAGGCCTCCGCCTGAAATGCTTGCGCCCGGCTGATCTCGCCGCCGTCTTCGGTGACGAATGAGTTGAGCGACATGTTCTGCGCTTTGAAGGGAGCGACCTTGTAACCGGCGTCGCGGAACAGTCGGCAGAGCGCGGCGGACACGACGCTTTTACCGACGCTGGAACCGGTGCCCTGAATCATGAGGGTTTTTGCTTTCATATCACGCTTTCTTTCGCTTGAGGAGCCACACAAAAAAGGGGCCGCCGAGAACGGCGGTGATCACGCCCACGGGGATTTCCGTCGGAGAGATCAGGGTGCGCGCTACGGTGTCGCAGATAATCAAAAATGCCGCGCCGAACATAAAGGTGGTCGGCAGAAGCAGACGCAGGTCCGGCCCGACGACGAGGCGGACAATGTGCGGAGCGATCAGGCCGACGAACCCGATCGGGCCGGTGAAGGCGACGACGGTCCCGGTGATGAGAGAGGCCAGAATGAAACCTCCCTGTTGAATTTTTGCGACGTCCACGCCCCGGCTCATGGCCGCTCCGACTCCGGCGCTGATGAGGTTCAGATCGCGGGCGATGATCATCAGCAGAATGAATCCGATCGCCACCGGAGGCACGACGGAAAGCACGGTGCCGTAGTCGGTGATGTCCAGCCCGCCCATCAACCAGCGCACGATGCGGAAGGACTGCATGAAGTCCGACAAATAATGAATGAACATGACCAGCGCCGCAAAGAAAAAATTCGCCGTCACTCCAGCCAGTAGCAGGGTTGCGGTCTGGAATTCATTGTTACGCACACGGGTCAGGGAAAAGACCAACCCGACGGCGAGCAGGGCGCCTGCAAAAGCGCACCAGGAAATGCCCTGAATTCCTAGAAATGAAAAGGATGCGCCCGTAGCGATGAATGAAACGGCGCCAAAGGCGGCGCCGCTTGAGACGCCGAGCGTGAAAGGCGCGGCCAGATCGTTGCGTAGCAAGGCCTGAAAAACGGCGCCGGAGATTGCAAGCGATGCGCCCGCCAGACCGGCGAGTAAAATTCTCGGCAGACGAGCGAGAAATAGAATGTTGGCGTCGATATTTTGTTCGAAAGGAATATCGCTGGAGAACGCGCGTACGATATCGATCTGCGTTCCGCCGATCAGGGGGGCGACTCCAATGGTGATCAACAGAAACGCAAAAAATAAAAACAGGGTTGAGAAATAGCGCGTTCGGTTCATAACGGCGCCGGTCCCTCAAAGGCAGGTCCCGACTCGGTTCCGGGCGATACGAGAATGCCGCCTTGCGGGTCGCGATACAGTTTGACGGGAACGTCGTAGACTTTTTCGAGTATCTCGGCTTCGAGAACTTGTTCCGGCGTTCCGTCCCTTGCGACGACTCCCTGATCGAGCAGGATGAGGCGGTCGCAATACTTGGAGGCCAGATGCAAATCGTGCAGGGCCAGTATCAGCGTCATGTTCTGCTCTTTATTGAGACGCTTGAGAATTTCCAGAATCTGCACCTGATATTTGATGTCGAGCGCCGAAGTGGGTTCATCCAGCGCCATCAACTCCGGTTCCTGCGCGATGGCGGAAGCGAGCAGGACGCGCTGTTTTTCGCCTCCGCTGATTTCGTTGTAATTGCGTTCGGCAAATTTCAGAGTTTGAGTGGTCTGCATGGCGTCCCGCGCGATGTCGAGATCGCGCTCGCTCTCGAAAGCAAACAGGGGCAGGTGCGGGTGGCGTCCCATGAGGACCACTTCCGAGACGCTGAATGAAAAGGCCAGCATATGTTCCTGCGGCGTCCATGCGATGGATCGCGCCAACTGCTTGCGCGAATGAGAGTGCAACTCTTTTCCTTGAAAAAAGACGGAGCCCTTGGGCGCGTCCAGTATGCCCGCCATCAGTTTGAGCAGGGTGGATTTGCCTGATCCGTTGGGGCCGATCACGCAGACGAATTCGCCTCGATTGATTTTTAAGGAGACGTTTTTGACAACCGGGTCTTCGTCGTAACGGAAGCTGAGATCGCGGATTTCTATAAGAGGTTCGGTCATCGTTTTTCGTGGACGCTCTGCGGTGTGGCCGGGAAAAGTTCCGGGTGAATGGCTTGTGAAAAATTATCAATGATGCTCAGGATTCGCGGCCCAGGAATCAAAATATAATCCGCTCCGATGAAATGTATGGATTCGGTCTGCACCGCCTGAATGGTGGGGAAGCGTTTCCACGATTGAATTCTCGCCAGACGTTCCTGTTCATTCATGCGCGATTTGGGACCGGCCTCGATGATGATTTCCGGCGAGTTTTTGATGATGAATTCCTTGCTGACTTTAGGGTATTGCGAAAGCGAATCGGGAAGAATATTTCTGCCTCCAGACAAGGTCAGGAGTTCGTCGAGAAAGGTTCCCTTGCCGACGGCGTACATGTCCCTTGAAGGATCATTGCTGTCACCCAGAAGCAGCAGAACGTTTTTAGGTCGGATTCCAGACAATTTGTCTTGATAGGACTGGAGTCCCTCTTTCAATTGTGCCGTCAGAGCTTCGGCTTCATTGCTTCTACCGATCTCTTTTCCCAGTATCTGGATTGCGTTGAAGATGTCTTGCAAACCGCTGACGGAAACGCTGAGCGTTTTGATGTTCAGATTGTTTGCATTCTGGGTCAGGTGAGAATTCTTCCCCTGAAAAATTATGAGATCGGGTTTGAGGGTGATCCAGAATTCCACGCTGGGGTTGAGCAATCCGCCGACACTGGGACGGGTGCAGGCTTCGGGTGGATAAGAGCAGTAGTCTGAAACGCCGACCACTTGATCGCCCGCGCCGAGCGCGAACAAAAGTTCTGTGATGGAGGGCGTGGACGAAATGATACGGTCTGGATATTTTTTTTCTTCCTCGGATTGAGCGAATGAGGGAGCGCATAGATTCCAGGACAGGCAGAAAAGGAGTAAGGGAATCAGCGAGCGAAAACAGAGAAATTTGGGGTTGTTGCGAATTCTGGAGGTCACGGGATCGTCCTTAATTTAAGGAGGCTGAATGATCCCGGTGGGTTGCTGGGGAGTTCGCCTCTTTAACGCGAAGAGTTTATCCTGAAAATTAAGGTGTTCTGGCTCCCGGATCCTTCCGTTGCCTGCGCCTTCCCGTGTTAACAGTGGCTTTTGCAGGCTTGGTCCCCGGTTACAGCGGCGCGACCGCGACGGATTTTCACCGTCTTCCCTTAGTTATTTTATTGTATTGCTTTACGCAGGATCAGACTAGCAAAATTGTTTCGCTTGTCAACACTTCCTTATCCATTTGAATTGAAGAATTCTTCGATATGCCGGATGTTTTCCAGATTCATTTCATGGCCCTGCGAAGTTTCGCGGGCGGTGACTTGCAGTCCCCGGCCTTTCAATTCATCAAGGGCGAATTCAGCAAGAAATGATGGGACCACCTCGTCGTTGGCGCCGAAGATTCCAAATATCTGGGCGTTGCGCGCTTCAGCGGCGACATCGGGCAATTCAGGGAGAAAGCCGCAGACCGAAGCGACTTTATGGATGGGTCGCTTTCCAAGCAGGGAATAAACCAGAGACGCGGCGCCGCCTTGCGAGAAACCCCAGAGACAGGTCTGGATTTCTGTCGGTGAATAATTCTGCCGGGCAAAGGCTTCTGTGTCTTCAATGGCGCGAGTGGCAAATTCCAGAAATTCCTTAACGGACTCCATTTGTTTGGGACCGTCTTTCCACCAGCTCCACAAGCCCTCGCCCGCATCAACCGGGCCTTCCGGGAACACCGCAAGGGTGTTTTCCATTTGCAGTTTGTTGCCGTGGATGAGCATGTTCTCCGGCGTCGAGTCGGCGCCATGAAAGCCGATCAGAATGCGTAGCGGCGTTTTGTGGGCGATGGAATGATTGCCGAAAATGGTTTTCTTGCCGGCGACTTCTCCGTTGCTGTAATGAATGGTCATTGCTCCCCTTGCTGAAATTGAATTTTTTGGGTCATGTTTTTGGCGAACGCAAGCGCTTCTTCCTTGTTCGAAATGCTTCCCAGTACTTTCGCTTCTTCGACCGCATCGAGAATGGTTTTGAACAAGGGGCCAGGATGAATGTTGAAATTATGAATCAGGTCATTACCGTTGATCAAGGCTTCTTTGTCGAGTCCGGGAAGAAAAACAGTCTCATAAAAGGAGGTGATGGAGCGCAACCCGGTTGCTGAGTCGACGGACCATTGCGGGTTGACCGCCCCGGCAAGCGCCAGGCCTTCTTTAAAGGAGGGGTGAGTCTGTCGGCAGAAACGGTACATTGCGGCGTCGCCGCTTTCTTGAGGCCCTTTTAAAAACAGATGCCCGGTTTGTATGGAATGGCAGATTGTCGCGATTTCGGCATTGGACGCTTTCATGGATTTCAAGAAATCAGCAATCGGACTGATGTCGTGATCCGTTTCGCCGCCCAGTGAAAACAGCAGGGCGCTCAACTTCAGCAGGGCTGGATTTGGACGACGGGGGACCACCATTTCCTCCTCGTCGGGCGATTGCGGGAGGGGCGTGTTGCTTTCGATGAGAGCCAGGCGAGCTTTCAGAATTTCTTTAGAATCTGTGACGCCAGGAAACAAGATTTTAAACAAACCGCAATCGTAAAGACTGCCGAAATGCTTCGTCGCGTTGTTTGATCCGAGGTAGAGTTTCAATTCATATAAGACGCGTTCGGCGGCGGATTCTCGCAGGCGTTCGGCGCGTTGCGCGATCTGGTTCAGGGTTTCCGGGTCGATGGAAAAATCGAGCAGGGCGGCGAAGCGGATGCCTCGCAACATGCGCAAGGGGTCTTCCTCCAGCGAGCGGGCGGATACGGCGCGGATGGTTTTCGATTCGATATCGGCTTGTCCCTTGCAGGGGTCGATGTAGTTGTCTTTTTCGTTGATGAAATCTTCCGCTGAAATCGCCAGAGCGTTCAGCGTGTAATCGCGTTGTTTCAAGTCCGATTCAATGTCTTCTCCCTGCAAGGTGGTGAAGTCAAACTGGATGGGATCGGTCACGATCACGCGCAGGGTTTCGCGACCGGGGGTGTCGTCCAGTTTGACCAGCGTGTAGCGGGTTTTCGATGCGATGGCGCGAGCGATTTCGACGGCTCTGTTTCCGGTGAGATCAAAATCGGTACTGTCCCGGTTCAAAAGACGGTCGCGAACGGCGCCGCCGACGACATAGAGCGGCGTTTTAAAGGAGCGAGCCTCGGCGATGAGCTCTTTAAAAAACGGGATGGCCAGGATTTCCATTATACGGACGCTTGCTTGTTTACAGGAGGAACAGAAGAGGCGTTGATTCTAAAAATCAGGCGCCCCAGCCGGAGCCAAGTCGGACTTGTTTGGAAACGAAAATATTGCCGTCTTGTTTTATAAAATGCAAGTCGGTGTTCGTCAAGGCGCCGATGATCTGCTGGATGTTCTCGGAAGGTTTGCTTTGCGGGTCTTTGATGAGAAACGGAATCATGTCGTCCACGGAATCGCGTACGCGGTCGCTCTCGATGATATAGCCCAGATATTTCACGTCGACGTTCAGGTACTTGTGAACGAGGCGGATGAGGTTGTCGCCCACCTGAATGTCCCTGCGGTTGCGCGCGCGATTGACGACCAGACCCGGCTTGAAGGCCTGCACGGCAGCGTCGACTTCCTCCACGCGCTCCGGCGCCACTTGCGCCAGTTTTTCTTTCAGGAGATCGACCGTGTAGGTTTCGATATCCGCCTTGAGCGGGTTGGAGTGGTCGACCATGCGTTGCAATTCTTCGTTGTCTGCAAACTTTTTGTTGATGGAGCGAAACAGGCTGGCGCGGATGAAGCTGAAGGTCTTCATGACCGAAGTCATTTCAGGCGTTGTCAACACGATGTTCTGATCGCTGATATTAAAAAAATCGATCACGTTGAAATTGGTGCCGGGGCCCATATCGAGCACGACGACGTCGGTTTGCAGATTGCGGATCATCGCAATGACGGCCTCGACCGACTCTTGTCCGATATTGGCGCTTCCCGGATTGTCTCCGGCCCCGCTGATGAATTTTAAATTGTCGATGCCGGTGTCGAGCAGAAGCGAATCGGAAGTGACGCCTGTATTGTTAAAGATGTCCTGAAACCCTTTTTGCGGATTGCTGATTCCCAACAGGGCGTGCAGATTGGACGCGCCAAAGTCGGTGTCGACCAGGACGACATGATGGCCGGCGAGGGCGAGTCCGCTTGCGATATTAACGCTCACGACGCTTTTGCCAATGCCGCCTTTTCCGCCGCCAACGGCGATGATTTTTGCTGTAGAAGTTAACGCGATCATGTTTAATTCAATTGAAGCTACTTTTTCTTTTGCTCTTCGAGGAAGATAAAAGACTCAAGTAAATTAATATAATCCTCATCGTTTATGGGCGGTTTAGAGGCGTTTTCCTTGAACTCGGTTTTTTGATAATTCATCCCTTTCAGGAAGTCGGACGTTTTCAGAACCTTCTGCATTCCGGGGTCGAGGTGGTTGATCCGGCTTTCTATTTTTTCCTGAAACTGGTTCAGTTTGTCCACCAGACGACTGACTTTTCCCGAAACCATTTTTTCAACAGCGGGCTTATAGAGCGGTTCTTCCGCTGGCGGCGCATCAGGAATTATATCTTCGAGAGAAGCGCTATACTCAGGCTGTTCTTTCTGCGCCGTGTCTTCTTCAGCTACAACCTCGGGGGAGCCGAATGTGACCGGCGAATCGAGCGTCATGCCGAACAGGTCGTCTTCAGGCTCCTGCGCCTGACCGATTGGTTCCGGCTCCAGCTCAAGGTGAACTTCTTCCGTTTCAATATCGGGAAGCGCTACCGTTTCGGCGTCTTCAGCGTCTTCGGCGTCTGAGGCGAGGTCTTCCAGATTGAAAAAGTCTTCGGGATTGATATTGTCGGGAATAACGGATTCATTTTTTGGCTCGTTGGCTGACGGCGTTGCAACGGGGCTGGTCTCCATGCCTCTGTTATGGAAGTCTTCCAGATCTTCTGGGAGGGTCAATTCCTCTTCGAGATTGCGGCTCGATGTTGCGGTTGCCGGGGCGGGCTCTGACTCTTCCTCAAAAGTGAACTCGATGTCGTCGTCGGAATCAACTTTAGTTGCGGCCTGGGCCTCTTCATCTTCTTTCAGAATATCTTCAAGCGTGGGTTCGTCGTCCAGATTGTCGAAGTTGACGTTGAATGAAACCGGTTCAGCGATTTGTTCTGATATCTGGTTGATCGAATCTTCCATCTCTTTTTGCAGATTGAGAATTTCCTGGTTCTGCTCGCTGAACTCATCGTCTTCGGAGTCGTTGTCGCTGGAAAAGTCAAAGGTTTCCTTCATTAAATCTTCGATATCAGAATCATCCGGTTCCGTTTTTTTCTCTGGCGACCGGGATGCGTCTAATTGTTGTTGAAGCTCGGAAATGGAATTCTCCATTTCCGACTGGAGATCGAGTATGGCTTGATCCTGCAAAAATTCATCATGATCGCCCGATTCGGCAAGCGTTTGAGAAACCGGAGTGGGTTCCTCGCTAAAATCGAGCGTGTCGTTGAGCAAAGCTTTCAGAGCGGGATCCATTTCATCATCGTCATCTTCGAGCGCCATGGCTGGTTTTGCTGTCGCATCGTCATCTCCGAGATCAAATCCATCGAAGGGGTCGGATTGTGAATCTTCCAGGTCGCCGGGCGATGCGGACTCTTCGTCATCGAGTGATTCTGCAATGGCCTGTAAATCTTCGATATTTTCTTCGACATCGTAGGCGTCTTCTTCCTCTTCTGTGTCGAAAGCGTGTTCTCGTTCCTCACGGTCGAGTTGAGTGAGAATGGCAAGGGCGGTGTCTTCGTCTTCAACGCTGGAACGGGAATCCGGGAACAAGGGGCGGGAATCATCCATATCCTCTTCCTCAGACTCTACCTCTTCGCTTTCGTCAAAATCCATTCTCTGAATAATGGCGTCGTATTGTTCTTCTGCCTCAGCGTTGATTTTTCGAATCTTAATGAATGCGTAAGGGATGCCGAAGAGCGCTACAAGAGAAGCGGATAAAATGAGGGGATTTTCCAAAGCAACGAACAAAAAGGGCTTGAACAGTTGAAAAACGGATGTTTGTTCAATTCCCAGAACCTGATCTATCTGTAACCAGATTTTTTCGACCGATTCGAGAATTGTTTCCTGTAAGCCTTGAATGGTTTGGTTTTTAAGCATTTTTTAATTAAAATACAGGGAACAATGGCTTCCCGGAAAATTGAATTAATCGATTCAAGGGTGGAAAATAAATTTATGCCCGGTTTATCGTAAAAAATGCGATTATACGCCCATCGAAATCGTTCAATATCTTAGCATAAAATTGCGAAAAATCAGTAAAATTAATTGTTTACCGACAATTACAGACTGAGGAAATAAAACAAACTTGAATCAGCTATCGGTCGTAATTATTAGCTTCAACGAAGAAAAAAACATCGAACGATGCCTCAAAAGCGTTCAATGGGCGGATGAAATTGTAGTTTTGGACAGCTTCAGCACGGATCGGACCCTTGAAATATGTAAACGCTACACAAATTGTGTGTTTCAGGGGGAATGGCGCGGCTACGGCGCGCAAAAAAATCTTTGCGCCGACAAGGCTTCGCATTCATGGGTTTTGAATCTGGATGCCGATGAGGCGGTCACGCCGGAAGGCGCGGAGGAAATCCAAAGAATGTTGAGTCAACAGCTGGAATTTCCGGCTTATGATTTTCCCAGGAAAAATTTTATTGGCGAACGCTGGATTCGTTTTTGCGGCTGGTACCCGGACCGGATCATTCGCTTGTACGACAAGCGCGTCGTCCGCTTCACCGAGGGAAAGGTGCATGAGCGGTTACAACCGGATGACCGGGTGGGGGCGATGCGCGAAGCGCTACTGCATTATTCTTTCCATGACATGGCGGATTATGTTCAGCGCCAGAACCGTTATTCGAGCCTGGCGGCCAGTGAGCGCGCGGGCTCTGGTAAAAAGTCCGGTTGGGCCAACTTGATATTGAACCCGCTTTGGGTTTTTTTGAAATGCTTTTTTTTACGTCAGGGTTTCAGGGAGGGCCGACTGGGTTTTTTCATATCTGCGTCGATGGCGTACTACACTTTTCTGAAATATGCCAAGGTTGGGGAGGAACTCGAGAAATTGGAGCGTCGCCCTGATGATGAGGGTTGATTGAGTTAGGATTTTTCCCGGAATTAAGATAAAATGAGCCTCTGTGGCAGATCAGGTTGAACCCGAATATGAATCCGCACCTCAGGAAGTTCTCTAGCGGCGCGACTGTCGTTATTTCAGGCGCGTTCCTCACATCAAGAGCCTTTTTTTGACGAAGACCCAGTTACTTATCATAATGATCCCGGTCATTTTGTTCTCCCTGACCGTGCACGAGTATTCTCACGGTAGAATCGCGTACATTCTGGGAGACGATACGGCGAAAAAGCTGGGACGACTGACCTTCAACCCCTTGAAACATCTGGACATCATGGGGGTGGTGTTTTTTTATTTCATGGGCTTTGGCTGGGCGAAACCGGTTCCCGTTGATCCCCGGAATTTTCAGGAACCGCGTCGAGATATGATGTATGTGGCGATTGCCGGGCCTTTGTCGAATGTGGCCCTGGCGGTGCTGTGCGGTTTTTTCATTCGAATCATCGACCCCTACAGCAATGTCGTTCTTTTTACTGTATTATGTTTCGGCGTTTATATAAACGTCGCCTTGGCGATATTCAATCTGCTTCCCGTTTTTCCGCTGGACGGTTCCAGCGTCATCAAAGGTTTGGTGCCGGCGCCGGTGGCGAATCGGTTGGGGAATCTGGATCGATACGGCGCTTTTTTGCTTTTGGGAATTGTGTTGATGGATCATCTGGCGCATACGGGAATTCTCTGGTATGTGCTGGGCGTTCCCATTTTGTACGTGGTGCAATTCGTCACTCAGGATGTTTTTCCCATGTTGATCGAGGTGTTGAGGATGAGCTTCGCTCTTCTCTAGACGGAGCGTTGGTGGAAGTAGAGCGCGTTGCGCTTGGATAAAAATGCAGGTCAGAATTATTCGCTAGAAACTATTTGAAATTGAATCTGGAAAAAATGGATTACAAAGAGACTCTCAATTTACCCAAAACTGATTTCCCGATGAAGGCCAATCTCCTGAAAAAGGAGCCGGAAATGCTGGCGCGCTGGGAAGAAGAAAATTTGTACGGCGAGATTCGCCGACACTTTGCAGGAAAACCCAAATTCACCTTCCATGACGGCCCCCCCTATGCCAACGGGCATATTCACATGGGCCATGCCCTGAACAAGATCCTCAAGGATTTCATCGTGAAAATCAAAACGATGCATGGGTTCGATGCGGGCTTTATCCCCGGCTGGGATTGTCATGGTCTGCCGATCGAGCATCAGGTCACTAAAGAAGAACGTAAAAAGAAGAACACGCCGGACAAGGCGGAGATCCGCAAACTGTGCCGCGAATACGCCGCCGGGTTTGTCGATATTCAGCGCGAGGAGTTCAAGCGGCTGGCGGTTTTCGCCGATTGGGAACGGCCTTATCTGACCATGAATTTTTCCTATCAGGCGTCGATCGTTCGTGAATTGGGCAAGGTGGCGGAGCAGGATATTTTGTACAAGGGATTGAAGCCGGTGCATTGGTGCATGTCCTGTAAAACCGCGCTGGCGGAAGCCGAGGTGGAGCATGCCGATCACAAGTCGACCACGGTGTATGTGAAATTTCCCGTTGCGTCTGAATTGCCTGCGAGCCTGAACGCTTCCAGTCCCGCCTCGGTGGTGATCTGGACGACCACGCCCTGGACGCTTCCCGCCAATATGGCGATCTGCCTGCATCCTGATTTTCAATACGCCGCTGTTGAGTTGAATGGCGAATGCATCATCGTCGCGGAAGATATGGCGCCCGCTCTTGCAAAGGAATGGGGCGTTGAAGAACTCCCGGTTCTGGGCCGATGCGCGGGAAAAGAGCTGGAGCATGTGATCTGTCAGCATCCCTTTTACAACCGAGAATCTACCGTGATTCTTGGCGACCATGTAACGCTCGAACAGGGCACGGGTTGCGTACATACCGCTCCGGGACATGGTCAAGAGGACTATGTGGTGGGGATGAAGTATGGCCTGGAAACTTATAATCCGGTGGACGACGCCGGGGTGTTTGTAGAGGATTTACCGTTATTCGGCGGCATGTTTGTGATGAAAGCCAACGCTGAAATCGTCAGCAAGCTCGAAGCGGAGGGCAAACTGATTTATCAAAGCGAGATCAAACATTCCTATCCGCACTGCTGGCGTTGTCACCAGCCAATCATTTTTCGAGCGACGCGGCAATGGTTCATTTCCATGGACAAGGAGGGTCTGCGCTCCAAGGCGCTGTCTGCGATCAATGAAGCCGAGTGGATTCCGCATTGGGGGCGCGAGCGTATTTATGGAATGGTTGAAAACCGTCCCGACTGGTGCGTATCCCGGCAGAGGGCCTGGGGCGCTCCGATCGCCATCGTTTCCTGCCTGGACTGTGGTGAAATGCTCAAGACCAAAGAAATTTTCGCCCATATCGTCGCCTTGATCGAGAAGCACGGCGCCGACTACTGGTTTGAAAAGGACGTGAAGGAACTGGTCCCGGAAGGGACGGTCTGCGCCTGCGGCAGTTCCAATCTGGGCAAGGAGCAGGATATTCTCGACGTGTGGTTCGATTCAGGTACCAGCCATGCGGCGGTTCTCGAAGCGGACCCGGAGCAGTCCTGGCCCGCCGATCTGTACCTTGAAGGGAGCGATCAGCATCGCGGCTGGTTCCACAGTTCCTTGTTGGAATCCATCGCCACGCGGGGAAAAGCGCCTTACCGGGCGGTGCTGACGCACGGCTATGTGGTGGACGGCAAGGGCAAGAAAATGTCGAAGTCTGCGGGCAACGTGATCGCGCCTCAAAAGATCATCGATCAATACGGCGCGGAAGTTTTGCGCCTGTGGGTGGCGTCTGAAAATTACCGTGAAGACATTCGCATCTCTCAGGAAATTTTGAAACGACTCACCGAGGCCTATCGAAAAATCAGAAACACGTTCCGGTTCCTGCTGGGCAATTTGAGCGATTTCGATCCGAAAAAAGACGCGGTGGCGCTGGATGAGTTGATGGAGATCGATCGCTACATTCTGTTCCGCTTCAACGGATTGAAACAGAAAATTCTGGGCGCTTATGATCGCTATGAATTTCATACCTTCTATCACGCCTTCTATAATTTCTGTATCGTCGATCTCAGCGCTTTTTATCTGGATATCGTCAAGGACCGTTTGTACACCTTCGCGCCGGGTTCCAAGGGCCGCCGCAGTTGCCAGACCGCCCTGCATTATCTCCTGCAGGATATGGCGCGTTTGATGGCTCCTGTTTTGAGTTTCATGGCGGAAGAGGTTTGGGATTATCTGCCAGAGGGCAGCGCTCCTGAAAAAAGCGTGCATCTCAGTTCTTTTCCCGAGGACAGGGCGATTGAGTTCGACGACGCATTGCGGGAGAAATGGGAAAGCCTGATCGAGCTGAAAGGCGAGGTCAGCCGGGCTTTGGAAATTTGTCGGCAGGAGAAAGTCATCGGCCATTCGCTGGACGCGCATGTCAAGCTGGCATTGCCGGAAGCCCTCTTGAAACGCTTGCAGGAGGATGTTGACGAATTGAAATTTATTTTCATCGTTTCCAAAGTTGATATCGTGACCGATTTATCTCAAGAAGAGAAAGTCTATCAAAGCGAGTCGATGAAGGGCGTCGGCGTGTTTGTCCAATCTGTTGGCGGGCAAAAATGCGAACGCTGCTGGAATTATTTTGATTCCGACGGGGCCAAGGATGCGCTTCTATGCGAGCGCTGTGTTGAGAATCTTGAAATCGCTCAGGGGGCGGAGTAATTGCGTAATAAATACCTGGTTCTCTTGTTTGTTTCGAACTTGTTGATATTGCTTGACCAGTTCACAAAGTATTTTGTCGTGTCACATATTCCGCGGCATCATTCCTTTTGGGTGATTGACGAAATTTTCAGCATCACTCATATTCGCAATCCCGGCGTGGCGTTCGGCTTGTTTGCGAGTTACAATATCGAATCCAAGGCGCTGATATTCATTTGCATCTCCAGCATCGCCATCGTTGCGATTTTGATTATTTTCCACCAGACGGAGAACCATCGCCGACTGGCTCTCGCCAGTTTGATTCTTATTTTCAGCGGAGCGATCGGCAATGTGATCGACCGCGTGATTCATGGCGAAGTGATCGATTTCCTGTATTTCCATGCGGGCGATTTTCATTTCCCGGCGTTCAATGTAGCCGATTCCTGTATTTCCACCGGAGTGGCGATGATGATTCTTGATATCGTCAAGCATCCTCCTCCGCCAGCCGGAGCCAGTTCGGGTCAGAACCCGGTTTGATCCAGCGCCGCCTCAGTGATTCCATAGGACGTTGACATGCACCCAGTCTTGCTAGAGTTTGGATTCGTCAAGATATTCAGCTACGGTCTGCTTGTGGCCAGTGGATTTTTTGCCGCTATCATGTACGCCTCAAGACAGGCGAAGCGGGAAGGCATGAACCCGCAGGAAATTGTCGATTTGTGTTTCTATATCATGATCGCGTCCTTACTGGGCGCGCGATTGCTATACGTCCTGGTGGAATTCTCCTATTTTTCACAGAATCCGCTGGAAGCCTTTAAATTCTGGAAAGGCGGTCTGGTTTTCTACGGTGGACTCATTGGCGGAACGATTGTCGCCATTGTGTACATGAAGCGTTGCGGCATGGATCTTTGGAAAGTCGCCGATGTGCTGGCTCCCGCCATCGCAATTGGGCAGGGCATCGGGCGCTGGGGATGTTTTTTTGCGGGCTGTTGTTACGGTCGGCCAAGCGACGTTCCCTGGGCCATCACTTTTTCCAACGCGAAATCACTTGCTCCCTTGAATATTGCCCTGCACCCCACGCAAATCTATTTGTCCTTAAACGCGATAGCGATTTTTTTGATACTGGTCTGGTTGCAAAAAAGGAAGCATTTTGATGGGCAGATTCTGTGGACTTATGGCATTCTTTACGCAGTGGGCCGGTTTGTGATTGAATATTTTAGAAATGACGACCGCGGATATGTTATAGATGGCGTATTATCCACCTCGCAATTTGTCGGCATCATAGTTTTTATTCTTTCGATTGCGATGTGGTTCCTGTTGAAAAACAGGGGAGAGCAAAGATCGACTCGACTTTCTTAATAGCGTTGTGCGGAAAATGAATTCAGAGAACGATAAACCGGTTTCCATCCAGCCCTTGCAGACCGTTTGGGTGCGCAGGGGGGACGCGCCGACAAGACAAATTCCGGCGAAAATGCTGATCCCGAATATCAAGATTGGCAAGCTTTACGGTTCCGATGAAATTTCCGGCGATGGCTTGCGTTGGGTGCGACTGGATCGGCATTCCCAGTTGGCGCATTATTTCCTTGTAGAAGAAGATTCGTCTCCCATTGAAAAGAGCAAGGTTCAATTGGGCGAACTGGCGGACATGTTGAAAGAGATCAACGGCTGAAGGTTCTGATGAATGACAATGTTACGACGATAATTGAGGATTGGGTTTCTTCTGTCCCCACCGTGTACCTGAAGCTGAAGAAGGCTTTGGAAGATCCCGACTGTAGCTTCGACGATTTCGCTCATATTCTTTCTGCGGATGCGGCTCTTTGCGGCCGGGTTTTAAAAATTGTTAACAGCGCTTTTTTCGGCTTCAGCGCAAAAATTGAAACCGTCACCCACGCCTTGAATATTCTGGGTACGGAGCAATTGAACGAGCTGGCGCTCGCGGTCTCGGTGATGGGCAAATTCAAAGGCATCCCGGAGGATCTGGTTACCATGGACTCTTTCTGGAGGCATTCCATCGCTTGCGGAGTGATTTCTCGAAAGATCGCATCGGATTTCAAACTGGCCAATTCAGAGCGCTATTATGTCGTTGGCCTGCTTCACGATATCGGCAGTCTGATTATCTATAAAAAGACGCCGGACGCGGAACGCAAGGTTCTGCAGGAATGCGCTGAAACCAATACGAATTTATTCAAGGTTGAGACAAAAACCTTTGGCTTCGACCATGCCGATGTTGGCGGCGCATTGCTTCAGTCATGGAAGCTGTCGGACAATTTATACCGCGCCGTGCTTTGCCACCACTACCCCGAAGGCTCCCAGCTGGATATACCGCTCGCCGAGGTGATTCATATCGCCGATAGTGTGGCTTACGATATGGGACTGGGCAATAGCGGCGAGCGCTCGACCCCGGATTTAGACCTTAGCATCTGCGAGGGGCTGGGGATTGAGCCCTCCTACCTTCAAGACTTTCGCGCCGACGTTGTTCAGGAATACGAACTGGCTCTCAGCCTGTTTCTCTAGTTGTATCCGGTTTTCCGACTCATATGAATTCGGCGTTCCGCTGACCCCTGCAGGCAGAATCATTCCCGATACAACTGAATAAAGTTTTAGGACAAGGTCTCTCAGGGTGTTTTCGGCCTTGACTGGTGATAGAGGCGGCCTGTGCGCTGAAAGGGGCCGGACTGACAGAACCTGTTCTGGCGCGGGTAATGCGCTTCGTCTTTGTAGGAATTTATGAGGTGGGTGTAGGGATGTAGGTTGTTTTTCGAGATTGGAGTATTTTGTCGACTATTACAGAGTGTTACGAAACTGTAACTTGGCCTCGATAGATTCTTAACAAGGATAGATTAAATTGAAACTATGAAAGTTCGCTGACGGGAAGAATCGAGTCAGGGAAAAACCTTTCAGAAGAGTCAACTTTTAGAATCTATCATTGGGAGTAATCTGGCTATGAACGATAGCGCAAAAGAAAAAAATTTTAAAACGGTCGGGCAGAGGATGAAGGCGTGGAGGAAATCGATGTCCTTCAAGCTGAAAGATCTGTCGGATAAGATCAAGATTTCTCAAGGGTCCCTGTCGGATATCGAAAACAACAAATGTCTTCCATCGGCAAAGACCCTGACCAACCTGTGTTTGTACACCGATCTGAATATTTGCTGGTTACTCACGGGCTTTGGATCGATTGTCGGGCAGACTCCTGACAAGTCGACGTCTGCATCCTTTTACAAAGAGTACATGCAATTGATGCAGGATAAAAAGCTGAAGGAGTTGATGGATCGAATGATCCGAATTTACAACCATGAGGAAGCGTCGAAACGAGCCAACCTTGCAGGATTTCTCACCGGCGCCGATCCAGGAGTGTGAGCATGATACTTTTGGATCAGGCCGCGGCCTTGTCAGACTTTCGTCAAAGAAACCCGCACGCTTTTGAAGGCGGGCGTTCTGGAAGAAGCGTCGATTTCTCTCGAAATCAGAACATTTGTCTCGGGATAATACATCATCAAATTCCCGGTTTTTATGGGGAACGAGACAATTCTCTGGTTTTCAAGGCGCCCGGTCGCGCTTGTTACCGTAACCCGATCCCCTTCTTTCAATTGAAGGATCTCCATATCCTCAAGGCTGATCATGACAACGTCTCTTGAATTAATGCCTCGATAATTGTCATGATTTTCATAGACGACCGTGTTGAACTGTCCTTCGGAACGCACGGTCATCAAGTTAAACTCGAGGGTTGAGTTTTTCTTCTTCAGGCCGGGCAAATTGCAAACTTGAAATCTGGCTTTTCCCGATTGCGTCGGAAACTGAGGCGTGTGCAGGGAACGACCGCTGATGTGAAATTCGCTTTTGCTTTGATCGATCTCAAGCATTTTTTCAAATCCGGGAACAACGCTTCCAATCATGGATCGTATGTTTTTGACATCGCCCAGGTCCTTCCAGGAAACCGGGCCGGGCAGATTGGTCTTCTGCCCGATAGCGGAGATGATTTCAATCTCGCTTTTCGCTTGAGGATGACGGTTCAAACCGCCGTCGCTCAATCTCACAAAACTGAACATGCTCTCCTGCGTGGTGGGAGCCGGTTCCTCATCTCTTGCCCGGATCGGCAGGATCAACGTGGTTTTGCCGCGTCCTAGAAAATGTCCCTGATTCAAGGTGGTGTTCATGTACAGGCTGAAATTGATTTTGGACAGCGCCGCGCGGGCAAATTGCGAATCGGGCGCTGAGCCGTATAAATTTCCGCCCAGATTCCAGGCGAAATCGATTCCGCCCTTCGCCGCCGCTTCAATACAGGCAAGGGTGTCCATTCCCGTTTGGGCTGGGGGCGAAAAGCCATAGTTCTGCTGTAAATTGTCCATGAATGCGGATTTCAATTGCGGCACAAATCCCATCGAGCCGACGCCTTGGACGTTGGAATGACCGCGTAAGGGAAGCAGACCTGCGTGGGGTCTTCCAGTCATTTGCCGCATCAAGGCCAGGTTGACGATGGAATGGATGGTGTTGACGCCATGCAAATGATGCGTGATTCCCATCGCCCACGCAAACACCACATTTTTTCCGTCGACGTAGTGTCGAGCCGTTGCCTCCATCTGCTCGCGCGATAAACCGGAGGCCGTTTCCAGTTCTTCCCAGCTCGATCCTTCGAGATCGTTTTTAAAAGCATCATAATTTTCGGTGTGGTCGTTGATAAACGATTGTTCCATCGCAGATGCGTTTTCGGCGCCCAATTCCAGCACGGCTTTGGCGATGCCTTTGAACAGAGCCAAATCGCCGCCGATATGCGGTTGCAGATAATCCGTTGCAATATCAGACCCAAATAGAAGGCTGAGCGGATCGGAAGGCACGCTGAATTTGAGCAAGCCGGGTTCCCGGGCCGGGTTCACGACAATCACTTTTCCGCCGCGCCTGCGAATCTGCATCAAGGTCTTCATAAAGCGGGGGTGATTGGACGCGGGGTTGGCGCCGATCAGAAATATCAGGTCGGTCTTGTCGAGGTCTTCCAACTGAACGGTGGCAGTCGAGGTTCCCAGCGTCTGCGCCAGGCCGACTCCGGATGCCTGGTGGCAAAAATAGGAACAGTTGTTGACGTTGTTGGTGCCAAAAATTCTCGCAAAAATTTGCAACAGAAACGCGGCTTCGTTGGACGAGCGACCGCTGGAGTAAAAAAAGGCGCGGTCCGCCGGGCAGGCCTTCAGTTCGCTGGCGACGCGATCAAAGGCTTCTTCCCATGAAATCCTGCGGTAATGGCTGGCGCCGTCTTCGTGAATGACCGGCTCGGTCAACCGTCCGCTCAATTCCAGTTGACGCGGATCCCAGGTCTCAAGTTGTGCGACCGAATGCGCGGTAAAGAAATCCTTTGGCAAACCGCCTTGCATGTCCGAAGCCTGGGCCATGAAGGATTTGTTGCAGACGGCGGGAAACATGCGTTTTTCATCGGTCATGCCGCCTTTTTGCCCGCCCATTCCCAGAGCGCAACTTTTACAGCTGTTCTTGCTCATCAGAGCTTTCATCATTGGAAACAAGCCGCCTGCGCGGTTCGCCATTTTCAATGAAAAGCCGATGGCGCCCCAACCTCCCGGTGTTTTTGGTACGAAGTCCGTCATGATCGCAAATAAAAAAAGTTGTATAGTTTCAACCAGTAATATTAATTTAGGCCCTTTTAATTTAAAATGCCATTTCAATCGCGTTGTCAGCGCAGGACGTTCGGCTTTGTTGAAACTCAGCGGAATTCGGGAGCGTCAACGCGAAATTAGTCGTTGGTTTGTTTTTTGATTCTGGCGCTTTCGGAAAAGATCTTGTCAGCGGCGTACTGAAAAGAGGTTGCCATGTCCAATGAAGCAGAGGATGGAAATTCAGGAAAACCCGGTTCGCGGGCTGAGCCGAGCATTCTTTATATTGAAGACAATCCTGACAATCAGGCCCTGGTGAAAAGGATCCTCAACGATTTGCGCGGGATCACCATCCATTTGGCGGGACACGCCAGAGAGGGCATCGAGCTGGCCCGACAGCATCGACCGGACCTGATCCTTATGGATTTGAACCTGCCTGAAATTGATGGAACCGAAGCGTTTGAAATGCTTCAGGGCATCGAGGAAACCGCGGGCATCCCTGTGTGGGTTTTGAGCGCGAACGTGATCCCTTCAGAAAAGGCCGCCATACTGGATTTGGGTTTCCAGCGCTTTATTGATAAGCCCTTCAAGATTAATGAGTTTCTGGACTTGATCGACGCATTTGTCGAAACCGGGAGTTAAGGGAGCAATCCGAGAGATTGTTCGGGAACCCAGCCCGATTTTCCCTTTGAAATCAATATCTGATTCCATCCCTCGCGCCGTTGATGGATTTTGAAAACGGCGCCTTCATGCAATTCGACAACCGTTGTATTGTCCGGGCCGGGAGCCGACTTGACCTCGACCGTCGAGGCGAGTATCACTCCAAGCGGGGACGAATTGTATTGAAAGAATTTTAGCCCTGATCCCGCCGCCGTGAAGATAAAGAGCGTCAAGGCGAGCCACCGCATTTGACTCCATACCTTCGTGCGCTTGTAGAGCCAGACTGCCATGATTCCCCAAAAGAGTGCATAGAACGCCAGACAGATCCAAATCGTTTCTTTAAAATTCATAGAATCTATCCAGAAAAAAACAGGGTTCGATTCGTCCGTCTCCAGGGCCGATGAGCGATCCTTGGTTTTCAAAAAAGCCAAACGAAGATTGGCGGCGAGTTCGTCGTTGTCTGGAATCCATTGCCGGGCCTTCAAATAGTGCAGGATCGCGAGACCCAAAGAGTCTGACCGCAGATAGGCGTTGCCCAGGTTGTAATGCAGAAAGCCATTGTTGTATTCGGGGCTGAGAGCGGACTCGTAGGCTGTGATCGCCTTCTCATACCGTCCTTCAAGGTAAAATGCGTTGCCTTGCTGAATGGTATCGAGCCGATTTTTTTCAGATCCTTCTACGAAGGCAGGGTCGGCGCCAATTAAGATCGCAAGAATGAGAAATAGGAAAGTCGTGATTTTCATGAGACCTTTTCAAACTCCTGCAATGTTTCCAACGCGGTATTTATGAGCGCGGGGCCATTGATTTCCGCCGTCGGAGAAAATTGAAGTCTCTCAAAATTTTTCAACATGGCGCCGAGCGATCGGGCGATTTGCAATTGTTCCTCATCGCTCAAACTGAGATTTGACAGTTCCTCGGAGGTGAAAGCCGCGCTGTCTAAATCAAATTTGTTGCCAGCGTATTCGCGAAGGATTTGAGACAGGTCCCGTACGATTTCCTTGGGTTTGGCAGAGGGCTGATCCTTTAACTGTTGAATGCGCGACAAGGCAAGCGCGAGGGCCTCCTTGCTTCGGTAAAAGGCTGAGTGCGATTGTCTGTGCAAAGTTTTTTGGTAGCGGCGGGCCCGGTAAAAATAACCTGCAAGCGGAAACGTGAATCCCGCAAGGATCAAAGCCCAGTCGATGCCTGAAAATTTCTGATTACTGAAATCTCTCAGGTCGGTGTGAATCGGGAAGAGTTCGTCGCCAGATGTTCGGCTCCCTGTGTTTGTTCTGTTTTCGGCTGAGGCGTCAAATTGCGAGAGCGGTTCTTTGGCTTCAACGCCCATCACCGTCAGAGACGTGGGTTCAGCTTTAAGGTCCATATAGAGTTTCCGGGCTGGATCGAAAAACGTGAAAGTTGGGACAGGGATATCCCATCGACCTGGCTTGAGTGGGACAAGGGCGAATTTAAAACTCTTTTCTCCTCCGAGCCGGGAGTTTCGAATATCGGCTTTCAATACGGGTTGATCGGGATAAATTTTAAAATGCTCGGGCAATTCCGGCGCTCCGACAGTCGCTTCACCCACATTCCCCGTGCCGGATAAAATCACTGTGAGCGTTGTAGTTTCGCCGGTATTGAGGGTCGTCTTTCCCAGAGATACGCGCATTTTGAAGTCGCCGACCAAACCGGAAAAATTAGCAGGTTTGCCTTTTTTCGGGAGAGGGCGCACGTTCAATTGAATGGGAGACGTTCGCAGGATTTTGTGTTCGGAGCGTAATTGAGAGCGAAAAAACGGATCGTTAAAAAAAGAGTCAAACGAAGAGCGACCGGGGAATTTCCCTTGCGCACTGGAACGGAGCAAGTCGAGTTCAAGGATAGCAGGTGGGATGGAAGTCTTGCCCGCCTGCGTTGGAAAATAGGCAATGGGAAGTTCGTGAACCTTGTACTGGACTCCGTTGACGACCTGTTCGTATTTCTTGGAGTTCCCCAGACTCTCTTTTCGAAAATATAACTGGTCATAGGGAGTTTCCAGCTCCAGATTTTGAGCGTCCACTTTGCGAAACAACTTGAAGGTGTAAACGATCTGTTCGCCGACATAAGGATCGGTTTTGGACACCGACGCTTCGACAAAGGCATCGGCATTGCTTTGATTCGTTACCTTGATCTTGTCGACGACTTCAATCTGTATGGGCTTTGTTAGGTAGCGTGTTCCCGCAACGTTAAAAACAATGGGGGGAATAGTATAAGACCCTTTCTCTTTGGGAATCAGATGGTAATGATAGCTGACGCTGGAGGCGACTTTCCCGTTGATTATTTGCGTGGACGAAGCGGTTCCGCCAGGGCGAACATGAAATGCGGGCATTCGCGGCATTTCGGGGCGCGCCGCGCTTTGCACGCCCATTAAGGTTGCCTTTAATTCCAGCACGTCTTCAAGCGATATTGTGGTCTTGTCGACCGATGCGACTGCATGGATATCAGCCGCCGGACTGGTTTTGGCAGCGCTGATGCAGAGGAGCAGGGCGAACAGGACTTGGCGGGAAATGCTGATCCATGGATGTTTCTTTCCCCTCATTGATTTACCAGTCAACCTTTGGCGGATTTTTGCTAGCTTGGTTTTTAGCAATTTGTTTTTGGATCAATTCTTTTCTGTTTTCTGAGATGGCATTCAGGCGTCGGTCGGCTTCTTCTTTCGAGAGTCTGCTTCTCCCTTCGCCGGGGCGCGGGGGCTGGTTTTTAGCAGTTTGAGTCTGGCCGCCAGAGTTTGATGGCGGCGGATTTTTTTGCTGATTTCCAGAGTCTGGCCCCTGCTGTTGACTTGATTGCGATGGATCGGCGTCCTTATCTTCCTTGGGTTTTTTATTCTGGTTCTGTTGTTTGGGGTCGTCTTGTTGGCGCTTTTTTTTCTGCTCTTCCAGTTGTTTGCGGACAAATTCCAGATTGAATTTAGCGTCCATATCTTTGGGATTCAACTCCAGGGATTTTTTGAAGGCCGATTCGGCTTCTTTAAGTTTTCCCATTTTGAACAGCGCATTGCCGGAATTATAAACTGCAAATTGTTGCAACTCGGGATTCTCAGGCGCGACCCCCGATTGTTGATAGGATTCCAGCGCCTGGTCGAATTTCCCGCTCTTGTAGCGACTGTTGCCGAGGTTGTACTGAATCGCTAAATCTTCGGGGTTCTCGCGTGTTTCCGTCTCGAAATGTTGCGAGGCGCTTTCGTAGTCTCCCTGTTGATAGAGGGATTCCGCCTCATTGGCAAAAGCGGGTGAAGCCCCAAGCGTCAGCAGGTGCAGGGTCAATAGCAGGTGTATGTATCTGGAAAGAATCATAACTCAGTCAGGACAAAAAAAAAGTTTCCGCCAGAATCTGGCGGAAACTTTTCGGAGGTACTTTCGCCGGCTCCGCCGGAGTCAATCTTTTATTCGCGTTGATCGCCCATCACTCGCAGAAGCATGAGGAACAAGTTGATGAAATCCAGGTACAGCGTCAAGGCGCCAACAACCGCTTCTTTGGTGTCTTCTTCGGTGCCTTCGTTGCCCAGAACATTCATCTCCTTGATACGTTGCGTGTCATACGCGGTCAGTCCCACGAAAATCAGGATTCCGGCGTAGGTGATGACCCAGTGCATCGCGCTACTTTCCATGAAGATGTTGACCACCGACGCCAGAATGATACCGATCAGACCCATGAACAGGAAACTTCCCCAAGAGGTCAGATCCTTTTTGGTTGTGTAACCGTAAAAACTCATGGCGCCGAAGGTGCCCGCTGTCACGACGAAGGTCGATGTGATCGACGCGGCTGTGTACATCAAGAAAATAGCCGAAAAGGTCAGTCCGGTCAGCCCTGCGTACAGTAGGAAAATGCCGGTTGCCTGACTTGCGCTCATTTTGTGAACCCAGCCGGAAAGGTAAACGACCAGGCCCAATTGAGCGATGATGAGAACGATAGGTACGATGGCGTTGCCCAGGATCATGGATGACATGGTTTCGCTGTTGGACACGTAAAAAGCCATTGCGCCCGTCACGCCGATTCCCGCCGTCATCCAGTTATAAACGCGAACCATAAAGCGCTGATTCTCAGCGGCTACCGCATCTACGCTCATTGTACGATCTAAACTTTCCATTATATATCCTTAAAAATTATAGTTTGATTCAGTGGTAATTCAGGTCGGACAAACCAGACCCGGCGGTCAAATGCCCCGCAATACCCATTACATAATATCCGCTAATGTCGAAGTCAAGACAAGCGGTTGTAGTTCTCCTACATTCTATCAAAAAATTGCGGTGAATTAAGGTATTTCGACCGAAATTTTACGATTTTTCAGAGGCGGTTTTCCGGTCGAATGTCCATGGAATCAGTAGGAATATCAAAGCCAGGAGCGCTGCCCATTGAAAACGTTCCTGCCATTTTTTCTCGCGCTGGGTGTTGAGTTGTCGGGAATCCACTTTCTTCTGGAGTTGCTCGAAATAGATGTTCTCCAGATCCATATCACCGGACACGGATCGCACATAACCGCCGCCTGTAATTTCCGCGATGGATTTCAGGGCGCTCTCATCCAGTCGAGTGAGGACGACTTCTCCCGCTTCGTCTTTTTTGAATCCGCCGGGGAAGGGGATGGGCGCGCCTTCTTCTGCGCCGACGCCTATCGAGAAAATTTTAACTCCGGCTTCCAGGGCTTCCCTGGCGGCTGTTTCCGCCATACCCTCCTGATCTTCGCCGTCGGTGATCAGTATGAGGGCGCGGGATTTTTTCTCGGTGGCGCTGAAGGATTGCAGGGATAAACGGATGGCTTCTCCAAGATTGGTTCCCTGCACGGGGATCAAATCAACGTCGAGGGAATTCAGAAAGATGCGCGCCGCAGAGTAGTCCAGCGTTAAGGGACACTGAACAAAGGCGGTTCCGGCGAAGGCGATGAGGCCCACGCGGTCGCCCTGCAACAGGTTCAGAAAATCGGAAATCTCGCGTCTCGCCCGTTCCAGCCGACTGGGTTTCAGGTCCTGCGCGAGCATGCTGTTGGAGACGTCCAGCGCGATGATGATATCGACGCCCTCGCGCCGGACTTCCTGCCACTCGAAACCCCAGCGCGGTTGCGCCAGCGCCAGCAAACCAAAAAACAGAGCCAACGCTGAAAAGAGCGCCTGTTTTTTTTGCAGATTCATGAAGCGGGCGGATACCAGGCGGGCGCCTTGTTCCGCGCCAAAGAAAATCTGGATCAACTCGCGTTTTCGGCGCAAGCCCCAGATCAACAAGAGGCCGACGGGAATCAATAGCCAGAGCAGGTGCAGGTAAGACGGTTCGGCGAAACGCATGGTCAGGGAATCCTCCTGAGAAGGGTCTGGCTGAGCGTCAAGTCAAGGATCATCAACAACAAGGCTGGAATCAGAAAGTAGGGATACA
Organism: Candidatus Nitrohelix vancouverensis; assembly: GCA_015698305.1. Taxonomy (NCBI): domain Bacteria; kingdom Pseudomonadati; phylum Nitrospinota; class Nitrospinia; order Nitrospinales; family Nitrospinaceae; genus Candidatus Nitrohelix; species Candidatus Nitrohelix vancouverensis. The sequence continues at coordinate 2,095,303 of CP048620.1, forward strand.
GTTCTTTGTATTCAGAATGGTCGAAGGTCTTCACTTCGGATTTTTCGAGGCGGTCGATTTGCTCGTAGATCTCCGTTAACGACTGCGGGTCGGTGGCGCGAAAGTATTTGCCGCCGGTCAGGGCCGATACTTGTTTGAGGGATTCTTCGTCGATTTCAACATCCTGATACACATATTGAGGCCCCAAAAAGGTATCGACCAGAAAGGGCGCCTGCCCGCGCGTTCCCACGCCAATGGAATAGACCTTGATGTTGTGCGCCGCCGCAAGCTCCGCCGCTTGCAGGGGGGTGAAGGCCCCGGCGTTGCTGAGTCCGTCGGTCAACAGAATCACAACTTTGGATTTGGATTCGAGGTCTTTCAGACGTTTGGCGGAAATTGCGATTGCGGAACCGATCGCCGTCGCGTCTCCCGCCATGCCGATTTCGAGCTGGTCGAGAAATTGTCTCAACACCGAATGATCCAGGGTCAGCGGGCATTGCGTGTAGGCTTCGGCGCCAAAGACCACCATCCCCATGCGGTCGTAGTCGCGCTGGTCGATGAACTGGCTCACCACATCTTTAACGACATCCAGCCGCGTGATGCGTTGCTCTTCGGAACTGAAGTCCAGCGCCCGCATGCTTCCAGAGACGTCGATAGCAAGAACGATGTCGACGCCTCGTGAGAGGATCTCCGTCATTTTCTTTCCCTCCTGCGGGCGGGCGAGAACCAGAATCAAAAGGATGGCGGTCAGGATTTTCAAGCCGTCAGGAATGAACTCGATGAAAGAATGCGTTGCGCCGTCCGCCGTTTTCATTGTTTGGAGCGAGGGAAAGCTAAAGGCGATTTTTTTGCTCCTGCGGCGACTCCATATGAAAAGGGGCAAGAGGAGCAACAGAGCTAAAAAATAGGGGTCTTGAAAACGAAGAAAGGTCATGACGAATCGGCCATTGTTGCGGACGGACGCTTCTCTTGAACGGATTCCAGGGTCGGCGCGGTTCGGGTCTGAATCACGAAAGAGCGAATTGCCTCCAGATCGTCCGAGGTCAAGGGCGCCTGCGCGCGCGCGAACTTTATCAGGTCGGTTCGCTTGAGCAGGCGGCTCATCTGCGAGTGGGTCGCCGGATCAAAGCGTTGATCGCTCTCGCTCCATTTTATAATTTCTTCGCTGGTCCAGTCCAGCGCAGGAAAGTCGAAGCGTTTTTCGAGGTAACGACGGAAGATTTCAGACAAGGTGAAATAAAGCTGGCGAAGTTCAATGGCGTTGCAGGCCTTTGGTTCAGGGTGGTCCTTGCGAACTTGCTCCAGCGCTCGCAGGGCCTCCTCATCCGGTGGCAGAAAATCTTCGACCGCGCTCGCCGTTTCAGGCGGTGCGGCGCGACGTCGCTGGCGGAGCCAGTAAAAGGCCCAGCCCAGAAGAGCGAGCGCCAGCAGGGAATAGTAGGCCCATGTGTAATCGGGCGGCGCGTGCCTCAAGGGTTTGATGTCGCGAATATCATTGGCGTCGCCCTGCAGTTGCAACAAGGATTGAATGGAAACGGATGAAGCGGGCGCGCTGATTTGTCCGGGAACCATTTCGCCTGACGATGCGGGCGCTTCGAACTGGATGCTTTGTTCGGGCAGAACCAGTTCGCCGATTCGATCCGCGCGCAGTTGAATCTGGTAGCTCTCCAGAATCTGACCCCTGTCCGACGTTTTGTCCGGGAGGCGCGTTTGATTGACGATATCGAAACCGTCGACCGATTCAACGCTCGGTGGAATGATTGCGATGTCCGCATCGCGTTGGACTTTCAGGGTCCACATGAAAAGATCGCCGAGCAATCCCTCTTTGGGCGAGACGTCGACTGTGACGGAAACCGGCGACTGCGGCGCCGGGGGAGACGCTGGAGCGGAGAACGCGATTTCCGGCCCGCCCAGAGAAGCGACAATTTGGAGGAGCGCCGCAACCAAAACCGCTAAAAGAGTGCGAGGCCGCTGTTTCATTTCCTTACGTTGCGGAGCGACGCCATGCAGGCGTCGATATTTTTATTGAGCGTTGATTGCAGTTCCAGTTCCGGCTGGTTGATTTCGGAGTGAAAGAACCAGACCAGAGCTTCGGAGCAATTGCCCAGTTTCTGATAGAGCAAGCCGACGCGATGCGCGATTTCCGCTCTTTCCAGCCCCTGAACGGGCGATTTCTCAAGATAGCGAACATAATAGATCAGCGCTTCTTCCACGAGACCGTTTTCTTCCAGTTTTAGAGCCAGGTCAGGAAGTTGACCGACCCAGGGCGAAGGGCTTTCCGCCGCGATTTCTTTTGCCGGTTTTTTTCCTTTCAGCAAAGGAGAACTCATCATTTTGTTAAAGACCGCTCCCAAAGCTGCCAGCGTGAGCAGGGTTAAAATCAGAATGGGTATTTTGATGGCCATGCTGACCTTGGGCGTTTTTGTATCGAGGTTATCGTGATCCATATCAGCGGCGTTTTTCTCTCATTTTAAAGTAGCGAATGATCGGCCCGGTCAGCGGGCGTTCGGTGTCGATTTCTATGACTCCCACTCCCATCGCCCGGAATGTTTTCAAGCGAGTCTGGTAGGACTGTTCGCAGGTTTCCTGATAGCGGCGTCTCGTTTCGGCGTTTCCCGTGTCAGCCAGCATGATTTCACCCGACTCGGCGTCTTCAAGTTGAATCCAGCCCACGTCGGGCATTTCTTTTTCTCTGGGGTCGCGGATATAGATGGCGGTGAGATCGTGTTTTTGCTTCGCCATTTTGAGGGCTTTCTCGTAACCCTGCGTTTGGAAATCAGAGATCAAAAAAGTTGCGGCCTTTTTCTTTTGAACCTTGGCCAGATATTCGAGCGGCAGATTCAGGTCGGTGCCTTTGCCTTCCGGGTCAAAGTCCAGTATGGAGCGTATGATGTTCCAGACATGCGCCTTGCCTTTTTTGGGCGGAATGAAACGTTCAATCCGGTCCGTGAAAACGATCAAACCGATCTTATCATTATTTTTGATTGCGGCAAACGCGAGGATGGAAGCCGTCTCAGCGGCGATTTCGTTTTTACGTTTTTGAACGGAGCCAAAATTGCCGGATGCGCTTGCGTCCACCATCAGCATGACCGTCAGTTCCCGTTCTTCAATGAACTCCTTCACATAAGGCTGATTCATTCTTGCGGAAACATTCCAGTCGATCAGGCGCACGTCGTCTTCGGGTTGATATTCGCGCACCTCGCTGAATTCCATTCCGCGTCCCTTGAAGGCGGTGTGGTATTCGCCCGCCATCACGTCGTCGACCAGGTGATTGGTCTTGATCTGGATGGCGCGTACTCTTTTCAGCAATTCGCTGGAAGCTGTTTGCGTCGTTGGCGCTTCGTGGAGAGGCGGCGGGAGCAAAAAATCGCGGATTTTTGAAAATGCGTTCAGAGCCATGAGGATCGGGCGTTAAGGAACTTCAACCGTATCGAATATCTTCTTCAGAATTTCGTCGGCGTCGACGTTTTCCGCGTCGGCCTCATAGGACAGTATGATGCGATGCCGAAGCACGTCCATGCCGATGGATTTAACGTCGTGCGGCACCACATAGCCTCTGCCTTGCAAAAAGGCATGGGCTTTGGCGGCGCGGTGCAGGAAAATCGAGGCGCGCGGCGAGGCGCCGAACTGGATGAGAGGCTGGAGATCGGGCAGATTGCATTGCGACGGGTCGCGGGTTGCCGTCACCAGACTGACGATATAGTCTTCCAGATTCGGGTCGATATAGATTTTTTCAAACACGGTGCGGGCTTTGAGCAGATCTTCTGGCCCGATAACGGCGTTCAGAGAAGGCGACTCTTTTCGCGCCGACATGAGCTGCATGATTTTGATTTCTTCTTCTCGGCTGGGGTAGCCGACTTTCAATTTGAACATGAAGCGGTCGATCTGAGCTTCGGGAAGCGGGTAGGTGCCTTCCTGTTCGATCGGATTCTGGGTCGCGATGACCATGAAGGGGCTTTCGAGCGGGAAGGTTTCTCCGCCAATGGTGATCTGTCGTTCCTGCATGGCTTCGAGCAAGGCGCTTTGCACTTTTGCAGGACTGCGATTGATTTCGTCCGCCAGAATGATATTGGCGAACAGGGGGCCCTTCTTGATCGTGAACTCGCCCTTTTGCGGTTGATAAATCTGGGTGCCCAGAATATCTGCGGGTAGAAGGTCGGGCGTGAACTGGATTCTGCTGAAAGTTGCATGCACCGTGTTGGCAAGCGCCTTGACCGAGGTGGTCTTCGCCAGACCCGGCACGCCTTCAAGCAGGACATGCTCTTCAGTCAGTAATGAAAGGAGCAAACGCTCCAGCAGGTAGTCTTGTCCGACGATGACCCGGTTCAATTCGTTCATTACTCTGGGAACAAATTCGCCGGTTTGTTTTACGATCTGGGATATTTCTTCGATACTTTGAGGCATAAAGTGATTTTGAGAGCTTGTGAAAGAGAGCTTGTTTTATCTCCCGATGCGGCGAGACCGACTGGAAATTTCATCAGGACGAAGTTTAATTTATAATTTGTTCAAAAAAAAATTAAATTTTTTTAATTTCTTTTGTATAGTAGGAAGCTTAATTTTAGAATCAGGAGAACGAAGCATGGGCGAAAAATCCGACGAGGATATTGAGAACCTGATTAGAGAAGGTCTCAATGTGGAAAATTCGGAACTGGATCTCCGTGAAAAGGAACTGGAAGACAACGATCTCAAGCGAATCGTCAAGTCCGATTCTGTAAAGGGAGTCACAGCCGTATTTTTGGAATTCAATCAAATCGGCGACGAAGGGATCAAAGCCCTTCTGGATTCCGAGAACATGAAGTTTGTCACTGCTTTGAACCTGTTCAAGAACAAAGTGACGGACGAGGGCGTGAAAGCGATTTCAAAGTCGAAGACTTTGTTGAATTTGTCTGAGTTGATATTGAGCGACAATGAAGTGACCGCCAAGGGCGCACAGTTTCTGGCGGAGTCCAAGACTCTGGGCAGTCTGGTGAGTCTGTGGGTGGGCGACGATATCGGCGATGAAGGGGTCAAGTCGTTGGCGACTTCGGATCGTCTCACTCGACTCAATCTGCTTTCATTGTATCGCAACAATATCAGCGATGAAGGCATGCGGGCGATTGCAGGTTCTCAAACGCTGTCCACTTTGACGGAACTCAACATGAACTGGAATTATGTTGAAGGGGCCGGCATTGAAGCATTGGCCGAATCCAAAACATTGACCAAGCTGGAGCAGTTGACTCTGACCTACAATCCCATTGGGGACCGAGGCGCGATTGCGATTGCAAATTCAGAGGCTCTGAAAAATTTAAAAGTTCTGGACTTGTTTGAAACGGAAATCAGCGATGAAGGCGCGCGGGCATTGGCGGAGTCGAGTACCCTGACGGAACTGGAAACCTTGATTTTGATTCGAAACGATATCGGCGCTGAGGTTCAGGAACTGTTTAAAAAACCAAAGCATCTCAAGAAGCTCACGAATATTATGTTCCGGCAGATCAATCCGGACGCATAAGCTCTCTGTCCAGCGATCGTATAGATCATTACGATGTGATAGTGGGCGCTGTTGTTGTGTCCCCTTCCGGTGTTTTCACGATTCTTGAAAGGCGCTACACTGTTTCTCATCTCGAAACGGCGAAATGATTTTTAATTTTTTCAGGAATGAGAACCAATGTTTATAGGTGAAAAGCCCGACCTGCTGGATTTGTGCGTCTTCAGAGAAGACAGCATCTACGTTGTAGGTAAAGATGGAATCCCGCAACACTACGACGGCGAATGGACGCCGGAAACCACGGAAAATGCCAATCCTCTGATGGGGATATGGGGGCCGCACGAAAATTGTATTTACGCCGTCGGCATCGGCGGGGTGGTGCTCCATTACGACGGCAAAAAATGGAATCAGCTCGACACAGGCAATTACGACTCCCTCAACTCAGCGTTCGGTTTTAACGAGAATTGTTTTTTTATTTTCGGCGTGGGCGGGCGCATGCTGTACTGGGATGGCGAATGGAATTACCGCGAGCCTAACACGATTCATGATTTGTTCTGTATGTGGGGCGAGGATCTCGATTGTCTGCACACTGTGGGCGGCGAAGGCGTCTATCGCGTTTACAACGGCTCCACGTTTGAGCGCAAGGAGGAACTGACTGCTGAGGAGATCTCTCTCTACGGCGTGTGGGGTTCCCGAAAAGACAATGTTTTTATCGCCGGGTCGCACGGCACCATCCTCCGCTATCAGGGGGAAGAATGGGAGCCTATGGAATCGGGAACCGAAGAATATTTGTTGAGCATCTGGGGCACCGGCGATAACGATATCTTCGCGGTGGGGGATTGCGGCGTGATCCTGCATTTTGACGGAGAACGCTGGAGTCCGATGGATTCCGGCACGGAAAACTACTTAACAAAAGTCAAGGGACTGGGGCCGGATCAGGTTTATGCCGTTGGAGATAATGGCTGTGTGCTTCGCTATGACGGCAAGGTCTGGCACGACATGTCCTTATAAATTTTTAAAGGGGCCTGCGCTCCGTTTGGGAAAAATATGGCACGAGTTACGGAAAGTCACCTGTTATCGATCTGGACATTCGCGGCGGACGATGTGTTTGTCGGAGGAACCGATGGAACCTTGTTGCATTTCAACGGTTCCGATTGGCAGAAGATGGAAACAGGCGGTCGCTGGACCTTCAAAAATATTTGGGGGCCTGCGCCGGACAACGTCTACGCCGTATGCACCGATGGACGGATTTTGCACTACGACGGTTCTAAATGGGATATTGAAGAGTCGGATAAATTGCCTCCCATGACCGGTATCTGGGGCTTGGCGGAAGATGAAATCTACGCCTGTTCGCGCCTCGGCAAGATTCTGAAATACGATGGCTCGGCCTGGAAGTTCATGCAGACGGGGACGGATACGGACATCACCCGCTTGTGGGGTTGTCGCGAGGGCGGCATGTATGCGGTGGGCTACGATGGTCTTGTCCTGAAACTGGACGGCGATAAATGGGTGCGCATGACCTTCAATTCCAACGCCGAGTTTTATGGCATCTATGGTTTTGGCCCGGACGACATGTACATCGTCGGTTCGGAAGGCGCGATTGTGAAGTTCAACGGCTCTGAGATAGTTGAAATGCCCTCACGCACCATGGAATTCTTTCTCGATGTCTGGGGGCCTTCGAGCGATATGGTTTTTGCCGTCGGTGATCTGGGAATGATTATGTTTTTGAACGGCGATCAATGGACGCAGATTGAATCCAATACGGAAGAGTATTTGACCGCCATTCGCGGCGTTTCGGATGATAACATCTACGCGGTGGGCGATAATGGCCTCATTCTGAACTGGAACGGCGAGGACTGGAAAGAGACGGAGTAGCAAGAGGCCGCCCTTTGGCGAGCAGACCCAGAGCGACTCCAGGTCGCTCGTAATTATCAAGACGGTGGGAGTTCTTGACAGGCGCCGGTGACCGGCGCTTTTTTTTTAAAGAAATTATGATTGTAACGACCTTCGAACAGTTTAAAGAAAAAACGAAGCAGGGGAATCTGGTTCCCGTCTGCAAGGAAATCTTTGCGGACCTGAACACGCCGGTGTCGGCCTATTTGAAGATGGGCGGCGGCGACTATTCCTTCCTGCTGGAAAGCGTTGAAGGCGGCGAGAAGTGGGCGCGCTATTCTTTCATTGGCTTCGATCCGGCGCTGATCGTGAACACCCGTGGAAAGAAAATCACTTTTTTCACCGACGAGGGGGAGGAAAGCCGGGACATCTCGGAAAAGAATCCTCTGAAAGAGCTGAAAACGATTCTGCAAAAATACAAGCCGGTCGAAGACCCGGACTTGCCCCGTTTTTATGGCGGCGCCGTCGGTTTCATGAGTTACGACATCGTGCGTTATTTTGAAGACTTGCCGGACAACACGCTGGACGATCTGAACGTGCCGGAATCGGAATTCATGATCACCAATCATTTGCTGATCTTTGATAACATGCGTCAGACGATTAAAATCGTTGCGAATGTTTTTGTCGATACCGACGATCTTGATGGATTGTATCAGCGGACGCTGAGAAAAATAACGGATGTTGAAAAGGCTTTGCACGGCAGTTACGAAATCCCGCGCCAAGGCGACGGCGTGGGAATCGAGGGAACCGACAAGGTCGAATCAAATTTCAGCGAAGAGGGTTTCAAGAAGGCGGTTTTGACCGCCAAGGATTATATTAAGGAAGGCGACGTGATACAGGTGGTGCTGTCGCAACGGTTGAAGTTTCCTTTGACGGCGGACCCGTTCAACGTCTATCGCGCTTTGCGTACAGTCAACCCATCGCCCTACATGTATTATTTGAAATTCGGCGAGCGACAAATCGTCGGTTCGTCTCCAGAGATTCTTGTGCGGCTGGAGGATACCAAAGTAGAAGTGAGACCGATTGCGGGAACGCGCAAACGCGGCGCCAGCGTTGAGGAAGACCTGGCATTGGAAAAAGATTTATTGCAGGATGAAAAGGAGATTGCCGAGCATATCATGCTCGTGGATCTGGGACGCAACGACATTGGTCGCGTGGCGCAGATCGGCACGGTGGATGTCAATGAGAAGTTTTTGATCGAGCGTTATTCCCATGTCATGCACATCGTGTCCAACGTGCGCTCCGTATTGAAGGAGGGGCTGGACTGTTACGACGTGATCGAAGCGACCTTCCCGGCGGGAACGGTTTCCGGCGCGCCCAAAATCAGGGCGATGGAGATCATTGACGAGTTGGAGCCGACGCGGCGCGGCGTGTATGCAGGGGCGATCGGTTATATCGGATTTTCTGGCAGTATGGACACAGCCATCGCGATACGAACCCTGCTGGTTGAAAACGGCGTGGGCTATCTCGGTGTCGGCGCGGGAATCGTCAACGATTCGGTTCCTGAAAACGAATATGAAGAAACCATGAACAAGGGGAAAGCCTTATTGAAAGCGGTTGATCTGGCGGAGAAGGGGTGGATCGAATGATTCTGATGATTGATAATTATGATTCGTTCACCTACAACCTGGTTCAGTATCTTGGCGAGCTTGGCGCGAACGTGGAAGTGCGCCGCAATGATAAGATCGGACTGGAAGAAATTGAATCGCTGGCGCCAAAAAAACTGGTGATCTCTCCCGGGCCTTGCACGCCGGAAAAAGCGGGCATGTCGATCGATATCATCCGCAGGTTTTCGGGAAAGATTCCTCTGCTCGGCGTTTGTCTGGGGCACCAGTCGATTGGAGTCGCCTTTGGCGGTGAAGTCATCAAGGCCAAGCGAATCATGCACGGTAAAGTCTCGAAGGTGCGCCATGTGGAAAAATACATTTTTAAAGGACTGCCCAATCCGCTGGAGGCGACGCGGTACCATTCTCTGGCCTTGAACCGCGACAACCTGCCCTCGTGTTTTGAGATCACGGCGGAGAGCGAGGATGGCGAGATCATGGGCATACGTCATAAAGAACTGGATGTGGAAGGCGTGCAGTTTCACCCTGAATCGATTTTGACGGTGAACGGTAAAGAATTGTTGAAAAATTTTATTGATTCCTGAGCGAACCATGGAAATGACTCTGATAGATGCCTTGAAGAAAGTGATCGCCGGTCAGGACTTGACCGAGGATGAGATGATCGCCGCCATGACACAGATCATGGAAGGGGAATCGACTCCGGCGCAGTTGGGGGCTTTTCTGACGGCCTTGCGCATGAAGGGTGAGAGCGTTTCAGAAATCGTTGGCGCGGCTCGCGTGATGCGCGAGAAGGCGGTAAAAATCGCCGTCGATTCCGTTGGAGCGGTGGACACTTGCGGAACAGGCGGAGACGGCGCGGACACTTTCAACATCTCGACGGCGGCGGCGTTTGTAGCCGCAGGCGCTGGAGCGACGGTCGCCAAGCACGGCAATCGAGCCGTGTCCAGTCAGTCGGGAAGCGCCGACGTTCTCAGGCATCTTGGAGTGAATATCGAAGCCTCGCCTTCTATTGTAGAAAAATGTCTGCGCGAAGCGCGAATCGGTTTTCTCTTTGCGCCTTTGATGCATGACGCGATGAAGCATGCCGCTCCGGTTCGGAAAGAACTGGGCATTCGCACGCTCTTCAATATTCTTGGTCCCTTGACCAACCCGGCGGGCGCGCACGCTCAAGTTGTGGGCATTTATGACAAGGCGCGTTTGAAGTCAATGGCTCTGGCGCTCCGAGACCTTGGAAGCAAGGGCGCCTTCGTTGTTCATGGCGAAGACGGCCTGGACGAAATGACAATGACGGGTTCGACCTTCGTCTGTGAATTGCATAAGGGGAAGGTTAAGGAATATGAATTCGATCCGAGGCGATATGGTTTCCATTTATGCAAGAGCGAAGACCTTAAAGGGGGAACGGCTCAGGAGAACGCCGACTTGATTCGGGAGATTCTCGAAGGCGGCGGCGGTCCCTGTCAGGACGTTGTGGTACTGAATGCGGCGGCGGCTCTGCTTGCGGCGGGACTCGTGGATTCCTGGGAGATGGGCGTCACCATGGCGGATGGCGCTATAGAATCGGGCGCCGCGCTGAGGAAACTGGAGATGCTGGTTGAGGTGAGTAATTCCGAGTCATGAGTAATATTCTCGATAAAATTTTTGCCGAGCGTAAAGAGGACGTTGAATCTGATAAGAGAGAACGGCCATTAGTTTCTTTGAAGAGTCAGATCACGGAGTTGGGCGGGGTGCGGGATGTCGTTTCGGCATTGAATCAATCCGGCGGAACCCGCATTATCTCGGAAATCAAATTAAGAACTCCTTTCAAGGGAACCTTGCGCGAAGGTCTGGAGGCGAGCGCGATCGCCGAATTGTACGAAGCGAACGGCGCCGCCGCGATTTCCGTGTTGACGGAAACGCGTCATTTTGGCGGGAGCGCGGAAATTTTCGCCAGCGTCCGCGCGATTTCCGATCTGCCTTTATTGCGCAAGGATTTTATTTTTTCCGAGTATCAGGTGTACGAAGCGCGGGCCATGCAGGCGGACTGGTTTTTACTGATCGCGACCTGGCTGGACAAAAACCAGTTGCGGGATTTGTTGCAGTTGGGGCAGGGCTTGGGCATTCCCGCATTGGTGGAGACGCATAACGAGGCGGATCTGGAAAAAGCCCTGTATGCAGGCGGAGAAATTCTGGGCGTGAACAATCGCGATCTGACTTCGGGAAAAACCGATCTCGACATCGCTCGTCGACTCATTCCAATGGGCTTGCAGGAACCGGGCAAGACGCTGGTCTGCGAAAGCGGAATCCACGGTCGTATGGAAATTGAAGAGTTTGAATCGCTTGGGGCGCATGCCTTTTTGATCGGGGAGAGCTTGATGACCGCGCCGGATATTGCGGTGAAGCTGAATGAATTGCGTGAAGCTCCTTTGGATCGGCAAGATGGTTAAGGTCAAGATTTGCGGCACGACGCGCCGGGAAGATGCTGACGCGGCGGTGGCTTGCGGCGCGGACGCTCTGGGATTTATTTTTTACAAGAAAAGTCCCAGAAATATCACGCAGACCGACGCCAGGAAAATCATTTCCACCTTGCCGCCTTTCGTTAAAACAGTGGGCGTGTTCGTCAATGAAACGGCGGATGCGGTGAATCGCGCGGTGGAATTCTGCAAGCTGGACGCGGTTCAGTTGCACGGCGACGAGTCGCCGAGTTATTGCAAAAAAATACGCGCCCGGTCTGTGATCAAGGCGATTCGCGTGCGCGGGCTGGAATCCTTATCCGGTCTGGATCAATATCCGGTAGCGGCGTTTTTGCTGGACGCGTTTTCGGAATCGGCGCGCGGCGGCACGGGAAAAACATTCGACTGGCCGCTGGCCTTGAAAGCGAAGAAGGCCGGGCCGGTCATTCTGGCGGGCGGTTTGACGCCTTCCAATGTGTATCAGGCCGTGCGCCAGGTGAAACCTTATGCGGTGGACATTTGTTCGGGCGTTGAGGCGACTCCGGGCATTAAAGACAACAAGAAACTCGAAGCCTTGTTCAAAGCGCTTCGAACCTGACACGTTCTGACGAGGACCTTATGGACTATTCATATCCTGACCCAACGGGACATTTTGGAATTTTTGGCGGCAAGTATGTCATCGAGACGCTCATGCCCGCCCTGGAAGAATTGGAACGAGTGTATGAGGAAGCGCGACAGGATCCGAAGTTCAAAGAGGATTTGAATTATTATCTCGCCCAATATGTGGGGCGCCCCACGCCCTTGTATTTTGCCGAAAATCTGACGAAGCGTTTGGGCGGCGCTCGAATTTATTTGAAGCGCGAAGACCTTAACCACACTGGAGCGCATAAAATCAACAACACCATCGGTAGCGCGTTGTTGACCAAGAGAATGGGAAAGAAGCGCGTGATCGCCGAAACCGGGGCAGGTCAGCATGGCGTTGCCACGGCGACGGCGGCGGCTCTGTTCGATCTGGAGTGCGACGTCTTCATGGGCGAGGAAGACATGCGACGCCAGGCTCTGAATGTGTTTCGCATGAAATTGCTGGGCGCGCGCGTGATTCCTGTGACCGCGGGAACGCGAACCTTGAAGGACGCGACCAGCGAAGCGATTCGCGACTGGATCACCACGGTGGAGACGACGCATTATATCATCGGTTCCGTGGTCGGGCCGCATCCCTATCCGATGATCGTTCGGGATTTTCAAAAGATCATCGGCGAAGAGACGATGCGACAACTCGAAGCGGAAGAGGGGCGCATGCCCGATTTATGCATCGCCTGCGTGGGCGGCGGGAGCAACGCGATGGGTATGTTCTATCCCTTTGTCACTCACCCCGAGGTGAAATTGCTTGGAGTGGAAGCGGCGGGGCATGGCATCGAAACGGGCAAGCATGGCGCGTCGATCAGTCATGGCAAAAGCGGCGTCCTGCACGGCATGATGAGTTATCTGCTCTACGATGCGGACGGTCAGATTCAGGAAGCGCATTCGATTTCCGCCGGACTGGATTATCCCGGCGTGGGCGCGGAGCACAGCCATTTCAAGGAGAGCGGTCGGGCGGATTACGCGGCGATCACGGACAAGGAAGCTCTGGAAGGTTTCAAACTGCTTTCCACTACGGAGGGAATCATTCCGGCGCTGGAGTCGGCGCACGCCATTGCTCAGGTCGCCAAGACAGCGCCGACGATGAAAAAGGATCAGGTGATTGTGATTTGTCTCTCCGGACGGGGCGACAAGGACGTGACTCAGGTCGCGGATATTCTGGGAGATGAATTGTGAGTCGATTGCAACAGCGGTTTGAGAAAATAAAAAGCGAAGGGAGCAAGGCCCTGGCGGCCTTTATCACGGCGGGCGATCCGAGTCTGGAGGCGACCGTCGCGTTGTTCAGGGAAATTGAGAAAAACGGTGCGGACATTGTGGAACTGGGCGTTCCCTTTTCCGACCCGCTGGCGGATGGCCCGGTCATTCAGGCCTCGGCGCAACGCGCTCTCAAGGCGGGAACCACTCTGAAAAAAATCATTGCGCTGGTGTCGGAGATTCGCAAGGAGTCGGAACTGCCCATCGTGTTGATGACGAGCTTCAATCCGGTCTATGTCTACGGTCAGGAAGCCTTTGTTCAGGACGCGGCGGCTGCGGGCGTGGATGGTTTGATCATTCCGGATTTGCCGCCGGAAGAGGCGGAGACCTTTCAACCCATCGCAGAGGCGAAAGGGATCGATCTGATTTTCCTGTTGGCGCCGACCAGTTCCGACGCAAGAATTCAGATGATCGCGCGCCGAAGCCGAGGATTTCTGTATTATATTTCTTTGACGGGAACGACGGGAACGCGAACGGCCCTGGCAACCGGTTTGAAGGAGAAAATGCAAGCCATTCGCAGTCAGGCTTCGCTCCCGGCGCTGGTTGGCTTTGGAATTTCCAGCCCGGAACAGGCGGCAGAAGCGGCCCAGGTTTCCGACGGCGTTATCGTCGGTAGCGCAATCGTAAAGATCATCGAGAAGGAAGGCGCGTCGGCGAAAGGTCTCGAGCAGGTCGGACAGTTGGTGAGCGCAATCAAACAGGCCATCGCAGGGCCGTCGACCTAGTTTTTTGTGATGAGTCCCCGAATTTCAGTCATCATTCCCGCCTACAACGAAGAGTCCTCCATCGCATTGGTTCTGGACTCCCTGCCGCAAGATCGTTTGCAGGAAATCATAGTCGTCGACAACGCCTCCACGGACCGAACCGCAGAAGTTGCCGGACAACACGGCGCCCGCGTGGTCCTCGAAAAACGAAAAGGTTATGGCTCCGCCTGTCTTAAGGGCATACGATCGCTTGAGGAGACGGATATCGTTGTGTTCCTCGATGGCGATTTCAGCGATTACCCGGAAGAGATCGATTTACTGGTCGAACCGATTTTGAAAGACGAAGCGGATTTCGTTCTGGGAAGTCGGATGATTAAAGCGCAGAGCCGCGCCGCCCTGTTGCCGCAAGCCCGCTTTGGCAACCAACTGGCGGTTTTTTTGATCCGGCGCCTGTTCGGATGGCAGTTCACCGACCTGGGGCCTTTCCGGGCGCTCTCCTCCACGGCTTTGAAAGCTTTGAATATGCGCGACACCAATTTCGGCTGGACGGTTGAAATGCAGGTGAAAGCGGTTCAGCGCGGTTTGCGCATTCAGGAGATTGCGGTGAGTTATCGAGATCGGGTGGGCGTGTCCAAGATCACGGGAACCGTTTCGGGAACTTTCAAGGCGGGCTTTAAAATCATCTATACGATTTTCAAATACTGGCTGAAACGCGATAAAACGGCGCTGAAGGGCTGAACTTTATTCTTCGCCCAGTCTGGCTATGGAAGCGTTTGTCAAATAGCGCCAGATGAAAGCGGCGGTGAAGATGAGGAGAACGGCGACAGAGGGAATGCCGTGACCGGAATAGGGCGGTCGAACAAAGCTGATAACCAGAGTGAAAAAACTGCAGACGGTAAAAGTGGAAGCCCAGACCCGCCGAATATGCAGTTTTCGGGCGGCTTCCAGGGAATCTTTTTCCGAGGTCAATTGCAGGGGGTACTTGCAGGTCGGGCAATTATCCTCGCCGTCCCAGACATCGCGTTCGCAACCGGGGCATTTAATGATCGCCATGGCAGGTCTCGAATGGGTTTGGGTCGATTATCATGACCGCTATTGTTCCTTGCATTCGCATTGTTTCCCCTCGCCCCAGGTAATGCAGATGTAGGAGGGGAACTGGGTGTCGCGGTCAAACTCCGCGCATTCAATTTGGTCGCAGGTCAGATTCTTCGCGTCTTTCAAATTGGCGCCGTTCAAAAAAGCCCCCATCAATTCAGCGTCCTCAAAATTGGCTCCGGTGAAATCGGCGTCGCTTGCAACGACGCTTGAGAGGTCTGCGTTGCTCAGATTCGCGTTGCGTAAATTGGCCTTGATCAAATAGGTGGAATTCAAGTCCGCTTCAGACAAATCGGCGTCGCTCAAATCGGATTCCATCAATTTCAAAAAGCTCAAATCTGCGCCGGACAAATTCGCTTTGTTGCTTTCAATTTTTTTTCTTTCCTGTTCCCATTCGGCGACAATCTTCTGGCCTTCCTGAGATAACGAGTCTTCACTGCCAAACATGAACGCTCCTGTCAAAAATAGAAATTTATAAATCCAAAATGCTCTTTGTAAGAATATTTCAGCCCTGTACCATTGTCAATCAATTCCGGGGGATTTCAATGGCGAAAAATAAGGCGTGAAACGTTTCTTTTGATTTAGCTATGATATCCTGTGTTCTGTAAATTCATTTAGCGTCCTGTTTTTTTTAATCAATGATTTTTTTCGGTGAGACGACCCATGCGCAACCGATATTATTTTAATTTCATTATAGTTATGCTGTGGGTTCAATTCCTTGCGCCTGGATACCTTTATGCTCAGGAAGACGTTGAATCGATGGTCCGCGAGCGCTTGAGCGTCGATGGAAAAAGCCTCGATTTGAGCGGCGCTCGTCTGGGAGTCGCGGGAGCCAAGATTCTGGCGGGAATGCCGGAACTGGAGACCTTGGAGCGTCTGGTGATACAGGGCAATAGAATTCAATATGCGGGTATGAAGGCCCTGGCTAAATCGCCTTATTTGAAAAATTTAAAATATCTTGATCTGTGGGGCAATTTGTTAGGGGACATGGGACTTAAGGCGATCATCGATTCGGCTTACTTGAAAAACCTCGAAGAATTGAAAATTTGGAAGAATGAGATTGGCGAGGGCGGACTTAAATTATTAGCGCAGTCCAAAAATTTTTCTAAATTACGGATTCTGTTGCTGAACGATAATTTGATCAGCCCGGAGGGGGTTGCATATATCGCGGAATCTACAGCTTTCGAGGCTTTGGAGACCTTGAATTTGTTTCGCAATGAAATTGGAGATTACGGAGCGCTTGCCTTGTCGAAGGCGAAACATTTGAAGAGTATCAAGGAATTGTATCTCGGCCAAAACCAGATCACGGATGCGGGGGCGGTTCCTTTGATTGAGTCGGATGCCTTCCCAAATATTACGATACTGGATCTGTCGCAAAATGATTTGAAGGAGCCTTCGTTCATGGCGGCATATCAACGGATCAAGCGAAGCCCGGTACAGATCATGACCCGATGATTCTGATCGATCAAAAAAGAATTTGGAGGCTCTAAACTTTTAGCCTTTTGTGTCGATGTATCGAATAAGGCCTGACTGGCCTCTGATTCTATTTGAAGGGTAGACAGGCGATGCATTTCTTTAAATCCATTCTATTATATTTGTGTGCGCTTTGCTGTCTGATGGCGTCGGGCGTCGCTCTAGCCGGGGAACGGGAGCAGTTCGTCGATCTTGTCCAGTTTGAGGGAAATACCCTGTTCGATCACGATACTTTGGCGGCCCGCGTCGATATGGGAGATGGAATCATGGTCGACAAGAAATTGATGAGGCTCTTTGCGGAAGAAGTGCGAGCTTATTATGCGGCCAATGGTTTTTACAACGTCCTGGTGTACCCAGATTACAGAGTCGTTGACGGAATCATAACTTTCAAGATCGATGAGTCGGCGGAATTCGAGCATAATCGCTTGACGGCGGTGCGAATGGTGAAAAGGGCCTATGCGTTGAGTGGGGCGACTCCCAGTCGGGAGATGCAAAAGATGGCGACGGATCAATTGACCCTCGCGTTTGCGGATAGAAGGATGATGGAGCGCGACCGTAGAATGCGGCAACGCGAAAATATTGAACGCTACGTTTCTTTAAGAATTAAGGAAATGCGCGAGAAAACCCAGGCCTTTGCCTCGCATCGGGAGAAGATTCGGGAACACGAGCATCTATTGCTTGTTAAAATGAGAGAGAACGCGGTGAGGCGTTTGGAGCAAATGGCGGCAGTACAAGCTTTATTGGATCAGGAAGTGGAGGAGGATCTGTTGCCTTAACAGGAACACTGTCACTTAGAGGAGATACAAAATGAAGAATGCCTTGCAATGTCTGGTTGTTTTATTTATAGCGCTGGGTGTTGCTGTTGGATTGCAGGCCTGCACGACGACGCCTCATGAAACGACTGTTCAAGAAGACAAGGATCGGGCCGTAAAAGAGGAAATTCGATCTAAAGAAGCGGATACGGTGCGAGAGGATAAAACCAATCCTGAATATCTGAATCGATAAATCAAGCGTGGAAAGACACGGAGTCCCTTTCGAAAGGGACTCCGTTTTTTTTTAGAGTCCGGCGTCTTTTCTCAGCTTGGCCGCTTTGTCCGTGGCTTCCCAGGTGAAGGAACTCTCATTGCGACCGAAATGACCGTAAGCCGCGGATGGGGTGAACCTCGGTTTGAGCAGATCCAGAGATTTGACGATGCCCGCCGGTTTCAGTAAGAAGTGAGATCGGATCAAATCCTCCAGAATGTCTGGGTTGACCTTGCAGGTGCCGAAGGTTTCCACGAAGACGGAGACGGGATCGGCCACGCCAATGGCGTAGGCGAGTTGAACTTCGCATCGGTCGGCGATACCGGCGGCGACCAGATTTTTTGCAACGTAACGCGCCATATACGCCGCGGAACGATCCACTTTGGAGGAATCTTTTCCTGAAAAAGCCCCGCCGCCGTGCCGTGCAAAACCGCCATAAGTGTCGACGATGATTTTTCGACCCGTCAAACCGCAATCCCCGTGCGGACCGCCCACGACGAAACGACCGGTCGGGTTGATATACACTTTCATTTTTGGATGCTGGTAACGCGCTGGAATGACTTTATTGATGACTTGCTCGCGAATCTCCGCGCGCAATTGGTTGTTTTTGATCTCTGGCGCGTGTTGAGTGGAAATGACCACTGTTTCGATATGGACCGGTTTGTTCTTTTCATAACGAACTGAAACCTGGGACTTGCTGTCCGGGCGCAGGTAAGGGAGAATGCCTTTTTTTCGTTGCTTTGCGAGTTCTTTAACCAGTTTGTGCGCGTACATGATGGGCATGGGCATCAGTTCTTTGGTTTCCTTTGATGCATAGCCGAACATCATTCCCTGATCGCCCGCTCCCTGCTCGTGTTTGTCGTCGTCGACGCCGCGCGCGATGTCTTGAGATTGCTCGTCCAGCGAAACGAGTACGCCGCAGGTGTGAAAATCAAAGCCCTTGTCCGAGCTGTCGTAGCCGATATTTTTAATCGTGTTGCGTGCGATTTGGGGGATATCCACATAGCAATTTGCTGAGATTTCTCCGCTGATCATCGCGTAACCGGTGGTGATCATGGTTTCGCAGGCAACGCGCGCTTTGGGGTCTTGCGTCAGAATGGCGTCGAGGATGGAATCTGAAATCTGGTCCGCCATTTTGTCAGGGTGTCCTTCAGATACGGATTCTGAAGTGAATAAATAATTGTTGGGATTCATGGAATTCCTTCTTTTAAAGGGTTGCTTTGTATTGACTGTATAAGATTATTTTAAGGGTTGCTCTGTCAAGTAATCGAGGTTGTGCTCAAAATCGTCGGGGAATTTACGTTTCATTTCATCGATAATGAAATGATTGATCTCTTGCGTGGAATCCATACTCATGGCTTTCTGTGCGAGAGCCTGAGCTTCGATATGGGAAATCTTACGTAGAATTTTTTTTACTTTTGGAATGGAGTGAGGCTCCATGCTCAATTCATCCACCTTGCCAAGACCGATCAATAGCAGTGTGGCAATCGGATCGCCTCCCAACTCGCCGCAAATGGAAACTTTTTTGCCGGCGTTTTGAGCGGCGAGAATTACTTTTTTTAAAGTTCTTAAAACCGCAGGATGAAAGGGTTGATACAAGTGCGCGACGTTTTCATTGATCCGGTCGACGGCCAGCAGGTATTGAATCAGATCGTTGGTTCCGATGCTGATGAAATCGGTTTCTTCAATGATCTGGTCGATGCATACCGCTGCGGCGGGAGTTTCGATCATGACGCCGACTTCAATATCTTCGTTGAAGGGTATTTGTTTTTCCCGCAATTCATTCTTGGCGGCTTCCAGAATTTGATTCGCTTGACGGATTTCAGAAACGGACGCAATCATTGGATACAAAATTTTGATGTCGCCGTACAAACTGGCTCTCAATATGGCGCGTAGCTGGGACAGGAATAATTCCTGATTCACCAGAGACAGACGAATGCCGCGCAAGCCGAGAGCGGGATTGTTTTCTTCTGCGACGTAAATATTGTGCAGGGGTTTATCGGTTCCGAGGTCCAGCGTCCTCACTATCACCGGATAAGGTTCAACGCCGCGGGCTACTTTTTTAAAATTAAGGTAAAGCTCCTCTTCGGTTGGCAAACGCTCGACGCCCAGATATAAAAATTCAGTGCGATACAATCCCACGCCTTCGGCGCCAAATTTTTTCAGAGAATTGATCTCGTGGGCGGATTCAATGTTTGCGCGCAGATTGACCTTGTAGCCATCCTTGGTTTCTGCGGTTTCATGGATGTTTTCCAGAAGCTTGGTCTGGTATTTCTGGTAATTAACGCTTTTGGTCCGATAGACGTCGAGTATCTTTTCCGACGGGTTGATGAGAACGTGACCGTCGATCCCGTCGATAATGACAGGGTCCCCCGAGTTGATATTAACTGTGAGGTCTTTGACGCCGACAACCGCTGGAATACCCATCGCGGATGAGAAGATGGCGAGGTGGGAGGTCTTGCCGCCGACCTCCGTCGCCAGGCCCAGAATGAGCGAGCGCGGCACCAGCAAAGTGTCTGAAGCGCTCAGGGAATGCGCGATCAGAATGATAGGCTCCTGTATGTCGGCAAGGCTTTCCTGATGGTGACCGATCAGGTTGCGCATGATCCCGTGAACCACCAGATCGAGATCGTCCTGTTTGCCCTTGAGGTATTCATCGTTAATATTATTGAACAGCGTGGTGAACTTTTCATGAGTTTGAGACAACGCCCACTCAGCGTTCATGAGGTCCTCGCTGATCTTTTCAACGGTTTCATTGACCAGGATATCGTCGTCGAGAAGAAGCAGATAGGTGTCCAGAATGACGGCGTATTTGTCCGCAACCTTTCGGGCGCGTTGTTTGACCGCCTGCATCTCATGTTTGGACGCGTCAATCGCCTGGCGAAGACGCTGGATTTCCGCGTCGACCTCGTCTGCGCTGATTTTGTATTTGACGATACAAAACTTGGACTGGTTGAGCAGGTGAGCTTTACCAATCGCAATCCCTTTGGATGCGGCTATTCCTTTATACACGACAAACTTTCATGATGAGCCAATGATAAATTAGGGGCCTTGGACACTCAGCCCGGTTCAAATAAACTTTGAATCTTCGTTCACCAGAATGGAGTAAATTTCTTCCTGATCGCTTGTGTTGATAATGGCTTCGCGCAACTGAGGATTCTTCAGTAGTCGCGATATCCTGGCGAGGGCTTTCAGGTGCAATCCTGTGGAGTTGATCGGGGCAATGACCAGGCATATAAAGTGCACAGGTTTTTTATCGAGAGATTCGAAATCAAGCCCCCCTGGCGCCCGGGCAAACAAGGTGGTGATGTGTTCCACTTCTTTGGATTTTGCGTGTGGAATGGCTACATTTTCTCCAATGCCGGTACTTCCAAGGTTCTCTCTCTCCATCAACGATTGATGTAATGTTTCAGGATCTTTGATCACTCCATTGTCCGCAAGAAAGGCTGAGAGTTCTTTCAGAACATCTTCTTTACTCTTGTTGGATAAGTTTGGAATGATGAAATTCTTCTTTAGAATTTCTGTGATTTTCATTCGTCTTTATCTGCTTGTGTTGTAGGTCTGAGATTTATTGTATGGGGAGGTCTTTGATGGTGGCCCCATGTTTCGGTCGTTTTTCCTTAATTTTATCTCTGTGTTTTTTCAACTGCTTGTCCAGTTTTTCCACGGTGCTGTCGATCGCGCCGTATAAATCTTTTGTTTCGTCTTCGCTATGAAACGTTACGCCTTTACCTTTCACAGTGATTTCCGCCTTGTGGCGATATTTCTCTACGGAGAGGATGGCGTGCACGTCGATCATTCCTTCCAGATCGGTGACAATCTTTCCGAGTCTCTCTTCAAGGTGGTCTTGAATGGCGGGGGTGATATCCATGTGTCTGCCAGTTACTGTAAGCTTCATAGTGTTCTCCAATCTTTCAATACATGTAAGGCTTCTATTATTAAAGTAGCTTATCTAGCGGGGATCAATCAAGTGAAGAAAATCGATTCGACTTAGATTAGGCGCTTTCTTTTGTTGGCAGGGGGGATATTCAGCTCTTTTCTGTATTTCGTGATAGTCCGTCTGGCGATTTTCGCGTTCTTTTCCACAAGCGCCGCGACCATCTGGTCGTCTGTGAGGGGGCGGGTTGAATCTTCCTGAGCAACGATTTCCTTGATCATGTTTTTCACTCGAACAGACGACATGTTGTTGCTTCCCTCGCAGGAGCGGATGCCGCTGTGAAAAAAGAATTTCAGTTCGTAGATGCCTTGCGGTGTGTCGATGTATTTGTTGGTGGTGATGCGGCTCACGGTGGATTCGTGCATTTCTATGTCCAGAGCAACATCTTTGAGAACCATGGGGCGCAGGTAAGACAGGCCTTTATCCAAAAACTCTTTTTGTAACTTGATTATGCTTTTGCCCACCTTGTATATGGTTTGCCTTCTCTGGTCAATACTTTTGATGAGCCACAAAGCGGATTTGTATTTGTTCTCCAGATATTCGCGCGTTTGACCTTCGGAGGCGGTTTTCAGCAGGTCGTGGTAATAAGGATTGATCCTCAGTCGGGGCACCTCGTCGTCATTCAGGGCGAGGTCATAGCCTTCTTCGGTTTTGACGACGACGACATCGGGAACGACGTAATCGATTTTTTCGGAACTGAAATCCATTCCCGGCTTGGGTTGAAAACAGCGGATGATCTGGAGGGCGTTGAGAACGGTCTCTATGTCGAGCTTCAGTTCGGAAGCGATTTTGGGAATGCGCCGGTCTTCCAGTCGTTCAAGAAAATTTTCGATCAATTCTTCGACCAGCGGAATCCGTTCGGGCAGACTTCGGGCCTGAATCATCAGGCATTCTTTGAGGGAACGGGCGCCGACACCGGTGGGTTCAAAGGTCTGGATCACCGCCAGCACCCGTTGCACGTCTTCCACAGGCTCGGAGCAATCGGCGGAGATTTCCTCGACGCCACAGATCAGGTAGCCGTCGCTTTGAATATTGCCAATGATGCAGGCGCCGATGAATTTATCCTTGTCGCTGTCCACGGCAAGGTTGAGTTGCCAGTGCAGATGTTCTGAAAGGGAGGGTTCTTTCCTGTAGGTGGCTTCTATGGAAGGGCGTTCTGTGTAGCTGTCCGCCGACATGCCGCCATCGAGATTGGATTGGATGAAATTGTCCCAGTCGATTTCCTGCTCGGCCACCGTTTCCGAAGCGCTTTCGTCGTCGCCGTTTACAGGCGCGAGTGTTTCTTCCACTGAGAATTCTTCGAGGGGCGCTTCTTCCAGGTCATTATCGGGCGCTTCCAGATCTTCTTCCGTGTCCTGCGATATTTCTTCGTCGTTTTCTTCCAGCTCTTCGAGGAGCGGGTTGTCGACCATTTCCTGCTGAACCAGTTGAGCGAGTTCCAGACGGGCCAGCGGGAGCAATTTGATCGCTTGCTGGAGCATGGGAGTCATGACCAGCTTCTGGGTCATTTTCAAGCCCAGTCCCATTTTCATTTCCATGCCCATGATGAAAAATCCCCGTTAGAAAGTGAACTGCTCGCCCAGATAGATTTTTTTTACTTTCGCATCCTGCGCGACGTCAAAAGGTCGGCCGGATGCGATGATCTCGCCTGCGTTGATGATGTAGGCCCGGTCGGTGATGCTGAGAGTCTCGCGTACGTTGTGGTCGGTGATGAGGATGCCGATGCCCATGTTTTTCAAGTGGCGGATGATGGATTGAATGTCCGAAACCGCGATGGGGTCGATACCGGCAAAGGGTTCATCGAGTAAAATGAACAGCGGCGAGTTCGCCAGCGCGCGGCTGATCTCGACCCGTCTTCTTTCTCCGCCGGAGAGGGCGTAGGTTTTTGCGTTCTTGATATGCAGGATATTGAGTTCTCTCAGCAGGGAACGCGCTTTTTTCTTACGGTCGAAACTGGACATCTTGTGCGATTCCAGCACCGCCAGTATATTCTCCTCCACCGTTAGCTTTCTGAAGACCGACGCCTCCTGGGGAAGATAGCCGATGCCTTTACGCGCGCGCAGATGTATCGGGTGACGGGTGATCTCTTCGCCGTCGAGAAAGACTTTGCCTGCATCCGGTCGGGTCAGTCCCACCACCATATAAAAGGTGGTGGTTTTACCGGCGCCGTTGGGGCCCAGCAGACCAACGATTTCCCCTTTTTTCACGGAAATGCTGATGCCTTTAACAACCTGTCGGTTCTTGTAGGACTTGACTAAATTGGATGTTCGTAGCCCTTCTTCATTTTCCACGAGTATTTATTTGCGAATGGCTCAGCGCGAGCCCGTGTTTGTATTATGCGTGGACGCCACTTCAGGTGGATTTGTCATATCGGGCGCGCTGTCCTGTGCGTCGCTTTTTTTGTCGTCCTTCGATTTTGGATACAATTTCATGCGCACTCGCTGGTTAACGACAAAGCGGTCTTTTTCGAGCAGGAAGATCATCTCCCTGCCTTCGATAATATCCTTGCCCTGCCATGCGGTGGCTTTGGGTACGCCGGTCAAAATGATCTTCTGCAGGCTGTCGAGGTAAATTGCCCTATCGCCTTGCGCTTTGGTTTCTCCGCGCGTGATCTGGACGTTGCCCATTGCGACGATTTCTTCCGTCTTCGACTTGTCGTCGGTGTTATAGACTTCCAGAACATCGGATTGGATGGTGAGGTCGCCCCAAACGCCGACAACGTTGCCTGAAAAAATAATTTTTTGCCCGGCATTTTCCGAGCGCATCCGGTCTGCGTTGATTTCAATAGAACGTTCGGCTCCGGGCGTCGCCGAAGTTGCATTCTGCGCCGAAATCGTTGGAACCAGGGCTAAAGAAGTGATAAGCCCGATGGCTAAAAAACAGTTTCGGATTTTCATTGGGTCTGCGCCTCTGGATTTGGATCGGATTGGTTCGTCTTTGCCATGCGTTCTTTAATCAGGCTGGGTTCGCCAATCAGGCGAACGTTGCCTTCGAGATGGAATTCTTCGGTTTTATTGTTCAGCGTTCCCTGATCGGCGGAAATGCTGAAGGGGCGCCCGTTGTCCCTGGCCATTTTGATGTCGACCTTTTGCAAATGGGTGGTGTCTTCCTTCTGGTTGATCTGCGCCTTGTGCGCTTTCAATTCCCATTCTTTCTTGCCGTTGGATTCGTGGCTCAGCTTGAAATTTTCAATTTGCACGTCGATGCCTTCTTCAAGGTCGGTGAATTGAATGTTGCCGATGGAGCTTTCGTAGCCCGAATAAATTTTTATGCCAGAGAATACGATCAGACCTATTGCCGAGGCAAGTAGTAAGCCTCTGATTTTATTAAGCATATTAAATCTTCATTTGAAGAGGGTTGCTTAATGCAATTGCCATACCAAGCGAAATTTTGCCATATGGCGCTATTTTTGTAAAGGGAAAATTGACCAGTCGTGATCGGGCATCAGCGTGGGGGACAGATGAATCAGGCGGGATTGGGGGCCGGGCGATAAAATGCGTATTTCCAAAAACTTATCAATTCCAAAACTATCTCTCAGCGAGGCGCCTTCAGAAGGTATTAATTTTTCGGCCCACTCCACGAGGGTGACGCCGTCGCCAAACAAATAATCTTCGAGTCCCAGATTGTTCACGTCGGCGAAGGTGTCGAGACGGTAGAGATCGATATGATAGATCGGAATATTTCCTGAATATTCGTTGATCAGCGTGAAGGTGGGACTGCGCACATAGTCGGTCATTCCAAGGCCATTGCAGATTCCCTGGGTGAGCGTGGTCTTGCCTGCGCCGAGATCGCCATGAAACAGCACGATGTCCTGTCGTTTCAAACAGCGTCCGATCGATTGTCCAAGCGCCAGGGTTTCTTCAGGGCTTTCGGTCTTGAATTGCATTTCAGGGCTTGCGCTCATCGGGGTTTCCAATTTGAAGTTTCTGAATAACGGGCCTGTTGTATCGCGAATCCGGGAGCGATGCCAGATTTTATTTAGGCGCCTGGGGGCGATGATTCTCTGGGTCCCAACGCCAGCAATCTGTTGTGGTCAGGTGGACGCCGCCCACCCAGCGGTCGATTCCCAGCGTGTCAATCAAATCCTCGGCTCCGTTGAGAATGCTTTCACCCAAAGCGCTGAGGCTGAGTTTGGATTGCAGATAGATCGAGGCTTGTTCCCGGCTCTTGCGAAAGGGATAGCCGCCCGGAGGCAAGCCGTCGATCAGGGCATGCGAAGGCATCGTCATTCCGTCGAGCCAACGCCAGAAGGACCAATCGCCCATGAAGGCCGGAGTTTCCGCTTCGTTGTATTTCCCGAAAAGTTCCCTTGCGGTTATTTCCGGATTTTGACCGACGATTTGCAGTATGTGTTGTTGCGTCAGGTTCAGTCCATTGCTTGTGGATGGAAGTTCCTTCAGCAGGCGCGTCAGCGAATTTTTTAAAAAGGGAAGTTCAGCAAGATCGTTGCCAGCGAGGTTTGCGAGCGCTTCGGGCGAAGGGGCGCGTAGAGCCTGCCATGCGCTTTGGGCCAGCGCTATTTGCTCGCCGGTTACGGGGCGTTCAAGTTTTCGGAATTCGGCGATGCTTTCGGGAGTCTGGGTTCCTAGAAAATCCGTGGCCTGAACCAGAAACAATTTGTCGAGGGGCAAAGCCTTGCATCGGTCCAACACCTGTAGGAGTTGCAACTGATCGTAGAGATCGTGTTCGAACCAGAGGGAAATCCGGTTGTAGGCCGAGCCGCGGGCCAACAGCTCGTCGCGTTCGCGAAACTGTTTGAGGGTGGGGCCGTATTCTCCCCAGCGTTGCGAAACGATAAAGCGGGCGCGGGTTTCCGCCAGTTGCAGGTCGTCCTGATCTTGCGGTATAGGGCCTTCGTGCAGAACGTCGCGCCAGGGCAGAATCTTGCTTCCGATCCCGGCTTGCTGAAGCAGGTGGGCGGCGGAATCGCCGTTGGTTATGAGCAGTTCAACATTATGCATGCAGTGTGTTCGTCTTGGATTGTCGGGGCGCGCCGATGCGCCGAAGGACTCGCAAGCTATTTATAAATCGATCGAATGCATTCCGGCAAGGCATTGATGATATCGCTGGCGATCAGGCTCACGCTTCCGTTTCGCGATGCGTATAAATCGCCCGCATACCCGTGCAGATAGGCGCCGGACAGGGCGGCCTTGTCGGCGTCGATTCCCTGCGCCAACAGACCCGCAATGATTCCCGTCAAGACGTCGCCGGAACCCGCCGTCGCCATGCCTTCGTTGCCTGTGGGGTTGATATAGGAGCGTCCGTCGGTATGGGCGATGACCGAATAGGCGCCTTTCAAAATCAGGCTGACCTGATGCTCCTGTGCGAAACGGGAGGCGACGGCAATGCGATCCGCCTGAATTTCGGCGACGCTCAGACCAGTCAGGCGCGCCATTTCCTTGGGATGCGGCGTCAGGATTTTTGGCGCGTCTCCTTTCAAGGCATCGGCGACTTGTCCCTCTAGATTGTTGAGCGCATCGGCGTCGATCACCATGGGAATTGAGAGCGCAGGGAGCAGGTCGCGCATGAGACGGATCGTGTCGTCGTTAACCGAAAGTCCGGGGCCGATGGCGAGCGCCGATTTCTCCTTGCACAATTTTAAAATCGTATCCAAAGCCTGACTCGACAGAGCGCCTGATTTGCTCTGCGGCAGGGCGACGGTCATGACTTCCAGCGGCAGTTGCTCGGCAAAGCCCATGCAATCTTCGGGGATTGCGAGAGTGACCAGCCCGCAACCGGAACGCAGGGCGGCCAGAGCGGTCAAACCCGCCGCGCCGGTTTTGCCTTTGGAACCGGCGACGACCAGAGCGTGACCGTAGACGCCTTTATGCGAATCACTGGGGCGGTGTGGAGCCCATTGCGCGATGTCGTCCGATTCGACCATTGAAACTTGAATCTGTTCCTCATCGACGGCGCTTTGCGGAATGCCAATATCGACGATTTCGACTTCCCCCATTTCTCCAGCGGAGGGGTAGAGCAGGTGACTGCGTTTGTACAAGGCTAATCCGACGGTGAGGTCGGCTTTGATATGCGGGCCGCTGATCTGGCCTGTGTCCGAATCCAGCCCCGACGGGATGTCGACGGAGACCATGAATTTGTTTTGCTGGTTCAGGCTTTCCACCACCGTCTGATAAAAATCGCGCAGGGGAGGTTTCAAGCCGACGCCAAACAAGGCGTCGATGATCGCGTCGCAATGCCGGATATGATGACGCTGGGAGGCCCAGTTGTCAGGGCCTGCTTCGATGATGGGAATTTCCATCTTTTGCGCGATGTTGGCGTTGATCGCAGAGCTTTTGGTGATCTCAGTCAGCTTGCCCGCGAGCAGGATGCGAACCGTTGCGCCAGAATTTTTGAGGTGTCTGGCGATGACGAAGCCGTCGCCGCCGTTATTGCCTTTACCGGCGACGATGATGAATTTTTTGTCGGCAATATCGTCCCACCGGCGCTCCAGCAGGCGCACAATTTCGCGACCGGCGTTTTCCATGAGGACGATGCCGGGAATGCCGTAGGCTTCGATGGAACGGGCGTCCACCGATTGCATTTCTTTGGCCAGGGCTACAGGGCGCATGAAGAAAGCCTGAAAATTAGAAGTTGCAACGCGAAAGGAATTCGGTTGGATTCATGAACTCAGACGTAAATAGAGTAGGGGTAATCGTTGGATTGGCGGAGTTGCATTTCTTCGCGGGTGGGCATCAAACCGTTGATGACGCCAAATTGATGCGGACAGTCGAAGCCCTTTTTCAGTTTCTCTTCACCCGACATGGCATTGTATTGATCCGGGGTGAGCAAGAACACTGTGTCCTTGAAATACTGTTTTATGAAAGTCTTGATATTCAAGGGACCGCCTTTGAGTTGCGGCAAGACCGCCTTGCGCTCTTCCCGATTGTCGTGGTTGTAATTGAAGCTGAAGCGGATCAAAACATTGTAAAGAAAACAGTAATGATAGGTGTTCATATGATGCCAGCAGGATTTGGATTCCAATCCTTCAAGCAGATTTTCGAGAAGGGTTCGCATGATTTCCGGTCCGCCGACCCGGTATAGATGAGGGTAGAATTTTTTGCCGTCTTCATGCCAGTAATCTCGGGGTTGCCGTTCGAGAAAGTCGATAGTTTCCCTTTCATCCTTCAAGGCAATCTGTAATAATTCGACAGGATCGATTGCGGGAGCGCCCAAAGCGTCGAGCGTGTCCAACGATCCGGTAGTTTGAGACGAGTAGATATTTTTTTTGAATGCCAGCATGAAATTAGAGTGAGACTGAGGTTTTTAAGCAAAACTATTATACTGAAATCAGGTTTATTTACCACCTTCAAACATTATATATGGATACTGTACACGAATTCAAGGCGCGTCGAATCAATGGCGATGAAATTGACTTGTCCTCTTACAAGGACGAGGTTTTGCTGATTGTAAACGGCGCGTCAAAATGCGGTTACACGCCGCAATATAAAGATTTACAGGCTTTATATCAGAAGTATCGCGAGCGCGGTTTGCGCATCCTGTTATTTCCCTGCAATGATTTTCTGCATCAGGAAGAAGACGATGAACAAACGATTCAACAATTTTGTAGCGTCAAGTTTGGCGTCGAGTTCGATTTATTTGAAAAGGTGAAAATACTGGGTTCGGAACCACACCCCTTGTACCAGTTTCTGCAGGCTTGCGGGAAACCCGCAGTTTCGCCGGGCGGACTGAAACCGACCTTGTTTTCATTTTTCAAGAAACTGGCTTATTTCTTAATGGGTAAAAAACCGCAACTTCCGGCCGGAGTGCAATGGAATTTTCACAAATTCCTGATTTCGAGAAAAGGCGAGGTGGTTTCGCATTTTCTCAGCGAAGTGGAGCCGTTTGATCCCGAGTTGATTCGTCAGATTGAGAGCGAACTGGACGCCTAGCCTAACTTGCCGGCGAAGGATCGTAAGGATTGGAGTCGAGTTGGGTGAGGTTGATTTCGTCCGCTGTGGGAACCAGTTTGTTGATGACCCCGAACAGGCAGGGAATCTGAAAGATATCGCCTTCTTTATTTTCTGCTGGCATGGAGTTGAAAGTTTCCTCTGAAATCAAAAAAGCCGTCGAAATAAAATAGTCTTCCAGAAACTGGTCGAAATTGATGTTTTCCCCATCCATTTCGGGAAACATTTCCATCCGTTGATTCATGTCCCCGTAGCTGTATTCCTCCATGATTCCGTAGAGCGCATCGTACAAATAACACAGGTGGTAGGCGTTCATTGCGAACCAGGCGTCGCGATTGACCAGTCCCTGAAGCAGGTTTTTGGACGTCGCGTTCAGTATCTTCAAGTCGCCATAGCGTGATGCGTGGGGATACAGGCGCTCGATCTGTTCCTGGCTTTGGTGTTTGTCGATATGTTGCAGACTGATGAAGATATTGCGATCCGAGACCAAGGCATTCAATAAAAAATTATAGGGGTCCATGGACTCGGGGATATTTTCGGGATGCGTATCGCCGGCATCGGCGTAGATATTTTTTTTAAAGACAAGCATAGGGAGCCCGTTCGATGTGTTTGTCAAATGTGTCTGGAAAGGAACCGTTCTTTGGATGCACTCCCCAGACGCGTGTCGAATATTCGACGATGGAACGATCGCTGGAGAATCGCCCCATATGGATCGAGTTCAGGATCGATTTGCGCGTCCAGAGCGCCGAATCCATAAAATCATTTTCCGCTTCGAGTTGAACTCGCGAATAATCGGCGAAATCTGCGAGGATGCAATAAGCGTCGTCGGGACTGAACAAAGCGTCCAGAATCGGGTGAAAGAGATTTGGATCGCCTTTTGAGAAATAGCCCTCGCGGATCATATCCAACGCAACTTTCAGTTCGGGGTCGACGGCTTGCGCCGGTTGATGACGCCTCGTTTTGAATTGTTTGACCTCGTCTGCGGTCATGCCAAAAATATAGATGTTCTCCGCGCCGACTTCCTCCAGTATTTCGATGTTCGCTCCATCCAGCGTTCCCAGCGTCACCGCGCCATTGAGGGCGAGTTTCATGTTGCCGGTACCAGAAGCTTCCATTCCGGCAGTTGAAATTTGCTGGGACAGGTCCGCCGCAGGGATGATCTTTTCTGCCAGCGAAACGGAATAATTGGGAAGGAACACAACTTTCAATGCATCTCCGATTTGCGCATCGTTATTGATTTTCTCGGCGACGCTTGTGATCAGTTTGATGATGCGTTTCGCCATAAAATATCCCGGCGCCGCTTTCCCTGCAAAGATAACGCTTCGCGGCGTGCGCTTCCCGTCAGGATTTTTTTTGATGCGCGTGTAAAGAACGATGGCATGGAGAATATTCAGCAACTGCCGTTTGTATTCGTGAATGCGCTTGATATGCACGTCAAAAATTGAGTCGGGGTTGAGCTGAACGCCAAGCGTTTTCTGAACCTGTTCGATCAGTCTCAATTTGTTGTCGCGCTTGACGCTTCGCCATCGTTGACAGAACGCTTCGTCGTCGATGTGGTCGATGAGCGATTCGAGCGAATCGAGATTGCCCCCCCATGCCTTGCCGGTGTATTGCGAGACCAGCGCTTCGAGACCGGGGTTGCATTGTTTCAGCCAGATGCGGGGCGAAATTCCGTTAGTGATATTGATGAAGCGTTCGGGAAAGAGCTTGTAGAAATTATTGAATATTTGTTCCCGGAGTATCTTGCTGTGCAGTTGGGCCACGCCATTGATGGTATGACTGCCGACAATCGCCACATGCGCCATGCGCACTTGTGGAACATCTCCTTCTTCGATCAGGGAGAGGGCGCGGGTCTGTGCGTCGTCTACATTCTGCTCTACGCGAATTTTTTGTAAAAAACGGTGGTTGATCTCATAGATGATTTGTAAATGCCGCGGCAGAATTTTCTCCATGAGAGACACCGGCCATTTTTCCAACGCTTCCGGCAGAACCGTGTGATTGGTGTATCCCATCGTGCTGACGGTGATCTCCCAGGCTTTGTCCCAGGGCAGACCTTCCTCATCCATCAGCAGGCGCATCAATTCGGGAACGGCGAGAGAGGGGTGCGTGTCGTTCAACTGCACGGCCATGAAGTCGCTGAACTCGTCAAAACTGCGATTGAAGTGTTTGTAGCGTTTCAACAGGTCTTGAAGCGACGCGGACACGAAAAAATATTCCTGCTTCAATCTCAACTCACGACCTTGCGCAATATTGTCGTTTGGATAAAGCACCTTGGAAATGGTTTCGCTTTCCTGCTTGCTGGTCATGGCGCGGATGTAGTCGCCGGAATTGAAGAAATCAAAATCGAAATCGCAGGTGGAACGCGCGCTCCAGAGGCGAAGGTTGTTGACGGTATGCGTTTGATATCCCGGAACGGGCGTGTCGTAGGCCATTGCGAGGACATCGTCGTGGGTGTCGACCCAGTTGAAAGCGATCCTTCCATCGGGTTCCGTGTGCGATTCGACGCGACCATAAAATTTGATGGGGTAGGTGATTTCCGGTCGCGGGATTTCCCAGGGGTTGCCGAGTCGCAACCAGTTGTCGGCATGTTCGACCTGGAAACCGTTCTCTATATTCTGCTGGAAAATTCCGTACTCGTAACGAATGCCGTAGCCAAAGCCAGGGATGTCGAGAGAGGCCATGGATTCCATGAAGCAAGCCGCCAAACGTCCCAGACCGCCATTGCCCAGTCCCGCTTCCAGCTCGACTTCCTCGATCGCTCCGAGGTCTTCGCCCAGTTCTTCCATTGCCAATTTGAGCTCTTCGGTCAATCCGAGGTTGATGACGTTTTGATAGAGCAGGCGACCGATCAAATATTCCATCGAAAGATAATTGACTTGTTTGGTTCCATTCTCATAATAGGTCTTTTGAGTGTGGGTCCATTTTTCCAACAGGAAATTTCGGATCGCGTAGGCCAGGCTGGTGAATCGTTCCAGCGGCGTTGCGTTTTCCTGAGTGGTGGCCAGACTGTATTTGAGATGCGAACAGAAGGCCTCTTTGATGGCTTCCTTTTCGGAGATTTTTTCAACGGAGGATTTTCCGTTAGCCGTTTTGTTGTTCATGGATGAGTTTGCTAAGATTAGTTTGAGGTCGATGGGCGAGGTGTGAATGGATTCCCCTTGCAAGCCCCGGGTATGCCCTGCCGCTCCAGTTTGCATCGAGCCGCTATTATGAAATGATAGTAACATACAGCTTTTGAAGCGGAAAAAGAATTGATGAATAAAAAGAGCTTTCCGAATTCTGATACGGACCTACCTCTGGACGATCCGGAAAAAACGGAGTTTATGCGTTTGTTTTCGCGTTGTTTCTCGCAGGAAGCACAGAGACTGGACTGGCATGCCCTTGAATCCCCGAGCGCTTCGGAAATGATCCCTTATGAATCTTTGCCGGACGCCTCCAGCAGGGATTTGTCTTTGCTGGATCGCGTCGCCGTCTGCAAATTGAATGGCGGACTGGGCACCAGCATGGGATGCACGCAGACCAAATCGACGATACAAGTTGCGGGAAAGCATTCCTTTCTGGAATTGATCCTGCAACAAATTCGTTGCTTGAATGAACAGGCCGGCAGCGACATTCCCCTGATTTTGATGAACAGTTTTTACACGGATGAAGAGACGCGGCAGGTCATCGCAAACGGTTCCTCCGGCGTGCGCGTGGAAATGGTTTTGCAAAATAAATTCCCTAGAATTCACTCTGAAACAAAACAGGCGCTGGACGAGGGGGAGTTTGGTAAAGAGGCCTGGTACCCGCCGGGGCACGGCGATTTGTTCAATTGTTTTTATCGCCAGGGCATGATCGATGCGCTGTTGCAAGAAGGCAGGGATATCCTGTTTGTTTCCAACTCCGACAATCTGGGCGCGGAGATGGACCCAAAAATCCTGGCTTGCATGCTCCGGGAAGACATTCCTTTTTTAATGGAGATGACTCCAAAAACCAAAGCGGATGTTAAAGGCGGAACCCTGTATGTTCAGGATGGGCGTTTGAAATTGCTCGAAATTGCTCGCGTGCCTTCGGAGCATATCGAAGAGTTTCAAGGCCAATCAAAATTCAAGGTTTTCAATACCAACAATATATGGATTAACCTGCGGCATTTAAAAAGTCGAATGGAAGAAGGCTCATTCGATCTGGAGGTAGTTAAGAATTATAAGGAAGTCGGCGGCGTCGCTGTCATTCAATTGGAGACGGCGCTAGGCTCCGCGTTGGATTGCTTCCCCAATGCCAGAGGACTTGTCGTGTCCCGCGAGCGTTTCCTGCCTGTCAAAACGACCTCAGATTTATTATTACTTCACTCCGACCTTTTTGAATTTCAGCGTGGAGCGCCCCGCTCTGCGAATCAAGATCTCCCGCAGATACGATTGAGTGAGAGTTTCACGCATCTGGAAGACTTCCATGAGCGATTTCCTGAGCCGGTTTGCATGAAGGAACTGGTTTCTTTGGAGATCGTTGGCGATGTTCGTTTTGAAGGGCGATGCACTTTTAAGGGGAATGTTCGTCTGGAATCAACAAACCTGCCCTTGGTGATTCAGGAGAACGCCATTTTAGAAAATTGCAGTTTAATTCAGTGATCCGTTTTTTCTGGCGGCATTTTAACACCTCTTATATTCCTACCTATTAGAATCTTTTTTCCTATAGCAGTTTCTTGACTCTTGCCAGACCCCTATAATAGATGCGCTTGTTTGGACTATTCTGTAACTAATCTTATTTAATAGGTTTATTTTAAGGTTGACATAGAGTTTCTGTATTTAATTTGCTCATGAACTTTATTGATAAAAATTGTTGACAGAAGAGTCTTATAGGTTTAAATTGGATTTTAGATAGGAAAAACGATTACACGGTGGTTATGTTTTCCTACGGCAAACCGATTTTGGGAAGTTTTCCAGATTTGGGTTTGGAGACGAAAAACTAAACTTTTTAAGTGTAATATCAACTAACGGGTAAGGGAGAAAAAAAATGATGAAACGCTCACTTGTTTTGCTGGTAGTACTGGTTTCTGTATGTTTTGCAGGTTCTGCGTTTGCGGGGAGCCTGAATCCAGGAGACTCCACCTCCTGTAACGATGCAAACAGCATCACGCTCGAAAATACCGGGTCTGGATCAGCCGCTGATCACCATATGGCGAACGCGGTAATTTGGAAATCATCTAATTTCACGACGATTCCTCTGACCTTGGGCACGGGTGCTGATGACCATGGTTTGGAAGGTGAGCGAGGCGTTGGTATGGCGAATAAACAGAGCAAAGGACGAAGCAAAGTCACTTTCACTCGCCAGGAAAACTTCAGCCGCGGCGATTCGCTGGGCGACATCAGCGGTGAAGTAAGAATCACGAATACGGGTACGGCCGCGATTTCTGTAAACTGTGGTTGATTCCCTTTGATTAAAGACCGGTCCGGGTTTTCCCGGGCCGGTTTTTTTTTGTCTGTTTTTGATCGCGTTCTGCCGAGGCTTTTTAAATTCTCAGTAATCCCATTCCATGTTCACACCCACCCTCGAATTTTCCCCGCCAATATCACTTTCCACATTAATGTTTGGAGTCACTTCTACCTGAACGGTTGCGGAACTGGTTTCCGTGCCCATGGTTTCTTTGACGCCAACGTATACCTTTTCTGATATATATCGACCTCCTTCGATTTGGGTGGCTCCGGAAGGATTGTTGCTGTTGACGCTGAGTTTGTCGAGTCCGAGGGAGTTGCGCACATCGTCCATGAGTTGACTGCTTCCGGTATTCATTCCCGCTAATTGCGCCGTTGCATCGACCAGTTGCACCGCTTCCAGTGGGGACAAGGTTGATGAGCTTTTACCAAATAGCAATTGAGAGAGCGCCTCGTCTTTGGGAATCTCGGGGGTGGAATCGATTTTTATTTGTGGCTGGGAAACTGTGCCGGTGACCAGTGCATGCAAGGTGACATTTTTACCCGCAATATCCGCTTTAAAGTCCAGCGTCGGCGGTTTCTTTGGAGCGCCGTCCAGGCCAATCACGCCGCGACTGAAGGTCATACGTTTGCCCAGAAAATCAAGGGTTCCCTGTTTGAGGGACAGTTTCCCGGAGACGTTCGGTTCCGCAAGCGTTCCGGTAATCAGACAGTCGGCGTTCAGCTCGGCGTTTAAGCCAGACCCGCGTACATACACTTGGTTGTTGGCTGTTACTTTCAGGTCGAACACCGGATTGAACAGTTTGATCTGCTTGTCTTCAGAATTCTGCGGCGTTGTACTTTCGGAGCCGACCTCCACATACTCCAGAATGACAACCTGTGCGGGCAGTCGATCCGGAATGCGAATATCGGCTTGATCGATGATGATTTCCCCTTTTACGGTCATCAACTCCTGATTGCCCTTAACGTTGATTGTCCCAGAAGTTTTAGCGGTCAGCGAGTCGAGACCAACGAATTGAGCTTTATCAATTTTCAGGTTCAATTCCGCGTCGAATCTTTCCAGAGAGGTCAGGTGAATGACGCCGTTCCCGGAAAGATTGCCGTCGCCCGGGGTTGTGGCGCTGAAACTTTCCATACGCATCGATTCGGCGTCTCCGACGATCCGCATTGTGATTGCATGGAGCGCGGTTCCATACAGCATGTTTTCGTATTTCCCATCGTCCAGGGACACCTTGCCGCTGAATTGTGGTTGCAACCAGGTTCCAGCCAGATCGGTTTTGAAATCGAGTTTTCCTGCGACCGATTCGCCTTCAGCCGAAAAATAATCATTCCAGACTTTCAGATCCATGCGTCCCTCGGCGTTTCCTTTTAAGGGCTGGTCTTGAGGGATGTGCGCCGTTTTGTCGGCAGGGTTCCAAACGAGAGGGGCGAGCCCTGTGAGATTCACCGTTCCGAGAACAGGCTGAGACAGTTTGGATTCCAGACGCAATTTTTGTTTCTGCCAGTCGGCTTTGACTTCGTAGACGCCCTGATCCAGGTTCAGGCCCGATTCGATCTCGAATCCCGTATCAGTGGCGAGCAGATGAATTCTGCCAATCGGTTCTTTCAAGGTCCCCGTGAGTATGACTTCTCCGTCCAGTTTTCCGGAGACTTTGAGGTCGGGTAAAATCATTCCCGCAAGGTCGAGCGGGAATTGTCGGATTAAAAACTGAGCCTTGTTTTTTTCAGCCTGCAGGCTCAGATCGCCAAGCAATTCGCCGCTTGCGACCTGCAGTTTCATTCCCTGCATTGAGATTAGTTGTGAATTTTTAGACGCAGTGAGCGGTTGCGTCAGTTTGAATGGAATCGCGCCATAGCTCCCGTTCATCTTTGAAACCAGAAGATTCATTTGAGCGTCTTTTTGATCGAAGGACCCGGCGCTTGCGATTTCAAAATTCACATTGCTGGCGCCTTTTGCCGTTCCGCTCCAGTCGATAAGATTCAAGTCGCCTTTGATCTCTGCTTTGGATTCGCTCACCTGCATTTTATTATTTTGTAAAACAATATTGTTAGCCTGCATTTGCGCGTCGATGCTGGGAGAGCGCAAAACGTCCTTCAGCTTTGCAGATAGAGAGGCCGATTCAATGCTCCAGTTTTCAGGTTCCTGGTTTTTGATGCCGCTTCCATTAGCTGTCAAGGATACGGATTGACCCTCTTGATCTGCGAGATCGACCTTGAATTCCCAGCGACCTGAGACAGCCTGACCGGTCCACTGTTCGAAGGCGAGACTGTCGCTTAGGACTCCCCTGAGAGAACCCTTGGCGATGCCTTCTGCGATACTGTATTCGAGATCGCCTTCTATTGTGGATTGCAATCCAGAAAATTTTAATTGTTCGAGTCGTATCAGTTCGCCCGGTTTGACCGCGTAATGCGAACTCCATTGCAGGGGCCGGTCCTGCCAGGAGACGGTTCCCTGAAAACTCCCTGCAGGTTCAGCGAAAGGATGTCTTACAGTGGTCGTCAGTCGCAAGTTCTGAACGCTCGTTTCTTCAATCGACAATTGCTCTGAGCTCAATTCGATATTCAATTCAGGATTCGCTATCGAACCTTTGGCTAAAATGCTGATGCTGGCGGAACCTTGCACAGGTCGGTCGAGCGGTAGCTCATCAAGTCGTGCCAGATGGAAATGCGTCTCTGCGGTCAGCGTTTGGTCGGCGTTCAAGGTTCCATGGCCTTGAGCTTCAACAGAGGCGCCTGTAATTTTCCAGCGATCTGAATGGATCGCTCCCGATGCGTCTTTCGCAATGTTCGCGGAGAAGGCGAGTCGTTTTCCCGCCATACGGTCGAGAGCAAGTTGATCGGTTTTGATATTTTCAATCGTCCCTGTGATTTGAGACGAGACGTTTTGACCGTGATCGCGGATATCGCTGTTGAGAGAGGCGACGAGCGATCCTTCGACCGGAGTCGGTAACAAGGAGGCGAAGGCTTTCAGATCCGGCGCTGAAATTTTCTGCGCCAGTTGCAGGCGGCGTCCCCAGTCTGTGACCGTCCCTGACAGTTCCATGGCGCCAGAGGGAATATCAAGTTTTGCCGTTTGTATGGAAAGATTGCCTTTTTCAGGGTCGAGTTCCCCCTGCAATTTCATTTCGATTTGCTCTGCCAGTGCGTCGAGTTTTGGGTCTGAAGTTTTCATCCCCTTAAGCGATGCCTTGCTGGCGATGGCCCAGAGCGTCTTGCCCGTCGCCGAAGCCGGAGCGAGTTTGATTTCGGAAGAGAGGGTATCCAGCGCATAGTTTTCATAAGTCGTTTTTTGCGCAGTTATTTGGGCGATCAATTCGGGCCGATCGGTCGTTCCCCTCGCTGTTCCCTTGATGCTCATAGAACTCCATGCAAGGCCTTGAGTGAAATCGGAGTAGACGCTGGATGCTTGAGGCTCAATGGCGTAAGACAGTTTTAGGTGTTGATCGTCCAGTTTCACGGCTCCCGCCAGTTTCAATTTGCCTGCGGCGGCGCTGATGTCCAAAGATTCGATCTGCAAGCTTTGTGGGGATTCCAAAGCGAGACGAAGCCGCGTATTGCTTTTAGCCAGCAGAGGCTGAAGCTCGGGCGCCAACATCAGAGCGACATTCGAGTCAAGATTCAGGGTCAACTCTGGGCGTTTCATATCCTTAGCGTTGAGTCCCAAGCCGCCTTCGACGGTCAGATCCTTGCCTGCAGAAACTTTTAAATCTCCCTGCCAATCGCTCAGCCCGCCTTGCCCGATGATTGTTGCGTCAAATTTTGGCAAGCCGGGAATGTTGAGCAAGCGCACCAGAATACCGGACTCCGGCTCATGCGCTGACATTGCCAGGTGAATCGTTTCCTGAGCGGGCTTGAACAGAATCTGAGCTTTTACAATTCCATCCGTGTCGTCAATACGCTGGAGATCAAACTCAAGAGAAAGCCCGCGTTCGATATCTTGAAATTCTATTTTGGATTTGAATGAGGCGTCTACTGGATGACCCAGAATCTCTGGAGCGATATGAATATGCTCAATCGAAAAGTTTTCCAGCAACAAAGACCAGGTGGCAGGAATTTTTGACAAGGGGGTTGCGGCGCCGGGCTGGGACGCAGAGTCCGGGGGATTCGAAGAGCCGGTTTTGTAAAGATTCACCCGTCCCATTGAGATATC
This sequence comes from Candidatus Nitrohelix vancouverensis, assembly GCA_015698305.1. Lineage (NCBI taxonomy): Bacteria > Pseudomonadati > Nitrospinota > Nitrospinia > Nitrospinales > Nitrospinaceae > Candidatus Nitrohelix > Candidatus Nitrohelix vancouverensis. The sequence goes on from CP048620.1 coordinate 2,134,223, forward strand.
GCTCACCGAGACCACTTTAGACAGAAGCATTGCAGGCGTCCATCGAACATGCAGGCGATCCACGGACGCGATTGTTCCTGCATTGTCGGATAGCTGAATGTCAGAGAGCCTCCATTCTATAGGCAGGCTTCCATCCAGTTTCCCGATGGTCACGCGATGTTCCGCATCGCTCAGCGCACTCTCAATCAGACTGGCAAGGCTGGATTTTCCTTGCGGGGTCTGAATCCAGCCCCATGCGGCGAGCAGCAGCAGGAGTATTGCGGTCAGACCAATCCCTGCGCCAATTCCAATTTTTCTGAATGTGGGTTTCATTGACATAACTAGAAGGTTTGACCGATGCTGATATAAAAAGCGATGCTATCATCAACCTCTGGGCGACGATTCACGGGGAAGGCGACGTCCAGACGCACCGGTCCGACCGGAGTGTAATAACGCAAGCCCAGTCCCGCTCCCCATTGCAGGTCTTCATCAAGATCGGGCCAATCCGACGTGAACACGTTACCGCCGTCGATGAACGGTACGATCCCAAAATCTTTGTAGCGCATGCGCAGTTCCAGCCCTACTTCGAGAAGACTCCGCCCGCCCTCGGGGTCTCCGTTGGATTCCAGAGGGCCAACCGATTGGAATTCATAACCGCGGATAGACCCGCCTCCTCCTGCAAAGAAGCGTTTGTCGGATGGAATTTCTGTCAGGGTGTTGCCGCTGATGCCTCCGATAACAGCGCGTCCGGCGAGAACAAAATGGCCCTTGTCGTCGAGAGAGTGATAGGCCTTGCCAGAGATGCGGGTTTTCGTGAAGCCGACACCGGAACCGACCAGGGTGAGGTAGGGCGCTACGGAAAGCTGGTTCGACACGCCGCTTCGCGGATCGAGAAGGTCGTCCCGGGTATCGTATTTCAAGTCGACTGGAAATCCCATGAGGACAAAATCTTCCTGACCGTCCTGATTCTCGACGTTGGAGACTTCTCCCTGCAAGCCGCCTTTCAGCGATAAGGCCTGAGTGAATTTTCTCTCTAATCCGGCAAAACCGGTGAATGCTTTCCTGTCAAAGGCGTCAAAATGCTCATTCTCCAGACTGCTGTTCATGATCAGATTCTGATGCCGATCCAGCCAGTCGGGAACAAACAAATTTGATTCCAGATAGTTATTGATCTGATCAAAATCATTTTTCCCGATTCTGCTGACGCGGCCTGTGATGCGGAATTTCTCTCCGCCTCCCAGGAAATTCCGGTGCCCCCAAAAGGCCCGAACACTGCTTCCCTCGGTGGTCGTTGCATCCGCTCCAAAGCCAAAAAATCTTGCAGGCTTTTCTTCCAGGCCAAGAGTGATAGGGGACTGATATTGATCGCTCGCTTTATCAGTTGCCGGGATTTCTTCAAGATCCAGTCGTGCCGAGGAAAAGATATCGAGCCCCAGTAAATCGGAGCGGAATTTCTGCAGTTTCTCGGGATTGTACAGATCTCCGGTTTCCCAGGTTTTACGCTCCGTTATGAATTCAGTTCTTGTGTTTTGATTGCCCTTCACGATCAGATCGCCCATTTGAACTCTGGGGCCGGTATCGACTGTGAATGAGGGTTCCAATGTTTGTTTCTGGTGGTTGATGCGAAGTTCCCTGTTGGATATTCTGGCTTTTGGATATCCCAGATTATTGAGTTCTCTGACGATTTGATTTTCACCGTCAACCACATGAGACGCCAAGGCGGGTTCACCGGAACGCAAGGGCGCGGCGATTTCCAGATTCTCGATTCCTTGAATCTGGATTTCTCCAAAACTATAGAGTGGGCCTGTTGCAATTTTCAGTTCAACGACAAAAGGCGCCTGCTCGTTCATACGAGTCGTGTCAATCGAGTCCAGATTGTTGCCGTTTATGGTGACCGCGACATCGCCCGCTAAAAAACCAAAAGCCTTGAGAACTTTGCGCAGGCGGATTCGATCCGAAGAGGCCCGACGAACGAGCGCGGTGAGCGTTGAGGGGGGCGCTTTTTGAAGCTGGAACAGATTTGACGACAGCTCCAGGGTTTCTTTTAACTTTCCATCTTCAATCGCCTGCAAAGAGACCTGATAGTCAGCGGCGTGTGAAATGAGCGGAGTGAGGCACAGCCCAAGCCATACCAGAGCTAATAAAAGCAGGTATCGGATGGAGGTAAACTGAAAACTTCCATAGGTCTTTGAACGTTCAAAAGACTTTATGGAGTCGCGGAGATTTGACAAGACTGGAAACAATTAATGCGACCTGCGTTATTTACATCAATGAGCGGCTGTATGGCGCCGTTTCAGTTTAGAAACATCTCATGTTGTATGAAAAATGGTTGATCCTACTAATATACGTTCTTATCGTCATAATGATCCAAAATCTTGTCATTTAATTGCGAGAATCCCGGCAAATTTGCAGACTCGCCACCAGCGGAATTTTGTTTCGGTTCAGCCTTATTTGTCGCGGTATTTGGAGGGAAAACCCACCCCGTCAGCGAGAAGGACTTTTAAACCCGCAAGGCAGTTAATTGGAACTGTGGTAGAGGCGCTCTGCCAGTCTGTTATACAAACCAGATGAGCAATAGTAGGGCGAGAGCCAGGCGATAAACGATGAAAGGCAGGAGGCCAAATTTGGCAACCACTTCAAACAGCAGTTTAATAGCGCACACGCCGACAAGGAAGGAAACTCCCAGTCCCAGAAGGAGTTGCTCCGGTTGAGCCCAGAGGGTTTCCGATTGGGGCGAGACTTGAAGCAATTTGTGCAAGCCGGCGGCAAGGATGATGGGACTGCCAAGCAGAAATGAAAACCGCGCCGCCGCTTGGGGGGTCATGGCGCAAAACAATCCGGCGCAGATGGTGATCCCGGAACGAGAGGTGCCGGGTAGCAGGGCAATCGCTTGCGCCAGGCCTATGATGAGAACGACGCTAAGGGTCAGGTTGAAGGGATCGTCCTGCGCTCCCTGCGCATTTTTTGATCGTTTGTCCGCCCATAGAAATATCCCGGACCAGAAGATCATATTCAGGGCGACGAATTGGGTCGAGCGCAGATTCGCCTCGATCCAGTCTTCCCCTGCAAGGCCGACCAGCCCGGCGGGAAAGGTGGCGATGAGGATATTTATCGCAAGTTTTCTGGAACGCGGATCGTTGCCTCGGCCCAGCAGAGAGAGGGCCAGCTCGATAATATCCTTGCGAAAATAGACGAAAATCGCGGCCAGCGTTCCGAGGTGCAGAATGGCGTCCATCGCCAGACCCTGGTCTGAAAATCCGAACAAATGCGGCGCAATGATCAGATGACCCGAACTGGAGACTGGAAGAAATTCGGTCAACCCCTGGAGAGTCGCCAGAATGATGATTTCCAAAGAGTCCATAGAAGTTTTTACCGATGTTGAAAGGGCGTTAAATTTGCCATAATATCATGCTTAAAGGCAATACGCTTGCTATTGATTCTGTTGCCGAAGGCATTGGTTTATGCTATGTTTGCTTTAGGATGTGGGCGGCCGAAGATTATGCGTTCGCAGGTTTGGGCAGGTCTTTTTCTCTCCGATACAAATTCACATTCAAGCTGAAATAATAAATTATCGTTCGATTTTTTTAGGAAGTATTTTACCAATTTTCCCTCACCGACTCCAGGTCGCTACATTAGTGAGTTGATCCGCCCCATGAAAGAGTTTCCACGAATACAGAGGTTGCCCCCCTACGTTATCGGCATTGTCAACGAATTGAAAGTTGAAGCGCGTCGACGCGGAGAGGATATCATCGATTTTGGGATGGGCAATCCAGATATGCCCACGCCCAAACATATCGTCGATAAATTGTGCGAAGCGGCGCAGAAAGAGACCAATCATCGCTATTCCCAATCGAAGGGAATTTACAAGCTGAGGCTGGCGATCACCGATTGGTATAAAAGAAATTTTCAGGTGGATCTGGACCCGGACTCGGAGGCGATCGCGACGATTGGATCGAAAGAAGGTTTGTCGCATCTGGCGATGGCGATCACCAGTCCGGGCGACTCGATTCTGGCTCCGACGCCGACTTATCCGATTCATACCTACGCATTCATTCTGGCGAATGGAGACGTGAACCATGTGCCGATAGGGGACGGAAATGAATTTTTTGATTCTCTGCTGAACACTTTCAAGAGCAATTGGCCGCGCCCCAAAGCGATCATCATCAATTTCCCGCACAATCCAACGACGACGACGGTGGATCTGGATTTTTTCGAGAAAATAGTCGATTTCGCCAAAGAGCATAACTTGATCGTGATTCATGATTTTGCTTACGGCGATCTGGTGTTTGACGATTACAAGGCTCCGAGTTTTTTACAGGCGAAGGGAGCGAAGGACGTTGGCGTTGAATTTTTCACGATGTCCAAGAGTTACAATATGGCTGGCTGGCGCGTGGGCTTTTGCGTTGGCAATAAAGAAATCATTCATGCGCTTGCGCGTATCAAAAGCTATCAGGATTACGGTATGTTTCAACCCATTCAGATCGCCGCGACCGTCGCGCTCAACGGGCCGCGTGATTGCGTCGAAGAAATTCGACGGGTTTACAAGAGCCGCCGCGATGTGTTCTGCGAAGGCCTCAACCGTATCGGCTGGAAAGTGGAACCTCCGAAAGCATCTATGATGGTTTGGGCGGAAATTCCCGATGAATATAAAGCGATGGGTTCGTTGGAATTTTCGAAACTGTTATTGAAACGAGCCAAAGTAGCGGCGGCTCCCGGCGCGGGCTTCGGAGAAGGCGGCGATCATTTTTTACGATTTTCGCTGGTAGAAAACGAACACCGTATCCGACAGGCGATCCGCGGAATTAAAGAGATTTTATAGTCAAGGGGCAAAGCCCCCCGCGGGATTAAAGAGATTTTATAGTTAAGGGGCAAAGCCCCCCGCGGAATTAAAGAGATTTTATAGTCAAGGGGCAAAGCCCCTGGATATCTAAGAAGGGGAGGGCGAATCGTCCTCGACCATTAACAATAGCAGAGAGATTGTGAAAATATAATGAACCCAATTCAAGTAGGGTTGATCGGATTTGGAGTGATCGGCGCGGGCGTGGCCCGTATTGCGATTGAAAGCAGGGAATTGATCGCCAGCCGCATGGGGGCGGAGATCAATATCAAAAAAATAGCCGATCTGGATATCACAACCGATCGCGGCATTCCTTTGCCCCCCGGTGTTTTGACAGATAATGCCGACGAAATTTTGAACGATCCTGAAATTCAGGTTGTCATTGAACTGATCGGCGGCTACGAGCCTGCGCGAACGTTCGTATTAAAAGCCCTGAACGAGGGCAAACATGTGGTGACAGCCAATAAAGCCCTCCTCGCGAAACACGGCGAAGAGATTTTCAGCCTGGCGGAAGATAAAGAATGTATTCTCGGTTTCGAAGCCTCTGTTGGAGGAGCCATTCCCATCATTCGATCCTTGCGCGAAGCCTTTGCCGCCAATCCGATTCATTCCATTGAAGGAATCGTTAATGGAACGGCGAATTATATCCTGAGCGAAATGACGGATAATGGAAGCGATTTTGAAACCGCTCTCAAGGACGCGCAAGATAAAGGATTTGCGGAAGCCGACCCGACCTTTGATATTGAAGGCATTGACTCCGTGCATAAAATTGCCGTCTTGACTCGACTGGCCTATGGAGCGAATATAGACATAGACAAGATTGCAGTGGAAGGCATTTCCAAAATAACCCAGGAAGATATTCAAGCCGCCGCAGAACTGGGCTATCGGATCAAATTGCTGGCGATTTCCAAGTACGACGGGCATAGCATCGACGTGCGCGTTCACCCCACCATGTTGTGTGAGGAACACCCGATGGCTCAGGTCAACGGTTCCTTCAACGCGATTCGGGTGTGCGATGAATGGATGGATGAAAACATTCTGGTGGGTCATGGCGCAGGCGCTTTGCCGACAGGGTCGGCGGTGATGGCGGACGTGATCGATATTGCCAGAGCCATCATCAGCGGCGGCGTCAGCCGTATCCCGCCGCAATCGTTTCCGAAGCGAGAGATTCGTCACATTCCATTACGCGATGCTAGCGACGTCAGCTCATCGTATTTTTTGAGATTGAATGTTCAGGACCGGCCCGGAGCGCTGGCGGATATATCCAGCGTGTTGGAAAAATATGCGATCAGTATCGAATCCGCCCTGCAAAAAGGCCGGGGAGAGAAGGGGAAGGGCGTTCCTCTGATGATCATGACGCATACCGCCAAGGAAGATAACATACGCAAGGCGTTGGAAAGCGTCAGTTCTCTGGAATGCGTGATCGATAAACCCGTTTTAATTCGAGTAGAAATATGACCCCGGAATATTCCGCATGGTTCCAATGTATCAATGGATGCCCGACGCGGTATGAACTGAACGAAATCATTTATCGCTGTCCGCAGTGCGACGATCTTTTTGAGGTTCGTCATGACATGGATCAATTGAAACGTCGTTCCGCCACCGATTGGAAACAGCTTTTTGAAGATCGCTACCGTAAACACGAATGGCCTTACGGTAGTTCCGTTTGGGGCAAGAAAGAGCTTGTTTGTCCCGGCATCAAAATTGAGAATATTGTTTCGACTTATGAAGGCGGCACCAATTTGTTCTGGGCGGAACGCCTGGGGCAAAGTCTCGGCATTGAAGATTTATGGATCAAGCAATGCGGGATGGCGCACACAGGTTCCTTTAAAGACCTGGGGATGACGGTGCTGGTATCCATGGTCAAACAAATGATTTCCGAAGGGAAAAAAATTCGCGCCGTCGCCTGCGCATCGACCGGAGACACTTCGGCGGCGCTGGCCGCATATTGCGCGGTTGCGGGAATTCCGGCGATTGTGTTCTTGCCGAAAGACAAGGTTTCCCTCACGCAGTTGATTCAACCGATCACCCACGGCATCATGACCTTGTCGCTGGATACGGATTTCGACGGCTGTATGAAACTGGTGAAGGAAATTTGTTTGAAAGAAGATATCTACCTTGCAAACTCGATGAATTCACTACGCATCGAAGGGCAGAAAACCATCAGCTTTGAATTGGCGCAACAGTTTCATTGGGACCCGCCGGATTATGTGATCGTACCCGGCGGCAACCTGGGCAACGTGAGCGCCGTGGGTAAAGGCTTCAGCATGATGTACGAGTTGGGGATCATCAATAAATTGCCCCGTCTGGTTTGCGCGCAAGCGGCAAATGCAGACCCGCTTTACAAAAGCTACGTCAAAAATTTTGAAGAATTTGAACCGGTGCAAGCCAGCCGCACCCAGGCCTCTGCCATTCAAATTGGCGACCCGGTGAGCGTTAAGAAAGCGATTCGCGCCTTGAAGGAGTTTGACGGCATTGTTGAAGAGGCTTCAGAAAATGAACTTGCCAACGCAGTGGGGAAAGCCAATCGGACCGGTCTGTTATGCTGTCCGCACACAGGCGTGGCTCTGGCGGCTCTGGAGAAACTGGTTCGCAATGGAACCATCCGCAGAGACGACCGCGTGGTGGTCATCTCCACGGCGAACGGTTTGAAGTTTACTGATTTCCTGTTTCAGTACCACAAGAATAATCTGCCAGACGTTCAATCCGAATATGAGTTTGCTCCGATTGAGTTGCCGGCGAATTATGGCGATATTCGAGACACGATTTTGAAGGAACTGGATAAGTAGTCGGCGGCATTTCCTGCCTGGTTCCGTCATGTAACGAGTTGGACTGTTCTTTAAAACCACTATCATTGGATTAGCATCGGAGATGACGTGATTCTTCTGTCTTTCGGCTGTGTGAAGGTTCGATTGCAGATGCAGTGAATTCTTTGGTCCGCAGGTTATTGCTTGCGGAGCTTTTCTGATTTTTTTGTTAATGAAAGGTTATAGCAATGTCGGATATCAAGAATGTAGTCATTATAGGTTCTGGCCCTGCCGGGCATACAGCCGCAATTTATTGCGCGCGCGCCAATCTTGCGCCCTATATGTTTGAAGGCTACCTTATGGGCGGTTCCGCCGGCGGGCAATTGACGACGACGACGGATGTCGAGAATTACCCCGGTTTCCCTGAAGGCGTTCAAGGCCCTGAACTCATGCAGTTATTCCGTAAGCAAGCCGAACGCTTTGGCACGGAAATGGTGGGTGAAGACGTTCAGGAAGTCGATCTGAGCCAGCGTCCTTTCGTTATCAAAAATGAAAACCGTGAGTTGAAAGCCAATTCGATCATCATCGCGACGGGCGCCACGGCGAAGCGCATGGGAGTGCCCAGCGAAGAACGTTTGTTCAATAACGGCATGTCTGCATGCGCCGTTTGCGACGGCGCGCTTCCATTTTTCCGAAACCAGCCCTTAATGGTCATCGGTGGCGGCGACACGGCAGTGGAAGAAGCCACCTATCTGACTAAATTCGGTTCCGTTGTTTATCTGGTGCATCGCCGGGAAGAGTTGCGCGCTTCCAAAATCATGCAGGAACGGGCGCTCAAAAATCCGAAAATTGAAATTCTGTGGAACACCGTTTTGGAAGACGCGATTGGCGAGCAGTTTGTAACAGGCGCCCGCGTCAAAAATATCAAAACGGATGAAGTCAAGGAAATCGATCTGGCGGGCGTTTTCTACGCCATCGGTCATACGCCGAACACCTCGATTTTTAAAGACCAGATCAATCTGGATGAGACGGGTTACATCAAGGTCAAGCCGGGAACCCAGGAAACCAACATCGAAGGCGTTTTCGCGGCGGGCGACGTTCATGACCATAAGTATCGCCAGGCGGTGACTGCGGCCGGGACTGGATGCGCGGCGGCTCTGGAATGCGAGCGCTGGCTGGGCGACAAAGGGCTTATCTGATCTTCCGAGTCGGGAGGCGCCTCATCACGACAGGAAAACGTCATGCAACAGGATCCGATAATTAAAGCGGCTCTCGCTCTGGAGGCCGCTTTGCAGAACAAGGATTTTTCTAAAACTGTTCCTCTTACCGGGTGCGAAGAAACCGACCGCCTCATCAATTCGGTCAATGTACTATTGGAGCAACTGCAGGATGCCCATAGCCAGAATTCCAGCCTCAAAGATTCCATCCGCTCTCAAGTTTCGGTTCATACCTTTGATTTGGAAAAGAAGGTATCTCGTCTGGAAGCCTCTTTGAACGAAGTTGCAGTCATCAGCAAAAGCAAATCGGTTTTCCTTTCCAATTTAAGCCATGAATTAAGAACCCCCTTGAACCACATCATTGGTTTCAGTGAATTGATGTCCGAAGAAGCTCGGATGGAAGGCAAGGAGCAATGGGTGTTTGATCTGAAGCAGATTCATGAATCCGGGCATCATATGTTGAACTGGGTGAACGAAATCATCGATCTCTCGACGATTGAGTCCGGTCGCGGGGAACTGAAAATTGACGAAATTCCGGTGGAACTGCTTATTACTGAGGTCACCGTATCCATTGAGCAGATTCTTGAAGAAGCTGAAATCCAGATCGACGTTGTTCGCGAAGGGGATCTGGGTTCCATTCGAGCCGATCATGGTCGGTTGTGCAGAATCCTCAAAAACCTGTTCTCGAACGCCTGCAAAGCTTCCGGTAAGGGCAAAATCGGCTTTAACATCAAGCGGGAAACGGTCAAAGACACCGACTGGATTTCTTTTTCGATACAGGATTGCGGAGCAGGAATCGACTCGCGCATTCTCGAAGAATTATTCAAACAGTACACCGAATCCCAATCGAATATTGCCGCCGCTTACGGAGCCGAAGCCTTGAACCTGGCCATTTGCAATCGCCTGACCCTGGCGATGGGCGGTTCAATTTCGGCGGAAACAGAATTCGGAAGCGGGTCGAAGTTCACCCTGCGTTTACCCGCAGATATTCAAACCCACCTTGCCAAGCCGCATGTAAGACGGGCCACCAGCCGCTTGATGGGCGATATTCTGGACCGTTCTTCAGACTGAACACAAAAGCCGTATTGTTTCAAACGCGCTTTCTTCGTTAAAGTCCCCGTTTTCAAGTCGCCCCCTTCTGGCAGTCTTTAAAAATTCCTCCCTCGCTTGACACGCTTCAAAAGCAATCTTATTTAGTTTTAGAGCAATAAACATCTTTTGCGAGGGTAAGACCATGCGATTTGACAAAATGACAATCAAACTTCAAGAAGCGATTCAATCGGCGCAATCCCTTTGCGACGAGTACGGTCAGCAGGCGATTGAAGCGGCGCATTTGACCTTGTGTCTCCTCCGTGATCCCGACGGCGTCGGTCGCGCCTTGATGAAAACGATTGGCGTCAATTCCACAACTCTGGAAAATCGCCTGCTCGATACCATCGCAAAATATCCCAAAGTATCAGGAAGCCCGGCGCAAACTTATATTTCTCCGACATTGAAAGAAACGCTGGACCAGGCCTTTAACGAGTCCAAAAAAATGAAGGATGAATTCTTGAGCGGGGAGCATGTCTTTCTTGCCGTAGCGGAGAATAAAAAGACCAACGCCGATTTCAAAGCGCTGGGAGTCACGAAAGATGCGCTCTTGAAAGCGATGCAGACGGTTCGCGGAAGTCAGCGCGTTACCGATCAGAATCCTGAATCCAAATATCAGGCGCTGGAGAAATTTTGCATCGACTTGACGGATCGCGCGCGCTCAGGAAAGCTCGATCCGGTGATCGGACGCGACGTCGAGATCCGTCGCGCCATTCAGGTGCTGAGTCGGCGAACAAAAAATAACCCCGTTCTCATTGGCGAACCTGGCGTGGGCAAGACGGCTATCGTTGAAGGTCTGGCTCAGCGCATCGACCACGGCGACGTGCCGGAGGGCTTGAAGGATAAGAAAATCATGATGCTCGATCTCGCCCAGCTGGTCGCAGGGACCAAATATCGCGGCGAATTTGAGGATCGACTGAAAAGCGTACTTAAAGGCATCAATGACAGCGACGGACAAATCATACTTTTCATTGATGAATTGCACACCCTGGTAGGAGCCGGTTCTGCTGAAGGATCGATGGATGCGTCGAATATGTTGAAACCGGCGCTGGCGCGCGGCGAATTACGCTGTGTCGGCGCGACGACCCTGAACGAGTATCGCAAGCATATTGAAAAAGACGCCGCGCTTGAGCGTCGCTTTCAACCCGTTCTGGTTGGCGAGCCATCCATTGAGGACACGGTTTCAATATTGCGCGGCCTGAAAGAAAAGTATGAAATTCATCACGGCGTTCGCATTCAGGATTCAGCCTTGCTGGCGGCGGCGCGATTGTCGCACCGTTATATTGCCGATCGGCAATTGCCAGATAAGGCCATTGACCTGATTGATGAAGCGGCGTCCAGCCTCAGAATGCAAATCGATTCGATGCCTGCAGAGATCGATCAATTGCAGCGCAAGATCACTCAACTTGAAATCGAGCGCGAGGCTTTGAAGAAGGAAGATGATAAGGAGTCGAAGTCTCGTCAGGGCGTCATCGAGGGCGAGATCAAAGAGCTTAAAGGAAAATGCGATTCCATGCGCAAGCAATGGGAGAAGGAAAAAGCGATCATTGAAGAAAAACGTTCATTGAAGGAGAAAATTGAATCGACCCGGCAGAGTTATGAGAGCGCCGAACGCGATGGAAATCTGGAAGAAGCGGCGACCTTGAAGTACGGGTCTTATCCACGACTTGTGAAAGAGATGGATGATTTACTGCTTCGGCTCCAGGAAGCGCAAGGCGAGGGACGCATGCTCAATGAAGAAGTTGGAGAGGAAGAAATCTCCAGCATCGTTTCCAAGTGGACGGGAATCCCGGTCGAACGCATGCTCCAGTCCGAGAAGCAACGCTTGTTGAATATGGAACAGACAATTCACAAACGAGTGGTGGGTCAGGACGAGGCGGTGCGATTGGTTTCGAATGCGATTCGACGGTCTCGCGCTGGATTGCAGGACGCCAAGCGTCCGATCGGAAACTTTTTATTCATGGGGCCGACCGGCGTGGGTAAAACGCAACTGGCCTTGTCGCTTGCGGAGTTTCTCTTCGACGACGAACAGGCGATGGTTCGCATCGACATGTCCGAGTTCATGGAAAAGCATTCGGTATCGCGCTTGATCGGAGCGCCTCCGGGCTATGTGGGTTACGACGAAGGCGGATATCTTACCGAGCATGTGCGCCGCAAACCTTACTCGGTTGTTTTATTCGACGAAATTGAAAAGGCGCATCCGGATGTGTTTAATATCTTCCTCCAGATTCTGGATGAGGGGCGCCTGACCGATGGGCAAGGTAAGACGGTTGATTTTCGCAATACCGTTATCCTGATGACGTCAAACATCGGAGGCAGAATGATTCATGAATTTGGAATGCGTTTTGCCGAATTCGAAAATTCAGAGGATGAGGATAAGAGGCAGACCTGGGAGAAAGAATTTGAACAGGTCAAGACTTCGATATGGAAAGAACTGCGAGAAAACTTCCGGCCTGAATTTCTCAACCGGCTTGATGATGTGGTCATTTTCCGTAATCTCAGTCGCAAGCAGATTAAGGAAATTGTTGAAGTGCAACTGGGCAATATCAGAACCCTTCTGAAAGAACGCAGAATGACTCTGTCCTTGTCTGACAATGCGATGGAAGCGCTGGCGGAGAAGGGCTATGATCCGGTTTTTGGAGCGAGGCCTTTGAAGCGCGTTCTGCAGAAATATATTCAGGACCCGCTGTCGATGAAAATTCTAGGCGAAGAGATTCACGACGGCGATTCCATTTATGTGGATTGCAATGGTTCGGGAACGGATTCGTTTCATTTTGAAAGAAAGAACGCAGTCACAGAAAACTAGTTTGAAGTTCAGAGATTGTATCGGCTTATTTCTGTGATTTAGATTTTACCCAAAGCGTGTAGCCTTCCGGCGGCTTGCGCTTCTACTGGCGAGGGGTCACTTTTGTGACGCCTCGCCTTTCCTTTTTCGCAATCATAGCTCAACCAGACGGGAGTGCAAAGGGTAGTACAGCGCTTTTTTGATTGGTAGTGTTTCGCCTTTTTCAATGAGTATGGATTCGTATTGATCTAATTGAGGACGGTAGCGAATCATTTCTTCCTCAAAAAACGATTCCAGATTCGATCCCTGATGTTCCCCGGTTTTAAAATCAATGATCCATCGAATTCCCTTGTCGATAAAGGTCCTGTCGATGATGCGTTCGATGAAACGATTATTGGAGAATCGGGTCAATGCGTATTCGGTTTCAGCTTGCTCACGATTGGATAGAATCCATCTCCCTGTCGAATCCTCCAACGCCAGTTTAAGCGCTCTCATTCCTTTTTCGGCTTGAGCCTCTGCGCTGGATTTTGAAAGCCCCTGGCTTTGCAGGGAAGCGATCATCTTTGGATGTAATTTTTGTATTCTCTGCTCGTCCCATTGTTCAGCGCCGTCCTCTGCGATTTTTTGAAAGCACCGATGCAAGCTTGTACCCAGATACCTCGCTTCCGATCCTGCCCAGAAAAAAAGCGGTTTCATATCCTGCTCGAAAGACATTTCCAGAGTGGCGCCGATTTCAATATCGGGGTCAGGTTCAGGCAGTGCGACCTCTGCGGCGAGGCGTTTGAGCGCCGTGAACTGCGGCGTCTCGTCGCTGGAGTCGGCTGGGGTTTCTGGAAGGTTCGCTATACTGGCCTGAACCCACTCGCTTTGTAAATGGGGCCAGAGCATATCCAGAGCTGAATGTCTGGCTGGAACGGGCCCCTCTTCTTTGTCGCTGGTATGCCCCAATAAATGCAATTTCCTTTTGGCGCGTGTTGTGGCGACGTAAAGCAGGCGCGCAGATTCATATTGGTTTTTTGTCTTATTGATTGTATTGATGAATTCATAGATTTTATTTTTCTCTCCGCCTTTCTCCTCAATAGGAGCGATTAAAATTCCTTCATCGTAAGGCATCCAGTAGACCAGCCGCTTCTCGTCGGGGCGGGGCTTTTTCCCAAGTCCGGGTAGCAGGACAATATCGAATTCCAATCCTTTCGCCTTGTGCATGGTCATGATTTGCAATGCATTTCCCTGGTGCGTTTGAGGCGCTGCGTAGAGCGAATCCAGTCGAGCGCTGAATTGATTCAACTGGGACAGGTCGCCGTTCGCCGTAGCTTTTTCTATTTCATCAAAAAATACTTCGATGTCCTCCACCGAACAAACGCCGATGCAGGCCGGGCCGCCAAGACTGATCCAGACGCCTTCGAGAAGATCGCGAAAGCGCAAGCCCGAATCGGTCGCGCCGGACTGCTCCATCACCTGGTTGAAACGCTCCAGTCGTTTCCTGCCGTCTTCAGTCAACGCTGAATGAATTTCTGGATGACGAATTTGTAAGGCTAGAGGCGCCGACAGGTCCTCCTGCCGTATCAGTTGCAGGTCTTGCAGAGACATGCCGCACCAGGGAGCTCTGAGTATTGAGGCCCATGCGATGTCGTCGTTGGGAGACAGCAGGGCGCGCATCAAAGCCAGTAAGTCCTGTATCGCGGGTCGCGACGTGAGTATGTCGATTTCTTCCGCCTGAAAAGGAATGTTTTTATCGCGCAATGTAGCGACAATTTGCGCCAGGTGCGCGCGGGATTTTACAAGGATCGCAATGCTGGCTTGGGGGCAGTCCCTCAGGTAGCGAGACGAAAGCGCCGCAATGGTCTCCGCCTCGTCCTGCGCCGTGTCTTTGTGGGCATCGCTTGTCAGGAATGAATGTAACTCGACTCCGGGAGCAGGCATGTCGCTCTGGGAGGAATCTTCAATGACAGTGGTTGAAGGAGAGTACGAGATCGCTCCCAGTTCGCTGTTTTCATGATGCGGAAATGCGCTTTGAAAGCAAGCGTTGAACCAGTCGACCAGCGCGCCATGCGAACGGAAATTGGAAGTCAGCGTTAATTTTGCCAGCGGAACCTCTCCTATTCCATTTTCCTGGGCCTTTAGAAACAGTCCCACCTCCGCATCGCGAAAGCGGTAAATGGATTGTTGAGGATCACCGACGATAAAAAGGCTGCGTCCGTCGTCCCTTTCCCAGCCAGAAGTGAGCGCTTCCAATAAATGAAATTGCTTGAAAGACGTGTCCTGAAATTCATCGACGAGAATGTGTTGAAGTTTGTAGTCGAGATAGAGCAGTAAGTCGGTGGGATCTTCGTCCGTTCCCAAGGCTTTTCTTGCCGACAGAGTGATTTCTGAAAAATCAATCCTTCCTGTTTCCTTGAAGACCCTGCGAAGCGTGTTCGATAATAAAGGAAAGAGTTGAATGGTCTCCTGCAGAATTTTCCATTCGTCTTCCGTGAATCGCGGAGGCGGCAGATTTTGTACGCTTTTTAAAAGTTCTCCCAGTGATTTATTTTCCGACAAAGTTTCCAGCAATTGCGTGAAACGCTTTTTCATATTTTTGCTTTCTACGTTTTTGTCTGATGGGAATCCAAGTCGAACGTCGGCGGTCTTGCGAATGTCTCCCGCCTTGGTGAGCAGTAATTCTGTAAGGGCCTGCCAGTGATCGTAGTTTTCGATATCTGGAAGAGGCAGGGCTAACATGCTTTCCAGCCCGACGATGGGGTGTGCCGGGGATTTGACCTTCAAGTTTTCTGCGGCGTAGTTGGCGGCTTGAACGAGTTCCTTTTCCAGTTCCTGCGGGAACGCGTCGCTGACCTCGCGCAATTTTGAAGCGATCAGTTTTTGTAATAATCTTTCGAAAAAGATGCGGGTCTCATCGCCGACCGAAAAATCTTCATGAAAAATAGTCATCCATTGGTCGCGCTTCTGGTACAGATCCATGATGCGCTTCAGGAGTATGCTTTTGGATCCGTCGAGGTGCGACAAAATAGATCGCACGCGATTTCCTTCCGGACGGTTCGATTCGATGCTGGATAAAATTCGTCGCGCGGCTTCCTTGTATAAAGCCTGGGGCCTTTCTTCCACGCCGACCGGGCCGCCTAATTCGGAACGAAGGGGCATTTGCTTGACGAGTCCCGTGCAGAAGGAATCGATGGTCTGAATTTTCAGTCGGGTGGGATTGTCGAGCAGGTTCCAGCCTTTCAAGCGATCCTGAGCCAGAGCGTTCTTCGCGAGCGTCCATGTTTTTAGAGCGTGTATTTCCTCGGGCGCTTTTTCATTTTGTCCAGAGTCAAGAGCCTTGACAATACGATGCTTCATTTCGCCCGCGGCTTTGCGCGTGAAGGTCATGGCTAGAATTTGTTCAGGACATTCCACAATCGCGAGCAGACGCAGGTAGCGTTGAATCAACAATTCCGTTTTTCCGGAGCCTGCGGGAGCCTGGACGATATAGGAGCGCGAAGGGTCCAGTGCTTTTTGTCGGGCCTCATCATCCGGCAGGTTTGTCATGATTCATCCTCGTCGTCTGACATCCAGTTGGAACGTTCCTTGATACGGCACAGGGTTTCATGCGGACAGATTCTGCAGGTGTTATGCTTTCGCAAAGGTTGCGCGATCAGGAGGCCATCGACCAATTCCTGAGCCAGTTGTTCGCATCCATTGCGCCAGTGCGAGAGAATTCCTTCCCAACTTTCGAGTTCCTCCTGCTGGTATTTTTTTGAGCCTAGAAAAACTTGCGGTGAAGACGTGGACGCCCAGCTCGTTTCCCCTTTGGAGACAATGCCGATAGCGACGGCGTCGCATTTCATTGCGAGGGAATACAAGGGGAGTTGCGGTTCTGAGAGGCGTTCTTCGAACCAGCGCTTTTGCGATGTGGATTCGTTTTTTGAAGTTTTGTAGTCGATGAGTATGATTTGTTCGTTAACGGTTTTATCGACCCGGTCGATTTTGAGTTTGAGCTGTAGCCCTGCGAGCGTCAGTTCCTTGCTGAGTTCTTCGTGCAGTACGGTGAAGTCGTCTGTGCGTAGCAACTCTTTTTCCATCCACTCCATCATTAACTGGGTCAGGCGCTGTCTCTCGATGTTTTCAAAGAGAGACTGACGAACGAATATTTTTCTGTAATAGCTTTGCGCCGAGCGCACATTTCGTATGACGGCGCTCTCCAATAAATTGTCTGCTTGCAATCGTTTCAGGTTTTGCTGGGTTTTGACTTCCTTCCAGAATAATTCGAGAGTCTTGTGGGTGAGATTACCGCGTTCCAGATTTTCATAATCATTTTCCAGTATTTCAAACGAATACAATTTCAAGCGGTGGTTGGCGAAGGCTTTGAAGGGGCAGTCGGCCTGATTCTTGATGCTGGAGGTTCCGCCGGGAAACAGTTGCGAGGCATAGAGTTCCTTTTCCTTCAAGGTCCAGGGAAGCGTGTTGGCTTCCTGCCATTCGTCGAGAAGCAGAGTGTTTTGTATTTTTCCCGCCAATGCGCTGGAATGGCTGATGCTGAATTGTTCTCCTGCGGATGGGATGGTTACGAGAAGAGGGCTGATAAGGCATTCGTGGATGCCGTCGTTTTCGGGATAACTGAAAATGACGTCGGGAGCGGCAGACGCCAGGCGCGCGATGGACTGCATTGCATAGGCTCGTTCTCGACCCGCGTCCGAATGCGGGATTCCTTTTTGCTTTTGAATCGGGATCGGCAAAAAGGGATTGGGCGCGGGCGGCGAGGGGAGGCAGTCGGCGTGACAGCCCATCACCCAGACATGATCGAATTGCATTCCCGATGATTCGAGCAGACCTATGATCTGGATCGGTTGTTCGCGGGTTTTGATCTGGAATAATTTTTCTGTGACCAACTGTCCCAGTAAATGGACGGCCTGCTCTCGTGTGAGTGATCCTGAGACGTCGTCGAGGGTGGAGAAATTTTCGAGGCATTCTTTCCATGCCTCATAGGCCTGAAAATCGCGGCGTGACTGAAAACTGCTTTCAAGCTGACTGGGCCATCCCTGTTGCTTGAGGAAATCAAAAATGACTGAAGTCCATTGGCTGGGAAGAAGTGTGTCGGCCAATAGTATGAAACGGTTCCATTCGCCCAGCAAGGGAGCAATGCTGGATTCTTTGATGTCTTCAAGGTAAATAAAGGGAACGCGTTTGGAAGCCCAGAGTTTTTCCAAACGGATGGATTCCAGGAAATGCGTTCTGCCCATTTCCAGAAAAGGACTTTTAATGAGAATCGACAGAGTGGCCAGAGGAATTTTGGAATGGCCTGCGCAAATGAGTTGCAGAGCTGTCCAGATCATGGGTTCTTCCGCAAGCGGCGCTCCCAGTGAGATATTGAACGGGGGTTCCATATCCTTCGTTGGAAGGACTGAGGCTGGCGACAGTTCCATTCTGAATTCGCGGAAAATGAGCGAGCGGTAAGATTCCAGTTCGGGAACCACAACGCCGATGGTTTTACCCGGCCTGTGCGTTTTTCGAATCCAGCGCGCGCATTGAACGACTTCTTCTTTTTTGTCTTTCCACGCGGTTGTGCGCGTTGAAGACAACGCGTCTCCTGATAGGGGCGGGGCCAGCGTCACCTGCGTGTTGTTAGATTCAAGGACGCGAATCATTCTTTCATGTTGCGGCGTGGTCTCCATAAAACCCGCCAACGTTAAATGATCCGGCGTTGGAATTTCGCGCCGCTCCATTTTTCGTAGCACGGCTCCAGCAAGGGATGCGGGGTCGAGCGCGTTTAATGATTCGAGTCGGGTCTCATAAGCGCGCTTCCACTCCAGAAATTCTTTCGTTTCTTCTTTATCGAGGAAGGAGGCGTTCCCGGCGTCAAGTTCGTATTCGTGAATCAGCTGGTAGGCGTTTGCGGCCTGATTGGCGGCGGACTTTAAATTGAGCAGGGAAATATCGCCGCCGTAGCGAGATCGTTTGATGACGGATTCCCAAAGCTGTTTCGATTGCAGGTCGGAGAGAATGAATTGCTCGGGCCAGGATTCTTCCCAGAGCGTTTTGAGCCATGCGTTCAGGGAGAGAATGCTGGGGGCTTCCCATACCGATTCACCCTGTTCCTGCTTGCGCTGATTGTATTGGAGCGTGAGCCAGCGAGCCAGTCGCGAACTGACGGTGACGATAGGGAGAGGTCCGATTTCATTCATTACAAGCGGTCGCCGTAGTGTCTGGGTGGGCGGCCGGTCTGGAAATCAGGGAGTGTCCTGTACCCAGACTTCGCCGTTACTGGTCGTTTCTCGTTTCCAGATGGGGGTGGTGCGCTTGAGTTCTGCAATGGCCCATTCGCATGCGGCGAAGGCTTCCTTGCGATGCTCCCCTGCGGCGACGATCAGGACGATATTCTCGCCGATTTCGATTTCGCCGATGCGGTGAATGATGCTCATGTCGATGATCTTGTAATCTTCAATCGCTTTGACGCGAATTTCTTCCAGCTTCTTTTCAGCCATTTGGGGATAATGCTCAAAGTTCAGCTGACTGATGTTTTCGCCTTTGGAAAGCTCCCGGCCTGTGCCGAGAAAGGTTACAATGCCGCCGATGTTGCGGGAGACTTTTTTCATCGCTTCGATTTCATCGGTGACGACAAAATCTTCTTTCTGAATTCTGACTTTGGATTCGGTGACGGCGTTCATGATAGCGATCCTCTATGAGTGGGTCCCGCCGGAGAATGGAGGGAGCAGGGCGACTTCGTCGCCATCATGAATTTCCGATTCCAGATTGGCTACATCCAGATTGACGGAAACCATGATTTTTTTCCCTCGAATCATTTCTCCCAACTGCGGGTGGTTTTTTGAAATAGCGTGGCTCAGGTCGAGGAGGGTTGAGATACCGCTCGCCTCAAACTGGTCTTCATCCGTATTGGAAAAATTTTTCAAGCTGGCAAAATATTTTACGGTGATCATTGCATTCTGTATTTGAGAAACCGTCTCGCGCGAGCGAATTTTCAGGTCGCGTCGGAACGGTTGTAGTCCCCTGATTTACCGCCGGATTTATGCGATAATTGGATGTTGTCGAATTTCATTCCCTTGTCGACCGCCTTGCACATATCGTAAATGGTCAGCGACGCTACCGACACGGCGGTCAAGGCTTCCATTTCGACTCCCGTTTTTCCTGTGACCTTGACCGTCGCCGTCACGTCGATGGACGACAGGCCGGTTTGCGGATCGGGTTCAAAATTTTCCTTGAAACTGATGTCTACATTGGTCAATAACAGGGGGTGGCACATGGGGATCATTTCAAATGTTTTCTTGGCTCCCATGATTCCGGCCACCTGCGCGACTGCCAGAACATCGCCTTTTTTGATTTGTCCTTCTTTAATCAGTCGCAGGGTCTCCGGTTGCATGTGAACGCGACCCTCTGCGATAGCGACCCGTTCGGTGATGTTTTTTTCGCTGACATCCACCATTCGGGCGCGGCCTTCTTCATTAAAATGAGTTAAATTTGAGTTCATGCCGGTATTTTACATGATATTTTTTCTATTTTCACCCATTTATAAGCGATGAAATGGAGACGCTTTTTCATGGTTTTCAGCGTTCTGCTGGCGCTCTATGCGGGTCTGACGCTCACGCATCGCTCCTGGTTGCCTTTTTTCGCTAAATTTTTGTCTGTAGAGGAACGGGTTTCTCCGGTCGATCTCGTTGTATCGGCGACGGCGACTTATTCACGTTTTCGCTACGCGCTTGATTTGATTCAGCAGAACCCCAACGCGAAGCTGCTCTTGCTGGGCGATACTCGCGTAAAACTCACTCTTGTCAACCGCACCAAATTGGAACTGGCGGAGGCGGAAGCTTTGGAGGAGGGGATAGCGCCAGAACGTTTGCGCGCCTCGCATTCAACCAGCACCCGCCACGACGCGCAGTTGGCCAGACAATGGGCTCTGGAAAATGGCTGGGCGAGCGCTGTGGTTATCAGCGACGCTTACAATATGCGCCGCGTTCGCATGGTGTTTGAGTCGGTCTTTGCAGATACAGAGATCATTCTGGGTTATCAAAGTCCGGACAGCGCCGACACGCGGGCGGTGTTTGATTCATGGTGGCGCAATCCAACGCGCTTCTCATATGTGGTCAGCGAGTGGATCAAATTCCCGATCAACAGCGTTCTGCTGGCGAAGGGAAGCGAATGAAACCTGACTGGCCCGGAAGAATAAAATGGATCGTATTTGCTTGTTTCTTGTTGCTGGCGGCGCTCGTACACCGGCCGTTGTTGAACTCGATCGGAAATTTTCTGGTCGTTCATGAAGCGGCGGATTCCAGCGTGGATGTGATATTCACGTTTGCTCTTTCCGAACAGGTAGCGAAACGAGCGCAATCGGAGGAGATAAAAACCATCTATGTGTTAGCCAGCGATTACAGTCGATCCTGGAAGGCTCTGCGTGAAGTGAATACTGAACAATGGATCAAGTCGGAAACGCAGTCCCATGGCATCGATTCCGAGCGGGTGAGAGTGTTGACGGCAGGTTTTGAGAGCGGCCCCGGATTCGGAGAATTTCTGGAGCAGGTTCGCAAAGATTCGCCCTTCTCAAAAGCGATCATTTTTATTCCTTATTATCAGGGCAGGGGGTATCGATTTTATCTGGACCACGCATTGGGGGATGGGGCGAAAAATTATTTCTTTCAGCCTTTGGAATCGGATTATCAGAAAAACTTTGAGAGTTGGTGGCTCAATACCGCCTACGATAATTTATTTCTGGATCAATACCTGCGTTTGGGATGGTATTATTTCAACTATTTGCTTTGGGACCCGGTGGGCCGGGGCGCTTCGTAGAGACCGATGAGGTTGCCGTCGGGATCAAGAAAAGCGGCGAGCTTGCCGTAGTCGTGAGATTTTACAGTCTGATGGATGGCGACGCCTTGGGCTTGCAGGCGCGCGATAGCGTCTTCGATGTTGTCGGTTTCCAAGTGTAGCATGGCGGCGTTTTGTTGAATTGCTTCGCAGGTTTGTCGAATTGCGAAGCGCTGATCTCCGATCATGAATTCGGCCCATTCATCGACTTGGAACAGTAATTGAAATCCCAGGGTCGATTGATAGAAATCGACAGAACGTTTCATATCCGAGATGGAATAGGAGACGAACGCTATTTTATTAAACATGATTTGAAGTCAGAATGATTCATAGTTGCTATTATAATCGTCTTTTTATTGAGACGCATCGATAACAGGATTCTTTTGTCCCTCGTCAACATCAGCCTCATTCTTATTTCCTGCCTGTTCCACGCCTATTGGAATATTCTCACACGTTCCAGCGCAGACTCCCGGTTTTTTTCCGCCTTGAAAGGGAGCTGGATCATTCTCATGGCGTCGGTATTCTTTCTGATATTCGGGGTGGAAGGTTACAGCGCTGAATTGTGGGGCTGGGCTATTCTGTCGGGCGTTTTGCACGGACTGTATATTTTTTGTCTGTCGAGAGCCTATCATACCGAAGATATTTCCTATGTGTACCCGATCGCACGATCGGCTCCGGTCTTCGTTCCCGTGGGGGCTTTTTTTCTGCTGGGCGAAAGACTGAGCGTTTTCGAGTGGATCGCCGTTTTGATGATTGTCGTCGCTATCTATGTGTTGCATTTTGACGGGCATCTTATAAAGGGCGCGGTCAATTTATGGAACGCGATGCGGCACCAGCATTTGCGCTGGGCGTATTTCACCCTGATCATGGTCGTGTCTTATTCCCTTGTTGACAAAAAAGGGATGGATCATTTTCTTCAGCTGTTCCCGGAAGACGGTCTGCGCAATGGAGTGGCGTTTTTCTTTCTGGAATCGCTGGTGTGTTTCGCTTTGTATAATTCCTATTTATTTCTAAGTTTCAATCGAAGCGATATTCTGCAGGTCTGGAAAGGCGAGTGGCGCAAGGGGATTCTGGGCGGGATAGCGACTTTGGGATCTTATGGGGTGATTTGCATCGTCCTGCAATTTGAAGATGTGAGCGCGGTGGTTTCCCTGCGCCAGATCAGCGTTTTTCTGGTCATTTATTGGGGGTGCTGGATCAATAATGAAGGCTTTGGCGCAAAACGCATGCTTGCGGGCGCTTTGATCTTTATTGGCGTCGCCCTCATGAGTCTGGAACACTGAGCGCGAAGCGTTCAGTCTCTTATGCCGCCGAATGGGATTCCTGAAAGATCGGCGATCTCTTTTTTCCAGGTCACCAAATCGTCGATGGAGAATTCGCTCAGAGAACGATGCCCGCAGGCTCGGGCCATGACCTGCATCAATTCCACCGAGGCCTGAAAAAAATTGCTCAGACGCTGAGCCGATTCTTCGATCACGATTCGGCGTCTCAGGTGTTCCTTTTGAGTGGCGATACCCACCGGGCAATTATTGGTGTGGCAGGCTCTCATGCCGATACAGCCAATCGCCTGTAACGCCGAGTTAGAGAGCGCAACCGCGTCCGCCCCAAGCGCAAGGGCTTTGATGAAATCCGCTGGAACCCGAAGTCCGCCGGTGATGATGAGAGTGACGTCCCTGCGTTCCAATGTATCCAGATGTCGCCGCGCGCGCGCCAAAGCTGGAATGGTGGGGACGGAAATATTGTCGCGGAACAACAGCGGAGCCGCGCCCGTCCCACCGCCTCGACCGTCGAGGATGATGTAGTCCACGCCCACTTCAAGAGCGGCGTCGATATCTTTTTCTATATGTTGCGCAGACAGTTTATAGCCGATGGGAATGCCTCCGGTTTCTTCCCTCACTTTTTGCGCGAACTCTTTGATGGGTTCGATCGAGTCCCAGTCTGGAAATCGCGGGGGCGATACCGCCGCTTCGCCTTCTTTCAAGCCGCGAACCGTGGCGATTTTTCCTTTAACTTTTTCGCCTGGTAGATGGCCTCCTGTTCCGGTTTTAGCTCCCTGACCGCCTTTGAAATGGAAGGCCTGGACGTCTTTCAGTTTGTCCATTGAGAAACCGAATCGCGCCGACGCCAGTTCATAAAAGTATCGACTGTTGGCTTTTTGTTCTTCGGGAAGCATTCCTCCCTCGCCGCTACAGATTCCGGTTCCCGCCTTTTCGGCTCCGAGGGCGAGCGATATTTTCGCTTCTTCAGAGAGGGCGCCAAAGCTCATGTCGGAGACAATCAGGGGAATATCCAGCCGGAGCGGTTTTTTAGCGCCGGGGCCGACGACGACCTCTGTGTTTACCGATTCGTCCTCAAGCAAAGGCATGGAGGCTAATTGCGCGGTGACGAATTGAATGTCGTCCCATTTGGGAAGCTCCTGCCCCGGAACGCCCATCGCCGCCATTGGGCCATGATGTCCCAACTTCGACAAAGCATTTTTGGCTAGTTGCTGAATGAAACTGGTATGCGGTTCATCTTCGGTTCCTTCGTGATCTGCGTATAGGCCCTGATACTCGTCCCGAGCGTAGGCCTGCGGATGATCCACCTCCCAAGCAGTGATCTCCTCTTCGTCAAGATAGACGCCGCCGTCTTCGACCCATGCATTGAATTTGGGCAATTGCTCTTCGTTGTTATATTCGCTGATTCCGGTATCGCATCTGAAATCCCAGTAATGAACGCCGCAGATCAGATTGTCGCCTTTAATGAAACCGTCCGCCAGCAATGCGCCGCGATGAGGACAGCGACCATAAAAAGCGGATACTTCTGAGTCGCAACGAAAAACCACGAGATCGACATTCGCGACGAGCGCATAAACGGGTTTACGGTCTTCTAAATCCTTCCACTCGGCGACTCTGATTTTTTTCATTGGAGACTCCAGTTCTCATTAATGAGGAATGACAAGGCGTTCGATTCGTCTGAAAGACAATCGCTGCTTCTCTTCGCATCAAATTAATTAAAACATTTTAATGAGGCTTCACGCTAAAATCGACCTTAATTTCGTATTCATTTTTTGAAAAGCTCTTCCTGACGCTGTTATAATTTTAGCTAAGGTGAGAATTTGCTCCGGGCTGTTGACCAACCTGCCGGGTTAATAATTTATGGAGGTGTTTTGTGCAAAGACAAAAAGTTTTTAGTGTGACCAGATTTTTATTCGTCCTTTGGATCATTTTACTGCTTGGGACGGCTCACGCCTCTGAGAGAAAAACACAGACCTTCAAATTGGACAACGGTCTGGAAGCCCTTTTGGTTTTTGATCCCGAGGTGCATAGAAGCGCGGCGGCATTGGGAGTCGGCACGGGCATGTTGTACGACCCGGAAGATAAACAAGGTCTGGCGCATTATCTGGAGCATATGCTTTTTCTGGGCACCAAAAAATTTCCCGTGGTTGGATCGTATAAGGAATACCTGGACGCGAACTCGGGAGCGAGCAACGCCTACACCTCTTCGGATGTGACCAATTATTTCTTTGAAGTCTCGCACGATGCGTTCGAAGGCGCGCTGGATCGTTTCAGCGATTTTTTCAAGTCTCCCCTGTTTGATGAAAAATATTCAGAGCGGGAAGTCAACGCTGTGAGTAGCGAACATGATAAAAACCAGAGGAGCGACGGCTGGCGTTTGTCCCGAGTGCAAAATATGATGGTGGAGCCGGGACACCCTCTTGCTAAATTTGGAACAGGAAACAAGGAAACCCTTGCGGGCGATAACGGACCCGCCTTGCGCGCGTTCTTTAAGAAATATTATGCGGCGTCGAATATGCGCCTGGCCTTGATTTCGAATATTCCTTTGCCGCAACAGGAATCGCTGGCGCGCAAGTATTTTGAGGGAATCGAGGATCGGCCTGTTGTTCTGCCGGAAGTCAGCCCGGATTACCGCAAACCTCTCAAGGACAAGTATCGCCTTTTAAAAGTGAAGTCCATTAAAGACCTGCGTTCTTTATCAGTCGAGTTTCCTACCATTCGTTTGTCCGAGCATCTTGAGAGCAAGCCTGCAAGCATTGTCGGATCGGTGATCGGTTATGAAGGCAAGGGTTCCTTATTGTCCAAGTTGAAAGAAGAAGGTTTGGCTCTGGGTTTGAGCGCGGGAGGCGGCAACAGCCATCCAAACATCAACTCGTTTGAAGTCGGCGTGTCTCTGACGCCCAAGGGAGCCGAAGAGTACGAAACGGTTCTTGAGCGAATCTTCGCTTATTTTGAAATGTTGAGAGCGCAGGGAATGCAGGAGTACACCTATCGCGAAAACGAGGCGATGGCGGAAATCAATTTCAAGTACAAGGACCCTGACGAGGGAATGGGTTTCGTCGCCGGGCAGGCCGCTCTCATGTTCGATTACAAACTCGACGAAGTGGAGACCCTGCCGTTCCTGTTCAAGAAGTACGATCCCGAAGCCTATCAAGCTTTACTGGAGACCTTGAGGCCTGAGAATGCGATGGTGACTTTGCAGACCAATTCGCTGGAAACCGATCAGGTTGAAAAATACTACGGAGCAGAATATTCGATGCAACAGGTTGGCGGCCCAGCATTTCAACGTTTGAAGAACCCGGCCAAGGTCGAGGGCATTGCTTATCCCGAAAAGAATGATTTCATTCCCTACAATCTGGAGAAAGTTGAAGAAGAGCCGCATCTGGTCTGGGACGATGAGATGGGGCGAGTCTGGTTCAAATTTGATAACCGCTTCAAACAGCCGAAGGTGTTTTTAAGTTTTCGCATTGAAACGCCGCTGGTGTACGACACGGTCGATCATTTAATGACCGCGAAGATGTACGACATGGCGATTCATGAAGGTCTCAATGAACTGGTTTATCCCATCCAGATGGCGGGACTTTCCTATGGTCTGGGCCTGACTAAAAAGGGCATCAACCTGTCGATTGGCGGCTATTCGGAACGCGTCGAAGACCTGCTTGCCCTGATCACCAAAAATTTGAAGACGATAAAAATCGACGAGCAAAAATTCAATGATCTGAAGGAAGTGTTGTTGCGCGATCTGGATAACAGGAAGCTGGGACAGTCCTACGCGCGCGGCGGTTATTACGGCGCATTGCTCTGGTTGAAAAAACATTACACCGAAGAGCAGAAAATCGAGGCCTTGCAGAAAGTGACTTATGAGGTTCTCAAGCGCTATGCGGGGAAAGTCTATGAACGAATTCATCTGACGGGAATGGCCCACGGCAACTGGAACGACGCGAAGGTGCGACAAAGCGTCGGGATTTTGTTGAAGGAACTGGGCGGCAAAGCGCTCCCTGAGAAGGACCGCTTTAAAATCGAAGTCGAGCGCATGAAACCGGCCCAGACGGTGGTTTTCAGCAAGCAGGTTCTCGATAACAACAATTCGATTTCCTATCATATGCCGATGGGCGATAAATCCATCGAACTGCAGGCGGTCGCTTCATTGATCTCTTCGATCATTAAAAGCGATTTCTATACGCAGATGCGAACCAACCAGCAACTCGGTTATATCGTCTGGAGTTTCGACCAGAGGATGGAAGACCAGCAGTTTTTAAAATTCATCATTCAATCGGCAACCTACAGTCCGTTTGAACTGCAGACAAGAGTCGAAGCCTGGATGAAAGAGTCTGGGAAAATTTTTGACAGCCTGACGGATGAAGAGTTTGAGAAGCACCGCGCCGGTCAGATCATTTCTCTGGAAAAGCAGGGCGATAGCATTGGCGAAGTGTTGGAAGACTTGTTCTATCTGGCGACGGAAGAGGACGCTGATTTTCAATTTAAGAAGCGACTCATCGCGGCGGTTGAGAAAGTGAAACGCGAAGACGTTGTTGCTATGGCAAAAAAGTTGCTGACGACTGAAGATTCAGGTCGCTTGGCGATTTTGATGCGTTCCAGCGAGTTTCAGGGATCGGTTCCTGATGGAGTCATTTCTGATGTGGACTCATTCAAAGTGTCCGCGCTCAACGAGGCTTCCGCCAACGCGCATCGATGAGTCTGTTCTCGTTTTTTAAACGCGGCGCCCGACTGGTCAAGTTGGGCAAAGCTGTTCATGACTGGAAGCGCTCCGATGAGGGCGACGCAAAGGACCGGGCCAGGAGTTACCTGATCGAACTGCTCGGCGCTTCTCGCGGCGCGTCTGCAAAGGTGGGGCAATTCCTGACCATGGGCGCTGAAGACAAGTCCGAGCGGAGCGTTCTCAATAATTCGATTCAGCCGATGGCGCTGGGAGAGATTCTGGACATTCTGGAAAAATCATACGGTCGGGAGTATGAAGAATTGTTTGCGTCTCTCAGCGAGGAGGGTCTGCCCGCTTCTCTTGGGCAGGTGCATCGCGGCCGCTTGAAGGATGGGCGCGAGGTGGCGATCAAAGTGCAGTATCCCGAGATCGCCCAAACCGTGGAAAGCGAAATAGATTGGATGGGCTGGCTTCCCAAAGCCGGGCCGATCGCCAAGTGGGGATTTCGACTTGAAGGCTATCGCGATGCTTTCTGGGACAATCTTTCAGAAGAATTGAATTATCTGAAAGAAGCGGAGCAACAGCAGGAATACGCGCGACTGGCGCAGGACGTTCCTGGTATGGTCGTTCCGCAAGTTCTGATGGACTTGTGCCGACCGCGAGTTCTGGTTCAATCCTACGAAGAAGGATTCGACATTGAACAGGCGGAGAAGATGACCGGAGCGCAACGCGAAGCGATGGGACGTCTCCTGCTCAAGCATTATTTCCACATGCTCTTCGTTTGCGGATTTGTGCACGCCGACCCGAATCCCGGAAATTTTGCCTTTCGTAAATTAGGCAATCGCGGATTCGCTTTGGTCCTGTACGACTACGGTTCCATCCTGAAAATTCCTCTTGCCGAGCGTTTGGTTCTTCTGCGGATCATTCTGGCTCTGCGTCATCATGAAAAACTGTCCCCTGTAGCGTGCCTCGCTGAATTGGGGTTTGATTCGGATAAGTTGAGAGACCTGAATCCGCTACTGCCGGCATTGCTCAGCGTGTTGTTCGAACCCTTCAATGTCGATGGCCCTTACAATGTGGATGACTGGAAAATCAGTCCGCGCTTCGACCAGATCGCGGGAGAATTGAAGTGGTGGTTTCGTTCTGCGGCTCCGCCTCAGTTGATTTATCTGATGCGCGTTCTGCATGGCTTGACCACGCATCTGTGGCGTTTGAAGGTCGATCTGCCCTGGCGCTATCTACTCGATCAGACCTGCTCCAGCCTCTATCCCGCCGCAATGCAACTGATCTTGCCCGAAAATCCCTCTGCTACGGATGCAAGGGGATTCGACGGTTTGTCGCGTTATCTTAAAATTGATGTGGAAAAACCCAACGGCAATAAGGTGAAGCTGATCATGCCGGCGCGCGTCGCAGATGAACTGGAGGAGGTGATCGACCCGCCTGTGTTGGAATCGATTCGACGTCAGAAATTCGATCTGGAAGGAATTCAGGAGCGCTTGAGAAAATCGGGCTTTGCGCCGCAGGAAGTATTTTCTTTAAAAGATACGGAACGGTCGGTGCGCGTGTGGCTGGAGTGAGAGCTTAGTTCTGCAGAGCGCTTTTTAAAATTTCGAGGTTGCGTTGCGCTTCCTCCATTTTCGGATCTAGTTTCAAAGCGCGTTCAAAATTCTGAATCGCCTCTTGCGTGCGTTTCTGCGTCTTGTATAAAATTCCCAGATTGTTGTAAGCGTCGGCGTGCTGGTCATTGAGGTGGATCGCTTCCTTGTAGGCTTCTTCAGCCTCCTTAAATTTGCTCTCAATGAAATAAAGATTGCCGAGATTGCTAAAGGGATAAGAAAAACTGGGATCCACTTCCGAGGCTTTTTTAAATTCAGCGAAGGCTTCCTTCATTTTCCCCTCTGTCGCCAGAACGCTTCCGAGTAAATTATGCAGTCCCGAGCCGATGCGAATATCGTCTCCAGACGCCTCAATCCCCGTCAATGCGAGTTTCTTGGCCTTGGCGTATTCCTTGTCGGTCAAGGCCTGGGTCGCCTGATCGAGATAATCTTTGGCGCTCAAGCCCTCCTGCACGGTCGGTTTTTCACTGACTTTCGATTGCTGGAGAGCGCGTGATTTTCCTTCCCTGTATAAATACACGCCGATGAATAAAATGGCGGCGGAAATACCCGCCCAGATCACCTGCTGACTGCCGTCGTCCATAGAAACATCACCAATGAAATAAAAATATTTTATAGAAAAGATGGTATGAAACTATCCAGGATCAATCAAGCATATTCCTTTCGCCTTGTAATCAATTCGCGAAATCTATTTTTTAGCTATAAATAAGGAAAGGGGTGTTTCCGTTGTTTTCAGTCACAGATCAAGGCGCTGCGCTGAGGGTAAAATTTGCAAGGGTTACTGTGCAACTAAGACCGTGCTGGCGCCAAAGCTAATTATGGGCGATAGATCTCTCGGTGAAAGAGGGTGGTTGAATCGGGTATCAATACGATAATGCTTACAAGGAACATCTAGGATTCTTCTGAATCAAAATGATCTCGTCGCAGTACACTAGACTCTGAGACAAAAAGACTGCCGGAGTGTCGTTCCAGAAAGGGTTTGAGACCCGAGAGTATCGGGTTCAGTTTTCCCTCAGGGACAACGGTGATGATCATCTGCAAGCTACTCGTGTCATTGAACATCAGATGTCCTTCGTGGAATCCGTGATGGCCTTTGCCTGAGATATCGTTGAAAATCGTATATCCGCTGGCTTTGATTCGATCTAGAACATCGGTTACAAAATGAAGATGTTCTCCTTCGACAATGATTTTTATTTCCTTCATTGGGTGAAGTTGCATAGTACTCATGGTGTGTCAATCCTCCTCGGTAAGGTGGAATCAGTTAACAGCTTGCCAATTATCTGGTGATTTGTAGAGGTGAAATTCCATCGTGACAGGATCCAGGGCGACAATATGGATCCATTGATTTTTAGTCAATCGTTGTAAGATATCATGACGGACAATGATGGACGAAATTATTTCTAATGGAGCCTCGATAATAGTGAATAATCGCATGGGTTCATGGTAGGGCCTCTCGCCATCAAGAACCGTTTGGGTTGGAAGTCCGACGCAGAGGTCGCTTTGGGAACCGTACATGACTCCCAGACGTCCAACTATATTGTGATAGACCTTGCTACCGCTTCCATAGACCATGGGATCAACGGTTGAGAAATAATGCTCCATGTTGATCCAATTGCCGACGATCACCGGAGCGGTCATGATGATTTCCAAATAGCGTCCTTTGGGATCTTGTGAATGATCGTAGGAATGTAAAAACGCCCGGCCTTCCAGATCCATCCCTTGCGTCAATGAGCGTCGACCGACAATGAAGGTCGAATGACGGGACAGTCCCCACTCGGGGCGCACCTGAGACCAATCCACGCTTCGTTGTTTCGTCCTCGACAATGCTTTGACGGTTCCATTTGTGATCGGCTCGTCTGGAAATCGAGTCAACCGCTCTCTGCTATTCTTTTCTCCGGCTTCATGGAGGTCTCGTTGTAGTCTGAGCAAGTCTTTGCGATGCGTGGCGGGAACTTCTTCCAGATCAAAAAGCTGAACTTCATCGGTTGTCGTATCATGTTGTCCGGGCAGGAAATGTGTGTCCGCTGGTATCACCAGACCCTTCTGGGCGAGCGCCTGTCGGACTTGCGCTTTGTTGGCCATGACGGCGAGGGCGCGGGCATTCGAGATTCCATGATTCCCACCACAGGCTCCACAATCCAGAGCAGATTCATAGGGGTTGTTGTCCGAACTGCTACCGTGCGCGCAGAACAAGACGAGCCTGGAAAATGATTTGGTGAATCCTAAAATCCTCAGCGCCATTTCCACAAAATGGGCTTGTTCAACGACCGTAAAACCGGTTTGTGTGATGCGATGCATTCTGCGTGAGATGTCGCGTTGATGCAGGTGGTAGTCCTCTCTGAGGACTCGAATAAATTGTTCGAGGTCGGCTTCGCTCCACTCCAGCAATCGATACAACTCTTCATTTTCATTGTCGGTGGGTAGAATTTGAGTCACCGTCAGTTTGCGCAAGCGTTCAACCTGGTCGTGAGAAACGGCGGCGCCTTTCTGGTCGTATTGTTCGATCAACAGTCGGTATATGGTTGCGCGATGCTGAGACGCAACCATTTCGAGAGCTTCGTCCCGCTGGATTTTGTCGACAGTCAAGGTTGTGCTGATGGGGACGACCAGACACTTTTTCATCCAGGACATGGCGTTCTTGAACCACTCGGGTTTCAAGGTTTGTCCGAATAGTTTGAATCCAAAGAACCAGCCAATCGCTTCGACCATGATATAGGGCGTGATCGCGTTTTCCTTCAAATCATAGAGCAGGGTATGACCTGTCTTGGCGAGATGATGTCGTTCCAAAAATCTTTCTGCGGCCTCGCCCTGATAAGCGCGCGGAATTTCCTTGACGATGTGTTTGGGATTGAGAAGGACGGGGCACTGGTCGGTTGGTAGTTCGCTGGTATATCCCTGGTAGCAAATTGGCACGCCAAAAAAACCGGCGAAGCCAAAGGTTTCATTTCCGCCAACCTCTTCAAGTCGCCTTCTGAAACCTTCGGAGCGGACATCGATGCAAAATATCGCCTGAGCCAGAGGACGAGATACCGGGACTTGCTCTTCGGGAAGGTCGCTCTTTCCCAATTTCTGCAGGTTTGGCGAAAGATGCTTCACAAAGCCTTTCAGATAGCTGGATTCAAAGGCCTTGAGCCAGGTGGGTCCGTGTTGTGATTCCGGGAATTGGTCGACCCATTCCAGCAAACTATCCAATGCTTCAGGAGCGCTTTCCAAAAAATCCTGGAGGGGAATATCCAGTGATCGAGAAAGTTGCAAGACGATCAAAGCCTGGACATCCGTTTCTTGCTGTTGTCTGATTTCTTCCCAGCTGGATATCAATTCTGAATCGCACTGATCGAGCGCATCGATACTCAGTGGGTTCTGAACGAACAGGGATGCGTCCAGGCGACCCGACATTTCGTCTGGCAGACCTCGCATATGGTATTCCTTATGGAGTCCATAACCAACGGCGTGCTGGGTCATGTAAGATTGTATCGAAGTATAACTCCCGTCAATTGCGAGTTTGTCCTGGCAAGCCAGGGCGGTCAATTCACGTTCATAAAAAAGTCGGACAGCCATGTACATGACAAGGTCAATAGGAAAGGCGCGTTGCCATTCATAATCCAGTTGCTCGGCGCGCCATTTGATGAATCCCGCCCATCCTGACAGTTGCGCCAGCTGTAAAGTGAAATAGTCGTGCCACAAGGCTTTGGGAATCGCCAATAGAGACAGGCTTTCGAGCACCGCATCTTCTGGGCGATTCGGCAAATTATGAATTTTGCTCTTCCAGTCCGGAATGCCGAGTAATGTGCCGGATGCATCTTCCAGGACCAATTCTTTCCACACGTTGTAAAAATTTTTCTTGCGAAAGGGCATGGTCCAGGGAGCGTGTCCTTCATCGAGAAAGCCGCCGCACCATTTGATGAGCTCGCCGTTAATTTGATCCTGTACCTTTGTCCCGAGCGTCTGGTCGCACCATTCCCCAAGGGTGTACTGTACGGCCAGCTCTACTTGATCGCGACTGGCATAACTTCTCAATGATTCCCTGCGGGCTTTGCATTTCGGCAAGCCTTGAATTTTTTCGGAGAGCGTTTTAGCGTCGGATGGGCTGAGCGATTGTTGCAAAATCGCTGAGCTGACATCGGTCGCTATTTTTCCTGTGCCGTGAATGAGAAGACTCCGCAAGACTTCCTGACGAGAGAGTTTTCGAGAGCCGATATTAAGGGTCTCATTCTGCGCGCCATTTTTTATCGCGTCACTGATCGATTCTTCAGTAATGCGGCCTTCTTTGTAGTAATTCCGGTATTCGCTGTTTGGGAGATGACCGCGGCCGCCAAAAAACCGTTTTCCCATCTTTACCGCTTCATCAAAGGACAGATGTTCCAGTCCATGAAGCGGATTGTGGTGGATAAAGGTTTTCATTGGCCAAAAATGCGAGATGGGTTCGCCCGCCAGATTGACGAGCGAAGACAATTCCATCCGCTCGAAATCATTTGGCGCAACCCGTTCTTTAGTTTCGAGCATAGACATGGCTTGGGATCGCTGACCTCCTCAAGGGGTTAAACGCATGGGCGCATTAGTGGACGAGTCCACTGTAGACGGCGCCTATTAGTAAGGATGATAGCGCGACAACTTCGACAACCCTTAAATCAGTATAGGGCACGTCAACGCGCGCAGTTCCGAAGGCGGTTTGATGAAGCATTTGTGAAAAATACCAGCTGCCGCCTAACCATACTGCAAGAAACAGGAACAAAATCATGATCAGAGCGGACCCTTTTACGGCAAGGGTCGGCATAACGGTCAATCCTGAAAACGTAGGAATCAAGGGCATGAACATGGCAAAACTGACAAACAGAATCACAGCCATTCCAAAGCGAGGCATTGGAGTGGCGAGCCCCGGAAGCTTGCCAAGAATTTGCCAGCCATAACGCTGTCGAATCAACGAAAACGCGAGGCAGAGGCCGCCCATCACAAACGCTACGGAAATACCAAAAGGAACTCCCCAGATCGGAAAGTTAGGGAATACGTTGAGCAGTCCCCAGACAAGGGCGGAATGGGCTACGGTGGCCGATGCAATGAACAGATTGTATTGTTGCTGTCCGAGGCAGGATAAAGACGCTCCGACCGCGCTTATCAAAGCCAGCAGGCTCAAAGTGAACAGAGTCTCCGTTGTGAGCGAGGAATAAATCATGTTCAGTTCAGCCAGACCTATGGACAACCACACGACGATCCAGAAACTCGCTTGAATTCCTTTTGCGCCTTCAATCACTTTCATGAATAGAATGTGAAGGGGGACTACGGGCAAGAATGTCAGCGCAAGGAACAGGCTTGCATAGACGCTCATGGACTGGGGACCGAAGACGGACGCCAAAGACAGAATAATTGCCAGGGCGCTATGGAGAAGAGCCATTGTGGATCGGGCGTTGCGATGATTATCACGAATCAACGGGACTGCAACGTAAGCCAGAAGGCTGATAAGAAACAGCCTGCCGACAAGCCCCTGGTTCAGTAAAATACCGAGAGCCAGGCCGAGCGTAATGAGGGCGGAAGCGCAAAGAGCTGGAGCTTGTTCCGTATCCTCCTGACTGAGAAAAACGCAAAATGCGGAAAGAAGGGCCGCCCCGGCCAAAAACAGATTTGTTGCATCTGTTGCATGAACGGATTGAATGTATATTACCCCCCCAGCAATCGCTCCAATCGTGATCAATTCGATAGATCGAAGGGTAATAAACGGGATTTTTGCGACCTTCAACGCCATTCCCAAAGCGAGCGGAATCAGAGCGAGAAATACAGGAAGCGTGCTTTCAAAATTCATTATTAATACCGGTCATGTTTCAAAAACGATGAGCTACTTTTCTAGCCCACATTAAAAGGTTGTTGCCCAATCGAAGGTAAACAAGATCAACATAAAACCGGTTGATCGAAAGAATATAGAGTTGTTTCCGAATGGAAAGGAGCCAATTCATGATCCCTATTTTTTGCCCTCTGGCATTGGTGTAGAGAATAAACCAACCAAAAAGAATGAGCACGGTGGCCATCAGGATGAACGCATCAAACACTTGCGTATTGAGCGCCGCAGACAAGAAGAATCCGTTCGCCACGCCCGGCTCCGGGTACAGAAAATGGGTGAAGACTTCGCCGGCCCACAGATAGATGAATCCGATGAAAAACAAAACGCCGATCATTGCGCTGGCAATTTTCCAGCTAGCCACCGCATGAAGGCGATAGAGACTGAACATGGCTTGAGAAGCCGTCACCCAGGCGAAGAAAAGAAAGATGACCGTGCCATTACCTTCTTGCAGGGGAACATTGAGCATATCGTGCGCCACCATGAGAATAATCAGCGGCATGATCAAAGTGACGATGATTCCTGTGGCCCAGGTCAATTGCGTGGCAGGCCGGACGGCTTCATGTGCGGATGCGAGCGGGCGCTTCGGCTCGTCTCGCGCGGCATGGATGCCTTGTCCCGCTCCTAAAAACAAGGTCGCTTTGAAAAGTCCGTGCGCAATCAAATGAAAGATAGCCAGGGCAAAGGCGCCAAGTCCACACTCCATAATCATGTAGCCCATTTGCCCCATCGTGGAAAAGCCCAGGGTTTTCTTGATGTCATTTTGCGCCAACATCATGGCGGCTCCGAGAAGAACGGTGAGGGCGCCCACGACAAAAATGATGTGAAGCGTCATTGGCGATAGCGAATAGAAAGGGGCCAGCCGGTTCAGCAAAAAACCGCCCGCGTTGATGATTCCCGCGTGCATGAGAGCCGAAACCGGGGTGGGCGAATCCATGGTGTCGGGCAACCACACATGTAAAGGAAATTGCGCCGATTTGGCCATCGCGCCAACAAAAATG
This sequence comes from Candidatus Nitrohelix vancouverensis, assembly GCA_015698305.1. Classification (NCBI taxonomy): domain Bacteria; kingdom Pseudomonadati; phylum Nitrospinota; class Nitrospinia; order Nitrospinales; family Nitrospinaceae; genus Candidatus Nitrohelix; species Candidatus Nitrohelix vancouverensis. Next base: position 2,170,051 of record CP048620.1, read on the forward strand.
AAGAGGGCGATTACAGGAACGGCGCTGACATCGAATGCGTTTCCCGGTAACAACGAAATCATTTGAGGTTGTTGGGCGGCGACTTGGAAAAGTTCTGTGAATTCCAGCGTACCGAAATATTTATAGGTCAGAAAGAGTCCGAAGAGAAAACATACATCTCCCACGCGATGAACGAAGAAGGTTTTGAACGCATTCTGACAGGCGGGTGCATGTGAATAATTAAAGGCGAGTATAAGGTAGAGCGCCCAGCTTAATAACTGCCAAAACACAAACAGCATGAATAGGTTTGGGCTGGAAACGAGCGAAAGAATCACAAAGGTCATGAAGCTCAAGAGCGCGTAAAACCGGACATAGCCCGAGTCGCCTTCTAAATACCGAATCGAATAGATATGAATGATGGCGCTGACGCTTGTGATCAACAGCATCATGACGGCGGTGAGGCGATCGATCAGCATGCCAAACTTGAATATGGCGTCGCTTTCGGAATTTAACGGCCAGAGCAGGATATGGATGGGGCCTTCGGCGCTAACATGATAGAGAACCCATACAGAAAGAAGGAAGGAACAGGTCGTTGCAATCACTCCAACCCGGGCAACTTGGGGGAGCATGCGGTCGCCATAGACTCGAATGAAGATTCCCGCCAGAAGCGGAAAGATCAGAATAAGAATTGGAAGGGTCATGATGTTACTTTGGCCATTCTCCAATTCAAGCTCTGTATCTCCCTGAAAGCTTTTTTGGATTCAACGATTGAAAGTGTTGAAGGCTTGATGAGACGCCTGTTGCCGATTTCCATTACTTGAAATCGTAATTCACGCGAGGGCGACATCAGACGTCCTCTTGTTGTGAAGATACTGGGATGCATGCGTTGCATGGATTTCCTAATAGATATTCGTAATGAAAACGCCAGATGATTAGCGCGATCATTCCTTGTTATTTGTTATCCCGCGAGCGGGTCTTGGTTTCCTTTTTGTTGCAGGTTATTCAGCCGTTGATCAAATCGATCAGGTCGCTTATCCGGCGATGTTTTTCAATTTCATGTCGCAGGAATTTTCGACTGAACACCTTGTACACATTCCTTCTTCCGTCCCGCACATGCTCCAGATAATCCTCAGCTTCCAACTCGGAGATAATGCGCTGGACGGCGCGTTCCGTAATGCCAACCGTATCAGCAATGTCGCGGATGCGCTCCGACGGGTTTTTAGCCAGACATAACAGCACATGCGCATGGTTCGTTAAAAAAGTCCACGATGGGGTCGTTGATTTTTTGATCTTCGCTTTAGTAGCCATCGCAGATTTTGTTAAAACGATACCATTGCTGATTGTTCAGATACGCGCTGTGAAAAACAGGAATCATAATACATGTTATAAAATTCATATGTCAATCAATTGATGAGATTTTTTTTAACTATAAAGTTCCAGTGCATTTGGATGTCAATCGCCTTCTGTTGCATCATTTTCTTAGAATCCAATTCTTTTTTTCCATACATTGAAGAAATATAATACTCTTTTCGCGCATAAGTTCCCCGGCGCCCTTGCTTCCGTCTTTTATTGTGGGCTTCCATTTGGGAAGATGTTCGCAGTAGGTTTGATCTTTTTTGAAGGCAGATTCTCCCTTGCCTTTTGAATCTTCAAACTCCGCATAATTTTTTTCTATTACGCAGCTGGGTAGAAAATATAAACTCATTATAATTATGCAATGGCATATGAAGTTTTTTGTCATGGTTTACGCTGTTTCGTTAGGATCCCTGTTTCGCGAGCGAACGAATGTATTGGATCAATTGCCAAATTTTTTCATCTGAAAAATGTTTATAGGGCGGCATGGACGTGCCTTCGGATCCGTTTTTGATAATCCAGTAGAGTTGCCCGTCCGAAATTTTTTTCATGGTTGATTCGCAAGTGAAGTTTCTGGGTTTTGGAGCCATGTTCGGAGACATCGCCCCCATACCATCCCCGTTCATCCCATGACAATGTTTGCAGGCAATCGGTTTCGCTTTGACGTGGGCGAGTACCTTTCCTTTTCTCAGGTTTCTCGGTTCGTTTCTTAACGGACTTGTTTTTTTCAAGACGTCCGACGGAGCGGTTTTGGTGCTCCTTGACTGGGGGCAATTTTCTATCGGCTTCAAGTCTTCACTCACAGCCGTACCAGGAATGATCGCCAGAGCTGTCCCGATAAACACAATTGATAAAATGTTGAGAATTCTCATGTCCGCGTCTCCATTATGATTGCTTCTTGATGAGCTCAAGTGTTTTCCGGTATTCAGCGTTTTGTGAATCCAGTTCGATCGCTTGTTTGATGGACGCTTCCGCTTCTTTAAATTTTTCAGCGCCCATATGGATGAGAGCGTCCATGTAGAATGAGCGCGCCTGATTTGCAGGGCTGGCTTCTGCATTACGTGCGCAGCGAAAACCCAAACCCACTCCATAAGAGTTATTTGTCGGATTGTTCCAGAATCTGTGCGTGGTGGTGATGCTTTGGGCCGGGGCGTACCAGGAGCCGCCGCGAATTACTTTTTTGGCGCTCGCCTGAGCTTTCAAATCAATCTGCGGTCCCTTTGGATTTTTGACGTCGTCCCTTCGTTTGTAATAGTTTGGATCGTACCAATCGTTGACCCATTCAAATACATTTCCCGCCATATTGAAGACGCCGTAATAGCTCTTTCCCTTGTCATAGGCCTTGATAGGCGTTGTTATTTTATGATCTCCTTTTTCGCCTCTGGCAAAATTGGCGTTTTCGTATTGCAGATCATTGCCCCAGGGGTAAATGGATCCCGCCGGGCCGCGCGCGGCTTTCTCCCACTCCGCTTCAGTCGGAAGGCGTTTGTTTGCCCAGTGGCAATAGGCCGATGCGTCGTACCAGTTGACGCCGGTCACGGGCTGATCCGGCTGGTTCAATTCGTGATGGTCCCAATAGGCCGGAGCGGCGTAATCTGTGGCGATGATGAATTCGGTGTATTGCGCGTTGGATATCTCGTAAATGTCAAGATAGTAGGAGTCCAGATAGATCATGCGAGCGGGACTTTCATCGCTGAAGGGTTGTGCCAAAGCATGGGTTTTCGCAACGCCGGAAGCTGTGGGATTTTTCGATGTGATTTGATCAACGCCGCGCACGAAACCTCCTGCGTTGATTAAAACCATATCTTCGGAATCAAGCGTTTGCGAGCCGGCCATTGAAGGTATCGCCAGCGCCGTGAAAAGGATTAGAGCCTTTAAAATGGAAATCTTCTTTGGAACATTCTTGAATTGTTTTTTCATGATTTCCTCATTGGGTGTCGTGAGTTTCAGTCTGGATCGCGCGCGCAACGAAAACCGATGCCGTCTGTTTTCAGAGCAAACCCGCCTTTGCCGCGTGATGCAGTTCGCAAGTCGGACTTTAAGCTGTGCCAGGAGCCGCCTTTAATGACTTTCAGAATTCCTTGTTCAGGTCCTTGCGGATTTTTATCGGGGCCGCTCAGATAATAATCTGCTGAATACCAGTCATTCACCCATTCCCGAACGTTTCCAGCCATGTCATGCACCTGAAAGGGAGACGCTGATTCAGGCGACGATCCTGTCTTCCATAAAGTTCTCACTCCATCCCAGTTTCTGTGAAAGTTGACCAACTCTGCCGCCGGTTCAGCTTTCCCCCAGGGATAGATTGAACCGGATGAACCGCGCGCCGCTTTTTCCCATTCCGCTTCCGTCGGTAAACGTTTTCCAGCCCAACGGCAATAATCCACTGCGTCGTACCAGGTCACCTGAACGATGGGAAGGTTTTCCACGCCTGCTTCTTCAGATAGCAAGCCATCGCTGTAGGGGTTGAGAGGTTCTTTGCGTTGGGTGTCCTGAATGAACTTTAAATATCTCTGATTGCTCACTTCATGTACGTCTATGGCGTAGGCGTCCAGATAGACGCTTCGTTGAACCCTTTCATCCGCTCTGCCTTCGCCAGACCTGCTCCCCATCAGAAAATTGCCGGCGGGAATTTTTACCATTGCGACGGAATCCTTTTCGATTGGCTTCTCGGGCATCGCGTAGGCGTTGAATCCAGGCCCTACACAAAGGGTGATGAGGCTCGATAGAAAAAACGTTTTGACTAGAGGAAACGTATTTTTCATTTTTTAGGCTCCTGACTTTCTGTAATTATTTTTTGAGAGATATCTGTGATTTTATCTATCAGTTTTCGGGCTCGATCATAGTCCCCTTGTTCTTCGGCATCGTAGGCCTGGCTCAACAGAAAACGGGCTTCATGCAGATTTGTCTCCAGTTCTGTCTGAATGGAAGGAGATGCAAGCGTGCCTCCGAGAGCGGCGTGATGATAGGTTTCCCAGGCATGCTCTACCTGCAATCTGGCCTGTGCCGTTGCGCTCTTTGCCTTTGGACTGTTCAACTCTTCTGCGCTCAGGAGAGTTGGGCTCAAAAAAAGAAGGACGCAACATAATTTGATGATAGCTGCATTGCGATTTAGTTTGATTAAATGTAGTTGGCTGAGTAATGTCATGATGAATTCACAGAAAAGTTTATTGAATTTTGTAAATCAGGTTTAAGAGGAGGGGCGAGCCCCTCCTCCTGTTCACCCGATCCAATCAGAAGTTAGCGAATCTGCTTCTGAATCATGCCTTTCAAGTTCTGGTACTCTGCATTGTTTGCATCGTGCGCCAGAGCTTTTTCAATCGACTTCAAAGCCTGCGGATACTTTTCTGCTCCCATGTGGATCAAAGCGTCCATGTACAAGGTGCGGGCCTGAAGCATGGAATCGTTATCCACCGAACGGGCGCAACGAAATCCAAGACCGACTCCATAACTGTTGTTCATCGGATCATTCCAGAATCGGTGCGTGTTGGTGATGCTTTCTGCCGGCGCGTACCAGGATCCGCCTCGAATCACACGTTTTTTACCAATTGCAATACGATCCACATAGGTGCCTGTCGCGCTGAGGTAGGCTCCATCCTTGGGGCCTGTCGGGTTGACGGTTTCCCGTGTGTTCTTATAGAAATTGGGATCGTACCAGTCCTGAACCCATTCAAAGACATTTCCCGCCATGTTGTAAATTCCATAACCGCTCTTTCCTTCCGGATATTCAGTGACGTTTGCGGTGTGTTCATTCTTGCGTCCAAAATTGGCTTTGCTCGCGTCCACTTCATTTCCCCAGGGGTACATGAAGCCTTCCGGTCCGCGCGCCGCTTTTTCCCATTCCGCTTCCGTCGGCAGTCTTTTATTGGCCCAACTGCAAAATGCGGTTGCATCATTCCAGTTGACACCGCTCACCGGTTGCTCTGGTTTGTTGCGCAGGTGATCGTCCCAGTAGGCCGGAGCGGGATGGCCGGTCGCTTTCATGAATTCTGCGTATTGTTTGTTCGATGTCTCGTAGATATCCATGTAGAAAGGATCGAGAACGACGTTATGCGCAGGACCTTCATCGTGAAACGCATCGCGTGAAACGGCATACTTTAATTGTTTTGATTTGGACATTTTTTCAACGTCGGCGTGTACTTTCTTGTCGACTCCCATTAAGAAGGAGCCTCCAGGCACTAATGCCATGTCTCCTGCACTCGCCCATGCGAAGGATGAGCTCAATAATGCAGTCATTGCAAATGCCCCAATTCCCGTGGTGATTGATTTTTTGATTATCATGATCGCCTCAAATTTATAATGTTTGTATAATGTCTTTTAAAAGATTATATAATGTTTGGGTGAATGTCAAACGAATTTCGAATAAAAGTTTTGACAAACATTAATACTAGCTGATATTCTTGATTTTATGGATACTTACAAAATAGATCATGTGGCAAGACTGACGGGATTGACGAAGCATGTGATCCGCTCCTGGGAAAGACGTTTCGATTTATTGAAGCCTGAGAGAGGGGATAATCGCTATCGAATGTACTCCCAAACTGATGTGGACCTGCTTCTGTACATCAAGGATGAGATTGACAAAGGCTTTGCTATTGGCGAGTTGGCGAGCCTGGGGAGAGAACGTCTGTTAGAGCAAATGATAGCTAAGAAATCTCGTCCTGATAGACTGGCGGACAAGCCTCTGGATCGAATTCACGATATGCTCATTGCCAGTCTTGTGCCTTTCGACAAGGCAAAATTTATTCAGATCTTTAATGAAAGCGTAGCTTTACTTTCTTTCAATGAAGTTTTTTACAAAATCTTTTTGCCTTTGCAGAGAAAGGTCGGCGATCTATGGCATGAAGAGACAATTGGCGTTGCTCAGGAACATTTTGTATCGAACCTGATCCGCCAGAAATTTCTTTCCGTCTTGAATCACCTTCCCGTTTCCAATTACGGACCCAAGGTTGTGGTCTCTTGTTTGCCAGACGACAATCATGAGATCGGCGCCTGGATGGCGGCCTACCAATGCGCTATCAACGGCTGTCAGGTTTACTATCTCGGAGCAAACATGCCCGTCAAGGAACTGGGAGCCTTTTGCACCTTGATTCATCCCAATTTGGTGTTGTTGGCCTGCACGGGAATTACAACCGAGGCGGAAGCGAAACTGCTCGCAGAGAAGTATGAGCGATTGGTTCTTCCTGTATGTCCGGTATGGGCAGGCGGACGTTCGATGGACCTTTGGGGGCGTCAATTCATGGAAAAAGGCATCGACGTTTTGGATTCACTCCATATATTGGAAGATCGTTTAAAACGACTTTCTCATTTCCTGAATCTGGATCGAAGCAAGTAAGCGAAGCGTGGCTAATGTGTCTGGCGCTAATCCGGCTTTAGCTGTTTGTAACAGGCGCAACGGCGTCGGGCGACAGATTTTGCTTCTGAATTTATGGGAAAGTAATCATACAAAAATCTAACAGGATCATCATATAAAGCAAATATTCCGATGCCTTCGAAACTGCAACAGTTTCAATCACCTGAATCGTCCTATAGGGAATGTTTCCTAAAAAAAATGGTATTTATCCTTGTAATTAATGGTGCAAACCATATAAGATAAGACTTCTCAATAGGTTTTAGGGCAATATAAATATCCAAAAGCGGATTGGCCGCGCACAAAGTCCCTATACATTTTCCAGGAGGACATAGATTATGATGGGAATAGGGTTTCCTGAACTAATGATTATCCTGGTGATCATCATGATCATCTTTGGCGCGGGAAAACTGCCCGAAATCGGCAGCGCTTTTGGGCGTAGTATCAAGAATTTTAAATCCTCGATGAAGGACGCTCAGGAAGAAGATGCGCCTGCTACAGAGGCGGCTACGGCTCCTGAAATCAATGAGGCGGATTTGAGCGACGAAGAAAAAGAGGCTCTCGCTCGTAAAAAAGCCGAGGAAGAGGGCGCGGCTAAAGATCAAGCAATGCTTGACGAGGCGAAAGCCTTCACCGATTCATTACCGAAAAAAGGCGCCTACGATTACGCCAAGGATCAGGCGGATAAAGCCTGAACGAATACTAGAAGCGTTTAAAATATAAAACCCCCTGCCCACGATGGGCAGGGGGTTTTTTATTGCGCAGAAATTAACTCTAACGGCTTTATGATTCTTCGTTGGAGTCGTAGGACCAGGGTTCTTTCAGGTTATCTGTGGTCCAAACGGATAAACCGTCCATGTCCTTGTAGATACCCTGAGTGAAGAAATTGAAGGGGTCAAAGAAGCGAACTCCCTTTTGCTGGTCGATTTCAAAATTGACCTTGTCCGCCTGCAGTTCATTGGATTTGCATTCGAGAAACTTGTCAGGGTTGACCTTGGACAGCTTGAATATTTCTTCCACCTTGGCGGGATCCAGCTCTCCGCCTCCATCAAGAAGTTCCTTGACCACTCCCATAATGGTCCCGACTTCTTCCTGGGACAAATGGTGCATTTTCATAAGTATAACCTTCCCGAAAATTTGAGAGTCGCCTGATAGAAAAATTATACCGCAAATTCAGACGATGAAATGGAGAAAGTTTTTATTGCAGAGTGAATTGCAGGATAGATTCAGGAAACAGCCCCAACTCAATCGTTCCAAACACTGAAACCGCAACGACCAGCGCTGTTACTGGCCCAGGTTGCAAATTCAGCTCCCGCGTGGATTCCTTCATATACATGACGACGATGACCTTCAGGTAGTAATAGAATGAGATCACGCTGTTAAGAACGGCAATGACGACCAGCAGGACGTATCCCTCCTGTATAGCCGCGCTGAAAATATAGAATTTTGCGACGAAACCGGCAAAGGGTGGCATCCCGCCTAGCGACAACATGAAGATGGTCATACACAATGCCAGAACCGGTTTTTTGTAGCCCAGTCCCGCATAGTTTTCAATTTCCAGATTCTCTGAATTTTTCTCGCCAAACAGAATGACAATCCCGAAAACGCCAAAAATCATGAAAGCATAAGCCAGCATATAGAACAGGATCGCGGAACCGGCCATGGAATTTTTGACCACAACGGCGATCAACAGATAGCCGACATGCGAAACGCTGGAATAGGCGAGCAGACGTTTGATATTCGTTTGGACAATGGCGCCGATGTTGCCAAAAAACATAGTGATCACAGCGATCACGATCACCAGGGTTTCCCAGGATGGGCTCAGGGCCGGGACGGCTTCGGAAAAAACTCTGAAAAACGCCGCCAGCGCCGCCGCTTTGGGGCCGACCGCCATGAACGCGGTGACAGGCGTTGGAGCGCCTTCGTAAACGTCTGGCGCCCACATATGAAAGGGCACGGATGCAATCTTGAAACCAAAACCAATGATCAGTAAAACCACTCCCAACAGGAGCAGGGTCTCGGATGAAACGCCGCCAGAGCCGATGGCTTCGGCAATTAAATGCAGTTTTGTCGATCCTGTCGCGCCATATACCAGGGCCATGCCGTAGAGCAGGAATCCGGTCGCAAAAGCTCCTAACAGAAAGTATTTGAGAGCGGCTTCGTTGGACTTCACGTCATTTCTGCGTATACCAGCCAGTACGTAGAGACAGATTGATATCACCTCGATGCCGAGGAAAATCATGATCATATCGGTGGAGGACGCCAACAGAATCATACCCACCGTACAGAAAAGGATGAGTCCGTAATACTCGCCCATCCGAATTCCTTCTCTTTTGTTGTATTCGATAGAAAGCAGAATCGCCAGCGCCGAGCTCAAGGTGAAAATGATCGTAAAAAACACCGAGAGGTGGTCGACGGTGTATGCGCCCTCAAATGAGGTTACAGGCAGAGAAACCTTGGCGAATGCGGCGACGGATGCAACGAGCAGGCCGACCAGACTCACAAAGACCAGTAAGGTTTTATTTCGTCCGACCTTCAGGTCCAGCAACAGGACCATCATTCCAAAAAAACTCAGCGACAGGACGGGCGCCAGGCTGACTAGATCTATTTCGGGAGCAGCAATGGATTCCACTTAACGATTCCTTAATTCCAGCCGGTTAATGATTTGTTGAATTCAGTTTTGCGACTACAGTGGAGCCTTCTTTGGTGACCGCGGCATGATGGTCGTCTTCCTTTTCATGACCGCCGGGGCGAAAATTCTCCGGGCTGACTCGGGTCAAAAGGTGGGTCACTGTAGGTTCAAAAGTTTGTAAAAAAGGTTTGGGGTAAAAACCAATCCAGAACACAAGAATGATCAATGGAACCATCGTGATCAATTCCCGCGCATTCATATCTTTCAGTTTTTCGTTTTTCGGGTTCTTGAGTTCCAGGAACATGACGCGCTGAAACATCCACAGCATGTAGCAGGCGGCAAAAATCACGCCGCTGGTTGCGGCGGCGGCCCAGATGCCGTTGACCTGAAAAATACCGAGCAGGATCAAAAATTCGCCGACAAAACCGTTGGTTCCAGGCAAGCCGATGGAAGACAGGCTGATGATCATAAAACACACCGTGTACATCGGCAGGATCTTGGCCAGTCCGCCAAATTCCGAGATCAGTCGCGTGTGCCTTCGGTCATAAATCATACCGACCAGCAAGAAGAGGGCGCTGGTGCTGATGCCGTGGTTCAGGTTCTGCAACAAAGCGCCTTCCAGACCGTAATGATTGAATGCAAATATACCCAGCATGACAAAACCGAGATGGCTGACGGATGAATAGGCGACCAGTTTTTTCAGGTCCTCCTGCACCATGGCTATAAGCGCGCCGTATATAATTCCGATGATCGCAAGCCAGGCGATGTAGGGTAGAAAGACGTTGCTGGCAAATGGAAACAGTGGCAGATTGAAACGCAGGAAACCGTAGGTTCCCATCTTCAACAGAACGCCCGCCAGAATGACGCTACCCGCCGTCGGCGCTTCAACGTGCGCATCTGGCAACCAGGTGTGAAATGGAAACATGGGCACTTTGATAGCAAAGGCCAGAAAGAAGGCAATGAAGAGCCATTTTTGCGCGTCAAGACCGATATTGAGATGTTCGGTGATGTACATCAAGTCGGTTGTGCCAACGCCGGTCTGCGCTTTGATTTCAAAGTAAATCCAGATGATGCCGACCAGCATCAGCAAGGAGCCGACTGCGGTATAAAGGAAAAACTTGATCGCCGCATAAATGCGTCTTGGTCCGCCCCAGATACCAATGATGAGGTACATCGGAACGAGCTGGAATTCCCAGAAAACGTAAAACAGGAAGAAATCCAGAGCAATGAAAACGCCGAGCATGCCGGTAGACAGGGCCAGCATCGCCATCATGTATTCTTTAATATGTTTTGTAACTCCCCAGGACGCGATGATGGAAATCAGCGTCAGGAAAGTCGTCATGATATAGAGAAGGAGCGAAATACCGTCGATTCCAACATGATAGTTAACGCCAAAAGTCGGAATCCAGGAAGCGACGTATTCGAACTGCATCTCGTGAGAGCTCAGGTCAAAACCCGCATAGAGCTGTAACGAAAGCAGAAAATCGGCCGCGGCAACAGCGACTGCAGTTTGCTTGATTAAATTCTCATTTTCTTTTGGCAGGAAGGCCAGAATGAGAGCGCCGAAAATTGGAAGAAATGTCAAAAAAGTTAAAAGCATTTCGTTACAGTCTTTATTTAAATTAAAACATTAAAATTAAAAGGAGAACAAAACCCATGACCATGAAGAGCGCGTAATTACGGACAAAACCGGACTGGAACACCCGGGCGCGATTCCCGCACCATCCAATCACGTTGGCGACAGCGTTTACGATCGCGTCTATGCCTTTTTTATCGCCCTTCTCCCAGAGGAAGAACGAACCTTCCACGGTCGGTTTCACGAAAGTTGCATCGTACAATTCATCGACTTCATATTTGTTTTTCACCAGCTCATAGCCCCATTGACCTTTGATGAAGCGGTCGGGCAGTTCAGGTCGTTTAACGTAGCAGATGTAGGCGCCTGCAATACCGCATACCGCAATCGCGAGGGAAACCAGCATCAGGAAAATTTCCAGCCATACGTTGTGTTCGGTTTCTACGAGCAGGTGCCCCCAGTGTCCGGCGTGTTTTCCCTGCAAGTGGAGCAGATGCTCTGAGTGTTCCAAAGCCGCCGCCATGTCAAAGTGCAGGACCGGTTCCAGCCAGTTGTGCAATATGTGCCAACCGTGGATCAACGGAATCCCCAGAATACCGCCAGCGGCGGCCAGACCTGCGAGAATGACCAATGGCATGGTCATGACTTTGGGAGATTCGTGCGGGTGAACCGAAGGATCCACTCGTGATTCGCCCCAGAAAGTCATGAAAACCAGTCGGAACATATAAAATGCGGTCAGCAAGGCGCCGGTCACGCCCATCCCCCACAGGATGATGTTGCCTTCCATGAGAGAGTGGTAAAGGATTTCGTCCTTACTGAAAAAACCGGATAGCGGGAAGATGCCTGCAATCGCCAGCGTTGAAATCAGGAATGTGATGTAGGTGATGGGCATATGCTCTTTCAATCCGCCCATCTTGCGCATGTCCTGCTCGCCATGAATGCCATGGATCACGCTACCGGAGCCGAGAAAGAGACAGGCTTTGAAAAATGCGTGGGTTACGAGATGGAAGATTGCCGCCGTGTAAGCGCCAACGCCGCAAGCAAGAAACATGTAGCCAATCTGGCTGACGGTGGAATAAGCCAGAACCCTTTTAATATCGTATTGCGTCATACCGATCGTTGCGGCCATGAGCGCCGTGCCGCCGCCTGTGAAGGCGACTACAAGCATGGTGATGGGCGCCAGTTCAAACAGCGCATTGCAACGAACCACCATGTAAACGCCCGCTGTGACCATTGTTGCGGCGTGTATGAGGGCGCTGACCGGAGTCGGGCCTTCCATTGCGTCCGGCAACCAGGTGTAAAGCGGGATTTGCGCCGATTTACCCGTGGCTCCAATGAACAACAACATGGTGATGATCGTGACCGCTTCGGAATCGTAGATCAGTTTCTCTGGCGCCTGGTGCATGACCGTGCTGAAATCGATCGTGCCGAAGATGTTGAAAATATACATGACGGCGAGCAGGAACGCGAAGTCGCCAACGCGGTTGACGACGAAGGCCTTGACGCCGGCGTCGCACGCGGATTTCTTTTCGAAGTAATATCCAATCAGGAAGTAAGAACACACGCCCACGCCTTCCCAGCCGATAAACATGAGAAGGAAGTTGTTGCCCATGACCAACAGCAACATCGAGAACATGAACAGGTTCAGGTACGCGAAGTAGCGGTAATAGCTGTATTCCTCATGCATGTAGCCGATGGAGTAGACATGGATGAGGAAACCAACGCCGGTCACGACCAGCATCATCACCATCGACAGGGGGTCGATCTGATAGCCAAAATCGACGTTGAAATCACCCGCAACCATCCAGGTGAAAACGACTTGCTCGAAAATTCTCTCTTCAGCGGGGCTGAACAGTAGGGAAACGAACATCAGCAATACCGTAGCAAAGGAAAGCGCTACAGAACCGCAGGCCACCATGCCCACGGCGTTTTTACCGATTCGAAGACCAAAAAAACCATTGATTATGGAACCGATCAAAGGAAAGATCGGCACCAGAAATGCCAAATGAAGCATTGCTTAGTTCCCTACCATTTCAAAATGTTAAATTCATCCAAATTGATTGTCGGCTTGTTGCGGAAAATAGAGATGATGATCGCCAGCCCAACGGAAACTTCCGCCGCGGCAACGCACATGACCATGAAACTGAAAACCTGCCCATCACTGAGGTTCAGATAATGATCGAACGCGATCAATGAGATGTTCACCGCATTCAGCATGATTTCGATGCACATGAACACAACGATTGCGTTTCTGCGCAGAAGAACGCCGAGAACGCCAATAACAAAAAGCGTAGCGCTCAGAATCAAATAATGCGTTAAAGGGACGCCCCCATCCAAAAAGTCCATGTCTCAGTCAATTTTAGTTTTTGCAAGAACAACTGCGCCCACCATGGCCGCAAGCAATAGAATAGACGCAACTTCAAAAGGCAGAACAAAGTCGGTGAAAAGCGAGGTTCCCACGCGTACCGTGGTTCCAAAGTCGTCAGTCAGCGTCGCCGGGTTATCCATCTTGGCCTCACCCACAACGCAAATGATTTTGTACAGAGCTCCCAGCGCAAGAAAACCGGTCAAAATAGAGAGGTATTTATTACCGTCGCGCATGCTCCAGTTTTCGGCGTCATCAGTCTTGAGATTCAGCAACATGATAACGAACATGAACAGAACCATGATGGCTCCGGCGTAAATGATGACTTGCAGGATGGCGATGAAATGGGCCTGCTGAATCGCAAAAACCCCGGCCAGGCCCAGCATCATTGCGATCAGGCAAAGAGCCGAATTGATGGGGCTTGTATTGAACACAACGCCCAACGCCAGAAACACACAGAAACCCGCCAGGGGGTAAAAAGTCAATAATTCCATTTTGCGTACATTTTACGGGTGAATTCGACCCGGTCTTTGAGCTGGTCGATCGGCACCAGCAATTGTTCAAGGTTGTATTTCATTTTCGTGCGATCCAGCATCGAAATTTCACAATCGTCGCTCATGAAAATGGCTTCTTCCGGGCAGGCTTCTTCGCAGTTGCCGCAGAAAATACAAACAGCATAATCAATAGTGAATTCTTTGGGCCAGCGTTCCACCTCATTTTGCTTGCCGGAGTTCTCCGCCGGAATGATGTCGATGCAGTACGCAGGACAAGCCGCTTCGCAGAGGCCGCAGGCGACGCAGTTGGGGATGTTTTTATCATTCAGCGCCAGCACAGGCCGACCGCGGTATGCGACCGGGTATTGAACCATTTCTTCCGGGTAGTAGACCGTGAAAATTTCTCGCTCTTTTTTCTGCCCTAGAAAAAACGGAATGAACCCAAACAGGTTCTTGAAGAAATGGCGTGAAGTGATGTACATACCCCGGATGATTTCCGGAAGGTATATTCTTTCCCAAAAAGTAAGTTTTACGTTTCTATTTACAGTGTAGGCCATGGTTGACCTCCTTTTATTTAACCAATAACAGAACCACTCCCGTCACAAGAATATTGAGAAGGGATAGTGGTAAAAGAATCTTCCAACCCAGTTTCATGATCTGATCGTAACGGAAACGCGGAAGCGTCCAGCGTACTGTCATTTGAAACCAGATGAAGAAAATGACTTTGCTAAAAAATACGCCAACATGGATCAGCATGGCGATCAGGTTCGAGCCGGTTTCCCCCAGAAAATCAAACCAGGAGATCAGCATTGCGGTGCTTACGAACGGGATTTGCCAGCCGCCGAAAAACAAGATGGCAACGATTGCGGCAATGGTGACCATTTCAACAAACTCGGCCATGAAGAACATGCCGAATTTAAGACCGCTGTATTCGGTGAAGTAACCCGCAACCAGCTCGGATTCCGCTTCGGGATTATCGAATGGAATGCGTTTGTTCTCTGCGATGGATGCGGCAAAGAACATGAAGAAGCCGAAGGGTTGTAAAAAGATGCCCCAACGCCAGAAGTCTTCCTGAATGGCTCCAATTTCCGTCAGCCGCATGGTGCCGTAGACCATGAGAACGCCGATGATGGTGAGGCCCATGGTGACTTCGTAAGAAACCATTTGCGCGGCGACTCGAATCGAGCCGAGCAGAGACCAGTTGTTGTTCGAACTCCAGCCTGCGATAACGTAGCCATAGGTTGCAATGGACGCGATGGCAAAAACGAACAGAATGCCAACGTCCAGATCGGAAACGACCAGGTTGACTTCCTTGCCAAACAGCGTGTAGACGCCGCCAAAAGGGATCACCGCAAAGGTGACGAGCGCCGGCACCAGAGCCACAATCGGGCTTAAGGTGTGCAGGGCTTTGTTGGCGCCGCGCGGAATAAAATCTTCCTTCGTGAACATTTTGAGACCGTCGGCCAGAATATGGAAAAGGCCGAGAGCGGTGAAGCCCATGATGTCGGCGCGATTGGCGCCAACGCGATCCTGCATGATGGCGCTCTGTTTACGCTCAACCCAAGTCAGAATGGGAGCGAAAAAGCCGACGGTGACGGCAAAGACAAATAAAATTTTGGCAAACGTTATTAAAAAGTCCACAAACATAAAATCGTAGATTCCAGTTTAGTTGAGCGGCCCGATCAAGGGTTGACGCTTGTTGACGGGATAGTCTTTTCGCAAGGGATGGCCCTTAAATTCTTCGTAAAGCAAAATACGTTTCATATTCGGATGGTTCTCAAATTTGATGCCGTACATGTCCCAGATCTCTCTCTCGTACCAGTTGGCGGTTTTCCATAAGGGACAGAGAGTCAACAGCTGGCAGTCGCTTTCGGATACGGGCAATTTAATGCGAAGGCGGTGATTGTATTTCAAGGAAAAAAAATGATAGACCACCTCGAAGCGGTCATCCTTGCGACCCATATAATCGACAGCGGTGATATCCATCAGGAAATCGAATTTGAGCTCCGGGTCATCGCGCAAAAACTCGAAAAAACCCAGCCCGCAATGTTTGTCGACGACAACCGTGGCGTCGTCTCTAAAATCATGAGTGTCAAGAACCAGCGAACCCAGCTTGCCCTTGATCTTTTCAATTATTTTGGCGTTTTCCATCGAGTTTGTTCAATTAAATAAAGTAACGGGGCCAGGCCCCGAATTCAGTTCAGTAAAGAGACCGACAGGATCACTCCCAGTCCAATCCGCCCTTGATCCAGACATAGCATAAACCTACGCCTAAGATAAGGATAAATAAAAGCATTTCAATGAAGCCAAACAAGCCTAGTTTTTGAAACAGAATAGCCCAGGGGAAAAAGAAGACGGCTTCGATATCGAACAGGACGAACAAGACGGCGACTAGATAGAATTTAACAGAAAAGCGCTGGTGGGGGGAAACGATCTGCTTTTCGCCACACTCGAAAGGCTCTTGTTTTTCTGCGAATTCGCGTTTGGGACCCAGAATGGAAGTCATGAAGACCATGCCGCAGGCGATGCCAACGGACATGAGTAACATTACAAAGGCGCCGATGTATTGCTCCTGCATAATTTACCTCTGCCGAGCGGGCTTGGGGGACAAAAGCTCAAAAACCCTGTGAACAGGGCGCTTTGTCGACCCATTTCCCTTGTTGGAGAAAATTTGAAATCCGGTTTAACTAAAAACCTTTCAGCCAGAACATATAACTGAAAGGCAGTTTAAACGCAGTCAAATAGAGGGGCGATAGTATCTAAGGCCCGGCTTTTTGTCAATGAAAAAACCGCTTGATAAACCATTATTTCCAGACTTGCAGACAGCTCTGGGGAATAGGGCGGCAGGACTGATAGACGACGGTCGTATCAAGTTTATCAAGGCGTGTTGTTAACAGAAAAGATGAATTGAGAATGAAGACGAAATAGCGTGAAATGATAGAGTGCAAACAAGGACTGTTTCAAGTTATGAATAGTTGCTAACAGGGGAGGGGATAGGACGCAAAAAAGCCCATCGAAATGAATCGATGGGCTTTTTAAAATTTAAACCCGGCCTTGTCCTACTCTCCCACACAGTCACCCGTGCAGTACCATCGGCGCTGAAAGGCTTAACTTCCGTGTTCGGAATGGGAACGGGTGTGGCCCTTTCGCTATCAAGACCGGGAAATTCGATAGTCTTATAGATGTATAACAATTAAATTCGTATGAAGTAGGCTGAAGTAGAAAAAG
Organism: Candidatus Nitrohelix vancouverensis; assembly: GCA_015698305.1. Taxonomy (NCBI): domain Bacteria; kingdom Pseudomonadati; phylum Nitrospinota; class Nitrospinia; order Nitrospinales; family Nitrospinaceae; genus Candidatus Nitrohelix; species Candidatus Nitrohelix vancouverensis. The sequence goes on from CP048620.1 coordinate 2,187,022, forward strand.
GTCAAGCCTCACGACTGATTAGTACCGGTTAGCTGAACACATTACTGTGCTTATACATCCGGCCTATCAACCTCGTAGTCTACAAGGAGTCTTATGTCTTCCCGAAGGAAGAAGGGATATTTCGTTTTGGAGTAGGTTTCCCGCTTAGATGCTTTCAGCGGTTATCCTTTCCGAACATAGCTACCTGGCAATGCAACTGGCGTCACAACCAGCAAACCAGAGGTTCGTCCACTCCGGTCCTCTCGTACTAGGAGCAGATCTCCTCAAATATCCAACACCCACGACGGATAGGGACCAAACTGTCTCACGACGTTTTAAACCCAGCTCGCGTACCGCTTTAATGGGCGAACAGACCAACCCTTGGGACCTGCTTCAGCCCCAGGATGCGGTGAGCCGACATCGAGGTGCCAAACCGCCCCGTCGATATGGACTCTTGGGGGCGATAAGCCTGTTATCCCCGGCGTACCTTTTATCCGTTGAGCGATGGCCCTTCCACTCAGAACCACCGGATCACTAAGACCTACTTTCGTACCTGCTCGACTTGTATGTCTTGCAGTCAAGCTCCCTTATGCCTTTACACTCGATGGCTGGTTTCCAATCAGCCTGAGGGAACCTTCGCGCGCCTCCGTTACATTTTAGGAGGCGACCGCCCCAGTCAAACTACCCGCCTGACATTGTCCCTGATCCGGATTCACGGACCTAGGTTAGAATATCAGCGTAATAAGGGTGGTATTTCAAGGTTAACTCCATCCGAGCTAGCGCCCGAACTTCAAAGTTTCCCACCTATCCTACACATACTAGACCAATATTCAGTATCAGGTTATAGTAAAGGTGCACGGGGTCTTTCCGTCCTGTCGCGGGAAACCGGCATCTTCACCGGTATGTCAATTTCACTGAGTCCCTGGTTGAGACAGTGCAGCCATCGTTACGCCATTCGTGCAGGTCGGAACTTACCCGACAAGGAATTTCGCTACCTTAGGACCGTTATAGTTACGGCCGCCGTTTACCGGGGCTTCAATTCGGAGCTTCGCCGAAGCTAACCCCTCCTTTTAACCTTCCGGCACCGGGCAGGCGTCAGACCCTATACTTCGTCTTACGACTTCGCAGAGTCCTGTGTTTTTAGTAAACAGTCGCGGCTACCGGGTCACTGCAACCTCCTTCAGCTCCAGGAGCAAGTCCCTTCACCTACCGGAGGCGCTCCTTATCCCGAAGTTACGGAGCCAATTTGCCGAGTTCCTTAACCAGAGTTCTCTCAAGCGCCTTAGGATTCTCTCCTCATCTACCTGCGTTGGTTTAGAGTACGGTCACCCAAACAACTCACTAGAGGTTTTTCTCGATAGCATGGGATCATCTAGTTCGCTTTTCCCGAAAGAGAAGCTCCCCATCGCGTCTCGGGGTTGAATGGAGATCCGGATTTGCCTAAATCTCCCCCCTACATGCTTAGACCGGGACGTCCAACACCCGGATAGATTACCCTTCTATGTCACCCCATCGCTAATAACGCGGTTTGAGTGGTACGGGAATATTAACCCGTTTCCCATCGGCTACGCTTTTCAGCCTCGCCTTAGGGGCCGACTTACCCTGAGAGGATTACCCTTCCTCAGGAAACCTTAGATTTTCGGCGAACAGGTTTCTCACCTGTTTTATCGTTACTTATGCCGCCATACTCACTTCCATACAGTCCACCCGTTCTTACGATCGAGCTTCAACCCAGTATGGAACGCTCCCCTACCAGAGGAAACAACCGAGGTCGTTTCCAATCCGCAGCTTCGGTGATAGACTTAAGCCCCGTTAAATTTTCGGCGCAGGTACACTTGATCAGTGAGCTATTACGCTTTCTTTAAAGGATTGCTGCTTCTAAGCCAACCTCCTGATTGTCTATGTATTCCCACAACCTTTCCCACTTAGTCTATCTTTGGGACCTTAGCTGGCGATCTGGGCTCTTTCCCTTTTGACCATGGACCTTATCACCCATAGTCTGACTCCTGTAATACGGTTAACGGAATTCGAAGATTGGTTGGGTTTGGTAACCTGGTGAGGCCCCTAGCCCATCCAGCGCCCTACCTCCGTTAACTATTATACAAGGCTAGTCCTAAAACTATTTCGGGGAGAACCAGCTATTGCCGAGTTTGATTAGCCTTTCACCCCTACCCACAGCTCATCCAATGACTTTTCAACGTCAACTGGTTCGGGCCTTCACGAAGTGTTACCTTCGCTTCACCCTGGCCATGGGTAGATCACCCGGCTTCGGGTCTACTCCATTCAACTAAACGCCCTATTCAGACTCGCTTTCGCTACGGCTACGCCTAACGGCTTAACCTTGCTAAATAGAGTAACTCGGCGGCTCATTATGCAAAAGGTACGCGGTCACGCCTGTTTCTGGCAAGCCAGAAATATAGCGCTCCCACTGCTTGTAGGCTTATGGTTTCATATACTATTTCACTCCCCTTACCGGGGTTCTTTTCACCTTTCCCTCACGGTACTAGTTCACTATCGGTCGTCGACTGGTATTTAGCCTTAGGAGGTGGTCCTCCCAGATTCCTGCAAGATTTCTCGTGTCCCGCAGTACTCGGGAATCGAATCCAGAATGAACAGATCTTTTCACTCACGGGGCTATCACCCTCTATGGCCGAGCTTTCCAGCTCGTTAAACTAAAACCTGTTTTTATAACATTCCGACGGAGTCGTAGCTCCGTCCAACTCGATCCCACAACCCCAAATGCATAACGCCCACGAGCTATTACATGCATCTGGTTTAGGCTGATCCCCGTTCGCTCGCCACTACTAGGAGAATCACTTTTGTTTTCTTTTCCTCGGGGTACTAAGATGTTTCAATTCCCCCGGTTGTCTTCTATAACCTATGGATTCAGTTATAGATTGCACAGTATGACCTGTGCAGGGTTTCCCCATTCGGGCATCTCCGGATCAACGCCTGTTAGCGGCTCCCCGAAGCTTATCGCAGCTTGCCACGCCCTTCATCGGCCGTCGACGCCAAGGAATCCACCATAAGCCCTTTTACGCTTGACCAAATTACTACTCAGCTACTACTTCATACGATATTCAATTGTCAAAGAACGTATACGCCCGAACTAGCGGGTCGCATCTAACTGTATCTGCTAAAATCTGTCTGCTATAAATCTATATACTAAATTCTGTATCCGAAATCCCCTTAGCCTCGCTGTAAAAGAGTGGAGGTGAACGGGATCGAACCGATGACCTCCTGCGTGCAAGGCAGGCGCTCTCCCAGCTGAGCTACACCCCCATAATTACTTTCAGTCCATTTCGGTTGGAAAGGAATGGTGGGCCTAGATAGATTCGAACTATCGACCTCACGCTTATCAGGCGTGCGCTCTAACCAGCTGAGCTATAGGCCCGAATGTCTGTGTAGGCTCGATGCTCATTCCTATTCCGGGGACTCGGTATATTTAAGGTCGAATAGGCGTTACAGAAAATGCTAGGGTTGATCTAAGAGATATATGAAGGCAAGCCTTCGATCTCCTTAGAAAGGAGGTGATCCAGCCGCAGGTTCCCCTACGGCTACCTTGTTACGACTTCACCCCAGTCGCTGACCCTACCGTGGCTGGCTGCCAGATTGGCGCACCATCTTCGGGTAGAACCAACTCCCATGGTGTGACGGGCGGTGTGTACAAGGCCCGGGAACGTATTCACCGTGGCATGCTGATCCACGATTACTAGCGATTCCAACTTCATGGAGTCGAGTTGCAGACTCCAATCCGAACTGAGACCGGTTTTTTGAGATTAGCTCCACCTCGCGGTATTGCAACTCTTTGTTCCGGCCATTGTAGCACGTGTGTAGCCCTAGATATAAAGGCCATGAGGACTTGACGTCATCCCCACCTTCCTCCGGTTTGTCACCGGCAGTCCCTTTAGAGTTCCCGGCATGACCCGATGGCAACTAAAGGTAGGGGTTGCGCTCGTTGCGGGACTTAACCCAACATCTCACGACACGAGCTGACGACAGCCATGCAGCACCTGCATACAGACTCCGAAGAGGGGCTACCTTTCGGCAGCTTTCCTGTACATGTCAAACCTAGGTAAGGTTCTTCGCGTTGCGTCGAATTAAACCACATGCTCCACCGCTTGTGCGGGCCCCCGTCAATTCCTTTGAGTTTCAGCCTTGCGACCGTACTCCCCAGGCGGGGCGCTTAACGCGTTAGCTACGGCACAGAGGGGATCAACGCCCCCTGCACCTAGCGCCCATCGTTTACGGCCAGGACTACCGGGGTATCTAATCCCGTTCGCTCCCCTGGCTTTCGTATCTCAGCGTCAGTAGCAGACCAGAAAGCCGCCTTCGCCACTGGTGTTCTTCCCAATATCAATGCATTTCACCGCTACACTGGGAATTCCGCTTTCCTCTCCTGCACTCAAGTCAAATAGTTTCAAACGCAATTCCACGGTTGAGCCGTGGGCTTACACGTCTGACTTATTTGACCGCCTACATACGCTTTACGCCCAATAATTCCGAACAACGCTTGCCCCCTCCGTATTACCGCGGCTGCTGGCACGGAGTTAGCCGGGGCTTCCTCTAATGGTACCGTCATGATTCTTCCCATTTGACAGAGCTTTACGACCCGAAGGCCTTCATCGCTCACACGGCGTTGCTGCGTCAGGCTTTCGCCCATTGCGCAATATTCCCCACTGCTGCCTCCCGTAGGAGTCTGGACCGTGTCTCAGTTCCAGTGTGGCCGATCACCCTCTCAGGCCGGCTAACCATCGTAGCCTTGGTGGGCTATTATCCCGCCAACTAGCTAATGGTCCGCGAACTCATCCCTAAACGAAACTTGAGGTTCCTTTTACCGCGTTCCTTATGAAACGTGGTCTTATCCGGTATTAGCCCAACTTTCGCTGGGTTATCCCAAATTTAGGGGCAGATTATTCACGTGTTACTCACCCTTGCGCCACTTTACCGGTTTCCCGAAGGAAACTTTCTCGTTCGACTTGCATGTGTTAAGCACGCCGCCAGCGTTCGTTCTGAGCCAGGATCAAACTCTCCAGTTATTTTTGGAAATTTGATTCTGTTACTTATTACTTCTTCAGTAGACCCGCAAATTCTAATAACGCCTATTCGATTTTCAAAGAGCTGTGTTGAAAAGCCGCTAACTTAATCCTAATTTATGACCAAGTCAACAGAAAAAAGGAATAAAAATCCTTTTTGTTTGAAAATTTGAAAAAAAATCTCCAAACAGGAATTTTTTTGTTTCAAATGAATTTCAAAAGTCCGTTTGAACCGAAGTCCGTGTGAACTTTGACTAATATAGTTTCTTTTGAATTTTATGCAAGCTCTTTTTTCATTTTTTTTACGATTTGGCTATTTACCGGCCTTTGCGGCCTGTTTATTCTTCTGTTTGAAGGCTTTTCAGGGTGTAGAGTCGGTGGTAAAGTCCTTCTTTTTGCATCAATTGTTCGTGGTTTCCTTGTTCTTTTATAGCGCCTTGGTCGAGCACGATGATCTGATCGGCTTTATGAATGGTCGATAATCGATGGGCGATGACGATGGAGGTTCTGCCTTTCATCAGTCTTTCGAGGGCTTCTTGTATGAGTAGCTCGGATTCGTTGTCGAGGGCTGAGGTGGCTTCATCGAGTATCAATATGCGTGGATCTTTGAGTATGGCGCGGGCGATGGCGATTCGCTGGCGTTGCCCGGCGGAGAGGCGGATGCCTTTTTCTCCGACTATTGTGTCGTATTGCTTGGGACAGCGCATGATGAATTCATGGGCGTTTGCGGCGCGGGATGCGTTTTCCATTTCTTCGTGGGTGGCTCCGGGTTTGGCGTAGAGGATATTTTCCCGGATGGTTCCGCCGAACAGGATGGTTTCTTGCGGGACGATGCCGATCTGTGTCCAGTAGCTGTTGAGTTGCAGGTCTTGTAATGGGTGTCCGTCGACTTTGATTTCTCCGGAGATGGGGTCGTAGAAGCGATGTAGTAATTTGACGAGGGTGCTTTTGCCTGCGCCGCTGGGGCCGACGAGGGCGGCCATCTGACCGGGTTCGACGCTGAAGCTGACTCCTTTGAGGATTTCCTGCTCTTTATTGTAGTGGAAGTGCAGGTCCTTGATTTCGATGCGTCCTTGCAGGGCGGGCAGGGCGATGGGGTGTTCGGGGTCGAGGATGTCGCCTTTCTGATCGAGTATCTCAAAGATGCGTTCTCCTGAACCGAGTCCTTCTTGCAGTCGGGCGTAGAGCCGGGCAAAACTTCCCATCGGGCCTGCAATGATTGTTGCATAGAGTATGAAGGCGACGAGGTCGCCTGGGGTGACGTTGCCCTTAATGACTTCATGTCCTCCATACCATAAGAGTGTGAGCGATGTGATGAAGGCGATGAAGCCTATGGTCGGGCCAAAGAAGGAGGAGATGATGACGCGTTTCTTGGCGCTTTGAAAGCTGTCTTCAACGGCGTCGGAAAAGCGGTTTTTTTCGGTCTCTTCGCGGACGAAGGATTTAACGATCTGAATGCATGAAATGTTTTCTTCGATGATGGTGGTGGAGACGGCGAGTTTGTCCTGGATCTCTTTCGACAGGCGCTTGAGCTTGCGCCCGAAGGTGCGGGCAAACAGGACGAGGAACGGAGTCAGGATCAGTATCATGAAGGTGAGTTTCCAGTTCATATAGATAATGATAATGATGCCGCCGAACAGGCGTATGGATTGTTGCAGGACGGTAGCGGGCAGATCGGTCAGCAGGTCTTCGATGGCGGCGACGTCGTTGGTCATGCGCGATACGATTTCTCCGGTGCGTCGTTTCGAATAGAAATTCAGGGACAGTTGATGCAAATGGTTGAATAGCTTCTTGCGGAAATCGGTGATGATGCGTTTCTCTGTAATATCGAAGAGATAGTTGTGTACGGTGGATGCGATGAGTTGAATGAAGAACAGGAGTCCGATGATCATCGCGGTCTGGTCGAGCAGGTCGGTATCTTTTTTACTGGTCACAACGTCGACCAGGTTTTTTATGTAGAGCGGCGCGGCAAGGTTGGTTGCCGTCGTGATGATTAAAAAGAGGCTTCCCCAGAACAGGGCTTGTCTGTGTGGGTTGAGTAGGGAAAATACGCGTTTGAATATCGTCATGGTTCCTGGAGTGGTGTTTGTGTGGTGGTTTAAGGCCAGATACTTTAGCATATTTGCCTGAGGTTTGTGGTATTCTGCCGGGATTTTATTCTTTCGCAAAGCCTCGGCGCAGGGCATGTTGGCGCGCCTTGTTTTTGTGATTGGTTCATGGGAATCGGGGGCGCGGTTGTGGCCTTCAGTTTTTACTTTAAGTCTTGTGGAGTGACATGGCGGGGAAATTACAGTCCATATTGCGCGACATTAAATTGCCGCACACGATTTTCGCCTTGCCCTTTGCGGTGATGAGCGCCTTTCTTGCGGCGGAGGGGTTGCCGGAGTGGGGTCAGTTGTTCTGGATCGTCATGGCGATGGTGGGGGGGCGTAGCGCGGCGATGGCATTCAACCGGATTGTCGACGCGCGCTTTGACGCTAAAAATCCTCGCACTGAAAAACGCGCTCTGCCTGCGGGCGAGGTGGACAAGAGGTCTTACCTGATTTTTCTGGTCGCTTCGTCGTTGCTACTGGTGTATGCGAGTTATCGGTTGAACTCTCTTGCCTTCTATCTTTCTCCTGTGGCTCTGGCAATTGTTTTTTCATATTCTCTGGCGAAACGTTTCACGGCTTATTCTCATGTCTGGCTTGGCTTCGCGATATCGGTCGCGCCTGTGGGGGCCTGGGTTGCTATCCGCGAGGAAATTTCTCTGGTGTCTCTCGTGCTGGCGGCGGCGGTGGTGTTCTGGCTTGCGGGATTTGATATCATCTACTCTTGTCTTGATGCGGAATTTGACCGGACTCATGGTTTGCACTCGGTTCCTCAGCGTTTCGGCGTCGCTCTTGCGCTTCGTTTGTCCTTTGCGTCGCATGCCTTGATGGTTTTGTTTTTGATCGCCTTGAGTTTTGTTCCTCTATTGGGTTGGATGTATCTGCTGGGCGTACTGGCAACGGCGGCTTTGTTATGGTATGAACATTCTCTGGTGAGGGCGGATGATCTTTCCAAAGTGAATATGGCTTTCTTTAATGTGAACGGATGCGTTAGCCTGTTATTGATGTTTGTGGTGATTGCGGATTGTCTGTGATGTTTTGTTGGATGAATTTTACAGGGTTCCATGTATAATAAAAATTTTTAACTGATCCTGAGGCTTGCCTGAATGCGATGCATGGGCGGGCGTTGGAAGTGAGTGAATATGCTATTTGAATTTGAAGACAAGGCTTTGGAGCCTATTGCGGAAAAGACGCGACGGGGTGAACGACTTTCGTTTGACGATGGCGTGGCGTTGTGGAATTCGCCGGACCTTCTGGGCGTGGGTTATCTTGCCAACATGGTTCGCGAGCGTATGCATGGCGACAGGACGTATTTTATTCATAACCGTCATATCAACCACACGAATATCTGCGTCAACAGTTGCCAGTTCTGCGCGTTTGGCGTTAAAGAGGACGACCCGACGGCTTACACGAAATCTCTCGACGTGATTTTTGAGGATGCGGAAAATTATCGCGGCGGCAAGGTCAGCGAGTTTCATATTGTCGGCGGTCTTCACCCGGATCTTCCTATTGAGTATTATCTCGATATGTTGTCGGGTTTGAAGGATCGTTTCCCCGAGGTTCATATACAAGCCTTCACTGCGGTGGAGCTGGAGTATCTGGCGAAGATTGCGGGCATGGGTTTGCGTGAGACGATCGTGTTGTTACGCGAAAAGGGCCTTGGCTCGGTGCCGGGCGGCGGGGCTGAAATTTTTTCGAACAAGGTTCGCCGAAAAATCTGTAACGAAAAAACCGGTGCGGATGACTGGCTGGGCGTTCATCGCACGGTTCACGAAGTGGGAATGAAGAGCAATGCGACGATGCTCTACGGTCATTTGGAATCGGCAGAAGATCGCACCGATCATTTGATTCAGTTGCGCGAGTTGCAGGATCAGACAAACGGTTTTCTGACGTTCATTCCTCTGGCATTTCATCCTGAAAATACCAATCTGTCTTTTTTGAAGACAACGCCGGGCCAACTGGATTTGAAGGCGCTGGCGATTTCTCGTTTGATGCTGGATAATTTCCCGCATGTCAAGGCATTCTGGATCATGATCACTCCGAAGATCGCGCAACTTGCCTTGTCTTATGGCGCGGATGATATGGATGGTACGGTGGTCGAGGAGAAGATCACGCATGCGGCTGGCGCGGTGACGGATCAGATTTTTCAGAAAGATACGATCATTGATATGATTCGCGAAGCGGGACGCGAACCTGTGGAGCGGGATACGCTTTATGAAGAGTTTAAAGTGTTGGGCTGTGTTGCATAATCAGGTCTCTGCTTTATGAGTGTAATGATTGCCACCCGGGACGCAAATATGGCTTGATTTGCGTTCCCGTTTTCTGTAAATTTTGCGTCTCTTTTTCGCTTTAATCTGATTTTTTTATAGGTTATCACCCATTCGCTTGAAGGGGATGGTCTATAGAGTTACAATTAATTGCTAAGTGATTCGTTGTGTGGTAAAAGTCGTGAGCAAGGGGCTGATTTAACTCAATAATGATTTGAATTTTTTTGAAGGGTTGCTTATGTCATACGATAGCAAGAAAGTTCTGGTTGTCGACGATTCGGCTGTAATGCGGCAGATTATAAAAAACACATTGAAGCAACTGGGATTCGGCGCAGGAAATTTGACTGAGGCTGAGGATGGGGCCGCGGGCTTGAAAAAACTGGAGGAAAACGGCGTTGATCTTGTTATTTCAGATTGGAACATGCCGAAAATGACCGGTATTGAATTCTTAAAGGCGGTACGCGGTAGCGCGAGTTTGAAGGGCACCAATTTTATCATGGTCACTTCAGAAGCAGATAAGGAAAAGATCATGGAAGCGGTTCAAGCGGGCGTCAATCAATACATTGTGAAGCCGTTCAACGCCAAGCAACTTGAAGAAAAAATTTCTGCAATCAAATTTTAGTCTAATGTAATGACGGGGAGGCTGGTTCCTCCCCGATGTATTTTATGCCATCGTTTATCCGGTTTTCCCACCTGCGAGCAGTCGTATTTCCTTCTCATTGAATTTTAGCCTCCCTGCATTTCGATAGAATTGTTTCAGAATTTTTCTGTAAGACTCTTTGAATTTTCAGACAGTGTGTAGAAATATCGCATTGACCTGTTGTTTGAAAAGCTATATAATTGTTTTTATATAACTTATTTGAATCTTGTGGAATGAATTAACAGAGTGCGCTCTGAGAATTGGTTTGATATTTTTTTCTGTTTAAATTTGTCAGGATTATTTAGGGGAGTTGAACCCGTTTTTGGTGGATGCATCGATTAATTTCTTGCTACTCAATTCAGGCGCTTGGCAAAGGGGCCAGCTTATGGAAGGAGGATCATGGTTGATCTTCAAATGAAAGATGGCGTTATTCCCAGCGAACTTTCGGAATGCGTGAAGGGTTCGGTTATTTCAATTTTCAATACCATCATGGGTAACGATCCCACATACCATGAGGTTACCGAAACCAAAAAGTTGGGTGATGGGGTGGTTGGAATCATTTCTTTTGTCGGGGATATGAATTGGCTTCTCATGCTGACCTTGCCAAAAGATTCTGCTGAAAAGTATGCGCTCAAATTCGTCGGTTTCGACATCTCCTACGATAGCGAAGATATGGGGGGAGTGGTGGCCGAGCTTGCAAATTGTCTTGCCGGGGATATTGTGGCGCGTCTGGGGAAGATAAATGTGAAGGCTTCCATGTCCTTGCCTACGGTCATGCGGGGACAAAATGTAGAACCGATTTTGCCGAGGGGAACTCCCACCTGCCAGCAGTTATTCAGTTTGCCTGAGGGCGAGATGCTACTGAAACTTGCAGGGGCCAAACCTGGCGAGACTTTGGGACGTATTCCTGGAACCTGATTGTGTAGATCGGAGAAGCCGTAGAGCGGCTCCGATGTTTCGATAGTTTGTTTTTGAGGTCGCGTGGATTGATTAGCGACCGTACTTCAGCCGGAACATGATTTCACCCGCTATATGTTGAAGCGGCATGACCTTGTCGGCAAGCCCGTCTTTGGTTACAAAACCTGGCATTCCCCATACCACGCTGGTTTCTTCATCCTGTGCGACCACTTGCCCTCCTGACTTTTTGATTTGCTGACACCCGATCAATCCATCCTGTCCCATCCCGGTGAGTATCACTCCCAGCGTATGTGCTCCATAAATTTCGACGACGGACCGGAGCATGACATCGACTGCCGGGCGACACGAATTTTCAGGAGGGTTCTGGTTGGTTGTTATTTGAACAGATGTTCCTTTACGCTCAAGACACATATGGTAATCGCCGGGAGCGATCCAGGCTTCGCCAGGTTTCAGCGTCTCGCCTGCCGCGCCTTCTTTGACCGGAATGCGGGATTTGGAGCTCAGGCGTTCCGCCAGCAACTTGGTGAAGTAAGGCGGCATGTGTTGGGTGATTACGATTGGTACCGGAATTTTAGCCGGGTCTAATGCCGGGAACAATTCAGCGAGCGCGTTGGGACCGCCAGTTGATACGCCAATAGCGATGATGTCGATTCTCGATTTGACAGTGGTCTGAGGAGTTCGCGCTTGGAATGTTGCCTGTGTCGTCATTGGAGCAGGGCGGGAGGCGACCGGCGGCGCAATGCCTGCGGCCTTTGAACAAAATGATTTAATCTTTGGGATGAGTTCGTCTCGAACCCGTTGCATGGCGATGGAGACGCTACCGACGTTTGCCGGTTTGGTGACGTAATCGGTTGCGCCCAGAGCCAGCGCTTCCAGAGTTTTTTCTCCGCCGCGCTCCGTCAATGTGCTGAACATGATGACGGGTAATTTGGGGTATATCTTGCGGATTTCAGCGAGCGCTTGCAGTCCGTCCATTTCCGGCATTTCAATGTCCATGGTCACAACGTCAGGATTGACCTGCTGGATTTTGGCTAAGCCGATTTTTCCATTCGCGGCGAGACCCGCGATTTCAATTTCCGGGTCGACGCTTAACGAGTCGGACACAATTTTTCGTACGACTACGGAATCGTCTACTATTAAAACCCGGATTTTTCTCATGTCGATGAATTAAAGGAATTGATTCGCAGGCGATTTTTTCGAGAAATAAATGATTGACAAAAATCGCATTCAACATAAACTCAAAAAAAATAAATACTCGGATAAGATAACTCAGTTGATAGCAATTATCTACTAATATTATTGATTTTATTTGCGTTATATGACTCGTTTGTGAAGGCTCCGGGTTGCGGGAAATCATTTAAAAAGAAAGTCTTTTTATGCAAGAAGTCGTGAATGGTAATGGCTTGAAACTGGAATTCACTGCCAGAGATATTTTGAATGATATGAAGTCGGGATCGGGTCGATGCATGAGTTCGCAGGCGGCGATTTACATGGAGAACAGTTCCATTACCGACCAGCAGGTCATTGTCGAACGCTATGGCGCGGACGATCGCGTGGCTGAAACGACGCGTTTCAAACTGACGGAAATCAAAGAAGCGGTGGTTAAGTTTATGGACTGGTGCAAGTGAGTCGAATGTAGCGGTCTTTCTGATTGAGGCCTGGCTTTGGCGTATTGAAGTTTGAAAATTTTTTCATTCCAGATTTTTTTCTGAATTCTATTTTTTAACGAGTGATCCGGTGTCTTTCTTAATCATCTCTGCAAGTTTGAATCCTGACAGTCGCAGTCGCATTCTGGCGAATTATGCCCGGTCTGTGGCGCAATCGCGTGGTATGACAGTCGATTTCATGGACTTGGAAGGGCTTCAACTACCGCTTTGCGACGGACACAAGGCTTATGAGGCGGAAGGGGTGGATGCGCTCCGGGCCAGGATAGAGTCTGCGCAGGGTATCTTGATTGCGTCTGCCATCTATCACTTTTCTCCCAATGCGGCGGCGCGCAATATCATTGAACTGACGGGTTCGGCCTGGAAACAAAAGGTGGTGGGTTTCCTTTGCGCGGCGGGCGGCAAGTCGAGTTATATGTCGGTGATGAGTCTCGCCAATAGTTTGATGCTGGATTTTCGATGCTGGATCGTTCCGCGTTTTGTCTATGCGATTGGCTCTTCATTTGAGAATGATGTTTTGACCGACGAGGGCATCAAGGAGCGGGTTTCCCTGCTGATTGCTGAATGGGAGCGAGCCACCCGGGCTTTAAACCCTGAGGCATGATTGCGCTTTGGTCAGGCCTTATGCTTTAAAATTTCCTCTTTAGTTTTGCGAAGCATGAGGCTTTGCATGAATACCACTCCCATCAAAAAAACTTTCACTGATTGAGTCATGTCGAAAAAAAGCACGCTTTATCTCGTTGACGGGTCGTCTTATATTTTCAGGGCTTATTTTGGCATTCGGCAAAACCTGACCACTTCGAGTGGCATGCCGACGAATGCGCTGTATGGTTACGTCAATATGCTCAACCGCGTGGTGCGCGAAGAGAAGCCGGACTTTCTGGCGGTCGCTTTCGACAGCAAAGAGAAAACCTTTCGTCATGAGTTCTGGCCGGAGTACAAGGCGAACCGGGACACACCGCCGGAAGATTTGCAGGCTCAGTTCCCCTATTTCCTTCCCGTTACAGAAGCCTACAACATTGCCTGCCTCAAGCTTCCCGGATTTGAAGCGGATGATTTGATCGGAACGCTTTCGCTGTGGGGACATCAACAGGGTCTGGACGTGGTCATCGTGAGCGGCGACAAGGACATGATGCAGTTGGTGGGAAACCATGTGGGGATGCTGGACACGATGAAGAACAAGCGGATCGGGCGCGAGGAGGTGATCGAGAAATTTGGCGTGCCTCCCGAGAAGGTGATTGAAGTGATGGGCCTGATGGGCGATACCAGTGATAATATCCCCGGCGTTAAAGGCGTCGGTCCCAAGATGGCGGCGGAATTGATTTCTCAATATGGAACGATCGAAGGGGTGTATGAACATATTGACGAGATCACAAAAAAGAAATTGAAAGAGAACCTGGAACGGGATAAAGACCAGGCTTTTATGAGTCGCAAACTGGTTACCATAGAGACTGCGGTCGACCTGCCTCTTGCCATAGAAGATTTGAAGTTTAGAGAACCGGATAGCGAGGTTTTGAAAAAACTGTTTTCACAGTTCGAGTTTAAATCTCTCCTCAGCGATTTGGGCGCTCCCTCGGATGACGCCCCTGAGATACCTGACAAAGTTGAAAGGAATTATCAAACGGTGCTGGATGCGCAGGATTTCGACGCTCTGACGGAATCGCTAAAGAAGGCGGAAACCTTCGCGTTTGATCTGGAAACTACAAGCAAGAGTCCGGTGCGCGCCTCCATCGTTGGGATTTCATTCTCATTTGAACCGGGTCGTTCATTCTACATTCCTTTGGCGCACAACTATATTGGCGTCCCTGAACAGCTCGACAAGAAAATGGTTTTGGAAAAATTGAAGCCATTGTTTGAAGACGCCAGTTTGAAAAAGGTCGGGCAAAATATCAAATACGATCTGATCGTTTTGCGTAACGAGGGCATTCAGTTGCGAGGCATCTATTTCGATACCATGCTGGCGCATTATTTGCTGAACCCTTCCAGTCGCGGACATGGCCTGGATGAACTGGCGATGGAGTTTCTCGGCGTTCAAACGATCACTTATAAAGAGGTGGCGGGTTCCGGCGCCAAACAGCGCGGATTTGATGAAGTTGAAATTGAAGCGGCCTCGGAGTATGCGGCGGAAGATTCCGATGTGACCTGGCAACTCTATGAGATTTTCAATACCCGACTGGATGCGGATGAAAGAAAATTGCTGGATGAAATTGAAATGCCGCTCGTGGAAACGCTGGCGGATATGGAACTTGCGGGCATCCTTCTCGATGCAAAAATGTTGGGCGGCTTGTCTGTATCGATCGATGGGATGCTGAAGGATTTCGAGGCGAAAATTTACGATCAGGCGGGGGAAACTTTCAATATCAATTCCACCAAACAGCTGGCGGTGATTTTATTTGAAAAGCTGGAATTGCCCGCCGTCAAAAAAACCAAGAGCGGTTATTCCACCGACGTGTCGGTGCTGGAGGAACTGGCGGCGCAACATCCTCTGCCTGAACTGATTTTGAATTATCGTCAGCTGGCGAAATTGAAATCCACCTATGTCGATTCGCTTCCGCAGGAAGTGTATTCCAAAACGGGCAGGGTGCATACTTCTTACAACCAGACGGTGGCGGCGACGGGGCGACTGAGCAGTAGCGACCCCAATTTGCAGAACATCCCGATCCGTACTGAAATCGGACGTGAAATCAGGAAAGCCTTCATTGCGCCTGAGGGGCGCCTTATTCTTTCCGCAGACTATTCGCAAATCGAGTTGAGACTGCTCGCGCATCTGTCAGGCGACCCTGCTTTGACGCAGGCGTTTGAGCGCGGTGAAGACATTCATTCACGAACTGCGGCGGAGATATTCAATCAAGATCTGGATGCGGTGAACCCGGATTTGCGGCGTATGGCGAAGGCGGTTAATTTTGGCATCGTCTACGGCCTGAGTCCTTTTGGATTGTCGCGTCAACTCAAAATATCTCAAAGGGAAGCGAAGGAATTCATCGAGCAGTATTTTCATCTCTACAAAAACGTAAAGCTCTATATGGAGACGACGGTCGAGCAGGCGAGGGATCGCGGTTTCACGCTCACCCTGTTCAATCGAAAGCGTTATTTACCGGATTTGAATAGCAAGAATCGTCAAGCCCGGCAAGCGGCGGAGCGTGTCGCCATCAACTCACCGGTGCAGGGCAGCGCCGCCGACCTCATCAAAGTGGCGATGATCCGTTTGCGAGAGCATTTTGCAAAATCAAAAATGCAGGCAAAAATGCTGATGCAGGTGCATGACGAATTGGTGTTTGAATGCCCGGAGGAGGAGAAAGATGCGCTCGGCAAACTGGTGAAGCAGGAAATGGAACAGGTGATGAAGTTGTCGGTTCCGCTCGTTGTTGATATGGGCTGGGGACCCAATTGGAACGACGCTCACTAGTTTTGTTGGAGGATCTTTTATTAGATTCTATCAGGCTATGAAATACAGCGGCGTGTCTACCGCGCGAGCGCCCGGCGCTTTTTTAGTTCAAAACAAACTTCAGTCCTTCCCAGCTTGTTCTAATGAGAGACGTTTTCTTCAATCGCGATGAAGTTTTTTAGTTTGCCGTCTTCATCGTTGATGGGGAATACCTGGGCGGTCGACCAAAATGACCTTTCATTTTTTTTGTCGCCGCGAATCTCTCCCTTCCATTCTTTAGAAGACGGCGTGTGATCCCACATGATTTTATACTCCGCTTTGCTGGTCCCTTCGGTTTGTAAAATACGCGGCTTTTCTCCTATGATTTCATCCTCTGTATAACCGGTGCGCCGGTAGAATTGTGGATTTGCATATTCGATTTGCGCGTATTGATCTGTGATGAGGATGGCGTTGGGATTTTTTTCTACGGCCTGGATGAGTTTGAAGTTTTCGTTCTCAGATTGTTGATGCAGATAGATTTCTTTCTTTAGCAGGTCATTGGCTTTTTTGAGCCCCTCGGTGCGGTCGTTGATCACTTTCCTCAGTGAATTTTGGAATTCAAAGAGAGCGTTCTCTATTGCTTTTATTTTGAGACACAGCAGGGCTACGACCCAGATCGAAAACAGAATCAAGCCGCGATTCATGAGCGGTTTCCAGGATTCGTTCGTTGCAGGAGATAGATAGTATCCTGCAATTGTGAGCAGGCTGGCCAGAATCGCGAGCAAAACGATATATCGTTTTCCAGGAAGCCAGACTCCTATGAGGATGATTGCTGTGTAGGGGATGCCGCTGGCAATACCGAGTTCAAGCGATAGGTCCATTCCAAAAATTATCCCGAGCAATACCAGCGCCCCAGACAAGGTAGGAATGACAGGCTTTTCGATATCTTTTGATTCAACGATTTTCACTGTAAATTATTTCCTGTTCTTGCGCTTGTGAGTTTTGTTTTCAGGGCTCATCCTGTTCGGAAGACCATTTCGAATGCTTCTTTGTTACTCATAAAGATATAACTTAAATGTAACGTTTGCTCCGAATAATGCAAGTCAATTCAGCGCTTAAATTGTTATACTGAAATTCGACCAATTGTAAAATATGCATGCGTTCTTTGGCGCGAAAGGGGGATCGGCTTGATGACTATCAGGGCTTGTTTGTGGGCGCTGTCGTTCGTTATATTCGGTTCGCTTCAGGGCTGTGGTAATGGTAATGAGATTGAGAGCGCTGTTCCGTCCAGCGCTGAAGGCTGGCTTGAAAAATCGGCACAGGATCAAGGCATCGGAGCGTTTGAAGAGGCGATCCTTGCGCTGGATCAGGCCCTGATACTGAAACCCGGTTGGGATGAGGCTCATTTTCGCAAAGCCAAGGTTTATCAGGAATGGTCGAAGAATCGCGAAGCCATGCGCTCTTTCAAACAGGCTCTGGAGATCAGCCCGGGGCATGTCGAGGCATTGAGCGGCCTGGCGGTTGTTTTGTCCGCGCTCAAGTTGAATGAAGAGGCGATTGAAGCCTATAAGAGGATAGCGCGGATACAACCTGAAAATGCATCGATCCATTTCAAGATCGCTCTGGAAAACTGGTACATCCAGAATTTACCGGAAACGGTCGAGCATTATAAAAAGGCTATCGAAATTGATCCCGAATATTTACAGGCCCATCTCAACCTCGCGAGCGTTTATGAAAAGATGGAAAACTGGCAGGAGGCGATTCGCGAAGTTGAAATTGCAACGCAGTTAGCGCAACAGAAGGGCGATATGAGGGAAGTCGCTATTGCAAAAAAGAAATTGCCGTTTCTGATCGCCAGAGAACATTTGACTAAGGAAGAATTGGCCTTGAAGTCCCATCCATCGTTCAACAAGTGATTCTCTTGCCAGAGGGAATTCAGGCTGCGCGAGCCAGGCTTAATCAGTCGCGTTGCCTTTGCAGGGATTTTACGGGCTGAAGAATTTTTCTTTCTTTAAGAACCGCATGCAGGTCTCCGAGCAAAATATAATCTTCTACGGTTGTCTCCACTGGAATGAGATGCTTTGAACTCCAAAAAGTCAACTCGCCATGCGTGGTCTTGAAAATTTCCGGTGGGATGATGACTTTGAGGGCCAGTTCATCTTGTAAAGGGCGTTGCTGTAGCTTCCTTAAGGCGGCTTCTTCTTCTGCATTCATGATATGGACTTTGAATTGCGCCGTATTTTTTTCTGGAATCGTGTTGATGACGTAGTCTGAATCCTTGCGGATTTCTCCGTAAGCGTTATTTCTGAAATTGTAAAATGCGGCGAGAATGTCGTCGAATTGAACTCCTTCGGGGATTTCCCGCGAGCCTTTTTCGATCACCTCGTCATCCGACATTTTGTACCATTTGTTGAGGCGGGAATTGTAGTCCAGAAAATTCACGGTTTTCTCCACAGAGCCGCCTATGGTGACCTGGCGAACAAATTTTCTGGATCGAAATCGTTTTCCATTATCAACAACGTTGAACTGAGCCTGGTAAAAATGCCTCCGATAGGCTGTGAAAAAACCAACGAAACCTTTGGTCTCGGCTTCCAGACTGGCAGTGAAAGAACCGTCTTCATTTTCTCGTAGTTCGACGCGCGCGGTGGCGGCGTTTTCAAACCAGAGAAAGCTGATATCAATCAACAATTGTTCGTTTTTAAATCGGCGGATATCTCCGCTGGCCTGGTAGCCATCATATTCGCCGATCCGAAGCGGAGGTTTTGGGTCCGTCGGCGCCGTTAAAAGAGGATCCGCGAGCGCTGTTGTCCCAATAAAGAAGTGCAAAAGAAGGAAGAGTGGAGTGAATTTACGGACGGACAGTTTATTCAAAATAATTACCTTTTGATCGCCACAATTTTTTCTGAAACTCTTGCCAGAACGCGCAATTTATGGAAGAATGTTAAACCTGATTCATACAATTTTAACCCTATGCTAATTTTGATCCTATAGATTTTATGTCTACAGAAACGCTCCCATACCTACCTGGAACAGACGACGATCAAGACGAACGAACGCGATTATCCTACCTGCCGATGTACAGGGTCATCATGTGGAACGATAATGTGACGACGATGGAATTTGTGATTCGCGTTCTCATCAACCTGTTCGCGAAAGATTTCGATACTGCGGAGGGGTTGATGTACGAAATTCACGTTAATGGTTCGGCTCATGTCGTTACGCTCCCTCTGGAACAGGCTGAGTTCAAGGTGGAGCAGGTTCATTCCGCGGCGGCGCTGGAACAGTTTCCGTTTACCTGCACAATCGAACCAGAATAAAAGTTCTGTTGGTTCCCGCCCTAACCAGTCAGCTTGAACGCTTCTCCAGCGGGATGTATTGTCTTTTTTCGCTTCCGTCGTAGATTTGGCGAGGTCGGCCGATCTTGAAATTTTCATCCTCCTGTAGTTCTTTCCACTGCGCGATCCATCCGGGCAAGCGTCCCATTGCAAACATCACCGGAAACATATTGACCGGAATTCCCAGCGCCTTGTAAATCAATCCAGAATAAAAGTCAACGTTGGGGTAGAGTTTCTTTTCGACAAAGTAATCTTCTTCCAGAGCGATGCGTTCCAGCTCCAGAGCGATTCCAAGCAGTGGTTCTTTGTCGCCCAAAGGTTCGATGAGTTGGTGCGCCATTTTCTTGATCACGCGCGAGCGCGGGTCAAAATTCTTGTAAACCCGGTGGCCAAATCCCATCAGGCGGAATGGATCGTCCGGGGATTTTGCCTTGTTGATAAATTTCCGCACATCGCCGCCGTCTTCGTGAATCTGTTGCAACATTTCCATGACGGCCTGATTGGCTCCGCCATGAAGCGGCCCCCACAATGCGTAGATGCCGGCTGAGACGGATGCAAACAAATTGCACATCGAACTGCCAACGAGTCGCACGGCGCTGGTCGAGCAGTTCTGTTCATGATCTGCATGAATTAGTAAAAGTGTATCCAGAGCCTTGGCCGCAATGGAGTCTGGCTCGTAGGGCGCGCAAGGGGTTCCAAACATCATTTTTAAAAAGTTGCTGGCATAGTCGAGTTGGTTGTCCGGGTAGGGCAGGGCCTGACCGATTGACTTCTTGTAACTGTATGCGGCGATGGTTGGTAACTTTGCCAGCAGGCGATGAATGGTGATTTCGATTTCCCGCTCATTGCGCACGCTCAATTCGTTCTGGTAAAACGTTGCGAGCGAACCGACCACAGCAGAACACACGGCCATAGGGTGCGGGTTGTTGGGGAAACCGTCGTAAAAGTTTTTTATGGATTCATGCACCATCGAATGATGGGTGATGTGATATTGAAAAGTCTCCAACTGATCCTTCGTTGGAAGCTCGCCGTAAATGATTAGATAAGCGGTTTCGATAAAATTACTTTTCTCGGCAAGATCTTCGATGGGGTAGCCGCGGTACAACAAGATGCCTTTATCTCCTTCGAGGAAGGATATAGAGCTTCTGCAGGAGCCGGTGCTCATGAATCCGGGGTCGAAAGTGATCAAACCGGTTTCATTCCTTAACTGGGTGATGTCGATTGCCTTTTCGCCCATGGAACCTTCGATCACAGGCAGTTCGTAGGTTTTCCCCTGATAAACTAATTGAGCGGTTTCATTCATTGTTAGACTCGATCTTGTGCTGAATTGAAAATTGGATGATTAACTCTGCGGTTGTTTTATTTTTACAATCTATTATAACCATAATGCAGGTTAAATTTAATAATTTGTTCGCGATTTCCTGCCCGTTTTGACTCTTCATTGATTGAGTTATAAGGATCCTTGAAATGGTTGTGGCTGTTCGATGGCCCTCACGAGATTGCAATTTATGAAATGACAAGATTATGAAATCGAATCAACTTTTGCTTTACATGATGTTGGCAGGCATTGCGCTCGGAATATTCTGCGGTTGGAGTTTTGGTCATCGCATGGAAGCCGTCGCATGGATCGGTGAAATGTTTCTCGACGTCTTGAAAATGCTGGTCATTCCTCTGATCGTTTCTTCAATGATTGTTGGCATCTCCGGGCTTGGCGATATTCGCAAAGTCGGGAAGACTGGTGTGCTGGCCTTGATCTATTTCAGCACGACGACGGCGATTGCCGTGCTGATCGGGATCATCATGGTAAATATCTTCCAGCCTGGGGTGGGCGTTGAGTTGGCCTCGGAAATCCCTGATAAAGTCGCGGGCAAAGAGGTGGTGGGGATTACGGATGTATTGAAAAGTTTTGTGTCGCCCAATCTGGTCGAATCCATGGCGAACATGGATATCTTGCCTATCATCATCTTCTCCCTTATTTTCGGCGGGACCTTGACGACTTTAGGAGAGAAGGGCGTTCCGGTGATCGCTTTTTTTGAAGGCGTCAATGAAGCGATTATGAAGATGGTGCATTTAATCATGTACGTCTCGCCAATAGGCGTGTTTGCATTGATTGCTTCCAAACTGGGGGCGGCGGGCGGAGGCGACTTGTTCGTGGCAGAAATTATGAAGATTGGCAAGTACGCGGCGACGGTCATCACCGCTTTACTGGTTCATGCTCTTATCGTTTTGCCATTGATTCTTGTACTAGTTACCAAAAGGAGTCCTCTGGTCTATTTTCGGAACATCAGCGAGGCTTTGACGACGGCATTTTCCACGGCGAGTAGTTCTGCGACCTTGCCGGTGACGATGGAGTGCGTTGTGAACTCCAATGGGGTCCGTAAAAAATCAGCACAGTTTGTACTCCCCCTTGGCGCGACGATCAATATGGATGGAACGGCTCTTTACGAATCGGTGGCCGCGATTTTCATAGCTCAGATGGTTGGAATTGAGTTGGGTATGGGGCAACAAATGATTATTTTTCTAACAGCGACCCTGGCGGCGATTGGCGCGGCGGGGATCCCGGAGGCGGGTCTCGTTACCATGGTTATGGTATTACAGTCGGTCGGCCTTCCCTTGGAGGGGATCGGCATGCTTTTGTCAATCGACTGGTTTTTGGATCGTTGCCGTACCACGATCAATGTCTGGGGCGATTCGATTGGCGCGGCGGTCGTCGATCAGCTGGAATTGAAATATGTTGAGAAAGGAGGCGAGTCTTGATCATCGTGGCATTGGGGGGAGCGTTGGTTGGTATATTGTCTTCAGGCACGGGAATGGGGGGAGGATTTCTGGTGGTGCCCTTGCTGATTTTTTTGGGAAAGGATGTGAAGCTGGCGGTGGGCACGTCGTTTATTTTTATATTTTTTGCCGCCGCGTCCGCGCTTGCGGCTCATCATAGGTTGGGGAATCTGGAATGGAAGACAGGACTGGCTCTGGCTGTTGGAGGGCTTGTAGGCGCCCAGATCGGGCCTGCTTTACTGGAACAGGTGCCCGACGCCATGTTCAAACGGGTTTTCGCGTTTATTCTGGTGGGAGTCGGGGTGTGGATGTTGTTTTCAGCAAAAAATAACGGCGCTTGAACTTCTCAATGAAATCTGGGATTCGAGCGGCTGTCTCTTGATGATTGAATCATATTCCTGGTTGCTGAGAGCGGCGCTCTCAATGATATCAATCAGGATTTTCGTTCCCCTCTGACCAAGCGTACTGCAAAAGGCCCTTCGCCAAATTTATTGATCCAGCTGGATCGACCTTTAACCAGGCTGAACATCATGGCGCGTTCTCCGTTCACGGTGTCGGTCCAGGTGCAGTCTGCGCAGCCCTTTTCAAATTCCTCGGGGATAAAGATTTCATTGTTGCCAAAGTCCCGGTTGCTGAATTCCTTATTGTAAATCGTTTTAACGTCCTCCAGAGTTGGCACTCGCCAGTCATTGAAGCCTCCCACTTGCGATCCACTTTGCTCCTCTGCAAACTTTCTGGCTTTTTCAAGGTGCATCCATTTTCCGGTGACTTGTCGGGAATCTTTTTTTAGCCAGGTCAGGCCTGAAATGGAATCGGTGATGGTATCGTTTTGATTGTCGATGAATTGAGTCATTAGAACCTCATGAAGAAAATACGTTTAGAAAATCAATCTGTCCGGGAGTCAGCGGAGCTGACGTTTTAGCGAATACCCCAAGAATCGTCTTGAAAAATCGGCAGAAGCCGCTCGTCATGAAAGGCGGGAACGGAGGAGACAAGCGCCTTCTCATGGCGTTCGGCTTCTGCCTTTAGACCAGCCACAGGGTGGGCTTGTATATTAGATAAGAATAGCAGAGTTGGGGATTCGTTTTGGAGAAAAAAAAGCGAGGGAGCGCAGAAATAAAAAAAACCGGCAAGCCCGTAGGCCTGCCGGTTTTCTTGTAAAACGGATTACTTATTTGATCGTAGCGTGATTGTCTTCACATTGTGCATCAGAAACCAAAGGCTCTTCCATGAATCCATCGCGGCTTTGATTCATTTGTTTGCGATAGGCATCGTCAGAGTTATCTCCGCGACAGTCGCCGGGGATCAAGCCTACGGTGCGAGCTTCTTCAGTCGAGCGATTCAACGTTGCAGATTTCCAGCTTTGATCGGATTGAGAAGCGCCGAACTGGTAGTCGATGTTGATGCTACCAGTCGTATCATTTCGAGCCATATCCGCTCGTGAAGCGCGGTTAACGGCATCCGTTAACGTTCTTTGTTGTGCGCCCATCTGCATGATGGTTTGTCCAACGGACATGACGCTGGAGTCAGTTTGTACATAAGAGCCGGGTAAAACCGTGTCAGCAGAAGCAGAGCCAGCAAATACGACCGTTAAGGCAGTCGCAGCCAAAATCGATAATGCTTTTTTCATCTTTAATCCTCCTGGAGAAAAAAATTTCATTCAGCGATTTACCCTTTAATAAATCACCGAACTTTTAAAAACAACTTCCCTCAGTCGAAAGAATGAAGGATACCCTGATTAATTCTTACACAAAGTTGTTAATTTTGACCTGAAGTATTAATTCGGATAGAAAATTTGGTAGTGTGACTCCAGGAGAAAAATCAAACTCTATATAATTGGGGTCAATGTAACCTAAAAATTAAAAAATAACCATCTATTTATGTGGAAATAAGGAAAAAAAATGGAGGGCGTAGTAAGGCGAGTGAAATCAACCGGCAGAAGCAGAATTCTGCCGGTTGATTCTACTGTCAGTCTTATTTAATCGTTGGATGATAGTCGCCACATTGGGAGTTAGCAACCAACGGCTCTTCCATGAATCCATCGCGGCTTTGATTCATTTGCTTGCGATATGAATCATCCGTGTTGTCGCCTCGACAGTCGCCAGGAATCAAACCAACAGCGCGGGCTTCGTCAATAGATCGATTTAAGGTAGCCGCTTTCCAGCTTTGATCGGATTGCGAAGAACCAAACTGGTAGTCCACGTTAATGCTACCACTGGCATTGTCGCGGGCCAGATCTGCGCGGGATGCGCGGTTGACGGCGTCAGTTAAAGTTCTTTGTTGAGCGCCCATCTGCATCACAGTCTGCCCAACGCTCATAACGCTTGAATCGGTTTGTACATAGGCGCCCGGCAATAGAGTGTCAGCCGTAGCGCTTGAAGAATAGGCCATCAAAAACATAGTTGCAATTGCTAGAAACACCTTTTTTTTCATTTCAAAGCCTCCCCGAAAAAAAATGAAAATTGACTCGGTTTCAGTTACTTGCGTTAAGTTTCCGAGCTATTTAAAAGTACAACTTGATCAATGTTATATATTGTTAGTTGGTTTTTAAATGCTACCAGCTTGTCATCCTTTTCCTAGTGGCCCGAATGTATAATCATAATGTCTATTTGTCAATAAAAAATGCTTGTGTTTTGTAAAGAATCTTGCTAGTCGAAAACGGTTTTTGAGGGTCTTGGGATTTCTATCAAAGAAATGATTTTGCAACTATTTGAAATATATATATTTTCACGGAAAATTGCTATAAACGCTGGTTCTTCAATGGCATTTAGTGATATGTTTTAGCAGTCTCACAGGCTGATTACCGCATGCGCCTCTGTATTGATTTTTTATTTTCAATTTAACCCTGAAAAATTAAATAGTTACTATGTCTCAAAAAAAATATTTTACGGTTACGGAAGCGAACTCCTTCGTCGACCGTTTATTAACAGATATTCCCAGGATTCAGGAGTTATTAGGTTCGTTGAGCAATGATTTTGAAGATGTAAAACATGCACAGAAAAAAGCGAATCTCAATGGCGGTAGTTTGCAGGGTGGGGCTTATCTGGAAAAGGCCGTATTATTTCAAGATATGATCAAGCGCTTGGAATCAGATGGATGCATTTTAAAGGGCGTCCAGAACGGATTGGTTGATTTTCTTCATGAGCGGGAAGGTCGTGAGGTGTACTTGTGTTGGCGTTATCCGGAGCGGAAAATTGAATACTGGCATGAAATTGACGGCGGCTTTGCAGGGCGACAGAAAATCGAATGAACATTCCGTGTCGTCACCCTGGCGGGGTTTGGCGCGATGCGTTGGCCTCCTTTGCGCGGTTTTTCTTGTCACTGCGTTTTCCTTGAGTTCCTTGCCCTATCCGGCGTTCGCCGTGGACAAAAAATTGCCTGAGTATTCGTATCAGGTTTCTGTGCATGAATTTAAACCCGAAGAGCTGAAGTCTTTCCAGTTAGAGTTGAAACAGCCCTATGCCCTGGACGCGCGAAGGGTTTCTGTGGCCCTGTCGCGTCTTGCCTATCAGCAGAAGAAAATACTGTGGTCTGGTAAGAAGCGAGTCTTTCCTCCCGCGCTGGTGAAATTGCTGGCGCCTCAAATTACGCAGGGTTTTCGTCGCGCCGGCAGTCATGATCGTATTGTTTTCCAAGTCAAAAATGCAAAAGGGCGAAGCTATCTGGCGGGCGACGTCTTCCTCGCCTCGAATGGCTTGCATTGGCGCGTGACAATCCTGAAGTATGAATCGAGGGCGATTGGCGATTTCAGCGTTTCCGGCGAGCGCTGGCGGCTGGCTCCGCTTGAGGGGCAGTCTTATATGACTCTCAAACCATTTCCAGATCTCAAGCAGGAACTCACAAACTGGATTTATTTTGAAACGATCCGTCCAAGCCCGGAAGGGCTCTTAAAGGAAGTCGAACCTTCCAGTGAAAGCCCGCCTTCTTCCGGCGCGTCGATAGAAGGGACGAGTGACAGCATCAAGGAAAGGCTTCGAGTTCTAGAAGAGTTGAAGCGAGATCATTTGATTCGACCGCAGGAATACGAGAGAAAGCGTAAGGAAATTCTGGATCGTCTTTAACGGATGAGTCGACGGGTTTGGGAACTTAATCAGAAGGCTTTATAAGTTTTCTGATTTCTCTGACCAGACCGGGGCTACCGACCAGCGCCGTTCCTTCGGAAATATCTTTTCGATTGCCCGTGAAATTTGCGAAGCTTCCCCCGGCTTCCTCGGCGACAATTTTACAGGGCGCAAAGTCCCAGATATAAGCCCAGGGGTCGACCATTACATCCACCGCGCCGCGAATGGCCATTAAATGACCAAAGGCGTCCGGGTAGGTTCTGAGCAGGGCGGATTGACGACTGAGTTGATTGAACAGACTCTTGCGTTTTTTCGCTTCAAAGCAATAGATATCCGCGACGGCGACTACGGCTCCGTCCAGTTTTTTTCTGCGAGAGCTTTGCAGACGTTGCGCGCCTTCCCAGGCTCCGTGACCGCGCGCCGCCCAGGCGGTTTCTCCCAGGGCGGGAAGGGAAATGACTCCCATCACCGGTTGGCCTTTGTGTAATAAGGCAATCAATGAAGCGAACAGCGGTAATCCCTGGATAAAAGATCGAGTTCCATCAATAGGGTCGATGGTCCAGACCCATTCCGCCGTTTCGTTTTCGTTGCCGAATTCTTCGCCAATGATTCCATGATCGGGGAAATCCCTCTTTATTCTTTTTCTAAGAAGGGTTTCCGCGTTTCGGTCGGCGATGGTAACGGGGCTGTTGTCCGCTTTGTGAGCGACTTTGAATTCTTTGCGGAACCATTTGAGCGTTTCTTTGCTGGATTGTTTTAAATAGTCCAGAGCGGCGTCTTTGGCGTGGATCAAGTCAGTTTGGGGCATAAACTTCTTTTCGGTCTGCGTGAAAGGTTGCGGGCTGTGCTATTCCTGAATCGGACAGGGCGTATTTTAATCTAATAGAGGACTTATTGGAAATCATTAAAAAGGCGGAATTTTGGAGTCATATAAAAATAAAGCGGATTTGGATGCGTTTCGACGAGAGACTTTGAATGTCGTCGTTTGTTTTAGCGGCGATCCCGATCAAGGCTATCAGCATTTAAAGGCTCAGTTGACAGGCGCGGCCGACGAGATTGGTTATCATTATGTGATCGAATCGGATGGTAAAATATTAATGGGCCGAAATCAGAACCGCCTGGGAGATTATCATCCCGAATATAATGAAAACAGCGTGGGTATTATCGTTGCTGGAGAACGGGATAGTATGGAGTTGGAGCAGGATTCGGCATTGATTTTGTTACTCGACAAGCTCCAGGCGGATTATCCCGGCGCACGCAGTGTGAAATACATTTATCGCGTTGCCCAATCCTGACGATTCCAGGCGGTCTGGCGCGTAAATGTCTGGAGTGGGTTTAAAACCTTGCTTTCGTTTTATTTTTTCAAATATAATCGAAACTTTATTTGCACTATAGAGGCTATTGGAATTCATGAAAGACAAGCGTTTGATGTTTGGCATCATTGGCAGTTTTGCCATTTCTATTTTATTTTTGCTGGTGATTGTGTGGGAAGTTCAAAAATCCATTACTTACGATAAAGAAATCAGGAAAAAAGCAGGCGAAGCCAAGCAATTGGTGGTCGGCGACAATCGGGATTTCAGCATCTATGAATCGTATGTCGGCTCTGACGAGCGGGAGATGGTCCTCATTCCAGAGGGCGTGTTCACGCGCGGGGCGGACAATGGCGGCTATGACGAAAAACCCCAGCAGGAAATTTATCTCGACGCTTTTTATATAGATAAATACGAGGTGACGGTTGAAGCTTACGACCGGTTTCGGCGCGCATCGAATTATGTGGAACCCTCATTTCCTTTTTTTCAGGGGGATAGCGCTATCTTTGCCACGCCGGACTTTCCGGTTGTCGGCGTTTCTTGGGTGGACGCCAGCAATTATTGCGAATGGGCGGGCAAGCGATTGCCGAGCGAGGCGGAGTGGGAAAAAGCGGCTCGCGGCACGCACGGTCTGACCTACCCCTGGGGCAACAAGTATTTGTCCAAGCGCGCCAATATCAATGGCACTGAGGACGGTTTTCAGTATCTGGCGGCGGTTGGCAGTTTTCCAATGGGGCGGAGTAATTACGGCGTTTACGATATGGCCGGCAATGCTTCGGAGTGGGTTCTCGACTGGTACGACCAGTTTTATTATGCGAATGCGCCGATGATGAATCCTGAGGGACCTGAGAACAAGAGCAATCGGGTTTTCAGGGGAGGTTCCTGGGACGCTCGAAAAGTCGACGTGCGTTCGGCAAAACGCTTCGCCGCAACGCCGGGTCGAAAAGACAGTATTCTTGGTTTCCGTTGCGCTCTTGCGAAAAAAGACGTTGAAAAATAATTGCAGTTTTTTCAGCAAGGCTTCCAGGTTTTTTCAATGATTATTCCTGCTTGCGCGGCATCCCTGACTTTTCAGGGATGCTCGCGTTGAGGGAGCTGAAACGTATTTGCGCAATTTTACAGATTGCGTTTCCCTTCAATCCTTGCCTGGATTTTTGGGGATGCGAGGGAAGCGATAGAAGCGGGTTTTGAACCTTTCTCTAATTTCTGTTCCGGCGACTCTTATTCTCTGATTTTCGGAGGACGTTTGCGGCCATTACCTTTTAGAACTCTCTAACTGCGGACCCGGAATAAACAACTAAAAGAGTTGCTTTGAATTCTCCTTCCAGAGTTTGGGTTTATTTTTTCTTTTTCATTTCCGGCGCAACGGGTCTGGTTTACGAAGTTGTATGGACCCGTTTGTTTACCCTTGTTATGGGGAATACCCAGTATTCCGTCGCCACGGTGTTGACCTTGTTCATGGGAGGTCTGGCTGTCGGTAGTTTCTGGGGCGGAAAACTGGTGGATCGCTCGCATTCACCCTTGAAGATTTACGCTGTTCTGGAGGTCGCCATTGGCCTCTTTTGTCTGCTGGTTCCGGTTCTCATTGACTCTGCCTTCCCAATTTTTCAATTCATATATTTGAGTTATGGCGACAATCATGCCGTTGCGAGCCTGCTACGTTTTCTGGTTTGCGGCGTCATCCTTCTGATCCCAACCTCTCTCATGGGGGCTACGCTTCCGGTGTTGGGCAAATTTGTCTCCAATGATCCTGCGTTCATAGGTCGGGATGTCGGCAGTTTGTATTCGGCCAATACTTTTGGCGCTGTGATTGGCGCCTTTGTTTCCGGCATCGTTTTGATTCGTCTTTTCGGGGTTCAGGCCTCCATTGGCATCGCCGCCTTCTTTAATCTCTTCATCGCCTGGGTCGTCTGGTTTTTATTTTTGAGACAGGCTTCTGTAAATGAAAGCGGGGTGGGCGGGTCGGATTCCGATGTGAAAACGCCGCCGACTTCCTGGACGTCGGAGCAATGGCAGGTGTTGATGGTTTTTTTCGTTTCCGGCGCCTGCGCCATGATTTATCAGCTAGCCTGGAATCGTATTTTCTCGCTCTTGCTCGGTTCGTCCATCTACGCCTTCAGTTTGATCCTGACCACCTTCATTCTTGGCCTTGCTCTGGGAGCGGTTGTTTTTTCCAGATGGGTGAACCGCTTTCAGGATTTGCCAAAAGTTTTTGCCGTCATGCAGGCGGTGATCGGGCTTTCGGCCTTACTCGCCCTGCCTTTTTTTGGCGACATTCCGTTTCTCAATCGCTGGGTCTATCAGAACCTGAATTACGATTTCATTTTGATTCAGGGTTTCATGTTTCTGGTCATCTTCAGCCTGCTGTTCATCCCGACCTTTTTCATGGGCGGTCAGTTTCCTGTGGTCGTTAAAATCCTGATCGAGCGTCTGTCTAATCTTGGCGAAAACGTCGGTCGGGTCTATGCCTCCAATACGATCGGCTCTATCGCAGGTTCTTTTGTGGCGGGCTTTGTGCTGATTCCGATCGTCGGCATTCAGAATTCCATTTTAACGGCGATCATGCTCAACCTGACTCTGGCGGTTATTCTGCTGTGGAAAAGTCCGAGCGTGTCGTCTTTCGCCAAAATCTATATTGCTCCCATACTCCTTCTGGCTTGTCTGGCTGTCGGTAAGAACGTTCCCGCCTGGGACAAGGCGGTGATCTCCAGCGGTTCATTTATGCCTTACCGTATTGAGGATTTGAGCGAGGCCGAACAGAAAAAAAATAAAATTCTTTTTTATAAAGAAGGGATGCACACCACGGTGACGGTGGAATTGTCGGTATCCGGGAATGTTTTTCTGCGTGTGAATGGAAAAACAGACGCTTCCCTGGCGCTGGACATGCGGACTCAACTCTTGTCCGGTTATCTGCCGATGGTCCTTCACGAAAACCCGCAAAGCGCCTTGGTGGTCGGGCAGGGGAGCGGCATCACCTTGGGCGCAGTCGAACAGTTTCCGGTCAAAGAAATCGATCTGGTGGAAATATCTTCGGCGGTGATCGAAGGCTCGCGCTTTTTTGATCCCTTCAACCATCAGGCGCTGGACGATCCGCGCGTTAATTTGATTGTGGAAGATGGGCGCAATCATATTGCGCTGACGGACAAGAAATACGACGTCATCATTTCTGAACCGTCCAATCCCTGGATATCCGGCGTTGGCGCTTTGTTCACGAAGGATTTTTTTGAATTGGCCCAGAGCCGTTTGGCGGAAAAGGGCATCCTGTGCATCTGGGTACATACGAACATGTCTCCAGACGGTTTCCGTTCGATCGTCAAATCATTCTCTGAAATTTTTCCTGTCGCTACGATGTGGGAATCCATTGTCGGGGATGATTATTTATTGATCGGGTCGAACACTCCTTATGCGATGAATTACGAAACGGTCGAGGGCCTGATTCATGGCGAGTCGACGCGAAAGGATCTCAACGGCGTCGGAATTTTCGATGTCAGCGATCTCATGAGTTTGATGACTATGGGGCGGGAGGGTTTGCTGAAATTCAGTGAAGGCGCCATGATTCATACCGACGACAATTCCCTGCTGGAGTTCAGCGCGCCGCAGTATATTTACAAGGATGAGAGGAGCCGGATTGTTAGCGATTTGACGCCGTTTTTTTCTATCGACCCGAAGCTGGTTCGCTTCACGCACACTCTTCCAGAAGAGCAGGACCGCATTCTCCAGCATATTTCAGGTTTGAAACGCTCTGAAAGCCAGATGGCGGAAATCAAACGCAATGGACAGATCGAATTGAGGCTGGAGCAGGGCAAGGAGGCGGTTTCTGAAAACAATTACGCGCTGGCATTGCAACGTTATAAAGACATACTGACCATCGACCCGGACCATGTGCTGGCCCTTTACAATATGGGTTCCATTTTTTCCGGGATGAATGAACCCCGCGCCGCGATTGCCGCGTTCGAGCGTACTCTGGAAATCAACCCGCATTATCTTTTTGGAGCCATCGAACTGGCGAAGGCGCATCTGGCTTCAGGCAGTCCCGAAGAGGCTGTGACTTTGTTGCGACCGCTGATAGCCAAGTACCCGGCAGACAGCGAATTGCATTTGAATTATGGATTGGCGCTGGCTTTCGACAAACAACACGATCATGCGATCAGGGAATTTCAGCTAGCGTCGCGATTGAACCCAAAATCCCCATTACCGCATTATTATCTGGGCGTTGAATTCAGTAAAAGTAATAAGGGCGAGGCCCGGGATCATCTGAGACGTTTTGTCGAACTGGCGGCTAGCGATGCAGAAAAGCAGGGTATGCTCGATAAGGCAAGAAAACTTCTAAACTCCCTTTAAATTAATAGGGCTTTCACGTATACTGTGGTTTTTTTTAAGCTTTTTTTATTCAGAATGCACATTTTTCCACGCATACTCCACCGTAGCGCAGATCACTGCGGTTCATGTTCCAAGGATTTTTAATACTACCATGCCTACCAAATATAAAGTTATCTGGACCTTTTGCACCCTCATCGTTCTGTTGGGTTTTGTTCTTGTCTCTGCAATTAATAAATCGGGGAAAGCGGGTAAGGGGCCGATGAAGGAAGCAAAAATCAAGAAAGAATTTGACGCTAAAATGAAGGCGGCGCAGGAACCGCCCGCTCCCCCGCCAGTCGACCCAATCAAGGAAATTCAGGAACTCAATGCTCTGGGTAAATACGTTGAAGCGGCAGAGTACGCCGCTGAAGTGGCGGAGGTTAACCAGGATGTCTCGAAAATTTTCACCTGGTGGGGGATTTCGCTCGTTAAAGCGGAACGTCGCACCGAGGCGTTTGAAAAATTCGAACGGGCTGTTCAACTGGACACGGCCAGCACGAAAACCTTTTTATATTGGGGTCTCGCGCTTGCGATGGAAAAACGCTACCAGGAGGCGATTGAAAAGTATGAGGCGGCTGTCGCTCTAGATCCTGAAAACGCCAGCGCCTACGCCTATTGGGGCGCCGCCCTGGGACATCTGGGCAAACATCGTGAAGCGGTGCAGAAGCTGGAGCAGGCGCGTCTGGTCAATAAATTCGAGCAGGCGAGCTATGGCTTGCTTGTGGACATGTATTTTCATTTGAATAATTACGATTCCGCTTGGGAAATCGTGAAAATTGCCGAAAAGATGAATATCGCCATACCGGAAGGTTCCTTGCGACGATTGTCCGAAGCTCAGCCCCGGGTCGGCTGAACTCAATCCGAATGGCGCGCGGGCCCCATGTCCGCCTTTCGAAACGGCCGTTAGGCTTGGGCAATTGTATGAAATTGTTTGAATTAGCATTTTTTTTCAGGTAACTTTATAATTGGTTAGTTACATTTTGCATTAGCCCTTTTGACTCTAACCTATCCTGTTGGAGGTTGCGCAAGTGAATCATTTTCGAATTTTATCCATTATCTGTGGGGCCTTGTGCGCGGTTTTACTGGTCAACGCGCCGGGAGACACTTTCGCGAGCGCGAGTCATTCGTTCCAGTCGCCGACAGTATCTTCGCAATCAGCTTCGGATCTTGTTTTTGCACAGACTTCGGAAGTCACTATCAATCTCGAAAAAAAGATGCCGTCTCAGATGGATATAGAGAAGGCGAATGAAGATTCAATTCAAGGCGAAAAGCCGTCCGCTCTGGATGGCGCCGTTTCAGAAAGCTCCTCTTTCAGCGATATCGAAGATCCCTTCGCGACCCAGGCGGATGAAATTCCTGAATTGAAGGATCCGCTCGAAGGCTACAATCGTTTCATGTTCAACGTAAATGAGAATATTTACGACTATTTCATGGAACCGGTAGCGCGCGGCTATCGCGCTGTTTTGCATGAGGACATCCGCATCGCCTTGAAGAATGTGTTTGATAATGCGATGTCACCAGTTAAGTTTGTCAGTAGCGTGGTTCAAGGCGATCTGGATAAATCGGCCCGGGTATTGAGCCGTATGGTGATTAACACGACGGTTGGATTGGGCGGGATTTTTGATGTTGCCGGCGATGGTTACGCAGTCGACAATGTGAATGAAGATTTTGATCAGGCACTGGGTTATCACGGAGTGAATACAGGGCCATATATTGTCCTTCCATTCTTTGGCCCCTCAACGGCGCGTGGAATGGCGGGTCGCGTGGTCGACTCATTTTTAAACCCCACAACTTTTTTCTCACCGTCCTTTTTGGTCGGAGCGGGAATTACCATGGAAGAAAAGGTGAACGACGTGTCGTTCATCATCGAAGATAAGAAGTCGATCAACGAAAGCGCGATTGACGAATATGAAAGCGTTCGGGATTTTTACCATCAATATCGAGAAGGTCTGCTGAAAGAATAAGAGCCTGCGCTCTCTATTTCCACACCCCCATCGTTATCTCCGAAACGGTTGCGTCGAGGAATCCCGTCTTTACTGAAATACACTGATTATGGCCAATGCCCTGAGCGAGTCCACGAGTCCTTACTTGTTGCGTCATGCGCATCAGGCGGTCAATTGGTTTCCCTGGGCTGAAGAGGCGCTGAAAAAGGCTGTCAGCGAGCAAAAACCGATTCTTTTGAGCATAGGCTACACCGCCTGCCACTGGTGCCATGTGATGGCGTCGGAATCGTTTGAAGACCCCCGCATCACCCAATACCTGAACGAACATTTCATCTCCATCAAAGTCGACCGGGAAGAACGTCCTGATGTCGACGCCTTTTACATGAAGGCGTTGATTGCCATGAACGGGCAGGGCGGCTGGCCTCTCAACGTTTTCCTGACTCCCGATCTCAAACCCTTTCTGGGCGGATCGTATTTCCCGCTCAAAGGCGGAGACAATCGCCCCGGTTTTCTCGATGTGTTGAAAGCCGCATCGGACAGCTTCCAAAATCGCTCCGAAGCCACCGCTGAATACGCTGAATCCATCATGAAGCAGACGGCGCAGTCGCGCATCAAAAAAGGCGGCTCCGGTTCGCGCGAATCCGTATTGAAGGGAGCGTGGAAAGATGCGCTTGCCGTTCTCGAAGAAAACTACGATTCGGAATATGGCGGCTTTGGTTTTGGCATGAAGTTTCCCGAAAGCTCGGTCTATCAATTTTTATTGAGATGCTGGCTGAAAACAGGTTCGAAGGAAACGCTGGAAATGCTGGATAAAAGTCTGACCGCCATGAGCAAAGGGGGATTGTACGACCAGTTGGGCGGCGGCTTCCATCGCTACGCGACGGAACGAAACTGGGAGGTTCCTCATTTTGAAAAAATGCTCAGCGACAACGCGCTCTTGACGCGCCTGTTCCTTGAATGTTTTCAGGCGACGCGGCAGGAGATGTATTCACGGATTGCGCTGGAAACGCTGGATTATTTACGACTCGAAATGATGTCTGAAGACGGCGTATTTTACTCCAGTCAGGCGGCGCATACCGACGGGCTGGAAGGCGCTTATCACACTTGGGAGATGAAAGAAGTCCTGGCCTTGCTGGGGCCGAGAAACGCCAAGGTGTTTGCCCAGGCTTATGGAATGAGCGCTGGCGGCAATTTCAATCGCCGCAATGTGCCGGTGGCCCGAGCGTCAATGGAGGCGATCGCAGAGCGAGACGGCATCCCCATTTTTGAAGTGCAACATATTTTGAACTCAGGAAAGAAGACCTTGATGGAAGCGCGTCGTCGAAGAAAAGCGCCTGAGAGGGACGATAAAATCATCACCGCCTGGAATGGTTTGATGATTCAGTCTCTGTCGCTTGGTTACGCGGTGTTGCAGGACAAGAGCTTGCTCGACGCTTCTCTCAAATGCGCGGAGTTTATCTGGAGTCGGCAATGGGATGGAGATCGGCTTTTCCGCGTGTATTCTCAAGGCCGGTCCAGCGTGCAGGGGACGCTTGAGGATTATGCCTGTCTTGTGGAAGGTTTCATCGCCTTGTACGAGGCCTGCTTCGATCCGGTTTGGATTGAACGCGCCTGTCAAATTGCCGATGCCTTGATCCGTGAATTCCACGACGTCTCGGACGGCGGCTTTTTCATTTCTTCGATTTCGGATGATTCCATTCCTCTGCGTCTAAAAAACGCCGCAGACGATGCGGCTCCGTCCGCCTATTCTCAAGCCGTATCTGCATTGGCGCGATTGGCGGCGATCACGCAAAAGAAAGAATACCTGCGTTTGGCGCGTGAGTCTGTCACCGCCTGCGGCGACATGATCGAAGAGACTCCCGCCGCATTCGCCAGTCTGCTGGGCGCGCTCGATCTTGTCGAGGGGCCGGTGGCAGAAATTGTCTTTACCGGTTCTGCCGATCACTCAGAATTTAAAAAAATGTATGCGGAAGTGTTTCATGATTTTCGTCCCTGCAAGATTGTGATGCAGGCTGTCGGCGACGCGGCGGCGGAAACCTTGCCGTTGACACTGGGGAAATCATCCGCACAGGGAGAACCGCAGGTCTACGTTTGTCAAAACCAGACCTGCAATGCGCCGGTGGATTCTGCGACGGCGCTCCAGCGATTGCTGGAACCGCCCCCTGAAATTCAAATCAATATCTTTGATGAAAACAAGCATACGGCTGAAATGCATACCAAGGAAAATGAGAATTTTCTTGGCGCCATGTCTGAAATTTTCAAACATTCAGGCTTGGGCGGTAGGTAGCAGGCGAGAAAAGGTTATTTTTTGTTTTGTAGTTGCGTTTGGATTAGAGCAAGGCCAGGATATAAAATCTTTGCTTTTATGAATGGTTAAGGTATAATCCGCTTATTCAAAACCATTAAATAAAGAGAATTCCGATATGAGTGTGAACGACAAAGAACTTGAAGATTTCATGCCCGCCCTGGAATTGAACTGGACCGACGGCGCGGTCGAGCGAATGAAGAATGTACCGTTCTTCGTACGCAAGAGCGTTGTCAGAGGGATTGAACAATTTGCGAAGGATATGGGCATTGAAGAAGTAGACGATGCGGTTGTTTCACGAGCCAGACAAGAGCGTGAAGGCGCGGCGATCGCTAAAGCGCGCGCAGAGAAAACCCAGACGTCGACTGATAACGGAGAGAATAAGGAAGTTAAGCGTCAGTATGTTAACTTCGCTTTTTATAAATTGGACCCTGCGTTTCGCCGACTTCCCAAAGAGGAACGGGAAGAAGCCAAGCGTGAGTTCACCGACTTTTTAGAGGAATGGGACGCCAATTCCAAGATGATCCTCCTCAGTTATTCCATGGTGGGGATTCGTAGTGACTGCGACATCATGTTGTGGCGGATTTCTTATGAGCTGGAAGAGTTCCAGCGCATGACGACGCGTATGTTGCTCACGAAACTGGGTTCGTATTTGAACGTAACGCTTTCGTATTTGTCGATGACCAAGCGTTCGATGTATCAGGATATGTTCAACCCGGAGCATGAGGAAGATCGCACCCATATCATTCCTGGAAAAGCGAAATACCTGTTCATTTATCCTTTCGTTAAATCGCGAGAATGGTACTTGCTGACTCAGTTCACGCGTCAGGGAATCATGGACGAGCATATTTTCGTAGGTAATAAATTCCCATCCGTTAAATTGAACACGACCTATTCGTTCGGCATTGACGATCAGGAATTCGTCGTGGCATTCGAAACGGATTATCCTCAGGATTTTGTGGATCTGGTCATGGAGTTGCGCGAGACAGAGGGAAGTCGCTACGTTGTGGAAGACACGCCGATTTTCACCTGTGTTGCGATGTCTCTTGAAGACGCGATCAACAGCCTGGGCATCTAGTCCTCGGGATTGATTTTTGATGGAAAGGGCTTGCGCCTCGGGCGCAGGCCCTTTTTTTCGTTGTGGAGGATGTCGTGCGGATCATTTATCTCCTGTTCTTCATTTTAACAGCATCGCCAGTCGGAGCGACGCCTGTAAATGTGGCGGCTCTGGGCGACTCCTATGTGAGCGGAGAAGGACTTCTGCCGGAAGAGGGCTGGCCGGAGCAATTGATTGCAAGGGTTGAAGGGGTGGAGTTTTCAGGCAATCTTGCGGTCTCTGGCGCGATGGCGAACGAAGTCTTGCAAGATCAAATTCCCGGCTTGAATGCTCTGCGCCCGGACTACCTTCTGTTGCAGGTGGGCGTCAACGATTGGATGCACAGCGCATCCAGCAAAACCTATCGCAAACGCTTGCGGCGACTGCTTGACGCGATGCAGGATGCGCTCGTCGATAAAAACAATATTCTGTTGGTGACTGCGCCCTTGTTCTCATGTTCACCGGCGCGTTCAAACTGGGGTTACGGCAAGAGCGCGGTGAACGGCATTCAGAGAATGAATCGAATTTTGATGGAGGAGGCGAGCTTGAGACATCTGGCAGTGGTCGATATCTTTGATTTATCCAGACAACTTTGTTCTGGCGAGGACATGTTCGCGGACGACGGACTGCACCCCTCGGCGCGTCAATATACGGAGTGGACAAATCTCATCCTTCCAGAATTTTTGAAACTACTGGCAGATGACAGACGATAAAGAGTGGGACAGGGGCGCCTCGTTTTCCCGGTGCGGCGCCTACCGATACGACCTTTGGCGGATATGGGATCAGAATAAGGATTTTGTCGCCTTCATCATGTTGAATCCGTCAACAGCGGACGTGTACAAGAACGACCCGACGGTGGAGCGCTGCCAGCGATTCGCCCTTGCCTGGGGCTTTGGCGGCTTGCATGTTTGTAATATTTTTGCGTTGAGAACAACCTACCCAAAGATTTTAAGAGAGAACAGTCGCCCTGTGGGAACTGGAAATGATGCGATGATTCTAAAGCGAGCGCAAGGCGCGGGGAAAGTGATTTGCGCCTGGGGGAATCACGGCGCATTTCTGGATCGGGGTGAAAAAGTGGTGACCAAACTCCTCAAGCGCGGGATTCAACCACACGCCTTTGACCTGACCCTGCAGGGGCAACCCAAACATCCTCTTTATTTGCGGAAAACCGCCAAGGCCAGGCCCTGGAACGGTTTCCCGCGCAATAAAAAGAAAAGCTCCTGACAAGTAGAACGGCTCGCAAGCGAGCGCTCTGTCACATACCGACTTTTTCGCGAACCTCGTCCATCAATTTGGCGTCGATGGTGGTGACGCCGCGTTCCAGGGCAAAATTGATGACGGTTTTTTTCGCCATGTTGCGCACGAAAAATGGAACGCGCTTGATGCGTTGTTGCGCCTCTTCCGTCCAGATCAAATCGTCTGCCGACGGAGCGCCTTTTTTCAGTTCTTCTTTTCCTTCCGCAAGACTCGAAGAGAGCACGCCCATAGGGGCCGTGCCTTCCGCCGACGAGCCGCCCATTTCGACGCCGAGTTTGCTGACAAATTCGGTTTCAAATTTATTGGTCAGCATGGCGATGGAGTGCCCGCACTTATTACACTTGAATTTCATGGCCAGGTTTTTATTTTCTTCCGGCATGATGCCGTCAACCTGGGTTTGCATTTGTTCATCGCAAGGGATGCAAAGGAATTTCATTACTCCTCCTGTCAGGATTTTTGTTTGATAAAAGTTAAGATGGCGTCGGCAACTCCTTCGATGGCTTTGCCCGTTACTGAGTCTTTGTTTTCTACGTAAAACAGACCGCCAGAATCGGTTTTTCTGGAGATTCGGGTGTCGAAAGGAATTTTGCCGATGAAGGGGATTCCCTTGCGCGTTGAAAGCTCGTTGACGTCTTCGCCTTCAAATAAAGTTCCTTCTTTGTCGCAATGGGGGCAGACATAGGTGGCCATGTTTTCGATCAGGCCGATGACTGGAACCCCCATTTTGTTATTTTTGGTGATGGATTTTGAAACGATGTGTTGCGACAGGGGAGAGGGGATGGTGATCTCCACCACGCCGGACAATTCCGGAATCAGACTGCGGATATTGTCAATGCGGTCGCTACCCGGAGGCATGTCCACCAGCAGAAAGTCCAGTTCGCCCCATTTGGTGTCCGCCACAAGCTCGCGCAAGGCGGTGGACTCCATGGTGCTCACCCAGACTGCGGTGGCTTCCGGGGTTTCCGTCCACATCACCGGTTGGTCGGGATTGGACAAGAGCATGTCCATTGACATGATCTTGATTCCGTGAACGCCGTGTCCTGGCTCCACGCCGGTTTCATCGACTTCCAGCTTGGCGTCTGGGGCCACTCCCAGGAGATGCGCGATGCTGGGACCGTTCAGGTCGGCGTCGAGAATACCAACGCTGAAACCTTTATCCGCCAGACAGGCCGCAATGTTGGCGGTAACGGAGCTTTTGCCAACCCCGCCTTTGCCGCTCATCAGGCAGATTTTGTATTTGATTTTATCCAGGCGGGAGCGCAGTTTGACTCCCAGGCTTTGCACCTGCTCAACAATATTCGAGCCGCCGTCTCCCGCAAGGTCCTCATATGTTTTCATGAATTTCTCACTAATGATTGGTTAGGATAATGTTTTCTGGCGTGACTTCTATCATAGCGAAAAATCCCCTCATCTCAAAGCATTACTTGCCCCATTGCATGGCGTTAAACGTAAATAACGCGCCGGGGAACATTATTATTGACCCTGAGACGCAAGATAGTTAGAGTGATGGGTTTCAGCCGATTCGTCTCTGCGGCGGCTTTTCGGGCTAATTAGCATGGAGTCTATCGAGTTCGTCGATTGATCTTATGTCGCTGGTTTTAAATTGAATATTGAATAACTCATGTCCCTTTCAGAAACAGATAAACAGCTGGTTGAGGCGGAAGAAGCGTTGTTTCAGAAAACGCTTCAATCCTTGTTCGAGCAACTTCCCAAAGCGCAGTTGGCAAAAATCGCGGCGCACAATGAAGCGCGTGAATTGACCCGTCAAATGGTAAACGAGTGGAATGACGAGGCGCGTCAGGCGCTGGTTTCTGATGAAGCGGTGGCGCATCGTGTCTCGGAAATTCGCAACGACTCCGATCAGATTCTGCTGGAATTGCTCAAGGAGCCTTACTTCGGGCGCATCGTGACCGAAGAGGAAGACGGTTCCGGGGCTTCGTTTCTGATCGGTTCTCGCGGCAATCCCGATGCGGGAATCGTGGACTGGCGCAGCGGTCCGCTCTCTGCCCTGTATTTCAATTACCAGCAAGGCGAGGAGTTTTTCGAAGAGATCAACGGTCGCGAGCGTATTGGGAAAATCAAACTGCGCCGATCCTACAAAGCGGATCAGGGGCAGTTGATTCAGATTGAAACGACGGAGGGCGTGTTCCAGAAGAAAGAGGGCGAGTGGACTCGATTGGATGAGGACATGCAGGCGGCGGCGATGCGTTCACGCGCCGGTCGTTCCAAAGAAAAGCGCTTGCCTTCCATTCTGTCGCTCATCACCAGCGAGCAGTATGAAATGATCACCACCGACCCGCACCGACCCGTTGTCATTCAGGGATCGGCGGGTTCAGGTAAAACAACGGTCGCTCTGCATCGTCTGGCCTGGCTCCTGCATGAGAATAATTCATTCGCCAGCGCAGAGAACACGCGCATCATCGTGATGAACAAATCCCTGCAGGTCTATGTCGGCGCAACCCTGCCTTCGATGGGGATCCACGATGTTTCGGCGACCACTTTCAATAGCTGGGCTTTTGCGTTTGCGCGCGAAGCAGGGGTGGATCAAAACCGTTTCAAATTTCAGGAACTGCCTGCGGATGTGGAGGAGATCAAATCATCGGAACGCTCGCTGGCTCTCCTGCGTTCCTATGTGCAAAGACAGAGCGACGCTCTGGACGCGACCGTACGCGACGCGGTCGCCTCTTCAGCCTATTTGCTGGCGATTTGGGAGGCCTCGTCGTCCAAGGCCTGTCTGCCGCGACTGAGGGACTTTTTGTTCGATGTGGGTAAGGAGAAATTACCGCCGGATGAAAAAGAGTCGATCGTCGCGACTTTGAATTCAAAATTGCAACGCCTGGAAGATTATCCCCAGGACATTTACGACCTGTTCATGGACACCGCTTTCCTGCAACAGTTTCTCGGAAGCGACCGCGCCCCGACGCTGGAATTGCTCGGCCGCAGGACGGAGAAAAATCAACAGAGCCGCCTGCTCGATTTCTTTGATCTGACTTTGATCCTGAAGCTCATCCAAATCAAAAACGGCGGATTGCCTGCGAAGAATGGCGGCTATGTGAAACTCGATCATCTGGTCGTGGACGAGGCGCAGGACTTTGGTCCGGTTGAATTTGACGTGTTGTTCGGCGCAGTGAAAAGCAAAAGGGATGTGACCATCGTCGGCGACGTGTCGCAGAAAATTGTGTTCTCACGAAAATTCCCTGGCTGGGACCGCTTGCTGGCAAGTCTTGGCATTCCCAAAAACGAATTGGTTCGTCTGGAGGTTTCGTATCGTT
This sequence comes from Candidatus Nitrohelix vancouverensis, assembly GCA_015698305.1. Classification (NCBI taxonomy): domain Bacteria; kingdom Pseudomonadati; phylum Nitrospinota; class Nitrospinia; order Nitrospinales; family Nitrospinaceae; genus Candidatus Nitrohelix; species Candidatus Nitrohelix vancouverensis. Next base: position 2,228,693 of record CP048620.1, read on the forward strand.
GCACGGCGCCGATCATCAATCTGGCGCGTAAGATTGAAGGCAAGCAAACGGATATCGAGGGACGACGCGGTTCTCCGCCGCACTGGATACAGGCGGAAACTTATGAAGACCTGCTCTTTCGCATGGCCGAGTGGGCGGATAAATTACGCAAGAAGGACCCCAATTATTTGATCGCGCTGATCTGCCGACGCACCCGCCAGGCGATGGAATTCAAGGAAGAGCTGGAGCAATACATTCCCGGCGTTCGCTTGGGGCGCAGGGAAATGTTTTCCTTTGAGCCGGGAATCATGGTCACTAACGTGCATCAGGTCAAGGGATTGGAATTCGACGCCGTCGCCCTCATCGATCCGAGCGAAGACAATTATCCTTCGCATCAGGAAGAGAGTCGAAATCTTTTATATGTTGCGATCACCCGCGCTCAGGACGAGCTGGCCCTCGCCGTGCATGACAAAGAATTCTCGCGCATACTGACCAACTGACGGCTTTGGATTCAGCGATCAAACGCCGGTTGAAATTTCAAGGCTTCATTCCATGCAAAGCGATGTCCGCATTGACCTCATCGACAAAGCCCTTGTGGTCCGGCTTCCCGAAGCCTGGCCCGTTATCAGCTGGGCGCCTTTCAACGGCGGTTCTCGCCGGGCTTCCACCCTTGTCAATAAACAGATAGAGAGCGTTGACCCCGAGAAAATAGATTCTCTGTTCCGGGAATCCGCGCGATCTCTGGACGTCTTGCCTGATGAAATGGTGGGGCTGTTGACAGCGGCGGATGTTGGCAAATATAAAGTGTCGATGATCGAATTGGATGGACTGTGGGTTCTCGCGGCGATCACGCTTGGGCTGGACAACGCGCGAACCGTAGGCGAAGCGCATGAGCCAGATCAGCGCAAACGACGCTCTCCGGGTACCATCAACACCCTCTTGTTATGCAATGCCCTTCCCAATGAGGCGGGACGCCTCGAAGCCCTGCACATGGTCGCCATGGCCAAGACCTATGCCCTGATGCAACACGGCGTGAAGTGCAAACACTCCGGCCAGCCTGCGACGGGAACCGGAACCGATTGCATCGTCATCGCCGCCAGCGGCGAAAAGCCGGTCGACTATTGCGGCATGCACACCCCGCTCGGCGAACTCATCGGCAGAACAGTTGCTACGGCGATGAACGCCCATCTTTCCGTCGAGTAATAATTTTTTAATAATTGCTAGTCAGCGTTTCTTTTTGGCTTTTTTGACGACTTTTTTTGCACCCGGTTTTTTCCTGGGTTCTGGAGGTTTGGTTTCTTCTTCAGTTTTTCTCTTACTGACTTTGAATGTCGATTTGGAAGTCCATGAGATGTTGATATAGTCTGGCAGTCGAGTGGCTTTATCGATCAGGATCGATTCGATTTGCTCAGGTTCCAGATTCAATACGGAAGAGAAATCGGTTCCTTCTAATTGCGCGTCGGTGAGCATGGCTTTGTCGACGATTGTGTTTTCAAAAACAGCGTTGCGTAAATCGGCGCCGTAGAAATTGGCTTCGGTGAAATCGGTTTCGATGAAATTCGATTCGTTCAGCGCGGCGTTGCTCAAGTTGGCCCAGCTGAAATCGGCGCCATCCATGTTGACGTTTCTCAGATCAGCTCTGTCGAATTGCGCATCGCGACAGTCGGCGTCGCTGAGATTGGAATTGGAGAGATTGCATTGTGAGAGGTCGGCTTCGATGAGTCCGGCGTTGGACAGGTTCGCTCCGCTGAGGTCTGCGCCGCTTAGGTTGGCGTCGGTCAGGCTTGCATTGGACAAATTGGCGTCGATCAAAATGGAATTGGATAAATCAGCGCGGTTCAGTTTTCCGTCGCTCAAGTCGGCGCCGCGAAGGTCTTTGTTGCTGAGGTTTTTACCCGAGAGATTGGCTTTGGAGCGTTCTACTTTTTGAATTTCTTCGAGGCGCGCGGCTTCCTGCTTTTTGATTTCGGCGAGTTCGGCTTCGCTGAGTTCAAACTCATCTTTCTTTTTTTCAGTTTCTTCGGCCATGACGGATCATTCCGCCTGTCTGTAAATTTCAGATGCGGGTAGAATTTTGATGCCCAGCGCTTCGAAACCATCCTTCGCCCTTTGCGTGAATTTGCCTCCAAGCATCAAATCGATTTCCTTGTTGGAGCTTTCCTGAATGGCTTGAATTATAGCCTTCGCCATTTCCGCTGTTTCCTTATCCCATGTCAACAGATCCCAGGCGATGGGAATCACCCATCTGGAGTTGTCAGCCTGAGCGACCACGCGGCCGTTGAGGACGGCAATGCGATTGATTGGCGAGTGATCTTGAGAATATTGTCTCAATAATTGAGCGCGTTTTTGATTCAAATAGGCCTGTGAAAAATTATTCGCCTTCATGGATTCCCTGATAAATACAGAACGATCAGCGGTTCCTGGCATGGAATAGAGGGCGGAGACAAGAATGATTTCCTGCCTCGGGGTGTAGTGCGGGTGCCTGAGAAATTCCTTGATGATATCTTCATCCATGTCCATCTGCAGAAGACGCTTGCGATTGATACTGCGTAAATCTTCCGGTGGATAATCTCTGATGATTTCGTTGATCTGGGTGGATTCTTTATTTCGATTCGATGCGCCGCCGGTCAGGGAGGACAGCCCTTCTCCAATAATGAATCCTCCGCTATAGCTGGCCCAGGCCACGCGGTTGAGCTCCTGTTGCAAGGCCTTGTTCGGTGAATAGACGTCGATATCCAATTGAAACGCCAGTTTGCGTTTGGCGGAAGAAAAGCCGATCAGTTCTTTTGCAATGGCGTCTTCTTCTTCACTCCGACTGCCTGTCGCCATTTCTCCAACGCGGTCCATGTAGCGAACGACGCCTTTGGGAATGCCGGTGATGGTGTCGACGGGATCTTCTAATAAATTTTTAACGAAGTTGAAAGGAGCGAGCGCGGCTTTTTCTGCGGCGCTGACAAAGGATTTTGATTCTTTCATGTTGAGCAATGCATGCATTGCGTGAATTTCGCGAATCAGATTTTGCGTGTGGCGGACCCCCAGCGGGGTGTGCGAGCCGAATTTGCTTTTAATCTGAAACTGGACGAAGCGTTCATTGAGCTGGGCGCGTGAGCTGACGCGGTGTAGCTTGCTCGCCATGAATGAATCGGCAAGAAATTGTCGAGTCTGTATTTCTGAAAGCGATTCATAGTCAGCGGAGACTTCAAGCGGTTTCGTTATTTTAGGGAGCGGTTGATAGAGACCTTCCCATAGATTGGGGGAACTGGGTAATTTCTGGGCGAACAGAAGCTCGACGTTGCCGGCCAAGAGCGAGCTACAGAACAGGCCGAAAATTGTAAGAGAGAAAAAGCGGCGCGAAATGTTTTTGGAGGTATCTGTCATGGCGTCCTTTTAATGGGTCGCAACTGATATTTATGTACGGCGCGGTTGTGTTCCTTCAGATTATTGGAAAATTGATGCGTTCCATCCTGTTTGGAAACAAAATACAGGTGATCGGTTTGCGCGGGGTAGAGTGCCGCTTCGATGGCCAATTGACCCGGGCTGGCAATGGGGCCGGGGGGCAGGCCGCGATAGCGGTAGGTGTTGTAGGGCGAATCGATGTACAGATCCTTTTTTCTTAAATTGCCGTCAAAATCCTTGATCGCATAGATGACGGTGGGATCGGTTTGCAGGCGCATTTTTTTATTCAGACGATTGTGGAATACCGATGAAATGAGTTTGCGCTCTTCTTTGGCTCCGGTTTCTTTTTCTATGACCGATGCGAGAGTGATGATTTCATGCAGACTGTAGCCGATTTCACTGGCGCGCTCCAGGTATTCTTCGGTGAAAATTTTCTTTTTAAAATTATTCAACATCGTTTCCACGATGACCTGGGCGCTGGTGTTGCGCGTGAAGTGGTAAGTGTCCGGGAACAGGTATCCTTCCAGCGATCCGCTGGTGATGCCGAGGGAAGCGAGGTGTTCCGGGTTGGAGACTTGTTCAATAAACGCTTCGCCTCCGGCGAGTCCTTCGTCGCTGAGGATTTTATTGATCTCGATGATGCGGTAGCCTTCAGGGATGGTGACTCTGTGTAAAATGGCCTGTCCTGAGGTGATCTTCTCTAGAATCTCTCCGGGTTTCATCCCAGCGTTCAATTCGAACTCGCCAATCTGAATATTCTTTTGTTTGCGTTGCGCGTAGGCAAGAAGTCGGAACGCGCTGGGACTGCGGATGAGGTTCTTTTCAAATAAAAGACGGGAGACGCTGGTGAGGCTGGCGCCTGGCGGGATTTCAACGATGGCGGCTTGTGAACCGCGTTCTGCAATGGGTGTGAACGCCTGATAATAGAAGAGGCCGCAGATATAGAGAAAAAGTCCTAATGCAATACCCGCTCCGGCGAATACGGAATATTTCAATAGCCGCATATTCTTATGAAGTAGACCGTCTCGCTACTGGAAAGACGATGCGCTTGTCGTGAGTTGGTTGAGGAATAGGTCGTTTTGTTCCGGTGAACCGATCGTCGCTCTTAAACAATCTTTAAGGCGCGGGTGCGCTCCCAAATAACGAATCAGAACTCCATTTTCTTTCAGGCTTTGATGCCATGCTTCGGCCTGGCCCGGGGCCTGAAAAAGAATAAAATTTGAATCGGAAGGGAAGGGCGTTACATTTTCTATTTCTCCAAGTCGGGCGCTCAAACGCTCTCGTTCCTGAAGAATGATTTCAATTTGTTTTTCTACGGCTTCAAAATTCGAGATCAATCGCTCTGCCATGAACAGGGACACTGAGTTCAGATTGTAGGGTAGGCGAATTTTTTCCATCTGCGTGATGATTTCGGGAGAAGCGACGCCGTAGCCAACGCGTAGACCGGCGAGTCCGATTTTGGAAAGGCTTCGCAAGACAACCAGATTGGGATAGGAACTCAATTGATCGACAAAACTTTTTCTGGCGAAATCATGGTAAGCCTCGTCAAGCACGACAATGCCTTTAAAATTGTCGAGCACCTTGATGATTTCCTGTCGTGAAAAACAATTTCCCGTTGGGTTGTTGGGGTAACTGAAAAAAACTATTTTTGCTTTGCGTTGTTGCAGGACGTCCAGAATGCGCTCCCCTTCAAAATCCCATGCGTCGTTCAAATCAATGGGGATGGGCGTCGCGCCCAGACCCCGCGCAATGATCGAGTACATGGCAAAGCTCGGATCGGGAAATGCGACGCCGTCTCCGACGTCGCAAAAAACCTGTATCAACAGTTGAATCAGTTCGTCGGAGCCGTTGCCCAGTACAACTTGAGAGACGGACGTTTGCAGTCGGGAGGCGATGGCCTGTTTGAGTCCTGCGCCCGACGGGTCGGGGTAGCGATTCAGTTCCAGAACAGACAACTGGCTTTGCAATTCCGCAACCAGTTCCGCCGGAGGGGGAAACGGGTTTTCATTTGCATGCAGAGAAATAGCGTCGAGCGGTTGCTCCGCATGATAGGGATTTAAATCCTGAATTTTTTGAGTGACCAGTTGCGGGTCCCAGGTTCGCGGCATCAGATGATTCGGTTTGAGTGTAGTAATGTTTGTAAATCCTGCGCGGTCGGCACATAGTGCGCGGCTCTTAATTTTTCGGTCTTGATGATCGACATGATGTTCTGCGCAGTGTCTTCGACATTATGATTGGTGATGACGTAATCGTATAATTTGTACTGGCAGATTTCATTTTTTCCGGTTTCAATTCTACCTTTGATTTTTTCTGGACTTTCCGTGCCGCGCGTTTCCAGGCGGCGCTGAAGTTCTTCAAGAGAGGGCGGCAAAATGAAAATGAAGACGCCGGAAAAATTCATATCGCGCAGGCTTTCCACGCCCTGGATGTCAAGCTCCAGCAATACGTCGTCGCCTTTAGCAATGGTTTTTTCGATGGCGTCGATTGCGGTGCCGTAAAAATTATTGTGGACTTGCGCCCATTCCAGAAAATCTCCGTTTGAGATTTTTTGCTTGAAGGTCTCTTCGGAAATGAAATAGTAGTCCAGGCCTTCTTCTTCTCCGTTTCGCTTGGCGCGAGTGGTGTGGGAGACGGCGAATTTCAGTTCAGGCAGTTTGGCCCGAAGCAATTTGCAGGTGGACGTTTTTCCCGTACCCGAGGGAGCGGAAATGATGAACGGAATTCCTTTTTTGGCGCCGTTGATGGTCATTCAATGTTGGCCAACTGTTCGCGGATTTTCTCGAGAATACTTTTAATTTCGATTGTGGATTTTGAAATTTCCAGATCGATTGCTTTGGAACCGATGGTGTTGGTTTCCCGGTTGAATTCCTGAATCAGAAATTCCAGTTTGCGGCCAATCGGTTCTTCGGATTCTGCCAACTGACGGAAGTGGTTCAAGTGGCTTTCCAGCCGGGTGATTTCTTCCGTGATGTCGCAACGGTCCGCCATGAGCGCGACTTCTTGCGCGAGTCGACTTTCTTCCATGGGCGCGCCGTCGAGTAAGGCTTGAATCCTTTCCTTCAGACGTTCCTTGTATTGCTCCACCATGATCTGTTGGCGCGGCATGATCGCTTCCTTGCAGGTTTCAATTTCATCCAGTCGTTGCAGGATGTCCGTTTGCAAGTGATCGCCTTCGTGCCGTCGCATCGTCAACAATTCGTTCATGGCGTCTTCTGCGGCGCTCAACACCAACTCTTCCTTTTCTTCATCGACGCTGGTTGGCTCTACCTGAATAAGGTCTTTGAAGGACAGAAGAGAGTTCAGGTCAATCTCGCCCGATAGACCAAGCGACTCCCGAATTTGAATCAACGCGCCATGATACTGCGTCGCCAGAGGCAGATTCGGCCGAATTTCTCCAGTGATGCCGTCGGCGTCGTTCTTTTGAAGGGTGACGGAGCAGTCCACCGTGCCTCGGGCGCATTTGGATTTAATAAGCTTTTTGAGGGGAAGCTCCAGGCTTGCAAAGTTTTTAGGGATGCGCGTTTTGACTTCAAGAAACCGGTTGTTTACAGACCGGATTTCAACCTTGCACGTGTAGTTTCCCAATTGCTTTTCTGCCCGGCCAAACCCGGTCATGCTTTTAAACATTCAGTCTACGCTTTTTTAACGACGATTTTGTGGTGTCCGTTCTCGCTGACCTGAGACAGGATCTCATGACCATCGTTGCCAAGGCTTTTGGGAACGTTTTGAATCGGTTCGCCGTCGTCCAGCAGGATTTCGAGCAACTGACCTGAATTCATCATTTCCAGTTTCAACTTGGCTTTAACGTAGTTGAAGGGACATTTGACGCCAAGAAGGTCCATCGACACTTTCTCAACAGTCGCTTCCTTTTTAGAAGATTTCTGCTCTTCTGCAGGAGAGTCTCCGCCGGTGCGAATTCTCAGCGATTTGTCCTCGTGAAGTTTATTCGTGACGAGTTTGCATTGTTCCAGTAAGTCCTGTGCGTTTGCGACCCACCATTCAGACTGTTCCTGCGTCACCGTCGAGGTGTTGCGGAATTGTTCGATGAGGCTGGAGAAGCGTTGCGACACGATTTCCATATCGATAATCAGCGAATGGAATTTTTCCATACATTCCAGATCGTCGGTGAAGTCCATGCCTTCGGTGACAAGCAAGGCTCTCGCCGAGGCGACCGCAGAGCGTTTTCCGAAATCGACCGATTCCTGATACTGTTTGTTTTCCAAAGCAAGTTTGCACTGGAATTGTGCGCGTTCCGCTTCGGAAAGTCGGTCGGTTATCATATCGGTGACGGCGCCGGCGCATTCGCCCTGACCCCGGTCTTCCAGAGAAAACTTTTTCTCGGAACCGTAGTCGAGATAGGCGAAAGGGTTCTTTTCGATTTCTTCAAGAGCGATGTAATCGCGCAACAGTTCCTTGAAATAAGGTTTACCCATGCGCTCAACATAGCCTTCGAAACGTTCTTCGGATTGTTTCTTTTCCTTGTAATCTTCAATCAGCTTGCGTATTGCCGCCGGTGAATTTTTAGCGGGCAGTTTGATTACGGACTCGCCAAACTTCATCGCTTCTTCGGTGACGTATCCGCCGAGGAACAATTCGTAATGCGGCGTGAGGATGCCGTTCACCTTTTTGGCGCCGCCATGAAGGCCGATGGAGGCGATATGGTGCTGACCGCAGGAGTTGGGACAACCGCTGGCCTTGATGCTGATGTGGTCGAGATCGGCTGAATGCGGGAAGCCGTTTTCCATTTCCTTGCTCAGATGCTCTGCGATGCCGCGCGACGCGGTGATGCCAAGGTTGCAGGTTTCGGAGCCGGGGCAACAGGTGATATCGCGAATCTCTTCGGTGCCTGCCTTGTGCAGACCGATTTTCTTCAACTCGCCAAAAACATGACCGAAGGCGCTCTCCTGAATCCAGGGGATCATGATGTTCTGGTTGACCGTGTTGACCACTCTTCCCGCAGCGTATTGCGACGTGATTCGGCTCAAGGCGCGGGCTTGATCGCTGTTCAGGTCGCCAAGAAGCAGTTTGATGTGGACATTAAAGAATCCATCCTGCTTCTGGGCAAAGGTGTTGCGGGCCTTCCAGGACTGAAATTCCGGGTCGGCGTCGAACTCCGTATTTGCCTCAAATTTGGGAATATGAGGGGTGAATTCTTCGGGAACCTCAATCTTCGGAAATTTCTTGTCGGCGCGGGCGTCGAATTCTTCCTGAATGAGTTGGTTGACCTTGTCTGAACCTAATTTATCCAGCACATATTTGAAACGCGCCTTGTTGCGGTTGCGCTTGTCGCCATGCTTGTCGAAAACCGCGACGACGGATTCGCACAATCTCAGAAGGTTGTGCGCTTCAACGAAATCGCTGAAAGGCTGGGCGATGCGCGGGGAGGAACCGAGGCCGCCGCCCACAACCACTTTGAAACCGAGAACGCGCTTGCCGTCTATGACTTTATCTGCGGCGTTCAGGCCGATGTCGTGCATCGGAGACAAACCGCAACCGTTACAGCCGCCCAGACTGATCTTGAATTTGCGCGGCAAATTCTGCGTCATCTGATGGCGGATGAGGAAATCGGTGACCGCTCGCCCGTAAGGCGATACGTCAAACAATTCATCTTTGCAGGTTCCAGCTTTATGACAGGCCGTTACATTGCGCACGGTGTTGCCGCAGGCTTCGCGCGTGGTCATGCCGTTTTCGGCGAGCAATTGCATGGCTTCGGGAACGTCTTTAACGTTCACGTAATGGAACTGGATGTCCTGTCGCGTGGTGACGTGTAAAATTTTATTGGAGTATTTATCCGCAAAATCAGCGAGAACATTCAGTTGTTCCGAGCTCAAACGCCCTTGAGGGAGTTTGGTGCGAACCATTTGCTGGTTTTCTTGTCGCTGACCGTAAATGCCTTGTTGCAGACGAAATCGTTTGAAATCGTCATCGGATACTTCGCCGCGTTCGAGCCGCTCTACCTCTGCGGCAAAATCTTCAATTTCACGACGGACGACCTCGGGGATATTAATGGTTTTGGCGTCCATGACTTGGAACCTCAAAAAAAGTGTCTATAATTTCGATTTGATTTAGTTTAATGACGTGTATATGAAAGCGCCTGCCGCAAGGTTTGCATATCTATATAAAGCAGGCAAAAATAGTGATTGAATGAGTCGTCGGAGACGACGGCTTCTATTGAGCTTCTATCTTATAATAAAATTACCAAAAAAAACAAAGAAATACTGTATTTTATGTGTCGTCATGATTGAATCCATCATTTATTTCAATTTCATTGTCTTCGTCGCGGCGTTTGCATTCGCCTTGTGGAAAAACTGCAACGCGACGACTTTGCAGGTGGGCGCCATCTATCTGGCTCCGCTGATTCCTGTGGGTTTAGATGATGCGGTGGCGGAACGGTTTCTTATTGTTTCTCTTCTGAATTTTATTTTCGGAATCATCGAGCTGGTTCTGTTCGTTAAAACGGTGAGGCCGGGGGACGCTTCGCTCTCGAAGGATTATTTTCGGCAACTGTTCGGTCATACTTTGCCGATCGCCGCCGCTCTGGTCGGGGCGTCATTTATTGCGCGCGCGTCGGAGGCTCCGGTCGGGTTTTATGAAGGGATGGCTCTTGCTCTGATTTTTATCGCGGGAGCCGTTTTAAGGGTTGTTGCGGTCTGGCAAATTGGAGCGCTTGGCTTCAAATTTGACATTGTTTTTCGCGAGGAGCAGACGCTTAAAAACGATCAGCTTTACGCCCTGATGCGTCACCCGAGCTACACGGGAATGATGCTGGTGATCCTGGCTTACGCGATCAATACGCATTCCTGGATCGCCGGAACAGTGACGCTATTGGTGGCCTGGTTTGGCTTTCAATTCAGGATTCATTACGAGGAAAAGGCGCTTGAAGCGCAGTTTGGAGAGCCGTATCGGGAATATCGGGAGCGCACTTCGATGTGGATTCCGTTTGTAAAATAATCTAGCTATTAAGACTATTTACGATTGATATTCTTATGAAGTAGTTTAGGTAAAGTGTGAGCAGGATATAGCCATAACTGCCTAAAATGTAGATGGGCAGGTTGATGCTTCGCGGCGGCGTTTCCTGGAGCGCGTCGGTCTCTTGTTTTTTGATGCGGAACCAGTTGGCGATCAGCATGACCACGATCAGAATAGGGGGATGGTAACTGAGCACCGCCATCAATCCGGCGGTGATAAACGAGAGTCCCCACATCAGAGGAACCTTGATCCAGTGATTGCCGGTGAAGTCGTCGGAGGCGTTCATCATCGCCGTGAAGCAAACGAGATAAAAGAGTACGGATTGCACCAGCCAGACCAGAAACTGGGCAATATTTCCTCCACCGGGGATGTCTTCTAAAGTCAGGATCATGATTCGATTTTCAATCTCAGGATTTTTCTATGCCTCACGCCGGGCGAAGGTTTTTTGTACAGGGCGAAGGATAGCAGGGCCGTTTAAAATGTCTAGTCCCATTTTTGCCATATGGGGCCTCTGATAGATTTTCTTCCGAGGGAGTAATGACGAAAGCGAACAAGTCATTTGGAGATGCGGGAGAAGCCGCCGCTGTTGCGCGATTAAAAAAGCTGGGCTACCGGATATTGAAGACAAACTACAAGGCCCCGTTTGGCGAAATCGATGTGATCGCAGAACACGAAGGCGCCGTCGTCTTTGTGGAAGTGAAGGCGCGAAGCGGGACGGATTTTGGCGGTCCGTTACTCGCCGTGCATCCTCAGAAACAACGCAAGATTGCCCAGGTGGCGCAATATTTTCTAACAAAAAACAAGATCGGCTCCCGCGAAACGCGATTCGACGTGGTGGGCATTACGGGAAATCAGGACGATTGGACGATTGAGGTGGTCAAGGGGGCGTTCAGGATTTAGAATAGTATTTGTATTCTTTTGGCTTAGATGGGTGAAATCTTGCAACTTTTTGCCGTTTTTTGCTTCAAAATGAATAACATATCGACGACGCTGGTAGGTCTTCGATCATTAATTGATTTCAGGAGATGTCTGTGAATATATTGAACAAAATGAAAACCCTGTTTTCCGGTTCCGAGGCGAAGCCGCGCGAGGCTGTCGAGCCGGAAAAGCAACCGGTCGCAACGGAGGAAACAAAAATGGAAGAGCCTAAGACGCCGGAAGCGGCGCCGAGTATGATTCAACCGCCTTCAATGCGCGACGATATGGACGAAGAAGATAAAGTAGCCGCGCCCGTGGTTCGGCGCGTGCTTCAGGCCCCGGTCATCGAAACCGGCCTGTTCGAAGAGGGAACGGACAAAATTCTCATCAAGGCGCAGGCCGCGGCGAATGGCGAGCATTGTCTGTTCCGCGTCAATCGCGATCTGTTCAAGGGCCATTCCTGGTGGTTCCCGAACTTCGAAGCTGCCGCAGGTTCTCCCATCGCCGAGCGCATGTTCAGCATTGACGGCGTCGAAACCGTTCTCGTTCATGAATCGACGGTCACTCTCACGCGCACCGATAAGACTCTTGTGGACTGGAAGGCGATGGCGACGGAAGTGGGTCAGACCCTTCGCGAATTGCTGGAAGAGGGAGGGCCTCTGATTTCCGATAAGATCATCTCCGAGATGCTCACCGAAGAGCAAATCCGCACCGGAATCCAAAAAGCCATCGACGTGGAAGTCAATCCCGGCGTCGCCGGACACGGCGGCAACGTCACCTTGCTCGCGGTCAAGGGCAACACCGTCACCATTCAAATGGGCGGCGGTTGCCAAGGCTGTAGCGCGGCGGATATCACCCTCAAGCAGGGCATTCACACCACCTTCCGCACCCATGTGCCCCAGGTGGGCGCCATTTACGATGAAACCGATCACGCCGCAGGGCTCAACCCATTTTTCTAGGTCTCAACCATGCCAAAACTGAATAAATTCAAAGTGACCGTGGAGACCGGGGACAAGGGAACCGAAGGCCCCATCCACTTCTGCATCAACAATCATAAAGTACCCTTCGAAGAGGTCAAAGGCTCCACCGCCCCCGGCGAAACCTTCGAAGGCGAGTTTGAGGTCAACAGCTTCGCGCACAGCCTGACGCTGGTTGGTCCGGAAAAGGGCGAATGGGAGATCAAGAAAATGAAGGTGGATTTTGAACCGGATTTGAATGAACCCTACGCCGTCACCTTCGGCGCAGTCACCCTCGACGAAACGACGGAAGTGAATATCTGGAAAGACCCGCCGCTCCCCGTTTTCGACGTCTGAAACCGCGGGATCACCGCAACGCGATATATATTCAGAAACGATCCAGTTTGAAAAAGCCCTGCCGGAATCCCGGCAGGGTTTTTCTAATGGCGCTCACCAAGTGTAATCCAGATTGTAAATTCAGAAAGGTCGTCATCGCGGCGACTGTTAAGTAGCGCGGTGATCCAGTCACGTTTCGCATAAGACGCTGGATTGCTTCGTCGCTTTGGCTCCTCGCAATGACGTTATTTCCAGGCAGGCTTTTCTATTGGCTCTCGCTCAATGCAATCCTCAATTTCGAAGTCAGGAGGCCGTCATCGCGAGCGACTGTTAAGGAGCGCGGCGATCCAGTCACGTTTCGCATAAGACGCTGGATTGCTTCGTCGCTGGTGGCTCCTCGCAAAGACGTTATTTCCTGGCAGGACTTTTCTATTGGCTCTCGCTAAATGCAATCCTCAATTTCGATGTCAGGAGGTCGTCATCGCGAGCGACGATAGGAGCGCGGCGATCCAGTGACGTTTGGTATGAGACGCTGGATTGCTTCGTCGCCGATGGCTCCTCGCAATGACGTTATTTCCTGACAAGGCATTTTTTATATTGGAGCGACTGCGAAGCGTTGACAATCGATTGCGAATCGGACATCATTGGCCTTCCGATATTTCCTTATAACAATGAGGAACCCCTTTCGTGAACGAACCCAAAACCCGACCCAAAGTTTTCATCAGTTACGATCATGCCACCGAAGGCAATAAAGAGCGAGTTGCAGGTTTGAGCGCGATTCTTCGCTCCAAAGGAGTGGACTGCATGATCGATCAGTACGAACCAAATCCTCCAAAAGGCTGGCCTAGGTGGATGAAGGGCCAAATTGAAGAAGCCGATTTTGTACTGGTTGTGTACACAGAAATTTATAAACTGAGATTTGAAAATAAGGATGCTCCCGGTCAGGGCAAGGGGGTTGTCTGGGAGGGGAACATTATTACCCAGGAACTTTATGATTCCTGCGGCATCAATACAAAATTTCTCACTGTTGTTTTTGATGATGGAGATGCGGCCCATATTACTGATCCTTTGAAAAAACAAACTTATTTTCAGGTATCAGCGGAAGGTGGTAGAGATTTTGAGAAATTATTTCGTGAATTAACAGGTCAACGACAAAACCTTCCTCCGCTGGGGCCAATTGAAATTTTACCAACCGATGCCGAGCCAATTACGGAAGCGCGATTCGATAGCCCAGTCTGGATGGTCCCTTACGAGAAGAATAATTTCTTTGTCGATCCGGACAATCAACTGGACGCGATCCAACAGAATCTGGAATCGCAGGGTGTTGTAGCGTTGTGTGGTCAGCCGGGGGTGGGGAAGACCCAGACCGCTTCAGAATATTGTTGGGAAAATCAAGATTCCTATTCGTATGTGTTTTGGATCACGGCGGACAACGCGGACGCGCTGGATCAAGAGTACCTGACTCTGGCAAAAGCTATGGGAATGACCTTCACGGACACGGACGATCTTTCCATCATTTCCGCCCGCGTCAAAGACTGGCTGTCGTCGCGCGCCGACTGGTTGCTGGTTCTGGACAATGTGGAGCGCTGGCAGTCTGCTGAAAAATTTCTTCCAAAAACGCGACAGGGCAAGGTCTTGATGACCAGCAACCAACCTACAGGTAGCCATTGGTTGTATCGCATGCCTGTTGACTTGATGAGTCCGGCGACGGCGAAAGCGTTTCTGTCAAAGCGTTTGGGCGCACCGGAGAATAGCGAAGGCCTTGACGCGGTCTGCGAAGTCCTGGATTACCTGCCATTGGCCTTGGAGCATGCGGGCGCTTATATCGAGAGCAATGGAATCGATTGTAAAGAATATCTGGAATTGTACAGGGAAGAAGGCTTTCGTTTATTGGGCGAAGAGGGGGCGCAGCCGACGGATCATCAAGCCGTTACTGTCACCTATGCGATGGCTTTCAGAAAAATAGACAATCCAGTTTCGATCAATTTATTGAAGGTTTTTTCTATTCTCGCCCCTGATGATATTCCTGAGTCGCTTTTTCAGGGCGACGCGCTCGCTTTGTGGGAGGGAACGCTGGGAGAACTGTCAAGTAATGTAGATTTGCGAAACGCAGTGTCGGCTATTTCAAAATATTCGCTGATAAAGCGCGAGTCCAAAACCAAAACTTTAAGTCTCCACCGTTTATTGCAAGCCGCCGTATGGCAGGAGATGGACAATGAGGAACGCAAGCTCTGGACGGAACGCCTTGTAAAGGTTTTAAGCGCCGTGTTTCCCGAACCTAAATTCGAAAACTGGGACGCTTGCCGATCCTGGGTTCCACATATTGAACATGCGGCGAACCGTATCAAGCAGGCTGAAGTTGAAACCGAATATGCGGCGCTTTTGTTGAATCAGGCTGCATGTTATTTTCATGCGTTTGGAAGCTATGCGCCAACCGAGCCCTTATTCAAAGAGTCCTTAGAGATTCGTAAGAAGGTATTGGGATACGAGCATCCGAATACGGCGAGCAGCCTCAATAATCTGGCGGGGCTGTATGAGTCCCAGGGACGTTATTCCGAAGCGGAGCCCTTGTATAAAAAGTCCTTAGAGGTTTATAAGAAAGTTTTCGGCGACGAGCATCCAGACACGGCGACCAGTCTCAATAATCTGGCGCTACTGTATGGCTCTCACGGACGTTATTCCGAAACGGATCTTTTAATTAAAGAGTCCTTAGAGATTCGTAAGAAGGTATTGGGTGACATGCACCCGGATGTGGCAGCGAGTCTCTATAATCTGGGTGTTTTGTATGCGCAACAAAGGCGTTATCAGGTAGCGGAGCCTTTGTTGGTTGAAGCTCTGAAAATTTTGGAAGCGGTTTTAGGAGTTGATCACCAAAATACACGAAATGCCCGCGAAAGCTTGAAGAATGTTCGTAGAGAAATGGGGCGTTAATTTAATGACTCAGGCCGGATGGTTGAATAGAGTCATGGTCGTCATCGTGAGCGACTGTTAAGGAGCGTGGCGATCCAGTGGCGTTTCTCATGAGACGCTGGATTGCTTCGTCGCTTTGGCTCCTCGCAATGACGGCAGGCTCTGCTTGATTTGCGTCTATCAGAACAGCCCCCCTCACCCAGCTATTGTCTGGCTATGCCTGCCCGAAAGGGTGTTTTTTTCGTTGTATCCTTAATGGGAAAAATTATTGGCTAGGGGCGATAGTGTTTGTTGACAATTTCAAGCAATCCTGTCTATTCTCAAATTTGTTCCAGATGTCCTTAACTATTCAATTGAGGGTTGCCATGAAAAAAATGTCTTCCAGAGTCATTGTGTTTTTGATGGTGTTTTCTTTTGTTTTCGGCGGGGCTTTGCAATGGTCAGGGTTTGACCTGATGGGGCCTGTTGCCGCTGATGCCAAGAAGGACAAGGACAAAGATAAGGATGATGATAAAGATAAGGATGATGATAAAGATAAGGATGATGATAAAGATAAAGATAAGGACAAGGACCGGGGTAAGAGTGATGGTAAGGGGAAGGGAAAGAAAAAAGGTCACCATAAATAAAAATGTCGTTCTTCCTGAAAAGGATCGCGCTTCTATTCATTTCGGGTTTTAACTTGAATTTATCAGGGGCTGATTTCAAGCTGGAAAAATATGAAACAGATCGAACTGGTATTTGACAGGGACTGCCCGAATGTAGACAAGGCTCGACACAATCTGCGCGAGGCGCTTGCCTTGGCAGGTCTGTCTGAGTCCTGGAAAGAATGGGACCGCAGTGATGCGGCGACTCCGGCGGATTTAAGCAGGTTCGGTTCGCCAACGGTTTTAGTCGACGGAGTGGATATCGCAGAATCTCCTGAACAGGCTGGGAATAATTGCCGGGTTTATTCTGATGGGAATGGCAGATTTCAGGGCGCGCCTGCTGTGGAGGTTCTTGTTTCGGCTTTGAACAAGACCGAGTAATGTAAAAGTTCGTCATCGCGAGCGACTGTTAGGGAGCGCGGCGATCCAATGGCGTTTCGGGGCGACGTCGTTTTCCCCCTCACCCAGCCCTCGTCAGGCTGAGCCTGCCCGTGAGGGGAGAGGGTTCATTCTTGTCGGACGCTTCGCCGCTAATGGCTCCTCGCAATGACGTTAGCAAAGGGAAGGATGCTATTCGTAGATTCGTCATCGCGAGCGACTGTTAAGGAGCGCGGCGATCCAGTGACGTTTGGCATGAGACGCTGGATTGCTTCGTCGCCAATGGCTCCTCGCAATGACGTTATTTGTTAGCTAGGCTTTTATTGTGTTTTTTTCTGTGTAAAGAGTTAGAGGGCAGGAGTGTATGGATTGTTGTTCATAATAAGGAAGGCGGGTTTAAACCCACATTAGATCGAGATGTCCTTGGTATGAAGTTGTTTAGTATCCGACGCTTCCATGTCGTTTTCTAGATTCCTGCCCCTTTACAGAAAACAAGGCGTATTTTATAAATTGAAAATGAATGATGATATTAAAATAGTAGCGATTAGCAAAGATATTAATGGCCTTTTGGTAAGATTTAATGGCGTCAAAGGTTCTATAAATTGTCCGTCGCTAGTTAAAATGATAAGGCGTATAGTTCCACTACCTTGGATTTTTCAGGTTATTCCATATGGCGAGCACAAGCGTAGTTTAGAGGGAATTTTAACTGAATTGGAGAACCATAGAGCTACTATCTGTAACCTAATATCTAACACTTCTGAAGAGAAAAAAGATTATCTTGATCTCTTGTTACAATATTCAAACTGTTTATCCGAATCTATTATTTTATTTTTGAAAATCGTTACACTGCTAGACGGCGTATCCAATAATCAGGTGAATTACAAATGGAAAGATTATATAAAAGATGAAGATCGCTTTGAAGAATCTTTTGAGAGTTGTTGTTTATTAGGGGATCGTTTAACTATGTTTTACAAAAAACTTATTGCTGACATAGTTTAAAATGTACCGTGATGGTATTTTGAAAATAGCGGTTCCAGACCGATGGCTCCTCGCAATGACGAATATGGATACTTTTCCCCAATCACAACACGCCAAGGTCCTTGCCGATTTTTTTGAAGGCGTCGACGGCGCGGTCGATGTCCCCTGTTTCGTGCGCGGCTGAGACTTGCACGCGAATGCGGGCTTCGTCTTTGGGAACGACGGGGTAGCTGAATCCGATCACATAAATGCCTTCCTCCAGCATGCGGTCCGCCATCACCGTCGCCAGCTTGGCGTCGCCAAGCATGATGGGCACGATGGGATGCTCTCCCTCTCTTATCGAAAATCCCGCTTCTTTCATTCGCGAGCGAAACCGCGCCGTGTTGTTCCGCAGTTTTTCCAGCAGATCAGGCGATTCATCGACCATGGCGATGGCCTCCAATGTTGCGGCGGCGATCACCGGTGACAGGGAGTTGGAGAACAGGTAAGGGCGGGAGCGTTGCCGCAGTAGCTCGACGATTTCCTTTTTCCCGGAGGTGAAACCGCCGGAGGCGCCGCCGAGGGCTTTGCCGAAGGTGGAGGTGATGATATCGACGCGGCCCAGTACGTCGCGGTGTTCGATGCTTCCGCGTCCATTGGCGCCGAAGAATCCGGTGGCGTGGGAGTCGTCCACCATCACATGCGCGGAGTAGCGTTGGGCGAGGTCGCAGATTTTCTTGAGCGGCGCCACGTCTCCGGTCATGCTGAACACGCCGTCGGTGGCGATGATGCTGTGTCGGTATTTTTCGGCGCGTTTGAGTTGGGTTTCCAGATGCGTCATGTCGCAGCTGTTGTAGCGAAAGCGCGTGGCTTTGCACAGGCGCACGCCGTCGATGATGCTGGCGTGATTCAGGCGGTCGCTGATGATCGCGTCTTTTTCTGTCAGAAGGGTTTCGAACAGGCCCGCGTTCGCGTCGAAGCAGGAGGAGTACAGAATCGTGTCTTCGGTTTGCAGGAATGCGGAGATTTTCGCTTCGAGTTGCTTGTGCACTTGTTGCGTGCCGCAGATGAAGCGCACCGAGGCCATGCCGTAGCCGTGTTCGTCGAGAGCGTTTTTAGCGGCCTGCAGGATGCGCGGATGGTTGGCCAGCCCGAGATAATTGTTGGCGCAGAAATTGACGACCTCTCCCTCGCGCGTGTTGATGTGCCCGGTTTGCGGCGACAGCAGGACGCGTTCGTTTTTGTAGACCCCGGCGTCGCGCAGGGCCGCCAGTTCCTCGCGTATGTGTTCGAGCAATGGATCGTTCATGAAAGCTCCTTGTTTCCGCTCAGCTGTATTTCAAAATAATTTTGGGATGCTTTTTGATCGTCGCCTCCAGCTCATCGGCGTCGGTTTCGTGAAAGGGCAGGATCACGTCGCGTCCTTCATTGAGTATGTGACGGTAGATTTTGTCCTGTAATTGATGTTCTTTGGAAGCCAGCAGATTGCTCATGATGTACCAGGTCTGGAATACCTTGCGCCCGACGATGCTGTGCAGGGTGATGCCGTTCATGATGATGTTCTGAAAATTGGGGATGACAAAATCTCCCGCAGACAAGCCAAACAGAATGACGTCGCCTCCAGCGCGCGTGGATTCGATGGCGTTGTTCAGGGCCTGATTGCTTCCCGACATTTCGAAGGCAACGTCGACGCCGTCGCCGAGACATATTTTTTTGATGGATTCCGCGATCTCCGCGTCGGCTGAGTATTTGTTCTCCGGCGTCACGGAATTATCGACATGGAACAAGGCGTCGACGCCGAGCCGATCAGCCAGCGCCAGGTTGTTTTTATTCACGTCCACGCCGATCAGCGTGGTCGCGCCCATCGCCCGCGCCACGAGCAGGGCGAAGAGACCGATGGTGCCGCAACCGAAGATGGCGACGGTTTTGCCGCGCAGGTCCACCCGGCTACAGGCGTGCACCGCGTTGCCCAGCGGTTCCTGAATCGCCGCGACCTCCGGGCGAATCTTGTTCAGGTCCGTCGGCCACAGTTCTTTGGCGGGCAGTTTGATTTGTTCGGCGAAACAACCGTCCATTGAGATGCCGATGATTTTGTGATTGGTGCAGACATGGGCGTCGCCGATTTTGCATTGGTGGCAGATACCGCAAAAGATATGCGATTCGGTGGAGACGATGTCTCCGGCTTTGTAGCCGTAGCGCTGGCTGGCGAAGGAACCGACCTCCTGGATTTCGCCCAGCAGTTCGTGTCCGCAGATGCGATAGTCGGCAGTCGGGTCGCCCGCCGCTTTTTCGGCGTCGAGCGAATCGAAGATCATTTCCTTGAAGGCGTGACGAAACCAGATGCCTTTGTCGGAGCCGCAAAACCCGGTGTAGAGAGGACGAATGAGAACCCGTCCATCGTCGAGCGCGTCTTTCGATTCGTTCAGTTCGGGCGCGGAAACGTCCCGAAACCGCATCCCCCGTGTCGCTTCCCATTCCTTGCGTTGAATATCGATCACTAATGCGCGCATGAACTCTGGCTCCTGGCAGATAGTTTCTATCTATTATAGCGCGTGTCGTATTGAATTTCTTTAAATTGCTCGACGGCGTTGTTGAAAAATTTTTAGCGGCGGGGGATTGATAGTAAGATGCTCTTGATACGAAATTTCCCTTTTGGGGTTCTATATGGGGGCTTTGCTATGATGGTTGTATCTAAAATTTCCGGCGTTCTGCTTTTGATAATTCTGGCGCTGTTCTCCGCCTGCGCGGGGCCGGTTGACGAGAAGCGTTCTCAGGTCAGCTTGAGCTTGTCTGCCTTGTCCGGTTTCAGCGCGAAGGAAATGGGAAGCCGCTATTTTGATCGGGCGATGAGTTATCAGGATTCGCGCTTTGAGGCGATTTCCCTGACCGAAATTGCTTCCGCTGAATCCTTCGAGGGAGCGGATGCGTTGTTGCTGGATTGTCGCGACGATTACGAAGGGGTCGTTTCCCTTGCGGATATCAGGGATTTTGATCTGCATATGGCGACGAAGATCATGCTCAAACCGGGAATCGCGGCGCCGGACTGGTTGCAGGCGGGTCTGATCCTTGTGCCGGATCATATCAAGGCGCCGTTTCAGGAGCGTTTTGTCACGGCGAATGTCCGCACGATTCGCTCGATCAATCTGGATGAATACTATCGACCTCTGCATGAGGCGGTTCGCAAGAAACCGGAATATTTGAAAGCCTTGCAGACCTATAAAGATAATTGCCTGTTTTGTCATTCACTGGGATCGGTGGGCGGTAAAAAAGGCGGCGGCTTGCTGGAAAAGTTCCGATTTGAGAAGGAAGAGGGGCGCAGGGCCTTTGCGGTCGCCTTCATCCAGTTTCATAATCAGGGAAATATGGACAAACAGAATATGGAGCAGTTCGTGTCTCCCCACATGCTCAGCGATCTTGCCGGTTTTCTTTATTATATGGAGGGTCTTTCTCATTGACAGGAAGCGCCTGCCCGGCTTATCTTAATGGGATTTCCCTTAGGTATTTGTTCGCAACGGAAAAATAGTAACTATTTCGATTCATTTTATAATTTTTGTAAAGGATCATCCCTTGTTATTGACAGCGCTATTTGCTTTTGGGACCGCCCTGGAATTGGGCGGCCTGATATTACTGAATAATTATATGGATACGGTTTCCATCCTCAATGAGATCATGCTGACCTTTTTGATCGGTATTGTGCTGGGCCGTAGTTATGGTAAAGAGTATTTTGAAAAAATGCAGTGGCACCTGAAATCGAAAACCCTTCCGGCGGACGATGTGCTCAACGGCGCGATCATGGCGATTGCCAGCACCTTGCTGATCACGCCGGGAATCATAACGGACATGATCGGATTTTTGATTGCGATTCCGCTGACCCGGAGTATCTTTAAAGAGATCGCTCTGAATTTTTTCAGGAAGAAAACCAACCGCGGCGAACTGTATTATTTCTTTAAAGATTGATAGCAAGCTCCCGCCAATCACCCTGTCTTGAAGCATGCTGTTTTCTGCGCCTCCCAGGAATTTGCGTCCGGAATTGCTCGATCTGGACGAAGCCCCTTTTGAAGAAGTCCGCAAAAGCCTGAAAGACGTGAGACGCGTCAACCGCTACCTGAGCGGTTATCGCGTGCTTCTGCATTACGCCGAAGAGTTGTTCCGAAGTCATAACGAAAAACGACCGCTGACGATTCTGGATCTGGCGACCGGCTCCGCAGACCAACCCCTTGCCTTGCTTCAACATGCTAAAAAAATGAAGGTCGAAGTTCGCATCACGGCGGTGGACATCAATCGCAAGATGCTGGACTACGCCAGAGAAGAAACCGGCAAGCACAAGGAAATCGATCTCGTGCAAGGCGATATTTTATCTCTCCCCTTTGCCGACAGCAGTTTCGATCTGGTCGTCAACTCCCTGTCCCTGCACCATTTCTCCAGCGAGCACGCGGTCGCGATTTTGAAGTCGGCGATGCGTGTTGCGCGGCGTCGGGTTGTGATCAACGATTTGAATCGAAGCCGCATCGCTTTCGGGGCGATCTGGATTTTAACGCGACTGCTCACGACCAATCGCCTGACCCGTTACGACGCCCCGGTCTCTGTGATGAACGCCTTCACGCCTTCTGAAATGACGGCTCTGGCTCAGGATGCGGGCTACGCGAATTTCAAGGTGCATCGTCATTTCCCATACCGCATCGCGCTGGTCGGCGAAAAATAAATTTTTTCATAGTCAGAAACGGGAATCGGCGTTCTCTCAATTCAAGCAGTGGCAATCGATCTCTGGCAGAACTTATTTCACTCTTCGAGTCGCGCATGAAAACATACGACCTGATCGTTATTGGAGGCGGCCCGGCGGGCTCGGCTTCGGCTATTTTTCTGGCGCAACGCGGTTATCGCGTCGCTTTGCTGGACCGCGCAAATTTTCCGCGAGATAAAGTATGCGGCGAATTCATCAGTCCGGGCGCCGATGCGATTCTGGACAGCCTGGGCGTGTTGGACCGGGTGAACGCCGCCTGTAGCATGCGCTTGAAGGGAATCGCCGTTTCCTCATACGAGACGGAAGGCTTCAGCGCCGAGTACCCGGATTGTCCAAAGACCGGGCGGGTGATGACGAGCCTTTCACTCGACCGCATGACCTTCGATCCGATTTTATGGGAAGCCGCGGGCGAAGCGGGAGCGGAGCGATTCCCAGGGTTTCAAGCGACGGATCTGATTTTAGAATCCGGTCGCGTGGTCGGCGTTAAGGGATGGGACGCGGAGAAGACCGTGTTTGAGCTTCGCGCCAGGGCGGTGGTCGATGCGGGCGGCAGAAACGCGATTTCATTGCGACGGCTGGGTTTGAAACGGGAACACTCCGGAGAGGGCAAGGTGGCTCTGGCCGCGCACTGGGACGGCGTTTACCCCCCGGAGCCGCTGTGCTATATGCATGTGAGCCGACCCGGTTACACGGGCCTCGCCTGCGTCGGCCCCGGACGAGCGAATATTGTTCTGGTGGTCGATCAGAAGCGATTGAGGGGCGAGTCGGTCCACGAATTTTATGTGCGCACGGTTTTGGGAAATCCCCTGCGCGCAGGCTTGCTGGCTCAGGCGCAACCGTCGGAAGAGGCGCGAACGATTGAGTCGCTGGCGTTTTCCGTACAGCCGCCGAAATGCGGCGGATTGTTTCTGGTCGGCGATGCGTCGGGATTCATCGACCCTTTCACAGGCGAAGGCATCTACCTGTCTCTGCGGAGCGCGCAACTTGCCTGCGAGACGATCGCGGATTGCCTGGATGCAAATGATTTTTCAATCACCCGGACTGCGGCGTATGAAGATCGGAGAAGGGCGGAGTTTGGAAGGAAATTTTTCTTAAGCCGGGCCTTGCAGTTTCTGTTGTATCGTCCCGTGTTATGCAAGGCGGTGACGCGGATATTTGCGCGCAATGCCGATCTGGCTTCGCGAGTGGTGGGGGTGATCGGCGATTATATCGAACCGGCGAGCGTTGTTGCGCCCCGGTTTTTGCTGGAGTTGGTCTGTCGCATGGCTCAATTCCCGGCGCAGGATCGCGCCGGGTTGGATTTTGTGAACCGTTTGCCTGAAAAATTCAGAGCGGGATAAAGAAGAATTCCTCTTATTGAATATTGGGTTCGTGCTCGACGAGCAGTTTTTCCATTTGGTCCTTCATGATGAGCTTTTCTTTTTGATGCTGTTTCTTTTCCACTTCCTGTTCGGGCGTCAGGTATTTTAATTTGTTGAGCGCTTCGACTTTTTGTTTGAGACCGTTGTGTTTTTCGTGGATTCTTTTGAATTCGGGGCTGGCGTTAATCATTTTTTCTAGCAGGTTAGCTTCAATTTCCATTGGATCGACCCTCCTTTTTGGTGATGTCGGGTTGCTTGAACTCGGCTTCCGCCTTTCTAGCATATTGAATTGTCAGTTGATTGATTTCGGTTTGCGAGTTGCTCAGAAACGCCGACCGACCCAACAACGCGGCAGATGACGCGATGGTTTGCATCGGTTTGGGCGCATCGAGAAACCGCTCCCCAAGTTGTTCTCTAAAAAACGATTCGTAAGTTTCCAGACCGCTCCCTACAAAAATCGTTGGTTTGATGATTTCATCGCACAGCGCTTCGGGGTTCATTGCACGGTCCCCGGACAAACGCTCAAGCGTTTCCCCCTCATACTGAAACAAGGCGGCGTAGACCTGCTTTTTTCTGGCGTCGAGAAAGGCGCAGATTGGTCCTTCGACACGCGGTATCGAACGCGCCACAGCTTCCAGAGTGCTGGCTCCAAACAGAGGCTTTTGAACCACCATGACAAGGCCTTTGGCCAGACTCACGCCAACGCGCAGTCCGGTGAAGGAACCCGGGCCGGAGGTGACGCAAAATCCGTCGATTTCGTTCAATTGACAGTCGGCGTGTTTTAAAACCTGATCGACCATCTCCAAAGCCTTGTCGGAATGGGTCCGTGTGCGATCATTAGTGGTTTCGTAGAGGATACAACTATCCTGAATGAGCGAAACGCTAGCTGTTGTCGTGGAAGAATCGATACCCAAGATCTTCATATGGAATCGACCTTAAATAGCCCGCAATGGGAGGAATTTTGTTCAGATACATAGTTAAAATAGGTGATAGTCGGTGAATTGTCAATCACAATTCCATGCGACAGAGAAGCGCATATGTCGCGGTTTTTGAGACGGTTTGCCAAATAATGAGCTTAATTATTGATTTTATTGGGTTTATTTTCTTGACAAAAAAACAATTTAAATTTAATGTTGATTTCTGTTTCATTAAGTTACTGTTTTATTGAGTTTTATATTAGTAAGGGGGCAGTCGAAGCCATCAGGCCGGGCTTTCATTTTTGAAAACAGGAGGGCGTCATGTTTTTTGAAGTCAAAATTTTTGATTCCAAAGGCGATTTACAAAAAGTAGTCTCTCCCAAAAAACTGAGTCGGCGGTTTTGGAAAGAGGACAGCATTGGCGTTGGGGAGTATGTTGACGGAAGTTTTGTCAAAGATGACTGGGGTGATTCGGCGGAAAAAGAACTGGGCTTGAAAATGGAAGATAAAGAATTAGGATAAACAAGCTCAAATTGATTATAATCTCATTAGAAACCGGGTTGAGGCATTGGCGGATGTTAAGATACCGCTAATGTTCACCCGGTTTTTTTTTGTACTTTATAACTGACCTGTCAGGCGACGGGACAGAAAGTATTTTTTTTATGACAGCTATCTCTATAAATCGACCATGTATATAACAACCGACGAACAACTGAAAGAACTTTGCGATACCTTGCGCGGAAGCGAAATGCTGGCTCTGGATACGGAGTTTGTGCGCGAGAGAACTTATTTCCACCGGCTGGGATTGATACAGGTGGCGAATGATGAAGTGAGCGCCGCGATCGATCCGATCACGATCAATGATCTGGAGCCGTTTCTGGAAATCATCAAGGATCCGAAGGTGTTGAAAGTGTTTCATGCGGCGCGACAGGACCTGGAAATTTTCTACCGTCTCTGCGGGATGGCGGTTCGCCCGGTGTTTGATACCCAGATTGCCGCCGCTCTGGTGGGATGGGGATCGCAGATTTCTTTCGCTAAAATTGTTCACAAGGTTTCTAAAAAACATATCTGTAAAGCGCATCGTTATACGGACTGGTGTCGGCGTCCTCTAAGCGAAGGGCAGATTGAATACGCGCTGGACGACGTTCGTTATCTCGGTCCCGTCTATAAAAGGTTGAATTCGCTCATGAATAAAATGGATCGGAAGGAATGGATCGTGGGCGAATTTCAATGCCTGGAAGATCCCAAAAATTTTCAGCCATCAGACCCGAACAAACAATTTTTAAAATTAAAAAATATACGTTCTTTTAAACCGCGGGCGCTCTCTGTTCTGCGTGAACTGGCCGCATGGAGAGAGTTGGAAGCGCGTTCGCGGGATTGTCTGGCGAAGTCGATCATTCGGGACGAAACCCTGATCGAGCTGGCACGCTCGGCTCCGAAGACGATGGAGGGTTTGCGTTCCCTGCGCGGCTTTTATCAGAAGGAAGCGGCGCGTAGCGGCAAGGTGATTCTTGAAACCATCGAGAGAGGCTTGAACGTGCCCGACAGTGAGTGCCCGCGACTTCCCGAGTCGGACGGTTACACGGCGCCGCGCGGGCTGGAAGAAATCCTTGCGGCGGGCGTGCAGGTGCGGGCGGAGGAAATGAAGATCGAAGCCAATGTGCTGGCGGATCGAAAACAGATTCATGATTTTGTGAAATGTTTTGAGCGCAATCAGGATCTGGAAGAGCATTTTCTATTCCAAAGCTGGCGCAAGGAATGTATAGGCGAAACCCTGGCGTCCTTGCTTCACGGCAGAACCGCGCTGGTGATCGGCCAGGATCGAAAGGCTCAATTGATGAAGGTGGAAAGCAACGGAATCCATTCCGAATGATGGATTGACTTAAGGCGCGGCTAGGTGGTGGTGGGTAGCGCGTCGTACCAGCGTTTGAATTCCGGCGTCGCGCGAACCGCCGTCAAGTCCTCATCCCCTGCGATTTCTGCGACTCCGGGAAGTCCTTTCTCAATCGCTGTTTGCAACATTTTCAAACTTTCCTGCAGTTTTCCCGTCAACGAATAATAACAAGCGTAGTTGTAATACAGGTAAGGGTGGGAGGGGTTCCTGCTCTCCAGCGCTTTCAAGGTATTGAACGCTTCATCGTATTGTTTGAGCCGCAGATAAGCGGAACTGAGATTGACGTAGCTTTCTGAGAAATTTTCGTTGTGGCGCAGGGCCATTTTGTAATTGACGATGGCTTGTTCGGCTTCTCCCTTACTGAGAAAACGATTGCCCTCGTTGTAATGAAAGATGCCCATACGCCGCTGGTTTTCAGGGTCCGAATGATCCATCGGCCCATGATCGTGTCCGTCGTCTGCATGCGATTCTTCCGAATGGCTTCCCTCCATCCCCTTGGAGCCTTCCATTTCTTTATCCTTCGTGGATGCTTCCTTCAGGACAGGCTCCAGGCTCGGCGCGTTATTTTTTTGCGCTAGGTCGGCGATGATCGTGATTCCTGCGCACAGGATGAGCAGGGGAATGATCGCTTTTTGCATTCGCAATTGCCATTTGTTGTTTGTCATTATCCGTCGTGAGTGAATGAATGCGGGTTTTGGATATTGGGAATGGAAGCGATGCTCGCTCCGTGCGATCCCCAGTTGACGATTTGAACGTCGGGGTGACGGTCTATGATTTCTTCCAGCGATCTCAAATAACTATACATAACCTGGCTGGTGTTTACCATGTTTCCCTGAACGCCTTCGGTGGGCGTGGTTTTGCTTCTCACAGTGGACTTGCGTTGTTCGATAGAAACCGTGCCGCCAGGAAGAACGCGATCGAGAAATTCCATAGAGGGAACCGAGTATCGAGCGTAAGCGCGACTGCTTGTGAATGCGCAGTCCTGACCGGCGAGCAGAATGGGATCGCATCCCCACTGAATCAGGCAATCGAGGGCGAGGCAGGCGACGGAGCCGCCGGATTGCGTGACGCCTTTATCGCGCGCCCAATCGACTTCATCCTTGTAGAGCCGATGACCTTTTTGAATCGCGACGCGCTTGGGTCCTTCGTATCCGGCGACCACGCGCGGGAAGGCGGTCGGCGTGAAGATCAGCGTCGCGCTTTGTTTGAGGCGTCCGTTGAAATGCTTGAAACTGGCTTCCTGCGGGTCGAGGGTGAAGACATAATCGGGAACGATTCCTTCCTCCATCAGAACGGGCAGGGCGGTGTCGACGCAGGCGATTAAAGTTTTTTTTCGCGCCAATAATTTTAAATAGGGCAGGACCTTGTCCAAAGAAGGACCGGCGCTGACCAGCACAGCCGTTTGCCCTGCATGCGCCTTTGCCAGGTCTTTAATACCCGAAGAACTGTCAATCCATTCCCGGTTCCAGTCGAGGTTGGAGCGTTCCTGATCGCCAAGAACGGCGGGAAAGCGTCTCTCGATCAACAAAACTTCGAGGGCGTTGGACAAACGCGGAAACTGTTCCGGGATGCATTTGAATGCGGGATTGAGAAAGCGGATTTCCAATGGATGCCCCGGGCGCGAATTCAGACGCGCCATGGCGGCTGAAAGTTTGCCGACAGCGCTTTCTTCGTCCTCGGCATAAATCAGAGAGAATCTAGGGTCAGAAAGCACGGCGCTGTGATCGCGGCAGGTCAGGGCGGTTTTCAAAATATCCGGGTTCAGTTCGATGACGACGAGCGAGCCGTCGTCGCCCAAACGCTTCAATAATTCCGGCAGGTGATAGCCCATGCCGAAGCCGTAAAGAACGACCTGACTGCCCGCTGAAATCTTTTCTGAAAAGCGGTTGCCTTCCGTTTCCGGGTCATATACGCTATGTAACAAGACGCCGTTGTAGCGCAAGGTGGGCTGACCATTTTTTGCGTTAAGGATTTCCAGAGAGGGAGGCGACGCGCGTTTCTGGAGCTTGGACAAGCCATCCTTGTTTTGGTCCAGAGCCTTCAGGTTTTTTTCAAAAAAATCAACGGTCAATAGAATGTCCTTTCTTTTTTTCCGTGACCCATCATAACATTATCCCGTTTATTCTTGTCATTGGATGACGCTTGAATTAAAAAAACAGAGAGCAACCCGCCGGAAGTGTAGCTATGAATAAAAGGTCTGAATCCGAAAAATCGCCGATGTCCCGAATCCATGTTCTGCCCGATGCGCTGTCCAACCAGATCGCGGCGGGGGAGGTGGTGGAGCGTCCTTGTTCGGTCGTTAAAGAACTCGTGGAAAATGCAGTGGACGCGGGCGCGCGAAAAATTTTGATCGAGGCGGAGCAGGGCGGCAAAGAACTCATCCGCGTGGACGACGACGGTTGCGGCATGTCGATGGAGGATGCGGAATTGTCTTTCGAGCGTCACGCCACCAGCAAGATTTCATCGCAGGAGGATCTGGTGCGCATCGGGACTTTTGGGTTTCGCGGCGAGGCTCTGCCCAGCATCGGTTCGGTCGCCAAAGTGCGGTTGACCACATCGCTCGATGAAAATCAGGGCGGCCAACTTGTCTCCGTGGAAGCGGGCGAATTGAAGATGTCCAAGCAGGTGGGGCGACCGCGCGGCACTCAGGTGGAGGTGCGCCATTTATTCTTTAACACGCCGGCGCGTCGGAAATTTTTAAAATCGGACAGCGCGGAATTTTCTCATATTGTTCAGGTAGCGACGCAACAGGCGCTGGCGCATCCCGAAATTCATTTCACGCTGATTCATAACGGTCGGAAGATTCTCAATACCGCATCCACCGATCAGTTGCTCTATCGTATCGCTGAATTGTTCGGCTCGGATTTAGCGGGGGAACTGGTGCAGGTCGATGCGGAGGTCGGCGACTATCGCCTGACCGGATTTATCTCAAGCCCAGTGTTCACGCGCTCGAATCGCAATAATCAGTATGTCTATGTGAACGGTCGACTGGTGCGCGACAAGGTGGTGCAACACGCGACCCAGCAGGGCTACAGCCATTTGCTTCCCAAGGGAAGACACCCCGTGATTTTTCTGTTTCTGGAAATGGACCCGGCGCTGGTGGATGTGAACGTTCATCCCGCCAAGGCGGAAGTGCGTTTTGCGTTCCAGAGCGACGTTCACCGTTTCGTCAGCCGCGCGGTGCGCGGCGCCTTGTCGAGCAGCGATAAACTGCCGCTCGCCGAACCGACGCAGGAATCCGGAGCGGGAGCCACTTATTCGCCGCCTTCAGCGCACAGCGTGCAGAGCCATCACGACCAGCCTTCGGCGCAACGGACCATGGAATGGAAACGTGAGGAGCCGTCTCCAAGGGAACATCAGGAAGCGCTGGCTCAGTCGCTTGGCGCCCTTTACCAGAGCGAGGCTTCCGATACGCATCGCGATGTCACTGCGGGCGGTATGACGCTGTTCGAGAAAAAGGGCATCCCCTTATCAAAACTGATTTATTCCGAATTCGAGCCGATCGGGCAGTTGGAAAATTCCTTTATCATCATGCAGGGAAAAAAGGGAATGGTGATTGTCGATCAGCATATAGCGCATGAACGGGTGTTGTACGAACGTTTTCGCGAAGCGGCGCGCGACAAGCGGGTGGAATCGCAACAACTGCTTTTCCCAAAGACCCTGGAATTTTCTCCGGTGGAGGCGCAGATTTTGACGGATGAATTGCCGGTATTGAAAGAACTGGGGATGGAGCTGGAGCCGTTTGGAGAGAATGGTTTTTTACTGCGTTCGGTTCCCGCCATCCTGAAGAATGAAGACCCGGAGCGCGTCCTGCGCGACATTCTCGAACTGGCTGAGTCGGGAGAGGGCAACGCCCTGCAGAATAAATTCGACGACATTCTTATCATGATGTCGTGCAAGAGCGCGATAAAAATAAACCAGCCGATGGAGTTGAACCAGATTCGCAAACTGATTTCTGATCTGGAAGCCACTGAAATGCCCTACACCTGCCCACACGGACGTCCGATCTCTCTCCTGTTTGACATGGACGATATTCTCAAAAAATTTCTTAGAAAATAGTCTCAATTGTCCCTAGATCGTTCGATCTCTCTCCTGTTTGATAGGGGCAATATTCTCAAAAATTTCTTAGAAAATAGTTTCAATTGCCCGCACGGGAGTCCGATCTGAAGGGTCAGACTTCAGAAGTTTAGAGCGCGGATTTTTCGTTATAGCATTGCGCCAGGTTCTTCAAGCGTTCAATATTTTTTTTCTTGATAACGCTTTTAGGCGTGCGTTTGAGGTAGGGTGAAAGTTTGCGCTTGTTTTTAAGCGTCCACTCCGCATCGAGAATGTATTTTTCTTTCTGCTCAGCGCTGAGATTTTTGAAGCGGTTCACGGCATCGCTCTCCTGACGGTCGAGGCAGACCAGAATATCCTCGGCGATTCCCTTGATCGTCAGGCGACCGGAAGCGAGGCTCCCGCCCAGGACATGAGGTTTTTTTATAATCCCGGATACAAAATCTTCTTGAGTGAGATCGTCCGCCTGGGTTTTTGTGGTCAGGAGTTGATCGAGGCTGAGTCCGCCAAGCCGGGCGATTTGCACCAGCGTGGAAGGCGGCGGCGGGCGTTCGCCGGATTCGTAGCGCACATAGGTGCGAAATCCAATGCCAAGCACTTCTGCCATGGCGAATTGGGTGCAACCATGCATCTTGCGAATGGTTCTAATATTATCTGAGAGGAAGGACATGATTCCTCCATCCCTTTTACAGGGAGGTAGAATCCATACCTGGGATTCTGGCGACAGTTAGGGTAGCTCAGGCAAGCTCAATACCGTTCTTTTTGAGAAACTTGTAGGCTTCGTCAATCCAGTAACGCTCTTTTTCCAATTTATAATCGGGCAGGTCTTTGGAAGAGCCGATAATACTTTTCATGTAACCAATGGCGCCCTGTTTATCGCCTTTTTTATCCAGCAGGCGGGCGTAATGGTAATAGGCTTTGAAAAAGTGAAATGAGTTGATCACTTCTTCGTACATCTGGAGCGCCTTTTCGTCTTCACCAGCGAGTCGGTAGCAGTCGGCGAGTCCAAAAATAGCATTCCCGTAATCGTATTTCCGGTCGATAGCGACCAATTTTTCCAGCACTTCGGCAGATTCCATAAATCGGCCCAGACCGTGCAGACATTTTGCCAGACCGTATCGCGCTTCTTCCATTTCAGGATCTTTGCGGATGGCTTCCTCAAATTGAGGAATGGCCAGTTCAAATTTCTTTTGTCCAAGATAAGCCTGTCCGAGTTTGTCGTAATGATAGGCTTTGTGATACTGGTTGATCAATTCCTTCAATTGCAGGGTTTCTTCGGTTTCCAGCTCACGCGCCGAAGACGGGACTGGGGAGAGTACGCGACCGATGCCGCCGCCGCTTCCGGGAACCTGTGACGGAGCCTTGGATTTGACGACGAAAAAATAGATCAGCGAGCCGATGGGAAACAGCGCAAGCATGATCACAACCCAAACGAAATGTTCTTTTCGTTGAAGACAATCCAGGCACATCCAGCCTGTAAATACCCCTGCAATGACAAAAAAAATGTCCATCTAAAATCTCTCCTGGATTGCGCTTTAATTCCTATTAAAGAATGAAAAGCGACAAAACCGGTTGGTTATCGTATTACGTTATTGTTCTCGTTGAGCAAAGCCACTCTAGGAGCATATTCCTGGGTAACGTTATCCATCATACCATAGGCGGCAATTATGATGCGATCTTTAATATGAACCATGCGCGCGGCCGCGCCATTGACTGAAATGACGCCGGACTTGCGTTTGCCCGGAATCACATAGGTTAAAAATCGATTGCCATTATTGATGTCATAGATATGCACCTGCTCGTAGGGCAGGATGTCGACCATTTCCATCAGATCCTGATCGATTTCAATGCTTCCTTCGTACTCCAGATTCGCGTCGGTGACGCAGGCCCGGTGTAGTTTTGATTTTAACATAATACGTTGCATTAAGCGTTCTCCACAATACAATTATCAATCAGTCGCGCCGATCCTACTTTTACCGCCAGCGCGATCAAGGCTTTTCCATCAATGATCTCTTTCTCCGACAGGTTGTTTGCGTCGCAGATAGAAATATAGTCAATTTCTGTTTCGGGTTCTTCGGCGATGAATTCCCGTAAAAGCTGGCGAATGGACTCGCTCCGATGTTCCCCGGATTGTATCTTGTCCCGCGCGAGACTCAGCGCTCTGTTGATTTTCAGAGCCGACTGCCGTTGCCGGGTCGTCAGGTAGCGATTTCTGGAACTCATCGCCAGCCCGTCTTCATCGCGAATCAGCGGCGCCGCGCAAATTTCGACGTCGAGATTCAGATCGCGGACGAGGGTCTCGATCACGCGCAGTTGTTGCCAGTCCTTCTCGCCAAAATAGGCTTTGTGCGGAGCGACGATATTGAACAGTTTCAACACCACTGTGGCGACGCCGCGAAAAAAACCGGGGCGGCTCGCCCCACACAAAAATTGTGTGATTCCTTCAACCTCGACGTGAGTTTTGAAACCGTCCGGGTAAATCTCAGCCGCGTCGGGATAAAACAAATAGTCAACGCCCGCCTCGCTCAACAGGGCGATGTCCTGATCGATGCTTTGCGGGTACACGGCTAAATCTTCCGTAGGACCAAATTGCGCCGGGTTGATGAAAATACTGGCGACGCTTCGGTCGCATTCGGATTTTGATTTTGCGACGAGACTCATGTGCCCGGCATGCAGGCATCCCATGGTCGGCGTGAAGCCGATGTTTTCTCCATTGCTACGGATCGCGCGCGCGATGGATTTCATTTCCCCAACAGTTTTGACGATTTGCATGGATCAGCCTGTTTCCTCAACCGATCTCAGCGAAGGACTTTCCTGATTATAAGTGTGTTCTTTGGCCGGAAACTCTCCAGAGCGGACTTCGCTGACATAGGACTGCACTGCGCTTTGAATTTGTTCGCCGAGATTTGCATATTGTTTTACAAACTTCGGAGTGAAATCGACGTTCATTCCGAGCAGATCCTGTAGCACCAGAATTTGCCCGTCGCATTCCACGCCCGCGCCAATGCCCACCGTTGGGATTTTCAGTTCTTTTGTGATTTCAGCGGCGAGGGAGCCGGGCATGCCTTCGAGAACGATAGAAAAGGCGCCGGCCTTTTGCAACTCTCTGGCGTCCTGCTTGATCTGTCTGGCGTCGGCATAGTGCTTGCCCTGTATGCGGTAACCGCCCATTTGATGAACCGATTGCGGCGTCAGACCGATATGCCCCATGACCGGGATGCCGGCCTGGGAGATGGCTGAGACTTTGTCCGCTTCGCGGGCGCCGCCCTCCAGTTTCACGGCGTCGGCGCCGCCTTCCTGCATGAGCCGTCCGGCGTTGCGGATCGCCTCTTCAACGGAGATTTGATAGGACATGAAGGGCAGGTCGGAGACCAGCAAGGGGTGGTTCACCGCTCGCTTGACCGAACGCGTGTGCAGGATCATGTCCTCCATGGTGACGGGCAGGGTATTCTCATAACCGAGACACATCATGCCCAGCGAATCGCCCACGAGGATCAAATCGAGATCGGTTTCGTTCAGCAATCGTCCGAAGGAGTAATCGTAGGCCGTCAGGGCCACGATTTTTTTTCCGGAGCTTTTTCTGTTCAGTATTGTGGGAATGGTTACGCGTGAATTTTTCATGATCGACTTCCAGCAGAAATTAAGTTGTCCGGGCTGGGAGCGCAGGAGGGGGGACGGTCGAAAACTACGCGCGAAAGTTCGCCTTGCCGTCTTGCATGGCAATGGCGGGGGCTTGCTACCCATAGAACCCGTTAGTTTTATTTAAGGCCGCAAGGGTCCTCGTTAAACGGGTTCTGTGTCATTCAGCGTTGTCTTTCCGTCCCGGTCCTCTTCAGGATCCAAGCGGATTGTAATATTCTCTACCTATTCTATGCTTATTGATCTTATTTATCAACTCATCCAGATCGCATTTTTTCTCTACAAAATCGATTTCATTCGTGTTCACCACCAGAAGCGGCGTTTCGGAATAGTAGAAGAAAAAATTGTTGAAGGCGCTGTTGACGCTCTCCAGATAATCCGGGTCCATATAGGCCTCGTAATCCCGGCCCCTTTTCTCGACCCGCGCTTTCAAGACTTCGTTGCTGGTTTGCAAAAACACCACCAGGTCCGGCTTGGGTAATTTGTGCCGGATCAAATCATAGATCTGCTCATAGAGATGCAGTTCATGACCTTTCAGATTCAAGTTGGCGAAAATGCTGTCGCGGGAGAACAGGTGGTCGGTGATAACGACGGAATTGAACAGGTCGCGTTGCGCCAGCTTGAGGTATTGATTGTAACGGCTCAGTAAAAAAAAAATCTGGGTCTGAAAGCTGAAAGTTTCTTTGTCCTGATAAAATTTGGCAATGAAAGGGTTGTCTTCATCCTTCTCCAAAACAATCTGCGCGTCGAGTTGCTTGCCCAGCAATTTTACCAACGAGGTTTTTCCCGCGCCGATGGAGCCTTCCACGGCTATGAATCTGGGTTCTATTTGAGTCGTCATTAAGTAAGTTTGCCGTTATTTTATTGGAGTGATTGCTTGATGCTGGTCTGCAATTGAAAGCCGTCCCCGGAGCGTACCGCAGGCGAATTGCAGGCCCAGGTCTGAAAGCTCATTTTGTAATCGCCGTGCTGAGTGACCAGAATGACCGGTAAAAAATTTCCATCTTTGTGACGGAGAGTCTGGATGAATTCAGATCCCGATTCGCCATCCTGCTGATCCCATACGACTGCATCGACGCCCTTCAGCTCAGGGAGCGTTCCCTGTTCTGTGATCGAGCCATTGAAGCCCGCTCCCTGAACGGCTTCCAGCGCCCATTGTCCTTCTTCACTGCTGTTGGAAACGATGAGTACGTTCTTTGACATGGATGTTGGCGTTCATTCAGGCTGATGACCGTTTTATTGCAATCGGATCAGCGGGTTTCGATTGGCGTGAACAGATTCCCTGACGCCGACGCTATTTCAGCGACGCGCCTCAGGAGAGTATCTTTTTATAATATCCTGACCGGATTTTCAATTTTAACTTGTCTAGCGCGACGGGGCGCTAAAAAATGTCGCGAAGCAGGGAAGCGAATGAAACTCAATAAACGCGGTTTATTTGGTAGATGGGAAATCTGTCAATAGATGCATTTTTTAAAGCGCAGTTCGGGAGAAACTCATGCGCTCAGAGCGCGTCGGTAAAGGTCGATATAGCGTTGCGCCGAAGGTTGCCAACCGAAATCCTGGCGCATGGCGTTATCGACCAGCGTTTTCCATAATTGAGGTTTGGAAAAACAGCTCTGCGCTTTGTTCCAGGCGTTCAATAAATCGTCGCGCTGAAAATTGTCGAATTTGAATCCGGTGCCCTTCGCGGAATCCACGCTCACTTCCTCGACAGAATCCTGCAGTCCGCCGGTGGCCCGCGCCAGCGGCAGGGTTCCATATTTCAAGCCATACAATTGGGTCAGGCCGCAGGGCTCGTAACGCGAGGGGATCAGGATCAGATCGCTTCCGGCGATGATCTGGTGCGCGAGAATTTCATCGTAGCCGATAACGACAGCGGCTTGATCGGAAAACCGCTTTTGTAATTGCTCGAAACGGTCCTGGTATTCCGGGTCGCCGGAACCGAGCAGGATGAATCCGGCTCCCTGATCCAGCATGCGTTGCAAATTATCTGCGATGAGGTCGATTCCCTTTTGATGGGAAAGCCGTGTGACCATGCAGGCCAGGGGTTTGTCCGGCGCCAGCTTCAATGCGAAACGACGTTCCAGATCGCGGCGGCAGGCCAGTTTCGTTTCGGGTTGTTTGATGGAATAGCGGGAAGGGAGCGTCGCATCTGTTTGCGGGTTCCAGGTTTCGTAGTCGACGCCGTTCAGGATGCCAACGAGATGATCGGATCGTTTCTTGAGAAGTCCCTCCAGTTGCCAGCCGCCTTCCGGAGTTTGAATCTCCTTGCTGTAGGTTGGGCTGACGGTCGTTAAATAATCCGCGCAGACCAGCCCGGCTTTGAGGAAACTGAATTGACCGTAGAGTTCGACGCCTTCGGGATGGTACAGCTCGCGCGGAACATGAGCGAGTTCCAGTAAATCACTGGAAAAATTTCCCTGATAAGCCAGATTATGGATGGTGAATACCGATTTCGTTTTGCTGAAGAATGGGTCCTTCGCGTAGACGGTCTTTAGATAGAGCGGTACCAGTCCGGTCTGCCAGTCGTTGCAATGGATGATGTCAGGCTGAAAGCCGATCGCCTTGCAGGTTTCCAGCGCCGCCCTGCAAAAGAAGATGAAACGCTCTCCGTTGTCGCCGAACTCTCCGTATTCGCTTCCGTATAAATCTTTGCGAAGAAAATAAGACGCCTTGCTGATCAATGTAACGGGCGGACCGTCGGGAAGGGCGCTTTCGAAGAGAAAGCCCTTGCATTGCCGCTGTCCCACAGGAACCGACACATCAATGCCGCTGGGTTTCAATCCCTGATCGCAGTCAATGACCGACGCGTATTTCGGAAGCAGGAGGCGAACATCATGCCCGGCGCGTTGCAGAGCCTTGGGAAGGGCGCTTGCAAAATCGCCAAGGCCGCCGGATTTGGCGAAGGGGTAGGCCTCCGAAGCGACGAATAGGATTTTCAATGGTGAAACCGCACTCATATTTCGATCCGGGGAGAAAGGAAAGACTGTCAGGGGCGCGAAGAAACTGAAACGCGAAAAGCATTGAACCCACCCTTATTAACGCCTATAATTATTAAATTCAACTATAAAAATTAATAGCTTGCAGAATCGGAGACGCATCGGGAAATGGCCGGAGAACTGAAAGGAAAGAATATCGCGCTGGGCGTTGCGGGCGGAATCGCCTGTTACAAGGCGGCTGAATTACTACGCCTGCTTGCCAAAGAAGGAGCGGGGGTCTATGTGACGATGAGCCAGAACGCGCATCGCTTCGTCGCGCCCTTGACCTTTGAAGCCTTATCGGGCAACCGTGTTTACGATGCGATTTTCGAAAGCGACGCCTCCTCCTCCATGGAACATATCAAGATGTCGGAAACCGCAGACCTTCTGCTGGTGGCTCCGGCGACCGCTAGCAGTCTGGGTAAGATGGCCAATGGTCTTGCCGACGACGCCCTGTCGAGTTTGTTCATCTCGTTTCGCGGTCCGGTTGTAGTGTGCCCGGCGATGAACGACGGCATGTACGCCAACCCGGCGGTGCAGGCGAATTTGAAAACGCTGAAAGAGCGCGGCGTTCATGTGGTCGAACCGGACACGGGAGAGCTGGCCTGCGGTTCCATAGGGCCGGGACGTCTGGCGGAACTGGAACGCATCGTCGCCGAAACGAAAGGCATCTTGAATGCGAAGGAAGATTTGTCCGGTCTGCGATTTCTGGTGACGGCAGGGCCGACGCGGGAATTTCTCGATCCGGTGCGCTATATCAGCAATCCCTCGTCCGGCAAGATGGGTTATGCGCTGGCGGAGCAGGCGAGACAACGCGGCGCGCAGGTGGATTTGATCAGCGGCCCAGTGCAACTGGAAGCGCCCTCAGGCGTTACCGTGCATCCCTGCGTTACGGCGGCTGAAATGCAGCAACAGGTGCAGAAGCGTTTCGGCGATTGCGATGTGCTCATCATGACCGCCGCTGTGGGCGATTTTGCACCGGATCTTGTGCAAAAAGAAAAGATGAAGAAAGCGGGCGGCGATCCGCTGACTCTGACTCTCCGTCAAACCGTCGATATTCTCAAGGAAGCGGGAAACGCCAAGACCCATCAATACGTCGTCGGCTTTGCGGCGGAGACGCAGAACATCGTCGAAAGCGCAAAAGAAAAACTCGTCAACAAAGGCGCGGACATGATCGTAGCGAATGACGTGAGCGCGCCCGGCATCGGTTTCCAGTCCGACGCCAACCAGGTCACCTTGGTATTTAAAGACGGGAGCGTGACGCCGCTGGCGCTCGCCTCCAAACGCGATATCGCCAACGCCATTCTGGATCATTTGCTTCCGCTACTTTCAAAAGGCTAGATGAACCGAACTTTTTTTCTACCCGGAGCGGGCGCAAGCAGCGCTTTCTGGAAAAGCGTCTTTTCCTTCCATTGGCTGTCGGCAGACGGTTGAAAGATATAATGCCAAACGCTCAATTGCATATCGTTGCAGGCGGCGATCACAATTTAGCGAATACGCATGTATCAGAAATTGCTCCCATCATTGCGAAGCATATAGATCTTAGATTGAAGCGCGACTGATTCAAGGGAGATGGAACAATAAACTACGGATCGATCTGCTGAGGTTTCTTTGAGAGGTCGTTCGATGGGGAGACCGTCGACATGATTTCAAGAAACATCCACTAAAGATAATTGCTGAGCGCTTTCACGAGCCTTTGTTTGGCGAATGAGGGGCGACAATGCGTTACGAGCACATTGTCGCACTGATCGAAGCGGGCAAAATCTATTATCGCGGAGGCCAGTGGATCGGCCAAACCGGAAAAGGTTCGTTGACTGGAAAAATCCGGTTCAAGAAACAATGCCTTGATTTCAAATCGCGCCTCCTCGCGGTGAGCTTTGCAGTCCATTCGACCGATGAATCGGTCGCCGCGCAGTATGGGTAAGCAAAAATAACCGTAACGTCTCTTAGCTTCAGGGACGTAACATTCGATCTGGTAGTCAAAGCCAAAAAATTCCCGCACGCGTTCGCGCTGGATGACCAGATTGTCGAATGGAGACAATATTTGTACGGTATCAGAAGGAAGAGTTGTTCCCTGATCTAAAGTCTCCGGCTCGATCCAGATTTTTGTGCCCGCGCTCGTCGTCGCACAGTTGAGTTCGCCGGACTCGACGCGACGTTTTAATTCGGCTTTCACAGAGTTGCCAAGCGACATTCCGTATCGTCCGCCGGAGCTGAACGATGTGTAGGCGGCGAAACCATGGCTTCGAATCGTTGTGTCGATGAGAAAAGAAGCAAACTCTTCAATCGCAGGTTCTCGGGTATCGACGGTCGAAGGCAGTACTCGTTCGGTCAGGTCGTAGGATTTTTCGAAGCCATCACGCGCGCTAATCATCAGGTCGCCTTGAAAATAGAGTTGCTCCAGCGCGCATTTGGCGGGTTTCCAATCCCACCAGCCTGAACTTTTGGGGGCATTGTCTCCAAAGTCCCGGGAGCGCAGGGGGCCCTCTGAGCGGATGCGTTGCAATACCCGTTTCATCATCGATTGGACCTCTTTCGAACGAGGTTGTTTTGACCTGAATTTGCGGGCGTGCAAGCGCGTGAACCTGAAGTCCTGAATCGGACGAAACGCAGCGACAGGAAACCGGTACTCAAAAATTTTTCTTTCCTTGAGCAATGTTTCCAGGTAACTGTTTTCGAAATTTGACACCCGGGTCAAGAGCGTGTGCGTGTGCGCACGGGCAACGACTGAAATCGTATCAATCTGGACATATCCCAAATGACGAATCGCGCGTTCAACGGCGTTCAGGCCGCGCCCAAACGTATCGCGCTTGAGTAAGCCCTGTCGGTCCAAAGCAATGTGTTTTAGTTTGCCGGGAGAAATAAGATCGGTCATGCCGCGAATTGCCCTGATCCCAAACGATCATTTATAATACTGCCAGCCGACTTGGTTTGTTCGCCTGCCTTCGGAATCGTTAGATACCGCGACGCCCGCACGTTGTTTGAAAAACCGACCGGATTCTATCGCAACTTACTCTTCCTCAGGTTTGATTGGAAGAACGCAACGAAAGCCGACGGTTTTGCTTCTGCTGGTGGGGACCGTGGCATTTCGATAGGTCAGGCGAATGTCTTCTGCGGTGTTTCTCCAACTGCCGCCGCGGATGACTTTGTACTGTCCCTTGTCCAGTCCCATCGGGTTCTTCTTGGGCGAAAAAACGTAGTATTCCGGGTAGTGCCAGTCCCAGACCCATTCCGCAACATTTCCAGACAGGTCGTGCACGCCATAGTCCGAGACGCCTTGCGGATGATTCCCCACGGCAACGGGTTTGCCGACTTCGTTATTAAAGTTGGCTTTGACGCTGTCCGGCAAAACATTTCCCCAGGGAAAGAAGATGGGGCGTTTACCGCGAGAGGCTTTCTCCCATTCGGCTTCCGTCGGCAGGCGTTTGCCCTTCCATTCACAATAGCTTTTGGCCTCTTTCCAGGACACGCCGACCACGGGCTGGTCGGGGGCGTTGAAATCCGAATTGTTCCAGAATGCGGGTTTGTTCGCCTGAGTCGCCGTTACATAGGCGTCATAGTCTTTATTGGTCGTTTCATAGATATCTATATAGAAAGGATCGATATCCACTTCATGCGCCGGGTCTTCCGGCCCCAGGGTGTGGCGATCCGTATTGAACAAATCGGTCGGGTCCAGTTCCAGCAGAGACTGTCGGCTTCCCATTTCGTAGACGCCGCCGGGGATCAACGCCATATTGTTAGGGGTTTCCATGGCGGTGGCGATGGCGGGGGATGAGGCCCAGGTTCCTAGTATTGCCAGACAGGCGACTGCAAATTTCATAAAATTCTCCACAAGAATAACTTTTTGACTAAGGAAACGGAATTATAGGCGCCGACAACAGGGAACTCAAGGATGATTATTTGCGTTGCCGGAGATGTGATTTTCCAGTTGATTGACAGAATTATAACTTCAGTTTACAATGAGCCTTCGGTAATTACAAAGAATCGCTCCAGTTTTCCCTTTGAACGAAAGGGTCTTTGCTCTTGAAGGAAAATCCGGAAGAAGAACCCACGCTATTGAATGGCGAGCGCGAAACTCATTTGTGTCTGAATTGTGGATTTCCCAATCGCAATTCGGACAAGGTATGCATGTACTGCCGCGCCAGTCTGGTTGAGGATACGGGATTGATTTCCTGGGCGCGCAATACCTATCTGGTGTTGAAATGGCGCTGGGAACTCAAACAGAAACGTCAGGGGCTTCAATCGGCGACCCGAAGATCGCTGTTGGCGGTCATGGGTTATTCCACCGCCGGCATCTTGCTGGCTGGAGGCGGTTTTCTGCTACTGCGCGATGCGCTTTCCGAAAATTCCTTTGCCAATGGTTTGATCTCCATTGTTTTTCTGCTCTACGGCGTATTTGTTCTCAAATCGCTCTTCACAAAAAAATAATTTTCCCTCAGTTTTAATTTTTAAATCCCACTTCCATATTGATACATCGCATACATGAGTTCGGTGTTGGCTTTGATAGGTAATGTTGAGATTTCCAAGGAATCTCTAAAAATTATTTTTTCGAGCTTGCCAACGAAAACAGGCAATCGCATATCAGGAATTAGGGCCTTGATTTATTTTGAAATTGCAAAATAAGGTTTCTGGTTAGCAGTCCCCAGCCCTGAGCGCAGGTCAGGTTTTTATAATCCTACTTGCGAACAGTTAACCATCCGATCCCCTTTTGATATCGGATTAAAATTTTGTTTCCTTCACTAGAGGACGATTCTTCATCGTACAACATATATGATCGACACCACTCATGATAATTCTGTATCGATTACGCTCCCCATCAAGGGAATGACCTGCGCCAGTTGTTCGGGGCGCATCGAAAATAAAACCAAACAACTGCCCGGGATGCGCGAGGCTCATGTCAATCTGGGCGCTGAATCAGGAAAGTTCACATT
Organism: Candidatus Nitrohelix vancouverensis; assembly: GCA_015698305.1. Taxonomy (NCBI): domain Bacteria; kingdom Pseudomonadati; phylum Nitrospinota; class Nitrospinia; order Nitrospinales; family Nitrospinaceae; genus Candidatus Nitrohelix; species Candidatus Nitrohelix vancouverensis. Next base: position 2,270,653 of record CP048620.1, read on the forward strand.
TGACCCGGATCAAATCAGTTCAAACCAGATCATTGAATCGATCCAGGGGCTGGGTTTTGAGCCGGGTCTCTCCACGCAAACATTCAATGTACGAGGGATGACTTGCGCCTCTTGCGTGTCCCGCGTTGAAAAAGGTTTGAAGGGATTCCCCGGCGTGCTCGATGCGCGGGTCAATCTGGCATCCGAAACCGCGAGCGTGGAGTTTTTGCCGTCGGTGAACGGCTTTGATGATTTCAAACAGCGTTTGGAGAAAATGGGATTTTCTCTGGAGCGGCGCGATGAATCTCAGGAGGCCGAACGCGCCGAGGAGGAGCGTTCTCAGCAGGAGTATAAAATTCTCAAACTGAAGTTGATCGTCGCGGCTTTGTCTTCGCTGGTCATTATGATGTTGAGCATGGGAAGCATGGCGGCAGAGCCTTGGTCGCGCTGGGCCTTGCTGGCTCTGAGCACGCCGGTTCAGTTCTGGTGCGCCGCTCAGTTTTACAAGCATGCCTGGAATGGAATGCGGCATGGTTACGCGGATATGAACACCCTCATTGCGATGGGAATCACCGCCGCGTATTTTTACAGCTTGGCAATAACACTGTTCCCAGACTGGGGAGCCGTTGGCGGCGCTCCGGCGGAAGTGTATTACGATTCCGCCGTCATGATCATCGCATTTATTTTACTGGGTCGTTTGCTGGAGGCGCGGGCCAAGAGCAAGACCACCGACGCGATCCGTCGCTTGATTCAACTTCAACCGAAGATGGCGCGCGTGAAACGCGATGGCATGGAAAAAGATATTCCCGTTGAAGAAGTGGTAGCGGGCGATTGGGTGATCGTGCGTCCGGGAGAACAAATCCCTGTGGATGGAGAAATTATTGAAGGCAGAACGACGGTGAATGAGTCGGCCCTGACAGGTGAAAGTCTCCCGGTCGACAAGGTGAGCGGGGCCTCTGTATACGGAGGCACAATCAACCAGACAGGGAATTTCATAATCAAGGCCACGAATTTGGGCAAGGATTCCATGCTGGCGCATATCATTCACCGGGTTGAGGAAGCGCAGGGTTCGCGGGCGCCGATTCAAAGATTAGCGGATCAGGTGGCGAGTATTTTTGTTCCGATTGTGATCGGTCTTGCGGCTTTCGTTTTTATTTTCTGGATGATCTTCGCCGAACAATTGATATCGGAATCGGCTTTTCAATTTGCATTGACGACGTGTATTGCGGTTCTCATTGTAGCCTGTCCCTGCGCTTTGGGATTGGCGACGCCAACAGCGATCATGGTGGGCACGGGGAAGGGCGCAGAACTCGGCATTCTCATCAAGGGTGGCGAAGCATTAGAACAGGCAGGCCGACTCGACACGATTTTGTTTGATAAGACGGGCACCTTGACTCACGGCAAGCCGGTGGTGACCGATTCAATTCTGGCCCCGGATTCGGGCTTAACGATAGAGGAGTTTTTCTCTCTGGCGGCGTCTTTGGAGTCGCGTTCCGAGCATCCGCTGGCGACGGCGGTGATGGAGGAAGCAAAATCCAGAAAAACGTCATTTCTGAATATTGATGAATCGAACGCGCTTCCAGGCTTCGGCATCGAAGGGCGGGCGGGGAGTAAATCTCTTTTGTTAGGCAATCCCCGATTGATGAAAGAGCGTGGCATTGATATGTCCCTGCTCGAGAAGTATCGGGAGGAGTTGTCCGCTCAGGGCAAGACGGTGATGATCTTGTGCGTGGACAATCACCCTGAAGGGATCATTGCGGTGCGCGATCAAATCAAAAAGGAAGCGCGTCAGGTGGTGGATCGTTTGCGCGAAATGGGAATGGATGTTTTAATGCTTACGGGTGACAATGCCGGAACGGCTTCGGCGATCGCCAAAGAGTTGGGCATCTCAAAAGTTTTTTCAGAAGTGCTTCCAACAGACAAGGACGATGTGGTGGCCCGCTTGATAAAGGAAGGTCGCACGGTGGCGATGGTGGGCGACGGCATCAACGACGCGCCTGCATTGGCCCGCGCTCACGTCGGGATCGGATTGGGGACGGGAACGGACATCGCTCTGGAAGCTTCTGATATCGCCTTGTTGTCGAAAGACCTCAATGCGGTGCCCAATGCGATTTTGTTGAGTCGGGCGACTTTGAGAAAGATTCGGCAGAATCTTTTCTGGGCGTTTTTCTATAATATACTGGCGATACCCGTTGCGGCAGGAGCCTTCTATCCCTTGCTCGGTCTGCTTCTCAAACCTTCGATGGCGGCGGCGGCGATGTCGTTCAGCAGTTTCTCCGTAGTCGGCAACGCACTTTTGTTAAAGCGGTTCCGGCCTTGATGGCGTTATGACTTGATGAAAAAATATTTCGAAATTTTACAGGCCTCTCCCGATGCGTCCCTGCAAGAGATCAAACGGGCTTATCGGGAGCGGGTCAAGGCCTGGCATCCCGACCGCTTCCCTGCGGTTTCGCCGCGCCTGCAAAAAAAAGCGCACGAGCAATTGAGTCTGATTAACGAAGCCTACCGGGCGCTCGAACAGCATCATTTGTCTGAAGGGGTGGCTGAATCGGAATCGACAAGGAGTCATTCCAGACAGGCGACGCCTTCGGAAACTCCTGTCGAAGACGGTGGCTTGAATATTGATCCCTTGCGCGCTTGTGAACAGTTTCGAGTTTTTACCTGGGAGAATGGCGACCGCTATGAAGGCGAAACGCTGGACAACCAGATGCATGGATTGGGCATTTACAGCTATTCAACGGGCGGTAGCTATCAGGGCGAATTTTCCAGAGGAAAACCCCACGGTATGGGGGAGTTGAGATTACCCGGCGGCGATGTGTACCGGGGAGAGTTTCATCTGGATCAGATACAGGGGCGCGGCGTCTATTCATATGCAAACGGAGATCATTATGAAGGCTCGTTTGCCAATGGGCAACCGCATGGTCACGGCGTCTATACCCTGGCTTCAGGCAGTCGCTACAGCGGACAATGGCAAAACGGCGTTTTTTCTGGCTGAGGTCATCCTCTAATGAACGTTGCCCGCTTCAAACCCGCGATAAATAAAGTCGGGTTGGTATTTGAAATTTTCTGAAAAAAAGGTTGTCCCTCCCTCCGTGATGATCATCGCTTCAGCGGAGTCCAATGCATTCGCCAGTTCAATTCCTTTTTGCGGTCCCATAACAAATAAAGCCGTTGCCAGCGCATCGGCGTCCATCACCGATTTCGTTATCACTGTCGCCGAAACGATGGAAGCCTCAGTCGCAGGCGATCCGGTTTTCGGGTTGAGAATGTGGTGATAGCGTTTGCCTTCGAACATAAAATATTTTTGATAGTCGCCAGAGGTCGCCATCGACTGATTTTCCAGAGACAGGGCGGCGATCATTTTTTCCGGGTGACGCGGGTGTTGTAGTCCGATGCGCCAGGGTTGCCCCTTGCGTTTGCCGAACACGGCGAGGTCGCCTCCGGCATTCACCAGCGCCGCTTCAACGCCCGCCTCTTTCAACGCTTCAATGGCGCGATCCACCGCATAGCCTTTTCCGATGGCTCCAAGATGCAGAGACATTCCTTTCGCTGTCAATCGCGCCTTGCCGTCCTTCAGCTCGAGTTTGCGGTAGTCAATAAGAGACGCGGCTTCTTCCAAAGTTCCGGGAGAGGGGAGCGCTTTTGGAATTTCTTCCAGATTCCATAAGGCCGCCGCCGCTCCGATCGTGGGGTCGAAGGCTCCTTCTGATTTTTGAGACCAGTACAAAGCGCGTTTGAGAACCTCCTGCGTTTCTTTGGAAATCGCCACCCAGTCGCCTCCGGCGTTCTGGTTGATGCGGGAGATTTCGGAGTCGGGCAGATGCGAACTGAACAGGTTTTCGATGCGTTGCATTTCGTCGAAGGCCTTGCTGGAGGCATCGTTGGACTGCTCGGGAGTCCGCTCGCTGATGATGATCTCGACAAGCGTTCCCATCAGTATTTGCGTGCGACGGTGCAGATCGCCGTTCCCATCGCCACAGGCGGAGAGGAAGGTCAGAAGCAAAAAAAGGGCGATGGTTTTCAATGTTAAAAATCTTTCAAGTTTGTGAACCACTATATATTTCGTATCTACGACGACGTTGTTGCCGGAAGTTGGGATCTTCAATGTTTCTTATCTTTCAAATTTATGAACCAGAACTTCCCGATTGTAAGCCGCGACCACGTCGCCGCGATTGATCATGCCGATGACCTTGCGGGGATTATCTTCAGGCGAAACCGGGAGTTGCTCGATGTCCAGACGCGCGAACTGTTCCATCGCTTCGTTGAGGTTCTGGTTCGGGTGCAGGTAGACGACTTCATGCGTCGCCAAAGTGCTGGCGATAACGAGGTCGTCGAGACCTTCTTCAAAAAACACTTCCCTGAGATCGGAAAACGACAAGATGCCAGTCACGTCGCCTTGCTGATTCACGACGGGGAAGTACAGACTTTTGGAATAGGATACCGTTTCCAGAATGCGACGGAAAGTCATTCCTTCCGGTATCGTCGTGATTTCTTTGGTCATGACATCCTTCACCTTGATGGCATTGAGGATGGAGACTTCGCGACCGTGCTTGATGTTGATCCCCTTGCGCAGGAGATATTCTATATAAATCGATATTTTACCCCGACCGCGAAAAACATAAGTCGATACGATGCAGGTCGCCATGATCGGCAGGATCAGCGTGTAATCGTTGGTCAGTTCAAACAGCATCAGGATATTGGTCAAGGGAGCCTGCATGACCGCGCCGGCGACGGCGCCCATACCAACCACCGCGTAAGTTTCCGGCGATGCCGTGAACTGCGGCGAGATACTGTGAATGACCGCGCCAAAAACCGAACCTGTCATCGCGCCGATGAAAAGAGACGGAGCGAAGATGCCTCCCATGCCCCCGGAACCAAGCGTTATGGCGGTCGCAAGTATTTTCAGAAACACCAGGGCCAGAGCCAGTCCCCAGAACATTTGTCCGTTGAGGGCCTGCCCCATGGCGTCGTAGCCATTGCCGAGTACCTGCGGAACGGCGATGGACATGAGACCAACGATCAAACCGCCCAGCGCGGGTTTGAGAATTTTAGGAATGTTGACTCGTTCCTCAAAAAATTCAGAGGACTTGAAGTAGGTGGTCGAGAACAAGCTGGCGACCAGTCCGCACAAAAGGCCAAGGATCAGATAAAAAATAATTTCGGTGTGGCTGACCAGCTCGTGAAAGGGAACCTCGAAAGTCACCGCGTTGCCCTCCAGCGCCCGTCCGGTGACGGTGCCGATGACGGAAGCGATGACGATGGGGCTGAAGGTGTGAATCGTGAAATCGCCGAGAATGATTTCCATGGCGAACAACACCCCTGCCAGCGGAGCGTTGAACGAGGCGGCAATACCCGCCGCCGCGCCGCATCCAACGAGAACGCGCATTCGATCTGTTGAAACGTGAAGCCATTGGCCTATCAAAGAACCGACGGCGGCTCCAATCTGCACGGTCGGGCCTTCTCGTCCCGCCGAACCGCCGGAACCAATGGTGATCGCTGAAGTGGTGGAAGCTGAAAGAATGGTGCGCGGTCGGATTCTGCCGTTTTTCAGAGCCACCATATGCATGACCTGATGAACGCCGTTTTCTTTGACGGCATCTGGAAAGAAATGACAGATGACGCCGATCGCCAGCCCGCCCATCATTGGAATCAGCGGGATCACAAAGGGCAGGATCGATCCTGTGATTCCGATTAAGGCAAGGCTCTCTCCTGAGAATATTGAATCGACAAAATGGATCATCCACCGAAAAGCGGTGGATGCCAGACCTGCGAGCAATCCGATCAATGCCGCGAGGACCAGTAAATGCGGGTCCAGAAGCAGCGCTTTTCTTATCAGCTGGCGAAATTTCTGTCTGTATTTCTGGCTTGCAGGTTCGGTGGTCGACATAAAATTTAAGAAGGATTCTTACAAAACCAGTCATTATAAAGGATTCATACGCTAACTGCCAGAGCTTGCGAGCCTTTTCATGAATCTGTTTAGGAAATATTTTTTATTATGGTATTCTCTTGCAAATTATTTTTAAGGGTTAAACGATGATTAAAATTGCTCCATCCATTTTATCCGCTGACTTTGCAAGATTGGGGGATGAGATAAAAGCCGTTGAAGATGCCGGCGCAGACTGGATTCATGTTGACGTGATGGACGGACATTTTGTGCCGAATATTACGATTGGGCCGCCGGTCGTGGAAAGTTTGAGAAAAGTGACCCAGCTTCCTCTGGACGTTCATTTGATGATCGAAAATGCGGACGCTTATATCAAGGATTTTGCATCTGCAGGCGCGGATATTTTAACGGTGCACGTCGAGGCTTGCCCGCATTTGCATCGCACGATCCAGCACATTAAAGAACAGGGCGTGCGCGCGGGGGTTGTGCTCAATCCGGCGACGTCGCTGTCCAATCTTGAAGAGGTCTTGCACGACGTGGACATGGTGTTGTTGATGTCGGTCAATCCGGGATTCGGCGGCCAGAGTTATATTCCTTCGATGACGGACAAGATCAGCAATATGCGCGATATCATGAACCAGTACGAGCATGAGTATGATCTGGAAGTGGACGGCGGCGTGAAGCCTTCCAATGTAGCAGAAGTGCTGGAAGCTGGGGCGAACGTCATTGTTGCGGGATCGGCGATCTTCAACAGCAAAAACTACAAAAAAGCCATCAAGGCTTTGCGAGGTTCCTGATTCACAGGGAACGCTTCCCGGGTCCAATATGAAAGAACTCAGCAAGGATGAACTTCTCGGTTTAATTTACAAGATTAATTTCTTCAAGACTTTCACCCCGGAAGAAAAATTCAAACTGGCGGATATCCGAAGCCACCTGGTGTCTTACGTTCCCAACGCTTTCATTCTCATTGAAGGCGACCCGGGTGATGCCCTCTATATATTACTCAAAGGCCAGGTCTATATCACCAAAAGCAACAGTCCGGGCGTGCGGCTTGCCGAGCTGGTTCCCGGCGCGATTTTTGGCGAGGTATCCTTTCTTTCACATCGACCGCGTTTGACCAATGTGCGAGCGGACGCCAAGGTGCTGGCGTTGAGGATTGACCCGGAATTTTTAGAGGTCGTGGGGCCGGAAATTGCCTGGAAAGTTAAGGATCAATTGTTGACGGCGATGGTGGACAAGCTCGATCGAATGAATCTGGTTTTTCAGGAGGCGAAACGACGCATCCCCGGCGACGAATGGTACAAGCGGGTTTTATAAACTGAGGGAGCCTGATTGAAACGGGACGGGAAAAATCAAGCGCCGCCCAGTATAATCGCCAGTTCTTCCAAACCTTCATTTCTTGCCGTTCGCGCTACCGCTTCCCAGGATTCCTGATTTTCGATTGCCTGGCGTGTTGGACTCGAATCTTCAAGATCGAGCTTTAATTCCCCCAAAAGAATTTTCACAGCCGCTTCATATTTACTGCTTTCTTTCAAATCCCTGCCGTTGGACCAAAATCGGGAAATTGGGTCGTCGACCAACATAATAGTAAACCTTTCAATAAGTTATGGCTAAGCTACATTGCTAAAAAACTCGATTATTGTACAATAATTGCAGTATATTTATAAACTAAATATATGACTTTCCTTTATTTTCTCAAGCGTGGGTTGTTTTGACGCCGGGTCGTTTGGCGGTTCAGGTGGGAGCGGCGCTTCTGATTCTGGGCGCTCTGTTTGGAACGGCCTATGTGCAGGGCGTACAGAACGCGTTTCATCCTTTCCTTTTTGCCGACGATGCGCGGCAACAGATCGTTCCTTTTCTAAATATTGAGAGTTCCACCCCTGTCGCCGCATACACGCCCCAGTATTATCAAAAAGTATTCATCCCCGCAGGCGTTCGATTTTTATATGAAACGCTTGCCGGTTTTAGCGATCCTGCATTTGCCAGCGTTGTTGTCAGCTATTTTTTATTTTTCATATTCTGCTCGCTCATGGGCGCGTCTGCCTATCGTCTTTCTGGGACTGGTTTTGCGACTTTGATTCTGGCGCTGTCGAGCGATCTGTTTCTGGAGCGGATGATGGGCGGTTTGCCTCGCTCCTTTGCTTATCCAATCCTTGCGGGAGCCTTGGCGGCGCTGGTTTATGGAAGGGCGGGGTGGCTGGTTGTGTTGACGATTCTGGGTTTCGCGTTCTATCCGGTCGCTGGCGTGGTTTGCGGTTTGACCTATGCCTTGTGGAGTCTTCTCTCTTTGAAAGATGTCGAAAGCGGAATCAGGATTAGAAAAATTCTGAACCGGATAAGGTGGCTGGGCGCTATTTTGTTCGTCTCTCTGGCCATGACCTTTCCTCAATTGATTGCGAGCGGGGATTATGGCTCCCGCATCACGCAGGCGATGTGGAATGAATTTCCCGAAGCAGGGGAGGGCGGACGCTACGGTGCGAACGACCGTCCGCCGTATCCCGGTTTGATTGCAACCTTGCAAGATATGGGCGTTGCGACGCTGGACGGTTCGGGGTACGCTCCCGTTCCCTTTCTCAGCCTCAAGGATAATGAGAGTTATTCTACGATTCTTACTGTCTTCGTCTGGCTGGCGTTTGCGGTGATTGCAGTGGGCGGAGTTTTTGCGCTGGTTCGTAAAACGCATACTAGTTACTTGCGCGGATTGATTCTTCTTCCCGCGTCTCTGCTCGGATACTTTCTGGCGCTTGTTTTCGATCCCTATTTATTTCTGCCTGAACGTTATTTGTTGTATACGATTCCGGTTCTTTTAATCGTTCTGGCGCCCTCTGCGATCGTTCTGTTACTACAAGATCGTATGAGAGATAAATCATTCGTCTTGCATGCGTCGTCGTTCGCGCCGGTGTTCGCTCTATGGCTCGCAGTGGGAGGGACCGGAAATAATATGGCGGGCTTGACGGTTCGCGCAGAAGCCTGGAAACCATTTTATGAAGCGCTCGAAAACTTGCCGAAAGGGAGTCTGATCGCCGGGTGGCCCGGCGGACTGGTCGAGAATGTTCCTTACCTGAGTCGTCGCCCGATTTTAATCAGCTATGAAACGCATCAGGTCTTTCACTCGGAATACGCTCTGGAAATGCGCCGTCGCATGAACGCGCTGATCACAGCCTATTGGGCGCAAAGCGCATCGGCCCTGCGTGAATTAAGGGATGATTATGACGTGGATTATTTGATCGTCGATCTTCAACATTTCTCAAGCAACCCGCCGGGTTATTTCAAACCTTTCGATGCAACTATCGAGGCGGCTTTGACTCGCAATGAAAATCGACCTTTTTATATTGAGCGTCGTTATTCAGAGATGGCGCTTTTTCAAATGGGGACTCAGACGCTTTTGGATTTGCATAAACTCCCGACCGAGTGACGGCCTTCGTTTATTTCCTGACAATGATGCTGATGCGGCGATTCATGGGGTCGAGGAGATTTTGGGGATTGTAGGGCTGAGTGTCCGCATAGCCGACGACTTTTTCGAAATAGGATTTATCCACTCCATTTTTCTCAAACTCCTGGCGCGCCGCAACTGCACGCAAGACAGACAAGTCCCAGTTTTTGGATCGACTCCCGCGAAATGCCGAAGCGTCGGTATGTCCCTCGACAATTAATTTATTGCTGAGTCCTTTGATATTTTCAGAAAGCATGCGCACCATTTGACGTCCCCTCTTATTCAATTCGGTGCTTCCCGGATCGAAAAGGGCCAGATTGTCGCGGTCGAGTATTTGAATCCTCAAGCCATCGCCGACGGGTTCCATGAGGATTTGACCTTTCAGGTGATTGAACTTTTCATTGACGTCGCGACGGATGTTTTCCGCAAGCATGGATATCTTGGCGCGTTGAGCCATTTTCTGAATGTCATTCATTGCGTCCGGCGAAGCGTTGCCCATGAGAGCGTCTTGCGCAGACACGCCGTTTGGGTCCGGCATCGGGTTGCTAGTGGCTGTGGCAAGACTGCCGCCGCTGGCGAGGAATTTTTCCGGGTCGGTAAAGTATTCGGAGAGTCCGCCCTTGGTTTCCGCTGGAACCATGTTGATCAGCCACATCAGTAGAAAGAACGCCATCATCGCGGTGACGAAATCAGCGTATGCGACTTTCCAGGAACCGCCGTGATGCCCGCCGCCATGCCCGCCTTTTTTCTTTTTGATGATGATTTGCTGAATGATTTGCGGTGTCGCTTCTTCCTCTTCCGGTGAACGCCCGCCGAGCGATTTTAAAAAATCAGGAGAAAAAATCCGCCAGGCATGGGCCTTGTGCTGATGGAGCCAGAATTCGAATTGATCTTGCTGAATGCTGTACTGATCGCAAATTTTTTCAATACTGTCCCCCTGATGGTACTGCAGGACGATTTTATTGATCAATTTGGGATCGTTGATGGTGGCCATGAGCGTGTCGCGTTAAACAGCGTTCAGTTTTTTAAGATTTTTTCAGCTTTAAGGAATGTCGGGCGCGCCGGTTCGGGAATCATGATGCGTCCGAACTCGATGCAGATTTGCGGTTGCAGTCCACCGACAAAGCCTACGATGATATAGCGCAGGATATTTAGATATTCTTTTTCCTGATCCGCCATCCATTCCATTTTTTTCGCCAGCGGTCCAACGACTCCATAAGCGCCGAGGATGCCGATAAAGGTTCCGACCAGAGCGGCGCCGATATGATGTCCCAGCACTTCGGGCGGTTCATTGATCTTCTGCATGGTGATGACAACGCCGAGAACCGCCGCGACGATGCCCAGTCCCGGGAGGGAGTCGCCGATATTGGCGACGTTTTTAGAAGAGGCCATCATCTCTTCGTGATAGGCGTCGATTTCGGCTTCCATCAGGCTGTCGAGTTGATGCGCTTCCATTTTGGAAGAGCAGAGCATGCGGAACGAGTCGGTTGTAAGATGTAGAGCGTGTTCGTTCTTCAGGAAATTTTTGTGACGGGCGAAGATGGGGCTCTTTTGCGGTTTGTCGAGATGGGCTTCGAGCGCGACCAGTCCCTGCTTTTTAACCACGCTGAAAACGCTGTTCAAAACCTGCAACAGTTCCATGTAGTCTTTTTCGGTGTAATGCCGCGCCGACAGCATGCCCTTCATACTGTGAAGCACGTTTTTCATCACCTGACCGGAGGAGGTGATGATGAAGACGCCGAAGGCGGCTCCGAAAATAATGACAAATTCAGCCGGTTGCCACAGAATGCCCAAGGCGCCGTGGGCCATCAAATAGCCCCCGACCACGCAACCAAACACCACGCACAGTCCGACAATAACTCCCATTAGATCTTTGCTCCTTCAATGCCGCGTTCCAGATTGAGAATAAATCCCGCCAGTTCATTTTCCATCCATTGATCGAGCCCGACAAAATGAACGGCAATATCGTGCCGACCCTCCTCTTTGGTGAGACAACGAATGACATCACCGTACAATGTGTACACGCACTGCCTTGCCATTGACTGACGTTTGATTTTAATTCTTAACAATGATTCTGCTTCAAACGTTTCCTTCCACTTGAAACCCATGCCGGTTGCGCTGAGAGTGACCGGGGTGGATGTGAATTCTTGTTTGCCTGCTTCCCGCTCGGAAAGCAGTTGAATGATGAGGTCGAGTTTTTTGTTGATGATGTTCAGCGCCGGGTCCATGGCGGGATCATTCGATTGAATGGAAGTCGACTTGAATGAAGCCTGATTGGGCAGACCCATGTCGCTGACGGAGCATTTTGTATTATCCGAAGGGTCGCGAGTTACCAACTCAACCTGGATCGGTATGAGCGACTGCACCCGGTAAAACTGCCTTTGGTTATCCATAGGTCAAAAATCAATCATTCCAAAAAGTTAAGGCCTGCGATCTGGATTTCTGTGAGTCGCTGGTGATATTTAGAGAGCCTAGCATTTTATCTAAAATTGCTAAAAGCTCAAGCGTCGATATGCGATCCGGGTTTCAAAATACACAATTTTAGGGAAATGGGTATCCCGAACGCTTTGAATCGCAATTGCGCCCGGGCAGACAAATAATATGTATGCTATTGATTTTCCACTTTCTCCATATGTTAAGATGGCGTAGAATCACGGGTTTTCGTACTCACGACCTCGCTTTAAATGAAAGCGCTTTAAAATATTCTTTTTATGGATCAGAAGGACACCGAAATCATAGCGGCGGGACAGCGCGTTCTGGATATCGAATCGCGTTCCATTCTGCAAGTCCGGGACCGCCTCGGCGAAGATTTTGCCCATGTGGTGCGCAAAATCGACGCCTCTGAATCGCCTTTGATTGTGACGGGGCTGGGCAAGTCCGGCATCATCGGCTCCAAGATTGCCGCGACCTTTTCGAGCATCGGCATTCCGGCTCTGTTCCTGCACGCCGCCGAGGCCAGTCACGGCGATTTGGGCATCATCGCCAAGCACAGTCTGGTTCTGGCGATCTCGAATAGCGGTGAAACTGAAGAATTGATAAAAATACTGCCGGCGATGGGGCGGCTCAATTGCACGCTGGTGGCGATGACGGGCAACGCAAATTCTACGCTCGCGCAACGCAGTGATTTTCTCCTGAACACTTCTGTGGATGAGGAGGCTTGCGGTAAAGATCTGGTGCCGACTTCCAGCACGACGGCGACTCTGGCGCTGGGCGACGCTCTGGCGATGGCTCTGCTGGCGCTTCGCGGCTTCAAGGAAGAGGATTTTGCAGTCAACCATCCCGGCGGCAGTCTGGGCAAGAAATTATTGATGACGGTGAACGACCTGATGCACGCCGGGTCTGCAGCGCCCATCGTGTCCGAGCAGGCGGATATTTTTGCGGTTTTGAAGGAGATGAGCGCCAAACGCTTCGGCACGACCTTCGTCGTTTCTGAAAACGGCGATTTGAGCGGCGTCATCACCGACGGCGACTTGCGTCGCTTGATCGAAAAGAAACAGGATATTTCCCGGGTTCTGGCGCGCGAGATGATGGGTTCGCGTCCGAAGACGATCCAGCGCGACAATCTGGCGACCAAGGCCGCGTTTTTAATGGAACAACATTCCATCACGGCGCTCGCCGTGACGGAGGATGGAAAAAAAATAGAAGGCATCCTGCATTTGCATGATTTGTTGAAAGCGGGAATCATTTGAATATCATCAAGGATCAATCCTAGAGAAAAGGCATATGACTGGAGACGAGTTAAGACAGGCATTTCTGGACTATTTTAAAGGCAAGGGACATCACTCCGTATCGAGTTGTTCCCTGATTCCCCAGAACGACCCGACCCTGCTGTTCACCAACGCGGGTATGGTCCAGTTCAAAAATATCTTTCTGGGCGAAGAGACCAGCGAGCACTCGCGCGCGGTGTCCTGCCAGAAATGCGTTCGCGCGGGCGGCAAGCACAACGACCTGGAAATGGTCGGCCGCACCGCAAGGCATCACACCTTTTTTGAAATGCTGGGAAATTTTTCCTTCGGCGATTATTTCAAGCGCGACGCCATCGAATACGCCTGGGAGTTTCTCACTCAAAATCTGGGCATCCCGAAAGACCGCCTCTACGCTTCCGTTTTCCGTGAAGACGACGAGGCCTATGAGTTCTGGAAGAACGACATCCATATGCCGACGGAACGGATTTTCCGCATGGACGAGAAGGACAATTTCTGGGCGATGGGCAACACCGGCCCTTGCGGTCCCTGTTCAGAAATTTATATCGACCAGGGCAAAGAACTGGGTTGCGGCAAGCCGGACTGCACTGTGGGTTGCGATTGCGACCGCTACCTTGAAATCTGGAATCTGGTCTTCATGCAATACGACCGCGACGAAGCGGGCAAGCTGAGTCCGCTTCCCAAACCCTGTATCGACACGGGCATGGGGCTGGAGCGTCTGACCGCCGTCATGCAGGGCCGCACCAGCAATTATCATGGCGACCTGCTGATGCGACACATTCAGGAGACGGCGTCGGTCACTCACCAAAATTATCTGAAAAATAAGGAAACCGACGTTTCCATCCGCGTCATCACCGACCACGCCCGCGCCACCGCGTTTTTGATCGGCGACGGCGTGCTCCCTTCCAACGAAGGGCGCGGCTATGTTCTGCGCCGCATCATCCGGCGCGCGCTCCGACACGGAAAATTACTGAATCAGAAAGATCCCTTCTTCTATCGCATCGTCAATCATGTCGTCGAGCAATTCTCCAGCGTCTACCCGGACTTGAAAACGCATTCCGAGTTCATTGAAAAAGTGGCGCTGAATGAGGAGGAGAGCTTTGGCAACACCCTCACTTACGGCACCCAGAAGCTGGAAGAGGTGCTGGCTCGCGTGCGCAAGGATCAGCAGAAAGTCATTCCCGGCGACGAAGTGTTCAAGCTGTACGACACCTTCGGATTCCCCGTCGACCTGGTCGAAGAGACCGCGCGCGATGAAGGGCTGGCTCTGGACATGGAAGGCTTCAACAAGGCCATGCAGGAGCAGAAGGAAAAGGCCTCGGCTTCCTGGAAAGGTTCGGGAGAAAAAGGCGTGTCGCCTGTGCTCATGGATTTCCTCAAGACAAAGCCCGAGGGCGTTGCGTTCACCGGCTACGGCTCGGTGAAAGGCGAGGGGACCGTGATCGCCCTGTACAAGGACCAGACGCTGGTAGAGAGCGCGAAGTTGGGAGACGAAGTCGAAGTGATCGTTGACCAAACGCCGTTTTATGGCGAGTCGGGCGGCCAGGTGGGCGACGCGGGCAGCGCCTACAACGAAAACGTTCTGATGGAAATACAGGACGCCTTGAAACCCCTGCCGAACCTGATCTTGCACAAGGCGAAGATCGAAAACGGATCGCTCAAAACCGGCGACACGCTGACGCTGGAAGTGGACCCGGAGCGGCGCAACAGCACCGCCCTGAATCACTCCGCAACGCATCTCCTGCACGCCGCGCTCAAGGAAACTCTGGGCGATCATATCAAACAGGCGGGGTCGCTGGTCACGCCGGATCGCTTGCGTTTCGACTACACCCATTTCTCCGCGCTCAGCGATAAGGAAAAAGAAAAAATCGAATGGATGGTCAACGACAAGATTCGCGAAAACATCATGGTTGAAACCCGCGAAATGGAAATCGACGAAGCCCTCAAGGAAGGCGCGACCGCCTTGTTCGGCGAGAAATACGGCGAGAGCGTGCGCGTTGTCTCCGTGCCCGGATTCAGCAAGGAATTGTGCGGCGGCACACATGTCGGGTCGACGGGAAGCATCGGCCTGTTCCTCATCACTCACGAAGGTAGCGTGGCCTCCGGCGTTCGCCGCATCGAAGCCGTCACCGGCCCGACCGCCCTCAGATCCGTGCGGCGCGAAATGAACGCCCTGTCTTCCATCCGCTCCGTCCTCAAGGCCCAGCCGGATGAGGAAGTGCAGAAATTGAAGAAGAGCCTCGAAAAAAACAAGGAACTGGAAAAAACCGTGGCTTCGCTCAAAGAGAAACTGGTCAGCGGTAAAAGCTCGGGCATGCTGGAAGGCGTCGAAGTCATCGACGGCGTCAATGCGCTCATCAAAAAGCTGGATGAAGTGGACGCCAAAACCCTGCGCAGTTTCATCGACAACGCCAAGAACCAGATGAAATCCGGCATCGTCGTGGCGGGCACGGCTATGAACGGAAAGGTCCTGCTCGCCGCAGGCGTCACCGCCGATTTAACCAAAGACTATCACGCCGGAAACATCCTCAAGGAGATCGCGGGTATCGTCGGCGGAAGCGGGGGAGGGCGGCCGGATATGGCGCAAGCGGGAGGAACCCAGCCGGAGCATCTGGAGCAAGCCCTCAATCGCGCGCGCGAACTGGTCAAAAAATCCTGAAATTTTCAAGTATGCGCGCGAAGGTGTTATGAAAATTTTGTACTTTTAAGAGCGCTTGCTAACAGGCTAATAAACTCTGAAATTTTCAAGTATGCGCGCGGGTGGGTTCATGAAAATTCTATTCTTTTAAGAGTGCTTAGGAATGGGGCTATACACGCAGAAATTTTTTAAGTGTGCGCGTGAGCAGGTTATGAAAATTTTGTACTTTTAAGAGCGCTTGCTAACAGGTTCATAAACTCTGAAATTTTTCAAGTATGCGCGCGAGTCGGGCAGAGGTAAAATTGATAAGTATGAAAGCGCTTGCGTGCAGTTCTTAAAAATTTTTGAAAAATTTTAAATTTGCATTGCAGAGGTTCGGCAAGTCTATTACTCTTTTTTAATCCCAATTTTGTAAATATCACATCAAGGACGCGACAATGAATTCGAAGAAGAAAAAAGAACTCGAAGATAAATGGAAAGCCCTCGTGGTGAAGGCTGTGACGGATGAAGATTATAAACGCGAACTGGTGGATCAACCCGTTGAGAAAATGAACGCCGAAGGCATCCCGCTTCCCGAAGGCGTCGACGTGAAGGTGACGGGCAAGGGGCCGGACAAACGCTTTTCTCTGGTCGCCCAGACGAAAGCCAGCGATGAAGTGAAAGAAGAAATCAAGTGGTGGACCCTGCGCCTGGAAATGACCCGCGAGTTCGGTCAGGAACACAGGAAAGTGGGCATAGACGCCGCCGCGCCGGGAGAAGGCGAAGACGTATAGAGTGTCGCACGGTTTCAATCCCTGTCCCGCTCTTACAAGAGAAACGGGAGGAATGGCAGTATAAGATAAAGAAAAATATGCGCCCGTAGCTCAGCTGGATAGAGTGGCGGTTTCCGGTACCGTAGGTCGGAGGTTCGAATCCTCTCGGGCGCGCTCCTACACGGAGGGTGGCAGGGCCGGCGCCAGCAAATAAATCTGATTCGGCTAGCCAGCCTTGCTTCTGGAATTATCTATTCCGGAGCGACATTTCAAACAAGCGTTCAAGCCTTTTGGCTTGAACGCTTGTTTGCTTTCATACCTTTTCGGATAAAAATCCTCTCTTTATCAGAATAGCCCCCTTATTGATAAAGCATTCAAGTTATTAACTTTTTGCTGGTTTGGGGCTTCAGATTTCGTTAAAGTATTTGCATACATTTACATTTTATTCTCTCCGATATACCGGAGCCAATGGATTGGCTCGGGCGAATTTTGCAAAGGGATTTGAGCCATTTTTAGAAAATTCATTCTTTTCATTTTATTGTTAGTTGCGCTTGGCGTGTTGTTTTGGGAAAACGGCGGAAGTCGTCTGATCGATCCGGGAAAATTTTCCGTGAAAGGGACGATCGCTTATCTGGAACAACTCGGTTCTTTTCTGAAGAAGGAAGACTCCGCGAATGGATCTTCGCGAAGAGGGCGCGGTTCGGGTTCTGCGGTGAAGGTTCTCGTTCAACCGATTGTGATGTCTTCCAACGACCGGGTGTTTGAGGCGGTGGGCACGGGTCGGGCGCGCTTGTCGGTGCAAGTATTCCCCGCCGTGTCGGAAGAGGTGGTGGAAGTATTGTTCAAGGCCCAGGACAAGGTGGCGAAGGGCGACATTCTGGTGCGACTGGATGACCGCGAGGAAAGGCTGGCGGTTCAGAAGGCGGAAATCGAATTGAAGAATCTGCACAGTCTGCTGGGTCGTTACGAGAAGGCGGTGAAGGAGGGAGCGGTTCCTGAAAGCGAAGTGGATTCGGCGCGCGCCGATTTCGAAGCGGCGCAGGTGACTCTGGACGAGGCGCGGCTGGCGGTGGAGGAGCGTCTGGTGAGGGCGCCTTTCGACGGCGTGCTCGGGATTCCCAACATCGACCCCGGCGACCGTGTCAGCCCCAGCGCTTCGATTGCGACTCTGGACGACCGAAAAATTTTACATGTTGATTTTGAAGTGCCCGAAGCGCTGGCGGGTTCGCTGATGAAGGCGCAGGAGGAGAAGCGCAGGATCGCGGCGACGACTCCGGCTTATCCGGGGCGCATGTTCACGGCCAATATCTCGGCTCAGCAGAGCCGACTGGATTCCGGTCGGCGCACCTTGACGGCGCGGGCCAGCATTAAGAATGACGACGATACTTTACTTCCCGGCATGTCCTTTACGGTACGCTGGGAGGTTCTCGATAAAGAGTATCTCACTGTCCCTGAAATTTCCCTGCAATGGGGGCGCGAGGGTTCCTTCCTCTGGATCGTTCGAGAGAAAAAAGCGGAGAAAATTTATGCGCGGGTGATTGCGCGCCGAGCAGGCCAGGTCCTTCTGGAAGGGAAGATTGCAGAAGGGGAGAATGTCGTGGTCGAAGGGATTCAACGCCTGCGTCCCGGCACAGAAGTTGAAATTCTCGGAGCGGAAAACTAATGCATGGCATGGGTAATAGCCTGACCGCCCTGGGCGTGCGAAGGCCGGTGCTGATCGCCGTCGTCAATCTGCTCATCATGCTGGCGGGTCTGGGAAGCATCATGGGCGTCGACGTGCGCGAGCTTCCCGACGTGGACCGGCCCATCGTCAGCGTGCGCGCGATTTATGAAGGCGCGTCGCCGGAGACGATGGATACCGAAGTCACCAGTATTCTCGAAGGCGCGGTGGCGCGTGTTTCCGGCGTCAAGAGCATCGAGTCTTCCAGCGAAGAAAACAACATGCGCATGCGCGCCGAGTTCGATCCCGGTTACGACCTGAACGATGCGGCGAGCGATGTGCGCGAAGCGGTCAATCGCGTGCAACGGGAACTGCCGGACGACATCGAACAACTCGTTGTGCTCAAGGCGGACGACGACGCAGACCCCATCGTACAAATTTCCGCTTACAGCAATACCCTTTCCAAACAGGGGCTGGCGAATCGCATTGAAAAGGACGTGGCGCCGGAACTGCTGTCCATTCCCGGCGTGGCCGACGTGCGACTGGACGGCGACCAGCCGCAGGTCATGCGCGTTCTGCTCGATCCTGCCCGTCTTGCCGGATACCATTTGTCGGCTTCGGATGTGGTCGCGATTCTGCGCGAAGCCAGCTTCGACGTTCCGGCGGGCAGTTACGAGTCCGAAGATCAGGAATTGATCGTGCGCGCTTACGCTTCGGTCGTCGACCCCGATAAAATCAAACGTCTGCATATCAAAGACAATATTCGTATCGAAGACATTGGCGATGTGTTTTTTGCGCCGATGGAGGCGGAGTCCTATTCCCTGCTCAACGGTCGCCTGGTGATCGGCATGGGGGTGGTGCGTCAGGCGGGGTCGAACACCATCGAGATTTCCAGCGAAGTCGCCAAGCGCATTGAAAAAATCAATCAACGTTCGCGCGATTTCACTCTGGTCATCACCTCCGACGACGCGATCTATATCCGCGGCGCCTTGAAAGAGGTCATGCTCACGCTGGGCTTTTCCATCGTTATCGTTCTGATCGTCATCGCTGTTTTTCTGGGCCAGTGGCGCGCGGTTTTGATTCCCGCCGTGACCATGCCGATTTCATTGATCGGCACCATTGCGGCGATCTGGCTGTTTGGCTTTTCCATCAATTTGCTGACGCTCCTCGCGCTGGTGCTGGCGACGGGTTTGATCGTCGACGACGCGATCGTCGTGCTGGAAAATATTCAGCGGCGGCGCTCCGAAGGGCTGGGGGGCATGGCGGCGGCGGTGCTGGGCACGCGCCAGGTGTTCTTCGCGGTGATCGCGACCACGGTCACGCTGGTGTCCGTCTTTGTTCCCATTGCGTTCCTGCCCGGCGAGACCGGGCGCATGTTCCGCGAGTTCGGGCTGGTGCTGGCGATTGCCGTTATCATCAGTTCCTTTGTTGCGGTGACCCTGTGTCCGATGATGGCGTCGCGTTTGCCGGAGATGTCGCGCAGAAATTTTCTCAAGGCCGCATTCACTAATTCGATGAACGCAATCGGGCGGGTACTCAGCCGTATTTATCTGACAACCCTGAGCGGCTTGCTGTCCTGGTCTTTCCTTGCGGTTCCCATCGCCCTGTCGATCGTCGGCGTCGGCGTTCTTGGTTTTCTGCAATTGAATCATGAACTCCTGCCGCGCGAAGATCGCGGCACGCTCCGCGTTTTGCTGACCGGACCGGACGGCGCTTCGCTGGCCTACTCCGATCGCCAGTCGCGAAAAGTAGAGGCGGTCCTGCGCTCCTATCAGGAAGAGGGCATTGTTCTGGACATTTATACGATTGTCGGGCGCTGGGACAAGAATCGCACCTACACGATGGCGACATTGAAGAACTGGGAAGATCGCAACATCAGCCAGATGGAACTCGCCAAGGACATCAACAAGGCGCTTTCCGATTTGCCGGGCGCTCAGGTTCGCATCTTTCAGGACAACAGTCTCAATATTCGCGGCGCCGGTTCCGGTCTGGAGATCGCTCTGGTGGGCAACGATTATCAGGAATTGTCGAAAGCCGCCGATATGTTTTCCGAAGCTCTGCTCAAGAAGATTCCTGAAATCGAGGACGTGCGAATTCAGTTCGACACCTCCCAGCCGGAGTTGTCGTTCAATATTGACCGGGAAAAAGCGCGCGACCTCGACGTGCCGATGGAGCGCATCTCTGAAACGCTCAAGGTGATGGTTGATAAATTCGAACTGATCGACCTGAGCATCGCCGATCAGGCCGTTCCGATCATGGTCGGTTCTTCGCTCGGGGCGATCAACGACCCGGGCGACCTGCTGAATATTTTTGTCACCAACACGCGCGACGAACTGGTACCCCTGAGCGCGATGATCGAGGTTCACGAGAAGGGCGTGGCGGCGGAGCTGGATCGACACGCTCAACGCCGCGCGATTGAACTGGACCTGGGAATCCCGCCGGGCACGGCGCTGAGCAAAACGCTGGCGCAGGTGCAGGCTCTGGCTCATGAATTGTTGCCTGCGAATGTGAATATCCTCTTGCTTGGAGAAGCGGCGACGCTGGAGGAAACGTCTTACGAAGTGGCGGTGACTTTTCTGATCGCCCTCGCCGTGGTTCTGCTGGTGCTGGCGGCGCAGTTCGAAAGTTTTGGCAGCGCCCTGATCGTTATCTTCACCGTTCCCTTCGGTCTGGCCGCCGCCATCTTTGCGCTGTTGCAGACCGGACAGTCGATCAATCTTTATAGTCAGATCGGATTGGTGATGCTGGTGGGTCTGATGACGAAGAACGCGATTTTGCTCATCGAATTCATGGACCAGATGCGCGATGAAGGAATGAACGTTCGCGACGCGATCATGGAAGGGGCGCGGGTACGCCTGCGTCCGGTGACCATGACGGTGCTGTCCACGGTGCTTGGAAGCCTGCCGCTCATTCTCAGCGAGGGACCCGGCGCGGAAGCCCGACAGGCGATCGGCTGGGTGGTGTTCGGCGGACTCGGATTCTCCGCGCTGTTCACGCTCTATCTGGCCCCGGTTGGTTATTATTGGATCGCGCCTTTCATCAAACCCAGGTCGCATGCAGGACAGGAACTGGACGCGCAATTGCGCAAAGCGGAATCGAAAGGCGTCGCGCTGGAGGAAGCGTTATGAGAATAGGGCGACTGTTAGCGCTTTTCATCGGACTGCCCTTTCTGGGCGCCTGCGTCGTGGGGCCGGATTACAAGGCGCCTGATATGGACGCGCCTGCGGAATTCGTCTCTCAGGAATTGTTGAAATCCCTTAATGAGGGAAAGACGGACGCGGATTTTTCCGCTCAATGGTGGATGGGATTCACCGACCCGATTCTGGATCAACTCGTAACGGCGGGGCTGGACAATAATTTTCAACTGGTCGCGGCGCGGGCTCGGGTCAAGGAAGCCAGCGCGCGTCTGGCGCTTGCAGGCGCAGGCGATGAATTGCAGACAGAGGCGGGGTTGGATCAGGGTCTGGAAGCGGAGCGTAATTTGAATGATGCGGATACCACGAAAACCGCCAGCGTGTCCGGCGGTCTCTCCGTCGCATTGCCGCTGGATGTTTTTGGGCGAACCGCGAGAGAAGTGGAAGCGGCGCTCGCGGGACTGCAAGCGGCGAAGGCGGAATTGCGCGGTCGCGTTCTTGGCATCAGTTCGGAGATCACGCGGGAGTATCTGCGTTTACGCGGATCGCAACGCCAGCTTGTACTGCTGGTAGAGTCGGTCCACTTGCAGGAAAAAACGCTCTCAATCGTCAAAAGCCGTTACGAAGCTGGCTTGTCTCCGGAGCTCGATATGCGCCGCGCCGAAACATCCGTCGAAAATTTACGCGCGGGCATTCCTCCTTTGAAAGAAGCGCTGACCAATGCGCGCAATCGCCTGGCCAGCCTGACCGGTCAGTATCCCGGAGTTTATGAAACGCTACTGCATGAGCATCAAGAAATTCCCGTCTACAAGGGAAAGTTTCCCGAACTGGTTCCCCTGGCGGTGTTGACTCAGCGTCCCGATATTCGCCAGACTGAAGAGGAATTGAAGCGTGCGGTCGCACGGATTGGCCTTGCAGAAGCGGAATATTACCCCACCTTTCGCCTGATCGGCGCGATCAATATTGGCGCCACCGGCGTCACAGGCGCTCCGGCCCTGAACGTTCTGACCGCTTCTCTTGGAGCCTTGATCGATCAGGTGGTGACCGACGGCGGCGCGCGCAAGGCCAATGTCGAGATCGCCCAGTCGCAAGCCGAAGAAGCCTTGGCCTTGTATCGCGATACCTTGCTTTCAGCGAGCGAGGAAGTGGAAATTTCATTAGCCGCCATCAAGTCGTCGCTCGACCGCCAGAGCTCATTGCAAAAGGCCGTGAAGTCCAGCGAGATCAGTTTCTATCAGGCGGAGACCTTGTATCAGCAGGGACTCATCAGCTTTCTCGACGTGGTCGACGCGCAACGCGTGCTTGCGAACGGCGAGCAACAACTGGCCTCTGAACGTACCAACTACGCGACGGAAATCGCGACCCTGTTCCGCGTGCTGGGAACGGAGATCAAGGCAGGAACTTGATGTGTTACCGCGTTTTCAGCAAGACATGAAGCTAGTTTGAAGCGGAACCGTTCTCAGTAAAATTATGAGTTTCCGAATTCTGTTGAATGTAAAATTTTTTCCCTCAAGGATGATAAAGATAGTAAATTCTTTCTATTGATTTAAAAGGAAACTTGATGTAGCATTGTCCTAAACCCATTGTTTATTTGGAGGGTATTCGTTTGGACAAGATCAAAACTTATATGAACAAGAATGTGGTCAGCGTCGATCACACGGCGACGGTGATGGAAACCGTGCAGTTGATGGCTGAGCGGAATATAGGTTCCGCTGTGGTGATGAAAAATGGCGCTCTGGTCGGAATTTTTACTGAGACGGATTTGTTGAAGAAAATTGTCGCTGTTGAAGCGCATCCTGAGCGTATCGGCGTCGAGCGGGTGATGTCGGAAAAGATTTATACTGAAGATCTAAACGCTTCCATGGCGGCGGCTTTGGTGAAAATGGAGCAACACGACATTCGTCATTTGGTCATACTTGATGGTAAGGATTTGATCGGGATGTTGTCGATCCGTGATTTAGTGCGTTACATCGTTGGGAAGTTTTCTCTAAAGAAGGAATGATTTCTCTCACCCTGATTTCCTGAATTTGCTGGAACCCTCTCCTGATTTTCCCGCCTTTTTTAGAAACTTTTTTCAGATCACCCGTATTTTCTGCAGGTTTGATATATAATCAATTTCAGAAATTGATTTGAATTCAACTCCCGATCGAATCCTTTATGTCTGGCACAGAAATATTGAAGTGGATGGATGAGTCGAGTTTTTTCGACGCCTTCACAATCGACGAAAAGGTTCAGCTTCTTGAGCATTCTTTGGAGTTTTTCCGCTACAGGAAAGGCGACAAGGTCATTAAAAAGGGTCATGCGGACCAGTCTGTCTACCTGATTTTAAGGGGAAGCGTTAATGTTGAGAGTTTCCAGAATCGTCGGGATTTCGTGATCGCTACCCTGAAGGAAGGCAGTTTGTTTGGCGAGTTGTCTTTATTGCGCGAGGGAACGCGGCTGTTCAATGTGATCGCCAGGGATTCTGTTGTCGTCATGAAAGTGGATGTGAAGCGCTATGAAGCGATGCCGCATAACCTTCAACTTAAATTCAACGACAAGTTTCTTGAAATCATGCTGGAGCGGTTCGAAGAGATGAACGAGACCTATGCAGAGTTATTGGACTCACGGAGAAAAGAAGAGGGCTAGCCATTGTGTTGGATCGAAAATTGAAATTAGAGGATTGATATGGAGCCTGGAGTTCGCGCTCATTTAATGAGTCGTCATCCTTTTTTTACCGGCTTCAACCGAATGGAGCTGGAGGAAATGTCTCTGGAAGATGAGTTGTTCCGCATCTATGAGCGTAGGGCAAAAATCATCCAGGAGGGAGAAGAGGAGCAGGCCCTGTACATCATTTTGAGCGGGCATGTGTCCGTTTTCAAGGCGACTCCGGAAGGCGGCTCCGCTCATATCGTGGAGTTCAGATCGGGAGGGATTTTTGGGGAGTTTTCTTTACTAAGAAATGGCAAGCGAACCTCCAGCGTGGTCGCTATAGAGTCGACGCATGTCTGCCGTTTGACGCCGGATCGCATCAATGCCTTCGGCCCCAAACTGGAAATTAAAGCGAGAAATCAGGTGTTGAAGCTGGTCGTCAGGCGCTACGAAAACCTGTGTCAGAAATACATCGATGTGCTGTGTCAGGCAGGCCCTGTTTAAAGAGCGTTGTGGAGAGTTGTGGCTCAGGGGAGTATGTATTCCATGTAGACCATCCATCCGATCATGGAGAGGATGAGGATGGTATAACCGGTATGCACCAGAACGGTGAAAACAAGATTTTCCTTCCTTCGCTCCGGTGGTTTTTTATCAGAGGATTTCAATCGATTTTCCTTCCAATTTCAGGCTGAAATGATACTGAATCATAAGCGGTATGATTTTGTTTGTAAAGAAATGTCGGGAAAATTGATTAACATGGATGGTAGTTGTGTTATAATTGTGGATGAACTAAGACGGTGAATATCAATGGAAAACCCTCTGTCTGTGGACAATTCATCCAGCCTGGGCAGTTTTCAAGGTGCGAAGAGAGATGATCGGGTAACAGAGATCAGTCGTCTCAGCCAGGAGCCATTTCAAACCAAGGAACTGCAGGAAAGCCGTGCGAAAGAATTTGGCGCGTCGCGCAGTCCTTTAGGCTTGATCAGCGTCGGCGGCAGTCAGGTGAACAGCGCGTCGTCTACGATTATCAGGGTCCCCCCGGAAATCGGGAAAGGAAGTATCACCGACTCGATAGCCTGATTTGCCTGGCATGCTGGCAAAGGAATTTTCTGGTATGGATTAATTGTTCAAAAGTATTGCGAAATCGTGATCGAGGCCTATATTAAGTTTAGAACTAATGAAAATCCTGTTCACTATTGAAGGGAAAGGCCATGAATCCACCTTACAATTTAGCTTTGAACTGAATCTAACTAGTTCGCACATAAGTGTGGACGTCTTGAGCCACTGGCCAAGCCAAATAAGAGAAAAAGCGCGTTGCGTTTCGCAACGCGCTTTTTTTGTTGCTAATTCTGGTGCATGGCCTTTAACTGAAATTAAAGATATACGTTTTTATTTGATGTAAACAGTTCAATTCCTCCAATAAGTTTCTGGAGGGTTTAGTAACTAATCAATTCTTTTTATGAAGGTGGACCGTGACTCCGGATAAAATCAACAAAATTTTTCGCAGTTGTTTTATTGTTATCTCTGTTTTTATAGTTGCCTGGGTGGGATATTTCCTGATGTTGTAGTTTTTAGCATTGTATTTCCTTCTTTGACCCATGACGGATTTTGTGATTTTCTTTCACCCGCCAAATAATATTATGGGTCATGCATCGCTTCCGAATATTTATTTTCAAAAATACCTTATGCAGTCGTTGAGTCATATCACTCTCGAAGGTTTTCTCAGGCTAGCGCCGTCTGCTTGACTTTCTTGGTTTTTTACGGGTTGTGAGTTATAACAGTCCATTATTTGCCGACAGGAAAATCATGCATGTGTCATCACTCTCCAGCTAATTTTGCGGCGGCGTTATTTCAAAAGCCGTTTTACGTTGCCTTCATCAATATTTTTCGATTCTTTGATAACCCGCTGGGAATTCTTCGACGTTATGTTTTGGGCAAGGGCAAGTACCCTGCTGTCTGCTCCGTCAGGACCCCTGTAGGGCGGCAGGAAATCACTTTGTATGATTTCGCCGATATGATCACTGCGGTCGAATGTTTTGGCAAGCTCGACTACAAGGCGCCTGCCGACATATCCTGCGTGGTTGATTTCGGTTCTAATATTGGCATCAGCGCCCTTTATTTTTTGACTCGAAACCGCAATGTGCGAGTTTATTTGTATGAGCCGCTCCCGCAAAATATTGAACGTTTGAAAAAAAATCTTCAGGGTTATGAGGATCGTTATGAGCTGCACCCGGTCGCGGTGGGTCTGGAAGCCGCGCGAGCGACCTTTGGTTTTGAAAGCACGGGTCGTTATGGCGGTCTCAACAAGGAAAATCTTCCAAACAGTTTCGACGTCGAGGTGCGGGATTCTTCAGAAATACTCGACGGTGTTTTGCTCAAGCATCCGCGTGTGAATATTTTGAAAATCGACGTGGAAGGACTTGAAGATGCCTTGTTGGAACGACTGACGCCTGAACAATTGTCACGCATTGATAGCATTTGCGCCGAGACGGATGCGGGGCCAGCGATTGACGGTTTTCGGCAGACTCGGTATGGCGCAATCGCCCGCTATTCAAAATAAATTTCACCTTGAATTCCCGCCCTGATTTTCTCTTGAAATTGCATCCCGTTTGCCCAAAGATTCGAATGATCCCAAACCATCAATCTCCAGCATGAACGACTCCCGGAATGAAAGCCAGATGCGACGCATTAAACTGACCCTGGAGTATCAGGGAACGAATTATTGCGGCTGGCAGCAACAGGATAACGGCATATCCATACAAGCCGTCATTCAGGACGTGCTGAAAGTCCTGTTCAAAAAGAAGACGACGCTTTATGGATCGGGGCGCACCGACGCCGATGTGCACGCCGAGATTCAGGTGGCGCATTTCAACGCCGAAACGCGCATGACCTGCTTTCAACTGATGAAGGGATTGAACAGTTTGTTGCCGCGCGATATCGTTGTGCGCGCCGTTGAAGACGTCACGACGGATTTTCACGCGCAATTTTCCGCCATTGGAAAATTGTACCGATACACGATTCTGAACCGTCAGTTCCCGACGGCGCTCAATCAACCTTTTTGCTGGTACATCCATCACGATCTGGATGTTGAAGCGATGCGCAAGGCCGCGCGTTTGCTGGAAGGCGAGAAGGATTTCACCTCGTTTCGCGGAGCCAATTGCAGCGCCCGCCATGCGGTCCGGCGCATAGACCGTATCGTGATCAACCGGGAGGGCGATTACATCCAGAGCTATTTTATCGGTTCCGGTTTTTTGAAGCACATGGTCCGTATTCTGATGGGCACGCTGGTCGACGTGGGAAGAGGGCTGAGGACGCCTGAATCGATCGAAGAGATTTTGCAGGCTAAAAACCGGCGCAAGGCGGGACCCACTGCTCCGGCGATGGGTTTGTGTCTGGTTCAGCCTTTTTACGATCAAGAGGAAATGTGCAAGCGTATTGAAGAATTTCAAGATTGAATGCCTGTCGATGTGTTGGATGCATGCCTTTAGGCTTGCGCCGCGCGGGGCCATTAGGTAAAGTGGAAGTTTTCAAACGAATGCGTAATGCATGCCCGCCGGGCAGTTAAAGTTCAATCCATTGAGGTCGAGTCTTAAATGAAAAACGATTATAAAATTACAATTTTGCCCGGTGACGGCATTGGGCCCGAAGTGGTGGGCGAGGCTAAAAAGATTTTGCAGGTTCTGGAGTCCAGGCTTGGGCTTCAATTGACGCTGAAAGAAGTTCCCGTGGGCGGCGCTGGATACGAGGCCTCCGGTCACCCTTTGCCAGATGAAACGCTTGCCGCCGCAAAAGATGCGGACGCCGTTTTACTTGGAGCGGTTGGCGGCCCGAAATGGGAGAGCATTGATTTTTCGCTGAGGCCGGAGCGGGCTTTGCTGGGCTTGCGCAAGGAGCTGAACCTGTTCGCTAATTTGCGCCCGGCGCGCACCTTCAAGGCGCTGGTCGATGCCTCGACCCTGAAACGCGAAGTGGTCGAAGGGCTGGACCTGATGGTGGTGCGGGAGTTGACCGGCGGCATTTATTTCGGCGAACCGCGCGGCGTCGAAACCTTGCCCGATGGCAGTCGCAAAGGATTCAACACGCTGGTTTATACCGAAGCGGAAATCGACCGGATCGTGCGTATCGCTTTTCAGACGGCGCAGAAACGCAACGGCAAGGTCATGTCGGTGGACAAGGCCAATGTGCTGGAAGCGACGGGACTGTGGCGCGAAGTGGCGCAAACGGTTCACAAGGATTTCCCAGACGTTTCGCTCGATCATATGTATGTGGACAACTGCGCCATGCAACTGGTCCGCGCGCCAAAACAATTTGACGTGATCGTGACAACGAATATGTTCGGCGATATCCTGAGCGATGAAGCGTCCATGCTCACCGGTTCGATCGGCATGTTGCCCTCGGCGAGTCTGGGCGGTAAAACCGGAATGTACGAGCCGATTCATGGAAGCGCGCCGGACATTGCCGGCAAGGGCTGGGCGAATCCGTTGGCGACAATCTTATCCGTCGGCATGATGTTCAAACATTCCTTCGACCGCGAAGAACCTAATTTGCAGATCGAGCAGGCGGTAGAAACCGTATTGTCGCAGGGCTACCGAACTAAAGATATTATGTCGAAAGGCATGAAAGAAGTGGGAACCGAAGAGATGGGCGATTGCGTGGCCAGCGAATTGGAGAAACTGTTGTCATGAAGGATAAAAAAGCGGTCAATGTTGCGGTCGCTGGAGCCACCGGCGCCGTAGGGCGACGCATCATATCCATTCTGGAAGAACGAAATTTTCCCGTGTCGCGCCTCGTATTGCTGGCGTCGGCGCGCTCGGCAGGTCAGAAACTCCCTTTCCGCGGTCAGGACGTGGAAGTCATGGAATTGACCCATGATTCGTTCGAGGGCATGGACGTTGCGCTGTTTTCCGCTGGCGCGTCGGTGAGCAAAGAGTTTGCCCCGTCTGCGGTGAAGGCGGGTTGCGTGGTGATCGACAATAGCAGCGCTTACCGAATGGATAAAGAGATTCCGCTGGTGGTGCCGGAGGTCAATCCGGGAGACATCAAGTCCGGGCCGGGCATCATCGCCAATCCCAATTGTTCGACCATTCAGATGGTGGTGGCCTTGAAGCCGATCCACGACGCTTTCAAAATTCGTCGCATTGTCGTTTCAACCTATCAGGCAGTGTCCGGTTCAGGACAGAAAGCCATTGACGAGCTGAACAGTCAGAGTCGTCAGAAGCTGGCGGGAGAGACGGCGCAGATCAAGGTGTATCCGCATCAGATCGCATTCAATTGTCTGCCACATATCGACGTGTTTCTGGAAAATGGCTACACGAAGGAAGAGATGAAGATGGTGAACGAAACGCGCAAGATTCTTGGCGACGATTCCATCGCGGTGAGCCCGACCACGGTGCGCGTATCGACCTTTCATTGTCACTCGGAATCGATCAATATCGAAAGCGAGAAGCCCATGAAAGCCGCCGACGTGAAGCGTATTCTTGAAAATGCCCCGGGCGTGCAGTTGGTGGACGATCCTTCGCAAAACCAGTATCCGCTGGCGATTGACGCTGAAGGCAAGGACCCCGTGTTTGTCGGCAGAATCCGCGACGACCTTTCGAGAGACAACACCGTGAACCTGTGGGTGGTTGCGGATAACTTGAGAAAGGGCGCGGCGCTGAACGCTGTGCAGATCGCCGAAGTCCTGATCCGATGATTGCAAATTGAAGAGAATGTCGTTTGACTCAAGAGCTATTTTATTAATAAAATCATACAGTTCTTGACAGATCAGCGCTTCTAAGTTTATATAAACCTGATATATAATGGTTTTTTTCGCGTTTGGGCTTAAGCGAGCCAAAAAAAATTGTGAGGACCTGTTATGGCCGAAGAATCTTTTTCAAGACCTCCTGACGATTCCGTTAAAAAAAAGGAATCGACGCCTTCTCAATTTGACGTGAAGCAATTCAGTGAATTGATTGACCGCGCCGCGCTGGAACGTAAAAATCTCCAGATGCTGGCTGAGTATTTCGATAAGAAATCGGATGAGCTGGAACAACGCCAACGATTTTTCGAAAGCATCAACACCCGCCTTCCCGACACTCTAAAAAAGCTCGATAATCTCAATATCCGTATGGAAGAAGTGAAGACCCTCGACGTGCGCGTCCGGGATTTTCAGCGGATTTCCAAAGAGCTGGAGTCCAACTACTCAACCCTGACCCGTGAATTGGAAGAGATGCACCTGCTCACGGAGCATATTGGCAACAAGGTCAAGGGACTGGAGCAACAGCGCAATCTGGTCGAGAAGGCCAATGAAGACGCGGGCCGACTGAATGTCCTGATCTGGGACATGGATTCCAAGGTCAAAAAACTCAAGGAAGAAAACAAAAAGGTCAAGGAAACCGATCGCAACATCAATCGCCTGGAACACATGCTGGAGACCATCTCCGGTCATATGGAAGAGGTCGTTGAATTCAAGGATACGATGAAGTCTACGGCGGGCAAGGTCGTGGAGATGAAAGACGTTCTGATCGAACTCGATTCACGCTACGAACGTATCCGCAAGGAAAAAACCATCATTGAAGGTTACACGAGAGACGCCTCCGAGTTGAAACGATCTCTCGCCACGCTTCAGGAAGATTACGGAAAACTTCTGGGGCAGAGCCACATGATCAAGGAAACCCAGGACACGCTCAACCAACTGGTGCGCGACACCGCTGAATTGAAGATTGAGTCGAAAAATATTTCCGTAAAAAATGAAATGATTCGCGCCATCAGCGGTCGCCTGAGGGATCTGGATTCCATCGCCGTTGAAGTGGAGACGCGCATCTCCAAGATATCCGAAGAAAAAGTCATCATCGACAAGACCGAAGAGAAAATCAATAAACTGAATACCTTTCTCATCGACAATCTGAGCAACAAGATGAAACTGCTCAAGGACGAAATGAAAGTCATCGACGGCGCCAGCGAAAAGATGGGTCGATTCAATATCATGGCGGAGGAAGCGGATCAGAAGTTGTCTCGGCTCGATGAGGAGATTCAGAAGGCCGACACGATTCAGGGCATCCTTGTTAAGATCGAGGAGTTGGGCGAGACCACGCAACAGCAGATGAGCGAGATCATTCGGAAAAATCAACTCGTCAGCCAGGTTGACAAGAAGATCAACGACCTCAGCTCCATGGTCATCAGTCTCGACGTCAAGATGGAAACGCAGATGCAACGAAAAGCCCTCATCGAGAAAATGGAGAAGAAGGTGGACGGTCTGGATTTCTTCATTGAAGAAGCCAATATCAAGATCGCCAACGTGACCAAGAAAATCGACTTCCTAGAAAAAATCGATCAGCGTCTCGAAGATTTGAAGAACATGACCAACACGGTCGAAGAAAAGATTCTCGACATTGCCAAAGAGAAGGCGGCGATCGACGATCAGGAACGCCGCATGAACAGCCTGTCTTCAAAACTCAGCATTCTTGAAATTGAGATGCGTTCCAAGTTCAAAGACCTGCAGGACGCGAACGATGAAATCGTGAAGATTGAAGGCATCCGTCAGGAACTGGGGGAGGTCTCCGTTAATTTTGAAGACAAGGTCGCCTTGCTGGACAAAGACCTGATCAAAGTCCAGCACACCGAGAACAAGATTCAGGATCTGGAGCGCCTGCTCAAAGACCTGCGCGACCGCCAGCAATCTCTGGAAGAAAATGAGGATACGATCCTGCGCGCCGAAAAGAAGGTGGACTTGTTGGGCAATATGTTGTCGCAACTGGAAATCCGAATCAAGAGCGTGAACTCCAGCGAGAACAAGGTCAAGGAAACGCAACGGGCGTTGGCGGAACTGGAAGCGGTGATCAAGCATGCGAATATGGAACGCGACCGAATCGAACGAGAGAAAGAGCACATCGATCAGATCAACGTGAATATAGAAAAACTAACCTCCATCACCGAAGAAGCGGAATCCAAAATCGATCTTCTAAACAGTCGCATTCACATGCTGGACGAAGTGGAGAAGAAACTGGGCGCTCTCAAGTTGATGTCAGAGGACGTGGGCGTGAAAGTGCAGAGTTTGAAGGAAGAGGAGAGCACCATTTCGAGAGCGGTGGAGAGTGTTGCGGAATTGAAGTTTTTGTTGAGCGAAGTTGAGAAAAAGAAACAGGGGCTTCTCTGATTATTCCTTCGCGAATCCAGATATTCACAGCTTTTATTTAAAGGGTGTCGCCATCCCCGTATAGCGGTTGTTCCACGCCCCTTGCCTGAAAAAATTCCTTCCGTTTATTTTAATAGATATAAAAAAATTGATATGACATTTCTAGCCCTTGCATCAACAGGGTATGAGGAGATATGAAGAATGGATACTATGTTGACGGGAGTCATCGGCGGTAGCGGTTTGTACAAGATGAAAGAGTTGAAAATACTCGAAGAGAGGGACGTTGAAACTCCGTTCGGCTCGCCGTCTGATAAAGTGGTTATTGGTGAATTGAACGGCGTTCGTCTGGCGTTTTTACCGAGACATGGCGTGGGCCATCGCATCCCGCCGTCGGATATCAATTTTCGCGCCAACATCTACGCGATGAAGAAACTGGGCGTCGAGCGAATCGTGTCCATCAGCGCGGTCGGCAGTATGAAGGAAGAATACCCGCCAGGGCATTTCGTGATTCCTGACCAGTTCATTGATCGCACGCATCGCCGCATCTCTACATTTTTCACGAACGGTCTGGTCGGTCATGTCAGCTTTGCCGACCCGGTATGCGGCACGCTATCGAATCTCTTGTACGAGTCTGCGCAGGCGGTTGGCGCGCCGACGCATAAAGGCGGTTCCTATATCTGCATCGAAGGACCCCAGTTTTCCAGCCGCGCCGAATCGCATCTGTACCGTC
Organism: Candidatus Nitrohelix vancouverensis; assembly: GCA_015698305.1. NCBI lineage: Bacteria > Pseudomonadati > Nitrospinota > Nitrospinia > Nitrospinales > Nitrospinaceae > Candidatus Nitrohelix > Candidatus Nitrohelix vancouverensis. The sequence continues at coordinate 2,303,311 of CP048620.1, forward strand.
AATGGGGCGTTGACGTGATTGGCATGACCAACGTGACCGAGGCCAAACTGGCGCGGGAAGCCGGACTGTGTTATGCGACGCTGGCGCTGGTAACCGATTACGATTGCTGGAAAGTGGAAGAAGAGGAAGTGACGCTGGAAGCCGTTTTGGAAATCATGCACAAGAATGTGGAGATGGCCCAGCGCGTATTGAAGGATCTCATTGGACGTCTGGAAACGGCGCCGTCGTGGAATTGCAAAAAGGCCGCGGCAAATGCGATTGTTACCGACCGGAGTCTGATCCCCGAAAAATTGAAAAAGGACATGTCGATTCTGTTCGAGGAGTTATCGTGAAGCGAAGCCAGTCAGAAAAATTATTCGAAGAAGCCCAACGCTACATGCCCGGCGGCGTTAACAGCCCGGTGCGAGCGTTCAAATCCGTTGGCGGTCATCCCCTGTTCATTCAAAGCGCGCAGGGCGCGCGTATCACCGACGCGGACGGCAATGAATTCATCGACTACGTCGGTTCCTGGGGACCGTTGATTCTGGGTCATGCGCACCCGCGCATCGTCGAGGCGATCACGAAACAGGCAAAAATCGGAACCAGTTACGGCGCGCCCACAACGATGGAAATTGATCTGGCAAAAAAGGTGGTCGACTGCGTTCCCTCCATCGAAATGGTGCGTATGGTCAACTCCGGCACCGAAGCGGTGATGAGCGCCTTGCGGTTGGCCCGCGGCGTTACCGGTCGAGATTTTATCGTGAAGTTTGAGGGCTGTTATCACGGCCACGGCGACAGCTTGCTGGTTAAGGCGGGATCGGGGCTGGCCTCTCTGGGCATTCCGGATTCGCCGGGTATTGTTGACGATCTGGCTCACAAAACCCTGACGCTTCCCTACAACGACAGCGATAAAGTTCGTGAATTGTTTGACAAGCGCGGCGATGAAATCGCCTGTCTGATTGTGGAACCCATCGCCGGCAATATGGGCGTGGTGCCTCCGCGACCCGGATTTTTGCAGACCCTGCGCGAGGTCACACAGGAGCATGGCGCCTTGCTGATATTTGACGAAGTCATCACCGGCTTCCGCGTTGGACTGGGCGGCGCCCAGGAATTGTATGGCATCCAACCGGATCTGACCACGCTTGGAAAAATCATCGGCGGCGGTTTACCCGTTGGAGCTTACGGCGGAAGCGCAAAATTGATGTCCAATATTTCCCCTGTTGGGCCGGTGTATCAGGCCGGAACCTTGTCGGGAAATCCATTGGCGATGGTGGCCGGTAGCGCCATGCTGGAGGCGCTGTCTGAGCCGGGACTGTATGAATCTCTGGATGCAATGGCAAAAACTTTATGCGACGGCTTTCAACAACACGCCGATCGATTGGGAATTCCCGTGCAGATTCAGCGCGTCGGTTCCATGTTTTCGATGTTTTTCACGGATCAGGAGATCGTCGATTTTGCCTCTGTCAAAACCGCCGATGCGGATTTTTTCAAGAAATATTTTAACGCTCTGTTGGAAGAGGGCGTGGCGATAGCGCCTTCTGCGTTTGAAGCGGGCTTTGTCAACGCCGCTCATACTAATGAAGATATCGAAAAAACGCTTGAAGCGATGGGCACGGCGCTCGGCCGGGCGATGAATAAATAATTACAAAGCAAGGCGCGGCCTCAGAATCTGACGGATCGCGATTAAAAAATTAAATGCAGGCTGAAAATTCCAGGGAGCGAATGCGATGAGCGAGATTGTTGGCTTACAGGCGAGACAAGTGTTGGATTCCAGAGGCAACCCCACGGTTGAGGTTGATATCTTGCTCGAATCAGGCATCACCGGACGGGCGATGGTTCCTTCCGGCGCGTCTACGGGGTCAAGAGAAGCGGTGGAGCTGCGCGACGGCGATCCCAAGAAATATATGGGCAAGGGAACGCTGAAAGCCGTCAATAACGTGAACTCCAAAATCGCTCCGGAACTGGTCGGCATTGAAGTCACCGAGCAGGTCTTGATCGACACCCTGCTTGTTGAAATAGACGGGAGCAAAAACAAGAGCAAGCTGGGGGCCAATGCAATCCTCGGCGTTTCCCTGGCGGTGGCCCGGGCGGCGGCGAACGAGCTGGAGTTGCCGCTGTTCCAATACATCGGCGGCACCAACGCCAAAGAGCTTCCCGTTCCGATGATGAACGTTCTCAACGGCGGCGCGCACGCGGACAACAACGTCGATATTCAGGAATTCATGATCGTGCCTGTGGGCGCGCGCAGTTTTTCCCAGGCTCTGCGAATGGGAACCGAAATCTTTCATCACCTGAAAGCCGTGTTGAAGAAAATGAATTGCAGTACGGCGGTTGGCGACGAGGGCGGCTTCGCTCCCGATTTGAAGTCCAATGCGGAAGCGATTGAAGTGATTTTGAAAGCGATCAAATCGGCGGGCTACAAGGCGGGCAAGGATGTGTGCCTGGCTCTGGACGTTGCCGCGTCTGAACTGTATTCTGCTAAGAAGTACAACCTGGCCGCTGAAAAAGGCAAATGGTCGAGCGCGCAGATGGTGGAGTTCATCGCTTCATTGACTTCGCGCTACCCGATCATCAGCGTGGAAGACGGACTGGATGAAAGCGACTGGAAGGGCTGGAAGCAACTGACCGACGCGATCGGCGATACGGTGCAGGTGGTCGGCGACGACGTCTTCGTGACCAATACGGAAATTCTCAAAAAGGGCATCAAGGAAGGCATCGCCAATTCCATCCTGATCAAAGTCAACCAGATCGGCACTTTGACGGAAACTCTGGATGCGGTGGAAATGGCGAAACGTTCCGGTTACACCGCTGTGATTTCGCATCGCTCCGGTGAAACCGAAGACACGACGATTGCCGATCTGGCGGTCGCGGTCAACTCCGGGCAGATCAAGACAGGCTCCCTGTGCAGGACTGACCGGATGGCAAAATACAATCAATTGTTGCGCATCGAAGAGATTCTTGGCGATACCGCGATCTATCGCGGAATGGATTCTTTCTATAATTTGTCGAAAAGAAAGTAAAATTTTGATATTATTGGACTTAGGCAGTTTTTCGCAACTCTTGATGCGTTCTGAATGAGTAAATATTCGACTTATCATAAATCCATCTTTCTGAGCATCGCTTTTTTCATGGTGATGATTCTGGTCGCCATATTTCATAAAGATGGAATAATGACAGTTTTTAAAATCGAAACGGAAGCGCTTTCCCTGGAACAAAGCAATGATCGTATCCGCGAGGAAAACAAACGCCTGACTCAAGAGATAGCGCTTCTGCGATCCGACCCCTATGCGATCGAAACCATAGCGCGGGAAAAATTAAATCTCGTTCGCCCCGGTGAAAAAATGTATCGCATCCTTCCTCTGGACCCAGATAATTCCCCTGCGATGGGGAAGAACTGAATCCCTCCCACAGCGTATTATCCGATTTTTGTATTTGTTCTGATTTGAAATTTACGTTAAAGCGCGGGCTTCTAGGCGGAGCCGTATTATTCGGATATTCTATTTTTAAATTGCTATAAACCTGAGTCTTCAAGAAGTTTTTTTAAATTCACTATAAATAAAGATTTTTTTGAGCCGTTTTTCAGTCGTTTTGCAGGGGGGAGAGGATGCCTTGGATTTTGCTGGTTTTCTTTCAATAAAAAAATTAAAATATATTGAATAAGATATTGATATTTTTAAGATAAATGGTAAAGTAGTCTCATTCAAAATAAATGAAACTTCTACGGGATAGGACGCAGATTCTTTGAGTCGCACCCATTTTAGATACCAAGTTCCTTGCATGTTTAAATTTTTTCCAAGAACGCTTTGGGGGTCATCGAACAGCGAGGGTCTTAAGAAATTCTATATATTTTGATCAGTCAAGTTTTGCATTTTCAATTCGTTTGGAGGAGATATGACCAAGCAAGACATCATAAACAGGGTGAGTAGCAAAGCCGATCTTTCCAGAGCGAAAGCCGAGGAAGCGGTTGAAACTGTTATTGAATTGATTAAAGAATCTTTGGGCCAGGGTGAAGCCGTGATTCTTCGTCGTTTCGGGACATTTCAGGTTCGGGCTAAAACCAAGCGAATGGGGCGTAATCCCAAAACGGGACAGGAAGCTGAAATTTCCGCCAGAAAAGTGGTTCGATTCAAGTCTGGAAAGCATTTCAAGTCCACGGTAAATGTAAACGAGAAGGAGTAGCCTTTTCGAGCTTACCTTGATCGCTATGTAATGAGCATCGCATCTCCGTAACTGAAAAATCGATACTTTTGTTTTATGGCCTCATGGTAGGCCTGTTTAATCAAATCGGAACCCCCAAATGCGCAGGTCAGCAGGAACAATGTGGATTTGGGCAGGTGAAAATTGGTTAAAAGCAAGTCCACGTTTTTAATGTCGTGGCCCGGATAAATAAAGATGTCGGTTGATCCGCTGATATTTGATCCGGCTTCCACTGTCAGCTTCACTGATTCAAGCGTTCGGACACAGGTCGTCCCAACCGCCAGAATGGGTTTCCCTTCCTTCTTTTGAATAACCAGTTTATTCCACTCCTCACGCTCGATCAGAAAATTTTCATTTTCCATGCGGTGTTTTTCAATAATCTCTTCGCGTATCGGCTGGAAGGTTCCCGGTCCCACCAGTAAAGTCAAGTACGCCAGAGTTGCTCCTGCCTGTTTTAACTGATCCATCACAGTCTCAGTGAAGTGCAGACCCGCTGTCGGCGCGGCTACGGCCCCATCGTTCCTTGCGAACACGGTTTGATAGCGATCCCGATCGAGTTGTTTCAATTCTGTTTCATCAGTGAGAGAGCGCTTGATGTAGGGCGGCAAAGGCATGTCCGCCTGTTCGATCAAACGCTTCTTTAAAGCGTCGCCCGCGACATCGAATTTCAAGACGGCGTATGCATCTTCTCTTCCTGCAAATACAGCCTCCAGAGTTCCGTCGCAATAGCGAATGCGCAGGCCCGGTTTCAATCGCGACAAGCCTTTTATCAAGGCCCGGCAGGTTCCTGAATCGTCGCGGCTCACGATAAGAGTTTCAAATATTCTGTCAGAGCCATCGATGCGTCCAAATAATTTACCGGGAACGACCCGCGCATTATTGAAGGTCAGCAGACAGTTGTCGGGAATCAATTGCGGCAGTTCATGGAAGGCGTGATGGGAGATTTCGCCGCGTTTCCGGTCGATGACCATCAGGCGGGATGAATCCCGAGTTTCTGCAGGCCGTTGCGCGATCAGTTCAGCGGGAAGTTCAAAATCAAAATCAGAGAGATTCACAGAGACACCGGTTGGCAAAGAAGGGAGAACGGATCAATCAACAGGGTGAGTTTGGGTGAAAGCGATAGTCATGTATAGCTACAGTTGTTTTATATGCAATCGGGCGCGTTGCGGCCTTGCAATGTGCAATAACATAGGACAGATTGACGCCCGGTTCAAATGAAAGATAGCAAGCCTTTGCGAAAGAATTTTCAGGCAAGCCAAAAGAGCTATCTGAGAATGACTGAAACACCGCATTTACAGTGCATAAGGCCTTGAAAATCTGGAAACAAAATGGCCTTAACTATTGACCCCAACCTTGTTTTATATTATCCTTCGACCGTTAATATAGAGGGTTTCTTGGCGTTTTACTCAAATGTTCTTGGGGGAACTAATGTACAAAATTTTAAAGAATCTGAGTCTGGCATTGGTTGCCATGGTACTCGTCATAGGAAATAGCGATCCGGCTTTTGCAAAAAAGAAGAAAGTACCGGCTTCGCCTAAATACGTGGGAGCTGTTAAATGTAACGGAAGTTGTCATGACCCGTATTATCAGGCATGGAAGAATTCCCCCCACGGTGGAACTTACAAATTATTGAAAGCAGGCGAGCGAGCCGAGGCTAAAAAACGAGCCAAGTTGGACCCTGATGAGGACTACACGACCAACCCTCTCTGTCTGCGCTGTCATACGACCGGTTATCGCCAGAAAGGCGGATTTAAAGCGGCGGATTCCAAGAAACCTTCAGCCATTGACCCTTCCGAGCCAAATCTGGAGCAGGTCGGTTGTGAAATGTGTCACTCCGTCGCAGGCGGATCGCAGATGCGCGTTGTGATGAAGAACACGAAGGGCGACTTTGCCAAGGCCGATATCGAAAAATACGGACAGCGCTGGGATTATGCGAATGTCTGTACGCGATGTCACACGCATCCCAAAACGCCGTTCCTGCCCAGTGTCCATGATAAATACAAATTCAATTTTGAAGAACGCAAAATGAAGGTTCACGAAATTGATAAATATTGGACGGAAGATAATCAGGACCAAAAGGTAGAGAAAAAGGCCGACCGAGCTAAGGAAACAGGCATTACCGAGAAAACTCCTCTTGTGATCGAGGACTTTAAATTGCTTGAGAAGAAGGGCAAGAAGAAGCTCGTGTTTGATAAAAAGACGCTTCCTTATCAGTCGGTTTCCAAGAAAGACAAAAAGGAGTTCAAGAAGAAGTTTGGTAAGAAATATAAAAAGACCAAAGAATGGAAAGAGTTTCTTGCCAAACGAGATCCTTACGTCTACAAGAAGTAAATTGAATGGTAGCGAGTTTCGTTTGAATCGCTCTCATAAAAATAGTTGAGCTTTAATGAAAGGCCTGGTCCGCTTGGACCGGGCCTTTTATCGTAGAACGCAACCTTAAACAGTGGATTCAATGAGCCAACCCGGATTTGTTAAAAATATTTTATGCATTGGGGCCGGTTATGTAGGCGGCCCTACGATGACGGTGATCGCCAACCAGTGCCCGGATTACAAGGTCACGGTTGTCGATATCTCGGAAGACAGGATCAATGCGTGGAACTCTGACAAGCTCCCCATCTTTGAGGTGGGTCTGGATGAGCGAATTAAAAAATCGCGCGGCAAGAATTTATTTTTCTCCACGCAAATCGACGAAGAGATTGAAGCGGCAGACATTATTTTTGTCGCTGTGAACACGCCGACCAAAACCTTTGGCGAGGGAGCAGGCAAGGCGGCGGACCTTCAATACATTGAGAAAACGGCGCGCCGGATCAAGAGTGCGGCGAAGTCTTCCAAGATCGTCATTGAAAAGAGCACAATCCCGGTGCGCGCGGCGGAAACGCTGGAAACGATTCTTCATTCTGGAGAAGGCTCGGTTCGATTCGAAATTTTATCCAACCCGGAGTTTATGGCTGAAGGGACGGCGATTCAGGATATGGAATGCCCCGACCGTATATTGATCGGCTCGAACGACACGGATACGGGGCGCGCGGCGCGGGATGAATTGATGAAAATTTATCTCAACTGGGTGCCTCGCGAAAAATTAATCACCACCAATTTGTGGAGTAGTGAACTGTCCAAGCTGGTTTCCAACGCTTTTTTAGCGCAGAGAATTTCCTCGATCAACAGCATCGCGGCCTTGTGCGAGGCGACCGAAGCGGATGTGAGCGAAGTGGCCCGCGCAGTGGGTATGGACTCGCGAATCGGTCCCAAATTTCTGGGGGCGGGCGTGGGTTTTGGCGGTTCCTGTTTTCGCAAGGATATTCTGCATCTGGTTTACCTCTGCGAATATTATGATCTGGAGGAAGTCGCGCGTTTCTGGGAGCAGGTGGTTGCGATCAACAATTATCAGGTCGAGCGATTTGTGAAGCGCATTTTACACGCCATGTTCAATACGCTGGTGGGAAAAAAAATCGCTATCTTTGGATACGCTTTCAAACCGGATACCAGCGACACGCGGGACGCCCCCGCCAGTTACGTTTGCCATCGCCTGATGACGGAACAAGCGGTTCTCGCCATCACGGACCCGCACGCTCTGGGCAACGCCCGGTTCGACTTTGAGACGGACCCGGAGGGTGTGAGTTTTTGCGAAGATCCCTATGAAGCGGTGCGCGGAGCGCATGCGATTGCTTTGGTTACGGAATGGAAGCAATTTCGCGAGCTGGATTATCAGCGGATTTTTTCCGCTATGGAACAGCCCGCATTCATCTTTGATGGTCGCAACCTTCTCGACCACAAAGCCCTCCATGAAATCGGCTTCAATGTATACCCACTGGGCAAGCCCTCTCTAACCCATTTCTAGTCAAGACGCGCTTAACCTTCAGGGGTCTCGTCGCTCTGCGTTTTCAATTCGTCCGTTGCGCTTGCAAGATTTTCATCCGAGTGACAGAAGGTGCAGGTCGACATGGGGCGATGCGGCATGATGGGAATATTTTCTGATTCTGTCATGTGACAGCTGAGGCAGGTCTCAGCGTTTGCTGATCCCTGATGTTCGGGGATGGGACTCAGAGCGGGAGCCGCGGTCAGAAATCCGTAGCCGATGGTTCCGATCGTGACCACGCCGATGAACGCCATGAACCGGAAAAAATTGCGTTGTCCTGTATTTTTTTTTCTAGCCATAATTTAAGCGACGCTTCCTTCTGAATGGGCGATGAAGTCAATCTCTACCAATGCGTTCTTGGGAAGGGCGGCGACCTGAACGCAGGAACGCGCGGGATTGGATTCCGGGAAAAAGGTTTCATAAACCGAGTTCATGTCTGCAAAGTGTCCCATGTCCGCAAGGTACACGGTGGTCTTGATGATATGGTTGAAGGTCAATCCCTCGGCGTGCAGAATGGCTTTGATATTTTGCATGACGCGCTGGGTTTCCTGTTTGATGTCGCCGCCATCCATCGCCCCGGTTTCCGGGTTGAGGGCGATCTGGCCCGAGGAAAATAACAGGTTTCCAAACAGGACCGCTTGCTCATAGGGGCCGATGGCCGCAGGCGCGTCGGTGGTTTTAACGGCTTTTTTATTCATGGGTATCTCCATCGTTGAATCAAGCTAATGATTTAATAAAGGGGTAAGATTTTAACTCCCGCCCTAGGTGCGACAGAACCAGGCGGTGAGTCACCGTTTCAATTTCATCCTCAAGTCCTTTGGGGAGTCTGAGACGTCCGCTGTTTTGAGGCGTCAGGGCCATCATCTTTTTCAAATAATTGAGCACTCCCTGATTAAAGCGCGTCCCCGGTTGCAAGCGATGGGTGCAGGGTTGACAAAGGATACCTTTGCGATTGTAACTGAAACCGATCCAGCCCGGAGCGGGAACCGACTTGCAGGCGAGGCAATGGTCAAATTCCGGCGAGTAGCCGAGAACCGCCATCAGCTGAATTTCAAACAAACGTCGCAGGATGATGATGTGGTCATTGCACTCAAGAGCCGCTAGCGTGTCGCACAGTAACTGAAAGGCGCCCAGTTCCGGGTGCCCGTCGGGAATCAGGGCGTCGATCAATTCCAGAAAATACGCCCCAGTGAAAGTCTTTTTGTAGTCTTCCCGTATGGGATGAAACGAGCGGATGATATCGGCTTGATTCAACCGGTAAAGATTCTGGTTCTCCTTGCCAAAATAGATCATCTCTATCAGAGACAAAGGCTCCAACGCCGCGCCGAAGCGGCTTTTGATCTTGCGCGCCGCCTTGGCGACAACTTTCACCTTGCCGTAACGGTCGGTGAGAAGCGTCACCAGCTTGTCGGTTTCGGAGAGATTGAAGCGGCGCAGGACAATGGCTCGACAATTATACAGTCCCATGCGTACCGGATTCCAGATCGAGCAGGAAGCGTTTGATGTGGATTCCTCCTGTGTAGCCCCCCAGCTCCCCATTGTGTCTGATGACGCGATGGCAGGGGATGATTAAAGGGATCGGGTTCCTGCCATTCGCGGAGCCGGCGGCGCGGTAGGCGCGCGGACGTTTGGAGGCTTCGGCGAGCCATTGGTAGCTCTGCGTTTTTCCATAGGGAATGTGAAGCACCTGGCGCCAGACCGATTTCTGGAAATCCGTTCCGTGTCCCAGGTCGAGTTTGCAATCAAAACGTTTCAGTTTACCGGAGAAATACTGCTCCACCTGCTTGACGCCCTGGCGCAAGGCCGTTTGGTTCTGGCGCGGCGAGCTGTTGAATTGCTCTTCCAGTTCATTGATGAAATCGTCTATTGAATTGATTTGCAGTTTGAGACGGCACACACCTTTTCCGCGGTCCGCCAACCCGGCCAGGCCGAGCGGGGTTTCAAATAAAGCGTATTGGATGCTGTCGATTGATTTGGGCATTGTGGATTTGAACGCTACAGGTTGCTGAACTGTGTGTATTTTAACCTAACTTCAGTCCGTTGCAAAGCGGACAAGAAACAAACTGAGATCGGGGAAATAGGTGATGATGAGCAGACCGATCAGTTGCAATGCCAGAAAAGGAAGAGCCGCCTTGTAAAGCCGTATCACCGGTTCGGAAAAACGCGCGCTGGAGATGAACAGGTTGATGCCCACCGGAGGCGTGGCGTAACCGATTTCCAGATTGGCGAGAAAAATGATTCCCAGATGAACCGGATCAACTCCGTAATGGAGCGCGAGCGGGATGATCAGGGGAACGACCACGATGATCGCGGAGAAGATATCCATCATGCAACCGACGATCAGCAGAAAAATATTCAGAACGATCAGAAATGCAATTGGACTTTCGATATGTTCTTTGAAGAAAGCGAGCAGTTGCATCGGCATTTGCTCGTCGATCAGGTAGCTGGTGAAACCCATCGCCGCGCCCAGAATGATGATGATGGAACCGACCAGCGTCATACTGTTCAGCATCAGTCGCGGCAAATCTTTAATGGGGTGCAGTTCCTTGTGGATGAAGGTTCCGACAAGAAGGACGTATAACACGGTGACGGTCGCCGCTTCCGTCAATGTCACCAGTCCGCTGTAAATACCGACGATCAAAATGAGTGGGAGAGGGATTTCCCATATCGAGTCGCGCAGAGCCGCCAAGGCCTCCGATTTTGAAAAAGCCGCCCTGGATACAGCGGGACTGCGGAATCGGCAATAGAGGCCCATCACGCCAACGAGAAGCAGTCCGGGCAGTATTCCGGCGAGGAATAAATGATCCACGCTCACCTGGGCGACGATGCCGTAAAGTATGAGGGGCAGGGAAGGCGGGAACAGCAGTCCGATGCTTCCTGAAGAAGTGATGAGACCGAGCGAAAAATTTTTGGAATAATGTTCTTTTAAAAGCAAGGGGTAGAGCAGACCGCCCAACGCGATGATGGTGACGCCTGAGGCGCCTGTAAAGGCGGTGAAAAAAGCGCTGGCTCCCAGAACCGCCCAGGAGACGCCGCCGCGCAGACCGCCAAGAAATGCGCGCGATAAACGAGTGAGGCGTTCCGGCGCGCGACCGTTGGCCAGAACAAATCCCGCGAAGGTGAATAGGGGGATGGCGGCGAGGGATGGGGCCGAGGCGACCCGGTACAATTCAATGAACAGCGCCGCAGGTTCGATGTCCAGCGAGTGAAACGCCAGCATTGTGGCCAGGGCAATGACGACGAACAAGGGCGCTCCCATGAGCGCAAACAGGATCAAACCTGAAACGACCAGATAGCTCATCGTTTTTCATCCGTCGGAGTGAAGCTCAACTCGATAGCGTGAAGAATGAAGCGAAAAGAAATGACTGCAAAGGCGTAGGGAATGACGGTTTGAAACGCCCAGGTAGGGATGTCAAAAATAAGCAGACTGCCGCCTTCTTTTTCAAACATGACAAAATCCCAGGCTGATTTGGTCAGAAACGCGCAGACGATCCCCGAACCAAAATGAACCAGTATGCGGAGGATACGATTCTTTCGCGCAGAGAGCAGGTGTGATAAAAAGGCGATGGACAAGTGACGCGATTGTTGCGCGGCGATGGATGCCCCAAGAAGACCAAGCCACAAGGCCCAGTGTCGCAGAAGGATTTCGGCCCAGCTCAATCCTGAAGAAAAGAAATTGCGCATGAAGACTTGCGAAAATGAGATGAGGATCATTCCTGTGAGGAGAACAAGAATCGCGCAACTTTCTATTTTTCCAAGCCAGCCATCAAAAATTTTGAACAGGCGAATCATCGAGGGGAACCTATTGTGATATTTAGGTGATACTCTGGACCATGCTTCTTATAATATGCCATAAACCCTCAATCCCGTAGAAAGGAAACTTTGAATGAAATTTTGGCTTTTGTTTTTTACCTTTTTTCTTGGCTCCGGAAATCATTCTACGGCGCATGGCGGAGAGGCGATTGAGGGCATGGTGTTTTTCCCTCCGGGCGAATTCATGATGGGAAGCGATAATGTGACGGGGAAGGATGATGAGCATCCCAAACGTCCTGTTTATCTCGATGGATTTTATCTGGATCAATACGAAGTGAGCGGCAAGGATTTTGAGATTTATCTGGAAAAATATTCGAACGAGCATCCAACGATCACCGGATGGTACGGGCGTAAAGTGAAACCGGATATGGCGGACAGTCCGGTCTTTGGCCTGACCTGGGAACGCTGTCAGAACTATTGCCTGCGCAACGGAAAACGACTTCCCACGGAAGCGGAGTGGGAGAGGGCGGCGTCGGGTCTGGAGGAACGCTTGTATCCCTGGGGGAATGAAGAGCCGTCTCCCGAACACGCCAATTTTGGTAAATGCTGTTTTATCATGAGAGGTTCGATTCTTTCCCCGGTGGATGGCTATGAAGCGGGTAAGACTCCGGAGGGCGTGTATAATCTGGCGGGAAATATTGCTGAATGGGTGTATGATTGGTATGATAGAAATTATTATAAAGACAGTCCCTACAAAAACCCGCGCGGTCCTGAAAGTGGAGAGTTTCACGTGATTCGCGGGGGCGCCTGGAACAGCCTGCCTGTCTATCTTCGCAACGCCTCCCGGTATGGTTACGATGATGCAAAAGATTATTATGGGATTGGGTGTCGTTGCGCGTTGTCCGGTACGACAAAGGTCAATAACGAATAAAATTTTTCAATTGGGGTGGTTTGCGTAATGGAAGATCTGGATAAAAAAATAAATTTGATCATTCGCGATAAAATTTCTTACATGCTGGCGGAAAATTCTGTTCGTATCAAGAAGGTCAACACACGCTACACCAATAAGAATCTGTACAACACCGTTGAACGGTTGAACGATATTGTCGGCAGTTACGACCGGCTGGTTCGTACCATTTGCAAGGAAAGATTCAGCGTAGAGAAAGCGGTGCGGCTTCGTTATATATCTGAATTGACGCCGGAGCGCTTGCATACCGTTAAGCGCGAAACCTTGAATGAAGTGGAACGCGGCTTGAGACAGTTGACAGAGGAATATAAAAAACTCTACAAACCCTTTGCCAAAGAGGCAGAGTTTGACGAGCAGGTGGAAAAAATTTTTGAGAACGCTAAAGAAAATATAGAAAAACTTGCTGAGAAAACTTTGGAGAAAATCAATTCCGAAGTGGTGGGGTCGACGCGGGTGTCCCCGGATGATCTTCAAAACTTATACGATATTGAACAATCTTCCCTGGTGGATCTCGCCATCATCAAACCGCTTCAGAATATGCATTTAATGCTTGCCCGCCTCAGCGAGAAACCGGAGGCGCAGTCATTGCAACGGAATATTCAGGAGGCCATCAAGGAGTATGTGAAAATTTCCAAGTCCAATGAATCGGACGCCTGGGCCATCCCCTCCGTTCAGGGCAAGAAAATGCGCAAGATGGAAGTGGCGGGTCAGGATATCTTCTTAAAGGATATGATCTACGGTTTGCACAGCTTGATCCAGAATGCTGAACTGCCTGCTGAACATCGTAATCGCGAAGTCATCGATAAAATCTGGAAACAAATCGAACTGGGTCTGGATGCAAAAGAGAGCCTGGCGAATGTGAAACAGAATTTGAAAACTCTTTATGATTTGCTGTGATCGTTTGATAAAAGAATTTCTGCCCCACTTCAAACCGGTTTTATACGCGTTTCTAGTCGCCCTGATCCTGTCTGTTTTATCGGGTTGCGCTTACATCCAATTAGGGCCATCCATCGGGCCGCTTGAGGAAGTTACATTAGAAGGCGAGGGCGACGAAAAAATCCTTTTGCTCGAAATTGAAGGGGTGATTGGCAACAAAGCGAAGCGCTCTCTCACCGGATTCTCCATCGATGTGGGCATGGTCGAAAAAGTCCGTGAGATTTTGAAACAAGCCAGCGAGGACGACGCTATTCGTGGCTTGCTGGTACGCATCAATTCCCCGGGTGGGACAGTTACCTCAAGCGATATTATTTTTCATGAATTACAGCGATTCAAACAGGAGAGAAATATCCCCGTTTACGTCGCCATCGTGGACCTTGCCGCGTCGGGAGGCTATTATATCGCGCAGGCGGGCGACCTCATCATGGCTCATCCCACCTCGCTGATAGGAAGCATCGGCGTGATCGCCATGAAGGTCAACCTGACTGAGTTGATGGGCAAAGTGGGCGTCGATTGGGAAATCGTCAAGTCCGGCGACAAGAAAGATTTCCTGTCCCCATTCCGCGCCTTGACAGAAGAAGAACGACGCTTGTTTCAGGACACGATCGATCAGTTTCATGACCGTTTTGTTCGCCTGATTGCGGACAACCGACCGGAATTATCTTACGATCAGGCGTTAATCATTGCTGATGGACGAGTCTACACAGCGGAACAGGCTCTCGGTAACAAGTTGATAGACAAGATCGCTTATTTCGACGAGATGACCGAGCACATGAAAACACATCTTGGCGTCGATGCATTGAAGATCGTGACTTATCAGCGTTCAGGCGATTTCAAGAGCAACCTCTATTCTCAAGCAGATCGAATTCCCCCCACAGTCAATTTATTCAATATAGATATTGGAATGGATTGGCTTCCCTCGACCCCCCAGTTCATGTATTTATGGGCGCCGTGATTACCGGAAAAGCCTTATAAATATTCAAAAAACCGATATAAATCCTTCTATTATTTCGACTTGGTTGAATTTTTCTGATTTATTCATTAGAATAACATAAGGTTCTCTTGATTATGACTGGGCGTTCATATCTTGGGAGACTCCTTTTTTAGGCGCGGTTCGCAGTCATTCATTACGAACCGAATCATATTTCACACCAAAGTTTATATGTTCGTGAGAATCTATTCTCTACTATTCGATTTGAGCGAGCATCCGGTTTTTTAGTTCAGTTGTTCTTAGGCTGTGTGTATCGGCAGGCTTCCTCTTGTTTGATCTGGTGGGACTCGCCGGAGTAAATTGTATTTCTTCTTGAACCTGAACGCAGGTAAACCAGCAGTGTCCGAATACCAATTAAAAGAAGAGACGGCGTTGTTGAAGGGGGTTTCTCTTGCGAACCATCACCTCTTGACGCATGCCGACTACTCAGTGTCCCTGATGAACGCCTTGTCGTCTATCGGCTCCGGGGTGAGGGCAGATTGCAGCGCCATTTTCATACATGAATTTAGCGCCTTGAATCCTTCGACGATCCAGCATTATTTTTTATGGAGCGAAGTCGACGGCGCATGCCAGAAATCCATAGAACAGGGAACCCAATATGCAACTCTGGAACTGGCGTCTTCTTACAAGAAGTTGTCCAGTGAAAAGTTTGTTGTTCTGGAAAGACCTCACATTTCCAGCGTTCTTTTACAATTTTTACCCTCAGATGAGCTTGCAAGCGTTTTGTTGATGCCTATTTATATTGAGGAACAATGCCTGGGAACTTTGCTTCTGGGTTTCGATCAAGTGAGAAATACCTGGTCGGACAACGAAATCGCCATGCTGAAAATGGCGACGGATGGACTGGGCGGTAAAATTAAAAATTTCCGCGATGAAACATCGTTCAGAGCGATTGTTGAAGGCACCTCGGCGCGTGTGGGAGAAGAGTTTTTTCGTTCTTTAGTGCGCAATCTGGCGTCGTCCATGCCGGTCTATGCGGCCTATGTCGCGGAGTTAACAGAGTTTCAAAATCATCAGTGTCGCGTTCTGGTCGGTTGGGAAGGAGATCATTTTATCAATTCCTACACCTTTGATCTGCGTAACACGCCTTGCGAGGAAATCATTGCGGGGATGATGACATATAGCCTGAACAACGCGCAGGAAACCTATCCAAAGGATTTTTCAATGGCCAGAATCGGCGGCGTCTCCTACGCGGGCGTTCCGTGTTTTGATGGACAATTGAAAATCATCGGAGCGCTTTGGGTGGTCAATCTCAAGCCGATCACAGAAAAAAACAGAACGCTGAGTATTTTGAAAATGTTTGCGGCGCGCGCGGGCGCTGAATTGGAACGCAAACGCTCAGAAGACATCATGAAAAACATGGCCTATCACGATGCGCTGACAGGTCTGCCCAACCGGGTCCTCTTGAATGATCGTTTGAAAATGGTTCTGGCGCATGCGCAGAGACATCAGGTGTGTCTCGCTGTTTTGTTCATTGATCTCGACGGTTTCAAGGAAGTCAACGATTCCTGGGGTCACGGGGCCGGGGATATCGTTTTGCAGGGGGTGGCCGAGCGCTTGAAGCAATGCATCCGCCAGGAAGACACCGTAGCGCGTTTGGGCGGGGATGAATTCATTGTGTTGATGTCGCGTATTGGCTCCGATAAAAATGCGGCGAGCCTCGCTCAGAAAATTCTGGATATCATCGAGAAACCATTCTATTTTGAAGATCGGGAACTCAAAATTTCAGTGAGCATAGGAATCAGCGTTTACCCGGACGACGGCAACGATGCTAAAACATTACTGCGGAAAGCCGATACCGCATTGTATCGCGCAAAAAATAAAGGCAAGAATACCTATTTCTTCACCAAGGATATCTAACAAAAAAACTGGCTGATTTCTGGATGTGTTGTCGAAGGCCTTCCCTGACCAACCTGATGATTACCCTTCTTTCTGTTAATGTTGGCAAACCTAAAAAAGTCACTTTCCCAAACGGGAGAACGTTTTATACGGGCTTCAACAAGACCCCTACATCAGAACCGCAATATCTGGATGCGCCCGGTTTGATTGGCGACGGCGTGGCAGACCGCCGCTATCATGGAGGTTCCGATAAAGCGGTGTGCGTCTATTTTGCAGACCATTTTGCCTTTTGGAAATCGGTTCTTGGAGTTGCTCTGTCTCCCGGTTCCTTTGGTGAAAATTTCAGCATCTCTGGCATGGATGAAACGCAATTGCATATTGGCGATATCTATCGGGTGGGCGACGCCGAGTTGCAATGCACCGAGCCGCGCCAACCCTGCGTGAAGCTCGCTTCAGCGTTGAACTCCTCCACCCTGGTGAAAACAATGCGCGACACAGGTTACAGCGGGGCGTATTTCAGCGTGCTAAAGCCGGGACAGGTGCGAGTAGGAGATTCGATGGAATTAATAACAGCAGATCCTGAGCAATTTTCAATTTCCCAAGTCAATCAACTTCTGTATCATGACAAATCAAATACGGCGTCGATGCAAAAGCTTCTGGCCATCCCCGGAGTGTCGACAACCTTGCGGCGATATTTTGAAGGCCGTTTGGAAAAATCTCTTTAGCTGACTCGCCGCATCACTCAAACTTCCCTGCAAGGTCCATGGGTTCCAGGTCTCAGATTTTTTCAACACAATCGCGTGAGCAATGGCTCGAATGGTTTCGAGAGGAATGCCTGGTGGATGGTTTGGATGGCTCTCTTGCAGAAGCCTTTTTGGATTATCTCGCTGACCGGGGCTTGTTCGCCATTGCATCCGACGAACAGTGGCGCTGGAACAGCGCTGGCGAAACTACTGTGAGCCGGGATCATTTGGACAAGGATATGGAGAAGCTGGGCGCGGCGAACACGATGAATGCGCTTTCTTATTTCATCAAAGATTATAAGGCGAGCGTCTTGCCTCAGAGTCCGGCAGATTCCTCTTCTGCGCGCAGTCATTTATTTGGTAGTAAAAAAACGCGATCAAAAAACAGTTCTTCCGATCTCAGTAATCAGCAGATTGTGAAGAAGATGGAGAGTCAGTTACGCCCCTTTCTGGAGCAGGAGAAAATTTTGACGGCGTTGTTTGAAGGGCCGCGCGTTGCAAAGGACCGGGCGCGTTTATTGTGCAATTTTGTTATGAAACAAATCCAGCATCAGGTTCCGCGTAGAGAATGGGAACAACTGAGCAGACGCAGACACAGGTGAATATGATATCGGTGGATCTTTTAGTGATTGGCGGCGGGCCGGGCGGTTATCATGCGGCTTTCGACGCGGCGGACCGCGGCATGAAAGTGGCGTTGGCGGATGAGAATGCAACTCTGGGCGGCGTCTGTTTGAATCGCGGTTGCATTCCCTCCAAAGCCTTGTTGCATGTCGCGGCTTTGATTCAGGAAACGCGCAGAGCGTCTGAATGGGGGGCGACTTACGCCGACCCTTCCATTGATCTGGATAAATTGAGAGCGTGGAAGGATGCGACGGTGCAACGAATGGCGAAAGGGCTGGATGAACTGGCGCGTCAACGCAAGGTCCAGACCTTTCAAGGGAGAGCTAAATTGACAGGCGCTTCTTCAGCTGAGATCGCGGGGCACGGCAGGGTCGAATTCAAACACTGTTTGCTGGCGACCGGGTCTCGTCCTAAAAGTCCTTCATTGTTCCATCCACTCGGCAATTTGTTGATGGATTCGACCTCTGCCCTGGCTCTGGAGAACATCCCTCAAAAACTTCTGGTGCTTGGCGGCGGCTACATCGGATTGGAAATGGGGACAGTTTACGCCGCTCTGGGAAGTCGCGTGACGGTGGTGGAAATGCAGAGCGCCTTATTGCCTGGCGTGGACAGCGATCTGGTTCGCCCATTGGCGAGGAATCTGGCTTCGATGTTCGAAACAATTCATCTCGACACGAAAGTGACTTCGGCGTCAATTGTGAACGGCGAAGTTCAGGTCGGGATGCAGAAAGGCTCGGAAGAGACGCTGGAGACTTTCTCTAAGATTCTCGTTTCCGTCGGCAGGGAGCCAAACACGCAGGCGCTGGGGCTGGAGCACACAGCGGTTCAGCTCGAAGAAGGCGGTTTCATTAAAACCGATTCGAACGGTCGGACCGATGAACCTGGAATATTTGCGATCGGCGATATCGTTGCTGGCGCGATGCTGGCGCACAAAGCCTCGCATGACGCTCAACGGGCGATCAACTGGATTGAGCGGGGGGAAGCGGGCAAGTCATCGGTGATCCCCGCCGTGGTCTTCACCGACCCGGAGATCGCCTGGTGCGGGCTCTCTGAAACGGATGCGCGTCGCAAGGGCATCGCATTTCATGTTTCGCGATTTCCCTGGTCGGCTTCTGGAAGGGCGCAGGCGATGGGCCGGGGCGAGGGATTGACCAAGTTGATTCTGGAACCGGAGAGCAACAAAATTCTTGGAATGGGCGTCGTTGGCGTCAACGCAGGCGAGTTGATTGGTGAAGGCGTGCTGGCCATGAATATGGGAGCGTCCGCAAAAGATCTGGCGCATGCGGTTCACCCGCATCCCACGCTTTCAGAAACGATCTCCGAAGCGGCGTTTGCGGGCATGGGACAGGCAATACATATTTACAAGCGGCCTCGAAAATAACGGGTTTTATATGTCGATCACATCCTGATCGTTGCGATTGGATCTGTACGGACGTTGATGGGGCAGGGGAGGTTGCGCGGGTCTTTTTCTTAATAGCCGAAGAAGAAAAATGATGACGCCTGCAATCAATGCGATTGAAAACAGCGTGAATGTAAATACAAACAACAGGGTCAGGCTGACGACGATCCACAAGACCATGTAGATTTTGGTGGAGGTCGGGATTTTCTCGTTCTTCAAAGTGTATTTATGAAACATCATGATAGCGTTTGATGTGATTGGATTTACTGCGGGAATTTGATAATATGAATTATGAATGATACGCCTTTAACAATTATAGCTTGCCCCCACTGCCAAGTCAAAAACCGTGTGCGCGCTTTCAAGCCCGGACAAATCCCCGTTTGTTCGAAATGTCGCGGGCGTTTGATGTCCGAAGAAGAAAGCGAGACGCATGCCTGGTTTGGGGATTCGATGAATAAATTCAAAGACCTCCCTGATTTGGGGTTCCGGTCGGAAGAAAAATAACTCACACACTACAGGATTGGAATTGCATGGAAACGACAGATTTGATCGATCAGATTTTGAAAGAAAAATTGAACGCCGACCACGTGGGCATCATCGACGAGAGCCATTTGCATCGCGGTCACAAAGCGGCTGGAGGCGGCGGGCATTACCATGTGACCGTGGTATCCAGTCAGTTTGAAAACGTCAATTTGATTGACCAACGCCGATTGGTTTATTCAGCGCTGGACGATCAGATCAACGGACAACCCAAGTTGATCCACGCCATTCAAATCAAGACCCTCACCCCGGAAGAATGGAAAAGCAAGAACTGAACCCGCGCGCCTGCGTCTATTCCCTGTAGAGCTCAAGCTCTTCGCAGTTTTTCAGGTTGGGCGACTCCGCCAGGGCCTTGTAGCCAACATTGCCATACTGGTTCTTGTAAAGATCGAGCTTTATATATTTTTTGCTCTGCTCGGAATCTGCGAAGGCCTTCGCGCCTTCGTCGCCGATGACATTCCCGAACATCGTGAGGTTTACCAGTTTTGGGAAATTGGTGGAGTTTGCAATGGCGATGGCGCCATCGTCGCCAATTTCATTGTGATTCAGATTGAGTATTTCCAGATTGCCCAGTAGAGAGGATTCCGCCAATGCCTCTGCGCCTTCGTCTGCGCATTGGTTTCCCGGTAAAATCAATTCCTTGAGATTTTTTAAAGCAGGGTGATTTGCCAGTTCCATGATTCCCCTCAGGCCAATGTATTTATCTCGCAGGTTTAAAATACTTCCATCCTCCGAGAGCCCTTCCTTAACCATATCGTCGATTCGCTTACTCATATCAAATCCTTGATTACGCGCTGTTTCAGCGGTATTTAAAAGTGAAGTGGAAATTTAAAAATGTCCTGTTACGTTAGCATACATTCGGATGGATTTTAATAAATTTTAGGAAACGAGAGGGCGGCGCAAATAAAAAAAAGGCAGAGGCCAGAGGCCCCTGCCTTTGTTTGACTTTCGTTTATAGCAACGGATCCATGAAGAGGCCTTCCGTTTTCCATCGCTCGATATCCTCTTTCGTGGGAACGGGAGGAATCGGTCGCTTCTCCGTTCTGGATTCGAGAGGAGAATGGAAGGTTCGTGCGTAGGCTTCGGTTTTCCACAAAATTAAATGTGGGAAAACGCTTCCCCATGCGGCCATTGGGGTGCCGTCCACACCGCGCGTAACCCGCTTGTACCATAAGCTGTCCGGCCAATCTCTCAGGGGAACGCCTTTCAACTGATCCGGCATTTTGTCGGTGTCGGGCTGGGAATCATCGCGGAAATCCAAGGCACCGGTCATCATGGGAATACCGTCCTTACCATGACAAACCGCACAGTTGAGACCTTCGGCGACGCCTTCACCTTCGCCATTGAAGATCTTTTTGCCTTCTTCAATGATTTTGGGATCGTCAAACCAGGTCCATTGTTCGCCCAGCTTGCCTTCAACCGGCGCATGCTCAGGGTCGCGAAGCGTTTTCATGTAGGACACCAGAGCGTGCATTTCGTCTTCGCTCAGATCTTCGCCGTAATAGGTCGGCATGGCCTTGACGGATTTTGGATCCTCAAAACCGGGGGACTGCAATACCCGAGGGTTGACGACTTGTTCTTTAATATATTCTTCAGAATAAAGCCCGATCTGCTTGGTGCCCAAATTGGGGCCGCGATCCGAGTTGCCTTCCCAGAATACTTTATGACAGTTGAAACATTTGTTCTCCTGAAAAACAGCGCGACCAGCCGCGATGACCTCAGGGCCAGCCAGACCGCTCAGTTTGATGGGGGGTTTTTCCAGCTTGGCTATTTCCACCGCTGGATCAAACTGAGGCAATTGAGCTGTGATTGTAATGAATATACCCGATGCGATGGCGTAGGTCCCGAGCAGACGGACGATCCAGTCCATATGCCGTTGCTCTTCCTTCATGGCTTTGGAATCGAGAATAATGAAATAGACCAGCCCGACACCGGCAAAAGCGACAAATTCAATCTGCCACCAGATCGGGAACCCGGCTTTACCGGCAACAACCCAAATGATAGCTCCAATGACAAGAATGCCAGGGATTTTGAATTTGATATTCTGAAAGAATGTTTTCTCTTTTAATTCGCCGCTGGGGATCGCAAGAAGCAGAGCGTATGTCATCCCGACCAATGTCAGCGCAACGCCGCCCAGACGCGCGGCATCAGCGAAGCCCAAGACTCCAAATAATACCCAGACTCCACCGGCAATAGCCAAAGAAACGACTACGATCAAGCCAGCTTTCTGCATAAACGATTTTTCTGCCATCCTATGCTCCTAGAATTACTCCGCCATTTGAGGGCTTGCCTGTGGCGGGGCTGTTTCGACTGCCTTCTTTTTAGATTTTGGATATTTGATTCCCAACCAGATAATGGCTGTCATGATGATAAAGAAAGTCCAAACGATGGTCGTCACATGGAAACCTGCGTCGGCAAGGGTCGGCGCAAATTTATCAACGGTGACATCTTTGTAGACTTTATAAACATGCCAGTTCATTCGGGATAACTCGCGAATCGTACCCATCCAGCTCATCAGCCAGATATCTGCAAATCCGAGGAAAATCAGCGCATACAATCCAAGAGGATTGATTTTGCCATAATGAACCTTACCGGTGCGGGTTGCGATGGTATAGAAAATATAGTTGATAAAGGTCACCGCAACCAGAGCAAAAGCGGCGGTATTCTTAGAGACCATGAGCGCCAGGAATGCCAGGTTATCCGGTAGCACCATGGCGCTGTCCATTCCCGGTTCAGGCATCATGGTTGCGTAAAAACGTCTTGGCGTGAACCAGATTGTGGCCGCAATGACGATCAGTACGAATCCAAATTTCATGGCTGGGAAGAAGCGTTGCGCATTTTCGATACGCTTCATACTCACCCACATATAGATATTACTCATACTGAACATGGTTCCAACCAACAAGCCCTGAACCAGCATGAACATGGATTCTCGATCGGACATGATGTACATGCCGATGGTTGCATCGTACTCGTAAATTTCGCGTACGAAGATGTAACCCATTGCCGGAAGCGGGATCATGATGCCGACGCCAATCAGGTTGCCAATGTAGCCAACCCAGTCATAATATTCTTTTTCTTCTTTCGTTTTGGACCAGAGGTACATGTAAGCGCCAATGATACAAACCATGTAACCGCCGAATGTTCCGTTACCCACCAGTCGATGGTAGTTCAAAGGCATCCAGGTGGCGTTAGCGATTCGCGACCATTCTGATATGGTCGTCAGCGAATCCAGTGGTTTTGGCGGCGTCTGCATATATGTCGCCGGACCGTCCAGGGCGCAGAGTAGAGTCAGGCCGAGGATGTTCAGGAAAATACCGACAACGATGTGGCGTCCTTTTTTATTCGATTTGTTCAGCGGATCCCAAGAGTACACATAGATGTACATGACGATGGTTTCCAGAATGAACAGGGTCGGATAGCCAACCATGAACAGGACTGGAAAGGACTGAATCAGATAGGTGATGAAATCTTTGTACGCGATCAGCATGACAAACAGGAAGAGTCCGCCGGTCAGCGCGGTGAAACTGTAACAGATACCGATGACCTTGGTGATCTCATGCGCCAGACGCTCGAATTTGAAATCGGCCTGGGCAAACATGATCGCGTTTGAGAGGATACCGCCCACAGCGCCGTTAACAATCGCCAGAATAATCGCTGAAGTTTCAAGATGCTCGACAGGCGTTAACGGAATGGCGATCAATGTTCCAAAGACCGCGCCCACCAGGGCCGAGACTTTAGCATTCATCAATCGGTGGAAATAGTTACAGAAGCTCACAAGGAGCGCGCCAAAGGCGCAGGCCCATAGACCATAGAGTACGCCGTGATGAATTCCGACTATGATTTCGCCTGTAATACCGATGACGACGCCGATGAGAACGCCGAGAAATACGTTGGATAATATGATTGCCTTACGCACGCCCTGAGTTCTTCGCGCGCCCATAACCTCCATGATGACAACAAACATGGGACAGCCGAGAATGAACGATGCGAACAGGATATGTAGTTGAGCCGCCGCCCAGGTGAACTTGCGATTGCTCGTTCCCATGAAGGTATAGGTTTCAAACTCGTGATCTTTGGCTGGGCCAATATCCGTCAAATAGGACAGGTCTTCTTCTTCGGTGGCTTCTTCCCCATCTTCTTCGCCGGCTTCTTCTCCACCTTCTTCCTCTTCTTCGCCTTCTTCCTCGTCTTCAAAATCTTCGAAATCCTCAAAATCATCATCTTCTTCTTGCGCATAAGCATTGGAAGATAATGTGGGGTTGATGTTGAAGGATCCGAAAGTGGTCTGCATTACGGAGGGGTTCATATGAACCAGACCGTAAATCATTAGTAAAAGGAAGGAAATACCAGCTTTTTTTAAGAGGGAATTTGTGTTCATTTCGTTAGATGACTTGTCCATTTAAGATCTCTTTAGCGCCTGTGGTTATGAATCCGAATTTTTTGCGGCTCTAACAATTGCAAGCCCCGCTTATCCATTTGATAAAAACGATTTTTGAATCGAGAAAAACAGGGACTCTGATTACGCATCTTCACGCAAGCCCTTACTCAGGGCTTTAAGAAAGGTAGAGAAATATCATAGGGGGTACCCAAAGTCAAGCAGTTTAAGGGCGTTTTGGATGCGTGAAATGAAGGACTTTTAAATTCGCAGTGGCGATGGAGATGTGGGTCAGGGGGATGGCGGAGAGGGGTCGTCGTCGTTGGGAAGAATCAGGATTCCAAAGCCGATTGCGGCGAACAATACCGAGAGCAAACCGGTCAGCAATTGCGGCCATTCGGATTCGATGGAGCGCATTGACCAGACGAATAGGGCGCCGCCAAAGAGCAGGAGTCCTGTTCCCAGCAAACGGATTTTGAGCAAACTCATTCCCCGGCCTTTTGCAGGGTCTTTTTCTTGCGGTCGATGAGCACCAGATTTCTTATATAGATTACGGAGCCAAGACTTTGACCGACAATGAAGACCGGGTCGGCTCGATGTAAAGCATAGGCGAGCAAAACGAGGCTTCCGCCAATACTGCAATACCAGAAAGCGATGGGAATGGTGCTCTCTCCCTTTTTCTCTGAAACAATCCATTGAATAATGAAGCGCGCTCCAAACAGGGCTTGCCCCATAAATCCCACAGCCAACCACAGGGTTGCGGTCATGTACTCAATCCTCCTCTATTATATCGTAGTTAATGATTCGTTTTTTCATCCAACGGATTGCCAGAAGGTCCAGCAGGGACGCCCATAAACGATTGCTGATATTGTATTTGGATACGCCGTGTATGCGCGGGTAATGTCCGACTTTGACCTGGGTGACTGTAAATCCCTCCATTTTCATAATGGTGGGAAAGAAGCGGTGCAGGCCCTTGTAGAGTTTGACCTTGTCAAAACAGCGACGGCGAAAGGCTTTGAGGGAACAGCCGGTGTCGGCGATGGACTCGTCGCTCAGGTAATTGCGCACAGCGTTGGCGATTTTGGATGAGACCTTGCGCACCCAGGGATCGTTGCGTTTGTGGCGCCAGCCGCAGGCGACATCGAATTTGTCCATTTGCTCGAGCAAGAGGGGTATGTCCTCGGGATTGTTCTGTAAATCGGCGTCGAGCGTGACGATGATGTCGCCGCGCGCCGCTTCGAATCCTGCGGCAAAGGCCGCGGTCTGACCATGATTGTGGCCAAAACGAATCAAGCGGATTTTTGGGTTCGATTTCTGTAATTGCCTGACCAGGTAGGCGCTTCCATCCCGACTTCCGTCGTCGATCAGGATGATTTCGTAATCGAGGTCCAGAGGGGACAGGGCGGAAAACAGTTTTTCCTCAAGAGGAACGAGGTTCTCTCTTTCATTATAAAGAGGAATCACAACGGACAGGTCGATTGCGTTAGACGTTTTTTCGGTCGAGGCGTTCATATCGTTCTGGGAGTTTAAAGAGGCGCGGTCGCGGTCTGCGAGACGGACGCCGTCTGCGAGACGGTCGCCGTCTGCGAGTGCGCGGCCAGTTGTCCGCAGGCGCCCATGATGTCGGCGCCGCGATTTTTGCGTATATAGACGGAATAGTTCTGTTCGATTAAATAATTCTGAAAGGCCAGGGTCTCTTCTTCCTTTGGAGGTTGGTAACTGGAAGGGGAGAAGGGGTTGAAGGGTATCAGATTGATTTTGCTTGGAATCCCTCTCAACATTTTCGCCAGTCTTCTGGCATCCTCCGGGCTGTCATTGACGCCTCTCAGAAGGATGTATTCAAAGGTCATGCGCCGTTGCGGTTTGAGCGGATAATTGCGCAGACACTCGAGCAGGGTTTCTATCGGGTATTTCTTATTGATCGGGATCAGCGTGTCGCGGGTGGCGTTTTCGGTCGCGTTCAGGGAAATGGCCAGATTGATGTGCAGATTTTCTTCCTGAAATTGCTTGATCTTGTCGACCAGACCCGAGGTGGAAATGGTCACTTTGCGGGTGGACAGGCGCAGGGCGGAAGGCGAGATCATCAGACGGACGGCGTCGACCAGCGCGTCGTAATTATCGAGCGGTTCTCCCATGCCCATGAGAACGATATTGGTGATTTTGCCTTCCTCGCCGACATCGTTGTTGACGGCCATGATCTGACCGATGATTTCCCCTGCGCTCAGATTGCGTTTGAGTCCCATCGTCGCTGTCATGCAGAAGGAGCAATTCAATCGACATCCCACCTGGCTGGAGACGCAAAGGGTCTTGCGGTCGCCGGAGGGCATCCAGACGCTTTCAATGCATTCCCCGTCTTCAAACTGAATGAGGTATTTGATGGTGCCGTCTCGCGATTGCGTCTTTTCCTTGATCGAGGGCAGGCTGATATGGAACTTGTTGGCCAGTTGCGCCCGGGTCGCTTTGGATAAATTGGTCATTTCATTGAAATCATAGATTCCATAATGGTAGACCCAGTTCATCGTTTGCCCGACGCGATAGGGCTTTTCTCCCAGAGCGATGAAAGTTTCTTCAAGCTCTTTTTCTGAAACGCCTATTAGATTTTCCGTTTTCATTACTTTATGGAAAAAATGCTGAAAGTTAAGTTTAATTGAGGATTGCGGACGTAATGGCTACGGCCAAGGCAGGTATTCAGAGCCAGTAATCGCTGATTATTTTATACTTCTATGGCTCGGAAACCAAGTTTGAAAGCGCAGAAATCGTGATTTTTCTATGATTCATCAGAAAAATCCTCTTTTTTGCACCATATTATTTTCTAGCGCTGGCAAGTCTGCGGAATATTCGGCGCTTATAGGGCGCATATTTTTTTAACGATAAGCTCGATTGTAGACTTGCATTTTTTTAACCATTGATTATTATAGAATTAACCGATTAACCCTTAAACGAGCGCCATGACAAGCATACGAGCGATGAGCCTGAAGGATTGCTGTGATATTTTGCAGACCGATCCTTCGTTATCTCTGGATGAAATCCGCAAGGCTTATCACCTTCTTGCGCGTAAATACCATCCCGATCACAATCCTGGCAATCCGGAGTTTGAAGATCGTTTCAAGGAAATCAGCCGGGCTTTTCAAACCCTGGAGAAGCGATTCCGCGATTTTAAACTGCTCAATGTGGACGTCGACATCGCGCAAGAGCCAGAAACGTATGATTCTGGGTTCTTTGCAAAGTTTTTAGAAAATCGACCGCGCCTCAAACAATTTGTCGAACAGACCGTTTCTCTTTTGAATGCTTTGGAAACGCAAGTCTTCCTGCTCGATGTGATTCAAGAAGTCGCCGTGGATTCGAGAACGGCGGAGCAGGGCGGAACGATTCGAATTCGCAAGGGTAAAGAAAACTATCTGGTGCGCATCCCTCCCGGAGCCTGGAACCGCATGACCTTGAGAATCTCGGGGAAGGGCGAGTCCAGCCTGTTTCGCAAACGACGCGGCGATCTGGTCATGACCCTGCGAATCGCTTCTGAGGAGGCGACAGCGGCTATGGATTTCTACTATGAGTTTCCCCTGTCCCGTTCGCAATTGCTGGAAGGACGCATCCACACCCTGCGCACTACGGATGGAATGATTAAGTTCACGCTACCGAAGCATGCGAGCGACGGGCAGGTGTTCACCTTGCGCGGTAAAAAGGGGAAAAACATATCGAGGCAGACGCGGCATGTGGTGACAGTACGCGTACAGGAAGATGCCTCGTCAGTAGAATTTAACGAAGATATATAGTTGGGCGCCCGCCGAAAAGAAGGACAACAGCAATGAGCAGGAAATCAGACCGATCAGGGGCGATGGCGTGCTCAGCGCATGTTTTTTCAGCCACAGACTGTTAGAGAGTAGAATCGCGGCCCCTGCGACCAGAGAAAAAGAAGTCATCCCCGTAATGAATCCCGTACGCACCGTGTCCGAAGCCATGTGATTGAACAGGGCGAGGGACCATCCCAGTGGAACCAGCATCATGAAATAAGACGCGAACACCAGCCGATACTGCGACGATTTATAGCGAAAATATAATTTGATTCCGAAGACAAGCAGAATCATCATCAACACACGCGAGGTCCAATCGTTCAGAGCTACTTTGGCTTGTTCGCTACGAATGAAGTTCAATGCGCCGAGCACATAGCTGGACACTTCTTCATCATCCATTTCATAGAATCCGCCTTGATTGGTGTCGAAAGCAAAAACGCGGGCAGTTGGAGATTCCGCCCCCAGCGCAATCGCGCGCCAGTTGTCTTTGTTCGCCTCCTGCAGTTCCAGATAGACCAGACCGTTGTCGTAGCTGAAATCGTAGTCGCTGATTTTTAAAAGGCCGCTCGCATATTTGCCATTTTCAGCGTAATATTTTTCCTGGATTTCAGCGAGGTCGTGCAGGGCTTTTTGAGCCTGAACGTCTACGTCCAGTTGAAAAATGGATTTGCATCCTGATAAAACAAGGATGGCGGACAGAAGGACAACGATACGAATCAAAGATATTTTCATGGAAATATGAGGAGCTTTTGAGGCCTTGGGCGGTTCAATTAAAGTTGGGAAAATTTATTCTTATAACACAGGTATGCGGTTGTGACAATATGAGGCTTGTATTATGAACTGGGAGGCATGGTTCCGTCAAACCGTTTTTGTAACGGGCAACTTGAATAAAGTCAAAGAAGCGGAGCGCATTCTGGGCGCCTCGCTCAAGCATGCAACGCTTGAGGGGATTCAGGAGATTCAAACCGCAAGCGTGCAGGAATTGATAAAAGACAAGGCGATGCAGGCGCACGCGAAAATAGGCAAGCCGACGCTGGTGGAAGATTCGGGGCTGATTTTTGAAGCCTGGAATGAGCTTCCCGGAGCGCTGGTGAAGTGGTTCGAAGTCAATGTGGGTTGCGAGGGTATGTTGAAAATGCTGGACGGCTTTGCCGATCGCAAGGCTCGCGCGGTTTGTTGCGCGGCCTGGTATGACGGAGAGACAATGGTTGTGGGGACGGGCGAGGCGGCGGGATCCATCTGTAATGAGATTCGTGGAGAGGGCGGCTTCGGCTGGGATGTGATTTTTATGCCCGAGGGGCATGATCGGACTTTTGCAGAGATGT
Organism: Candidatus Nitrohelix vancouverensis; assembly: GCA_015698305.1. Classification (NCBI taxonomy): domain Bacteria; kingdom Pseudomonadati; phylum Nitrospinota; class Nitrospinia; order Nitrospinales; family Nitrospinaceae; genus Candidatus Nitrohelix; species Candidatus Nitrohelix vancouverensis. The sequence goes on from CP048620.1 coordinate 2,332,626, forward strand.
CGGCGGGTGAAAAGGATGCGATCTCGCATCGCAAACGCGCGTTTGAATCCTTACGCAAAGAAATGCAACTTCGCTTCAAGGAGTCGTGAAAGTTTGCTCGCGCCGTTCAGGCGTTTAAGGGGTGGGGCTGAATGTCTTTTTTCATTTGCTGATATAAGGATTCGAAAGATTTTGCAAACGCTCCCAGTTCCAGGAAAATTTCTTTTGCATTCTGCGGCGGGGTTTTGACGAGGTCGTTGTAACAGGCGTCGATATGCTCCCAGTCTTCAAGCGTGTTGATCCAGCCTCGTTCGAGCGCGTAGTTGACGCAGTCCTTGTTGTCCAAAGTTGCGCCCTGTTCAGTCGCATGCGCCTTGAGGGTTTTTAAGGTCAACTCGAATGTGAAGCGAAAACGTTGTAAAGCGGCGTTTTGAAAATAGTCGCTGGTTTCGCGTTTGAGAGAATCCTCCAGATGCCGGATGGACCATTCGAGATGCGAAATCAGCAATTGCGATGGACTGGGTTTTGTCATGGTATTTGTTTCAGTTTATATCAAATTTTAAAAAGTATCGTTATATAGTAGACCTGCGATGCCAGTCTTAATGTGTTTTGAAAATGATCGTCAATGATGATATTTTATCCTACTTGTTAAGTGTAATTTATCACAACCAATTAATTATGATATGAAATCTAAAGAGCGGTTTGTACTGGCTTCAGAAGACGTCGTGGTCGATACGGAACGGCGCTTGATGTGGAAGCGTACCGATACAATGAATGATTTGAAGCGGTGGGTGAATTACCCGGACAGCGCCGATTACGCGCGAGAGTTGAGGGAGAATAAATTCGCGGGTTTCGACGATTGGCGTTTGCCGACAAAAGAAGAGATGGAATCTTTATACGATGAATCGTTATCGAATAAAGATCGTTTTGATAAAGAGGTTCATATATCTGAACTTTTTGCGCCCGGCGGAGGAATCAGTATGGTCGCCGGAATGGTGAGCGGAAGGTTTCGTACATGGGTGATGAGCACTCGGGACGGTTCGTTTGAACATCCCGATGGCTTGTGGACATTGTCGGATTCCGCCCGCGCGGTGCGCACGATGCGGGACGATGAGACAATCACAGAAATTTCCTGATTCGGGAGAAGGATGCGATGACTGAATTATACAACCCGCCGGCGTCGGTGGCTGAAGGCGCCTGGGTCAAAAATATGCAGGAATATCAGGACATGTATCAACGTTCTGTTGAAGACCCGGAAGGCTTTTGGGCAGAGCAGGCGGAACAGTTTGCCTGGTTTGAGAAATGGTCTGAGGTGAGAAATTATAATTACAACGTCAATGACGGGGCGATTCACATTGAATGGTTCAAGGGCGGCAAGACCAATATCTGCTTCAATTGCCTGGACCGTCATCTGGAAACGCGCGGCGATCAGACGGCGATTCTATGGGAAGGTAACGAGCCGGGCGAGGATCGAAAATTCACATACAAAGAACTGCACGAGCAGGTCTGCAAATTTTCCAATGTTCTGAAACGTCACGGCGTCAAAAAGGGAGATCGGGTTTCGATCTACATGCCGATGATCCCTGAACTCGCAATCGCCATGCTGGCCTGCGCCCGGATTGGCGCGGTTCATTCCATTGTGTTTGGCGGTTTCTCCGCCACAGCGCTGGCGGATCGTATTGTCGATTCGACTTGCGAAACGCTCATCACCTCCGACGGTTCGTTTCGAGGCGCCAAGCCGGTTCCGATAAAAACCAACGCGGACAAGGCGATGGAGTTGGCGGAAGCGCAAGGGGTGCGGGTGAAATCCTGCATCGTCGCCAAACGGGTGGGCGATAAAATTCCTTCGCCCATGCAGGAAGGTCGGGATGTCTGGTGGGACGATGTAATGGCCACCGCTTCGGCAGATTGCCCGGCGGAACCGATGGACGCTGAGGATATCCTGTTCATTCTTTACACTTCCGGCTCGACCGGGAAACCCAAAGGCGTTCAGCACAATGTCGGCGGCTACATGGTTTTCACGGCGATGACCTTCAAATATATTTTTGATTATCACGACGGAGATATCTGGTGGTGCACTGCGGACATCGGTTGGGTGACGGGGCATTCCTACATTATCTACGGACCTCTGGCTACCGGAGCCACGAGCATCATGTTTGAAGGCGTGCCGACTTACCCGGATGCGGGGCGGTTCTGGTCGGTGGTGGACAAGTACAAAGTCACGCAGTTTTACACCGCGCCCACGGCAATTCGCGCCCTGATGTCGCATGGCGAGGAGATTCCGGGCAAGTACGATTTATCATCTTTGAAAGTATTGGGCTCGGTTGGCGAGCCGATCAACCCGGAGGCCTGGAGATGGTATCATCGAGCTATCGGAAGAGGGCGTTGTCCTGTGGTGGACACCTGGTGGCAAACCGAGACCGGGGGAATCATGATTACTCCCTTACCCGGTTGCACGCCCGCCAAACCCGGCTCGGCGACTTTGCCCTTCTTTGGCGTCAAACCGACTGTGATTGAGTCTGAAACCGGAAAAGTTCTCGAAGGCAACGGCGTCAACGGCGTGCTGGCCCTGTCCGAACCCTGGCCGGGGCAAATGCGCACGGTCTATGGCGATCACGCGCGTTTTGAAGAGACCTATTTTAAAATGTATCCCGGTTATTATTTCACCGGCGACGGTTGCACACGCGATGCGGACGGTTATTACTGGATCACCGGGCGGGTGGACGATGTCATCAATGTTTCGGGTCATCGCATGGGCACGGCGGAAGTCGAGTCGGCTCTGGTGCTTCACCCCAGCGTCGCCGAAGCGGCGGTGGTGGGATTCCCGCACGATATCAAGGGGCAGGGGATTTACGCTTACCTGACGCTCATGGACGGTGTTGAAGAATCGGATGCGCTCAAGAAAGACCTGGTTCAGTTCGTGCGCAAGGAAATCGGTCCGATTGCGGCGCCGGACATTCTGCATTTCACTCCCAGTCTCCCCAAGACCCGGTCGGGCAAGATCATGCGCCGGATACTCAGGAAAATAGCCGCCAACGAAGCCGATCAACTGGGCGATGTGTCGACTCTGGCGGATCCGGCGGTGGTGGAAGCTCTAAAAGCCAATCACCAAATCCTCACTAAGTAGAGGCGGACGTGGCGATTTATATGTCGGCGCGTTTTCGCGTGCATCGTCATGCGATCAAGAAATGCAAGGAAGCGATGGTTGAGCTGGTGGATTATGTCCGGGCGAACGAACCGCGCACCCTGGTGTATCTGGCGCAGCAGGAGATTTCCGATCCCACGCGTTTCATGAGTATTTTGATTTTTGAAAATGAAACGGGTCTGGCCTTGCACCGCAATTCCCCGGCATCGAAAAAATTTGCGGAAACGGTCTACCCCGAGGCGCTGGAACCGGTGGAGTTTTCGGAATACAACGTGGTTGCGGATCGCAATCAGTGAGCCGACGGCGTTTCCTGTAAAAGGGATTGGCGTTAGTTACTTTGCAGGATTCAACCTGATTGCGGATCGCAATCAGTGAGCCGACGTTCCTTTCTGGAAGAGATCGTCGTTTGAAGACGGACGTCCCCGAGGCGCCGGGACTCACCGGCGTTTCGTCAGGGATCATGGAGCTGAACAGAATTCAACTCCATGACTTTTCACTTAAAGCGAAAAGAGAAAGGTACCTCCCCCCTCCCCCTATGCACTGACGACTTGAAAACCTTTAGTTTCTTTAAAGCGGATTCAAACATTATAACTAAAAAGTTTTCGCTGTCAATTTTAAAATGTTGGCAGGGGTAAAAATTTCAATGAGATAAGGAATATCGGGCTGGGGATTTAGCGGGGCAGGGCGGAAATCAGTTGCGCTCTTTCTATTTTTTGACGCGCCATCGCCTGTTTCACTTCATTGAGTCCGTTATGCGGGCTGTTGTTCAGCGGCTCTACTTTGACGGCTCTCAGGAAAGCGGCGCGCGCTTCGGGCAGGCGGTTCAGTTTCAACAGCGTCCAGCCGAGAGCGTCAAGCGCATCGGGTTGATCGGGGTTCATCTCCAGTTCTTTCTTGAGCAGGGCGAGGGCTTCCAGATTGCGGTTTTGCGCAAGATACAATCGCCCTAACTTGCTTCGAACCGTTGTCGCCAGCTCGAAGGGCGCAATGCTTTGAGTTTCTCCCGCCGCCTCCACGATGGTTTTCGGTTGCGGGTTGAGGGCCAGAGTCTGGCGTAGGTACAGCGAGGCGTCTTCGAGTTTGTTGAGCGCCAACAGGTTGTAACCGAGCCCCATGCGCGCTTCAGATTTGTTGGGTTGCTGCCGCATCGAAACGAGAAACATTTCCATGGACTTGTCGTATTGCTTCTTGTGGTAATAAGCCCAGCCCATTTGATTGTAGACCTGCCAGCCGAAGCGTTCTTTTTTCAACAACTGTTCAAACTCTTCGTTGAGGGCGAGACTGGGGTCGAGAGAAATTGCTTTGCCAAAATATTCGATAGCCAGATTGCGATTGTCGAGTTCATAACGCAACCAGCCGATGCCCATGTATAACGAGGCGCGCAGGGGGTACCGTTTGAGGGTCTGGTTGAAATACTCCATAGCCCTTGATGAAGACCAGCTTTTGAGAACGCTGTCGTCGTAGAGATAGGCGATTTCAAGATTGTCGGGTTGAGCATCGTGCGCGATCTTCAAATACTTTTCGGCCTGGGCATAGTTTCCAGCTCGGTAGAAGGACATCCCGGCGCCGCGCGCTGAATCGATTTTATAATCTTCGCTGACTGAGGCGCGGATGAATTTCTCGGCGGAAAGGTCGTACTGACGTTTCTTGAATTGTCCCCATCCCAGTCCGTTCAGAGCTTTTGCGAGAAAGGCGTCCACTCCCACAGATTCATTTTCTTCAATATAGTCCGCATAAATCAACGATGCCTTTTTGAAGTTGCCCTCTTGCATCAGCGCGTCTGCCAGATGCAATTTAGGTTTTAATTCCAGCAGGGCTTTCTGGCGTCCTTGCAAGGCGTCCGGGTTGGAGGGTTCCATCGCCAGAGCGCTTTCAAAAATTTTCCAGGCGTCGTGAGTTTGTCGCTCTTTGAGTTTCAAATAGGCGATTTGGATTTGTGGATGCGCCCAGTCTGGAAACTGTTCCTTCAAATCCTCATACTCATTCAGAGCCAGTTGGGTTTTGTCCTTATCAAAATAATAGTGAGCGAATTGCGCCCGCTTCATTTTAGCCAGTTCCACTTGTTGCAATCCTTGAACGCTTCCAGGGAAATGCGGGAGACGCGCCTTGATCCGTTTGAAGACATCCTCCGCTTCCCTGATCCGTTTGGAATGTAACAGGCTCCAGCCGAGACCGTTCAGTCGGTCGATGCCGTCCGCATCGATTGCTTCGGCTTCTTCGAAGGCTCGCACGGAGTGGTCAAAGAATTGTTTGCCATACAATCTCCAGGGGTCTTTCAAGTCTTGTAAATCCAGAGCGACATAGCCGAGCAAGGCGCTTTGATACCTAGGCGCTTCTACCGGAAGCGTGAAGATGGATGGAGAGCGCGGCGAAAGCGAAAGGATGCGCGGTAAGGGAGACGCTTCGTCTGATTTCCACTCGGCTACGAGCGTCCAGAGTTCTTGCACTTGTTCGGGATTGTATATTTGTTCCCATTCCTGCCGGGCGTCCTCGGGTCGGTTCATGAAAAAATAACAGAATCCTTTTCCCTTCAGGACCTGATATTTTTCAGGAGTCAGTTCTTCGGCCCTTTTGAAAGCGTCGGTCGCTTCTTCATAGCGTTTGGTCGCGAAATAAGCCCAGCCCAGCCCAATCCAGGGTTCCGCTGATTTGGGAGCAAAGGTCGTCGCGCGCTGGAATGCGGTCAGGGCCTGATCGTATTTCTGCTGATAAAAATAAGCCCAGGGCAGTTGGCGCAGAGTTTCCGCATCATGAGGCGTTGTCAGGAGGGTCTTCTTGAAATAATATTCCGCAACGTCAAACTTCCCCTGCTGGAATTGATGTTGAGCAAACTCCAGATCGCTATTGATTTTTTTGGAATACGATGTTGGCAGTTTGGGAAGTTTTGGAAGCGAAACAAAGGACAGGTCAGGCGCCTTCAATTCAGGCATTTCAGGCAAAGAGAAGCTCCTCAGCGTTTCACAGCCGCTGGTCGCCGTCATCGTCAATGCCAGGCCGAGCGCGATCCAGCCTTTATTTCGAAAGGAGTCAGGGGTCATGAGTCGAATTTCGTATCGTGGCGATTCATTACAGTATCCTAACGGCATTCGAGCGCATAAATTTTAGTTTTTTTCTCAGTTAATAGGGCTTGATTCATATTTTTACATGAGTTTGTTTGTTCAGGACGATATAATTTCGATATCATTGAGTGAAAGACGCCTTTCCGAAGCGCACGACAGGCGGTCTCGATTTATCAAGCTGATGTTGTTTGATTTTCATCTCCGCGACATCCCTTGCCAGAACCCAAATTGATATTCCAACCACCACAGGATTTATTTCATAATGATTCATAATTTTCAAAACATATGGCTCGCAATCACAGCCAGAAGTATTGCGTTGTCTGTATTGGCTCTGGCATCCTTATTCCTTAACGTCGCCCAGGCAGAGACGCCAGGGCATGCGCCCGGCCATGATGAATCCGATCAGTCCATTCTATTGAAAGCCTCGCGCATATTCGACGGAAACAAGATGCATTCCAATGCCGCTTTATTGATCGATGGAAACAAGATCGCCAAACTGGGGCCTTCCGACAGTATCAGCGATCATGCCGCGACGGTGGTGGATTTGGGCGACTCGACGATTCTTCCCGGTTTCATTGAACTGCATTCGCATATCGTTTTTCAGCATGTCCCGCGCCGCGTTCTACTGGAACATGGCGTGACCACGGCGCGCGACGTTGGCGGCGATTTGCTCGCGCCATCGGGCGGGCAGGGCGTATTGCGATTGCTCAGTTCGGGGCCGATTTTGACGGCTAAAGGGGGCTATCCCTTGTCGGTCTTTGGTCATGGCGGGCATCATCACGGTTCTGGAAAGATTGCGATAGGGGTGGAGACGGAAGAACAGGCCCGGCAGGCTGTACGGCATCTGATAGAAGGCGGCGCGTCCTTCATTAAGATTGCATTGGAACCCGGCGGAGAACCGGGTGCTCCCTGGACGATGGGACATCATGGCGGCGTATCTTCAGCCTGGCCTCTGCTGAGTCTGGAAATTGTAAAGGCGATTGTTGATGAGGCGCATTCATTGAAGCGCCGCGTGACGGCTCATGTCTCCGAGGACGTTGGAGTTGCCCTGGCTCTGGATGCCGGCGTGGATGAATGGGCGCATGTTCCCTGCATGAAAATTTCCGATGCTCTCTTGAAGCGGGCGGTTCAGCAGGATGTGAAAATCGTCTCGACTCTGGACACCCTGTCGGCTTGTCACGGTATTCACCATAATGCAAAACGACTGGCCGAGCTGGGAGCGGATTTTTATTATGGCGCGGAAGTCGCTCATGTCGATATTCCCTGGGGCATTGATGCCAGGGAATTGCAACTCATGCATCAGCTCACCGGTATGACGGCGCTTGAACTGTTTCATACAGCAACGGCAAAGGCGGGGCGTTATCTGGGTCTGGAACCTTTAGGGCAACTCACTCCCGGCGCTCCGGCCGACCTGATTGCGGTTCGCGGCAATGCCTTGCATAATTTAAAACGACTCGAATACCCGGATCTGGTGATGTCGGGTGGGCATTGGATCGTGAATAATTATTCAGGCGCGCAGAGTGAACCCGAAAGCGCTCCCCATCGCCCCGCATGGAATCATTAACAAATGCATGCAAGGAGCTTTGATTTTGCAGGGAATTGGACTTGTAAAAAGACGTTAAAATGATAGTATATAAAACTTTTAACCCAACGTCCGACCATGAAAAAAATTCTGATACCTGTCGCTTTAATCCTTCTCTTAAGCCTCTCCGCTTGCAGTGAGCAAGAGACCGTCGAACCGGCTATAGAGGGCGAGGCGAACCCGGCCTTGTCTGAATTAAATATTGACCCCAACGCGCCGGATGTTGATATCCCATCCAGTCAGGTGGTTCCCGTTCAATTGTCCCCTGAAGACAAGGCGAAGGCGGATAAAGCTCCGGAAGGCATGGTCTTCATCAAGGGCGGTTGTTTCCAGATGGGCAATAATTTTGCACAGGAAGATGAAAAACCGGAACATGAAGTTTGCGTGGATGATTTTTATATGGACAAATACGAAGTCACGCAAGCCCGTTGGGTCAAGTTGATGGGAGGGAATCCGTCCCGTTTTAAAGGCGACAATCACCCCGTAGAACAGATCAATTTTTATGACGCCCAACGTTTTGCTGAAAAGTCCAAGGGCGCATGTCGTTTGCCCACGGAAGCGGAGTGGGAGTATGCGGCGGGCGGTAAAGTAAACTCCCGTTATTACTGGGGGAATATGATGGACGACGACTACGCCTGGTATATGGATAACTCAAACGCGACGACGCATCCGGTCGGACAGAAAAAACCGAATCAGTTTGGTTTGTACGATATGCTTGGCAATGTCTGGGAGTGGACCAGCAACTGGTGGGAGGCGCCCTACACGCTTTCTGATTCACTGAAGCAAAACCCAACCGGCCCGGCGGATGGCGAATACAAAACGGTTCGCGGCGGGGCTATGGATTCCTCAGCGGGCGCGCTTCGCGTTACAAATCGCACCTGGTTGCATCCCAAAAACCGGGTGTTCCCGAAAGTCACCCTCTATGGGCAGACGATGAACGAAATCTATAATTATATTGGCTTTCGTTGCGTTAAGTCGGTTGACTGATCCTGCGAGAGAGCGGCGCTGATTTATCAGTCAGCCCTTGTTTTTTCCTACCTGCATTCAGAACAGATACCGAACATGTGGAGTTTGTGCGAGGTGATGGTGAAGCCGTTACGAGTGGCGACTTCTTCCTGAAATTTTTCAATCAGAGGATGATTGAATTCGAGAATCTTGCCACATTCCGTGCAGATCATATGATCGTGATGACTGTGCATGAAGCGATGCTCATAACGTTTCTGACCGTCGCCAAAGTCCAGCTCTTGAGCCAATTGACTTTGCGTTAGCAAGGCGAGGGTTCGATACACCGTGGCGAGACCGATCTTGGGTTCCTTTTCGGTGACCAGTTTGTAAAGTTCCTCGGCGCTGACATGTTTTTCGCATTCTAAAAAAGCATTCAATACCGATCGTCGCTGGCGCGTGATCTTCAGATTATTCTGCGCAATATAATCTTCAAGGACTTCGAGTTCTTTACTGGCCATGATTCAATTCGAGTAATATCAAAAATAGTGGAGTTAAAGAGTATCAGGAAGGCCCAAGGTCATGCAAGCGTTGTTTGATCTCTTCCAGATATTGTCCTGCGATGGCGACTTCCGCCTGTGATCCGTCCTGCATATTTTTGAGAATTAATTTTCCATCCTGCAATTCGTTGTCTCCGACAATCAGCGTCAAGGTCGCGCCGGATTTATTGGCCTTGCGCATCTGACTTTTCATGCTGGAGCTGTCGAAATCTCTTTCGACGCGTAAATTCTGCAAGCGCAATTCATGCGCCAGTTTAAAGCCATAGCGTTCCGCTTCGGCGCCCAGGCAGACCATGAACAGGTCCGGTGGCGATTGCAGGTTCACCTGATCGTCAAAAGGAACCAGAGAGATCAAGCGTTCCATGCCCAATGCAAAACCAAAGCAAGGCGTTGCCGGGCCGTCGAATTCTTCCACCAGTTGATCGTAACGACCGCCGCCGCAAATGGCGTCCTGCGATCCGAGCGATTCTGATTTCACTTCAAATGCAGTTCGCGAATAGTAGTCCAGACCGCGAACCAGCAATGGATTGTGACGCCAGGGAATATTGGCTCCGTCGAGGAGCTGTTTGACTTTGCCGAAACGCGCCTCACAGTCTGCGCACAGGCAGTCGCTGGTTTTGGGCAATTCGGTCGCGATAGCGGCGCAGGTTTCCACTTTGCAATCGAGAACGCGCAGGGGGTTTTTTTCATAACGCGTGTTGCAATTCGTGCAGAGTTTTTGCAAATGCGGTTTGATTGCGGCTTTGAGCGTTTCGCGGTACTGGGGTCTGCATTCCGGGCAACCCAGGCTGTTGAGTTGCAGATAAACGTCGTTCAAACCCAATGCGGAAAAAAAATCCATGAGCATGGTCATGACTTCCGCATCGACGGCTGGATCGGGCGATCCCATCGCTTCGACGCCGATCTGGTAGAACTGGCGGAAGCGTCCAGCCTGCGGACGCTCGTAACGAAACATGGGGCCGATGTAATACATTTTTTCAAGGCCCGGCGGATTGTACAACTTGTGTTCGATATAACTGCGCACGACGCCCGCCGTGCCTTCGGGACGCAGGGTGATCTGGTCGCCGCTTCGATCTTCGAAGGTGTACATTTCTTTCTGTACGATGTCCGTGGTCTCGCCAATGCCGCGTTGAAACAGAGCGGTTTTCTCAAAAATGGGAACTCGAATTTCAGCGAATCCATAGCGCGAAAAAACAGAGTGAGCCATTTTTTCAACGTAATGCCATTTTGGAATTTCAGCGGGAAGGATATCTTTTACGCCGCGTATGCTTTGAACTTTCATGATCCTGAATTCGAATGAGAGACCGCTGGGGTCAAGCGTTGAGAAACTTGTTTGAAATTTGTATGTCCTTGAGACTGCCGACAAACAGCGGCGTTCGATCATGAATGTGGCCCGGCGTCATTTCCAGAATACGCTCTTTACCGTTGGTGGCGTCGCCGCCAGCATTATCCACGATCATTGCCATCGGCGCCGCCTCGTAAGAGAAACGGAGTTTTCCCAGAGGATTGGCTGAATCGCCGGGATACATGAACAGGCCGCCTTTAATCAAAGTGCGATGGAAGTCGGACACCAGTGTTCCAATGTAACGCGATTTATAGGGCTTGGGCGAGTCTGGCTCCAGACCTTTTAAATAAGAGACCAGCTTTCTCTGCTTGTCATTCCAGAGCGTGGTGTTTCCCTCATTCACGCTGTAAATAGACCCGGTTTCAGGGATTTTCATGTGCGGGTGCGACAGGAAATATTCGCCGAGAGAAGGGTCGAGCGTGAAACCATGCACGCCCCTGCCGGAGGTGTAAACAAACATGGTGCTGGATCCGTAGATGATATAACCGGCGGACACCTGTTGATCGGCGCGTTGGAGCAGGTCCTCTGAAGTCACTTCGTCGCCGTCGCTGATCTTGCGATAGATCGAGAAAATGGTGCCGATGCCAACGTTAACGTCAATGTTGGAGGAGCCGTCGAGCGGGTCCATCATGAAAATGTATTTGCCGGGTTTTTTTTCCTGCGGGATGATGACCGGTTCTTCGTGTTCTTCAGAGGCGATGGCGCACACCGCTTCCGATTGACCAATGATGGTGGTGAAGGTGTGGTTGGCGAAGTCGTCCAGTTTCTGGACTTCTTCGCCATGCACATTGGTTTCACCCGTCACTCCCAGGATGTCTTCGCCGATGCCGGCGCGATTGACTTCATTGGAAATGATTTTGGAAGCCACGATGACTTCCGTCATCAAATTGGTGAACTCCCCGGTCGCCTCAGGATTCATGCGTTCCTGTTGGCGGATATGTTGAACTAGCGTCGTCTTTTCCATTAATCCATTCTAGAGTGCAGTGGGTTGGGCTTGTGACAAAGAAGGCAAATTCTAACTCATTTTAAAAATGAGGGCAAATGATTTGCCGCGCCCACTCACGATTCCACGCTCTAAAAGGATTTGGACTATGCGACCTTCTGCGATTTTGACGATCGCTTGCGCTCGTTTTCATCAAGGAAACGTTTGCGCAGACGAATGCTCTGCGGAGTGATTTCCGCCAGTTCGTCTTCATTCAGGTAGCCCAGCGTTTGCTCCAGACTCATAACGCGCGGCGGCGAAAGGGAGATGTTTTCATCGGAACCCGAAGCCCGCATGTTGGTGAGTTTCTTTTCCTTGCATGCATTCACGATCAAATCGTTGTCCTTGTTGTTCTCTCCAATGATCATGCCGATGTAAACTTCCTGACCCGGTTTGAGAAACATCGTGCCGCGTTCCTGAAGGTTGTACAGCGAGTAACCGGTGGTTGTGCCATTTTCGAGAGCGATGAGCACGCCGTTTTGTCGTCGCGCAATTTCTCCGCAATGTGGAACGTACTGGTGGAAGCTGTTGTTCAAGACGCCGGTTCCCTTGGTCAAGGTAAGGAAGGGAGAGCGAAAGCCGAACAGTCCGCGCGTTGGAATGTGATATTCCAGTCGGCTGGAGCCGGAGCCTGCGTTGATGATGTTGATCAGGTTGCCTTTTCGTTTGCCCATTTCCTCCATAACGCCGCCCATGTATTCTTCGTCGACGTCGATGACGACGAGTTCTTCAGGCTCCATGATCTTGCCGTTGATTTCCTTCAGAACCACTTCGGGGCGGGAGACTGAAAACTCGTATCCTTCGCGCCGCATGGTTTCAATGAGGATCGACAAATGCAATTCGCCGCGACCGGATACTTTGAAAGCGTCGGCCGCCTTGGTGTCGCTGACCCTCATGGCAACGTTGCTTTTGGTCTCTTTATAGAGACGATCTCTCAATTGCCGGGACGTTACAAATTTACCTTCGCGTCCTGCAAAGGGAGACGAATTGGCCATGATGTTGATGGACAGCGTCGGTTCGTCGATCGTTAAAACAGGCAGAGCTTCTGGACAATCGGCGTGGGCGAGGGTCTCTCCGATATCGATGTCTTTCATTCCGGAAATGCCAACGATGTCGCCGGTGACGAGTTGATCCGCTTCTATGCGCTTCAGTCCTTCGTAGGTGAACATCTTACTGATTTTAAAATCCAGATGTTTGCCGTCGCGATTGATGAGCGTCAACGGGTCTTTTGCGCTGAGCTTGCCGCGTTGCACTTTGCCAATAGCGATGCGACCGATGTAGTCGTTGTAGTCGATGGAAGACACCAGCATTTGAAAGGGCTCGGATTCCTCGCCGGCATGTGGTTTGACTTTCTCAACGATGAGATCGAGGAGCGGGGTCATGTCCTGATCCGGTCCATTCGGCTCGGTGCGGCAGATGCCTTGTTTGGCGGATGCGTACAACACAGGGAAATCCAGTTGCTCGTCGGTGGCGCCCAGGTTGACGAATAATTCGAAGACCTGATCGAGTGCGTGATCGGGATCAGCGCCCTGGCGATCGATTTTATTGATAACAACAATGGGGTGCAATCCAAGATCGAGGGACTTTTTAAGAACAAAGCGCGTTTGCGGCATGGGGCCTTCGGCGGCGTCTACAATCAGCAATACGCCGTTGACCATTTTCAGGATACGCTCGACTTCGCCTCCAAAGTCGGCATGGCCCGGGGTATCGACGATATTGATTTTGTGATTGTCGTGGTAGATGGATGCGTTTTTTGAAAAGATGGTGATGCCTCTTTCGCGCTCCAGATCGTTGCTGTCGAGAACGCAAGTCATCGCAAGTTCGCTATCGCGAAACATTCCGCTTCTCTTCAATAAACAGTCTACCAGTGTGGTCTTCCCGTGATCTACGTGCGCAATGATGCCTATGTTCCTGATGAATTGCTGTTGCATTAATTTGCCTGAATTTGGATGTAATAGAGAATTAAAATAAAGCCTGACTAAGAGGAGGCCCAAAAAAAACCAATTATATAATATAGCCTGAATTTGCAAAAAAACAAATACTAAAGATTATATTTATTAAATATATACGATTTCATTCGGTAATTCAGGATGGGACGCGATCTCAATTTATTTTGACTTACTAAACGATTCTTCCATGTTGACCCGGGGATTCTGGAGCTCACTCGCATGAAAATGCAGTTGCGGGAAATTAAGACTTGATATAACTGTTTGAAAAATAAGATAATAGTCTCATGAACTCGACAATCAACGCTTTTTCAGATTATTTGATCATCGAAAAACGTCTGTCCGCGAATACGGTGAGCGCATACGATCGGGATATGAGGCGACTTGCGTCCTTGTTTAAGGATCGACCCCTTGAATCGCTCGGAACTCAGGATTTGCGCCAGGCGTTACTGGCTTTCAGGAAGTCGGGTCTATCGTCCGGGACGGTGGCCCGGGCCTTGTCTTCGATGAAGATGTTTTACAAATTCCTGAAAACGGAGGGCGAAATTCAAGCCGACCCCGCGCATATTCTGGAATCCCCGCGTCGCGGTCGCAAGCTCCCTGACACCTTGTCGCTCGAAGAAGTGGATCGTTTGCTGGAGGCGCCCGATCTGGAATTGGCGCCGGGCCGTCGCGACCGTGCCATGCTTGAGGTTCTGTATGGAACCGGCCTGCGCGTTTCCGAATTGATCGCCTTGAAGCGGACCGATCTGGATTTGCAGGCAGGCTATCTTCGTACGATGGGTAAAGGCTCCAAGGAGCGAGTGACTCCATTGGGCGATGAAGCGGTGATCGCGGTGGACGATTATTGTAAAACAGCTCGGCCCGCGCTGGACAAGGGGAAAAACAGTTCATTTTTGTTTCTCACGCAGAGAGGGAAGGGGATGACGCGTCAGGGTTTCTGGAAGATTCTGAAAAGCTATGTGCAAAAAGTTGGTATCCGTAAATCGGTTTCCCCGCATACATTACGACACGCTTTTGCAACCCATCTTCTGGAACGCGGAGCCGATTTGAGGTCTGTTCAAATGATGCTGGGTCATTCCGATATTTCAACGACACAAATATATACCCATATCCTGCAGGACAGAATTCGATCCATTCACAATAAATATCATCCACGTTCCTGAGTTTTAACTTGACTGGTTTTTAAATAAAAGATAACATTTGCTGGTTTGGATTCCCTGCCCAAAAAAGTTCTATCTACTGGATTTTAAATAGGTTGTATTTAATGTGATGGAACGTCATCCTTTGCTTTTTAACGTCGATGAAATTTCGGAGGACGGCGTTAAAATTGACCTGTTGGGCAACAGGGAATTATTCAAAATTAACGACGACGATTGCTCTCTCACGCAGGATGTCAGTCTGCAGGGAGACATACGAAAAATATACGAAGAGCTTTATTTTAAAGGCGTTTTCGAGACTCAGGCGAAGTTGTTGTGTTGCCGTTGTCTGGGGCCGGTCGTTCGTTCATTGAAGGGCGAAGCCTATTGTAAATTTGTTCCCAAAGGGCTGGAGCCGGAATTGGGCGCCGAGATGGAAATCGATCCTGCCGGGATTGATGTCGAATATTTCGACGGCAATACCGTGGATTTGATATTGACCGTTCGAGACGCTATTTTATTGGCGGCTCCATCTGCCATTACCTGCGGCGAGCAATGCAGGGGCTTGTGCAGTCAATGCGGGGTGAATCTGAATAAGAAAACCTGCGACTGCCAGACCGGCATTGAGGTAGACCCGAGATTTGAGATACTGAAATCACTGAAGTTTAAAAATAAATAAAAGAGGAAATTATGCCAGTCCCTAAGAAGAGAATGTCCAAGTCCCGTCAGGGAAACCGAAGGTCTCACGATCATTTGAAAGTATCTGCATTCAACGAATGCCCCCAGTGTCATGAAATGAAACGGCCTCATCACATTTGTCTGCATTGCGGTTTTTATAAGGACAAAGAAGTCATGGAAGTCGAATCCATCTAACCGGGTGGCGTGATTTCTTTTTGTTGTTGTAAAGAGGGTCGTCAGATCATAGTCTCATTAATACTGAACAGGGCGGTCCATACGCCCTTTTTGGCCTGCCAATTTTTCCGCATTAGATTTGAATCTCGATTTCAGGAGCGGTTCTTACAATGAAAATTGTAGTTGACGCAATGGGGGGCGACCATGCCCCTGAGGCGATAGTCGAGGGAGCCGTTCTCGCCGCCAGAGAAAACAATTGCGAAGTGATCCTTGTCGGTATTGAAGACCGGATCCGGGAAGAACTGGCCAAGCATGATATTGGGCAATTGCCCATTCATGTTCAGCACGCCGACGAAGTCGTGGAGATGAGCGACATCCCCGGAAAGGTGGTTCGCGCCAAACGAAAATCCTCAATGAAAATCGGGCTGGATCTGGTCAAGAGCGGCGAAGCCGACGCTTTTGTGAGCGCGGGCAACACCGGCGCGGTGCTGGCGTACTCGACTTTGATTTTGAGACCCCTGAAAGGCGTGGATCGTCCTGCGATCACGATTCAATTGCCCACTCTGAAAGGTTATTCCCTGTTGTTGGACGCCGGGGCGAATGTGGATTGCAAGCCGCTTCAATTGTTCCAGTTTGGCGTGATGGGGCATGTGTTCGCGAAATACATTCTCGGTAAGGAATCGCCGACGATTGGTATTTTGAGCATTGGCGAAGAGGATGGCAAGGGTAATGAAATTACTAAAGAAGTGTTTCATATGTTGAAGAAAAGCCACATTAATTTCGTTGGCAATATCGAAGGCAAGGAAGTCTATCGCGGTAATGCAGATGTTGTGGTCTGCGACGGTTTCACCGGCAATATCGCTTTGAAGATCAGCGAAAGTCTGGCGGAAATGATTGGAGCGAACTTGAAGACTCTGTTCACGCGCAACTGGGTCAGCAAGCTGGGCTACTTTCTGCTCAAGCCGCAACTTTCAGAATTCAAGAAAAAGGTGGATCATTCGGAAACCGGCGGCGCCCCCTTGCTGGGAGTGAATGGCGTGTGTATCATCGCGCACGGCAGTTCGTCGCCCAAGGCGATTAAGAATGCGATCAAGCGAGCGAGCGAATTGATTGAAAAGAAGATCAACGATCACATCCGTGAAGATATTGAATCCAACCTTGAAGATATTGACACCAGCATCTGGAAGCAGATCAAAAGCGCCTTTGTCCCGGAAACACCGGAAGACGGCGCATCTACTAGCAAACCTTCCCCTGAAGCCGATAGCGACGAGGCATCGGCTACGCCAAAGCCCCCAGAGGTTAGCGATAAATAAATGACAGAATCATCCATGCTTAACGCGGAGGTCATGGGAGTCGGCTCTTATGTCCCTGAAAAAATTTTAACCAATGCAGAACTGGAAAAGAAACTCGATACCAGCGACGAATGGATTCGAACGCGCACCGGTATTTCTGAGCGACGCATCGCCGCGAGCGATCAGTCCGCATCCACGCTGGCCGCGAATGCGGCGCGCTGTGCCTTGACTTCATGTGAAATGTCGGCGGAAGATATTGATTTGATCATTGTCGCTACTTCCAGCCCGGATGTTCTGTTTCCTGCTACGGCTTGCTTTGTGCAAAAAGAATTGGGCGCCGCCCGAGCGGCGGCATTTGATATCACCGCAGTCTGTTCTGGTTTTGTGTTTGCCTTATCGATCGCTGAGCAGTATCTCAAAATGGGTCGCTATCAAAACATTCTGGTCATTGGTAGCGAGGTCAATTCGCGCATCGTGAACTGGGAGGATCGTTCAACCTGTATTCTGTTCGGCGACGGCGCCGGGGCGATGTTGCTGGGAAGCAGGAATGGCGGAAACCGTTCCGGTATTCTGTCGACACATATTCATTCTGACGGGCAACGCTCCGAGTTGATAAGGGTTCCGGGAGGCATCGGTAAGACGGGCGTGTCGGCGCAGTCGGTTGAAGAGGGTCAGTATTTTATTCATATGGCAGGAAACGCTACTTATAAAGTGGCGGTGCAACGACTTGAGGAAGTTTCGCGGGAAGCGTTGGCGGCGAATGGGTTGACTCCTGAAGATGTGGATTGGGTGGTGCCGCATCAGGCCAACAAACGCATCATCGACGCCGCATCCGAGCGTTTGAATATTCCCGCAGAAAAAGTATTTTCGAATATCAATAAATACGGCAACACCTCTGCCGCCTCGATTCCAATCGCTCTGACCGAGGCATTTGAGTGCGGCAAGATTGAAAAAGGAAATATCGTTTTATTGATGGTGGTCGGAGCCGGATTAACTTGGGGAGCTTGCGTGATTCAATGGTAAAAACAGCATTTTTATTTCCAGGGCAAGGGGCGCAAACCGTTGGCATGGGGCGCGACTTTTACGATCGATTTCCAGAAGCCAAAGAGATGTACGGGCAGGCCAACGAGGTTCTCGGCATCGATATCGCAAGTATTTGTTTTAATGGTCCTGATGAGACCTTGACTCTGACTGAAAATACCCAGCCGGCGATTCTGATTCATAGTATAATCGCCTTGAAAATGTTGAGGGGAAATGGTATAGATGCCATACTTGCGGCAGGCCACAGTCTGGGTGAGTATTCGGCGTTGGTTGCTTCGGGGGCCTTGGAGTTTCTTGATGCAGTGCGTCTTGTGCAGTTGCGCGGACGTTTCATGCAGGAAGCCGTGCCGGTTGGAGTGGGTGGCATGGCGGCAATCCTTGGAATGCCGCTGGAGAATGTGCAGACCTTGTGTAATGAGTTCTCCCAGCCGGATCAGATCGTTCAACCCGCAAACATGAACAGCCCCGAGCAGATTGTCATCGCCGGGCATAAAGCGGCGGTGGAGAAGGTGTCTGCCGAAGCCCAGAGTAAGGGCGCTAAAAAAGCGGTCATGTTGCCTGTCAGCGCTCCTTTTCATTGTCCTCTCATGAAACCCGCAGAAATCAGATTGCGGCAGGAACTGGACCGGACAGAATTTAAATCCATGACGTTTCCCATCATCGCTAACGTCGATGCGCAGTTGGTTAGCGATGGAAGTGTGGCGCGTGAGAATCTGGCGAAACAGGTTTGCTCTCCCGTTCTCTGGACGGATACCATGCAGGCGTTGCTGGATCAGGGAATCACAAGATTTATTGAATTGGGACCGGGGCGGGTGCTTTCCGGGTTGATGAAACGTTTTGACAAGTCGGTTCAGTGTTTTCAGGTTTCCGATGCGGCATCGCTGGAGAAAACCCTGGCTGAGATCAAGGCGAGCGCCTGAAACGAATCCATTAAATTGAATTTTTGAGTTTTTATGACAGAGAAAACGTTGCAGGATAAAGTAGCGCTGGTGACTGGCGGCGCGCAGGGAATTGGTCTTAAAATCGGCGAGGCGCTGGCGGCTGAAGGCGCGCACGTGATTTTGGGCGACGTGAACCTGGAAGGCTGTCAGGCCTCTGCGGATCGCATTAAGGGGCAGGGTGGATCGGCGTCTGGAATTCGCTTGGATGTTTCCAACGCGGAAGAAGTGAAATCCGCTTTTGATTCCATCGCCAAGGATCACAAGCCGCTCGATATCCTCGTCAACAATGCGGGAATCACGCGAGACGGTTTGCTGGTTCGCATGAAGGAGGACGATTGGGATCGCGTTCTCGACATCAATTTGAAGGGCAGTTTTCTGTGCGGTCAGCAGGCGGCAAAGCAAATGATGAAACAGCGACAGGGCGCCATCGTTAATATTGCATCCATTGTCGGCGTGATGGGGAATGCCGGACAGGCCAATTACTCCTCATCCAAAGCGGGGTTGATTGGTTTGACGAAAACCATGGCGCGCGAGTTGGCGCCAAGGAATGTGACGGTCAACGCGGTGGCTCCCGGATTTATCGATACGGAAATGACGCGGGTCCTGGATGAAAAAGTCAGAGAGAAATTGATCGAGCAAATCCCGTTGGCGCGCTTGGGATTGCCTGAAGATATTTCGAACAGTGTTTTATTTTTAGTTTCTAGCAAATCGGGTTATATTACCGGTCAGGTTATCAATGTTAATGGCGGCATGTTGATGTAATTTACTTTGAGGAGTTTTGATTTATGTCCGTTGAAGAGAAGGTCAAGGAAATTATTGTAGATCAATTGGGCGTTGATGAGAAGCAGGTGAACGGCGAGGCGTCTTTCATTGACGACCTGGGCGCGGATTCTCTTGATACCGTTGAGCTGGTGATGGCGTTGGAAGAGGAATTTGATATTGAAATTCCGGACGAGGACGCAGAGAAGATATCCACCGTTCAGCATGCAATCGATTATATTCATAACCATACAAACTGATTCCACACTCAATACTTGATAATGTCTGCGAATCGTCGCGTAGTCGTGACGGGTATAGGCATGGTCTCCCCGCTAGGGATTGGTCTTGAAGCGAACTGGTCTGCCGTTACAAACGGTCGTTCAGGCGTTGGAGAAATCACCTCCTTCGACACCAAAGATTTCCCTGTTAAAATTGCGGGCGAGGTTCGTGGTTTTGATCCCGCCGACTACATAGATCATAAAGAAATAAAGAAGATGGATCGGTTCATCCATTACGCCGTCGCTTGCAGTAAGATGGCGTTGGAGGATTCCGGCTATGTGATCACCGAGGAAAACGCGTATCGCACAGGTGTGCAGATAGGCGTTGGGCTGGGCGGATTGCCTGCGATTGAAAAATATCACGACGTTCTCAAAGAACGCGGCGTGAAAAAAATCACTCCGTTTTTCATTCCCATGCTGATCGCCAACCTGGCTTCGGGGCAGGTTTCAATTCTGTTCGGAGCTAAGGGACCCAATACTTGCGTCGTTACTGCTTGCGCTACGGGCACTCATAGCATTGGCGAAGCCGCGCGCATGATCAAGTATGGCGACGCGGACATGATGTTTGCCGGCGGTTCGGAATCGGTCATCACGCCTCTCTGTGTTGGAGGCTTTCACGCTTCTAAAGCCTTGTCCACTCGCAACGATGATCCGCAAGGCGCCAGTCGACCTTTCGATAAGGATCGCGACGGTTTCGTGATCGGTGAAGGTTGCGGCGTTGTGATTCTTGAAGAATTGGAATCCGCTAAAAAACGCGGCGCAAAAATCTATGCCGAACTCACGGGCTATGGACTCAACGGCGATGCGCATCATATCACCGCGACGGCTCCCAATGGAGAAGGCGCGGCGCGCTGTATGAAGCTGGCCCTGGAGAGCGGTAAAGTCAATCCTGAAGACGTCGACTATATCAACGCGCACGGCACATCGACAGGCGCCGATGCGACGGAGACGGCGGCTATCAAAACGGCGTTTGGCGATCATGCGCGTCGTGTTGCGATCAGTTCCACCAAATCCATGACCGGGCATTTGTTGGGCGCGGCGGGTGGTGTGGAAGCTATTTTTGTAATTCTTGCCATCGGTCGCGGGGTGTTGCCCCCGACTATCAACTACACTACGCCCGATCCTGAATGCGATCTGGATTATGTCCCCAACCAGGCGAGGGACAAAGAAATTAAGGTTGGGATGTCGAACTCCTTTGGGTTTGGCGGTACAAACGGCGTATTGATCTTCAAAGAATTTTTAAACTAGAATCAGCGCGGAATGGTTTCAGACAGTCGTCAACTCGAACTGGATGATCTGCAGGAAAAACTGGGTTACCGGTTTAAAAGTCTTGATCTGCTGAACAAATCGCTGACTCACAAGTCTTACACGCACGAAAACAAAACGCGCGTTAAGCACAACGAGCGCTTTGAGTTTCTGGGCGATTCGGTTCTGGATCTGGTTGTGAGCGAGTTCATGATTCGTGAGTATTCGGATCATGGCGAAGGCGTTTTGTCTAAAATTCGCGCCGCTGTTGTGAATGAATCCTGTCTGGCGGAAATGGCCCGGGCGATCGATCTGGGACGATTTCTGCTTCTGGGCAAAGGCGAGGAAAACACCAAGGGAAGGGAAAAAAGTTCTCTCCTTGCCAATGCTTTCGAGGCTCTTGCAGGCGCCTTGTATGTGGATGGCGGTCTGGAGCCGGTTAGAAAATCCCTGTTTCCTTTATTGAAAGTTGAGATCGAAGCGCTGGAAAACTCGCAGAATTATCGCGATTATAAAAGCGATTTACAGGAATACACTCAGGAAAAGCTGGTTTGCATTCCTATCTATAAGGTGGTTCGGGAATCGGGGCCGGACCATGACAAGCGTTTTGAAGTGGAAGTGACGGTTAACGACCGGGTTGAAGGCAAAGGGATTGGCCGTAGTAAAAAAGAGGCGGAACAGGTAGCGGCCATGATGGCCTTGAGGCAGTTTCAATCCAAAAACGATTGAAACTATTTTTCAATTATTCAAAGGGGAGGGGATGGTATGGTCACGATTGGAATGAATTATAAGGTGATTCCGGGAAAAGAAGAAACATTTGAGAAAGCATTTGCCAGCGTGCTCAAGGTCATGGAAGAGGGCGAGGGGCACACGAAATCTGCTTTGTATAAAGATGTGAGCGATGCGCAGTCTTATTTGATCGTGTCCGAGTGGAACTCAGAAGACGCTTACCAGACTTTTATCAACTCGGGTAAATTTGCCGAAGTGGTTAACTGGGGAAAAGAAAATATCCTGGCGGGTCGCCCAAGCCACACGATGTACAAGCATTGATTGCCTGGAGTCGTTCAGGGTTCGTACTTCGGCGTGTATTCAAATTCGCCGTTTTTAATACAGCGAACGACTTTTTTGTAAAAATGTTCCGTATCATGCGGGAGATGGTTGTCTTCAGGTTTCCAGCGGATTTGCACAATTTTTCCAGAAGGACCTTCTATGATACCGGTGACCTCTCCCGTATTACGTGACAGGGGTTCGAAGAGAACGTCTCCAACTTTAAGTTTTCCCATTGAGTAGCGCCTGTTATAGATATTGATCTGTGAATTTTATTGAGGATTACTATGGAAGATTATATCGTAATGTCCGCCATGTATCCTACCATGACGTCGGGAAAAGTGGACAAATTCCTTGTCAAACAAGGAGACAAGGTGATTCCTGGAATGGCGGTCGCTGAAATTATTTCTGAAGGCTACTTCACGCTTCTTTCGGAATTCGAAGGCGTCGTCTCCGAAGTTTATGTGACAGAAGAAGAGTATGTTGAGGTCGACACTGTTCTGATGTCCATCGAACTTGCAGGCGGAGAATAGGTTTTAGACAAAGCCCAGGATGAGTTTCGCCGTCATGAGGTAGATGAAAATTCCCATGATGTCGTTGGCGACGGTTACAAAGGGGCCTGCGCTGATTGCCGGGTCAATCCCGAATTTCATAAATATCGTAGGCGCCAGCGAACCCACCAGACTGGCGACAATGACAGCCAGCATGATGCCGGTTCCCACCACCAGCCCTAAGACCGGCGTGGTATTCAGTAACGGTCGGGCAACCATTGCAATAAAGACACCGCACACAAGGCCAAAGATCACCCCGTTGGCGGCGCCGACCAACACTTCGCTACGCACGACAGTTCGCAAGTTGTCATCTTGCACGTCTCCCGTCGCCATGCCGCGAACAATGACCGTTGCGCCTTGAATGCCAACGTTGCCCGCCAGCCCGATGACAAAGGGAATGAAAAACAGGATCGTCGCAAATTCAGATATTTGAGATTCGAAAAAACCCAAAATTGAAGCGCTGAGCATTCCGCCGATGAAGGTGATGAACAACCAGGGCGCGCGCGTTGTGATTTTGTTGATGGTTCGTTTGGCGAAAGGGTCTATTTTTGCCGTACCGACCATGGTGAAGATATCTACGCTGGCGATATCCTGCATGGCGCGGATGACGTCGTCGAAGGTGACGACGCCTTGCATGATATTGTCTTCATTCACTACCGGAATGGCGCTCAAATGTTCGTTGTCCATCAGGTTTGCGATTTTGTCGCAGGTATCGTCCAGCAGAACTGTAGGCGTATGTTCCCGAACGAAACTGGTTGCCGGCGCGAATGCGGGAACGTTCAACAGATCGCGGAGTTTAAAAAAACCGGCAAGCTCTCCATTGCTTTTGATCACATAAAAATACGGAGGCATCTCGTGATTGGACTCGCGCTTCAATTGAACCAGAATGTCGGTTGCGGTCTGGGTGGGGGAGACGCGGTAGAAAAGCGGCGTCATTAATCCGCCCGCCGTTTCCTCGCCGTAGGTGATGAGGTTTTTGATGACATCGGCGTCCTTCTTGCCCATTTTATCCAGAAGTTCCTCTTGAACTTCTTCTTCATATTCCTTTAAAAGGTCGGCGGCCTCGTCCACCGGCATTTCGTCCAGCAGGAAAGCGAGATACTCCTTATCGAGCGAGTCCTGAATTTCGTGACGACTGTCCCGGTCGGTCTCGTAGAGAAGGGTCTGCCTTTTCTCATCCGAATCGAGCGCGTGGAAGACCTTGATTTTTTCCTCTACTGTCAACTCGTGCAAGAGACGGGCGATCTCAAAAAAATTCATTTCATTGAGTGTCGCGACGATCTCTTCCTGAGGCTTCTCTTCGGCGGAAAACAGACCTTTTATTCTTTCAACGGGCATGGTCGGCTCTGATTCTTGTTGAAAATAACAACATTATTTTTAAAAGTACTTTATCGCAGGGCTTGAAATCGAGTTATAATAGAATTGTAATAAGCTTTGCTTATCAACAATCTACTGATTGAGGAATCATGGTAATCAATATTTCGCACGAGGATAAATTAAAGTATAAAGAGCGTATCAAGGGCCAGCAAGTTACGAAAAGGCGCAATCGCACTACTATACTATCAGATAAGACAAAGGGGAAAGCCCTAAAACAATCCAAGATATACGCCAGCGTTTCGGAAATGGATGGCGATGTGCAGGTTGATGAGCATTTCAAAATGAACGACAACTACATGAGGACGGGTCCTTACACTCCCAAGAAAAAATAAAGCGTTATCGACGGCATGATTACATGCATCAGCCAAGAAAAGGTCGGACAGTTATGTCTGGATAGAGTGATCGTCACAGCGATCCTTTTTAATGTTGAGAGTTAGATTCAGTTATGGAAATTCTACATCGTGGTGATCTGGAACAAGGAGGATTTGCGGACCTCAGAGAATATTACCTGGTAGAGGACCCCAGGGCTCTGGGTGACGATATTGAAGAAACATCCTGGCGGGGGATAGGCAATTTCGCTTATCTGGCGGATTCTAAATACAGTCCCAAAGGGACTACAAGAATGCACAGTCACAAGGAAATTGATGTTATTACTTTCGTTTTGGAGGGTCGGCTTTTGCACGAGGGTTCGTTGGAAAACGGACAGGATCTCTCTGAATCGCAGATACAGGTCCAACGTGCGGGCGGTGAAGGCTTCTCTCATAACGAGATCAACCCTGATGATATCGAAAACAGGGTACTCCAGCTTTGGGTTCTTCCAGAAATCGAGGGAGAACCTGCTGGCTACAAATTGTATCAACCTGATTGGGGAAAGGTGACGCGGATATACGGTGGCGCCAAAGATCAAAGCGAAACTTTTGACAGCCATACTTTAGTGGATGTTGCAAAGATGAAGGAAAGCCAGAGCTTTAAAGTAAAAGGAGAGTTTATTGCTTATTTAAGCTTAGGCGAAGGCATAGCAAATGATCTAGAAATTTCTGAAGGAGACTTGATCCGTGGTAACGGATTACATTTTAAAGCGAAGCAAAAATCCCAATTAGTTTTGGTTCAATTGAATGAATGAGGTCTTTAAAATTTTACAGCACTGACAGCTGACCGAAGAAGGGTAGCTGTACGATCACATTTTGTTACTACAGGTTTCAAGTCGAATCGCATTCTGGCCCTTGCTGGCAAACCCAGCGGGGGCTTTTTTTTATTGCCGGTACGCGATTCGCGCAGACATTATAGAGTCAGCTTTCAGACCAGCGTCGCAGTGGGGAAACTAAACTAATGAGGTGTAGATTGGGTTTGGACAGAGTCCGTTAATTTTTAACGGCGGCGCTGTTTTCCACTTCTTCAGCGTCTTGAGGCTCGGGGCTGGGTGGGGTTTCGTATTGCAGTTTGTATTTGTCGTAAACAGATTCGTTGATGAACAGTTCGACGAGATCGTTGTCGAGTTCTCCATCCTTTGCCATACTTCTCAAAATCTTGTAGACCACATTGAGAGGCATGGCTTTTTTGTAGGGCCGGTCTGCGGCGGTGAGGGCTTCAGCGATGTCGGTCACTGCCATGAGTTTTCCTTCAAAGGGAATTTCATCGCCCTTTAAACCGAGTGGGTAGCCTTTGCCGTTGATAAACTCGTGATGCGCTCCTGCGAAATGAGGAATGTTTCTCAGTTTTTTCGTGAAAGGAATCTGGTTTAACATTTTGAGCGTTACGGCGGCGTGGTCCTGCATTTTCTTGCGTTCTTCTTCGGTGATACTACCGCGACGGATCGACAGATTGAGGAGTTCATCTTCATCGAGGAAAGGGCGTTCGTTGCCATCTTCGTCGATGTAGCTCATTTTGGAGATCACTTTGAGTCGGTCGATTTTTTCGTCTTCGAGGAATTCCCCCGGTTCATTGCATTTGTTGATGAAGGTTTTGACCTCCTTGATCTCATCAATTTTTTTTCTCATCTCGGCATCGATTTTCTGGATCACTTCCTGAGCGGCGCCTTTCTGCGCCATCTCGAATTTTTTCTCAACGCCCTTGAGTTTGACTTTCTGCAACAGGTAATCCATGCGGACATTGATGTACTCGATGCGATCAAAAATAGTCTGTAGTTTTTTAGCTTTTTCGACGATCTCGACAGGCGTTGTGACTTTTCCAATATCGTGCATCCAGGCGGCAATGCGGAGTTCGTAGAGTTGCTCGGAATTGAATTTGATGTCTTTGAAGCGACCCTCGGCCTGATCGTTGATGACGTCTGCGAGAGTGAGGGTCAGGTTGGCCACACGGCGGATGTGTCCTCCGGTTACGGGGGACTTTTCGTCGATTGCTGTTGCCATGACTTGCACGAACGATTCGAACAGGTTGGTCATGTCCGATATCAGGGTGGCGTTGGTGACGGCGACGGCGGCTTGCGATGCCAGTGATTCGGTCAGGTTCTCGTAGTCGGGCGAGAAGGTGATGACCTCCATGGTCTTCGGGTTTTGCGCGTTCAGCAATTGCAATACGCCGATGATATCGTCCTCGTGATTACGCATCGGCACCACCAGCATGGATTGCGAGCGGTAGCCGGTGGACTGGTCGAATTTCTTGGGACCGGTGAAGTCGAACAAGTCGGTATCATAAACGTCGGGTATGTTGACCGATACGCCTTTGATGGCGACAAAAGCGGAAACGTTGGTTTCCGTCAGTTCAACGGGATCGAAGGGGATTTTACCGCCCGTCTTGCCGCCCATTCGGATTTTCAGTTTGTCGTTTTGAACAATTTTGAATTTGAGCTTATTGTCTTCCATCAGATACAGGGTGCCCGCATCTGCATGGGTGAATTGACGCGCCTGGTCGACAATCATTTCCAGCAATTGATTGAGATCGTGAACACCCGACAGGGCTCGACCGATATCAGATAATTTTTTGATCTGATTGGCGAGGCGATCCGCATAAGTCTTCACTTCGAGGACAACGCTGGTCAACAGTTCGTTGAGGTTTTCATCCTCTGAAAGTTCAATTTTATGATCGTCGGTTTTGACTGTCCGTGAGTTCATGGATTGCGTTTAAAAATGAGTTGTGTCGCATTGATTTACATCTATTATCAAACAAGGGGGCGCAAAAATCAAAAGAATTGTCTCTACGGGACTGCGTTTCCCGGCAACTGGGGGTTTTACAAATAGTCCTTAAGGAGTAACGGTTCTTCGGTTTGCCATATTTTTTTACCGCAAACATTGATAAAGACTGAGTCCGGATTTTTGAATAATACCAGGTGCGACTCATAGAGATTTTCTTGACGCGTTCGACTGTCGCCGTACAATTCTTTTTCCTCATTGAAAATGCCGTCTTCAAATTTTTTGATTCCTTCGCTAGTCGGGCAGTTTTCAAAATAAGATCGCACCAGGGGGTCTTCGATATTTTCCGGGTTTTTTGCAACTTTTCTTAACAATAATTTGATGCCGCGCGATGAGGGAGATTCAAACAGACCGGCTCGAATACAGGCGTGTTTGGATTTGCCGGGTTCCACGGTCCATTTTTCGATGGCTTCTTTGGAGTAGCCCATGGCTCCGTATGAAGCGAGCTGGTGCTTGATGGTGTAGAAGGTGGAGTAGGCAACAATGGTTTTCACATTCAGGCGATCTTCCAGTTGGGGAATCGGGTCAAAAGAAAGCTGATTGGATTTTGCAATCTTCTCCGCAGTGGCGTTGCCAATGGCGGTTCCGACTTCGCCGAGCGCGGTGGCGTAGAACATGTAATCAAACTCGCCAGAACTGAATTGCTCGATACGGTCCACGCATTCCGGACTGGTGATATCGCCGAACAGGGTTTCGTCTGCGCCTTCAATCGTGAAGCCGGGAATTTCTTTGCCATACCAATTGGCAAGAATTCTGGCTTCAGAACCGAAATGGGTTCGAATGGCTTCTATGGCCGCAGTTCCCATAACGCCGGTGCCGCCAATAATCAAAAAATTACTCATGTATCGTCTCCGTTTCAAATAAATGCGATTCCCGGGTTTCAGGATCCGCCGTGGTTTTCATCCATATCCCAATAGGGGGCCTGTGCATTTTCATAGATGGCCTGAGAGACATAGGAATCGGTTTTGCAGAAATTCTTGATATTTTCTAACAGGTTGCTAGCGATGCTTAAAAAATCGCCTGCGTTACCTGTATCCATTGCGGCGTTGAGTTCAAAATATTCTTTGAACAAAGCCAGTGATTTTTGAATGGAGTATTGAACGGTTTCGGGCTTGAGTTTTCTGTGCTCGCTCTTTTTAGAGAAGTGATAAAACTTGATCCATTTATCCAGTTCTTCCGGAGATTTGCCCAGGTCGACCCAGAATTTTTTGAACGACTCGGCGTTGGATTTGTCGACTTCCTGGGTGATGTAACGAGCCAGTTCATTCAGAGGAATTCCGTCTTGCGAAGTGCAGAGGAATTTTAAATTGTACAGTGTTTCGCGCAACTCTGTGTCGAGTTTCAGGGCGATTGTCGAATCGTCGCGCAAGTCGCTTCTTTTTTCAAACTGCGCCCAGATGCCGCCTGTCATGCCCGGTTCGTTCAGATACCTGGCGTGAGTTTCGAGGCGCTTCAAACAGTCTGCAATTTTTTCATCGACTGCAAAGACTGTGTTTGGAATACATAAGAAGATGCTGGTGAGTAGGAGTATGAGGCTTCGTGGTATCGTCATAGGAGCTTTTGGGATAGCAGGAAGGGGAAAAATATCGTGATTGTTTTGAACAACCTCACAAATTTATACGCGCTGAATTGACAAGTCAATCTTCTTTTGAGTGAAGCGCTGCATCAGGGCAGGCGGGTTTCGCCCAGTTTCATAATGATGTTGAATTCTTTTGCGGATAACGGCATGACTGACAAGCGGGACTGTTTGATCAGCGCGACGGATTCCAGACCCTTTGCCACTTTGACCTGATCCAGGGTAACCGGTTTCTTGAAGGTTTCTATTGGCTTGAGATCGACCACCACCCAGCGTTCGTCGTCTGTTGTCGGGTCGGGATAGCTTTCGCGACAAACTTCAGCAACGCCAACCACTTCCTTGCCGATAATGCTGTGGTAATACAGGACCTGATCGCCTTTTTTCATTGCCTTGAGGTTGTTGCGAGCCTGATAATTTCGCACTCCGTCCCAATGGGTTTTGCCGTCTTTGACAAAATCCTCCCAGCTATACTTGGAGGGTTCCTGCTTGACTAACCAATGATTCATGAAATTCTCCAGCATTTGCAGCCATCAGTCTTTGCCCGGTTTACTGACAGTGAAGGGCTTGTTTTAATCAATTTCCAAAAAAAATAAATATCTAATTGACCCGCAGAGATTAACTCAATATAATCAAGCAATTCAAACTTTATTTTAGCGCAATAATTATTCGGCAAAAAAGATCGTCAAGACCTTATTCATTGCCAGAGGTTAACTATCATGTTTCGAAAAGAAATCAAGGTTTTAGATTGCACCATTCGTGACGGTGGTTTGATGAACAACCATCAGTTTTCAGATGAATTTGTTAGCCGCGTGTTCCAAGTCGTGAATGCCGCAGGTGTGGATTATATAGAATTGGGTTATAAGGCGGATGAATCCCAGTTCAGCAGAAACGAATTTGGACCGATGAAATTTTGTTCCGAAAAGGACATCGAAACGGTTGTTGGAAAAAGCGAGAAGAAATCAAAAATTTCCGTCATGGTCGATATCGGCCGCGTAAATCCTAACGATATTCCACTCAAGAGCGAAAGCCTTGTGGATATGATGCGTATCGCGTCCTACACCAAGGATATCGACAAGGCGATCGATCTTGTCAACAGCATCAAGAACAAGGGATACGAAACCACGATCAACATCATGGCTGTTTCGCATGCGCGTGAGAATGAGCTGGAGGAAGCGCTGGAGCAGATCGAAAATGAAAGCCAGGTGGATGTCGTTTACCTGGTAGACAGTTTTGGCGCATTGTACTCAGAGCAAATCACTTACCTTGCTAAAAAGTACAAAAGAATTCTGAAAACCCGCGAACTCGGAATCCACGCGCACAACAATCAACAACTGGCGTTTGCGAACACCATCGAATCGATCATCAATAACATTAACTACCTTGATGGAACGATCCTTGGAATAGGCCGGGCGGCAGGCAACTGTCCCTTGGAGTTATTGCTTGGTTTTCTGAAAAACCCAAAATATGATTTGCGCCCGATTCTGGAAGTCCTCGAAACGGATTTTGTCAAATTGAGCAAAGAGATTGAATGGGGATACACCATTCCCTACATGCTGACGGGTATCATGGATCTCCACCCGCGCTCTGGAATGAAATTGCGCCGTTCGGAGAATAAAGATGCTTATCTGGATTTCTACGAGCAATTGATCAACGAAGCCAGCGTTTGAATCTGAATTTCAAGCGATGCGTTTGTTTTGAAGTCGGCGCGTGAAACCCCTGCAATGCGATACCATGTTTGACTGGAAAGAGTTTCACGCCTTACCCGTCATGGGAATTTTGCGCGGCGTGGATGAGGCGTCACTTCCCGGCGCGCTGGAGGCTTCGGAACGAGCCGGTCTTCGATTCATTGAAATCACACTCAACACTGCGAACGCGCTTCAACTCATCCGCTCGATAGATCGGCGTCGCTTCAAATCCCTGTGCGTGGGCGCGGGTACGGTGTTGAGTTTGCAGGACGCCGACTCTGCCGTAAATAGCGGAGCGGCTTTTCTCGTGTCTCCGACCTTGAACGAACAGGTTGCGGCTTTTTGTCAGGATAGAAAAATCCCCTATTTTCCCGGAGCGCTTACTCCCACTGAAATTGAAAGGGCCTGGAACGCTGGCGCGTCGATGATCAAGGTGTTTCCCGCTTCACAAATGGGGCCTGATTATTTTAAGATGATCAAAGGGCCGTTCCAGAACATTCCTTTAATGGCCGTCGGCGGCGTGAACTTTGAGAACAGCCAGCGCTATTTGGCGGCGGGGGCTTCTGCGCTGGCTCTGGGCGGATCGATCTATTCTCCTGAGCGTCTGCGGGCCAAAGAATTCGACAAGATCGAAAACGATATCAAGGCATTTTTACAACCCGTCTCTGATTTTATTTCCCGATAATATTTTTTTTGATTGCTCACGTTTGAAGCGAGGCTTGGAATCATGGCTTTTGATTTTATGAAAAATTTTTTGATGCTGGAAGATGAGGAGAAGTTCGCGCGGCTTTGCGAAACTTTAGAAGAAGCGTTGAACGATGTGGAGAGCCGGGATGGCAAGTTCTCTGATCTGGAAGTGATGCAGGCCCTTGATTACATCGGTTTCAATTTATTCCGCGACGATTGGGAAGAATTTAAAAAAATGGATATGCATCGAAATCTGGGCGGGACCGATTTCAACGGGGCCAATTCAAAAAATCAAATTCATTAAGTTGTGTTGGCTAAGGGCTTCTATGTGTTTTGGAGGCGCGTTTAATTTTTAGAAATTTTTTCAAACTCTCCGATGCGTTCCATCAAGTAATGCATCTTTCGGTCCAGAGTTGTGATGTGACGACCGATTTCATCGATTTCCTTTTTTTCCTTCGTTAGATAGACCGACTTGCATTTCTCCAGGTGCTGGCCGATATGCTCGATCATATCGTGTACTTCCATGCTTTCGATGGACAGGTCCTCTACCTTTTCATGGATGTCCTCCCAGACTTCTTCGGAATCTTTGCTGGTAGATTGAAGTTGTTTTGCGGTTTGTTTCTTTTTAGCCTTGAACAGCAGGATGGCGATCCCTGAGAAAACCAAACCTACCAGGCCCAATGTTGCCAGGTCCACCAGCAGTACAAAATACGAACCGAAATAGCGACCGGTGTGTAATTCGGTGATGAATTTCACCATATCCATTTTGCGGACAAGGGGTTTGGAGTGCATCCCGTTTCCCTTGATTGGAGGGTGGATCCAGCTTTCTCCCGCATCGCTGGAAATGAACAAGCCCTGATTGGAGCCAGCCAGCAAAAGGGGAGCGCCTTTCGAGATGCTGTGGAAACTTGTGAGTTCCGGCGCGAAGGAGAGCCCGAGCGCTTTCCAGTCCAGATCCAAAACCTTCCAGTCGTCTCCGCCATTTGTGCTGTGTAAAATGCGTCGATCTGTGATGGCGTGCAGTTTTGCGATGTTGTCGGGGTCGGCAATGATATGTTTGAGAGGTCTCAAGTCTTTCTCTTTCGACTTCAACCAGTTTCTTCCCGCATTGAAGGTCCGGTGCAGTCCTTCTGCAGAACCGCCATAGAGGAACTCCGGGTCGGATTTAAGCGATATCATAACATCGAGAGGCGGGAGCATGTCGCTCCACACGTCTTCCCAGTGTTTTCCCGCATTCAGACTCCTGTAAATTCCTTTCGCCATCAAGACATAAATGGTCTGCGGGTCATTGCCTGAAAAGATGATCCGGTGCGCTGGATTGTCATCATCTATCAATAGGGGGCTCCATGATTCGCCGGCGTCGTCGGAGTGATAAATGCCGCCGTCGGTCGCCGCAAGAAGGGTGTCGCTGTCGCCAGGGTGGATCGCGAGATGATTGATCGTTGGGCTGGAAAGTCCGCTCGCCGCATCGAACCATTCAGGCCAGCTGATTCCGCCGTCGTCGGATTTAAAAACGCCGCCGGATGTTCCTGCGTAAATTGTAGGCGAATCAGGAACCACCGCAAGCGTACGCACATCCTGAACAAACAGACCCTGATCGTGCCGGTTCCAATGCTTTCCCGCATCGGTGGAGACATAAAAGCCGTGATGCGATCCGAGATAAATCCGGGAGCCGTCGCTGGAAGAAGCGATGGCTTGAATGGCCGTTCCTGTGGAGCCGACTTCGAAATATTTGTCCGGGAGAAAATCGCCTTCAATTTCCTTGTGGTTCAATCCCAGAGACTCGTAATGCATGAGAAGAACTCCGGTGATCGAAAGTAGCAGAATGAAGGCGGAACAAACCGCGCCCGCCCAGCCATGCAGTATTCTGGATTTTCTGAAAAATCGTATGTTCAAGAGAGTCCTTTTTTCTCGTCGACTGCAAGCCCTGACTGGGCAAGACGATCAAACTCATTGAGAAAACGATTTTCGACGGCGCTGACATGGTCGTACAGTTCATGAACTTTGTCGTCGATCTCTTTCAAATGTTCGGACAGTTCTTTAAGGTCCTGGTCTTTGGTATCTTTTAAAAACACTTCGCAACGTCGGGCGTGCTGGGAAATATGTTCAACCAGATCGTGAACCAGAGTGATGTCGTTTTGAATTTTCCCGGTTTCTGACTGAAGCTGTTGCGTTTCCACTTCCGGTTTGATGACGAAGGTGTAGAGCAGGGCAAATACATAGGCCAGCACCAGTACGGCTTGGCCGATGAATGTCTCCCAGGTCGGGTACATGCCCAGCCATGAAATTTCCGGAGCGAATTCGGCGGCGGTGAGCGAGACCTGTTCGCCCATCTGCAACTCGTGGATTCCCTTGCCCATGAAAACAAATGCCATGAAGTAGAGGAAGACGCTGGTGACGGCGAAGAACCATTTGACCGGAATGCGCATTCCCAGCTTGCCTATCAAATAGTACACAACGAACAGCAAGAGACAACCAACGACAAAGCCGGGAACGATGCCGCCGGTTTCGTCGCCTGCGTAAAGGTAGAGCGCTTTATAGAATAAAACGGTTTCGAAACCTTCGCGGTAAACGGACAGGAAAGCGACCATGCCCAGCGCCCACAGGCTTCCGCCGGAAACAGCGTTGCGCATTTTCCCGGTGATATAACTCTGCCATTTAGCCGCTTCGATTTTTGTGACCAGCCAGTAACTCACCCAGAACAGGGCGACGACGGCGACGAGCATGATCCAGCCTTCCATGATTTCCTGATCAACCCTGCTGATCTTGAGCACTTCATGGAGAATGTAGGCGGTGACGAAACTCAAAAGAATACCAATGGACGCGCCGGAATACACCGCGCTCAGTTTGTCGGCATTGCGCGATTTGGTCAGAAAGGTGATGAGCGCGGCGATGATCAGTATCGCCTCGAAACCTTCTCGCACGATGATGGAGAGGGATTGCAGGAACAGACCCGTGAATCCGATTTTTTCAATGAGGACGTTTTGTGCTTCGCCAAGGTTTACATTGATGCCGTCATAAATGC
Organism: Candidatus Nitrohelix vancouverensis; assembly: GCA_015698305.1. Classification (NCBI taxonomy): domain Bacteria; kingdom Pseudomonadati; phylum Nitrospinota; class Nitrospinia; order Nitrospinales; family Nitrospinaceae; genus Candidatus Nitrohelix; species Candidatus Nitrohelix vancouverensis. The sequence goes on from CP048620.1 coordinate 2,366,810, forward strand.
TCTTGATCAAATCCTGAGAGGCGTTGCGCTTGATCTCGGCTCGATACCTGCTGAATGAAGACTCCAGTTGCAAACCGAGATCTTTCTTTTTGCTGGTCAGGCCTTTTTCGATGCCTTCATAAATCATATAGGCGTCAAACGCCATTTCCGCGGCGGCCTCGGTGTCCCCGTCCTTGAATAATTGCAGGCTTTGCGCCAGGTAGTCGCGCGTTTGCTGAATCGTGTCCTCAATGCCTTTTGCGGCGTTGTCGGCGGCGTCTCCTTGAACAACCGGGATCACTGGATTGGCGTTTGAAAAAGTGCGAATGAAAAAGGTGACGTCCCAGATTTCCGGTTCGGTGAGGAATTCCGCCCAGCCGATCATCCCGGTGTTGGCGATGCCGACATTGATGACCTGAAAATTATCGTAAGGATTGCTATGCTCGTCTCCCGTAATATTGGGGTCGGAGAGGACTGCGGGGGCAGGGTCGAGAGTTGCCGCCAGTGGCCCGTCGCCGTTGCCTTCGGCGCCATGGCATAACACGCATCGATTTTCATAGATTTTTCGGCCATTATCAAGGGATACGGGCTTTGTCGGTTCCACTTTCAGTTCAACTTTGAACTGATCCAGTATGGCGGCGTTCAAACGCTTGACGCCAACGCTGATTTCTCCCGGGTCGGATTTTGAGTTGACCAGTTCTTCCAGTCGTTTGAACTCGGCTATCGAGTTTTCGCTCTCGGAGGCGGGGGATTTTTTTGCAAGATCCTGATAGCGGCTGAAGGCCTGGTTCAAAAAAATCTGGCTTTCTTCGTATTCTGCGGCGTTAATGATCTCTCCCTTATCGATTGCCAGCCCATATTCTATGGCGACAATATTCATCATCATGACAATCTTTTTCACTTTCTTCTCATCTGCGGGTGAAGCCGCCAGCAGGGGAGAGGCGAAAAGTGAGAAGATAAACACGGCCAGGAGAATGCGAAAAGGGAGTAAGTGTTTCATAAAATTGAGTTTCCTATGATTCCAGTAATTAGTATAAAAAGCGGCAGAGTATTATTCATGTATTATAAAGGTAAGAATATTTGATTATAAATAAAAATGATAATTATTATCAATAAAAAATATATTTTATTTCCCGTATCTGGTCTGGGAACGGAATTAAGGGGAAAAGAAGGCTAAATTGACAAATCGTTTCATTATTCTAAAGATTTAGACTATTTTGATACGATCAGTCGTATTTATTCAAATATCAGTTCCCCTCCTGAATCGAGCGGGGGAAGAAAGAGATCGCATGGTATCAATCAATCGGGTTTACACAAAAAAGGGCGACGGTGGGGAAACAGCGCTGGTTGGAGGCATTCGAGTCGCCAAGGATTGCGTTCGAGTCGAGACTTATGGAACGGTGGATGAATTGAATACCGTCATCGGCATCGCTCGCACCTTCAATATCAAACAGGAAGAGTCACAGCGCCGCGACAAGCTGGATATCATTCTGGAATGCATTCAACAGCGCCTGTTCGATATCGGGAGTATTCTGGCGACAGTTCCGGGCACGGAGAAGGCCTTGAAGAAAGAAGTCTCCCCTGAGAATGTCGAGTGGCTGGAACAGATCATTGACTTGATGAACGTCGAAACCGGTAAATTGAAAAGTTTTACATTGCCCGGCGGGGGGCCTGTTTCGGCTTTTCTGCATCAGGCCAGAACGGTTTGCAGACGCGCTGAAAGGCAGATCATTCGACTGCGGCGTGAAGAGGAGGTCCCGGAACAAATCCTGCCATATATCAACCGTCTTTCAGACGCTCTCTTTGTGTTCAGTCGTTGGGCCACCTTGAGTTTCAAGGAACCGGAATTCTTATGGATACCCAACAAGGGCGATCCAGACGACTGGAAATGGGACTGAGTTTTTAAAATAAAATCTCGATTGCGCAAGGCCTGCGCGTCGCTTTATTTGGCGCGCACGCCTTTCCAGGTGATCTCAACCTCGCCTTTTTTGATGCGAACCTGGCAACCCAGACGCATGCCTTCTTCGAGGTCTTCTTCGAAGAGGTAATCCCTTTCTTCTTCAGAGGGGCGCGAACAATTCTCTCGACCTTTCAGGATCGTCAGTTCGCAGACGCCGCAGGTTCCCTCGGTACAGCCGAAGGACAGGGTGGTTTCAAGCTCCTCGCAGGCTTCGATGAGAGGAGTGCCATCTTCGATTTCGTGATGGATGTTGTCGGGTTTCAAAAAAATCTTTGCCATTCAAATTCCTTAAATAAAAAATCAGTAAAATATTTCGGCGTTAAAGGCCTGTTTCTTTCAATTGTTCTATCAGTTCGGTCTGTTGCGGGTCGAGAACTTTAGGCAGTTTGACCACAACCTGCACCAGTTGGTCGCCCACTTTGGAACCGTTCACCCGGACTCCTTTTCCCGTCAATCGCAATTTGGAGTGACTTTGGGTTCCCGGCGGGATTTTCATCAGGATATTCCCGTCGAGGGTGGGCACTTCAATGGATGCGCCGAGCAAGGCATCTGAGAGGCGTATCTCCTGACTCAAAATGATATCATTGCCCTCCCGTTTGAAGGAGGGATGAGGTTGAACCTGTATTTTCAGCAACAGGTCGCCCGGAGGGCCCCCTGCGGCCAAATATCCCTTTCCAGCGAGACGGATGGTTTTGCCGTCGGTGATTCCTGCGGGAATTTTAAAACTGATTTCCTCGCGCTTGTCCAAGCGCTGAATGGAGACGATTCTTTTGGTTCCCTTGATCGCCTCTTCAAAGGAAATCATCAAGGTCTGTTTGAGGTCTGCCCCGCGGTTGACGCGAAAGCCGCCTTTGCGACCGGAAAAGAAACCTTCGAGATTGGAAAAAGGGTCGGCTCCGGAAAAACCGCCGCCAAAATTGCGGAACACTTCGGAGAAATCGAAATCCCTGAAAACGTCTTCTTGGGTATATTTTTGTCGAAACCCTTCCGCCCCAAACTGATCGTATTGTCTGCGTTTCTTTTCATCGCTCAATACGGCGTAGGCTTCGCTGACTTCCTTGAATTTATCCTCGACCTCCGGCTTGTCTTTATTGCGGTCGGGGTGGTATTTCATGGCCAGTTTCCGATAGGCTTTCTTGATCTCTTCAGGGCTTGCGCCTTTCGGAACGTCCAGAACTGTATAATAATCTTTCATTTTCCTCTAAACTATTGAAAAAATTAGGTTTTTATTCTAACATGAATCCGCTGTCCTGTTTATTATATAAAATCCAAAATATGAAAAAGCCATATTTTTCGACATTTTTTCTGATTTTATCTGCGTTTCTTTCAGCTTGCGCACAAACGCCGCCGCCGACTCAAGAGAACGCTCCTTCGGAAGCGGAAATTCACGCATGGTTTCCGCCGACGCAAAAGGAACTGGAGTTTCGGAAATTGCATCAAAAGGAACTGGATCTCATCGAAGGGGATATTGAGGCTCTGTTCTTTGAGCATGAGAAACACGTTTTGATGGAAAATGAATTGCGCGATTCGGTGGCGCAGGTCGATCCAAAGATCGCGGAGTTACAGGCGAAGACCAATGCGGAAATTGAGGCCTTGGCCAAAAAACGGCAGGACACCGTAAGCGAACTTGATTCGCTGAAGTCTGGCGCTGATAAATTGTCTAAACGGATTGAGGAATACGAATCGATCAAACCGCGCCCTGAATTTTCTCCCGCTGATTATACGCGGGGTATGACTTTATTCAAGGAGCGGGAGTACCAAAAAAGCGTCGATCAGTTTCTGCTGGTGTTAAAGCAAAATCCACCTCAGGCCTTGATGGATAATATTCATTTTGCGATGGGGTCGGCTTACTTCAAAATTAAAAACTATCCAAAGGCTTTGGATCATTTGAATCGGATTGTCTCTGAATACCCACAAGGCGATAAGTGGCATATGTCTTATGTGTTGATGGGACTGATTCACAACACGATGGGCGAAAAGAGCAAGGCGATTTACGGACTGGATCAGGCGTTGAAGAACAACCCTCCGACTCCTGTCATTCGTTTGATCAATCGTCTGATTCGTCTTATAGACAAGGATGCATGATATGGTTCAGTTGAATGAAGCGGCTCCGGATCTGATCGTCGGAGAATGGGCGCAGGGAGCGCCCAGTAATATCAGCCAGGAAGCGGGAAATGTGATTTTGATCGAAGTGTTCCAGGTGAATTGTCCGGGTTGTTTCATCGGCGGTTTGCCCGAGGCGATTGAAGTGTATGAGGCGTTCAAAAATTCTCCGCTCACGGTTTGGGGGCTGGCGACGGCTTTTGAGGATTATGATAAAAACTCCCTTTCGAACTTGAAACTTCTGCTTGAAAGCGGGCAGGTGGTTGGAGAAACCCTGGCGGAATTGGGCCGCAGGAACCTTCTGGATTATGACCGCCTGGGTTATAGCCTTCCATTCCCCGTGGCGATGGACTCGGTCGTGCGTGAATCTCCAAGTCTGGACGAAGCTTCGGTGAATGAGATCATCTATCGAGACATTCCCCAGTTTGATGAAATGACCTCCGCTCTGAAAAACAACGTGCGTCAACAAGTGAAGGAGTATCTGTCGAAAAAAACGCATTCCGCAAAAACCTTCGAGATGTACAAGTTGCGCGGCACGCCGTCGAGTATTTTGATCGATAAAAAAGGACGCTTGCGCGAATGTCTCTTCGGTTCCAGCCTGGGACTCAAGGAGATGGTCGAAGCCTTGCTCAATGAGTGATTTTATATAAAATTCTTAAATTCGGAAATGATCCATGCTGAGTTTTCAGGAAATCGTCGATAAAATTGATCAACTTGAAGAAGCCAATATTCTCGTCGCCGCCTTGCAGTTTCGTATTTATACTCAGCTTGGCAAAGGCAGTATGTCTGCGGCGACGCTTGCCAGGCGCACTAAAACCGATCCCGACGCAACGGCGCGTTTGCTCAACGCTCTGGCGGCGATGGGGGCCTTGAAGAAAAAAGGAAACGCTTTTGCCAATACCAGCGAGACCTATAAACACTTTTCTGAAGATAGCCCGCACTACAAACGCGGCACGGTCATGTTGCGCGAAGACAATCGGCGCGAGTGGAACGGTCTGATTGAGTTAACCAAAAAAGGACGCAAGCAAAAAGATTTCGAAGGAGGCGACGATCCGTTGTTTCGTCGCGAGTTCACCCATGCGATGCATGAGCGCAGTCGGCTCTATGCTCCGGATCTGGTGGAGTTTGTAACTCGAAAACCTGTCGGCAGGCTTCTGGATCTGGGTGGAGGGCCGGGTTCTTATACAGCGGCTTTATTGAAAAAAGATAAGGCCGCGTCAGCGGTTTTGGTCGATCGTAAAGCGACGCTCAAGCAGGCGAAATTGATTTTACAATCTTTGAAAGTTTTGAAACGCATTGAACTGCTGGAAGGCGATTTGTTCGAAATCGATTTCAAGCAATGTTTCGATTCGGTACTGTTTGCAAATATCCTGCACATTTTTTCTCCCGCTGAAAATAAAAAACTGTTGCGCAAGATACATGAAAGTTTGAAGCCGGGAGGGCGGTTGTTGATCGTCGATTTGTTTTTGAAGGACAATCAAATTGAGCCGCTGGAAGCCGCCTTGTTTTCTCTCACCATGCTCATGGCTACTGCGACGGGGAAAAGTTACAGCTTCACTGAAACGGAAACCCTGTTGCGCTCTATTGGGTTTGGAGCTTTTAAGAGGGCAAATCTGGGAAGAGGCTGTAGCGTGATTGAAGCCGTCAAGAAAGCGGGCTAGAATCGAGCGTCATCCCGAGTTGGAAATTTTCTCAAGCTCCTCAAGCATGTATTGGATGGCGTTTTTGAGAACAGGGAAAAATTTGCGGTCTCTTTCAAACAGTCGTTCGACCGTTCCGTTTTGATCGGCGCTTTTATTAATCGCCTGTGTGCTGGTTTTCCATTCAACAAAATCTGCAAAGGCATATTCTTGCAATAATTTCATCATACTTATATCTTCCAGCATCATCTTATAGAAGTTTTCCATCTCATAAGAGAAGCGTTTTTTCTCATCAGATTTTACAAAATCCTTCTGCTCAAATTTCAATCCGAAGTCCTTGAGAATTGCAGCCAGTTTGCTCAGCTTATCGATTTCAGCTTGAATTCCAATCTGAGAAGTAGTCGTTTCGGCGGATTCGTTCGCGTTGTTCTCTTTCCATTCATTTTTTGAATCGCAAATAGTTTCTCTACAATAATTATTAATGAACTCCCTGAGCGTTGTATCGCGCATATCCGGAATGGGGGCGCCGCCTTCCGTTGCGTTGAAACATGAAATTTTATCAGGCTGGGAAGGAATGAACTGATGTTTGTAGGTGTCCAGATTGGTCAATGTGGCGGTCGAACCGCCAAATAAATCCACCGCAGACAGCGTCGTTCCTTGAAAGCGGTTGAAGCGATTTTGTTCGAACTGTTTCACGACGCCTTTTTCAGTGAAATTGTCAATATGCTCGCTGTGGTAAGCGCTGTAGGAGCAGTGTTGACGGTGACCGTCGAAGGCCAGGTCTTGGCCAATGAGCGCGATTGGATTGCAACCGATGTGCTGAGCCAGAGCAAACGCGGCATGAGAAACGGAATGCATGTTTCCCAACGAGCCTTTGGATTCGGTCAGATTCACCAGCCATTTTGACAATTCGATATTTGAGTCAAAGCTCATCATCTTTCCGGGATAATTGTCGATGACTCCGGGAAAAGTGGCGGGATCAAAAACAAGCCAGGGTTTTTTCGGGATAGGCGCCTGCTGAAAAAATTTCAACAACAAGGGCGCCGGGTCCACAGCGATGACAAAATCCGGTTCGATACCCCGGCTGAGCAGAGGCTTCAAAGCCGTGGCGACAGCGATGATCAGGGCGCGGTTTTCCGCCTGTTTGAGATAATTGATATTCTTGTCCAATGAAGGTCCCGCCGATACGATAATGGCAGGCTGATCCTTGAAGGCATTTTCGATCTGATTGATTCCGGAGCTGGATCGAATATGCTTCCAATTCTGAAAAATATTTTTATAGAAGATTTTAGAAAAAGCGGATCGTGTTCCGAGGTTGACCTTGGATTCCTGCAATTGTTTACGTAAACGAGACTCCAGTTTTATCTGTGCATCGGCGTGCAGGGCGGTCAGGGAATGCGTCGTCAGCGCATGGTAACCGTGCAGGCTGAATTCCAGCGCAAGGTCTTCAGGTAGAAGGTCTCTTGCTTCCAAATTGGGGGCGATAAAAAAATCAATATTAGGATTGGCCAATTCAGCGCACAGATCCGAAGTTTGCAACGCCAGCCTGAATAATTCAGGATCATGTTCGAAGACCAGAATGCGATTGCCCTTCGGCGCATTGGCGCACAGGCGTCGAAGGCCGTAAGCCAACTCCAAACCCATGATGATGAAATGGTCTGCGCCACTTTTGATTGCGGTGTCGGTGGATTTACAGGCTTCCCGTTCAGGATCGTAAGCGCTGAGCAGGAATTTTTGTTCGCCAGACGGCAACTGTAGCGCAAGGGTTGGAGCGCCGGAGCGAGCAGGAACGGATCGGTAGGGAGAGGCAGTTGCAAGCCTTGCTAACAAGCGCGCGAGTTCGGGCCGGTGGCGTGTCAGGCATTTTAAATTTTCAGTCCAGACAACTGAGGTCATGGTCGATTAGCGACGAAGCTGTGAACAATAGGAATGATTTTCGCGCCATGCATCAGTTAGAGATGGACGAAAATCATTCAAGGGAGATGCGCGGAAAAATAAACAATCTCCCAGCGAGCCAGAACGCCTTTGGGAGTCGAAAAATTGGCGTCATAATCTCGAATCAGGCGTTTCATCTGACTGTATGATAGTTTTCTTATCGGCGCCGCGCCGATTGAATGTAAGTGTTTTAATAGAGACTGGGTGTTTTGAAAATAAGTTTCTTCAAGTTCTGAAATGGCGAAGTCTATTTTGAAACCAAGCGCATACAGCGATTGCTTGATTTGCTCAAGCGTATGGAAGGTTGTTGGAGAATCAATTCCAGCGACAGCGCGCATTTCCTGAAGCGTCGCCGGGCCGAACAGGTTGAACAGTATCTTTCCTCCCGGATTCAATACGCTTTTAAAATTCTTCAGCGGTGATTCCGGTTCGCTGAACCATTGAAAAACAGCGTTTCCTGTGACCAGGTCGCAGGGGTCAAAATGAGTGAGAGCGGCGTCTCCGCTGATGCAGTTGGTTTGCTTTTTGAAATCGGGATGTTTTTGAACCTGTTCCAGCATTTTGGGAGACAGATCGTTGAGCGTCAGCCGCGGAGGGTTCAGGCGGAACAGGTGTTGGGAGAAAAATCCGGTTCCGCATCCAATTTCCACAATTGAAGCCGGCGTGGAATGAGGAAGAAAACTTGCGAGACGATCCGCCATCAATTTTTGAATCGAAGCGTATTGATCGTAACTTTCTGCTCTCCTGGAAAAACTTTCGAAAATTTTTTCCTGTAGATCGGAGGATGCATTGATAGGTTTCATGGGACTGTGATCGAATGAAAACGGAAGTTTAATTTGCAGGTGTTGATGTTGGCGTCCATCTCATCTGTCGGATGCGCGGCGTTTGGGGTGAAGCCGTTCGGTGACTTTGGTTGGCAAGCTGATGGTGAACACCGAACCTTTTCCAAATTCGCTTTTCACAAAAATATCACCGCCCATCATTCTGCAGAATCGCCGACTGATGGCCAATCCCAATCCCGTTCCTCCCACTTTGCGAGTCGATGAGTCGTCCGCCTGGGTGAACTCCTGAAATAAATTTTCAATTTTTTCTGGAGGAATGCCAATGCCAGTGTCTTCAATATAAAAATGGATCCAGTTGACGTTATTTTCCACCTGCTTGTTGATCGTTAGCGTTATGGAGCCGTTTTCCGTGAATTTGCAAGCGTTTGACAGCAGATTGATCAAAATTTGTTTGACGCGAATCGGGTCGGCGTTGATGTTTCCTATTTTGGGGTCGCATTGCAAATTGATCGTGTTTTTATTTTTCTCGGCAAGCGTTTTAACGGAGTCGAGGGCTTCATTGACCATTCCTAAAATCGGGAAAATCTTGAGGCTGATTTCCATTTTTCCCGCTTCGATTTTAGACAAGTCGAGAACCTCATTGATGAGTCCGAGCAGATGTTTTCCTGAAGAAATGATTTTTTGAAGATCGTCTCCAAAATCATCAAGCTCCATTTCCTGGGAATCTTCAAGCAACATCTCGCTGTAGCCGATGATGGCGTTCATTGGCGTTCTCAATTCATGGCTCATATTCGCCAGAAAAGCGCTTTTGGTGCGACTGGCTTCAAGCGCCTGATCGCGCGCATAGATCAGTTCCCCATTTGATTTTTGTATTTCGTCGATCAGGTTCACGGTGTTGATGGCGACGGCGGCCTGGGAGGCCAGCGATTCGATCAAACCTTCGTAGCCCTGCGAAAACGAAATCACTTCGCTCAAATTTTTCGGGTTGCGCGCATTCAAAATTTGCAGTACGCCGATGACCTCTTCAGAGTAATTACGCATGGGAACCACAAGCATGGATGTGGTGCGGTAGCCCGTGCTTTTATCAAATTTCTTGGGGCCGGTGAAGTCAAAGGGTTTGTAGTTGTAGACGTCTGGAATATTGATGGTGATGCCCTTCATCGCCGAGTAAGCGGATACATTGGACTCCTGCATTTCCACCGGCGGAAAGGTGATTGTGGAACCCGTAGCGCCTCCCATGAAAATATTCAGCGTTTCATTCTGAACAATTTTGAAGGAGAGCGCATTGTTTTCTACAATGTATAAAGTCCCTCCATCGGCGTGCGTTAACTGCCGGGATTCGGTGACTATTTTCTCCAGTAGCGCGGTCAGGTTGCGCTCGCCTGAAAGCGCGCGACCGACATCGGACAGTTTCTTGACCTGACTCATCAGGTTGATGACATGATGATCGGAGACCGAAGACGGGTTGTCGAGATATGTGGATAAAGATTTTTCGGAAGCGTCGGATTGCGTCACCATTTCCTGAACGAGTCTCGGATCAATGATCCATCCTTCCGACTGGATCATGGGGTGCGACGCATTGGGAATGCCATAGCCCTTGCGGCTGTATCCCCAGGCGGCCTGTACGGCGCATAATATCGAATCGAGCACATCTCCGCGCGCGTCCTCCAAAGCTTTGATGACTATTTCCTGATCCACGACGGTCGAAAATCCGAATTCCTGGCTGAATTCTTCGGAAACGATTCCTTTTAATATGGCCTTGCGAGAATCTTCAAATTCCGAGGCATGCGCTCCGGAACCGCTCTTGTATTTACCTGCAAAGCGCCGCGCAACAAGGGCGGGGTAGGCCTCCAGAACGATCTTTTTGGATGCGCCGGGCGCTCCTGGCAATATGGAGACATCGGCTTTTTGCAGGCGCGGGGCCAGTTCGAAAAACATGCGGGCCAGAGGCGCGTTGATCAGTTTCAGAGGGCTTTGGGCTTTGGCGAGGCTGTCTGTCACGCGCATGGAATCTTTTTGCCCGCGTGGAAGAGCGTCCTTGTAGCGTTTTATTTTGGTTTCAAAGCGCTTCCAGCCCAGTTTGGAAATCGCCTGCGTGTAGGCGTTCAATTCGAGAGGAAGGGAGCTTGCGTTGAGAAACTGGACTGGCAGTCCCAATGGGGCATCGATGCCTGCGACCCAGGGGCCGGCTTGAGACAGAATCTCTTCAAACTCTGCAAAGGTCTTGGCGGAGCTGATCTGTTCAATGATCAGCCCATTGGAATTGGAAAAATTTCCCTGGATGCAGGGAATCCGCTTTTTGCTTCCAGGTGAAGATGTAAAATCAATTCCGATAATTCTCATTGCTTCATTTCATCTAAAAGTCGTACTAGCGCCTTCAGCAAAGGCGCTGGGCCATGAGCGGCGTCATCCACAACGTGAAGGTGGGGAATCAGGTTTCGCAATATATCCGAGTCGAGAAAACTGTCGTTGGCGCCCAGAATTGCGATGAAATCTTGCGCCGCCTCAGGTTCGACCTTTATGGATTTTAAAAACTCAAGGCCCTTGATCAAACAATCGGGTTCAGGAATTTCTTCTATCCGGTTTTCAGGGAACGGAGCTTCGCAGGCCTTGTAAAAATCTTTCAAGGCGGATTCGCCGTTGCTGGAACGCCGTTTTAACAAATTCAGAAAATATTTTAGTTTAGATTCGTCGGTTTTGCCACCCATATAATGTTCTTTAGGGAATGCGAGTATGGGGGCCAGGGCGATTTTATGGGCATCGGCGCTTAAAAAAATCCGATGCCGTAACAACCAGAGACTGCCAAGAGAATATCCCAGATACATGTCCGTAGGCTGATTTTTGAGGCGTTGTTGTGCTTCATCTGCATTGAATGGATCGTTTGGATAAATGAGGGTGACATCGGATTCAGGAAATGCGAGTTGCACCTGCTCGCGGAACCATTCCGGCGGAAGCGCCCAGCCACAGACGGCGATGATATTTTTTAAGCTTTCCATTTGCTAAATAAATCGATCATGCGTTGTATATCGGTGTCGCTCAGTCCTGTGTGCAAGGATAGACGCAAGCGTTCGGTTCCGACAGGGACGGTTGGCGGACGCACGGCTCCGATCAAGATATTTTCTTCGAGGAAACGGCGACTCAATTCGACGGCTTTTTCGGAATCGCCGATCATGACGGGTATGATGGGCGAATCAAATGGATTGACCTCATAGCCGATCCGGGTCAATTCCTGACGCACCTCAACGGCGCGTTCGCGCAATCGTTGACGGTCTGGGCTGGCCTTTTGGATCAACTCGATTGCGGCGCTGGCGGCTCCGACCGCAAAGGGGGGGAGAAAGGTTGAGTAGATGTATTCGCCTGCATGGTTGCTCAGGTAGTCGATGACTCCCTTGCGCTGGCTCAGCACATAAGCTCCCATACTGCCGATGGCTTTGCCCAGTGTGCCGATCAGAATATCGACGCTGTCGGCGACTCCCATTTCTTCCGCCAACCCGGCGCCCTTAGCGCCGTAGACGCCGGTTCCGTGCGCTTCGTCGAGTATCCAGATAAAGCCGTATTCTTTCCTCAGTTGGGCCAATCGTTTCAGGTCAGGATAATCGCCGTCCATGCTGAAAACGCTTTCGCTGACAACGAAGAGGGTCTGGTAATCCCCGGCGGCTTTCTTCAATTCATTTTCCAGAGCGTCGAGTTTGAGGTGTTCGTAACGCTTGAATCGCGTCTGCGATCGGTCCAGCGCCTGGATCATGGAATGGTGAATGAGTCGGTCGCAGAGGATCAGGTCATCCGGCCCCGGTAGACGTTTCAATAAAGCCTGATTGGCCATGAAACCCGTATTGAACAACATGCCATGCGGTTTTTGTTTCCAAACTTTTAATTGTTCAAGGAGCGCTTCGTGGCAGGGATGGAAACCGCCGAGAAGGGGAGAGGCTCCGCTTCCGGCTCCGTAAGTTTGCGCGGCGGCGAGTCCCTTTTCATAAACGAGGGGGTGACGCCGCATTCCGAGATAATCGTTTGCGCATAAGTCCAGTACGCCCGAAGGGCGCGTCTGGGTTGATCGGAAACGGTTCTGATCGCGGCGCTCGTTCAACGCTTCTTCAAGTCGTTTGTAAAATATTTCCTGGGAATTCAAAGCTCAAATTTCTTGATACGAAGGGATCGGGACCTATTGCATTCCTGAGAATGACGCTTCATCAATTACCCTGTTAAAATAAGCTCTCTGCGAGAAAGGATCAATTGGAAAAAGCGCTTGGGCGTTGGATAGAAATTCATGCTGATTCATTTTTGTGCTATTTTCTAAATCTCAGCATGGTGATTGTAGCGCTTATAAAGCGTTGATTGGCGCGAACTCGTTTAAGAAAATCATTCGCCAGGCAGGAGGTTTGTTTATTGAATAGGGAGAGAGTCGATGAGTCTTGATGCGATCGGAATCGCGTGTGCGGATATTCCCAAAAACCTGGAATTTTTTGAGTTGCTGGGCGTGAAACTGAAAGAGGTGGGCGGTTCCGGGCATTTTGAAGGAACAACGCCAAGCGGCGTGCGCATCATGCTGGATTCTTTTGAATTGATGAGGAAGATCAATCCCGAATGGAAGGAACCGAAAGGTTCAGGCATTGTATTATGCTTTTTGCAGGACAGCCCGGATCGGGTGGATGCTCTGTATGCCAGAATCACAGAGGCAGGCTTTGTGGGCGTCACCCCACCCTGGGATGCTTTTTGGGGGCAACGCTACGCTTCGGTTCAAGACCCGGGTGGTCATCAGATTGATCTGTTTGCGCCGCTGGAATCCTGATCTGTAATTTTAAATATATAATTGTAATGTGAGTGGATGATGCAAATAGACGATAAGGGAAAAATCTGGGTCAAAGGATCGTTTCGCCCGGTTCCTGCAGTGCGCGTGGGCGACGCCTTTCATCTGCTGGGTAATGAGATGGATCACGAACCCGACGTTTGGCTTGAAGGCGAATATTTATATGTGGATTGGCATGACCCGAAAGCGCGCGTCCGGCTGGGGCGACGCATTCCTCTGGGTTTGGAAGCTAAAATCCCGGGAACCTTGTTCAACGGTTTTGAACAAACGAAGCATCAGGATGTTCTGTCTGTGGATTTTAACGCCGAAGGCGTCGAAAGCGTTACTTTTAAAGCGGACGAATACCTTGCCAGGAATCTGTCAAGCCTGAGTGGAAACGAATTTTTTCAGCAAATGCTGATTGAAAAAAATGGATGATCCGCCAATTCGGCGAATTGCTTATGCGTTGCGAACGAGCCGTGTGGAATTGAGGTTTTTTTCGCTCTTGTCCTTGTAATCGACTTCTCCGTTTCTCAGATTCAATCGCGCCGCCTTGCCCTCGTCGTTCAGGTCGCTGGTCCACATCCAGTAAGCGCACCCGACGACAAATTTGGGGTCGATGTGGATGTCCTTGCCTTCGAAATCTTTATGTGTCAGTGAGGCGTCGTAGAATTTTTTCGCTTCGTCAAGCGTTGGCATGCGCCAATCTGCGTGTCCCCCGGCGTAGACCTGACGCATGATCTGAATATATCCCGCGATTTCATCGTAGGTTTTCCAGTCCCCCAGATCCTGCTTCGAATCTTTTGGGAGCCACTGCTTTTTTTCGCGCGAGTCGGCGATGATTCCATTTGGATTTTCAATAAATCGTTCTGAAGTGGTCATGGTTTCTTTAAATTTAATAGCGCACGCTCGCGTTCTAGATTGAGAGCGCGTCGCTGAAATGGGCGCGACAAGTCATCGATGCGTCAATGATCGATTCCTGACAGTTGCCGGGAATTTGAAAAATTAGCATGATAAGTCCGGGTCTTCAACTATTTTCAGGTACTCTTCCCGCAGGCGGCGGGTGAGGGGGCCGGGGCTTCCCTCGCCAATCAGGCGATGGTTGATTGTGACGACGGGTAAAATTTCTATCCCGGTGTTCACTAAAAACGCTTCGTCGGCATCGAGCGCCTGCTCGCTTCGCATCTCGCTTTCGATGCTTTGGATGCCCGCCCTCTCAGCGATTTCCAGAACCAGTTGCCGGGTGATTCCGGGAAGGAGATAGGGGCTGAGAGACGGCGTTTTGAGGATATTATCTTTGACAAAAAACACGTTGGTCGTTGTGCCTTCGCAAATTCTTCCCTCGGGATCGGTGGAAATGAGGTCGAAAGCCTCGTCCTTTCTGGCCTTTTCCTGCAGGAGGATTTGCGGAAGGAAATTGCAGGATTTGATCGCCGGGTCGACATGCGGCAGGCGATGCGCCGTTCCTTCAGAAATGAGGATGCCGACTCCCTGTTCGTATTTTTCAGTCGACAGTGGGTTGGCCTGACGTGCGAATATCGACAGCGTAGGCGCTGTCGGATTCAACTGAATGCCATGTTCCGAAACGCCGCGAGAGACGGTGATGCGGAGAATGGCTTCGCTGAGTTGATTGCGGTTGAGTAGTTCTTCTAGCGTGGATTGAAGACTTTCTTTGTCGATTCCAATATCCAGATGAATTTGAGACGCAGAACGATACAGCCGCTCGAGGTGCCGGGATGCTTTGAGGATGCGTCCGCCATAGGCGCGCAGGGTTTCGAACAGTCCGTCTCCATACAGGAAGCCACGATCCAGTATGGATATTTTAGCGTCCTTGAGGCGGATATATTCGCCGTTCAAATAGACCCATGCCTTCTCGTTCATGAGGTTTCTTTTGCCAGTGTGCTCAAGGCTTCCATCATGGCGCCGGCTTTAGACAAGGTTTCGGCGTACTCTGTTTCCGGGTCCGAATCGGCGACGATTCCCGCGCCGACATGAAAGCTGGCGCGCTTGTCTTGAATGAGAACGGATCGGATGATGATATTCAAATCCATGTGTCGTGAAAAACCAATGTAGCCAAACGAGCCGGAATAGGGGCCGCGGGCGCAGGGTTCCAGTTCATTGATGATTTCCATGCAACGAATCTTGGGGCATCCCGTGATGGTGCCGCCGGGAAAAACGGCGGTGAGAATTTCCTTGAGCGAAGTCCCCGGTTTCAGTTTGCCTCTTATATTCGAAACGATATGGGTGACGTGTGAATACTGCTCCAGAAACATCAGATCCGTCACGCTCACCTGGCCGGGCAGACAGAGACGCCCCAGATCGTTGCGCTCCAGATCGACCAGCATCAGATGTTCGGCCTTTTCTTTTTCATTCAATAACAATTCTGCCGACAGGGAATGATCCTCTTGTTCGGTTTTGCCGCGCGGACGCGTTCCGGCGATGGGTCGGGTTTCGATCCAGTCCCCTTCAAGCTTGACAAGTCGTTCCGGTGAAGAGCTGATGAGGGTCGCTTCAGGAAAATTAAAAATTCCCGAGAAAGGGGAGGGGTTGACCTTCCACAAACGACGATACAGGGAGATCGGATCTTGCTCGGTTTCCGTTTCGAAGCGTTGTGCGAGGTTGACCTGGTACACATCGCCCTCTTCGATATAGTTCTTGGCGCGGCGTACGCATTCCATATACTGCGTCTGTGTCATATTCGACAGGAATTCTTTTGGCGCCTCTTCAGTCGATAGCGAAGCGTCTTCGGCTGGCAAGTCGCAAGACGAGGGCAGGGCGCGGATTCTGTTTTCGATCCTGTTTAATTCAGAGACCGCCGATTCATAGGATTGATCTGGATTGCCTGACTCGACGGCGACGATGATTTTCAGTTCCTTCGTTTTGTGGTCGAATCGCAAGAACTGGAACGTTTCGGCGAAAAACAGATCGGACAAGTCATCGGCGCTCCCCTTGTCATCTGGCAGGGTTTCAAAGATTCCTCCCGCTTCGTATCCGGCGAAACCGATCCAGCCACCCCAGAAATGCGGAGCGTATTCAGGCGTTTTCGCCGCATCGTTGAAATTCAACAGGCGCATGGCTTCATCAATCTCAATTTCCTGAGGAGCGTTTTGTCCGGGATACTGAAGGGATGCGCGTTTGTTTTTAATCGTTACTTGTCTGCCGGAACAGGAGCCCAGGAAAGAAAAACGCGAAATTTCTTCGGGGCCTTTGCCGCTTTCAAATAAAAACGAAACGGCTTCCCTTGCATAAAGTTCCTGATAAATCCTGTCAAGCGCGGCTTGGGGCGCCTGAATGACGCCAACCACCGGAACATAGGGTGATTGATCGCTCAGTTTTTTGAATTCTTCTGGCGTTGGACAAATGAGCATCGCAGGGCAGGGAAATTGTTTTCAGGGACGGCTGATCACTCGTAACGCAAGGCTTCGATGGGATTCATCTTCGCCGCTTTGTTGGCGGGATAAAAGCCAAAGAAAACGCCCACGCATACGGAAAAGCCAAACGCCAGGGCAATGGTCTTGATGGAAACGATGGTGTCCCATCCTCCCATATCGGAGACCAGTTTGGAAATGCCGACTCCGAGCGCGACTCCGATGGCGCCGCCGATGAAACTGATCAGAATGGATTCTATCAAAAACTGTTCGCGAATTTCGCCTCTTTTCGCGCCGATGGCCATGCGAATCCCTATTTCGCGTGTGCGTTCCGTAACCGAAACCAGCATGATGTTCATGATGCCGATGCCGCCAACCATGAGGGAAATGGCGGCGATTCCACCTAATAGATAAGTAAAGGATTTTGCGGCATCGCCCCAGCTATTCAGGAATTGGGACGAGTTCTGGACGTAGAAATCATCTTCTTTACCCTCGGCGATATTGTGACGGCGGCGCATCAACTCCTCAATATCCTTGATGACCTGATCCATGCCGTCAATGCTTTCAGACTGCACGTCAATGGACTGGACGCTGTCCATACCGAATAATCGCTTCTGCGCCGTCGTGACGGGGATAAAAATCTGGTCGTCGGGATCGAACCAGCTCATGGAACCTTTGGCTTCGGTGATGCCGATGATGAGGTAACTGTTGCCGTCGACTTTTATGGTTTCGCCAATCGGGTCGGTGTCGGGGAACAGGTTGTTGACGACGGTGGCGCCGAGTACGGCGATGCGACGTGCGCTACGAACTTCCTGTTCGCTGAAGTAACGCCCTCGCTCAAGAATGAAATTGGCGAGGCGGGCGTAGTGGTGTCCGGTGCCGCGCACGGTGGAATTGGAATTTCTGTTGCCGAACTTCAATTGCGCCGAGCGATAGACCTGCGCCGCCGCGCCGGTGATGCCGCTGATCTGCTGTTCAATCGCCTCGGCGTCTTCCAGCGTCAGGGTGTCGACTTTATCCGTAGAAACGTGACGGGTTTTTTTGAGTCCGGGTTTGACGGTGACGATATTGGTGCCGAATTTGGAAATGGTGTCGAGGGTTTTCTGGCGCGACGCTTCGCCGATGGAAATCATCGAGATAACTGACGCGACGCCGATGATGATTCCAAGCGCGGTCAAAAAGGTGCGCAGTTTGTTGGCAGAGAGGGAGCGCAGGGACATTTTGAACAGACCCCAGATCAACATGGCGCGGTACGTCCTTTCACGGCTTCATCGCTTGTGATGCGTCCGTCCCGCATCTGGATGATGCGACGGGCCTGCTGAGCAATGTCCGGTTCGTGCGTGACCAGAATGATGGTGACGCCTTCGCGGTTCAATTGATGAAATAACGACATGATTTCGTTTCCATTTTCGGTGTCCAGATTACCCGTCGGTTCGTCCGCCAGAATCAGCGAAGGATCGTTCACGATCGCGCGGGCGATGGCGACGCGCTGGCGTTCGCCGCCAGACAGTTCGTTGGGCTTGTGCTGTACCCGATCCGCCAGTCCTACCTTGGCCAGGGCCTGGAGCGCTTTTTCCCGCGGATGCGGCGTGCGCGCGTACAAGAGCGGCAATTCGGTGTTTTCCAAAGCGCTGGTGCGCGACAGGAGATTGAAATTTTGAAATACGAAGCCGATTTCCTGATTGCGCACATCCGCCAGCTGGTTGAGGTCGAGGGACTGGATTTCCCGACCCTCCAGACGGTAAATGCCCGAAGTCGGTTGATCCAGACACCCGAGCAGATTCATGAGCGTCGATTTACCGCTACCGGACGGTCCCATGATAGCGACAAATTCACCGCTCTCAATGGAAAACGTCACCGAGTCCAGAGCCGCTACAATTGAAGGCCCCATCTGATAGGATTTGCAAAGCTGTTCGATTTCAATCAAGACAAAGTCACCGCGAACGAATCATCCAGAGTATTTTCCTCATGGTCGAGCCTTTATCTTTAGATGCGAGCGCCTCCTCTAACGTTTTTTCCCAATCGCCAAGAACCACTTTTTGTCCGGGATTCAATCCCTCTTTGATCTCTATATGGATCGGGTTGTTGAGTCCCGTCGTAACGGGGACTTCCTCCGGCATGCCTTCATCGTTGAGAATGGCGACAAAGGAACCGCCTTTTTTCTGGCGCACCGCTTCTCTGGGAATGTAGAGCGCATCCTTCACCTTGTCGATGATGATATCAACATTGGAGGTCATTTTGGGTTTCAGGACTGTTTTGCCCTCTCCGAGGATTTCGATTTTCACTTTGAAAATGGTGATACTGCTTTCGATCACCCCTTGAGGGGCGATGCGAAGAACGCGACCGCGAAACGACTTTTCAAGAAAGGCGTCCGCCGTAATCTGCACCGCTTGCCCGGGTTCCACCTGTCCAATGTCCGTCTCGTCGATATCCGCCATGATGAACATTCGCGACAGGTCGGCAATATTCGCCAAAGCCGTACCGCCGCCGACGTTTGAGATGCCGGATGCGATGATCTGTCCTTCTTCGACCAGTTTTTCGATAATGACGCCGTCGATGGGAGCGTAAATTTCGGTTTCCTGCAAGCGTTCATTCTTTTCCGCCAGAGCGATTTCGGAGCGTTGGACCTCGGCGCGAGCCAGCTCCACTTCATGTTCGCGGATGCTGATGTCGTGCACAAGATTTTCTTTGGCGTTCAACTTAGATTTGGCCTGAACCAGATTTTCCTGATTCACCTTGAATTCGGTTTCGGCAGAATCGAGAGCTTCCTGGGACACGACTTTCTTTTTAAATAAATCCGATTGTCTTCTCAATTTATCACTGGACTCGGACAGGTTCGCCTGGGCCGCCAGAACCGCTGACTTGGCGGTTTCGATATCTGTCTGGTATTGAGCCTTGATCTGCCGTAAAGAGGATTCGGCTTTGCGCAGATTGGCGGTTGAACTGGCAAGATCGGCCTCGGCAAGCGAAACGCTTCGCAATTCATCCGATTTGTCGAGGCGAATCAAGGGCTGGCCCTTGATGACCTGATCGCCTTCGTTGAGAGGGAATTCAAGGACCTCTCCGCTGGCTTTGGATTTGACTTCCACCTGAAAATTAGGCTCAACAACCCCCTTCGCGGCAATTTTAAGAACCAACTCATCGTGGATGACATCCGCCGTTTTGAATTCGATTTCAGGCTTCATGTCCTTCGACGTATCTGCCGAGGCGCTGATATAAAAATACAGGCCGCCGGTCAGCAGGAGGGCGCCGGTTACGAGGAACGCTTTTTTCATATCACTCGGTTTCGCTTAATTTGATTCCATACTCATCCAGAGTCGTGGCCATGGCTTTTCGCAGGTTGATGCGGGATTTGTTCAAATCGGTCAGGGATTTGATCTCGTTGCTTTGTTCTTCTGCAAGGTCTTCCTGAAATTCAAGAACATTGAAACTGGTGGACAGGCCGACGGCAAATTTCTGCTCTTCCGCGTCGAGTTTTTCCTCAGCCAGTTTGCGCGCGACCCTGGCGGCTTCAACACGCTTGATATCGGTTTTGACCTGGCGTGCGGCCTCTCGGACTTCAACCGTGATCTGACGTTCGAGGTCCTTTAAATCCATCAACAATTGCGCTGATTCCAGGCGAGCTGATGTGAGCTGGCTTTCCGCCGATTTGTTGCCCAGCGGGTAGCTGAGTTGAACGCCAAATTTCCACAGGAAGTATTCGCTGGAAAACATGTTTGACAGGGATTCGCCATAACCGCCGTCGAACTGGCTGGTCACGGTTCCGCCGCTGAAGCGGGTGATTGGTTTGGCGTCGCCGGCAAGACCATTGAGGCCCAGGCTGGCGACCAGATCGAGCGATGGGTAGATTTGGTTCTCATTGTACTGAACCAGAATACGTTTGTTCTCCAACTCTTTGCGTTTGGCCAGATAATCGGGGCGACTCAATAGCGATTCCTTGATGGCTTCGTCGACATTGAGATCGAGTTTTTCGAAAAAAACTGGCGCGTCTACAGGAGTGATCTTTTTATCTCCCTCGATGCCGAGGAATGTCAGGTTCAGTGTGTTCTTTAATTTGTCTTCATTATCGGTGATCAGGTCCTCGGCGCTGACGAGCAGTTGCTCGCGCGATGCGACTTCGGACTTGGCCTGTAAAATTTCGAGAGGTGCGAGCGTTCCAACATCGACTTGAGCCTTGACGCGCCGCTCCAGATCTTTGGCGCGTCCTAACGAGGTTTGCTTGACGCGCAAATCTTCAATACTGAAAACCAGATCCCAGTAAATATTCTCAACATCGCTGATGACGCTGATGACTTTGTCCCTGAAACCAAATTCTGAAATATTGACGTCGTTGTTGGCGATATAAATATTTCTCTTGTTGGTGTCGATGCCAAAATTTTTCAGCAGGGGTTGCGTGAAATCCAATTGCAACTCAGCGTCGTAGCTGGGGTTGAGTCCAGAGTTGGGCGAATTGGTTTTGTTGATCCCGTTATTAAATTCCAGGCTGTATTCCGCGCCAGTGACCAGCTTCTGGCTCAAGGAAAGATTCCAGGCGGTGTCTTGATTCCTGCCTTTGTCTGTGGAGGTGCCAGCGACGGCGCTTTGGATCGTTTGTTCTTGAGAGGTCAGTTCCATGCCAATGGTAGGGTCGAATTCCGACTCGGAGTCTTTTACGGCTTCCTTTTTGATTTTTGTATTGAAGCCTTCAACGGCGATGGAAATATTGCTGTTCAAGGTACCAAATACGGCTTCCTTTAAACTCAGGGGAAGAGAGTCGGCGAATGACAGGGCCGGGACCAGCAGTGTGGCAATCATAATAAAAAAACAAGTTTTTCTGATTGAGCGTAAAACGTACATGTAGCGCGCTCCTAAATATATAAAAAAGGTTTGATTTTTTAGCGGTTAACCTATTATAGCCCCGGATTTCGCAAATGAAACGCTTATATTTGCTATTTTCTAATTAATTTCAGGAATCAACACAGAATCTGGGCAATGGCATGAATTTGTATTATTTATCGGGAGTTTTGGGAGAAACCTTTATCAGAGAACTGTAAATTTGAAGGTAAGGTACAAGGGGTGGTTGCATTTAAAAAAAATCGGTTTTTCAGATAATTTGAGCAGGGAATCATTTCTCAATCATGATATCTTTATGGGTGTATGTAATTTTTTTTAGAAAACACTTGAAAAGTTACATTCACTGTGTAACATTTTAGTATTCAAAAAAGCTTAGGCGCCTGTTAATAACAAACAAAAAAATGGCAAGCAGAGATGAGTGATATCGAAGAAAGAGTGACTGCGGCGGAAATATTAAAGGTGGTTCCGATAACAAGGAAAACCTTATGGCTATGGCAAAAGAAATACAAGTTTTTCCCTGATCCGCAGAAAGAGGCTCACCCTGGAGGGAAGGGGATCGTCGGCTACTATCCCGCATGGGTCAAGGAGCGTTGCAAGAAAGTGTATGCCTTGCAGAAGCAGGGGCACACGATCAAAATGATTCAGGATATTCTAGAGAAGGAAATTTCTGAAAAATCTACGAAAAAAATATTGATCGTTGACGATGAAGTGAAGTTCACCAATTTGCTGAAAAACTATTTTGATAAGAATGGATTTTTGACGGAAACTGCGTACGACGGTCTTGAGGCGGGCCTCAAAGCCGCCGAGTTCAAACCCTCTATCATTATCCTTGATCTCGCATTGCCTGGGCTGAGTGGAATCAAAGTCTGCCAGAAGCTGAGACAAAACCCCACGGTGAAGAATGCGAAGGTGATTGTCGTTTCCGGCGATCTGCGTTATTCAGAAGCCGATATTCTGGAAGCGGGGGCCGATCAATATTTTTCAAAGCCGGTAGATTTCACCCAGTTGCTTGAATCCTGCGAAAAATACGTATCATCTCCGCTGGAATAATCCGCATGTTATTGTGAATCTACGCCTGCCTCGGTTTCCTGTTTGGAACCGAGAGCCTTCTATGCTATAAATCTAGCTCATTTATCGTTCATCGATTACCGGGAAAAAGATTTTGGACACACAAGAATTGACGAAACTGGAAGACCTCGCAAAAACTTTGCGAAGGAAAATTTTGACTGTCATTCATCGGGCTGGCTCCGGTCACCCTGGCGGCAGTCTGTCTGCGATCGATTTGGTGACGGCGCTGTATTTCGGAAATATCATGAAATATGATCCTGCCAATCCGAAAGATCCTGGAAGAGATCGTTTCCTCTTAAGCAAGGGACACGCCTCTGCGATGTTTTATTGTGTACTGGCTCAAGCGGGATATTTCCCTGAAAACGATCTGGTCGATTATAGAAAGATCAATAGTAAATTATTTCTATCGGGTCATCCGCACCCGAAAACGCCTGGCGTTGAGATTGCGTCTGGCAGTCTGGGGCAGGGCTTGAGCGTGGGACACGGCATCGCTTTGGGATTGAAAGAGTCTTTTCCTGACAGCCGGGTTTACGTTGTCATGGGCGACGGAGAATTGCAGGAAGGGCAGGTCTGGGAAGCGGCGATGTCTGCGGCCAAATTCAAAAGCTCCAACCTGATTGCGATTGTCGATAACAACAAAGTGGCTCAGGACAATATAACGAAGGACCTGAAAGACCTCGAACCTTTGGAAGATAAGTGGGCGTCTTTTGGATGGGACGTCCTGCGGATTGACGGTCATGATATGGGACAAATCATGGACGCATTGAGCAAGCCGGTCGCGAAGGATAAGCCGCGTGTCATTATTGCCGACACGATAAAAGGCAAGGGCGTGAGCTTCATGGAAGGCAAGACAGCCTGGCATGGCGTGGCTCCATCAGATGAAGATTTTAGCAAGGCTTTAGCAGAGTTAGCGTAAGTTTCTTAAATCGAATAGTAAATACACTAAAGCATTTATACAGGTGAGTGACTCAATGATTGACGGCGCAACAAGAGATGGGTATGGAGAGGCTTTGCTGGAACTGGGCGAGGCGAATCAGCAGGTGGTGGTTTTGGATTCTGGAGTCAGCGACAGCACGCGAACCAAGAAATTCGGCGACAAATATCCCAATCGCTTCTTCAATATGGGCATCAGCGAAGGCGATATGGTTTGTACGGCGGCAGGTCTGGCAACGACGGGTAAGATTCCATTCGCTACCAGCTTCGCTTGCTTTCTTTTGGGACGCAGTATGGACCAGACTCTGGTCAGCGTGGCTTATTCCAACACCAATGTGAAACTTGTTGGAACGCATTCCGGAATCGCCGTTGGTGAGGATGGGCCGAGCGCTCAGATGATCGTTGATATGGCCTACACTCGTGCAATACCGAATATGGTCGTCATTCAACCTGCGGACTGGGAAGAGGCGCGTCAGGCAACCAAAGCCTTGGCTGAATACACGGGGCCTGCGTATTTGCGTTTGGGACGCGCCAAGCTCAAGGGGATTTACGATTCGTCCTATAAATTTGAAATTGGCAAGGCCAGCGTGGTACGCGAAGGGTCAGATGTGGTCATTTTCGCAACGGGCGGAATGGTGCAAGAGTCCTTACTGGCGATAGAAGCGATCGGTGGCAATCCGAGCGTCACTCTGGTGAATGTCGCATCGATCAAGCCTCTGGATGAGAAAATGATTATTGAACAGGCGTCAAAGCACAAGGCGGTGATCACTGCCGAGGATCATAATTTCATCGGCGGTCTGGGCGACGCAGTCGGCGAAGTTTTGTTGCGAAACAGAATTCACAAGCCGGTTGAGAGAATCGCCGTGAAAGACCAGTTCGCTGAAACGGGGTCGGGCGCTCAGTTGTATGAGAAGTACGGTTTGTCTTCAAGTCATATCGTTTCTGCTTTGAAGTCGATTCTGGACTGAAGCTGAAGTTTTAAAGGTTCCCATTCTTAGTTGACATAATATCTATTATGGGAACCAGCGTTTAGATTGTTTAATCCTTCCTTGAGAGCTCTTATTCATGTGTGGTGTCGCCGGGATTCTGGCGTTCCAGCCTCAAAATCTACCAGAGCCTCCTGAAATTCTACTGGATCGTATGCTGTCCCGACTTGAGCATCGCGGGCCGGATGGACAGCGAAGCGTCGTATTAAAAGATACGGCAGACCTCTGGGTCGGCTTCGGGCACAGCCGTTTGTCCATCATCGATCTTTCGGATGCGGGCCGACAACCTATGTCGGATTCAGAGTCCTCAGTCTGGATCAGCTCCAATAATGAAATCTATAATTACAAAGAACTGCGCCGCGAGCTGGAAAGTTCTGTTACCTTTCGGTCTGATTCCGACACCGAAGTCCTCTTGCATACGATCAAGGATGATCTGGCTAATGGCTTGAATCGCCTGCGCGGCATGTTCGCGTTTGGTTATTGGGATTCGGCGCGTGAAACCTTATCGCTTGCCAGAGATCGTCTGGGCGTCAAGCCGCTGTATTATTATCAGGATGAGAATTGCCTGATTTTCGCTTCTGAGATTCGATCCATTCTTGCCACGGGTATTCCGGCGAAAACGCTCAAGCCTCAGTCTGTGTTCCAGTTCCTTTCTTTTGGGCGCCCCCTGGCTCCCGATACTTTGATCGAAGGCATCAAGGAACTGAGACCGGGGCATCTTGCTATTTGGAATTCGGGCGATTTTCATGAGGAATCCTGGTGGAATCCGGCCTCTTTCTCCATCAAACAACAGGCTGATATTGAAAAATCGGCTAAAGAGCATTTGCAGTCTGCCGTCAATTCCCGGCTTGTGAGTGATGTTCCCGTCGGCGTCTTTCTCAGCGGCGGGATGGACTCCTGCGCCGTGGCCTCCTTGTGCCCCCCTCCCCGTCCGCGCTCCCTGTCCATGTCTTTTTCTGAATCTGCTTACGATGAATCCGTATATGCGCGGGAAACTGCGGAATTTCTGAATCTGGATCATCAGAAGATAAATATAAGCCCCGATGAGGCATTGCAGTCCTTGCCGGACTTTATTGCGGCGATGGATCAGCCGACGCTGGACGGTTTGAACGTATTTTTGATCTCCAGACAAGCGCGGGCTAATGGATGGAAGGTGGCTCTTTCTGGCCTTGGCGGGGATGAATTGTTTGGCGGTTACCCTTCATTTCAATTGCTCCCCAAACTGGCGCGTTATCAGAATCTTTTAAATTGCCTGCCACGATCCTTTGTTAAGGGCATGTCGGCGTTGTTGAGAAAATTCAGTCGCAATGACAGGGATACCAAATTATTACGCTGGATGAGCGGCGATCATTCGGGACCGCATCCCTGGTTTTTACTGCGTTCTTTATTCAGCGGTTCCGAGCTGAATCAGCTTTGGGAAAACGAGGGCGATCTTGAGGCTGAAACGGAGCTTCATTGGCGCCGCGCACAGCTTCTCGTGGATTCAGTTGCAGATTGGGATTTGTTGAATCAGGTCTCATTTCTTGAGGCGACACAATACATGGTTCCGACCCTTCTGAAAGATGCCGATGTCATGGGGATGTCGCAGGGCCTGGAAATTCGCGTTCCCTGGGTCGATCATTTGCTGGTGGAGTGGATGTTTTCCTTGTCGGCCAATGAGAAATTCAAGATTCAGGGGCCTCTCAAGCCGCTTATGTATAAGGCCTTGCAGGGAAATTGGCCGGAAGGCATGGACAAACGTCGCAAGGCCGGTTTCACCCTGCCCTTTGAAGTGTGGATGCGTGGCGAATTGCGTGAGGAGATGGAGCGGATTTTATTCACTCATGTCCCCATCCTTGACCCTTATTTACAGGACAAGGGCGTCAGGAGAGTATGGGACCAGTTTCTAAAAGGTCGCACCGCCTGGTCGCGACCCTGGGCTATTTATGTCCTTAAAAAATGGGTTTTAAGGAATATTTAAGGTTTCAGGCTCATTTCCCTAAATGGGTTTCGAGTATTAATATTTAAGGCTTCAGTCTATGAAAATTCCATTTTATCAGGTTGATGTTTTCACGAATTCCCCTCTTGGCGGCAATCCGTTGGCGGTCTTTCCAGACGCTTCGGGTTTGGATGAGTCTTTATTATTGAGAATCGCGCGCGAGATGAACTTGTCGGAAACGGTTTTCCTCTATCCTTCCGACTCGGAATCGGTGGATTATCGCATGCGAATCTTCACCCCGGCGAAGGAAATCCCCTTTGCGGGGCACCCGGTGATCGGGACCGCCTATGTCATTTGCAAGACCGGGATGCGCGTTAAATCGAAGAATTCAGTTCAACTGGGCCTGCCAGCTCAGACGATATCGGTGGTCAGTGGAAACGAGGATGAGTATTTCATGGAACAACCGGAGGCTCAGTTTGGCAAGACCATGAACGATCTGGAACTGATTGCCAAGGCGGTGAATCTGGACTCCCGGCTCATTGGAGGCGTCGCAGAGCCGCAAGTTTGCAGTACCGGGCTTGCCGCCCTGTATGTTTCCATTGATGGTTTGAAAAGTATTGAAAATATAATGATTAATGGTCAATCTCTTAATGCTTTACTTGATCTTTCTCGCGTCGATATGCTGTATGTTTTTACGCTGGAAACACAGGGGGCATCCGTGCATTCGCGTTCTTTCGCTCCGGGAATTGGCATTCCTGAAGACCCGGCAACCGGGAGCGCGGCTGGAGCGCTTTCAGCTTATCTGGCAAAGAATGAAGTTTTGGACAAAGAAACCCTGAAGCATTTTGTCATTGAACAAGGCTATGAGATCAATCGCCCGTCGCAAATCATTGCAGGGATCGAATGGGAATCCGGGAGTCAGATGAAAATCAAAGTGGGTGGGTCCAGCGTTCTGATAATAGAGGGGCAGATGATGATCTGAGAGATCAGATCATCAATGGACGAAATCTGCAAAGCGTGAGCGCTTTACTGACAGAACGGTCTTCGTCTTAAGAAATTCAGGCTGACTTCTGTTTTTCGTCTACGACAAAATCGGGACGAACATAAGCGCAGGCGCCGCAATGATGCGAAACGTCTCTGGAGCACATCAGGCAAGCTTCCAACTCGCCGCTGAAACGGATGGCGCCGCCGCAATGGTTGCATCTCAAAGCCGGTTTTTTGGCTTTTCGAGGCTTGTAGGAAAAACGCTTTTTGTTGATAAGTAATTTGCTTCTTGAAATATTCACGTGCATGATCTCGACCTTATAAAAGCTGACCTCTGATCTAACGAGGGTTCAGTCGTCAATTTTAGAATTTGATGCACTCGTTTCGTGAAAGGATTTAAAAAAATGTGGTATCCCGATCACGGATTTTCAAAAAAAGTTAAAGTTTCGCCAATACGCCTTCATTGACGATATGGACCCGGTCGATCCCAAACAGGCATTCCACCAGTTTCATGGCAAATTCCATTGCCGTTCCCGGACTGCGGCTGGTGATGATCTTTCCGTCGACAACCACCCTTTCCTCCTCGTAGTTGACTCCATTCAGTTTTTCCCGAACCGAAGGGTGACTGGTGATGTGATCCCCTTTCAAAATTCCCGCCGTTTGCAGAACCAGAGGAGCGGCGCAGATAGCCGCGATGAACTTGTCGCCACTGTGCATCTGTCGCAGGATATCGAGGAGGCCGGGATCTTTTTGAAGATTTGATGTTCCCGGCATTCCCCCTGGCAAAACGATCATCTCGAATTCGACGGGGTCGACGGCGCTCAACAGGCAATCGGGCATGACATGAACCCCGCGTGAGCCTTCGACTGGCCCTTCGCTCAAACCTGCCAGCGTAACGCGCGCTCCAGAACGTCGCAGGATGTCGACAACGGTGATCGTTTCGATTTCCTCAAAGCCCTGCGCAAGAGCAACCAGAACTTTTTTCATGAGTTAGAACTTTCATTTGAGTTAGCTTCGATTTCCTTTAAATCCTGTTTTAAAAACATTCCAATCATTTAGAGCTAATATAGATGTTCAATCCATTTCCTGCAATGCGTCCTGATTATTATTTAAGAGCCGTTTGATTTGGAGTTTAGAATTTCAGCTTTCAGGTCGTTAGGAAATCATCGCATAGAATACTGAACCTGTTGATAATGTAGCATATTGACTTGTTTGATCGAGCTGTATAAGTTACAATTTGTGTTAAACTAACAGACAAAGCAATAATGACTCTAACGGATCGAACCTCCCTGTTCGCTCAACAAATCGAATCCATGTTCGGGGCGATCGCTCCGCGCTATGATTTTTTGAATCGATTGTTGAGTTGCGGTCAGGATATCTATTGGCGGCGCAAGGCGGTGGATTTACTGGAGCCCGAGGACGACGCTTGTTATCTCGATTTGGCGACGGGAACCGCAGACCTTGCTTTGGAGATCAAGGTGCGCAGAAAGAGCCGGGCGCGGGTGATCGGCGCTGACTTTTGCCATCCGATGCTTCAACTGGGACAGGTCAAGGCGCGCAAGGAGTCGGTCGATATCGCTTTAGTGGGCGCCAGCGGAGACGCGTTGCCCTTTGCAGACGCTTCATTTTCGGGCGTGGCGATTGCGTTTGGAATTCGTAATTTTGCCGAACCGGAAAAGGGTTTGTCGGAAATATTGAGAGTTCTTAAAGACCGGGGGAAACTCGTTGTGCTCGAATTTTCTTTGCCAGATCATCCTTTTTTGAAGTGGGCCTATCAGTTTTATTTTGTCCGGGTCCTGCCTCTCATTGGTCGATTGATTTCACGTCATGGCGCGGCTTACTCTTACCTTCCCGAATCGGTTTTACGTTTTCCTCAGCGCGGCCGTTTTGTTGAGATGATGGAGGCCCAGGGATTTCGCGAGGTGGCTTTCAGGAATTTGACCTTTGGCATCGTGTCGCTTTACTGGGGGCGCAAGCATGTTTGATAACCGCAATCTCTATGGGCCGGGCAGCGCCCTGCTCCTCATAGCGCTGGTTGTATCGATCTCCTTGCAGAACGCTTCTTTCTTTGAAGAAGAGGAAACAACGATTAAAAAAGTTTCCGTCCGTGAAAGTCCTTTTGCGGATCGCCCCGAATTCAAAAATCTTTTGGAATTGCAAAATGCTTTTGTTCGCAACGCCAAGCGCGTCAAGCCGGTTGTGGTGAGCATCAACAGCGTGGAAGAGCAATTGGAAAATTCTTCCTGGCATGCGCCCTCTTTGCAGGATGTTCCCTGGTACTACCGTTTCATGGATTGGGCCAAGAAGAAAGTGGCGCGCAAGAAATACGCGCTGGATCATTTGGGATCGGGA
Organism: Candidatus Nitrohelix vancouverensis; assembly: GCA_015698305.1. Lineage (NCBI taxonomy): Bacteria > Pseudomonadati > Nitrospinota > Nitrospinia > Nitrospinales > Nitrospinaceae > Candidatus Nitrohelix > Candidatus Nitrohelix vancouverensis. The sequence continues at coordinate 2,396,437 of CP048620.1, forward strand.
ATCCTGCTGGATTCAGACGGTCATATCTTGACGAATCATCATGTGGTTGAAGATGGCGAGCGCCTGCTGGTGAAGTTGATGGACGGCAGGAATTTGTATGCGGATCTTGTTGGCGTGGACCCCAAAACCGATCTCGCCGTCATCAAAATCTCATCGTTCCGAAGTTTCCCGGTCGGTACATTTGGCGATTCCAAAAAGGTTGAGGTGGGCGAATGGGTGATGGCGATCGGCAATCCCTACGGCCTTGAAGGAACGGTGACGGTGGGCGTGGTCAGCGGAAAGAGTCGCTATGACGTTGGCATCACCACCTATGAAAATTTCATCCAGACCGACGCTTCCATCAATCCCGGCAACAGCGGCGGTCCTTTGGTGAATCTGGACGGGGAGATTATCGGCATCAACACGGCGGTCGCGGAGTTGGGTTCTGGTGTGGGCTTTGCCATTCCAATTAAAATGGCGCTGGAAGTCAGTCGCCAGTTGATTGACCACGGTAATGTCGAGCGCGGCTGGCTGGGCGTTGGCATTCAGTCGTTGACGCCGGAGTTGGCGCAATCCTTCGATTTGCCCCAGGGCGCGTCTGGCGTACTGGTGAACAGCGTTCAGGAGAAGACACCGGCTGAAAGCGGTGGCATTCTACGCGGCGACATCATCTTCCAGTTCGACGGCGGCAAGGTTCCCAATTCAAAAATGTTTCAGCAGATGGTCGCCGATACTGAGATCGGAAAAAAAGTTGAAGTCACTATTTTTCGAAACGGAGAAGAAAAACGATTGTGGATCAAAATCGGCAAGCTCTTCTCTTGAGCATTACGTTTTATATTTAGCGTTAGCCCTGCCCTATTTCACTTCAAAGCCGACTTCAGTGATCGCGCTCCGGACGGTCTCCATTTCGACCTTGTCTTCCTCAAAATCAAAACTGACATTTCCCTGTTCCAGGCTCACCTGAACATTGTGAACGCCTGAGAGTTTGCTCAAGGCCTTGGTGACTGTTTCCACGCAATGACCACAGGTCATTCCATCGACGTCGATGATTTGCATTTGCATGACGGAACCCTTCCTTAGTTTTTCTATTTAGAGATGAATTTGAAAGCCAATTGAAGTTTCGACTTTTTGGAACTGCAATGTATGTTTGAAGCCCTTCGGACACTATTGGATTCAAGGTAATTTTAAAATCAATTATTTCAATCAGTTACAAATTAAATGGGCTTGCTTTCACTGAGAGGACCTGAAGCGGATCTTTATATTCAAAATATCAGACATTTAATTTATGTGAAAACCGTTAAATAACTCAAGAATATTAATTAAAAGCCGAAAAATCATATATGGAATGGCTGGAGGGCTGGTTCCATGAATCCGTAAAATTAATAAAAATGACAGTTGTAAACGACGACCCATCGTTCCATTTCAAGGAGGAAATGGCTAATGACGAATCGAATTGTAAGGAATCCTGGACGTATTCAATCCAATTTAGGTAAGCAACAACTGCGACCTGTTGTGGCGGATTGGAGAAGTGCGACTTTGTATCAAGGGAGTCAATGCAGTTCATGGAACCTTTCTAGGAGGACAGCATGAATGAGTTGAACCCAGCATCTAAAATTATCCGTCGTCAAGCAATCAATAAAGCGAGCCCGGTGGCGAAATCAGCGAAAACGGTTTCCAGCAAAGGGGAGTCGGAGGATCGCGTTACGCTTTCAGTCGCCTCAAAAGTTCAGGCCTCGAAAAAGTCTGCGCCAACAAGCGGCGAGCTACGTATGGACCTGGTGAACAAATTCAAGAGCGTTCTGGAAAAAGGTTCCTATGACGTGAAAGCGGATGAGATTGCGGACAAGATGGTGCAGAAAATCAGGGAACAAAAAAACCAGGTGATATTCTAAAAGAGTTGCTTTCAAAGAAGGTATCTCTAGGCATCAACTCCGGTCGACTATTTATTGCCCCGCTTTCACGATTGTGAGGTGGGGGAAATTGTCGCCTTCCTTTAATTTTTCTTCCCAGCGTTTCCCAAGTTTGTTCGATCTCAAATCGACGCTTTCCAACAGCGGCATGAGATCGCTTTCGGCGAGCGCCAAAGCCCCAACGCGGGTGATCTGATTATTCCTCACATCCAGCTTCTTTAAATTGGCGAATTGCGGCGATTGCGCGATGGCCTGCAAACCCACGTCTCCAATAAAATTCTGACGCAAATCAATACTTTCAAGCTCCTCAAGGTAAGGATAGCGGCTGAGGTAGATAGCCTCGACAGCGGTGATCTCCATATTCGCCATTTTCAAAGATTTGTTGTTCATGCCGATTCTGGATTGAATGAATTTCTCGAACAGGGTGATGCTACGCGTCCGTTCTTTTTTGAATTTGGCGTCGATGGCAGTGTTGATCTTGTTCAGATCCCCCTTCGTCGTGTAGAACATATCGAGAACGATTTCTTTGACCATTTCATCTTTATCCATCTTTGGCGACATGGCGGATTCTTTCTTTAAATGGTTATAGTTCTTTCATTCTAGGCCGGGCGGTCAAATTGTCAAGTTGCATTGAGGGCTGGAATTATAGGGGGGAATCCTGCGTTCCTGGCAAAGGTCCATTGACAGGAATATGCTTCTGCGGATTTCAAACGTATAAGGCTGGGGCGCAAACTGAAGGTCTGGCTTTCTGTAATGAGATGTAGCTGGATTCATCCCTTCTTCAGCGAGCTACCGGAGGCGCTGTCCCATGTGATGGTGTTGGGGCTGGATACATGCGTCGCTTCTGCAGACCACTGATCGAAGGTGGCGTTGATTTTTGTGATGCGCACGCAGGCGTCCATGCCATGAGAGCCGGCGGTGTGAGAATGAATTTTCTGAAGATTTTTGATGTAAGTCCCCTGCTCTGACTTGTAACGATCCTGCGCTTCCGCGATATTCGCCAGCGCGTTTTCCGCCGCCGTGTCATACGCGAAAATTGTTTTCTTGATGTGAGCGAAATCCACTCCATAATTGATATAGCCCCAGATGCACAAGGGAATCACCGCCAGAGACCAGAGCGAACGTTTGACCATCGCTTTGTCGATGAAAATCCCGGCAAAAATTAAAACGATGCTTGCGATCGCCGCATAGAGGGAACCTTGTTCGTAATAATTGAGGGGGATGAATTTTTCGCCGCATTCGACGCTTTCCGCCTGAATCAGATGGGGAATCGAGTCAACGAGTCCCGAGGCGAGCAAGGCTTGCGCAGGTTCTGGCAATATGAACAGGGAGGCGCTGATAAGGGCCAGCCCAATTTGCTGGCGCATGCATTTAGAAGTATGTTTCATTCTCTATCCGGTGCGTTGGAGTGAAGATTATCGCCGTCTCTCCGTTTTTTATTTTTAATTTTTACCGGTTCTTTATACCAGTCAAATTCAGGACTGCCTTCGCGGATGAAGCGGAAGCGATTATTATCGATGCATTTGGGGCAGGGAAATATATAAATGTTTCCCACCGCTCCGCCGAGGGAGTGTTTGATCAGGTGCTTGCATTGTTCACATTCGTAGACGAACAGCGTCATACAGTATCAGAAAAATTATATGAAAAAGTGAGTCGGTTCTACTTGATTATTCTTCCCTCAAAACCTAAACTTTAGGTTTTTACCAAATATGGCATTGAAAAGCTATCATCTATTTTATATTTCCGTCTAACAGTTTACTGGCTTAAGGTCCTGAAGACTATGGAATTAATAAAAAAATGGATTCATCTTTCAATTTATTTTATGGAGCGAGCCTATGAGCGATTCACCCCGATTTACGGACAATGGCGACGGAACCATAACGGACAATAATTCAGGTCTTGTCTGGTGCAGTCAGGACTCGTGGCATCTGGCGCACGACTGGCTTGATTTTCAGGAGTCGCTGGCGTTTGTCGATGAGATGAATAAAAAAGATTTGATGGGATTTCACGATTGGCGTATCGCGGAACGCGAGGAAATCGAAGCCTTGTACGTTCCCGAGTCGATCAATCTGGCCCGCTCAAAAGAAGAAATTCATATCGACCCCTTGTTTGCTCCTCAGGGCGGCAACGGTTCCTGGTGCCTGCCTTTCGACCAGCGCGCGGCTTTTTACTTCTCATACGCCAGCGGCATATCGCAGTTCTTTGATCAGGATTTTTCTCAGGGCTACGTTCGTCTGGTGCGTTTGTGCGGAGATTAATTGTCGTTCTGTTTTTTGGCTTCAGTGTGACAAGACACTGGAGGAGGCATTTCTTTCAGGGGCTTCACATCCATGAGGATCGTGACGCCCTTTTCATCCTGCGAGATGGAGGCAATTTGATAGCGGTCGTTGTCGACGGGACTGCGGTCTCCCAGATAAAGCGCGGCGCAAGCGGTCAGGGCTTCCCAGTCGAGATAAAGTAAAAAGCGTTCTTCTTCGTCTTCGGTATCGAATTGCGCAAACAGCGCATCGAGACTCAGCGCGCCAATGGCTTCAATGGATTGGCCGATGCAATATTTCTTGAAGGGACCGCCTCCGCCTACGGTTTTGTCGCAGGACAGTTTCGCAAAAATATAATCGACGAGGCGTTCGTCATAGTCAAGCGTCACAGACATGCTGGCGGTGGTATCGCTACAGGGCATGAGAGCCTTCTTCCCAGATAAAATTCATACTGATGTCAATGGAGGGGGCCGAGTGGGTGATGCGTCCGACCGAAATGCTATCGACCCCTGTTGAGGCAATTTCATGAAGGTTTTCCAGCCTGACGTTTCCTGAGGCTTCCGTCCTGGCCTTGCCGTCGATTATTTTTAGCGCTTCTTGTATCGTTTCGATAGACATGTTGTCGAGCATGATGATCTCCGCTTTTGCCTGCACCGCTTCTTGAACCTCTTGCAAGTTGGAGGTTTCAACTTCGACCGGGAAACCGGGCGCCAAATTGTCGCGCGCTTTTGACACGGCCTGCGCAATGCTTCCGACGGCCTTGATGTGATTGTCTTTGATCAAAACCGCATCGTAGAGCCCAAAACGATGATTGCTCCCACCGCCGCAAGCGACGGCGTATTTCTGAAATGTTCGCAAGCCCGGCCAGGTTTTTCTCGTGTCGAGCAGAGTCGCCGGTTTGGCCCGCTCTGCGTAGGCGCGCGTCAGGGTGGCGATGCCGCTTAAATGTTGCAGAACATTCAGGGCCGTTCTTTCGCCTTCCAGCAAGGCTCTCGCCTGCCCTCTCATGCGAAACAACAGATCACCTTCATTGTATTCCTGCCCGTCATTGGCGGCAAACTCAATTTGCACTTCGGGATCCAGTTTCTTAAAGACAGCTTGAAAAAAATCCCGCCCGCAAAGCGTGAGATGTTCCTTTGCGGTGGTTTCCGCTATCAGAATTTTCCCCTCGGGGATCAAGTTGCGTGTGGTAATATCTCCTGTGCCGACATCCTCTTGCAGGGCCAGATTCAGTAAATTCTGAATTTGTTCTTCGCTTGGGCGGTGCATGTTACGCAATCCTTTGATACGAATTATTTATTAATTGGCTCATAATAATTCATTTTGATTTTTTTATCCGCTCAAATTTCCCGGCTCTGAAGCCGGTTGGATGATTCCATGCAATTACCACAGAGATTACAACTTGAAGAAGTGACTGCGGAGGACATGAACGACCGGTTCAGTCACAGCGCCTGGGAGGCCTCTGGACGTTACAGGATGCTGGACCCTGATACGGGTCGGGTTTGGGGATTTATCGTTGTGGATCAGTCGCTGAGAGGTCCTGGCCTTGGAGGAATTCGCATCGCCCCCGATCTGACACTGGGGGAAGTGATGCGCCTTGCGCATGTGATGACTCTGAAAAACAGCGCCGCTAATTTACCGCTTGGCGGAGGCAAATCGGGAATCATCGCGGATGCTGAAATTCTGCGTAGCGAGCCGGCGATGAAAAAAGAACTGATTGCAAAATTTGCCGAAGCGGCCTTTGAGGTTTCGGATTATATTCCTGCTCCTGATATGGGAACGGATGAGCAGGACATTCAGCTGATTTACGATCTTTACTCAACAAAACTTGGCGCGAGAAACCATCGTCGAGGCGGCGCGGGTCGTCCTCCCGAGCTAGGCGGCGTGCCGATAGACGATTGGGGCTTGACGGCGCACGGTCTGTTTGCCGCGGCTGAGACGCTTGAGTCCTTGGATGAAGATTTGAAGCTGGAGCATTGCGATGTGGTTGTGCAAGGTTATGGCAATGTCGGTTCCCGGATTGCGGAGAAGCTGGCGGCGCGCGGAGCTCGCATTGTAGGCGCGTCGGACATTCATGCGGCGCTTTGGAATGCGCAGGGACTGGACCTTGATGCATTGCGCACGGCGCGTCGCAATCCCTGGGGGCTTGATACCTATTCCGGCAAGGTTGATAAGAAATGGGGGCCGGATCGTTTGCATTGGCTGTTGGAGGCCCCGTGTCATTTCTTGATTCCTGCGGCCCGCCCGAACGCTATCACGGCGCGTAATGCGGACCGAATTCAGTGTCGCTATGTTTTACAGGGGGCTAATGTTCCCAGCAGTAAAGTGACGGAGTATTATCTTCAGAAGAAACGCGGTATTGTGTCTTTGTGCGATTTCATCGTCAATGCGGGCGGTGTGATCGGTTGCGCGGCGGAACTGGAATACACTTCCGATGCGGCCTACCGAGAGCGGGTCGATGCGCGCGGCTTTCGAAATTATCTGGAAGATCGCATCTACGAGACGGTGCGGAATAATACAAGGTCCATCATGGCGATGACGCTGGAAAATGAGGATTTGATATTTCGCGACGCGGCGGAAATCCTCGCTCACGAACGCCTGAATGTCAAAGAGAAGGAAATCTGGATCTAGCGATTCATTGTTCTCGAGATGCAGAAAGCCCCCTGTTCTATTGTGAACAGGGGGCTTCAGTTATTTATGGAACTTTTTTGAAACCGGCTTCGAAATGCGTCAGTCCTTCGTCGGCTTCCGACACGCTCAGGTTGAGCGGAGGTCGCAGGCGCACGGATCGTTCTCCGCAGGCGAGAACAAGGCAACCGGCTTCGCGCAGATGATCGATGAAATTGTTTCTGGATTTAGAGTCGGGTAAATCGAAGGCGATCATCAGCCCGCGTCCACGGACATTGCCAACAAAATCGTATTTGCCCGCCAATTGGATCAAGCCATCCAACAGATAATCCCCAATGTCGCTTGCATTCTTTAGAAGATTTTCTTTTTCGATGATCTCAAGATACTTTCGACAACGCACCATATCGACCAGATTGCCGCCAAAAGTCGAGTTAATGCGACTGGGAACGGTGAAAACGCTTTCCACTTCCTGAATCCGTTCGTTTGCCATGATGCCGGCGACCTGGGCCTTTTTACCAAAGCAGATGATGTCGGGCATGACCCCAAAATGCTCTGCGCACCACATTTTCCCGGTCAATCCCAAGCCGGTTTGCACTTCATCGAATATCAACAAGGCTTCCTTTTCGTCGGCGATTTTTCGAAGCATTTGAAAAAACTCAGCGCGAAAATGGTTGTCTCCTCCTTCGCCCTGGATGGGTTCGATGAGGATGGCGGCGATGTCATTCGGATTATTCTTGAAGGCTTCATCAATTTCCCGGTAGGTTTGTTCTTCAAGAATTTCGACATTTCTCTGGTTTTCAGCCGTTAGAGGAAATTGCATATAAGGACTGGTCACTCTCGGCCAGTTGAATTTTGGAAAGTATTTCGTTTTGTTTGGTTCAAAGGTATTGGTGACAGAGAGCGTGTATCCCGTTCGCCCATGAAAGGCTTTTTGAAAATGAAGAATTTGAGAGCCTTTGTCGTGAATGCCCCGTTCAATATTTTTACGCGCTTTCCAGTCGAATGCCGTTTTCATGGCGTTTTCGACTGCGAGCGCGCCGCCTGAAATAAAGAAAAAATGATCGAAGCCTTGCGGCGTCGCCATGTCATGAAAGGCGCTGACAAATTCCGCCATTTCTACGCTCAGGACGTCGGAGTTGGCGGGCTTGCACTTGCCGGTTCGATAGATTTCTTTTAAGAAAGCCGGTTCATTGAGTTCCGGGTGATTGAATCCAACGGGCAGGGACGCAAAAAATGTGTAGAAATCCAGGTAAGACCGTTGGGTCAAAGAGTCATGCAAATAGGAACCCTGGCTTTTGTCGAAGTCGACGACAAGATAAGGCGGTGTGAACAGCATGAACTGTTTGATTTGCGAGACAGCGACTTTGGGTAAATCTACCTTTGAGGCTTTCATGGAAGATCTCCTTGACTGAATTCACAGAATATTCTTTTGTTCTTCTAATTAAGATGGCGCGTATGGCGCGGTGGATTCTCTTTTCGGAGGCAGGGAATGATGATTTCTATTTCATGAAAAAAAATTAATGTTCCTGTTGCGAGAGAAAAATAACTTTTTGAAGCGAGACGAGGGGGGAAACAGATAAAAAGAATTTTAACGAAAATGCTTCTGTCTTTTCAGCGGTACTCGGGTCGAATTGTGTGTGGGGAATTCTCTTAGGAAAACGATTCCAGTTCTACGCGATTGCGCCCCTGCTCTTTGGCTTTGTATAAGGCGCGGTCGGCGCAGGCAATGAGATTTTTTTCGCTATGGATGCTGTGGGGAATGCCGTAGGCGAGTCCAATGCTGACGGTCACATGGTTTATAGTTTGTGAACTTTTGTGTGGAATGGAGAGTCCGGAAACGGCAGAGCGCAAGGCTTCTGCGACTTGAATGCCGCCCTGGGAGCCTGTTCCCGGCAGAACCACGGCAAACTCTTCTCCGCCATAGCGCGCGATGAAATCTGCGGGACGGTGCAGATTATTGTCCAGCGCGTGCGAAACTCGTTTGAGACAGTCGTCGCCTGCCTGATGCCCGTAGGTGTCGTTAAAATTCTTGAAATAATCAATGTCCATCATGAGGAGGCAGAGTTCCTGTTTTTCCCGTGCGGAACGCTTGACCTCTTTATCCAGCGTTTCGTCGAAATAGCGTCGGTTGAACACGCCGGTCAAGGCGTCTAAAATGGACAGTTGCTGAAGCGACTGGTTGTGCTGTAAAAGAGATTGTTGACTCTCCCTCAATTCATTTTCAATTTTATCTTTTAACGCCAGTTCTTCCTGAAGCTTTTGGTTGATCTTTTCCAGTTCTGCCGTGTGTTTTTCGACGGCCCATTTCTTTTCAATTTGCTCCAGACACAGGGAAATACGTTTGGCGATTTCGCCTTCCTTGCAGGGTTTTAACATGAAATCGGCGACGCCCACGCGAATGGCCTCGATTGCGGACTCGAGAGTGGCATAACCGGTCATGATCAGAAGGAAGGTGTTGGGGCGAATCTTTCTGATCTGGTTGAGCACTTCCAGTCCGGTTTGACCTTTCATGCGCAGGTCTGTCACAACGACGGAATAATCAAACTCCTTGACTTTAGCGAGGGCATCGTCCGGGTTATTGGCAATGTCCACCTGATAGCCATTTTTCACCAGAGCGTATTGCAGGGAAATTAGAATGGTTTCTTCGTCGTCTATAAGAAGGATGGAGTGCTTTTTCATAATCTCTGTGTAAGTTAATTCTGAAGGAGTTCCTTGAGGATCACCCCTCCCCCGTTCTCGTAAATTTCTTCGCCGAGATCGAAACCCATTTTTCTGGCTTCGTAGCTGGGGCCGGTGATTTGGGATCGAATGATGGTTTTGCCATCGAGACTTGCTACAAGTCCTTTTAAGGTCAACTCGTCGCCGTCGAGAGTCGCGTAGGCGCCAATGGGCACCTGACACCCTCCCTCCAGATATTGTACGAAAGCGCGTTCCGCTTCAACGGTGAGGTGGGTTTCTTCGTGATCGAGTCTGCCGACGATGGCTTGTATATCCATGTCATAGGTTCTGTTCTCAATGCCGACTGCGCCCTGCCCCATGGCGGGAAGGATCACATCGGGAGAAATCAGTTCCGTTATTTTATCGTTCCAGCCCATACGGTGCAAACCTGCGGCGGCAAGAATGATGGCGTCGAATTCACCGGCTTCGAGTTTTGCAAGTCGGGTATTGATATTGCCGCGCAATTGTTTGATTTCGAAATCGGGTCGGTAGGCCAGTAATTGCGAGCTTCGGCGCAGACTGCTGGTTCCGATCCGGGAGCCTTTGGGCAGGGTATCCAGCGTTTGTCCTGATGTTGAAATCAGCGCGTCGAAGGGGGATTCTCTTTCCGTGATGGCCCCGATGCTGAGTTCGTAGGGCAATTTCATTGGTACATCCTTCATGCTATGCACCGCAATATCGGCTTCCTTGCGCATGATGGCTTCTTCGATCTCTTTGACGAAAAGACCTTTGCCGCCGATTTTATTGAGAGGGACATCGAGGATTTTATCGCCCAGCGTTTTAATCTTTAAAATTTCGACAACGACCTGGTTTTCAATTTCCTGGGTTTCGATGAGAGATTTTATCCAGTTTGCCTGCCACATTGCCAATTCGCTACTTCGCGTACCAATCACTACTTTTGTTATATCCATTAATCGTCCAGGTGAAACAGATGCCGGATGGCTTTCAGATAATGATGACCATCTTGCGTCTGGGTTTTCTTTTTGAGGTTTATCGTGGGGTGGTGGAGAATCTTGTTGATGATCGACGTGGTCATTTGCTCGATCGAAAGACGATCTTCCTCGGAGAGCGATCCCATTTTTTTGAGGGTGCGATCCAGTTCTTTTTGCCGAATCAATTCCGCCTTGTTGCGCAGTTCCACAATGGTGGGCACGGCGTCGAGAGAATCCACCCAGTTATTAAATTTTTCGACTTCGCCATGAATGATATCCATCGCTTCAATGGCTTCTTTTTCGCGCTCCTTGATATTGGCGGAAACAACGGACTGCAAGTCGTCGATGTCGTACAGATAGACGTTTTCGAGTTCGTTGACTTCGGGCTCGATGTCGCGGGGAACGGCGATGTCTATGAAGAACATGGGCTTGTTCTTGCGTTTGTGAATGGCTTGTTCGATCATCTCTTTTTTGATGATGAAGTGCGGCGCTCCCGTGGAGGTGATGACAATATCGGCCCGATGCAATTCTTCGTTGAAATTGGCAAAGTCAATCGCCGCGCCGTTCAGGGTCGAGGCCAGAGTGACGGCCCGTTCATAGGTTCGGCTGGCGACATAGACGGTTTTCACGCCATAGCTGATAAGGTGTTTGGCGGCCAGTTCGGCCATTTCACCTGCCCCGACCAGCAAGATGGAGTGGTTTTCCAAATCCTCGAAGATCTTCCTGGCAAGCTCGACTGCGGCGGAACTGATGGACACGCCGCGCTCGGCGATCCCGGTTTCTTCGCGAACTTTTTTGGCGACGGTGAAGGCTTTTTCAAAGAGCTGGTTGAGAACCATTCCAGTCGCCTGCATGGCGCGGGCCTGGTTGTAGGCGTCTTTGACTTGTCCGAGTACCTGGGACTCTCCCAGCACCATCGAATCCAGACTGGATGAGACGCAAAACAGATGCTCGACGCAACGGTAGTCGCGATAGCTGTAAAAATAACGGTCCAGATCGTTAAAGGACAAGCCGTGAAATTCAGCGATGAATTTCTTGAGAGAACGGATCCCCTCATCCTGATCCTTGACGCGGGCGTAGATTTCCACCCGGTTGCAGGTCGACAGGATAATGTGTTCAATGATCTCGTAGCGTCCGACCAGTCGCTCGGCGGACTCCTCGATTTTTGACGGAGTGAATGCCAGGCGCTCGCGAATCTCTACGGGGGTTCCCTTGTGATTGACCCCCACCATGACCAGTCTTGATTCAGCCATCTTAAACGTGCATTAGATAAGTTAATATAACCAGTATAAAACCAAAAATCGCTCCCTGGGCGGCTTTTTTTCCTCGCATGCCAATGGCAAGGCGTCCGAAGAATACCGCCCCATACACCAGCCAGACCAATACGAGAGGCCAGGTTTTCATAGCGCTCCAGGAAAAAAACGGCAGGTCCATTTTGATATTCCAGATGGAGCCTGTCATGAATCCCAAAGTAAACAGCGGAAAACCGATCGCTATGATTTTATCATTCAAGGTGTCCAGCATTTCCAGCGAGGGCATGCGAAAATACATGATGCCCAGCTTCTTGGATTTGACCTGATTTTCCTGTATCAGATACATCACACCCACAGCAAAAGCGACGGTGAACGCGCCATAACCCAGTACGGACAGGGCGCGATGGAGCGTCATCCACAAGGCGGCTTCTGAATCCTGCACCGGCAGGTCTTTGGAAAGGAAGATAGAATAAAACAAGGAGAGAAAAACAACGGGGATGACAAAGGCCCCCAGATCCTTGATTCTGTATTTCCATTCCGTAACGGAGTAGCCGATCACAACCACCCAGGAAAAAAACACCGCAACTTCAAACGAAGTGGTGTAGGGGCCGTGGCCTGTTTCCGCTGACCGCAGGCCGATCATCAAGGTATGAAAAACCAGCCCGATGCCCACCAGAACATTCGCAATATTAGATAAAGTGGCCTTTCTGTATACCAGAAATATAAAAAACGCAACCGAGGCGCACAAGTAACTGATGACTGAAATATTAAAAGCTATTTTCGTCATTTCGGTTCGCAGATTGGGAAGCGATAAACCTCATCATATCAAAGAATTTCTAATAGAGTAGCGCTATGCTATCATTTTACGGTAAAGGATTCAATGATTTGGGTGGCTTTCTGCATGGAATATGAAGGATTTTTTCGGCGGGCATAAGCCGCTTTATATCAGGTCGTTTTTGGCGGGCGCGTCTTGCTTGTTTTTCAGGACTTCTTTGAGTTCTACCATGAATTCGTTGACGTCCTTGAAGGAGCGGTAGACTGAAGCGAAACGGACATAGGCGACATCGTCGAGATTATAGAGTTCCTTGACGACTTTCTCGCCAATCGCGACTGCCGAAACCTCTTTTTCGCCCAATTCCTGAAAATACTGCTCGACGCGATCGACAAGGTCTTCAATTTTTTCAATGCTGATGGGTCGTTTCTGACAGGCCGTCTTCACCCCATGAACGATTTTCATGCGGTCAAAATCCTCCCGTCGACCATCGCGTTTGATGACCATCGGGAGGGTTTTTTCCAATCGTTCGTAGGAGGTGAATCGCTCCTGACAACTCAGACATTCGCGTCTGCGACGAATGATGTCGCCTTCTTTATTCAGACGGGAATCAATGACTTTATTTTCCAGGTTGGAACATGCCGGACATTTCATGAAAAATCCCTAACGTGTGGCAAATTCGCCATAGAGCGGAAATTGTTCACAAAGGTCCATGACTTTCTGTCGCGTCTCCTTCTGGAACTCGGCGTCGTCTTTTCTTTTGATGGCTTCGATAATCATTCCGCCAATCAATTCCATTTCGCGTTCTTTCATGCCGCGAGTGGTCAGGGCTGGCGTTCCGATGCGTATGCCGGAGGTGACAAAGGGGCTTTGGGTCTCGAAGGGCACCGTGTTTTTGTTGACGGTGATTCCCGCCTGCTCCAGCGCATGCTCGGCGTCCTTACCGGTGATATCCTGAGGTCTCAGGTCAACCAGCATGAGGTGTGTGTCGGTCCCCCCGGTGATGATTTTGAATCCATTGTCGGAAAGAAATTTGGAAAGCGTCTGCGCATTTTTAATGACTTGTTTTTGATAAGTTACAAAGTCATCCATCAGCGCTTCCTTAAAGGCGACGGCTTTGGCGGCGATGACATGCATCAAAGGTCCGCCCTGGATTCCCGGGAAAATGCGCTTGTTGACTTCGCGGGCATCTTTTTCACGGCACAGGATCATTCCGCCGCGCGGTCCTCGCAAGGTTTTATGAGTGGTTGTGGTGACAAAATCAGAATGCGGCACCGGAGAAGGATAAAGACCGGTGGCGACCAGACCCGCCGGGTGGGCGATATCGGTCATGATTCGAGCGCCCACTTCATCGGCGATTTCTTTGAATTTGACGGCGTCAATGATGCGGGGATAGGCGCTACCGCCGACAATAATCATTTTCGGCTTATGTTCTTTCGCCAATTCCAGAGCGTGATCGTAATCGATTCGTTCCGTCTCTTTATTCAGTCCGTAGGAGACAACTTTGTAATTGTAGCCGGAGAAATTGACAGGGCTTCCATGAGTGAGATGGCCGCCGTGGGACAAATCCATGCCCATGATGGTGTCGCCGGGTTTGAGGACGGTATGAAATACCGCCATATTGGCTTGCGATCCTGAATGCGGCTGGACGTTCGCGTGTTCGGCGCCGAAAAGTTTTTTAGCGCGTTCAATCGCCAGACTTTCGGCGATATCCACGCACTCGCAACCGCCATAATAGCGTTTTCCGGGATAGCCTTCGGCGTATTTATTGGTCATTACAGAGCCGAGGGCTTCGAGTACCCTGGGGCTTACAAAATTTTCGGATGCGATCATTTCCAGAGTGCTTTGTTCGCGGTGCAGTTCACCTGCGATCGCATTGGAAATTTCAGGATCGAATTCAGCTAAAGACAATTTATGCCTCCCGTTCTAGCTCGGCTTTAACGCCGTTGGTTTGTAAAGTTTCGTCAATTTTATTGATTTTATCGAGACGGTTCTGGTGGCGCCCTCCTTCAAAAGGGGTCGTCAACCAGGTTTTGACAATTTCCTGGGCCAGCCCGGGTCCGATGACGCGACCGCCCATGACTAAAATATTGGAGTCGTTGTGTTCTCTACACAATTTGGCTGTATAGACGTCTGAACAAAGGGTTCCGCGTATTTTGGGGAAACGATTGACGACGATGGACATGCCGATTCCGGTGCCGCAAATAACGATACCGCGTTTGAACTGTCCCTGTGAAACGGCCTGGGCTAGAGACATGCCGTAATCTGGGTAATCTACCGAATCGGTGTTACAGGGACCCAGGTCTTTCACTTCATAGCCTTCCTGAAGTAAAAAACTAACGACATTTAGCTTTAACTCATAGCCTGCATGGTCTGATGCGATAGCGATATTCTTCATTTCAAGTCCTTGCTGGCTAACCGGTGTTGCTTCAAATGATATAAGATCGGTGCGGTTAAAAACGGGAATAGGAATCAACTCAATGAACGCAATCCAATTAGATTGCCTACAAAGGGCAATTTGAGGCCATTTTTCTCAATATACCTTGCTCACTGAGTTAAGTAAATAGTTGTATTTCGTCTGAGAATGGAAAAATTATCTTTTTGCAAAATTGAGAGAGTCTTTAATATTGCAAGATTATTTAAAAATTAATATAATATTGTCTTGTAAATACAATTCAAACGTCTATTTTCGTTCAGATTATGTGGAAGAATATCTTCTTGGAGTCTTGCGCCCTGTCTCTTTTTATTTTTGGCGGGTTTTACCTGAGCTCCTATATCATGACAAAGGAAATTACCTCCCCTGCCCCTATTTCGAGTAAAGTGGCTTTGGGAGCTGGCGCTGGAGTTTTGACCGCTAATAATTTCACGGAAAACCAGTTTCATATCAGCGGCGCATCCTCAAACGCTCCTTCTGAAGATGAACGCTCGATCTCTCCATGAGAATTGAGTTGATCCCGTCCCCTTGTCGACTCTCCTGATTGCGCTTTAGTGCAGAACCGAGTTGCTTTTCAGATCGCTTGCCTGTTCTTTTACCTTTCCTCTTTTGCTTTCATTCAATTCTATTTTCAACTTTCCTGGCCGGGATGGTTTTTTTGGGCCATGCCTTGTGCTTTATTCTTAACCGTCTCCTTAACTCTTCTGCTCACTTCAAATTATCGAATGGGCTGGGTGTTTGACCGGACTCTCTATTATCTGTTCAGCGGCTTGGCTCCGGGCATTTTGCTGATTGGCTCATTATATTTGTTGAGCGCTGGAGTGGCGGCGCTGGGTCAGGATCGTTTGTTTGCAGATGCGGTTGCTTCCCCCTTGGAAGACAATTCATTGCCTGAGCTGGCTTTATTTGGCGCGCGCGCGTTAATCGAGAGCGTGCTGTTTCAAACGCTGTTCACCGGGGTTTTTATCAAATTCCTTTTGAAGGCGATGTCCCCCATCCTGGCGATTTATCTGGCGGGAGCTTTGTTTGCGGTGGGGAGTTTTAGCTTTGATATGTCCTGGTTCCTGCTGGGTTTGGTATCGGCGGGTCTGTTCAAGGCGACGGGTTCGCTGATCGGCCCTGTGGTATTTCATTGCGCCGCCAGTATATCCGGGCTATTGATAGCAGGACCGCTTTCCAATTTGATCCCGTTCCTGGTATTTCTCTATTAGAAAGGGATATGAAAATCATCCAGCCCTTAAGGGCTGGATGTCACAAGTTTCAGGTGGATGCTTTTTGAGAGCCGGTTGGTTTTTTGTCCGTACGCTTACCCGCTCCGGCTTTTGTTTTTTTGGCTGAACCTGCGGCTTTTTGTTTGGCTTTGCGCATTTCCTCCTGCAGAGCCATTTCTTTTTCGACCCTGGCTCTTACTTTGGGATCTTCAAACCAGCGGGAAACGACAACGCCAAACTCATAGAGTCCATAAAGCGGGACTGCCAAAAGAACCTGAGTGATGATGTCCGGCGGCGTGAGAACAGCTGAAAGAGCGAAGGCGCCGAGAAAAGCCCATTTCCGATAGAATCTCATCTTGACCGTGTTGACCAGACCGAATTTGGTCAACAATACCATCAGAAGAGGCGTCTGGAAGGCAAAGGCAAAGGCGAGAATGAGTTTGACCACAAAGGAAAAATAAAAGCCGATAGTGACCTGCATTTTCCACCAGTTGACCCCGTAGGTCAGCAGGAATTTGAGTCCGAGCGGAAGCACAAGGAAATAACAGAAAATGCCGCCCATCAGGAAGAACAGGGTGCCAAAGGCGACAAACATGAAGGTGATCTTCTTTTCCTTGACCTTCAGCCCAGGAGATATGAATTCCCATACTTGATACAGAATCATGGGCATGGAAATGAAGATGGAACCCATGAATGAGACCTTCATCGCTGTAAAAAACGGTTCGGTTGGCGTGATGAAAGTCAATTCCGCGTATTTTGGGGGTAGCGGGTCTTGTAACCAAAGCAGGAGGAAATCTATGAAATAGAAAGAAAGTCCAAAAAAAACGGCAACGACTAATGCCACCCGGATGAGCCGGTCTTTCAATTCAATTAAATGGTGACTGATTGGAACTTTTTCAGTAAATTGAACAGTTTTAACCACTAGATTCCTCTAATTGATATGGGGCGCATCAGGCGTCGCGATTTTGGAATTCAAACCGAAATCAGGTATGCATCGAATCTGATGATAAAATACCGATTGTCATAGGAAGGAACATATTACTTAATAAAATAAGTAAATTCAATATGATTTCCGAAGCCTGCGAAAAAGTGATTTGATCCGACGCGAATAGAAATTTACGCTCTGTCACATTCAGCGTAGAAAGCGTATTAATGAGAAATATTTGATTCGAAATTTCAAATAATAGATAATGCGCTTTGTCTACACAGATTTAGCGGGAATAGCCTCTGATCTGCCAAAGCCTTTCTTTTCTTTTGTTTTCAGAGAATTTAAATGAACTTGATTAGTAGTTACATTACGGGAATAAAAGTTTTAGATACCGCTGAGGAAAGCGCTCAGGCCATTGAAACGATGGTCAACAAGGCTATTGCAGAAGCGCGATCCAATGGGTTTGATATCCTGGATTTGCAGATGTCTGATAATAATATTGTTTTGGTTTTAGGCAAAAATAAAGAGTAAGGAGCGCCGCTTTCGCTGTGGCGAGCGGGAGTAGCTCAGCTGGTAGAGTGTCAGCTTCCCAAGCTGAATGTCGCGGGTTCGAACCCCGTCTCCCGCTCCATTTTAAAAAACCTATTTGTTTTTTCAGGAAAATAAGGCATTTAGTAATTATGAGATTAACTAAAGATGAAGTTGGCAGGCTGTCAAAGAAAATTGTTCGACGCTTGATGAGCAAGCACCTGTTGATATGGGATGAAGGCGAAGAGAAACTGGAAGGCATCGTGAATGCCATCATTACGAATGATTTGATGGTTGAGGATCAGTTGAATGAAGAAGTGAAATTACTCTTGGAAGCGCGAACAAAGGAATATGAACGTAGCATGATGGATTATGGACGAGTGTTCCAAATGGTTAAAACCAAATTGGCGCGCGAAAGGGGATTGATCTTATGAAGCGAGGAATGAAATTATGAAAATCAGCAGAGACAAGGTCAACCACATCAGTAGTCTCATCATATCGGATTTCAAAAAACGTTCTGAACTGGATTACAAGGTGGATCTGAATGACATCCGGCTTGAGATTGCGGAAGAAATGTTGACTTACCTGAAAATGGACGACAACGCAGACGCGGCGGCTCGCGGCATTCTGGCTTCCTACTCGACCAATCGCCCGCGGGAAGGAACGTCTGAGTGGGAAATTTTATATCAAAAACATTATGAAGAGTATATGAACAAGCACGATTTATAATGACGCTTCCGTTCCACCCTTCCTTTTATCCCGGCTGGTGATGGGTTTTCCCTCTTTATTCGTTCGTAAAATGCGCTGGTCGCTCACGGCCTGGGGTTATCTTTTCTTCATATCTCCTGTATTGATTGCGCTTTACTTCAGTTTCTTTTATTTGCATCCTTTTCTGGCTACCGATCAAACCGTGCAGGGGGAAGTTTTGGTGGTCGATGGTTGGTTGTCGGACTCTTCCTTGCAAGAGGCGGCTGTTTTTTTTAATCAGGGAAACTATCAGTATCTCATTGTGACGGGCGGCCCCATCAGCCGCGGATCGTATCTGTCGCCTTACAAGACCTATGCGGAGCTGGGCGCGGCGACGCTGAGGGGCATCGGATTTGAAAAGAACAAACTGTATCTGTCTATTCCCGCTCCCGTCATCAAGGATCGAACCTTTGCAACCGCGCTTTCAGTCAAGGAAACGATCAAAAGTTTACCCGCTCCCGTTTCAGCCATCGACGTTTATACGGAAGGGATTCATGCGCGTCGTTCTTTGATGTTGTACGAACTCGCTTTTGGAGATGCTCTTCGAATCGGCGTGACCTCGGCTGAGACAAAACACTACGATGCACAGGAATGGTGGAAATCAAGCGCTGGCGTTCGTCAGGTGATTAACGAATCGATCGCTTATTTATACGCGAGGTTTATCTTCACGCCACCACTGACCGCTGAATCCTGAGCCTAGACGGAGGGGGATTTGAGGATCATTAATTTTTCTTCCGTCATTTCTTCCATTGCAGGCAATATCCCCCCTACTCCCAAGCCTGATTGTTTTCGCCCGCCAAAAGGCATCCAGTCAACCCGGAAAGCCGTGTGCTCATTGACCATCACCGCTTTTGCGTTGAGCCGTTTGACGGTGTCCAGCGCCGTATTGAGATTTTGCGTATAGACTGCGGCCTGAAAAGAAAATTTTGTTTCATTGGCTCTGCGGATCGCATCGAGTCTATCCTTGAAAGAATAGATAACCACCACGGGGCCGAAAATTTCCGAGCAGGAAACGTTGACGTCGTCCGGGGGATCGAGGATGACGGTGGGTTCGTAACAGGTTTCGCCAATCTTCTTGCCGCCGCATAAAATGGAGGCGCCCGCTTTACTCGCTTCCTGTACCCATTCATGCACCCGGTCGACATCGCCCTTGCTAATGAGGGGGCCGACTTCCGTGGATGCGTCCAGCGGGTCTCCCACCTTCAGCTGTTTTGCCAGTTCGACCAGACCGTGTGAAAATTCATCGACGCGGCTTTCGTGAACATAAATTTTTTGCACGGAAACGCAAACCTGTCCGGCGTGATAGAAGCCTCCCTTGGCGAGACCGGGAAGGGCCGATTTGAGATCGGCGTCGGCGTCGACAATCACGGGAGCGGCGCCGCCATGCTCCAGCGCGCACCGGGTCCCCGGGGCCAGTTTGGATCGTAATTTCCAACCCACCGCTCCGGAGCCAATGAAAGAAAGAAATGCCACGCGCGGATCGGTCGCCAGCTTCTCGCCGATTTTGCTGTCGCAGAGCAAGGGCTGGCACCATTCTGGCGGTAAACCGGCTTCATAAAGACAGTCCAGTAAATTGTAGCAGGAGATGGGCGTTGTGCGGGCAGGCTTGACGATGACCGGACAACCCGCCGCAATAGCGGGTATCGCCTGATGCACGATCAGGTTGAACGGATGGTTGAAGGCGCTGATCGCGACCACAACACCGATCGGTTCGCGCAGGGTGTAGGCCATATGGTTCAAGGAAGCGGCGTTCAGGTTCATTGGGATCTCGCGTCCCGCAAGGTGCGGGATGGATCGCGCGGCTTCTCTGATGCCTTGAACCGCCCGGTTCAACTCGACGCGGGAATCTACAAGGGGTTTTCCGCCCTCTTCCGCCGCCTGTCTGGCATAGTCCTCAATGCGTTGCTCGACCAGATCTGCTGTTTTCTCAAGAATGGAGATTCTGTCGGGAGTTGGAATTCGCGTATCTGGATTGTTGGCGAGGCCGGATGCGATTTGCAGAGCGGTTTCCATTTCCGCCTCTGTATTCAGAACCAACTTTTTTATCAGATGCCCGTCATAAGGGGACAGAATTTCTAAGGTGTCTGGCATGAGAGTCTCCTTTCTTAAACTTTACAGATTGCCCAGAGAGTGGTTGTATTTAAAAATTTTTCGACCAGTCAAGAGACTGCGCCATGCGCAGAATTTCTTCATAGACGGAGATGACGGGGCGGTTCTCTTTTTTAGCGATCGACTTACAGTCTTCGTATTCCGGGGTGATTCGTATGATCTCGTTTCCTATCTTTCCGATTTTGATTCTGACCTTGCCGATCGGGGAAATCATCGGCTGGATAGAGCGATCCAGCACACTGCGCTGTGTCTGATAATATCGAACGCCAAACGTTGAAGTTTCGCGGAGTAAAATATTGATGCACGCGTTTAATTGTGAGGCGTCTGTCAGCACAGATATCTTTGTCGCCGGGCGGTTTTTCTTCATCAGAATCGGAGTCAAATAAACGTCCGCGGCCCCGGCCTTGAACAGGTTGTCCATCACGGTTTCAAAAAACTCAGG
This sequence comes from Candidatus Nitrohelix vancouverensis, assembly GCA_015698305.1. Classification (NCBI taxonomy): domain Bacteria; kingdom Pseudomonadati; phylum Nitrospinota; class Nitrospinia; order Nitrospinales; family Nitrospinaceae; genus Candidatus Nitrohelix; species Candidatus Nitrohelix vancouverensis. The sequence continues at coordinate 2,417,286 of CP048620.1, forward strand.
ATTCATGTCGTCGATATTGGCTTCCAGCGTCATCAGGTCGTCTTTACTCCCGACGCCTTGCGTTTCGCCCAGAACCACGCGAAGCATGTTGGGCGTTTCGGGGATGATGTGGTCGCCTGCTCCGTAACCGGCGTCGATGATATTCATCAGGGGCATGGGTTGAAAGCCTTGCGAATAATGCGCGATCAATGCGGCGCCGGTGGGCGTGACCATTTCCTTCTGGACGCCGGACGAATAACAGGGAATGCCTTTGAGGATGCGCAAGGTTGCGGGAGCGGGAACGGGAAGCGTTCCGTGATCGCACTCGACAGTACCTTCGCCAAGATTCAAAGGGGATGCGTAAATGCGGTCAATATTCAGCAAGTGAATAGCGAGGGCGCTTCCGACAACATCGACGATTGAATCCACCGCCCCGACTTCATGAAAATGCACTTTGCTTTTAGGGATCTGGTGAGTCTCCGCTTCGGCAACGGCGATTCGATCGAAAACATCCAAGGCGCTGGACTGGACCGCTTCGGGCAAATCCGAAGCCTGTATCATTTTGATGATATCGCTGTGATGTCGGTGAGAATGCGTTTTAGTTTTGGGACGGGCGACGAGAACCTGAACATTACATCCGTGGATTCCATTGCGTAGAATCGGAGATGATTTGATTTGAAATCCGGTAAGGCCCAACGATTTGACGCCCGCCCGGATTTTTTTAAGATCGGCTCCCAGATCGATCAAAGCCCCAAGAGTCATGTCGCCGCTGATGCCGGAACTGCAATCAAAATACAGAGTACGTAATGCGTTCGATTTCATTTATTGAAAGAGTGTTCAAAAAGCTCTTTGATGGCTTTTTTTCCGTGTGGGTTCAAGAAGCGCGTGCCGGTACCGGCAAAACATTTTTTGCGTATTTTAGCTTGAGCTTTCTTCCATTTGGAAGCGTCCCATTTAAACCATTCCTTTTCTTCCTGATCGAAAGTGTAGAGCGTCTTGTTGCAAATTTTGGCAAACTCGGCTCCCCAACCGGTACCGCCTTTAACCGTTAAATCTTCGAGGATATGGCCGACGACAAATATTTCTTCTGCGTTATTGACCTGATGCCAGATGCTTTGCAGAACCTTTTTCATTAATGGGCCTTGCTTGAAAGACCGGTTCATGAGTTTTGATAAATAGCTGAGGCTCACATCGCCATTGAGCAATTCATCTTTGGTCAAGACGCGGACGCCGCGACTGCGCGCAATTTGATGGCCTTCAAATGTAAAATTGACTTCCTGAACGCCGAATGCTTCGGCCTGACTTCCAAACTCTGCTTCCGCTCCCTTCACTCCGCCGCTGAATAGAATGTAATCCTGAGGTTTCATAATTCACGCTCCTCGTTGATGGGGAAAAGATCGTTCGGTCGTGCGACCTATAAATTATGGGAAAAAGGAAAGGAGAGCAAGAAAATTGATAGCGTATTTGCGACTGCCAGGAATGGGGTAAGTGAGATGTTTTATATGATGACTCAACTCTTGCCAAACAGACGGCCAAAAAATCCCGGGGATTTTTTAGACGATTCCTGTTGGGCCGCTTTAACTGCGTTGGCCTGCTGGTGTTCGTCAATGAATAACTGGATGAGGATATGGCAGGAATGACAACCGCCTCCAGCGCCACAGGCTCGCGTCACTGAGTCAATGGATTCCAGATTACCAGCTTCGATGGTTTTTCGAATGGTGGTTTCCGATACCTGATAACACTTGCAGATGATTTCTTCCTGATTTGCGACGCTTATATCCATTCGTTGAAAAACTTGCTGAAAGTCAGTATTTGAGAATAATAATCATTATATAAAATGCCAGGCGCTTTTCCAATTGGATTTTTCTAATGGAGAGGCCTATTCAATGGATCACATTGGGGGTTCCAGAGCGCGGGCAATAAAAATTCGGCGTTCATACTAAAGCCGTAACAATCTTACTGATAGAGAATCTATCTACACATAAAGGGGAAATAAAAAAGGGGGTCAGCAAAGCTGAACCCCTTTATCTATTTGGTGGCGGTGCAGGGACTTGAACCCCGGACACTACGGATATGAACCGTATGCTCTAACCAGCTGAGCTACACCGCCCTGAATGGCGTTATCAAACAAGCGAAAAATTCTACATCAACGCTTGATGATTGGCAATCTTATTTTGACCTTCATTTTAAAGAAGCAGTGAATGCTTGAAGGATTGTTAAATGCGAATTTAATATTTGCTTGTTGATAGCAGGGAACCGCTTGCGATTGAACGCTAAATCGGATCGCGCTACCAGATCTCTTCTCTGAAAGTTGGGAAAAAGGTTGACTTTAGGGAGTTGGTTTCCCAAAATCATAATTTAAATAATTTAGAAATTCATCACTCGTGAGTCCTATGGAAGAAACAGTCAGTTTTGAAGTTGGAAAGACTTGTCCTATAAAAGTTGAAGGAACCGGCGCTGGGCTTTCATTTTCCCCCAATGGCGATATGTTGCTGATAGGCATGTTTTCACGCCCGACAGCCAATCAGATTAAATTGTGGGAAGGCAAATGGAGATCCAAGCTGGTGGTGGAATCCGAATTCCCTTCGATTCCCATATTTGCGGTGGGAGACGAAAGCTGGATCATTGAAGCGCCTTGTAATCCTGCGCAACAGGAGATGGAGTCTCCCGGTTTTGTCGAGGCTTTATTCGCCAAAGATGAACATATCATGGCGGCTATTCTTGTGGACGCGGACACCAATATCATCCAGAAAATTTCTCATGTGGAACTGGATGAGTTGTTCATCGAACGCCTGTCACTATCCTGGAATCCATATCGCCACGCCGGGGATCAATACAATAAAGTCTTCACTCCCCAAGAGTTTGCCGACCGCATCAACAGTATCTTCAAATTTAAAAATTCACAGGAACTCTGGAGAACTTCCTGGTAGATTCGCAATGATCCAGGGTCAAGCCGTCTGGCGCAAGGCGCCAGCGGCTGTCGTCTCAATTTTCATACTCTTCATCATCGAGGTCTTCCTCTTCCTCGACATCTTCAATTTCCTCGACATCTTCAAACTCTTCCTCTTCAATCTCTTCTTCAACTTCTTCCTCTTCACGTTCAAATTCAGGATATTCCAGTTGTAGAAGAAATTCGGATTCGCCCAGCGCCTCGAAGCCTTCGTCCGTATAAAGATTTTCCTCAATATAAAGACGTGTCAGATTAGACATGTGCTCGGATCCGGCTATGGCATGGAGGCCTTCATCGGTGATGCCATTGAACTCGATCATCAGGACGCTCAAATTGGCGAATATTGGGGAATTGGCAATATGGGTTATGCCCTCGTCGCCGATCTTGTTGCGGTCGAGAGACAGCAGGGTTAGGTTGCTCAAATGTTCCGATTCGGCCAGCGCTCTGGCTCCTTCGGAGGTGATATTGTTCAGTTCCAGATACAGGTGAGTGAGTTCCTTGAAATCTTCGCTCTGCGCCAGGTGACGACATTCAACATCGCCAATGCCCAGTTTGCTGAGATCGAGAACGGTTCCTTCATCTTTCAGGCGGCTGATGCACAGGTGCAGGATCAGGAATCCAGAGAGAGCGTCCTTGGCATTCTGAGAAATTTCATTGTCGGTGATGTCGATTTTTTGCAAATTTGGAAATGATTTGCTGGAGACAAGCTCCATGATCCCTTCATCGGTGATTTGTGTTTTCCTCAAATCCAGATACTCCAGATTGGGAAATGCCGTGGATGTGGAAAAGGCTTTGAGCCCTTCATCGCCAACCGGATTTTCCGCCAGCGAAATAGAAGTGACTCGGCTCAGATGGGGAGCCTTTGCCAGATGGGCAACGCCCTTGGGTCCAATTTTGTTCCAGGCCAGTCTCAATGAAGTCAAATTAGGTAAGCGAGGCGTTTCGCTCAAATAGGCCAATCCCTCGTCGCCTATTTTGTTTTTGTACATTTTGAGGGATTCCAAAAGACCGAGGCTGTCCGACTCTGCTATGGCCTTGGCGGCGGAAGGTCCTAATTTGTTCGAGGACAGGGTCAATCGTCTGAGTTGTTTGATCGATCTGGATTTGCACAAGGCCTCGACGCCGGCATCCCCCAGCTTTAAAAAGTTGAAATCCAGAGTTTCGTAATTTTTGCTCAGAACGAAACCATTGCGGATTTTACCTTCTATATTGAAATATTTTTTATTCATCAAAATGTGGCTCCAGTGTATCCAGGCGTCTGACCATGTGAGATTATCAATTCTTGATCTTACCCGACAAAGACGGAATTCCAAAAATTTTTCAAAACCAAAAAGTATTTACCGTCCTGCGCCATCATCATATCGTTGTGCCCTACCCCCTCTAAAATCTCCAGGGCCTTATTTTTCGCCCCGGCGTTTTTATGGTTGAGTTGGGCTTCTGCCGGGGAAATCAGGAAATCATCCTCGCCGTGCATGATGAGCGTGGGGCAGGACACCTTGGAAATTTTCTGGCTGTTATTGAAGGTCGCATTGTCTTCCGGGGAGATGGCGTCAACTTTCAAGCCTCTGCGTTCAACCAGGGGGATCGGGTCTGCATAGCCGCTTTCAATGACGCAACAAGCTATTTCAGGATATTGAGAACATAACTCGATAGCAGAGGCGCTTCCAAGCGATCTTCCCATCACGCAAACGGATTTTTTAAGAATCCCTTTTGCCTTGAGTTCATCATAGATGCGCCGTGCATCATCCAGGGCCCGTCTCAGCGTCGGCGTTCCGTCGCTTTTTCCATAACCGCGGTACTCTGCGGCGACAAGCTCAGCGCCCAAATCGCTCAAGATGCCTGAAAGATCGTCATAATCCGAAGCGATTTCGCCGTTGCCGTGAAAATACAGTAGAGTGAAGGATGCGGCTGGGTTTGTGTAGCGGCGAACATGTATTTTGATTGGCGTTTCGACCTCAATGAAATGATCTTCTGCATGCGCGGGAGTGGCTTTCTGATCGGGGCGTGGGAAAAAAAGATTGTTGTTGAATTCGGCTGAATCAAAAATTGAGTTCATGAGTTATCCGTATCCTTGTAACTTATTGATTTTATTAATGTTTTTAAAGGAGAATAATTAGAATATAAAAACCCGAAAACTATTGAAATGCGGTCAATAAAATGCAAAAATAGCCAATTTTATCTGGATTGAGTGCATTTAAAGTATGTGAATTACCAAAATAACGGTTTTCCGTTCTTAATATTTTAACTAGCGCTATCAACCGAGTTTACTCGAAGGAGACTTGCATGTTACTGGAAACTGGACCGATTGAGAAATTATTTCAATCTATGGATCAAAAACTGGACGCCGCCAGAAAGAATTTGGGGCGCGGCCTGACCCTGGTCGAGAAGATTTTATTCTCGCACATGGACGACTCGGATTTTTCCAAGCTGGAGCGTGGAAAATCTAATATCAAAGTATTTCCTGATCGTGTTGCTATGCAGGATGCAACGGCGCAAATGGCAATTTTACAGTTCATGTCGGCGAACATTCCCAAGGTTAAATCGCCGACCAGTGTGCACTGTGACCATTTGATTCAGGCGCATGTCGGATCGGACAAGGATCTGGTCTCGGCTATCGAAACCAATAAGGAAGTTTACGATTTTCTGCATTCTGCGGCGATGAAATACGGCATGGATTTCTGGCGGCCGGGTTCTGGCATCATCCATCAGGTTGTATACGAAAATTATGCGGTTCCCGGCACATTGATGATCGGTACCGATTCGCACACGCCAAACGCTGGCGGCATGGGCATGATCGCTATTGGCGTTGGTGGAGCGGATGCGGTGGATGTCATGACGGGTCAAGGTTTCGACACCAAGATGCCGAAACTGGTAGGCATCAAATTGAAAGGTAAGTTGAGCGGTTGGGTTGCTTCCAAAGACATCATTCTCAAAGTGGCTACCATGCTGACGGTTAAAGGCGGCACGGGTAAGATCATTGAGTATTTTGGCGAAGGCGCGCGGTCCATGAGCGCAACGGGTAAAGGCACCGTGACCAATATGGGCGCGGAAATCGGAGCCACCACCTCTATCTTCAATTATGACGAGCACCTTGACCCCTACATGAGAGCTACCGGTCGCGGAGCCGTTGCTGATCTCTGTAAGAAATATGCGCATCACCTGCAGTCTGATCCCGAGGTGGAGCAAAATCCTGAGAAGTATTACGATGAAGTTCATGAAATCGACCTCAACGCTCTGGAGCCGCATATTGTCGGGCCTCACACCCCTGACCTGGGACGTCCTGTTTCTGCAATGTCCAAGGAAGTGGATGAGAAAAAATACCCCGAGGCTTTGTCTGCGGCATTGATCGGTTCCTGCACCAACTCCAGCTACGAGGATTTGACGCGCGCGGTCAGTCTGGTGCGTCAAGCCAAAAAAGCGGGATTGAAAGTCAAATCCAGCTTCATGGTCACCCCCGGTTCGGAGACGATTTTCGAGACAATCAGCCGAGACGGTATTTTGAAGGATTTTGAAGATGTTGGCGCCACCGTGCTTGCGAACGCTTGCGGTCCCTGTATTGGGCAATGGAAGCGGGATGATGTTAAAAAGGGTGATCCCAACAGCATTCTGACGTCTTACAATCGTAACTTCGCAAAACGCAACGACGGCAATCCTGAGACGCTGGGTTTCATCAGCAGTCCCGAGCTTGTAGTCGCAATGGCTTTCAGCGGTTCGATGAAATTCAATCCTCTGACGGACAGCCTGAAGGACAAGGACGGCAACGACTTCAAGTTTCAGCCGCCGCAGGGCGACGTATTGCCGGTCAACGGTTATTCCTCCAAGGATAACGGTTATGAAGCGCCGACGATGACGGGCGAAGTCATCATCGACCCTTCCAGCGAACGTTTGTCGTTCCTTGACCCGTTCCCGAAACAAGATCCGGCTGGCGATTACAAGGATCTGCCTGTATTGCTCAAGGCAAAGGGAAAATGTACCACTGACCATATTTCGCAGGCGGGTCCGTGGCTGAAGTTTCGCGGTCATCTGAACAACATCAGCAACAATATGTTCCTCGGCGCTACCAATGCTTTCACCGGCGAAACGGGTAACGGCACCAACCCGGTCACTGGAGAAAAAGGCGTTGAACTGAACAAAATCGCGCGCAACCTGAAGGAAGATCATAATATGGGTTGGGTGGTTTTTGGCGACGAAAACCTGGGCGAAGGTTCGAGCCGCGAGCATGCGGCGATGGAGCCTCGACATATGGGTTGTCGAGCTTTCATTGCTAATTCATACGCTCGAATTTTTGAAGCGAATCTGAAGAAGCAAGGCGTTCTCGCTTTCACCTTCACCGACAAAAACGATTACGACAAGGTGCAGGAAGCGGATCGCGTTACAATCGAAGGACTCGATCAGTTGGCGGCAGGCAAGCCTGTAACGGTCAAGATCAAACACAGCGATGGCTCCGAAGAGTCCATTCAGGTGAACCACACCTTGAATGATACGGAGATCCAGTGGTTCTATGCAGGTTCTGCATTGAACTATGTTGGCGCGCAGAAGTAAGAAGTTTCAGGTAAACGAAACCCCGGGCGTTTCTCGCCCGGGGTTTTTTATTTTGCCCATTTCCTCGAGTCTCAAACGATTCAGTTTGGACGTTCAATCCAGCCTTTTTTCTTTCCGCTCCTCCAGGTAATTTGCAACCAAGCGTCTTTCCTTTGTAACGGCGTGACCGAAGTCCCAGCAGGGAGTCGATTGCACTTCTCACCCCTGGGCTTCAAATGGACATAATAGGTTTTTTCCAGTTGGAATGCAGAGGACATGGAGGTCTGTCCCTTGAACGAATGGGGGGAATTAACGGGTTCTTATATCCGGGCGACCCACTTTTAAATCATCTTCAGGAATGCGATTGAGTTCCGGCACATTCGGCATGGCGGACCCCTTCGCAACAGAATTGAGAGTATCCTCTTCCAGTTTGACAATTTCCTTGCCAGCGTAAACGCCCTCTCTGATGATTTTAATCAGGGTTCCGGGTTTGAGCGGATCGTCGATTTTCATGCCGTTGAGAACAGCAATTTCGAGATCCATTTTAGGTTTCTTGAGAATCTTATCGGCGATCACTGGGAAGCTGTCCCCGGGCTGAACTCGATAAATGTCGATGTATTTTTCTTTGATTACCCGATTGTCGTTGGATTGTCTCTTGCCATCATAAGGCAGTCCCCTGAGTTGGCTTATGTACTGTTCACGTCCTTCGACCAGATTGGTTTTATGGCGTGTCATTGTCGAAGAAAATAAATCCGCCTGTATGATTCGTTCTTTGGTTTCCGGGTGAGTGGCCTGAAAGCCATGATAGGACTGACCCGTCATGATCTCGTGGTGGCGCAGACTCTTTAGAAAATCAACCATATTTTTCGGGTTATAACCCGCTTCCAGGGCATTGAACATGCCTTGCTGGTCGGATTCCATTTCCGCTTCCCTGCCGAAACCGAGGTTGATCTGGCTCGACATGGCGGTGCTGATCATCAGCCATTGTCCCGCATTCTTGGGGCTGGCGATGGCGCCGCCGATACTGAGAATCTGGGCGCCAATACTGCGGATCATCATTTTCGCGCCGTGATGGAAAATGACATGGCCAATTTCATGCCCCAACACGCCGGCAAGCTCGGCTTCGCTGTTCAACGCGGCCAATATCCCTGTCGTGATGTAGATATAACCGCCTGGCAAGGCGAAGGCGTTGATCTCAGAACTGTCAACAACCTTGAAATGATACTTCGCAAATACCTTGTCGGACAGCTTGGAAACCAGTTTTTGACCGACTTCATTGACGTAAAGCTGTAACTCCTTGTCCTGATACAAGCCGTATTGACGAATGATCTGAGGGTCAGCTTCCCTGCCCAGATTCAGTTCCGTCTCTTCAGAAATGAACGGAACCGCGCGCGCCGTCTCTGGGAGGATGGCAAAAGCTCCGCATAAGAGGAGCAGGCTGAATATTATTTTAGCGCGCTGAAGCATAGGTTTGATTTGTGTGGTTAAACTTCTTTTTCCAATGCCTGTATCTGTGCATCAACTTTCCCGATGACATTACCGGAGAATTTATTTTTCATTTCGCGTAAAACGAGCAGAGCGCCCTTGCTGTCGTTATTGAGCTTGTAGCAACGCGCCAGGCTGAAATAGACATGAGATGTGGGCGGAATTTCGGGCATATCAATCAATGAACGGTAATAATCGATCGCCTGCGGGTACTGTTTTTTCACTTCGAGAATGGAAGCCAGACCGACCTGCGCGACCTGATACTGAATTTCAGAAGGTTTCGTGTCAGCGATGACTGAATCGTAGATCTTTTGAGCTTCATCGTATTTCTTTTCTCTATAAAACGCATCCGCAAGCATCAAAGCGCCGCGAGTTTTATGCGTGGGGGAATCCAGTTTTTCGTAGATTCCTTTCAAAACGCCGGAAGCGTTTTCTGCGCTCTTTTCCTGTTCGCTTTGCATCTGGCTCAAAAGGATTTCCTGACTTTCCATGTTGGATTTCTGAAAGGCGGTGAATCCCCAGTAAGCGCCCAAAAGCAGAAACAGGCCGACAAGGCTTGCGATTACAGTCGGCTGTCTGTCTGAAAGGTAATGAATTATTTTGTCAGACTGGGTTAAAAACTGATCGGGCGTTTTAACAATTTGTTTTCTGGAAATTCGTTCGTGTTTAGCCATTACGCTTCCGGTGGGGTGGTTTTTGATTAAGTTTTGACGTGTGAATTCTATATATTCATTTAATCATAAAAACGCAAGGGCCGACAAGGGAATTCTCCTTCCTTAAATTGGAGTTTGAGAGGCCGCCCAGTTTGGTTATAATGAGCCTTCTATTATCTATTGAACCTGCCGCATCCTATGAGAAATACTAAACTTGCCGTACTCGGCGCCGGAAGTTGGGGAACGGCGCTTTCGATTAACCTTGCCAAACGTTTGGAACGAGTCGATCTCTGGGTTTATGAGAAAGACTTGTTTGATCTCATCGAAACGACCCGGGAAAATTCTTACTTTCTTCCTGGCGTTCCCCTTCCCTCGGCAATTCATCCGACGCATTCCTTAAAGGAGGCCGTTGCTGGAAAAGAGATTCTGCTTCTTGCGATTCCCACGCATTTCATTCGCGAGACTTTGGCCACAATCCAGCCGTTTTTAGCGCCCAATTGCTTGATCGTGAACGCGGGTAAGGGAATCGAAAACGACACGCTTTGCGTCATTCACGAGATCATCGAACAAATTCTGGGTTCTTCTATACGTACGGCGACCATATCGGGTCCGACCTTTGCCGCAGAAATCGCTCAAGACGCGCCTTCGGCCCTGGTCGCGGCGGCGAAGACGATGGCGGATGCCGAGATCGTTCAGGAGCTTTTTAATGGCCCCGATTTGCGGGTCTTTGCCAGCAACGATCTGATCGGAGTGGAAACGGGCGGCGCCTTGAAAAACGTGATCGCCATTGCCGCCGGGATTTCGGATGGTTTGGGGCTGGGCCACAATGCGCGCGCGGCGTTAATCACGCGCGGCCTGGTGGAGATCTCTCGAATTGGGACCGCGATGGGCGCTCGGCCCGAGACTTTTTCCGGTTTATCCGGTTTGGGGGATTTGGTTCTCACCTGCACGGGCGATTTGAGTCGGAACCGGAGCGTTGGCATTAAACTGGGACAAGGTCAGTCGCTCGCAGAGATCACCGGGGGGATGAAAATGGTGGCGGAAGGCGTGCGCACCGTTAAATCGGCGCGGGACTTGAAAAACAAATTTGGACTGCAAGCCTCGGTGATTGAAGAAACCTATCAAATCCTCTATGAGAATAAACCGCCGTCTCTGGCATTGAGGGACCTGATGAAAGTCAACATCACATCTGAATTTTCTGGAGTGAAAGGTCTTCCATAGATAATGAGTTTCTCGAAGTATAAATCCTGGTGAAATTTCGATTGAGTTTCAGGGAATGAAAGGTCTTCTATGGTCTTGGTGGGTCCGGGCCAAACATATTAGTGAAATTGAGTTTAATTTTTAGGGAGTGAAAGGCCTCGCATGAATATTGAGTCGCTGGAAGAACTGATGCAGGCGCTGTATCAACAGGAGATTTCTCCAAAGGAAGCGTTCAAGAAAATTAAAAATCTTCCTTATGAAAATCTTGGATTCGCCATGGTCGATCACCATCGGCAAATCCGCACCGGCATGCCGGAAGTCATTTTTTGTCAGGGAAAATCCCCTGATCAAACCTTGAGCATCATCCAGCGTTTGTATCAGGCGGGAGCCGATGTGCTGGCAACGCGCTTGTCTGAACAGGACTATGAAACGATTCGTCAGGACTTACCAGAACAGGCGGAATATCTACGCAATGCGCGTTGTCTGGTCATTAAGAAACCGACGACGAAGGAAGCGATCGGAAAAATATGCGTGGTCACTGCGGGCACCTCGGACATTGCCATGGCGGAAGAAGCGGCGATCACGGCGGAAACTTATGGCAGTCATGTCGAACGCATCTTCGATGTGGGCGTGGCGGGCATCCATCGCCTGTTCGACAATATGGAGCAAATCCGTTCAGCGCGCGTACTCGTTGTCGCCGCGGGTATGGACGGCGCTCTGGCAAGCGTGATTGGCGGCTTGGTTGAAGCTCCGGTCATCGCTCTGCCCACCAGCGTGGGTTATGGCGCTTCCTTTGGCGGCGTGTCGGCCTTGCTGGCCATGCTCAACAGTTGCGCAACAGGCGTGGCGGTGGTCAATATCGATAACGGATTTGGCGCCGGATCGATGGCGCATCGAATCAATGTGACGGGTCAGTCCTGAGGCTGGCGAGTAGACTTTGCATCCCCTCTTCCGGCGTCGTTGAAGGCGCATATCCGAGCTCGTTGCGCGCCCGGCTGATATTGAAGTGATGCGATGTCGCCAGTTGGGAGGCGACGAAACGGGTCAAGGGCGGCTCCCTGTTGATCCTCAAGGCGCCGTAGATCATTTCAAATACAGCTCCAAGGTTATGGGCTGTGCGGTGACTTATCTGTTTTTTGATGGGCGGTAATTCCAACTCGGACAGCAATCGATCGACCCAGTCCCACAGGTTAACGGGCTGACCGTCGCTGATGAAATAAGCCTGTCCTCCTACCTGTTCTGAATTGTCTCGCAAGGCCTGTTCTGCTTTCAAATGCGCTTCGACGGCGTTGTCGATATAAGTCATATCGACTTTATTTTTCCCTTCCCCCACTTTAACGAGACGACCGGTTTTCGCCTTATGTATGATGCGCGGGATCAGATGCGCATCGCCCGGCCCCCAAATCAGGTGCGGTCTCAATGAAACCGTTTTCAATCCTTGCGGGTCGTTCGCCTGCGCGACCAGCGACTCGCCCTGGGCTTTGGTTTTGGAATAGTCGCAATAATACCGTTCAGGGTAAGGGGTCGACTCATCGACATTCTCCTGATCCGTCATGTGAAACACCACGCTTGGCGAACTGGTATAGATCAGTCGTTGCGCTGAATTCTTCTTGCAGGCATGGATGACGTTTTGAGTTCCGCCGACATTGATCGAGTGATACTCATCGTAAGAACCCCATACGCCGGGGATCGCGGCGACATGATAAACCGCGTCGCATCCGGCAACAGCTTTGGATACGGCGTCGAGGTCTCGCAGGTCGGCGCAATGCTGGATAATCGCTGATGGCAAATGGGCGTAGTGCTTCCGGCCCAATATGGAAACCGTCTGCCCTTCGGCGAGCAGGCGCATGGCGATGTGGCTTCCCAGAAAGCCCCCTCCCCCGGTGACCAGAACCTTCATTGCTTTGCCAGCTTTGCGATGCTTCGGAAAGTTGCGAGGGTATTGCTTTGCAATTCTTCCAGTGTGCCATCGTTATGGATGATGAAGTCGGCGAATTTTGATTTCTCCTCAAAAGGCATCTGGCTGTTCAGACGTTCGATGACCTTCTCGCGCGGCCATCCATTGCGGGCCATGACTCTTTGAATTGCTAATTCTTTTGGGCTGTGAACCAGTACGACCTGATCCATATTGACATGATTCCCTGATTCGATGAGGAGCGCGGCGTCGATAACGACCAGCGAGGAGGGGTCGGATGCGATGAGTTTTTCATAAAGTTTTTTCTCTTCCTGAAATACGAGCGGATGCAGGATCGCTTCGAGCCGTTTTTTTGCCGAAGGATCATTGAAGACGCGCTCCGCCATTTTTTTGCGATCCAGACGATTTCCAGAGTCGAGCACATCATCGCCAAACTGTTCGCGGATTTGTTTCCAGCCTTCATGTCCCGGCAAAGTCAGTTCGCGGCTGATGATATCGGCGTCGATGACGCGCGCACCCAGATCTCTCATCAGATTCGCGACCTGAGTTTTACCTGAGCCGATACTTCCTGTCAGTCCTATGAGCACAATCGGGTTCCGATCAGGATGGGTAGAGGCGCGCGTGACTCTCTAGGTGTTGGTCGTAGAGGCGCGCCATTTTCAGGGAAATGGAACCGGGTTTGCCGCTTCCGATCATTTTGCCGTCGATCTGGGTGACAGGCATTACGCGCTTGATGGTTCCCGTAATAAAAATTTCATCGGCGGAAATCATGGCCTCCACAGGCCAACGCCCCTCTTCAACGGGCATGTCATTTTCTTCAGCTATCCGCATGATGACGCGCCGGGTGATGCCTTCGAGAATGCCGCAGTTCAGCGCGGGTGTGAAGAGCGTTCCATCGCTACAGAAAAATATATTGCTTGTGGTGCTTTCAGTGATGCAACCCGCCGCGTTCAGCATGATGGCGTCGTGAGCGCCCGAGCGGTTCGCTTCCATGATCGCCAGAATATTATTCAGGTAATTGCCGGTCTTCATGCTGGGATTCAATGAATCGCTCGAATTTCTTTTGACGGAGACCACGGCCAGATTCACTCCTGTGACGTAATTTTCAGCCGGGTATTTTTTTTCCTGAGTCACATAGATGATGACGTTGGGTTTGTGACAGGAAGACGGGTCTATGTTCACGTCCCCTTCCCCGCGAGTCACAATGATGCGAATATAGGATTCTTCATTGCCAGCCGCTTGCAGGGTTCGCTCCACTTCCTGAATCAATCGATTCCGGTCAAAGGGGATGTCGAGAAAAATCCCTGCGGCAGAGCCTTGCAGGCGATCGATGTGTTCGTTGAGAAAACAGGGAACGTTGTTTGACGTGGCGATGACTTCATACACGCTGTCCCCAAACAAGAAACCGTGGTCGTAAAATGAGATGGATAAATTATCGCTGATTTGACCGTTGCAATTGATTTTTGTCGACATCTGTAACTGGCGCGCTTTCGTGTAAAGAGTTTGAATTTTCCGTTCCTGTGAGTGGCGGGAACTTATTTTTTCTGGTCGAGCTTTTTCAACAACTCATCCAGTTTTTTCATATCGTCTTCGGTGTATTTCTCTTGCGGTTTCCCCAATAGTTCTTTGGCGCCTTCAAGATTACCCGCTAGTGAATTCATTTGGTCCTTGCCAGAGCCGGACTGACCGCTCTCGGCGGACTTGCTGTCCATCGCCCCGACCAAAGATTGCAGTTCCTTAAATTTTTCCTTGAGTCCATTGATGGAGTCTCCGGCGGCTTCGCCCATGTCTGGAATTTTATCCATCAGGCTTTGTGATGCGCCAACAGTGTTTTTCATGATTTGGGCCACTTCAGCCAGGTAGGGTTCGAACTTGGAACCGGCGGTGATTTTACTGTGAAAATCAGGAAAAAAGCCAAGAGGAATCATCAGGATTGAAAGCAGGACAAAGCCTTTGACCAGACCAACGGCGCCGCCAAGGAGCCGGTCCATGCCCGACAGTCCCGCCGATTCCTGAAACAACAGGTTGCGGACCATTCTTCCCACAAATGAAATAGCGACAGCAGCGCCAAAATAAATCAGGATGAAAGCGACTACTTTGGCGACGGTTTCATTGCCCAGAGAATCTTCCAGAACGGATGCAAAATCATACTGAAATTTAAGCGCCGTGAGATAACCGCCAACATAGGCCAGCAGGGAGAAAATTTCCCGAACGAATCCTTTAAAAATGGAGTAGAGCAGGCTGAGGGTGAGTACGATCGCGACAATAGTGTCAAATGGGGTCATAGAGAATCCAGAATTTTGAATAAAGATTTATTAATCGCGCACGCCTGTCAATACGTCGGTGATGCCATCGCTGTAGCGCTCCTGATAGAGCGCTCTGTACAATATAAAATTTCTAAGAACTTTTTTAACATAATCCCGGGTTTCATAATAGGGGATAGATTCCATGAACTCAAGGATGTCGTAATCCTTGCGCAGTCGTCTCCAGGAACGAACCTTGCCGGGGCCGGCGTTGTAAGCGGCCAGGGCGAAGACCGCATTGTTATCCAGACCTTCGAGGAGTTGATTCAAGTAGTGGGAACCTATGGGAATGTTGACCCCTGGGTCGCTCAAGTCCTTTTCGTCTGGAATGGGCAGGCCCATGTTTTTTGCGACCCTGCGCGCGGTTGAGGGAAGCAGTTGCATCAGGCCGATGGCGTTCGCTGAGGATTTGATCGCGGGTGTGAATGCGCTTTCCTGACGGATCAAGGATGCGATGAAATAGGGATTGAGCTTGTGTCTTTCAGCCTGTTTCCGGATAGGTTCAAAAAATCCTTTTGGAAACATAAACTGTAGAGCCAGCATTGAATGAGCGTCATTGGGATTGCTTTCGAAGGTCCTCCAGGCAATACGCATTGAATTCTGGTAACTATCCACTCTGGCGGAGAGCTGGGCCAGATAGATCATGAATTCAGGCGAATCGGCTTGATATGAAAATGAATCCAGTTCTTTGCGCGCCCAATCGATCAAATGTATCGAAGCCAGCTTTTCGGCGCGGTTCAAGCGCTTTCTGTCGATATCACCCAGTCCGGGAATCCTCTGCAAAAGCTCTGGGGGAGTTTTTTCTTTAGGGAGCAGGCGGTCCAACCGTTCCCTGTTTAATAGAGAATAAAAATCAAATGGAAACTTTTGCTCCAGATCAGCCAGAGTTTGTTTCGCTAAAGCATCTTTGTTGAGACGTTTCTGGACATCGCTCAACCAGAACAAAGTGGAGGCATGATACTTTTTATTTTCTGGAAAGACGTCGAGAAGACCCTTGTAAACGGGACTCTCAAAGAAGCGATCGGCCTCTATGAAAGCGGTTTCAGATTCTGCAAGTTTTCCGCGTATGCGCTCCAACCAGCCCAGCTTGAAAAAACTGGAAGCGGTGTAAGGTCCGGAATTGTAGCGTTGAATCAATGTCCGGTAATAGGTCAATGCGTCGTCAAAACGTTCCTGATCCTCGCGGATACGCCCCAGAAAATAGAGGGACTTGTGGGTGAGGCTGACTTCCAATGGGAAATCGATTGTGATGGATTCAAATACAACTGCGGCGTTGTCTCTCATGCCTCGCGACCAGACACCGAGGCCGAGCGCATAGCGTTCCTGAACGGATAAGGTTTTGAGCAAGGGGTCGTGAGATGATTGCCACTCTCTGTCGAGTAATTCAGCTTTCAAGCCGTCTATCAATGATTTGGTGATCGCGTCCACTTCCAGGTCGCCTGCAAATTCCTTACGTAATTCTGCCGCCTGACTCAGGCGTTCTCCATTATTTTCAAATTTAGCGGTATGGAAATTTCTAAAAATTTCTTTTTCCGGGAGAGCCTTATCTGATTGCAATCGATTTCCAGAAGATTCCAATTTGATGCGCAGAGAATTGAGCTGGATAGTCAGGGGTGCGAAAGCAGGGAATTGTTCCTTGTAGGTTTCGGCGTGATTTTGAAATCTCTCGGTCAGAGCTTTGATGATTTCCGCAGATGGATTGCTACGTAAAATAAACTGGTATTGATCTTCCGTTTCGAACCAATCCCCAGCGGCTTGATAGGTGTCGGCAAGGGCGAGCGCCACCTGATTGACAAACTCATGGTTACCGGGAAAAGACCGCATGAGCGCGCGCCGGTAAGCCTGCCAGGCCTTTTTATGATTGTTGGTCGCAAAGAAAGCGTCGCCCAGTTCTCT
The DNA here is from genome assembly GCA_015698305.1 of Candidatus Nitrohelix vancouverensis. NCBI lineage: Bacteria > Pseudomonadati > Nitrospinota > Nitrospinia > Nitrospinales > Nitrospinaceae > Candidatus Nitrohelix > Candidatus Nitrohelix vancouverensis. Next base: position 2,434,188 of record CP048620.1, read on the forward strand.
GTCCGTTTTCGCAAGGTCCTCTTCAATGCTGTCAATGAAAGGACTCAAGGGGTAATTGCGATGGATCAGTAATAGCTGATCTCTTGCATTTTTCAATAAACGGATCGCAGATTGAGGGTTTTTATTTGCAAGCGACTCTTGCGCATGTCGACGCTGTGATAGCGATAAAATATACAGGCGATAATCTTGCAGAATAAAATTACCAAGTATCTGGTTTTTTAAAATCTTTTCTGCGCTGTGATAGTTTTCCTGTAGGAAAAGAATGTAGCCGAGGGCAAGCGCGAGCAGATTTTTATCTTCCGTTTCCTTCATATCCGCACGCGATTTTCGCAATTCACTGTAAAGCGTCGAAAGGCGTTCTTTGTCCAGGGACTTCAGATCAGCGTAGCCGTCTGAAATGGGGAATTTATCAAAAGGAAATGGATCTCTTGATTTGTAAATATCCAAATGATCTGCAAACAATTGCGGGACAAAACAAATCGAAAACATCCATACAGCAAGGGCGATACCGGGTAGTTTCATGAGGTGTTGGCTTGGAAACGATTCCAGATAAGAACGAACGAAGAGGTGAATTGATTCGAAGGCGATTGTAGCGCGATTTCTATTTCCTCAAAGGTCCAGAAGCGTCCTTCGCTGATTTCATCGCGATTGATGATAATGGTCTGATCCGTGTGACAGGAATAGACTCGAACATGCTCGTTGAAGGTTTGCGGGCAAGCGGATAATGAAAAGGCTATTTTCAAATCGGATTTAATACCCAATTCTTCCTGCAACTCACGATGCGCCGCCGTATCATAGTCCTCTCCAGCGTCTACATGCCCGGATGTGGAGGAATCCCATAAGCCGGGATTTTCATCTTTGGATTCGGCCCGCTTCTGCAAAAACAAATCGCCGGCAGGGTTCAGGACAAAAATATGCACGGATCGGTGCATCCAGCCTTTTTGATGGACTTCCCTGCGAGTGGCTTGACCAATGATATGATCCTGAGCGTCAACCACGTCGAACATTTCATCGCCGTTATCCATAGTGGGAAAATACGCTCAAGAACCGTTTTGCTGAGAACGCAGATAAGCCAGTTCTTGTGGAATCGGTTTGTCCTCGCAATAATTATTCTGAGCAAGAATTTTTAAATCTTCAAGCACGCGCGGATCGCTTTCGAATTGCACGTTTTGAAGTCCCTTGTCGGCAATGATACCGCCTGCCTGCAACATGCTCATCACGGAACGGGCATTGAACTTCTCATCGTCGACAATGAGAAACAGGTCGGAGTCGTATTGCCGTGAAATTAAAGAAAGGTAAGTAGAGGGCCTGGCATGGAAGCCAAGGGGTTGAGGGATCGGCAGAATGATTTTCTGGGTTTTGAGATATTGCATGAGAATATCTTTGGAAATTTCACTTCCTCGCTGAATGAAATAAAGAGCGTAAAAATAGGCGAAATTGACGATCTTATCAAGCAGGTCGTTCTTATCCGCCATCATGGATATTTTTCTTTTACATTCCCCCGGGCGAATGGCGTCTTCATGTCGTTCGTATAAATGCGATAACCAGAGGGCCGCCGCTAACAGGTGAAGCGGCATGGAGATATACCCGCGAATGTATTTCAATTGTTCACAGTCCTGCTCCATCTTTGTGTTTTTGACATAGGTATCGTATTCAGACTGTACGTTGTGAATCAGATTCAAATATTCCCGGATTTTCTTTTCATTGAGTTTCCCCGGGACGATGATTTTTAATTCCTCGGGCTCTGTTGTACTTTCAATTTTGGAATCAACCATCATTCGCGACGCGTTCTGAATGATTTCGCATAAGCCAATGATGCGTTCGCTTTCATCTTTCATTTCATCTTCGCTTATATTTCTTGGCAGTCTCCTGTTGGCGAGCACTTCGGATATTTCCGGCGGATGATCGGTTTCATCACAAGCATTCAATCCGTTCTCCTGGCCAGTCGCCAGTGTTTCCTTGAACAAGTTGTAAATGGAACTGTTGAGAAAGCTCAATGTTTCATCAGCATTTTTTTTGAAGGCCGCGTCCATTTCAGGGTTTTCCTGAAGATTGTAATAGGGATAACGGTCGAGAACATGACGCACATAAAATGCGGCTAAAGAAAGGTTTCTTATTGAAGCTATGTACTCTGAAAAAAACGACCATTTCTTGTTTTCCCTCGCGCCATAATCATCGAGAAAACTTTCGAGCGAATCGATTTCATAATGCAGGTGAGAGTAGAACTTTTTTGAAACTTCTTTGCCGCTTGCAAATTTACTGTTCAGTTTATTGAACAGCTTGCAAAATTCAAAAAAAGGAGGTTGCGCCAGGTCGCGAAATTCATCTTCGTTGATAATTTGATAAAGAGATTTGGGTTCCATGAGGTGTTTTCCGCAAGTCAAACTGCCTAAGAATAATAAGCGCCCTTGATGATTTTTTCAGGAAGGTATTTGCGCCAGATGTCGAGATGTGATTTCGGTCCAGTGGGTACCGCAAAGTGGAAATATTGAAATTGAGGTTGCTTGGGTTGTTTCATCAAACGCATGTTGGCTTCGACAACGGTTCGATTGCCTTTTTTCAGGTTGCAGGGTTTGCAGGCGATCACGACATTGTCCCATTTCGCCTCGCCTCCTTTTGATTTTGGAAACACATGATCGAGAGTTAAGGGTTGCCTCGTATCCCCACAATACTGGCACATAAAGCTGTCGCGGCGCAGGATATTTTTTTTGCTGAAAGCGATTCGGTTGGAGCGTTTGACACGAACCAGATTGAGTACCCGGATCACTGCGGGCAACCTGAATTCCGCATTGGGCGAACGGATCACATAACCATCGCTTTCAACGGCTTCGGCGCGACCGGACAAAATCATGATGATGGCGCGCTTGGCGCTGCAAAATTGTAGCGGTTGGTAGGAATAATTTAAAACCAGACTTTTGACCGAATCGAGCATCAATGAATTCCCTGAAACAGGTTCATTCAATAACTTGATGAGTGTATTTAACGCTTCATTTACTGTCAATACTGTCGTTGATAATACTTCAAATATCGATTCTTTCTAACACAGGGAATGGGTCTTTGTATTAGAAAATAGCGCCCTGCCCCAACAAGCCTTTTGGGTCCAATTCAGCTTTCACCTTTCTCATATCAGCGAGTCCTGCATCGCCGACCATTTGTCGTAAAAATTCCTTTTTGAGTTTCCCGATACCGTGTTCCGCCGAGATGGTTCCGTCCCATTCCAAAACCTGGTCGACCAGCGAATGATACAGCGTCATGATTTCTTCTTTCTGGCTTCCCCCGGATTTCGGAAATAAATTGATGTGTAGATGATTGTCGCCAATATGTCCGAACATGACAAAATCGATTGTTTGCTGGGAAAGGGATCGTTTGTAAAAATTCATGAGTTCTAAAAAATGCTGATCTGAAGTCGCCAGATCGGTGCCCATTTTAACCCATCCTTTTCGGCTGATTTCCTCGTTCAACAGTTGCGGCAAAGTGTGCCTGAATTCATGGAAGCGATCTACATCTCGATTGCTTTGAGCAAACCAGGAGGATTCCAGATCCACCCTGTTTTCATCAAGGAATTCAACCCAGGCTTCGGTAATGGCATCGCTGTTTGTATCCTTATAAAGGTCCTGCTCGACGAATAAAGCGGCCTGGGCGGTTGGCGGCGTGTTCTCATATTTCGTTTTCAAACGTTTGAGTGAATTGCAGTCGAAGTATTCCAGAGAACAAGGGGAAATCAATTCGTTCTGCTGTGCTTTTATCGCGTTTACAAGTTCCCATGAACTTTCCTCGTCCTCAAAAAACAGGATGGCGCTGAAAAAATCAACCGGTTCGGGGCGCAATTGCAGTTTCATTCGCGTTGTGATTCCGAGCGTGCCGCCTGAGCCGATGAAAATATCGAGCCAATCCATATCGGCCTGCATGTAATAACCTGCCGCATTTTTACACTTCGGGCTGATATAGCTGACTTTGGGGAAAGTAATGCACGATCCGTCGTCTAATGAAAGAGGCTCTGCAATGGTTTCGCCGCGCTTTAATAAGGCATGACGTCCGTCTGCAAGAAACACATGCGCCTCTTTCACATAGTCCCGGGTGACGCCAAATTTGTAGCTCCGCGATCCAGAAGCGTTGGTGGCAAAATTGCCTCCCAAAAAGGACAAGGCTTCTGTTGGATTGGGCGGGTAAAAATACCCGCTCCCCTTCAGCCGGGTTTGAAGGTCTTTCAAACGAACTGCGGCGCCCACTTCAATGCAAGCGTCGGCAAGCTCTCCGATCCGGTCGAATTTTTCAACTGATAGGACGGCGCCTCCCAGCGGGGTGCGTCCTGCCGTCAAACCGGTGCCTGCGCCGGAAATGGTAATCGGTTCTTCATTGGTCTTCAAAAACTCTCTGAGGTCATCTTCGGATTCAGGAATCGCAACCGCTGTGGCATGGCCCTCTGCATAATTGGAAGCGTCCTTCAAATAGGCTGAAATTTCAGTCGGAGCGGTTTTTAAAATCATCTGATTAGATTCGTGTGGACTCCATCAGGCCGTCGGCCTGGGGCGGGAGAAAACCTTCGTATCCGTTATGACGCTCAATAAGTTCTAACACCGTGAAAACTTTTCCTTCCTTTATTTCAGGAGTGGAAAAAATCTGTCTCAGGTCGGATTTTCTTTCGCCAATGATCTGATCCGAAAAGGACAGCCCCTGTTCGCTTAGTTTCTGCAAGGCGATTTCGATATCATTGACCTGAATGGCGATATGATGAAAGGTCTGGTCGCCGTGGTCGTTCACCCATTGCGGGATCAGACTTTTCGTTCCTCGCTCGTCTGCGAAAGCCTGGTCGATGAAGAGCGCCGGGTAACCTGGCTTTCTGTATACTTTGGCCCACCAGTGATCGAAAGTCAGAACGCCTATTTGCTCGTCCTGTACATAACCCATTTCCTCAAATTCAAGGGCGCGCTGGTCGACATTGTCCGTTCGTATCGTGCAATGATCGATCAAGGGGCGCAGGCCTACCCCTGTATCGTTCAATAAGTTGTTTAACAGATTTGCGGCCTGATTCCCCTCAAGGTAGCGCTGGATATAATCGTCGAGAATCAAGTTCAATTGAGCGTTCATGATCCATTTTACTGATTTTCAGTCGTGTTCTTTTCAATCGTCTCTGCGGCTTTTGCCTTTTCTTTATTTTGTTCCAGTTCTTTGGGGTAATGATTGATGAACTTTGCGTATTTAAACAAAGAATAGAACATAAACAGTACAAACAGGGTGATGGCTACTAATACAAAATTTTCCACTTGATGGCCTTTTTCCAGAAATTAATAATCACTCTTCAATTTTACCAGAATTTACGACCCTTTCGGGTAAAGAATATTCCCTTAGCAAAGCGAGCGCCAGGTCTCTTGCTGTGTTGAACTGATTTTGGCTCAACTGTTTTTGTATGGCTGGGTTCTCTTGCAGGAGTTGCAAGAATGATTTTCTTTGCTCTGCTGAGGATAATACCGTTTTCGCTTCCTCACGGATTTCACTTTGTAGACGGATTTGCAACAGATCAAGCTCCGAAATAAGGTCAGGGAGAGCGCTTTCCAGCGATTCTCGAAGTTTGCGCGCCATTAAAGGACTTTTTCCATTTGTAGACAGAGCTAATCGGACGCTGTTCTTGAAATTTATCACGGCGGGATGTGAAAAATCCGAATATTCAGGATCGTCAACCGAATAGACATAGGCGTCTGTTGCTTTTGCCGCATTGATAATGGAACGATTGAGCGCTTTATCATCCGTGGTCGCCAAGACCATGTAGCAAGGGAAAAAAGCCTCAATTCGGCTCGCATCGCTCAAAGTTTCTGTAATCAATTGGTAATTTTCATTTTCAAGATGTTCCTCCAGCTTCGGGTGGAATGCGGAAGCGATGAAAATCAATTGCGCGCCCTGCCCCGTCAAGCCCTGCACCTTGCGGGTGGTTTCGCGTCCCCCGCCAATGATGAGAATCTTTTTTTGAAATATATTGAGATCGACCAGCATAAATAAACTATAGTTGAATTCTGTTTGTTACTATTATTATAGTCTAACTGCTTCGCTGTTTTTGAAAAACTCTATTGTCGTCATGTCGCCGACTCAAGACCTGCTGTTATTTTGAACCAAAGGAGAATCTGTTGAACCACAATGAGCGCACCCTAAAAATCGATGGAGTGGAAATTCATCTCAGCCGCCCGGACACGACAGAACCGCGCTGGATAGGCCAGACGGATTTATTGAAACAAATTCTAGCTTGCTGGCTCGTTGTTTCGGAAAAAGACCTTCCTTTATCGCCGCGAATTGTGGGCATGCCAGGGATTGGTAAAACCACCCTCGCCATGGCGGCGGCTCTTGAGAGAAAACAACCGCTTTATATTTTCCAATGCACCAGCGACACGCGCCCGGAGGATTTGCTGATCTCCCCGGTATTGGCGGAGTCAGGAAAAATCACTTACCATGCTTCTCCGCTGGTGAGCGCTATGGTCACTGGCGGAATCTGCATTCTCGATGAAGGCAACCGCATGAACGAAAAGAGCTGGGCTTCTCTCGCCCCTCTGCTGGATCACCGGCGTTATGTGGAATCCATCATAGCCGGTATTCAGGTTCGAGCGCATCGCGAATTTCGCTCCTGCGTGACCATGAACAGCGACGAGTCGACCTTTGAGATACCGGACTATATTCTATCGCGCATGCAACCCACTTTGAAACTGGACATGCCGAGTTTCAACGACGAGCTTGCGATATTGAAATACCACCTTCCTTTTGTGGATGACGAATTTTTAAATCTCACGGTTGAGTTTCTTCAGCGTTCGCATCAGTTCGATCTTGATTTTTCTCCGCGCGACGGCCTGCATATTTTGCAATATGCCGTCAAACGCCTGCGTCAGGACAAATCGCACCCACTCGCCAAAGATGATTACTGGAGGGAAGCGGTCAGCAAAGTGCTGGGTGAAGAGGCCCTGGACCTTGATGAACTTGCGTCCCGAAAACGTCGCGCTTTGGGCGGCGAAAGGATGCCGATGGGACTGGGCGATTTCTTTTTCAGCGGGGATAACCCTCTGCATCCCGATTCCGACAGCTAAGACCCCCACTCAATGTCTGACATTTTCAAATTAAGCGATAGAATCACCCTTCTGCCCGTGGTTCACGGTAGCGGCAATTTTGCGCGCGAAATCCGCAGTCGTTTGCTATCGACGCCTTGCGATTGTCTGGCGGTGGCCCTGCCGGAAGAGTTCCAAACCACGGTTGAAGCGGGAATCGAAAAATTACCTCATATCACGGTCAGTTGCCTTCGTGAACCGAATGGCGGCGTGAATTTTGTTCCTATCGACCCCTGTCAGCCTTTAATCATGGGCTTGAGAATCGCCATGCAGGAGGGGATCCCAAGAAAATTCATCGATTGGAATCAACCAGAATTCGAACCGCGCTCTATTTTGTTTCCCGACACGGTTGCCTTGCAAGGCTTGTCCTTCGAGAAATTTTGCGCGGCTATCATGGTTTCGCTGAAACGGCCGGAAGCGGACAGTTTTCATGATTTGCGCGCGCGCTGGATGGCGTTTCAGTTGCACCGGCTGGAGATGGAACATGAAAACATTATTTTCATCTGTTCCATACTAGATTGGCCCTGGGTCAAGGAAGCGTTTGCGGAACGGAAAGAATACCGCGAACCGCTTCCTGCTGGAGCGACTCCGCATTTATACGATCTACGAAAGAATTCACTGTATTTCGCCTTGTCTGAATTTCCCTATGTCACGTCCCTGTATGAAAAATATCGGCTGAATTTGAAGTCAGACCGCAACACATCGATTGACGGTATCAAGGAAATCCTTCTGCATGCACGAGAGGAGTTTGTCAAAAAACGGCGATTGCGCTACCACGGTTTGTCGGCGCATACCTTGCAGATGCAATTGCAATACATTCGCAATCTGTCGATCCTGGACAACCGCCTGACTCCCGATCTCTACACCCTCGCCTTGTCGGCCAAACAGGTCGGCGGCGACGCTTACGCGATCGCCACGCTCGAAGCGGCTAAAGAATACGTGTTTCAGGAAGACCGCGACTCCTCCCTGGAAACCATAGACCTGAGTATCGAACAGGCGGTCATCGATTCAGAAGAAGGCGCCGTTGCGGCAATCAATCGTTTGTCTGAAACGGATATGGAATGGCGTCGTCTGAATCTGTCTCCAGAACCGGAGTTTGAGAAGCAGGGAGAATGGAAATACAACTGGGACCCGCATGGGCAATGCTCATGGCCTCCCGAAGATGAAAAGATCGAAAGTTTCAACACGCATGTGCGCGAACAATCGAAAATTTTACTCAGCAATGATCTGGCGCGTAGCGAAAAATTCACATCCTCGGTTAAAGACGGTATTGATATCAGAGAAACGCTCCGCAACTGGCATACGGGGGATATCTATGTCAAAGAGGTTCCGCCTTCTCGCGGCAAGGTGGAAATTGTGGTCATGATCTTTGACGACGAACCCAGCCCGGACCTCTATACATGGCGACAAACCTGGTATGCCGAGCATGAAGAAGAATCGACCCTCTGTTTTTTTGCAACGGAGTATCTGGAGAAAATGGTGGGGCCGGGCATCGGCCAGTCGGTCTATGGAGGCTGTATGACGATCTTCCCGCCGCGCCCTATTCCCAATATCTGGGACGATCCCAGAATGCGCATGGCGGACACGCTGGAAGAAAAATTACTGGAGGCCGCTTTCTTCCATTCCAGAGAAAGGCATGTGACCGTGGTGTCGCCGAACGCGCCGCGTTTGAGCTGGAGAAATCTGGCCCGGCATTATAAAAAACGCATCATCCATATTCCCCTGAAACGTTTCTCCAGTCAGACGATTGATAAAATCCGTTATTTCCACGTCCTGAACGGAAAAGAGATTCGATCTTACGCGCAACGGTTCATTCGCGATATGTGACCGGTCTGTCGCCTACAGACCCGTGATCCGTTTACCTTCGGGATATTCCACCTGAAAATCCAGAGTCAGCGTCTTTTTCTCTCCCGCAGACAAATTAAGTTCCCAAGTCAGTTTGTTTTCCTTGTCGCGCTCTTTCGGCTCCGGCTCCAGGCGCTTCACAATGACTTCGATGTCCTTTTGATACGATAAGGGCAACTGGTCTTCCACTTTGACTTGAATCTTGCGTTGTTTGAAGTTTTCCAGTTCGATTTCATAAATGAAGCGTTGACGCTCGCGCGAATCGAACAGCCCTTCCGTTGCTCCCTCCTTGAGAACCAGCTTACGACTCGCCTTGATGGAATCGTCCACGCCAAGCCCCATTGTGATTTCTTCACCCGGAACCGAGGACTGGAAATGCCCCGAACCGATGAAGTCGCCGTCCAGATATTTCCAGGTATTACCGGGAAGTAAATGATAGTCGCTGGAGTTTTTCCAGTCCGCAGACAGGTAAACATGGGGCTGGTATTTGGGAACGCTGTGATAGATGAACCCGGCGTCAAAGGTATTTTGATAGATCAGCACACGCTTGCTCTGCGCCCCGGTGGGAATGGATTGCTTTCCGCTGATTTGATAGAGGAGCGCATTTCCCGCCTCCTGAACTTGCGAGAGGGCCATGACGGATGAAGCCGCCCCTTCCATCATGTCCGCATCCATCGCGGAGAAGGTTTTCTGTCTTTGCGATCGCAAAACGCGCGGATCCTGAAAATAATCGAGAGTCCAGGGATGCAACTCGGGCGGCTGACCGCCGAATTGCGGTCTGCCCGTCGACAGTTCAAAATCCACTCCCTGCCAATCCTCGCCGCTGTTCTGCGAAACCTCGCCGTAATATTCAACGCGCAATTGTTGAGATTCTGATTCTGCATGAATGATATAGGCTGGATTCCATCGCGCGTTGCGTGTTTGATAAGTCAGCTCCAACACGCGCTTTCCGGATTTCGAGAAGTTCGCCTGAATCTGAATGCTGTAGGTTTCTTTTTTTGCGCCCTTTTTGAGATCTTCCAATTTTTGTTTTTCTGCCTTCAGTTTTTGTTGCACCGTCTCGGCAAGGTTCCGTTCAGCGCGAATCGCCTGTGTGATGTCGGTGCCGCGCGAAAATAGAAACTTCAAGGCCTTGTCGGCGGATGCGATATCAAAATCCGGTTTGGGGGCATCGGATGCGTCGCCGCTCATGCCGCCCTTGGCGATCTCGTCCAGCCAGCGTAATTGCCGGGTGAGAACCCTCTCCCGATCCTTGATGAGATTCAGTTCGGCGCTCAATTCATCAACGCGCTTTTGTTGATCCTGAATCGTGGCGCTGGAAAAATCCGTGTCGAATTCTCTCTGGGGATTGATGGATGCGAATTGCGCTTCCGCACCTTCAATCTGGGACAATCGGATCGATTCGACCATCAAAGTCGCCGGTAAATTCTTGAGATGGATCGTGTAAGAGCCCGCCTCAAAATCAGCGGTATAGCGTCGAACCGCCTCAGCGCGGTCGGTATAAACCCGAACTTTAATCAGCGTTCCCTCATCCAGAGTTTTAGCGATAGCGTTGAAAGGGATGAAGCCGCCGGCCAGAAGGATCAGGCATTGCAGGCTCAGCAGGAAATTTTTAGGATTCGTCATGGATAGACCTGTTAGTTTAAATATTTGCCGTGAGATGAATTTCCTGACTGTCGAAAATTTTCGAAGAAGGCCTGCTGTATCTGATCGGGGAAGGCCTTGTCGCATTCATGAAGGTATTTCATGACAGCCATCATCCAGTCCGCGTCTTTGGGCGCGCGCAGGATGGCGATATTTTCATTCTCGAATTGTTTGCAGATTTCGGATTCGAACTTTGAATGATTATCGCGCACTTCCTTCTTTTCAATCGTCAGGGGGCGAACCGGATCGATATGGATGATTTCCAGTCCTTCGTATTCTTCGGGAATATCTTCGCTGATGAATTCCTCGATAGGGATGCCTCCTGCGTCATGGCCGGAAGGATCTGAAAGGGAAGCGATATAGAGCGGAGCGCGCTGGATTTTGGAATGCTCCACAAAACCTTTGCGCAGGCTGATCTGTTTTTTATCGAGCGGGGCGAAAACGACAAAATCCCAACGACCGGCTGTCATTTCCTTTTGTCTCTGGATGATCTCAGATTCCTCAAACGCCTTGACGACTTTTTCTATGAGTTTGCTGTCTTTTGCTTTGAGTTTAAAACGCGGCATTCGTATGTCCTGAAGATTTAAAATGAATTATAGCATGCGACGATATGGGGCAAATGTATATTTAAAAAGACACTTCATAAAACGCTTCTTATTTTAGCGCCTCGCCCGTGAGTTGATCGGATAGTCGGCCCGAACCCGCTTAAGACTTCGGTATTTACACAATTTAATTGTTGGCGAACCCGTCTAATTTGTTATACTTCTGGACGGTAGCGGTCGCAATATCTGTTCACCGCGCACGCAAACACCCACCCCCTGTTCCTGCCAGTTTCGATGGATAGTAAAGTTCAAATCAGTCAGGCCGCTGGCGCGGTTGGCGGAATGACTCTCATTTCCAGAATCTTTGGTTTTTTGAGAGACACCATCATCGCCATGGTATTTGGTTCGTCCATGGCGGCGGATGCATTTTTCGTCGCTTTTCGCCTGCCCAATATGCAACGCCGGTTGCTTGGAGAAGGCGCGGTTTCCGCCGCGTTCATACCGGTCTTTGCCGAGACCCTCGGGGAAAAAGGCAAGGAAGAAGGCTGGTCCCTTGCGAACTCCCTGCTCAATATACTCTGCCTGCTCCTATTGATCATGGTGGCTGGCATGATGGTTTTCGCTCCCTGGATCATCATGGGATTTGCTCCGGGCTTTCTGGATCAGCCCGAAAAATATACGCTGACTGTTGAGCTGACCCGCTGGATGGCTCCCTATCTACTGTTCATTGGCCTTGCCGCATTGTTGATGGGCATCCTGAACACTTTCAAGGTTTTCGCAATTCCCGCTTCGGCGCCCATCCTGCTTAATGTTTCGATGATCCTCTCGGTTCTCTTCCTGTCGCCTCAGTTGGAAGAGCCGATCTGGGGACTTGCGGTTGGCGTCTTGATCGGAGGAGCGGTTCAGTTTCTGATTCAGGTTCCGGCGGTGATTAAAAAAGGCTATGTCTGGAAACCGCAAATGCAATGGAAGCGGCCGGAGATCGTTCGCATTGGAAAACTGATGATCCCGGTGATTTTGGGACTGGCGGTTTACGAAATCAATATACTGGTCGATACCATCCTGGCTTCGCTACTGCCGGGTGGCTCCATTTCCTATTTGTATTATGGCAACCGTCTGGTGCAACTGCCGCTGGGAGTCTTCGGCGTGGCTTTGGGCGTCGCCATACTGCCCCTTCTATCTGAACAGGCGGCTCAAAAAGATTTTCAAAAACTGACCTCGACGCTGGCTTTCGGAATCCGCCTCATCCTGTTCGTCACGGTTCCGGCGACCGTGGGTCTAGCGGTTCTGCGCTTCCCCATCGTCAACACCCTGTGGGAACGCGGGGAGTTTACGCTGTTGAGTACCCAGGGAACCGCATCCGCCCTGCTCTTTTACTCGGTAGGCCTGTGCGCCTTCGCCGGGATCAAGGTGATCGCTCCCGCCTTCTATTCGCTTCAGGACACGCGCACCCCGGCGAAAATAGCCGCTTATTCTCTTGTCTTGAATATCCTATTGAACCTGATTTTGATGGGGCCACTGGGGCATGGCGGCCTCGCGCTGGCAACCTCTTTGTCGGCAATTTTCAATGTCGGCTGTTTGATATTCTGCATCCGCAAAAAACTGGGTTTGATGGGTGGGAGAAAAATTGCCGTTTCTTCTGCTAAACTGGCGGTGTCCTCATTCCTCATGGGAATCGCAGTATTTGCCATTAATGACGCCTTCTTTGACCCGTCGGCAAATTTGAGCTATAAAATTCTGGTTTTGTTTGGTGAAATAGCTGTAGGCGTTGGCGTGTTTCTTGCCTCGTCGCGTTTGTTCAAAAATCAGGAATTGGATTTTATTGCAGGATTGATTCGCTCGGATAACAGAAACCATGCGAGACGAAACATTCCTGAATAAATTTATTAATCAGAAGAAGCTGACATCCCATTGAAAGGTTTTGCATGATTGCATGTCTGGATTTAGAAGGCGTACTGGTTCCCGAAGTGTGGGTGAAATTTGCGGAAAAAACCGGAATTGAAGAATTGAAACTGACGACCCGCGATATCCCCGTGTATGACGATCTTATGGCCGGTCGCCTTGAGATTCTGAAGAAACACAATTTGAAACTGGACGATATTCAAAATGTCATTCGCGATATTGAACCCTTGCCCGGAGCAAAAGATTTTCTAGATTGGTTGAAGACAGAATTTCAGGTGGTCATTCTGTCCGACACCTTTTACCAGTTCGCCGGACCGCTGATGGCGCAGTTGAATTACCCGACCTTGTTCTGCCATGAATTGATTATCGACGATCAGGGCGCTGTTTCCGGTTATCAATTGCGCATCGAAGATGGAAAGACCAAGGCCGTTGCGGCGTTCCAATCCTTGAACTTCCAGGTGATTGCGGCGGGGGATTCTTATAATGACACAGGCATGCTGGGTCAGGCAGAGGCGGGAATTCTGTTTTGTCCGCCGGATAACGTGATCGCAGAATTTCCACAGTATCCAGTCACGCGCAATTATGAAGAATTCACGAAAACCTTTAAAGACAAAAAACGAGAAGTGTTAGCAATGAAACGCTAGGAAGAGTCTGAAGAGGAACGAAGTTAGAAGGATTCTTTCAGGTCAGGCAGACAGTCGTCGCAATATCCGTGGGACAGATCAAGATCGCTATTGGAGATCAGATAATCTTCAAAAGTGATCCAGGGACCTTTGCCCGGCCCCACATTCGAATCGTCGCGGATTTTTTTGCAGACGCAACAGATCGGGATGATTTTTTCGTAGAGCTTGATTTTTCTTTTGAGTTCGATTTTCTCAAAACAGTTTCGTACGCGGAGCAAAAGCTCCGTTCTCTGGCAAGGCTTGACGAGAAGATCCGCCGCGCCCAGCCGCATGGCTTCAATGGCCGTGTTCATCGTGCCGAATCCGGTGAGAAGAATCACAAAGGATTCGGGTTCTATCTGTTTAATTTCTCGTAGAAGGTCAACGCCGCTCATGCCCTCCATGACCAAGTCGGTGATGACCAGATTGTAGGGATTCGCCTTGAATTTATTGACGGCGATTTCCGCTGAAGCGGCGGTGTCCGTGTCATAATTGGCTTTTCTTAAATCGTAGCTGACACTTTTCAAAATCGATGGTTCGTCGTCAACGAGAAGGATGCTGCCCAATGCGCTTTTCTTTTCTTCAATTAAATCGCTTGTCATTGTCGCTCAATGCTACTGAAGTGACGAGGGACGTTAGATAAACGTCTCTCTAAAATAAAATCTGTTTTTCCAGAAAATTGTTTGTGAAACTATTATATTTGATTTTTACCACTCTGTGGTTATTTTTTCCCTATACGGTCTATTCGCAATCAGATCACCCTGAGTTTTCGGTTCGGAGTGAATCTGGCGGCCTCATAGGCTATTACCAAAACAGCGCGGCGCTGATCTTTGACCTGTGCTCAGCCTCATCGCAAAACAATAATTTATTCTTTGAGTCCGCCGATCCATTGCTGGGCGTCCAAAATCTGCTTGAGGCGAAAGGCTTCAAGGTGATACGCGCACAAGGCCGGGATAATTTGCAGACCGTGTTTCGGAAATTCTCAGTGAATTATGGCCAGTCTCCCGCAAGCCGACTCCTCTTCTATGCGGCCTGCTCCAGTCAGGACACGGGATTGGCGCATCATGCAGACATCTTCTTCAAGCAAAGCCAGACGCCTGCGATGCAGGATACCAGTAAGGCGAACGCCAAAAGCCTGATCGAGTGGAGTCAGACCCTGCGCTCGAGGCAGGTCTTGCTGGTTTTTGAACAGGCGATTGCTTATGACAGTTTCTCCGAAAAACAGGCGATTGCAAAATCCACAACGAGCGACAGCGGCTCCTGGGTTCGTCAGATCCTGACGAGCGCTCGTTTCGGTGCGAATAGCGAATCTGCGGATTTGTTTCGACGTTCCTTTATTCAGGGTTTGAGTGGAGATGCGGACAGAAACGCGGATCATGTCATAGGCGTCGGCGAGTTGAGCGCTTTCATACAATGGAGGGTCGCCAGAGACTCTCATTGGAAACAGGCGCCGCAATACGGCGAGCTCTCGAGAGAGGGAAAGACTGCGGGTGATTTCATGTTTCCTGATCGACCCACTTTGTTTCCGAGAACAACGGATCAGTCCGCTCCCCCTATTCTGCTGAACGGTTATCTCAAATTGACGAGCAATGCGGCAAATGCAGAGGTCTATATTAACGGACAATTTTACGGCAGGGTCGCCAAAGGACAGGTCTTTGTCAGCAACGTCCTGCCCTCAGGACTTTCCAAGTTGAAGGTGAAGGCTCCCGGTTTTGCCCTGCATGAAGAAATGATCGTGATCGACCGCAACGCCTGGAGCGAAATACATGTGGAATTGCGCCCCGCCCTTGAGGAACCGTCACAAGGCATTCGAGACTCCGAGGACGCGGTCGAAGATTTTGACAAGGAACGATTGCGCATTCGTGAAATCAGCCAGAGCGCATCCGCCCTGCATTCCGATAAAATTCTTGCGCTTCAGGAGTTCCTTGTTCTTTTTTCAGGAACGGGTCGCGATATGTACGACGAACAGCGTTTGCTCGCCAATCTGGAACTGGAGTGGGACTTTGCTCAAACCGAAGCGCTGGAGCGCCAGCTATTCAAGTCATCGCAACACAAATACGACGCCTGGCGACGCCTGGAGCTTGCATACAAGGGAAACCGTCTTATAAAAGACAACCCGCTTCTGGAAAAAATAGGTCAAAAAATTTTAAAGGTAAAAGAGGAATCGTGGTTTGGCCTTGAGGAAACTCCTCTCGAAACGCAGGCTCCTGTCGCTCCGAAAGCGGACTTGTCGGGCGCTTGCTGGTCTGAAGATCAAATGGCTTACCAGCCCTGCTCGTGAACGATTTATAGAACGATGAAAATCCGAAATTTGCACGACTGGGACCTTTCACCCAAGGAAGCGGTTGCTTTGCAAAGGCGATTGGCGGATCAAGTCCGGCTTTCAGGAGGCGGAAAAAGGCCGCGCCTTGTCGCGGGAGCGGATGTGAGCTTTACGCGCTATTCCAAAACCGGTTTTGCCGGTGTGGTGATTTTGCATTTCCCCAGCCTTGAAGTGGTCGAACGCCATGCCTTGCAAGGGGAGCTGACTTTCCCCTACATTCCGGGCCTGTTATCGTTCCGCGAGGCCCCATTACTGCTCCGATTGTTTGAAAGCATCAAAACGCGCCCCGACCTGATATTTCTGGACGGTCAGGGCATCGCTCACCCGCGTGGCCTGGGGCTTGCCTGTCATATTGGATTATTTCTGGACACGCCGACGATTGGTTGCGCTAAAACCCGTTTGACTGGATCACATGACCCCGTGGGCGAAAATAAAAACGATTCGGTTGAGCTATGGGATCAAGATCAGAAGAAAATGGGATATGTCCTGCGTTCGCGCAATCGCTGTAAACCGATCTTCATTTCTCCCGGACATCAGATCAGCGCGGAGAACTCCTTGAAATGGACGCTGGATTGCATTTCGAGCTATCGCATCCCTGAACCCACGCGCCAGGCCCATCTTTGGGTCAACGAGGAACGCAAACGGCTCAGTTGAATCCGTCGACCGGATGGACGATCAAGAGGCGAGCGGAGCCAGCGTAAACCAATTCGCTGTGATCGATAGCGAAACCCACCGCTTCCACTTCCTTCTCCATTTCGCCGGGCGCATAGCCTTTCCAGTGACCTTCCTGAATGCGTCTTTCAATTTGTTTCAGACCCAGTTTGTAAGTGAGCCTGTAAAGCATTCGGTTGATCCATTGGCGCGGCAGACTGTCCTTTTCGCGGGAGATGACAAGGCTGTCTTGAATGATAAGAGAAGCGTCGTAATCATCGGTTGGATTGACAAGGGCGAACACGCCGTCTTTTTTAAGAGATTGACGTATGTGATTGAGTAAAAGCCGTCGTCTATCGGGCGCATTGAGGGTGTAGAGAGAGAAATGAGCCAGTGCGACGTCGATAGCGTTTTCTTTAACAGGAGATTCAAGGCTCAGATCGGCTTGAAAGCCGAGAAACGATGGCGCCAGCCCTGCCCTCGCCGCTTTGGCGGAACAGCGTTCCAGCGCGGTCGCCAAAACGTCCGTGGCCAGAAGTTTTGTCCCTTTTCGCAGATGAGATTGCCCTTCATCGATCAACAGGCCCGAGCCGCAACCGACATCCAGCCAGACGCCATGTTCCCGACCCTGCAACAGTGTCAGGGCGCGAGCCATCGAAGCCCGATAGCTGTGCGGGGTCAGGAGATCGTAAAGAAAAGATTTAAAACCGAAGGACCAGTAATGCTTTATCCAGAGAGAGCGAATCGACATGCAAGATCAGGGGCGCAGGCAACGCGATTGCGAAGCGCCTTCGTAATCGGGTGGGCGTGAAAATTCAGGATGCGGCTTGAGGAAATCCGCATCGATCCAGAGCGGAGCTTACAATAGATGCGATGAGAATTTCAAAATTTTCTTCAAGCGTGAGCGAACTGTGGCATAGCGAATGGATGCGCAAGCTACGGCTTTTGATCGGATTCAGTCCGGGGATGCCATTGACCTCGATGACTTTGAGTCGACCGTCCTTATCTTCCTTCAAGTCAACGCGGACATGATCCAGACAGCCCAGCGCTTCCACCGAGCGATTGGCCAGTAGCGACGCTTGTTTGGCTTGAATCTCATTGGATGAGGCGGAGAGGACGATAGCGTCATTGCCTTTGAGGTCTTCCCGGATCACGGGGTATTGCTTGAATCGAGCCGGGTTGACATTGTTGACGACAGGAAATAATTGTCGAGAGTTTCCATTGCCGAGGACAGAGACCGTCCATTCTGTTCCCGGCAGGTATTCCTCGATTAAGGCCGGTTGATTGAAATTATCCTCGATGTATCGAGCGCGGGAAGTCATTTGGCCTGTGTTCTGCGAGACGCTGGCTTCTGTGATGCCCGCGCTCTCGGATTCAAACCTTGGTTTGACGAAGGCGGGAAAATCTTTCAGGGAATCGAGATCCGTTTCGTCGGATGAGACCTGCCAGGGTACGGGTATGCCAGCGTCCTCAAGAACTTTGTGCGTCGCCGCCTTGTCGATCATCGTTCTCATGCACTGGGCGGACGATCCGACAAAGGGAATGCCCACCTGTTCCATATAATCAGCCAGCCAGAGTTCGCCGCCGCCAATGCCAACTCGGGAAGCATCCTGATCCAGATGGTAGAGCGCGCTCCAGACAAGATCGAATGATTCTTTATGGATGGCTGAAAGGAACTCCTCATGGCTGGTGATGAACGCCACAGACGCTTCGAAACCTGATGCAATCAAGGCCTGGTGGATGCGATCCGTCGTGGCCATGTCTCCCCAACCTTGCGTTGGGCCGGCGGGTCCCGTTATGAGTAATATTTTCATTGTCCCGACTCCTGAAACTGTTCGAGTTCTGACAGCGGTTTAACAATTCGGATTAATTTTTGCTTGCCCAAACCCTCTACCAAAGGTTTAAGGACACCGACCTCTTCTTCCCAAAATCGATCGTCGTTGAAAACGTCGATAACCAAGGGGAGATGCCCGTCCTGCGACATCAAGATGCCGCCAGGCTGGATCAGCGGGTACAGGTGTTTGATACAGGTTTTGGTTGAAGATGCCAGGTCGACATCCAGATAAGCGAGAGCCACTTCTTCTTTGAAATGTGGAAGCGTGGATTCGAGCCAGCCGGGAATGAATTCGCAGGACTCCAGGTTTCCATAATGAGAAATATTGCGGGTGACTTCATCAAGGCTTCCTGAATACTCGCCCTGACTGAAAGTGACGGGTCTACCGTAGATATTGGTGGTGTGGTTCTCTTCGTGCTGAGGAATACCGCGAAACGAATCAAAGAGAAAAAGTTTGCGTCCCGTCAGTTTGGCGGCAAGGCTGAATTTGGCGGAACTCCCTCCCTTGTAGCAACCCGCCTCGACAAAAACTCCGGAAGCATTCCGGCTCGCGCTGAAAGCCGATCTCAGCAGAGACAGCATTTCCGACTGGGTGTGAGGGCAGTCCACTCGCGAACTGATGCGGTGGAATTTGTAAAGCAGATCGGCCTTCCCGGACAGTTTGAGCGGGATTTCGCGATCAGAGATGAAGCGCAGGGCGGAGGAGAACTCGCTCCACCGCCCCGGTCGCTGAATGTTATCGAAATAAACTGAGTTCATGAATCGCCTCGATTTTTGTAACCAGGATCGCTATCAAACCAGCGTTGGCGTTTCAACGCGCGGGCGTTGATTCGGATCGACTCGTGTTGTGCCCTCAAAATTGGATTTGAAATATTTGTAGCGGTAGACTTTTTCCTCCTCAGAAATCTGACCATCCATCTCGGCTGCTTTGGTTTCCGGTCGTGAGGAGTACATATGGCAAGCCATGGTATTGAATGTCGTGTCGCGACAATACTCGATGGTCTGCTCCAGTTCCTCTCGCGTTTCAGTGGGAAAACCGACGATGACGGCGGATGAAAGGATGATATCGGCGGAGGCTTCTCTGATTGCCTTGAAATTTTTCTTGAATTGTTCCATGTCGCAGGACCGACCCATCAAACGCAGAATTCGGTCGCTTGCCGATTGAATGGGTGAATGCAGGGATTCGATCTTGCCCTGCCGTGCAAGTTCTATAAGCTGATCGATGCATTTCGGGATGTACCAGGGGGAGATGTCTTCCAGCACCAGCTTGAATTGGGCATCGACCTTGAGGATTTCATCGAACAGATCGCCGAGGTTTTTACCGTAATCCATGCCGAACGACCCCGCGGCTTCGCCAATGAGATAGATGCGTTCGTGGCCGTCCATGATGCCCTTGTAAAACTGGTCCATGACGTCTTCAATTGTCTTGCTGACGCTGTCCCCTGCCTTCCAGATACTGCAGAAGGTGCAACGACTGGAGCATCCGTCCTGAATTTGAATGAAAAACCGATCCGAATTAGGCATGTGGTTGGTCGCTGGAATTTGCTCATAAGGAACTTTAGCGCTGATGAATTTATCAAAGACCTCGTAATTATCCATGTTGAAGGTCATGCCGCCGAATTCTTCTTTCATGCGTTCCGGGTTCATATTGGTGAGACAGCCGCCCATGATGATCTCGGCTGAGGGTTTTTTATTTTTCTTAATCATCTCGAGCGCTTTGAAATCTCCGTCTTCGATATCCTTGGTGAATCCGCAAGTTGTCAGAACGATCAGATCGGCATCCGGGTCGACATTCAGGTTCTGCAAGGGAAAAGCGTATTTATCCGTCGGGTCTATCCCATGATCGTCGCTGATGACTTCATAACCGTTGCTTTCAAAATAATTTCTCAGGCGCTGTACTTTCAATCCTTCACGATGGCAACTCTTTTCCACGATCTGTACTTTCTTCATGGCGACCCTCCGAGTGATTTATTGGATGCTGAATTTATAATTTCATAAATATGAACTGTTAATTTGGAATGCAGATATAGGGGTAATAGTATAAATATTATGGTATGTCAATATTTTATTTCAAAATAGATTGCAGGAGGGAGAAAGTAGCTGATAATACGAAATTAATTTTTTCCTTTAAAAAAGAGCTGGCGCTACATAAAATGATATCGAAGCAATCATTCCACAAAGGACATAGCAATGGCCAAGAAGCCTTTTATAAATAAATATGGATTTGTAGAGTATCCGTTTTTGCACGATCAACGGAAAATGGGAAACTGGTGGTTCTGGAATTTGCTCGACGACTATCTAAAACGGCGAGCGCGGCAGAAACATGGTCATGGTTACACCCGGGAACAAATGGAGGAGGACTTTAATTCTATTCTTGGGAATACAGTGTTGAAGTTTTTTGCGCTGGTACCGGTAGGGATGGGGATGGAATTCAAAATGATAGGATTTTACAAGACCCCTGAATTGACTCACCTGGAAGACCCGGTTCCGTTCATCACGGAAACCTATGGCGGCGGCAAGTTCAAGGTAAATATTTATCACGAAGGCACCTTTGCTGGCACCGAAAATTACAAGACGCACGGCGAACCGCACTGGGTGGAAATTGAAGACCCCATGCCTTATTAGGGCGAAATTTCAGAGACTATTTGCGCGGCGGCGCGAGCCGGAAAATCTCCAATAGCTTGCAGGGCGCTACGCTACTAAAGGGTTTCGTCGGGGTTGATGGGTTTTTGTATGGTGGGAATACTGAATCTCAAACTACTGGGCGCTTGCGATGAATCTTTGCCCAGGGCTTTCTTTTCGTCTTTTTCAAAACCAATATAGATTTTTCCGCCTTTGGTTCTCACTGGATAGATAGTGATTTTCAACTCCGGGTTCTGGTGGCTGGAGCCGTCCTTCAGATCGAAGCGCCATTCATGGTTCGGGCAGATGACGATGCACTCTTCAATGCGGCCTTCGCCAAGCGGCGCGCCGCGATGTGGACATTTGTTGTCGATTGCATAATACTTGCCTTTGTAGTTGAACAAGGCAATCTCAAGCTCTCCGGCGCGAATAATCGCTGACTTGCCAATCGGCAAATCCTCTTCTTCCATTACTTTTACGTATCGAGCCATGGTCTGTTAATTTGAAACCTCAGAAATGGGTAATGATTAAAAGGGTCCGTGAGACCGGTTGATAATTGTCCAGGAATCAAGCGTCGCTTTTTTGATCGGTTTCTTCATCCGCATCGATCGGATCGTCTTCGCCTTGATAGTATTCAAATTCGCAATTGGAATAAATATAATTCATGGCTTTTTGACCGCGTAATTTTGAACTGGTCTGCTGGAGCGTTTCCTGGTTTGCCATCATTCGTTTTCTCACGTCCTCGACTTTTTGCTTCGTCTCTTCAGCCAGCTTTTGATACTCCAAATCCATATCTTCCTTGGTGATATGCAGTTTCTCCTTGTTCGCGATTTCTTCCAGGATCATATAACCTTTTGAGTTGAAGGTCGCCCTCTCGCGCCATTCCTTTTTTGCATTTTCAGGATCGAAACCGGAATCTTCAAGACTCATTCCCGATTGTTGAATCTGATACTTCATGCCTTCCAGCATGTATTTGAGTTCGGTTTCAATCATGGATTCAGGCGGAACCGCGTCGTGCTTCTTCACAATGATATTGAAGATTTTTTCTTTGACGCGAATTTCCTCGCGTTGTTCTCCATAAGCCTGCATTTCCGTCTTAACCTTTCGTTTCAGATCATCTACGCTTTTGCATCCCTCTTTTTTTGCGAGTTTATCATCGAGGGCCATGGGAACCAGTTTTTTGACTTCCTTGATATTGACCTTGAACACCGCCAGGTCGCGCGAGTCCTCCCCTTCTGCGCCGGGAACAGGCATGCTGACGCGGCGGATTTTATTATTCCATTGTTGAGGGAGTGGAACCTTGACCTCGAAGGATTCTCCCAATGCATGTCCGAGCAATTGGTCTTCAAAGCCCGCGATCATTTTCTTTTCGCCGACGCGAATATGGTAATCCTTTGCGGAGCCTTCCTCCAAAGGTTCGCCGTCCATGAAGCCTTCAAAGTCGAGGGTGAGAAAATCGCCGTGTTGTACCTTGTGGTCGTCGTCATGGTGTTCCAGATAACCGTGGTGATTGCATAAAATCTGCAAGCCCTCTTCCAGTTGTTCGTCGGTGACGATGATTTCTTTTTTACGGAGTTTCATTCCCTTGTAGTCGATCAAATCTATCTTGGCGCGCACATCGACGATGACCGAAAATTTCAAAGGCTCGTCTTTCTTGATGTCCGCCAGCTCGGAATGGTCGATCTCCGGCGCGCCGCTCGGCGTCAGTCCAGTTTCTTCCAAGGCCCGTTCATAATGTTCCTGCATGAGTTCCTGAAACATTTCCGTGAGCGATTGCAGAGGCACCTGTTGCTCAAGCACTTTTTGCGGAATCTTACCAGGTCGGAATCCGGGCATCTTCAATTGTCGGTTGAGGACTTTGTAGGCGTCGTCCACCCTTTGGGAAAGAACGTCTTCGGGAATCACGATTTTTAATTTGCGCTTCATCCCTTCCAGTTTTTCGACTTCGACCTGCATGGAATCTCCTTTATCTAGCCTTCAGGCGTGCTGTTCTTCGGCGGCGCCGAATTTTTCGTTGATGATAAGATCGACTTCTTTTTTTAATTGAACCAGAATGTCGTCGTAGGAATACGAACCGAGCGATTCCGGTCCTTTTTTCAGGTTGACCCGCGTCGGCCCGCACCAAAGTCCCAGATCGGCGTCGTCGGTTTCTCCGGGGCCATTGACCCGGCAACCCATGACCGCGATCGTCAACTTATAACGCTCGGCATACTCCGTCATTTTGCGAACTTCATGAGCCAGTTCAACGAAGCGGTCGTTTTCAACGCGCGAACAACTGGGACAGGCGATGATGTTCAGTTTTTCTGTGAAATTGGGAGGAACACTACGGAATCGCCCCTGACGAATATCGTTCAATATCTCATGACCAACGGAGATTTCCTGTCCCTTGTCCTCGTTGGGAAGGGTGAGGGAAACGCGGATGGTGTCGCCTATTCCCTGCGAGATCAATTGCTCGAACGCAATGCAGGTTTTGATGATGCCCTCGGGCGGCAGTCCGGCTTCGGTCACGCCAAGATGCAGGGGAACGTCGGGTCGCAATTCAGAAAATCTGCGGTTGGCGGTGATGACTTTTTGCGCGTCTGAATCTTTCAGGGAAACGCAGTAATTCACGAAACCAAGATCGTCCATCATCGTGCAATGATCCAATGCGCTCTGCACCATGGCTTCAATGGAATCATCGGGAAAACGCGCCTGATAGTCTGGGTCGACCGAGCCGCAATTCACGCCGATGCGAATGGCGCAGTCATTGTCGACTGCCGTTTTGACGATGAAGGCAACTTTCTCCTGAATGCTTTTGTCTTTCTCAAGATGGTAGAGGTGCCCGGGGTTGTAACGGATTTTATCCACATAAGGAGCGACGATGGGAGCCAGTTTGTAGTTCTCCTGCAGATCGACGGAAAGCACCGGATCGGGAAACTGCGCGCGCAGGATTTTTAAGGCTTCAACATCCTGCTCGTTATCGACGGCGATGCGAATGACGTCCGCTCCTGCCGCTTGCAGAACTTCGATCTGGCGCGCGGTGGCCTTGAGATCCTTGGTCTGGGTCGCCGCCATGCTCTGCACTGCGATGGGAGAATCTCCGCCGATGGTCAGGCGTCCAATTTTAATTTTTCGGGTATTCTTTGACATTATCTGAATTTGAATTGAGAGGTAGACATTAATGAAGGCAAAGACGTCTTTGCCGCTGAAAAGATTAACAGAATTGGGGCCCGTTCACAAATGAATCCCTGTAGGGAGATTGTTTCAATGGAAAGGGATCTTCGGCCCGGGTGAAATCGGGAAGATTATGTTCCTTGCACTCCGGGTCTTGAATGAAAAGATGTTCGAATCCCAGCTCTTCGGCCATTTTTACTACGGCTTGATACTCTTCGGGAGACGGTCGGCGCGCCAGTTCCGGGCTTTCCATGGCTTTGTTGACGGGTTGATACTGGCTCATCAAGCTCAGCGGGATGCGCGTCGACATCTCAAAGGCGATGAAGCACAGGGTCTCCCATGAACCCGCCAGGCCGTTGGGCAGGACCAGGTGGCGGATCAGAACGCCGCCTTGCGC
This sequence comes from Candidatus Nitrohelix vancouverensis, assembly GCA_015698305.1. Lineage (NCBI taxonomy): Bacteria > Pseudomonadati > Nitrospinota > Nitrospinia > Nitrospinales > Nitrospinaceae > Candidatus Nitrohelix > Candidatus Nitrohelix vancouverensis. The sequence goes on from CP048620.1 coordinate 2,458,845, forward strand.
AAGTCCGTCCTCTCCTATAGTCAACGGTCCGGCCTGACGATACATTTCCAACACGGCTTCCTGAGAATGCGTCTTGTATCCCTTGCCGCGAGAATGTTCCCAGCCCATCTCGTCGCTGGAATATTTCATGTCGGGCAGATAGATATCGATCACGCCATCCAGCAATTTAAGCGTGGGCAGGGCGTCGTAGGCGTTCGTATTGTAGATGATCGGCAGTCTCAGACCCTGATCCCGCGCCAGCGCCAGGCTTTTCAGAAGTCCGGGAACCACATGGGAGGGCGACACCCAGCCGATGAAATGCCCGCCCTGCCTCTGCAAATCGAGCATCTGACTGGCGGTTTCCTGATAACTGACCTCGCGCCCTATTTTCTTTTGCGATATCTGAAAGTTCTGACAATAACTGCATGCCAGATTGCAGGAGGATACGAAAATATTACCGACGCCACAGGTTCCGGTGAAGGGCGGCTCCTCGCCAAAATGTTTCACCGCCGCAGAAACCGACAATTGATCGCTTTGCCCGCAGAAACCCATCTCCCCAGCCGTGCGGTCCACCGCACAGGCGCGCGGGCAAACCTCGCAGGAGCGATAAATTTCATAGGCCTGGTCGGCGCGACGATTCAGTTCCGCGCTGGACAATTGCAGATACCTGGGGTTCATTGCTTTTGAAATACTTTCTTGAGAAGATCGGTGGCGCGGGCTTGCGGATTGGAACGGATATTTTTCTCTTCCTCGCCCAGCAGGACAAACAAGCCGTCCAGCGAATTCTGGGTCACGTACTGGTTCAGGTCAAACGGAAATGCGTTCATAAACGGAAGCGAGGAAAATTGGTCCATCATCGCCTTGAAATAGCGCGTAGCTCCGACCTGATCGAGACTCGAGGAAATGATGGGTGCGAACAGAGCGCTCAATTGCTGAAAGGTTTTGCCCTTGAGAAATTCGGTTGCGGCGGTGTCCCCGCCATTCAGGATTTTGAGGCCGTCTTCAATGCTTGCGTTCTGAATCTGATCGAGAAAAATCTGTTTGGCCTGGGGCGCCGCTTTTTCCGCCGCACGGTTCATGCTGACCTCAAAGTCGTCGACCAATTGTCCGTAGCCAACGGCTCGAAGTGCTGACGAAACTTTCTGCAATGGATCGGGCAGAGGAATGCGTATGGCATCGTTATCCAGAAAACCATTGCTGGAGGCGGCCTCTTCTACCGCATTGCGGATGCCTAGCGTCAACGCTTCTTTCAATCCTGAAACGGCTGTGTCAGAATCGATCATGCCCGAAAGGCCGGCGCTTGCAGGTTCATCGGAAGATCCAAAACCCGGGATGCCGGACTGAGATGCCAGATCATCCAAAAATCCCGCCGAGGCCGGATTCGCGCTCATCGCAACGGATAAAATAATAACGCTCAATGTTCTTTTCATCGTCGAGTCTCGGGTTAAAAGTTTGTTAGAATGAATACAGCAATCAGGGCGAAAAACTCAATGCTTGCCTGAATCTTCGCAAACCTTGAGATATGCAATCATGATAGCCCAGACCGCGTATTTATCCACTATTTATTGAATCAATGATAAGGCGAAGCCAATGATACGACGTTTTCTGACCGCGCTGGTTTTGATGAGTTTTCTTCCCGCCAATCTCTATGCAGAAGCCTTGCACGGCTTGTCCATATACGGCCCCGAAGGTTTGAAATATAAAAAGGACGAATCCTACGTCTACGCCAACCCTTCGGCTGCCAAAGGGGGGCGGTTGACTCTGGCGGATTTTGGCGCCTTCACCAAACTCAATCCGGCTTCTTTGAAAGGCGTTCCGGCTCCGGGCTTGAATGGTCTGGTTTTCCAGACCCCTATGGACAGCTCCTCGGACGACGGCGAACCCTTCTCTCAGTACGGGAACCTTGTGGAATCGGTCGACCTTGCCGAAGACCGTATGTCGATGGTCTATCATATCTACAAGATGGCCAAATTTTCAGACGGTCATCCTGTGACGGCGGATGACTTCATATTTTCTTTCAATATCATTCATCATCTGGAATACCATCCGGTCTATAAGGAATATTTCAAGGACATCGCAAAAGTGGAGAAGATCGATTCGCATACGGTCAAATACACCTTCGCGATTTTCAATCAGGAATTGCCGCTCATCACCGGGCAGATGTTGATCTTCCCCAAACATATCTATGGGGCGCCCGGATCGAATTTCGGATCGGATTTTGACAACATCGCCATCGGGAGCGGTCCTTACGAAATCGAAAAATACGAGTTTGGCAAATACATCACCCTCAAACGAAAAGCTGACTGGTGGGGCAAGGACCTGCCGAAGAATCGCGGGCGTTATAATTTCGACCAGATCACCTGGAAAATTTATCTTGATCCTGTCGCTCAGAGAGAAGCGTTCAAGGGCGGCGGATACGACGCATCGCAGATCAACAGTTCGCGCGACTGGGCGCTGGACTATAAGGGAGACTTCGTCAAGAAAGGTTATTACCTGAGGGAAGAGATTCCGCACAATCGCGTCGCCGGAATGCAGGGCTACGCCATGAACATGCGCAACGACTTATTTGAATCGCGCAAGGTGCGCGCCGCCATCGCGCTGGCGTTTGATTTCGAGTGGAGCAACAAGAACCTGTTCTACGGTCAATACACGCGCAATCAGAATTATTTCGATAACAATGAGGAGATGAAACCCAAGGGACTGCCCGCAGGAAAGGTCAAAAAACTTCTTATGGACTTGCAGGGCAAGTATGGAGCGGATGTCCCCAAAACGGCATTGACCAAACCGGTGGGCGCGCCTGGGGAAGATCAACCCTTTGAGAAAAACATTCAACTCGCCAACGCTCTGTTGGATTCGGCGGGCTGGAAAATCGGCGCAGATGGGATCCGCGTTAAAGACGGCAAACCTTTCAAGTTCACACTCATCCTCGCCAGTCCGGGCTTCATGCGTATTTCTGAGCCCTACAAAAACAATCTGGCCAAGATCGGCGTTGAAATGGATATCAAAGTCGTGCAGGTCGCGCAATACGAGGAGAGTCTGCGCGAATTCAATTTTGATATGATCGTCGCCAGTTATCCGCAGAGTCGTTCGCCGGGAAACGAGCAACGTTATATGTGGGGTTCGCCCGCCGCCAAAACTCCGGGATCGCGTAATTATGCGGGAATCACAAACAAGGCCATAGACGAATTGATCGATATCATCATCAAGGCCAGCAAACGCGACGAGCTGGTCGACGCCATTCAGGCGATGGATCGCATTTTAACGCATCAGTTCTATGTCGTTCCGCACTGGTACATCGCTTACGACCGGGTGGTTTACTGGAATAAGTTTTCGCGTCCGAAGATCAACCCCTCTCAGGCGCCGATCATTGGAAACATCATCGAATGGTGGTGGCAGGATGAAGCAAAATTCAAAAAGCTTGAAGAGGCGCGGTCCAAGGGAAGCGCCGTCAATTGAAGGATAACCTTTCGCCTGTTTGATAGTTTATGATCAGCTATATCATACGCCGTTTGTTGCTCATGTTCCCCACCCTCATTGGGATCGTGACCATCACCTTCATCACGATTCAATTTGTTCCCGGTGGTCCTGTGGATCAAATGAAATCGATTCTTCTGGGCCACGGAAGCGAGATGTCCGAAGCGGGCGGCGCGGCGCTGGGCAAACAGGGCAAGGCTCAGGAACTGGATCCGGAACGGCTGGAGGAGCTTCGAAAAATTTATCATCTGGACCGTCCTCTGTGGGAACGTTATTTACGCACCTTTCTCTGGTTCGCGCCTGAGGACAAAGAACGCGGTTTCTGGACCAATTTTTTTGACTATGACAGTTGGGAAGGTTTTCTTGTTTTTAAATTTGGAAATTCTTTCTATCGCAACAAGTCGGTTCTGGAGTTGATTGTCGAAAAACTGCCGGTCTCCGCTTCGCTCGGCGTGTTCAGTTTTTTCCTCATTTACACGACCTGCGTCGTTCTCGGAATCGCCAAGGCGGTCAAGCATGGCGAGCGATTCGATACCGTCAGCAGTATTTTTGTGTTGATCGGCTACAGCATTCCCGGATTTGTGCTGGCGATTTTCCTCATCGTTTTTCTGGGGCCGGGCGACGGGGCCATCGCGCACTGGATACCGCTATCGGGTCTCACATCGGCGAGCGCTTACGGATATGAAGACTGGTCGACCTGGCGCAAGATCGTGGATTATTTGCATCACCTCGCGGCGCCCCTGTTCTGTTATGTGATCGGCGGCTTTGCCACGCTGACCATGTTGACGAAGAACGCCATTCTGGAAGAATTGCGCAAGCAGTATGTCATCACCGCGCGCGCCAAAGGCCTGCCGGAAAAGGTGATCCTGTTCAAACATATTTTAAAGAATGCGCTGATTCCCCTGGTCACCGGCTTTCCCATCGCGTTCCTTGGCATGTTTTTTACCGGGTCCTTGCTCATCGAACAGATATTCACGCTCGACGGTTTGGGCCTTCTCGGTTATCAGGCGGTCATCCAGAGAGATTATCCTATTGTCATGGGCACCCTGTTTTTGTTTTCCCTGATGGCGCTGGTTGGTCAACTCCTGACCGATCTGTCCTATGTTCTAATCGATCGTCGCATCTCCTTTGAAGAATCACAGGGCTGAGCCGCGCCATGAAATTGAACAAGGAACTCGAAGTAAAAATTCAAAAATTCCGGCGAGACCGGCGCGCCTATGTGAGCTTCATCATCCTGTCGATGATGTTCCTGTTAACCCTGCCCGCTGAGTTCCTCTGCAATGTGCGCCCCATCCTGCTTGTTGTTGATGGGAAAATACATTTCCCAATATTACTGACCTACAGCGAAAGGGATTTTGGCGGAACCCTGCCGAGTGAACCCGATTATAATTCCCGGCATTTTCACAGATTGCTTTATGGCGAGGAAAAAAGCGCGGCATTAAACAATGAGTCGTCAGACGCCAGTCTCAGTCTGGATGATTTCGAAGATTCGCCAGGCATGGGTCTGGGTCTGGATGATTTTGAAGAGACCAGCCCTTCTCTGGATTTGGGGATGGCCGATTTTGAAGACGGGCCTGCCACTCAAGAGAAGCCGGATTTTTCACTTGGACTGGGCGACTTTGAAGACACAGGCAATCCATTGCAAAGCGCTTCCATCGAGACTTCTCCCGCTCAACCGACCCCTCCTAAAGAAGTCTGGGCCTTGTGGCCGCCCATTCGATACGACTACAAATACATTCCCAGCGAAAGCCAAACCGGCAAGGTCGTGCTGGCGGCGCCCTATGAAACGATGAGCGCCAACGGAGAAGAAGTGATCGAGTCCGCATGGAAGGATGGTCATTATCTCGGCACCGACGACCGGGGGCGCGATATCCTTGCGCGCCTGATCTATGGCTTGCGTATTTCGATGATCTTTGGATTGTCGCTGGCAGTCACAGGAACGATCATCGGATGCTTCCTCGGCGGTTTTCAGGGATTTTTTGGCGGCTGGGTCGATCTGGTCGGGCAACGCTTGACGGAAATCTGGGGATCGATTCCGCGATTGTATATCCTCATCATCCTCAGCGCCTTTCTTGTGCCTTCGGCAATTCTATTGTTTCTGATTTTGAACCTGACGGCCTGGATGGGAATCGCCGCCTACATACGCGCTGAATTTTTGAAGATTCGCAATTTTGAGTTTGTCAAAGCCGCCAAGGCTATGGGCGTTTCCGATTTTCAAATCATGCGGCGCCACATCCTCCCTAATGCGATCACTCCAGTGGTCACATTTTTTCCGTTTGAAGTGACTGCGGGGATTCTGGCTCTGGTCAGTCTGGACTATCTCAATCTGGGGGTGCCCTCCCCTGCGCCGAGCATCGGCGAGCTGTTATCCCAGGGTAAAAATAATTTGCAGGCGATCTGGATCATCCTGCCGACCTTCGCCGTGCTGACGGCGACCATCACCCTGCTCACCTTCGTGGGAGAAGGGATTCGTAACGCCTTTGATCCCCGACGCAATGCGTGACGGGGGAATGGCCGGGCGGATCACCGCCCAGCCTTTTCAGGATAGTTTACAAACATCCATTCAAGTCCTGGACGGGCCGTGGATTGAAAAGAATGTGATTCCTGCCAGCCTTTTCAGGATAGTTTACAAACGTCCGTTCAAGTCCTGAACGGGCCGTGAATTGAAAAGAATGTGATTCCTGAATTGCGACAAGCGATGCACTGAAATATCGACCGGGTTTTTCATAACAAACCACTGAACGCCTTCCTTGCATGGCGGCGTCGTCAAAGAACCAGGATAGGAAAAATATTCGCGATTCAAAGGTAGGAAAAACTCGGCGTTGATGGTTTCACCGGGAACCGTGATTTCTTCGCCAAGCGTTTCGGGAAGATTGTCCCAGAAAGGTTTCATGTAAGGATTCAGCGTTCCTCTTTCAAGGAAAACACCGACAACAGCTAAATTTTTCTTATCATCCTCATGAATCAGATGCAATTCCATGTCGGTCGATACACCGTCAATCGTATGCTCGCCGGGATGGTGGATGTGAAATTGGACGAGATTGAATTGTTTTCCGTTGATTAGGACATAACTGCCTGGCGCGTAGTTGACGTCAATGCTGTTGCCATTATTAATAATCCTAAGGGGCGACTTATTGTAATGAAATTCCAGGCCGCCAAAACGAGTCTTTGCATCAGCGCTGAAATTCACCGGAGATTGTTCCATGCCAGACGAGCAGGTTTTGAAGGCAGAACTGAGCTCGCCCCAATGCTCGGGGCCTTCAGTTCCGGAATAACTCCATTGAACGCTGTCAGACAAACGAAGCGTGGGCTTCATCTCTGCGACTGGCATTGAGTTGTCCTTGTCGCTGAAAATAGAAGCAAGAATCATGAATATGAAAAAAAATATGGGTACGATTTGCATCCTCTTTCTCCCAAAATAATAAAGTGGCGGCATGATACTATACTCGCTGTATTACTTCTAATTTTTTGACTGGATTGAGCTTGGTTTTTAAACGCTATCATGCAGGATCATGGACTTCGGATTGAATGTTATTAACGGTTAATGATTTAAAAACGTATTTCAGAGTCGGTATTGACCAGACGGCGAAAGCGGTCAACGGCGTTTCGTTTTCTCTCGAAAAGGGCAAAACGCATGCCCTGGTTGGCGAATCCGGCTGTGGAAAAACCCAGACGGCTTATTCGATCATTCGTTTGATCGCAGAAAACGGTTATCATCCGTCGGGAAAAATCCTTTTCGACGGCGTTGACATGTCGGGGCTGAATGATGGCGAGATTCGAAGTATACGCGGCAATGATATTTCAATGATCTTTCAAGAGCCGATGTCATCGCTCAACCCGCTGTATCGTATTGGCAATCAGTTGGCGGAGCCCCTCATTCAACATAAAAAAATCCAGCAAGGCTCGGCGAGAGCGCGCGGTATCGAATTGCTCGACAAGGTGGGAATCCCCGACCCCGACAAACGCATCGACTGCTTTCCGCATGAACTGTCCGGCGGCATGAAGCAACGAGTGATGATCGCCATGGCGCTGGCCTGCGAACCCAAACTGCTCATCGCCGATGAACCAACGACCGCTCTGGACGTTACGATTCAGGCGCAGGTGCTACGCTTGATGTCCGACCTGCAAGACGAGACCGGGATGAGTATTTTGCTCATCACTCACGATATGGGAATTGTGAACCAGATGGCGGACAGCATCGGCATCATGTACGCCGGGAAAATTGTCGAGCAGGGAAGCCGAAAACAAATTCTGGAGGAATCGGCGCATCCCTACACGCGACTGTTGCTGGAGTCCATCCCAAAAACCGGAGACGCGCCCTATTACCTGAACACGATCAAGGGCATTGTGCCGCCGGCGACGGAATATGGCGCGGGCTGTCTGTTTGCCGAACGCTGTCCGCATGTCATGGACAGGTGTCATAGAGACGAACCGCCGGATCACCGACTCGAACCTCAGCATATGGTGAATTGTCATTTATATTCAAGCGAAGGACATTCTACGGTTCACATCGCTGGCGAGAAAAAACTTGCGCCCAAACGAAACATCGAATCCACCCCCTTGTTGACCTTGAAATCGGTTGATACGCATTTCCCAATTCGAAAAGGAGTTTTCCTGAGAACTGTGGGACATATTCCAGCGGTGGACAATGTCAGTCTGACTATCAATAAAGGAGAAACCCTGGCTTTAGTCGGAGAATCCGGATGCGGCAAGACGACGCTTGGGGAATCTTTGTTGAGGCTGAACCGTGAAGTGAAGGGAACGATCCTGTTGAATGGCCAGGATATTATGAAACTGGAATCTCAGGATCTGAAAAAAATCCGCAGGCATATGCAGATTGTTTTTCAGGACCCCTTCGCGTCTCTTTCGCCGCGCATGACCATTGAGGAAATCGTTGTGGAAGGTTTGCAGGTGCATTTTCCTGAATTGAGCGAAACTGAGAAACAGGAGCGCGTGGCCAAAACGCTCAAGGAAGTGGGATTGTCTCCCACGATCACCAACCGTTATCCACATGAATTTTCCGGCGGGCAGAGACAGCGAATCGCGGTCGCGCGCACTCTGATTCTCGAACCGGATTTCATTGTACTGGACGAACCCACCAGCGCGCTGGACGTCTCGGTGCAGGCGCAGGTTTTAAATCTACTGCGCGATTTACAAAGCCAACGTCAACTGACTTACCTGTTCATCACCCACAATTTGAATGTGGTTCGTTATATGGCGGACAAGGTCGCCATCATGTACCTCGGGCGAATCGTTGAGTACGCGCCCGTTGAACAGTTATTCGATAAACCCCGTCACCCTTACACCAAGTCACTGCTCGATGCCGTTCCGCAATTGGGCGCCATCAAAGCCTTTTCTCCTATAACCGGGGATGTTCCCTCGCCCAGCAACCCGCCGCCGGGGTGCCGGTTTCATCCCCGTTGCAATACCTACCTCGCCGAAGAGAGCGATTCCCCTCTGGCCCGACGCTGTAGAAGTCAATACCCTGAAAACACAGGCGAAATTGAAAATTTTGTGGCCTGTCATCAGCCCTTGAATCCTTAGCCATCCCGCTGTTTTACCTCATAATTCAAAAAAATATTGGCGTAGTTTGTTGAAAAAAAAGCCATTGTAAATCTACCTGCATTGAAGCTCCGTTTGCCAAAAAAACGGGTTGTTTTCAATGTTTTATAAAACAAATAGATAAAACATTTACCTTTACAAATGGCTGAAATTTGACTTTTATCTAGGTGAACAATTCGAGTTCCTATGAAATCGCACGCTAAAAAAATCATCATCATCATTCTCTCTATCGTCTTCCTTCCCGGAACGTCTGGCGAATCGCCGCAGGCCAAACAGGAAACTGCGACGTCTGGAGCGAGCTTGCAGAATGGTTCAATGGATGCGGATCAGCTTTCCCAGCAAGGGCAGGATTATCTGGGACAAGGGCGATATGCGGAAGCGCTCACACCCTTACAGCAAGCGATCGTATTGAATCCGAACGAACCGGAAAACTATTATTTTCAGGGTTTGGCTTTAGGGGGGATCGGCAGACATCAGGAAAAATACAACGCTCTGGAAAAGACCATACGGCTCGATCCCAAGCATGTGGGGGCTCAGTTTCGGCTGGCTCTGGCCCAAGCGGCGATGAACCGTCATCAACAAGCCGTGGAGCATTATAAAATCGCTTTGAGCCTGGAACCTGGTCTGGAGCAAGGCCATTATTACATTGCCCTCTCCTACTTTCTGACGAATCGATTTCGAGAAGCCGTTAGCTCACTAAAAACCCATCTGGAAAGGTATCCAGATCATGCAGAAGCGAGTTATACATTGGGGTTGGCGCTGATTCAACTGGGGCAATACAAACAATCGATCACTCCCTTGAAAAAAGCTCTCAAAATAAACCCCGAGCTTGCAAAAGAGGAATCGTATCTGGCAAAGGCCGCGCCTTAATTACGATTACGGACAGGCGATGAAACTCATTCAATTTTAGAATAGATATAGAATAATACGGTAATAAGTAGGACTCCTCCAACTCCTGACCACACTAACATTCCGACGCTCATTACGTCTCCTTCCGCTTTAATTGTTGCTACTAAACCATAGAACCCTTGCCTTTTGCAACCAATCATTTTTGTTTTCCCACCTTTAATGATTTTAAGATAGAAAAGCGTTTGTCAGTCGATCTCTCAGTCGACACAAACAAAGTCGTATTCATTCACAAAAATGACAAACTGGCTTTTCTGTATGTCTTTTGTAAGTTTTTTTTTGACCTTAATACAATGTTTGGAGATATATTAATTAAAGGCTGTTATTGAATAATCATGCGGCTTGATTTCAGTCAGGAGAACTCCATGCATCTGCTCTATCCTTTTGCCAGAAGGTTCATCGCCGGGGAGGACATGCCCTCGGCTTTACAGTCTGTTAGAAAATTAAAGGAACAGGGTTATGAGTCCACCATTGATATTCTGGGAGAGGCCGTCAATCTGCCCGAAGAAGCCTGTCTCGCCCGAGATGAATATCTTTATCTGATTCAAAACGCCGACCCTTTTGACCCATCGCTCGACATATCAATCAAACTGACTCAGGTGGGTCTGGATATAGACCGGAATTTATGCAGGGACAACCTGTTGAAAATTCTCAACGCTTCTGAGAAACATACCATTCGCTTTGATATGGAAGGTTCCGCCCATACAGATGAAATCATTACAATGTGTCTGGAACTATCGAAAGAACATTCGAATTTGGGGATCGCCTTACAGGCCATGCTCTATCGAACTGAAACCGATGTGGAAGCAATGATGGCTAATAAGGTTTCGGTTCGACTGTGTAAGGGCGCTTATAAGGAACCGAAGAGCATCGCCTTTCAGTCTATGGATGAGATACGCGAACGATTTATAACGCTCGCGGAAAGGTTGTTGATCGAAGGACGTTTGCCCTCAATTGCGACTCATGATGAATTCATACTGAAACGACTTCTGGAATTCATTGAAAGCAGAAAGATATCTCCCGGTACATTCTATTTTGAAATGTTGTATGGGATGCGGAGAGACCTGCAGGATATTTTACTCAAAAAAGGCTATCGCGTTCGCATCTACACGCCTTATGGAAAATCCTGGCTCCCCTACACGCTCCGACGACTTGCAGAGAAGAAGGAAAATATTATTTTTGTATTGAAAAATCTCATAAGAGAAACTCTTGGAGCCCAAAAAATCCATTGACCCTCGAATGCATGATAACGCTTCACGACGCGTCACAATCGTAACGACTTCTTTCCCACGCTATGCAGGGGATTTTGCCGGGTCCTTTGTCTACCGCTTCGCGCTGGGTCTGTCGAAATCGGGTTGCCAGGTTCAAGTGGTGGCGCCGGGCGATCCCTCAGCGCCAGAAGATGAACTGTTGGGAGATATTCAGGTAAGACGTCCGCTATACTTCTGGCCGAAACGTTTTCAATCCCTCGCTTACGGAGCCGGTCTCACAAGCCGGATTCGATACAATCCCTTGCGACTATTACAGGCCCCGCTCCTACTCAGCGCCATGACCCGCTGTGTTCTTCGTCACTCCAGGCCGTCTGATATTCTGTTTTCATTCTGGACCTTGTCCGCGCTGGTGGTCAGGATGGCTAAATTGATGCGCGGTTATTCCACTGTCGCGCGTTTTTCCGGGGCCGATGCACTGCTTCTGAAAACTCAATCAATTCGTTTTTTTATGAAATGGTTGTTGAATGGTCAGGACCAATTGCTGTGTCAGGATCAGAATATGCAACAGTCTCTTCTTAACTGCGTGTCCTCAGCAGATAGAATAAAATTGATCTCTAACGGCGTTGATATTAATGAATTTTATCCCGGCCCTATGCAGGAGGCTCGTGGTCATCTGAATTTACATGCGAATGATTTCATTGTATTGACGGCGGGCAGATTATCCGCATCCAAAGGGCATCGCTTTCTAATTGAGGGATTTGCAAAATTAGCGGCGACGCGGAATGATCTCAAATTACTGATTCTGGGAGACGGCGAAGAAAGAGCTAAACTTGAAAATTTTGCGGCGCGTCTGGAAATGCAAAAAAAGATTCTTTTTATGGGATTCCAGGAAAGCTCAACGATCGGACAATGGTTGCGAGCATGCAATATTTTTATTCTGCCGAGTCTGCTTGAGGGAACACCCAATATCCTGCTCGAAGCGATGGCCTGTTCCCGACCCGTCATCGCAACGAATGTCGGCGGGGTTAGCGAAGTGATCGAAGACGGGAAAAATGGCCTGTTGATAGACGCCGCGTCAGGCCCTGAAATTCACAAAGCCTTATTATTTCTGATGGAGAATAAGGAAGCCCGGGAATCCTACGGGGGTGAGGCCTTGCGAACAATTAACGAAAGGTTCGGCGGTTGGCAAGAAACTTCTAAAGAATTGCTGGAAATTTTTGATCAGTGATCTGTCATGGAAACAGCACCAGGGGAGACCAGAAATTTTTGATAATATTTTTGAATTCTTGTAATTGATCAATTCCTTGAGGTTTATTGATATAAGAATTTGCGCCATTTTCATAGGCTTTGATAACGTCGCGCTCATTATTAGATGTGGTCACCATGATGACGGGGATTTTGTTGGTCATAGGATTTTGTTTAACTTCCGGGACAACATCCAGCCCGGATTTCACGGGCATTTTTATATCCAGAAAAATTAGTTTTGGAGTTGGCGATAGCTCAGGATCTTTAAAAGAGTTTCTTCGTAGCAAATAGTTCAACGCTTCTTCGCCATTTTTAACCCACCTCAGATCAACATTCGTCGAACATTCATTCGTCGCTTCCTTGAAGAATAAATAGTCATCTTCGTCATCCTCAGCCAATAAAATCACCATAGGATCAATATTAGAAGAAACGCTAATCATTGGATATCTGTCCTTTCAGGGAATTGGATGCAAAATTCAACCCCATTGCCTGGAGATGTTTTAACTGAAATTTCTCCGCCATGACTCACGACGACCTTTTTGCAAATCGCGAGTCCCATGCCGACGCCATCATGTTCGCTGTCTGGAACCAGTCTTTCAAACGGCTTGAAAACTCGTTGCGCATATTCTTGCTTGAAACCGGTTCCGTTGTCACGATAAATAATTTCGATTAGCCCATTATCAAGTTTCTCGCCAGAAATTTCAACACTTAAGGGTTTATTGGCATTGGCATACTTGATGCTGTTCGAAGCCAAATTCTGAAACAACTGCATAATTTGCGTCCGGTTACACGCCATCTTGGGTAAGGGTTCGATTTTAAAAACCTGTTCCCGGCGTTCCAGTCTATTCTCTACATTACGTAACGCCTCTGAGATGATCTCATTGAGGTCGTTCGTTCGAATCAGCTTTACATTTTGGGTTCCAATACGAGAGTATTCGAGAATATTTTCGAGAAGAACGCTCAATCGAACAGCGCTGTCGTGAATCCTGGAGACTAGGAAATCATTCTTTTCAAGTCTTTCTGTTTCTGTTGCACCTCGATTGTACATTTCAGAAAATGTTATGATCTTTCGTAAAGGAGCCTTGATATCGTGTGAAGCGATCATCGCAAAATCTTCCAGGTCCTGGTTGCTTCTTTCCAGTTCCTCCATTTTGTTGCGCAATTGCTTTTCAATCGATTTGATCTCTGTGATATCCCGTATCGATGCGACGTAATAGCGCGAATCGTTTTCATGGATGACGCTCAATGAGATTATGATTGGAAATTCCTCAGCGTTTTTTTTTCTTCCCTCAAGTTCAATATTCTTAATGAATGAGAATTCGGAATCTTCCGATGAAATCACATCAATCAATTTATCGTAGTGAGGCTTGCAATGATGGGGAAACAAAAGGGTTATATTCTGCCCGGTCAGCTCTGATGCGGAATACAAAAACATATTCGATACGGCAGGATTGACAGATAGAATCGCGCCATCTTGCGAAATTGAGACGATTCCTTCGATCAGGTTATTGAGAATGTTTGTGTTTTGAGTTTCAAGATGCTTCAGGTCGTTGACGGCGATCGTCACTCGATCATCCAGCTCCTGATTGAGCGTTTCCAGCTCAGTATGCTTTTTATGATAGAGAAAACACAGGCCCGCAGTCGTCCAGATGGCAAAGAGCGCCAGCCCCCGGTTCGTTAAAATTTTCCACTCTTCCCCGCCTAGGGGGGAAAAATACAAGCCCCATAGCGTCAATAAAGATCCTGTAATGGCGCCCAGAAGAATGAAGCGTCGCTTTTTGGACCACAGACCAAGAAGCACGAGGGAGACATGCGGGATGCCCGCCGCCACGCCCAATTCAATCTGAGTGTCCAGATAGAAAAACAGGGCGCCCAGTAAGATCCCAAATCCTAAAATTTGCTGATTGTTCATAGCGCGCTAATTATTTGTTGGTCTTTGCAGATTTATTGAATGCAGAAAATTGATTTTCAGCCATGTAAGAACTGCGCACCAGCGGGCCGGAAGCGACACTGCTAAAGCCCAGGGACTCACCCAGTTCCTTGTACTCTCTGAAACGATCCGGGTGAATGAATTCTTTGACGGGTAGATGACTGGATGTGGGCGGTAAATATTGCCCCAGGGTGAGCATTTGACAACCCGCTTCCAGCAAGTCATTCATGACTGCCAGAATCTCATCATGCGTTTCACCCAGACCCAGCATCATGGAACTTTTGGTACGCAAGCCAAACTGTTGGCTCGCTCGTTTCAATATATGCAGGGACCATTCATACTTCCCCTGAGGTCTCACTTGACGATGCAAGGCGGGCGTGGTCTCCACATTGTGCGCAAACACATGCGGAGCCGATTCGCAGACATGATCGATCCAGCGATCCTTCGCCTGAAAATCGGGTGTCAAGGTTTCGATGATGAGATCGGGACATGCAAGGCGGACCTTCTCAATCGTCTGCCGCCATATCGTCGCGCCCAGATCAGGCAAGTCGTCCCGGTCGACGGATGTGATGACTGCGTAACGAAGATCGAGCGCGCTCAACATTCGAGCCACGTCATCCGGTTCCTGAAGGTTTGGCGCTTGCAATTGCCCCGTGGGGACATCGCAAAATCGGCAGGCCCTGGAACAGGTGTCGCCCAGTATCATAAGCGTCAGGGTCCCGGCATTCCAGCAGGAACCAATGTTCGGACAGGAAGCCGACTCGCAAACCGTATGCAGGCCATGCTGGGCGGTCAGTCGTTTCAGGCGGGCGTAACGTTCACCAGAGGGAAGGGATGCCTTCAGCCATTCGGGTTTGCGTTGACGTGGTTGTTGATTCGATGCATTGCTCATGGATTTCAGCTTTCTTTGATACCCTGCTATCTTTGTTTCATAGTATAATGAAGCGTTTGATTCTAGTCCTTCTCTCCGCCTCATATTAATTTCAATCGATGCTTTTTACCACCATAGATCGCTATATCTTCAAGGAACTGCTGAAGGTTTTCACCATCAGCGTCGGCGCCTTGACGGCTGTATTGTTTCTCGATAAATTTTTGTTCATGGCTGAAATGATTATCAGTCGCGGCGTCACCCTGGCGGAGCTGGTACTCATCATCACCTATATTTCTCCTGCTTTTCTCGCTCTTTCCATTCCGATGAGCGTTTTAATCGCGTCGGTGTCGGTCTTCAATCAATTTTCCGCGTTCAATGAGTACATCGCCATGAAGGCCAGCGCCTTGAGCTATATGGACCTTGTAAAACCGGTGGCGTTTTTTTCAATTTTCGCTTATTTTCTCGCAAATGTCGTTATGTTCATCGCCCTGCCCTGGGGAAATTTGTCATACAAAAAATTGATTTTTGACATCATTCAAAACCGCGCCAGTTTCGACATCAAGGCTCAGGTCTTTAACAAGGATTTTAAAAATCTGATTCTGATTGTTAAAGATAAAAAACACTACAATATCACCGATATCTTTTTAGCGGACCTCACCGATAAAAACGCGCCCAAAATCATAACGGCGCGTACGGGAGAGATTCATCCCAATCCTGCCACGCTTAAAATATTATTGAAACTCAGCGACGGGGCGATTCATACGAACCAGAAAGAACGCAACGAATATGAGACCTTGAATTTTGACCGCTATGACTTGACCTTGAGCCTGCCAGACCCAAAACGCCTGAAAGAAGAAGCTCTGGTCGGCAACAGGGAGCTTTCACTCTCCCAGATTCAGGAGCGCATCAAACAGATGGAAGCTGACGGTTTGTCCAGCTGGGGCCCCAAAGTTGAATTGAGTAAGAAATTTTCAATTCCTTTCGCCTGTCTGTTATTTGGGTTGCTCGGGCCGCCTCTGGGCATCAAATCATCCCGATCCGGGAAGTCGGGAGGTTTTGCGATCAGCGTGGGAATCATCCTGCTGTATTACATTGGCCTGATTTCAACCCAGAATCTGGGACGCGCGGGCGAGATCAATCCGTATTTGTCTGTGTGGATTCCCAATCTTATCTTGATTGTCGTGGTGTCTTTCCTGACCTACAAAATGCAAAAGGAAATCCCATTCACATTCCTTGAAAAAATTGTGGGATGGCTTGAAAGCGTTTTCAAATTGCTCAAATCGACATTTAAAGCGATCCTCTCACGATTCCCTAACTCTGCCCCCAAAACACAGCCACAGTACAGAAGAAACCAACAGGCGTTAGACAAAACAACGCAAGAGTACCTGGAAGAAAAACTAAAAAATTTACGCCCGAAATAGCAAGACGCTTATTCGCAATTCTTCATTTATGCGCGGTTCTTATGCATCACTGCGGATGATGCGATGAAATCCCTGAAGAGAGGGTGCGGCGACATTGGAGAGGACTTGAACTCTGGATGGAACTGTCCCGCAAGAAACCAGGGATGATCTTCCAGCTCAACGATTTCGACAAGATTGCCATTCGGAGATAAACCGCTGATGACCAGTCCGGCTTCTTCCAGCTGAATCCGGTATTTATTGTTAAACTCGTAACGGTGGCGGTGGCGTTCGTAAATTTCGCGCGCGCCATAAGCTTTGAAAGCATGGGATTGTTTGCGCAACTGACAAGGGTACTCGCCAAGTCGCATGGTCCCGCCTTTATTTCCGTTCACTTCCTGATCGGATAACAAATCAATAATCATGTATGGTGAAGTCGTGGAAAATTCCGCGCTGTTGGCATTTTTCAAATTTGCGACGTGGCGAGCGTATTCAATGACGGCGCAATGCATGCCTAGACAAATACCAAAATAGGGAATTTTCTGGGTGCGGGCAAATTCGACGGCTTTTATTTTCCCCTCAATGCCGCGTTCTCCAAAACCGCCCGGCACCAGAATGCCGTCGCAGGTTTCAAGAAATTTTGCGCCGCCATCCTTCTCAAGATTTTCCGCATCGACCCAGTGAATATTGACTCGAAGGTTATTGCCGATCCCTCCATGCATGAGGGCTTCGGTCAAACTCTTGTACGATTCCTTCAAGTCGATGTATTTGCCGACCAGCCCAATATTCACTTCGCCGCTGGGTTTCTTGATGATGTGATTGATCTCTTTCCAACGCGTCATCTCGGGCTCGACGGCGGGAAGTCCTAATTTCTTTAATACGGTTTTACCCAAACCCTCACGGTTCAAGGCAAGGGGAACCTGGTAAATATTATCAACGTCTTCAGCCGTCATTACAGAGTCCACAGCGACGTTACAAAACAATGCGATTTTCTTTTTGATCAGTTTAGACAGAGGGCGCTCGGTGCGGCATAATAATAAATCCGGCTGGATACCAATTTCTCGAAGTTTCTGTACGCTGTGCTGGGTGGGTTTGGTCTTCAATTCATCTGCAGTCTTGATGTAGGGAACCAGCGTCAAATGGACATAGAGAACATCGTTGGGTTTCTTATCGAATTTGAATTGCCGGATTGCCTCCAGAAAAGGCAGGGACTCGATATCGCCAACCGTTCCCCCTACTTCGCAGATCGCCACATCGTATCCCACCCCGACATTTTCCACATGTCTTTTGATTTCATCCGTAATATGAGGAATGACTTGCACCGTATCGCCGAGATACTCGCCGCGACGTTCTTTTTGAATGACGTCGTTATAAATTCGTCCGGTAGTTATGTTATTGGAGCGCCGCATTTTTGCCAGGGTAAAACGCTCGTAATGACCCAGGTCCAGATCGGTTTCGGCGCCGTCATCGGTCACGTAAACCTCGCCATGCTGAAACGGGTTCATCGTTCCAGGATCGACGTTGATGTAGGGGTCGAGCTTCATGAGCGTGATCTTAAGATTTGCCCCTTCGAGAAGAGCTCCTATGGAAGCGGCGGCAATTCCCTTGCCCAGGGAAGACAGTACGCCGCCGGTTACAAAAATATATTTTGTCCTTTTGCTTTTTCTCAAGGCTTGAACTCCAAATGATGGTGGGGGGTGAACTCGACCTTATAACTTCATGATGCTTTGCACGGCAACCAGATCTTCCGGGGTATCGACCCCTTGAGAAGTGAGATCGGTTGTTAATACCTTAATCACGTATCCATTTTCCAAAACGCGTAATTGTTCCAACTTCTCCAAACGTTCCAAATTACTTTCCGGCAACTGAGTCAACTCCAGCAGGAATGATTTTCTATATGCGTACAGCCCAATATGTTTATACCAGAGGTCTGCATTTTTGTCCTCATTGATTCCGCTTTCACGATGAAATGGTATGGCGCAACGCGAAAAATAAAGGGCGTTGCTTTCTTTGGATATGACCACCTTGACGGTATTGGGATCATTGATTTCCCGATCCTGAACAATGGCCGTTCTTAGCGTCGCCATGGGAATATCCGGAAAATCAGCCAGACATTGAGCAACGCGATTGATATTTTCCGGAGGTATGAGAGGTTCGTCCCCCTGAACATTGACGACTATGTCGCAAACCATCTCCCGAACAACTTCAGCGATGCGGTCGGAACCGGAAGGATGATCCGGGGACGTCATTACGGCGCGTCCGCCAAACTCCTGCACGGCATTGTAAATGCGCGAATCGTCGGTGGCAACCAGTGTTTCGGATACCGCAGAAGCTTCGAGGCAACGTTCATACACCCATTGCACCATGGGTTTCCCATGAATCATGGCAAGGGGTTTACCGGGAAACCGAGACGCCGACCAGCGAGCCGGGATGACCGCGACAATTTTCGGGTCAGTAGGCATGGGGATTGACAAAGCCTTTCCAAAGAGTCATGAACAGGATTTTGATATCGAACCAGAATGACCAATGCCGTATATAATACAAATCATACTCAATCCTCTTCTCCAGCGATGTGTTGCCTCGCCAGCCGTTCACCTGTGCCCAGCCGGTCACTCCCGCCTTCATTTTGAGACGCAACATATAGTGGGGAATGGTCTTTTTGAAATCATCGACAAAAACGGGTCGTTCCGGGCGCGGTCCGACCAGACTCATATCCCCTTTCAGAACATTGAATATCTGCGGGAGTTCATCCAGACTTGTCGAGCGTAGAAATGTCCCAAGCCGGGTTCGACGGTCGTCGTTCTGACGCGCCCACACCGGGCCGGAATCATCTTCTGCATCGACCCGCATAGACCTGAATTTGAGCATATCAAACACTTTGCGGTCCAGTCCCTCACGTTCCTGACGATAAAAAATGGGACCGCGTGATTCCAATTTAATTGCGATGGCGATCAAAGCCATGATCGGAGATGCAAGCAAAAGAGCCAAACAGGACAGAATAATATCGGAGGTCCTTTTGATAATAATATTCCAACCGTATAACGGGGAATCGCTCAGGCTGATGATTGGCATGCCGTCCAAATCCTCAACTCCTGCCTGCAAATTCATGAATTGAAGCAAGTCTGGAACCACCTTGATGGTAACGGTCTCCTCAGACAGATGAACCAGAATTTTCACGATATCATTCTGTCGATCCAAAGGCAGGGCGATATAGACCTGGTCAATCCCCCGGCCTTTAATGACTTCGGGAATCTTATTAAAATCGCCCAGGTATTTCATCGGAACGCTTGATTCTTGCACAGGCGACGGGGGGTATTCATCAATAAACCCGACCACACTGAAGCCGTACTCCGGATGCATTTTCAGGCGTTCTGCGAGGGAATTAGCGAGAGAACCAGAACCTATGATCAACACATGGCGAAGGTTGAATCCCTTTTTCCGCAATTTCATCAAAGACAGGCGAATGACCCAGTGCGAAAGGGTCAGCAAACTCATCTCCAGAATTATAAAATAAGTAGCAATGAGCCGGGAAAAGGACTCTTCCCGATAGTAAAAAGCCAGGGCCGACAAGATCAACCCTGATAACAAAGTCGATTTGACGATTATCAGGAACTCGGCAGAAAATGATTTTCCCCGCAACGGCCGATACAAACCAAAAGACTTCGCCGTGAGCATGAACACGGCCCAAACGGGTATCAAAGCAAGATAATAAGACTCGGGAGCAGGCTCGCCATACAAGAGAGGAAAGATGGGCAGATTGACGCGCGCCCAGAAAGCCGTTAACCATGAAACAACGATGACCAGGCTATCAGCAAATATCAGTGTGGAAAGAAATAGCTGACCGTGTTTCTTCAGCATCGGTGATGAGTGAGTTGGTCCTGGATAAAAACCCTGATTCGTTCTGCAAAGGCTTCGGTTCTGAACTTCAAAGCCTGATCGCGAATGGTTTGGGGGTCAAACCTGGATTCTATCTCTTCAAAGTGTTTAATTGACGCCATTAAGGAATCACGGGTCGCTTCGTAAAAAAAGACGCCTGTGGTCTGGTCTGCGCTGGGTTTTGGAATGCCCGATTCCGCTTTCCAGCTGTCTGGATCGGGAACCACTGTTTCCAACGCCCCGCCCTTTCCGAAGGCAATGACGGGCGTTCCCATGGCCTGCGCTTCGACGGGTGTGATGCCAAAATCTTCCTCGCCCGGAAAGATCAATGCCCTGCAACGTCCAAGGTAGGAACGAACGTCTTCAGAACTCAGCCAGCCTTTAAACTGAATGTTCTTTCTCGCTCTTTGCCGTAACGAATCAGCCTCTTGTCCCGCGCCCACAACGACCAAAGGATACCCCAATTCATTGAAGGCATCAACCGCTAAATCCACGCGTTTATAGGGGGCAAAGGCAGACAGGATCAGGAAAAAATCTTCCCGCGCTTCGCCATGTGTTTGATAAAACACGGTGTCAGCCGGGGGATGAATAACAGTGGAATCGCGCTGATAATGTTTCTGGATACGTTTTCTTACATGCTCGGAATTGGCAATATAGGAGGTCACTCCCCTGCTTGTTCGAACATCCCATCGACGCAGAAAGGGCGCGACGATTCGCATCGCGGTCGCCACCAGCGGAGATGAATTGTCCTTGCCAAAATATTGATCGAACTGGTCCCAGACATAGCGCATGGGGGTGTGGCAATAACAGACATGCAGCGCTTCAGGAGAAGTTCGGACGCCTTTGGCGACGCAATGACTGCTACTCAGAACCAGATCGTATTCGCGCAGGTCCATTTGGCCGATAGCCAAAGGCATCAAGGGAAGATAATAGCGGTAGTGCGACTTTATAAAGGGGAGCTTTTGTAGAAAAGAAGTGCGAATGGGGTGACGCTCGATTTCCGGGGAAACCGCGCCTTCAACCCAGAGAAGGGTGTGCAGATCAGCTTCCGGGAACAGGCGGCAGAAAATTTCGAGACATTTCTCGCCGCCGCGCATTCCCGTCAACCAGTCATGAACGATCGCAATCTTCATGGGGAACCGATCAGGCTCAAGGATCGGTTATTGAATTTCTTGCAGTTTCTTCTGAATCTTTCCGCGAACTTCAGCTGTGGGATTGCCGCGAAGGGCCGCTTGCAAAATCTCGACCGCTTTACTGCTTTCACCTTTTTTGTAATAGCTCAAACCCAGCATATAGCGGGAATCGTGTACCTTGTTGCCATTCGGGTATTTGTTCAAAACGGTTTCAAATTGCTGGATCGCATCGTCATACATTTCCAATTGAAGGTAATTGCTTCCAATCCAGAAAACGATGTTATCGCGCAGACTGGAAGGCGGATTGCTCACCGACAGCGATTGGAATAAGAGAATCGATTCGTCATAATTTTTGGCTCGGTAAGCCGCCAGAGCGCGCTGGTATTCAGGCGGAGTGGCCTGCGCACGACTCGCCCGATGCATTGATCTGCGTTTTGCCGATTTCTGCATTTCCATCTCTTGCGCTCTTGTCTGCATTTCGCGGACGCGAGTTAACTCAGCATTCAGCGTTTCGACTTTGCTTTTGAGTTGTTCCACTTCAGGTTCAAGGAATTCGGTTTTACCCTGCGCCGCGGCCAGACTTCCTTCCAAGCGCTGTTCAGTTGCGCTGATTTTAGGTTCCAGCGTTCTCAGGATTTCTTCCAGTTGACGCACTTTGGCCACCAGAGATTCCTGCTGAAATTGCAGGTTCTCAACATCGCCTTTCAATTCGCCTTTTGCGGTGGCCTGATCGGGATTGGCAAACTCCCCGTCCACATCCAGGAAATCCCCGCTGTCTTCTGCAAAAAATGCGCTGTCATCATCAGACGCAGGAGCAGAATCGCCAAACAAATCGCCCTCTGTACCGAAATCATCTTCAAATACGATATCTTCCTCCTGATCGTCTCCGATCCAGGGGATGTAACTACACCCTTGTAAAAACACTGGCGTAACGAGAAACGCAATTAAAAATAGGTGGGATATTTTTCGTGAAAGGGACATAACAAACCTTCTCTCCTATGGCAGGAAAATTAATAGAACCTTAATTTTCAATAGATTATAAATATCTTTTGAAAAACTGTCAACTGATTTACTTCAGTGAACCCTATACATTTAGCCCAATAAGGCTATTTGCATTGATATTCCTGATTTAATTGAATTACGGTTCTATTCTTTATCGAAATTTTTGCCAGATACATTAGCATAAGTACTGTTTTTTCAATTGAAAACCGGGGGAGGCTTGCGGTTCATCAGAGTGAGTTCCTGTAAAACCCGAACCACTTTATCCAAATCTTCCTGAGTCGTGCCCTTCCCCAGGCTGAATCTCAAGGATGAGTTCACGCTGTCTACAGGCAAACCCATCGCCAATAACGTGGGAGACGGCAGTCCCGAACCCGAACTGCAGGCGGAGCCGGCAGAAACGGATATGCCCGCCATATCGAGTCCGATGAGCAAAGTGTCGCCCTCAACGCCATCGAACACGATATTGAAAGTGTTGCCCAGTTTCTCCACGCCTTCACCGATCAGCGACACGTCCGGAATGGAATCTTTCAAAGCCTTCAAAAAATACTCCCCACGTTCCGCAATACGGCGTGAACCGCCTTCTCTCAGAAAATTCCTTGCGATCTCGCAGGCTTTGCCAAATCCGGCGATGCCTGAAACATTCTCCGTGCCGCCGCGCCGCTTTCTTTCCTGGCCGCCGCCGCACAACGGGGAAAATAGGGGAGGCGTTCCCTTGCGCAGATAGAGCGCGCCGACGCCTTTGGGACCGTACAATTTATGCGCCGAAAAGGAAGCCATGTCTACCGGAAGATTTTTGAAATCCAAATCTATTTTCCCGGCCGCCTGAACCGCATCGGTATGAAACAGGATGCCGCGCGAGCGAACTCTCTCGCTAATCTCAGCAATGTCCTGAATGATTCCTGTTTCGCTGTTGACGTATTGGATCGACACCAACAGGGTGTCGTCGGTCAGTGAAGCCTCGAGTTCGTCTGGATCAATTTTTCCGTTGGAATCGACGCCCAGCAAGACAATGTCGTAATCTTTTTCCAACTGCTTCAGCGGATTGATTATCGAGGCATGTTCCACTTGCGTCGAGATGATGCGCCCCGCCCTTCCTCTGGCGGAAAGCGCGGCCCCCAGCAGAGAAAAATTATTCGCTTCCGTACCGCCGCTGGTAAAGATGATTTCACTGGAGCTTGCCCGAATCAGATCGGCAACCTTCTGTCGCGCAATGTCAAGAAATTCACGAGCCGCCCTGCCCTCATAATGAATACTGGAGGGATTGCCAAAATCAGTTTTCATTACCGAAACCATAGTCTCCAGAACTTCCGGGTCCAATGGGGTCGTAGCGTTATGGTCTAGGTATATGCGAGACAAAAACAGGTCCTCCGGGAGTAAGCCCGTCTGGCTAAGGTCGAATTGGGAAGGTTGACTGTACTGTTTATTCTTTGGAAGATGCGTCGACTTCGTTTTTGATCTGTTCCTTCAACAAGCGGATATCGCGCTCCATTTGGGGGAGTCGCTCCAGCATACATTCGATCACACGCGCCACAGGATCAGGAAAACTTTCTTCGCCGTCCACTCCGGTATTAACGTCTTTGCCGGAATACACAACGCGTCCGGGAACGCCAATCACCGTAGAGTATTCGGGAACGTCCTGCAAAACCACCGAACCGGAACCGACCTTTGTATTGTTGCCAATGTTTATGGGGCCCAATACCTGCGCGCCCGCGCCCAGCACAACATTATTGCCAACAGTCGGATGGCGCTTGCCTTTCTTGGTACTCAATCCGCCGAGCGTGACGCCATGATAGATAAAAACATTATCGCCGATGATTGCGGTTTCGCCGATCACCACGCCCATCCCGTGATCGATAAAAAACCGTCGTCCGATAACAGCCGCGGGATGAATTTCGATGCCAGTGATCCATCGAGCAAAAAATGAGATGAAGCGTCCAAGGAATTTCCAGCCATGATTCCAAAACCAGTGCGCAATTCGATATACAACAAGCGCATGCACTCCTGGGTACAGAAGCAGGACTTCCAAACGATTACGCGCCGCGGGATCTTTTTCCATCGCGACGTTAATATCTTCCCTGATTTGCTTTATCATTAGGAGGCCGAAAAATTCAAAAGCTGTAAATTATTATAATCAATATACATTATTCCACATTTTCCTGAAAAAAAGAAATGCTTCTATTGATATCCTCTGGAGAATATCCCGAATTATTGACACGGGTTTTGATTAAAACAACCAGTTCCGACAGATTGCAATTGTGAAGATTCGACGCCGGTGATTTAGTCGGTTGCCTTCAAAATACTTTGCAGTTACCATGCGAACTGTATTCTATTTTCTCTCTTGGGTATTCACATGGAATCCTTAAATGCGGCGATTCTCTGGCGCGCCTTCCTCACCACGACCATTGTTTCCCCTTGTTTGAAATGGGGAGTCAAGGTGAGCTGGCCCTTTGCCGGAATCTATTTCACGCTGTTCGCTCTCACAGCGGGAGCGCTGTATCTGGCGTTTTATCTGGAAAGCAAGTGGGGAGACGAGGATGAAGGTTAAGAAAGATTCTATTTATAGAATATGACGCGAGCGCCCTTTCGAGTTGCGACATGCGGAACTGTCGGCAGGATCAATCCAGCAGTTTATGTCCCCGATTGCGCATGCATTTTCTGTAGGAGCTTTTATAGGTTCCTTCCGACTCAACACCGCTTTTCACGCCGCCCGCCGAGCCTCCAATCGCCGCGCCTGTCGCGGCGCCGCTACCCGCGTTGCCAGACACTGCGCCAATCACCGCCCCGACCGCCGCACCCACTCCCGCTCCGATCGCTGTTCCCTTTGTAGCAGAACTTGCAGTGCCGCCAGACGCTTTCAATGCCAGTTGACGACATTCCTCCAGATGCTCATCGATGAGGTCTGCGTTGGCGTCTCCATAAGGGTCGACGGTGGGTTGCCATCCCTGGCTGGCGCAAGCGGAAACCAATCCCAGACAGAATATAAAACCCAAGAGTTTTGACGAATTCATTCCTATACCCTTTCCTCAAAATGCACGACGGCTTGATTCAGACGCTGTTTGATAAACAGTAGAGTCCTATTTAAAGGTTTAACACAAATCCATTTTCAATAATATATCTTAGACCAATTTAACCTTATCCGAATCCTAAAGCTAATATTCACACAAGCCGATATCTTAATAACAATCATAAAAACAAGGAGAAGGGAAAATATGAAGAATTGCTTTCGAGTGATATCGGGACTGTTGTTATGGGGCGCTCTCTGGGCTGGAGCGGCAAATGCGCATACCCTGCACACCACAGGGGACAGTTACATCAACCTCAGTCAGGTCAATCAGGTCAATGGCGACAAACGCAATGTCCATATACGGAATCTGGGAGGAGACCGGCAGGCCTTCGCCCAGTTCGATCTTTCGACGCTTCCTTCAGGCATCACCAGCGCTGATATTGCCAAAGTCACGCTCCGCGTCTGGGCGATGAATGTTTTGAATGCAGGCGATCTGGACCTGTTCAACGTTACTTCTTCATGGGACGAAGCGACCGTGTCCGCCGCCAACAGTCCTTCGCTGGCATCGACCGCCCTTTCCACGGTGACTTTCAATGGAGCGGACGAGGAAAATTTTGTCGCCATCGACATCACCGCGCTGGCAAAAGACTGGGTGGATGGCACGACGCCTAATTACGGAATCGCCCTTATGCCCAACGCGCAACAAGGCAACGCTATCAGCGTGCAACTCGACAGCAAGGAAGCGACGGGCACCAGTCACCCGATGGAAATGGAAGTCGCGCTCATTGGCCCCGAAGGTCCGCAGGGAGCGACGGGACCTCAGGGCATACAGGGAGTCACCGGAGCGACGGGACCTCAGGGCGCGACCGGACCGCAAGGGCCGATTGGCTTGACTGGCGCGACCGGACCGCAAGGGCCTATCGGTTTGACGGGAGCCACCGGAGCGCAAGGACCAACCGGACCTCAGGGACCGACGGGTCCCACCGGACCGCAGGGCGCGACCGGACCTCAGGGACCCGCCGGAGTCAGCGGTAAGGATAGCGCCGACGGCGTGCGCATCACCTTCGCCCGTCAGGTCAATATGGATCAGGGCGAAACCGGCGTGACGGCTCTCGATCTGAACGGCACTGATCTGTTTCAATCCGCAGACCCGACAGTCACTCTGGGCGGAACCGCTCTGACCGTGCTTTCCAAAACATCATTGGGCGGCGGTCAACAGCAAGTCATCGCACAATTGCCGCTTGGACTCACGGATGGAAATTTTGTGGTCGATCTGGCCAACTCCAACGGCGACTCGGAATTTTATCTTCCTCTACAATCCTCCACTCTCAATGACGGATCGACCTGGACCGAAGCAACGGCTTCAGCCGCATGGGGAGGTCGGTTGGGCCTGGGGTCTGTTATCTTTCAAGATAAAATCTGGATCATGGGTGGGGAGGGTTTGAATGATGTTTGGAAAAGTTCAGATGGAGTCAACTGGACACAGGTTACTGCATCAGCTAACTGGGGAGGGCGTTACTCAATGGCCCCATTAGTTTATAATAATAAAATCTGGATCTTTGGCGGTAAAACTAGCGGTTATTTGAGCGACGTCTGGAGTTCCAGCGACGGAGCCACCTGGACCCAGGCAACCGCATCTGCGCCTTGGGGCGGAAGAGCATTCCACTCAACCCTTGTCTTCGACAATAAAATGTGGGTCATTGGCGGTTACAGCGGCGGTTATACAAATGATGTCTGGTGGTCTACAGATGGAGCCAACTGGACGCAAGCCACGGCATCCGCCCCATGGGCGAGTCGATCAGGTTTAAACTCAGTAGTCTTTGACAATAAGATGTGGGTGATGGCTGGAGTGGACCAAAGCCAGGTTAATCTTAATGATGTATGGCATTCCAGCGATGGCGTCAACTGGACGCAAGCCACCGCTTCCGCTTCATGGGTGGGACGTGAAAGCCCTGTTTCACTTATCTATGATAATAAAATGTGGATCATGGGCGGCTATGGCGGAGGGTACCGAAATGATGTCTGGAATTCGTCCGATGGCGCCAACTGGACTCAAGCCACGAGCGCGGCTTCCTGGTCGGGCAGAATGCTATTGTCAGCAGCTGTCTATAAATCGAAGATGTGGGTTCTTGGCGGATACACTGGCGGACGTGTGAACGATGTCTGGCACACGTCTGAATGATATTCAGGTAGCGCAGGATTTGATCCCCTCTCTGGATTCCAGAGGGGGGATTTTTTTATTCAGCAATCGAGTCGAGATCGGCGATCGACGTTTCGTCTTTTTGTTCCATATCGTATTGCTTGAGCGCTTCCTCCTGCGCCGCTTTATCCGCCGCGGCGTAAACGCGGATGATGCCGAAGCGTTGCGATTGCTGAATACGGATCAGACTCATGCGCATCGATTCGAGAACAGCGAGAAAAGTGACGATGATTTCCTGCTTGGTGTTCAGCGATGTGAACAGGGAATCGAAGGTGATGCTTTCGGACGCATTGAGAATGTCCAGAATATAGGCGATGCGGTCCGACACCGACAGCGTCGTGATCTTGATTTCATAATCCTTCTTGACGACCTGATTGCTGACAATTTTTTTGAACGCCGTCAACAGATCGAAGACATTGGCTTCGACAAATCCCTCGTCTTCTTTCTCAGCAATCGTGAGCGGACTTCCGCGCACAAAAACCTGCTGGTGGTCGTATTCCATCTTGCGAAGCTGAAAGGCCGCGTCCTTGAAGCGCTGGTATTCGATGAGTCGCCGGGTCAGTTCATCCCTCGGGTCTTCACCTGCATCGGGATCGACCTCGTCGTCGTGTTCCTTCGGTTCGACAGGGAGCAACATGCGGGATTTGATGCGCGTCAACTCAGCGGCCATGATGAGATATTCACCCACCAGATCGAGATTCAGTTCGCGCAACATATCCAGATACTCCAGATACTGGCGCGTGATCTGGGCGATGGGGATATCGTGGACGTCCATCTTCTGCTCTTTAATCAAATGAAGCAGAAGATCGAGGGGGCCTTCGAATATATCCAGACGGCATTGATAGTTCATGATTGGTAAATTTAAATGTTTCAAATTTCGGACACTTTCCTGACTCTAAAAGTCCCCATATAAGTACTGCAAAATACTCAGAATGGCAATGGGCGCCGTTTCTGCTTTAAGGATTCGCGGCCCCAGCCGGATCGACTGAAAACCATAACGCCTGGCAAGGTCCACTTCCTCTGGAGTGATGCCGCCTTCGGGGCCGCAGATACAGGCGATGGAAGGGGCGGCTGAAACATTTGGCAGGTCGGTCAATCGACGCGCGTTTTCCTCCTCCCACAGGATCAATTTCAGCGATACACCTTCAAAACGCTGGCAGAATGTTTCCAGATCGATTGAAGAATCCGGCAGGTCCGGGGTCACCGACCGTTCCGATTGACGCACCGCCTGATGGATGATTTCCCGCCAGCGTTTCAATTTCGCTTCCCTGATGTCTTTTTGCGGAATGCTCCGTTTCATCGTTATGGGGTACAGTCCGCTCAGGCCCAGTTCCACCAGCGGGCGTATGATGTCGTCGAACTTCTTTCCCTTCAGCATCCCCAAGCCCAGAATGATCGACGCAGGCGATTCATTCCCCGCTGGCAAACGTTCCAGAATTTTGCCAGACAATTCGCCCGCTTCGGGTGAATTCAGCCGTACCTGATATTCTGCGCCCTGACCGTCGAAGGCATAGATAATATCGCCTTCGCCCAGACGCAGCGAATTTTTGATATGCCGCCAGTCTTCTTCGCGGAAAATGATCTGAGCGCCTCGAATATTTTCAGGGGGAACAAAAAAACGTCGGCGGGTCATGAATGAATGGAAGCTCCGTTCAAACTCAAAATTTCACTGAGCGAGTTGATTTCATAATCCGGTCGGATGGAGTCAGGAAGAACGCTGTTATCGCGATTCAGCCAGACCGCTTTCATGCCAGCTGATTGAGAACCGACAATATCCGCCGCCGGGTTGTCTCCAACGTATAAAATCTCATGAGACGGCAGGTTCAGCCGCTCAATCGCAATCTGGAAAATACTGGGATGCGGCTTGCGGTAGGGAACGCTGGACGAGTAAACCGCAAAATTGAAATAGGCGTCCAGGCCGCATTGACTGCGTTCGTAGGCCTTCATGAACTCGGGATTGGTTGTATTTGAAATGATGCCCATGGGAATCCCCTGTTGTCGCAATGCCTCCAGAGTCGGCGTCACATCGCCATAGACCTTGCGTCGCTCGTAGGTTTTTTTATAGTACACGGTCATCAGCTCTTTCAAATCCTGGTCGCTTTCACTCGGCAAGCGATGACTGATAAGGAAACTTTTGAGAACGTCTTCAAAGCGCGCCTCCTGATGGCTTTTGCGCGATTGCTGAATCAAGTTTCGGAAGCTGGTTTTGAAACGGCTGTAGAAATCATCAAAAGCAGGCGCTTCCCAGCCGCGTTCCTGCATGGACTGGTGCATGGCCTTGAATGGAGGCAAATCATTTTCGTCGCCCAGATCAACGAGGGTAAACGCCCAGTCGAACACGACAGCTTTATAAGTAAATTTCATTCTGGAATGTGGTTTTTGTAGTTCGTGAATGATGAGAAATTATGTGCGAAATTGAGAGAAAAACCCTTGCCCCCTTTATATACAGGGAATTCAGCTAAGTAAATTTTAGATTCAGGCGCCGCGCTTTGTAAATATTAAGAGTGACAATAAATAATCTGATGAATTTTAATGACTTTATTTCAAGGAAGCTGAATTTGGTGATAATATTATATCTCATCTCATAGACAGACACATTCATTTCAGAGGATTTTGATGGATTCGAAAGATTCAAATGTCAGGGATTTTCCTGAGGATATTAAAGCCAATCAGGAATTCATTCGCGAGGCTCTCGATATGGGAGCGTCAAAATCCAAGATCATCGACGCCCGTTCCATTGTGCTGGGCAACTGGGTGAAATTGCAATGCCAGTTTGGCTGTGAAAATTTTGGCAAGATGCATACCTGCCCGCCCCACTCTCCGATGGCGGATGAAACTTCTGAAATCCTTCTGGACTATCAAAAAGCGATTCTGCTGGATGCCGACGACGACAAGAACATGAATGAAATTGTTCTCAGTCTGGAGACGAAACTGCGCAGTAAGGGATTTTATAAAGCCTTCGCCCTCAGCGCCCAGCCCTGTGATTTATGCGAAACCTGCACGGTTGAAACGCATTGCAAGTATCCCGAAAAAGCCCGCCCCACCCTGCAGGCTTGCGGCATCAATGTTCAGGAAACCATGGATCAACAAGGTTGGGAACCATCCAACAGCTGGCAGCCCTGCTCGCCCAAAAACAACATCGGCATGGTTCTGATCGCCTGAGCTTTCCCCTTTACTTTTTTTCTACCAGCAACTTCGTTCCAATCCATGCCGAGCCGCCCTTGTAGCGTATCTGCGTCCATGAATCCTGAGTCTGCAGTACCGTCACTTCCAGCCCCCGGCTGACAATTCCGATTTTTTTGCCATTCATTGAAGGTTTGTCGCGGACATTCGCCGCAAGCACGTTGACCTTCATGATCCTTGAGCGTTTCTCTTTTGGCATCGCCGGTTTTGTGCTCTGCGTTGGCGTCGCGCGCGGCTTTACAGCTTCCGGCGCAGGCTCTGGCTCGGGAGGCGGGTCGGGAATTGATACCGGAACCGATGTAGGCCATAACTCTTCAATTTTAAAATTTTCGAACCCGTTCAGTTTGAGGCTGAAAAAAACGCCAAATGAAACGAGGAGAATAACGATATAGAATGTCGCTCGAAAAGGCGACATGAAACGACTGGAGGAGACGGCGTTTAATTCCGGCGGCCCGCAATAGGAGCAAAAGGCCGCGCCTGCGGCAAGCGGATTGTCGCAAACAGAACAGACCTGCAGGTTCTTGCTCTTATCATCCAGACCTATTTTTCGATCAAAAAATGTCTGAAGATCATCCTTCATACAGAATCCTTATCAATTCAAGGAATAAATGGATCTGTATTTCTCAGTCAGATAATTAATGAACAGTTGCGGGTCGAGCGGCTTTCCCGTAACCCGAAGAACCAGTTCGTCGGGGGTGTACAATTTGCCTTGCTGATGAATATTCTCATTCAACCAGTTTTTGACCGGAGCCAAATTCCCTTGGGATATTTCATCCTCCACTCCGGGAAGCGCCTCGCGCAGAGCTTGATAGAACTGACAGGCATACATCGCGCCCAGTGTATAAGACGGAAAATATCCAAAGGCGCCGCCGCTCCAATGCACGTCCTGCAAAACCCCTGAAGCGTCGTTTGGTGGGCAAATGCCCAGATATTCCTGCATTTTAGCGTTCCATATCTCAGGCAAATCCTCAACTTTAAGGGAGTCGTCGAACAAGCCTTTCTCAATCTCGAAACGTAAAATCACATGCAGGGGATAAGTCGCTTCATCGGCTTCGACCCGAATGAAAGACGGCGAAACCATATTGATTCCGCGATACAAGGTTTCAGCCGATACATTCTTGAAATTCTCGGGAAAGGCTTCGGCGAAAGTCTGCAAAAATGCGCCGCAAAACGGACGTCCCTGAGCGATCATCCGCTCCCAGAACAGGGACTGCGATTCGTGGATGCCCATGGTGAGACTTTCCGAAGCGGGCAAATCCCGCCCTTCCCGCATACGCCCCTGCTCATACAGTCCGTGCCCGGTTTCATGAATGACGGCGTACAGGGATTCGATAAAATTATCCTCGCGGTAACGCGTTGTGATGCGCACGTCGGAAGCGTCTCCGCCGCCACAAAAGGGATGAACCGAGACGTCCATCCGACCATGATCGAAGGAGAACCCAATGGCCTGACTGATTTTTTTCCCCAGCGCCTCCTGATCGGCGACTGGGAAACTGCCTTTAAGAAAAGTTCCGTCTGGAGCGTTGGAACTCTCCGCCACGCCTTGAATCAGATTTTTCAAAGGAGTTTTAATCGTATCGAAAATTGCAGTCAAGCGTTCAGCGCTCATCCCGCGCTCATAAATATCTATAGTGGCGTCGTAAGTCGATAGCTCGGGAAAGGCATATCCAGCCCATTCTTTTTTCAGCTGTACGAAACGCTTCAACGTCGGAACGAAACTGGAAAAGGAATTCTCCTGCCGCGCCTTCACCCAGACATGATGGCCCTGCGAACTCAAACTCGCCAACTCCTGGACCAGCGCCTTGGGAATGCGCGCGCTGAGATCGTATTCACGCTTGGCTTCCGCAATGTTTCGCCATTCGAACAAGCTGTAATTATCAGGCCCGGCAGAAAACAGGTCTTCCGCCAGAGCGCCCAGTTCCTTGCGCGAACTCTTTTCGTGCAGGACGCCCGCCAAGGCCGCCATTTGACCGGCCCTGGACTCCGCCGCTCCAGAAGGCATGATCACCTCCTGGTCCCAATGCATGATCCCCATCACCGAGCCTAAGCGCGAAACCTCGGTTAATTGAGATACTAGCTCTTCGTATTTTTTTTGCTGAGTCTCGTTCATGACGTTCTTTCCGCTAATTGCCAACCGGGAGCGTTAATAAAGGCGCGCCGCTTTTCGCGTTGCCCGCCTGCAGGGAAAATATTTGCCCCAGTAAGGAGAAGGTTGATTTCGAATCCAAATCGGATTGAGAGATGTAAAACCAGTTGTCGCCGTACTTCACCGACACCGCGGGATTATCCGGCGAACTCTCCTGAGTGCGTACATTCAGCAAGTCGCCCGACATCTTTTTCCAGTCAAACGGCGTTCCATCGGCTTTCACTGTCAGAGTGACGTTTCCAAGTTCGGCATCGGCTTGAGGCGTTTCCACCGCATGCGACAGATAATACATGATGCCCAGCAGGGATCGCGTTTCAACCGTAAATTCGCCAAAAGAAGGATCATTCGCCGCATGACCCAGAGAAAACGCCAAGGCTCCCTCTGGAAGTTTGAGATGCGCTCTCAATTGCTTCAATTCCTCAGATTGCTCGGCCGAAGGATCGATTTTAAAAGTCAATTTTCGACTGTCTATCTCACCCGACAGCGAAACGCTCAATAAACCTTCAACCTGAAAATGCCGGATCAAACGGATGACCTGCACGAATGCTTCAAACTCCGGCGCTTTTTTTGGAGTCGGCCCAGATGCGTTGGGCGCGTTTTTCAAAGGCCCGATCTGCTGTATGGCAATGCGCATCACCCGCTCAATACTCCAGCCCGATTTGTACAAGAGGTAAAGATGGTCGATCGGAATCTGCGATAAAAACCGCTGAATGAATTGTTCTCCCTGCAAAGGAGAATAAGTGACTGTCGGACTTTCCTTGAGCAACATTCCCGCTTTTGGACCAAAAATACCGTAGTCGCCCTTCTGCAAGGTCGCCGATAACGAGGCGTCGGCGCTGATGGTGAATTGGGAAGCGATGCCGCTGACTTCGAGAAAAAACGGCGTGTCCCTGTATTTGAGTCGCACCAGATTGAGTAACAATTGTTCGTTATCTGATTTCTGAATCGATGTATTGTATGAATTGCGATCCGATTTGATCGATGCCGGGCCAATCCAGCCCATGCAACCGCTGAGAGTCGCGACGCAAACCATTAAGGATAAAATATTCCTGAGACGACGCATGTCTAGCCCTGTCTGAAGTATTTGAAAATAATAAAAAAAGGTCCAATGACCCTTTGGGATATAATAACGGAAATAGACGCGATTAAAAAATATTATTAATAAATTCAATAGATTCGCCAAAGTCAGCCTTCTGCTCTATTGCGCTTTCTTATGAAATACATTCATCCAACCGTTCTCCTTCTGGGAATCATCAGCCTGTTCAATGACATGGCAGGCGAAATGATCTACCCGCTCTTGCCGCTGTTTTTATTCAAGACCCTCGGAACGGGCGCCTTCAGGCTGGGTCTGATAGAAGGTATTGCAGAAGCGACGGCCTCGTTGCTCAAAGTGATTTCTGGAATCTGGACCGACCGAAGCGGGAAAAGGAAACCCTTCATTCTTGTGGGATATGGGATGGCAGGTCTGGCCAAACCGCTGATCGGCCTGGCAGGTTCCTGGCCCGCAGTTCTTGCCCTGCGCTTCATGGATCGCGTGGGAAAGGGAATTCGCACATCGCCCCGGGATGCCTTGATCGCCGATGTCAGCCCGCCAGAGCATCGCGGAGCCTCATTCGGTTTCCATCGCGCTATGGATCATGCGGGCGCGGTGATCGGCCCTCTGGTCGCCGCGCTTTTATTGATGCTCCCCACTATTTCTCTACGCGAGGTGTTCTTTTTGGCGGCCATTCCAGCGGCTATCAGCTTCTTAATCGCATGGATTGGAATCAAAGAAAGTTCGCGCACACCCGTAGCCGCTCCGACGCCCTTATCGAAACCGATAAAACTGAGTTCCTGGAATCGTCTGTCCAGCAACTACAAATTGTATTTATTCAGCATTTTCATTTTCACTTTAGGCAATTCCACGGACGCTTTTATTTTACTTCGACTTTCCGATGCAGGAGCTTCTGCAACTTGGGTGGCGGTCTTGTGGTCGCTTCACCATATCATCAAGATGGCGGCTAATTATTATGGAGGCCGTTTGTCCGACCGTTGGGGGCATCGACGTCAGCTCGGTCTTGGATGGATTTTCTATGCGGTCGTTTATCTTCTGTTCGCTATCACGGATTCCATCTCTGGAATTATCGCAGTCTTCATGCTCTATGGATTATACTATGGTCTGGTAGAGCCTTCGGAACGAGCCTTGGCCGTGGCCTTGGCGCCAGATCATCTGCGCGGCACCGCTCTGGGTTATTTTCACCTGACGCTCGGGCTGGCCGCCCTGCCCGCCAGTCTGTTGTTCGGGATGATCTGGCAAAACTGGGGACACGGGCCTGCATTTTTTGTCGGAGCGGCTCTTGCGCTCATTGCGACGTTGGCGCTCCAATTCAATGATACGAAGTCAGAATTAAAGAATGGGAGGGAAGCATGAACCAACAGGATGAAACAATTGGCACGATTAAAGGACGTCTGGAAGCGCTGAACCGTTCGCTTGTCAGCGAGAGAAATTCAGAACAGTATTATGAAACCCTGCTTGAGAAAACGCCCCCGGATACGGAAGAAAATATTGGCATGAGACGCATGTACCAGGATCTAAAGGAGGAGGAAAAGAAACATGTCGCCACTTTGGAAACGCTAATCAAGCAGTGGGAACAACGGATGAAGGAGTTATCAGAGAAGTAACTCATCCAAAGTTTGTGCAACCTGCGTGTAAACGAAACAAAAAATAATGCTTCAATTGATTATATGTTGACGACGCCCCCGGGCTTCGTTAGTATGAACCAGTTCGTTAATGACTTTAAAACGATCCTGTGAGATCGTTAAGGAATCCAGCATGCCTCTACAATTTGCCCCATTTTGTATCGACCTCTCTTTGCAACGGCAACGAGGGGTATTTTTTTATCCTGCGAGGGCAATACGATGACCGGTTCAGAAATATTGAAAGAGAAAGACTTCTCCCGGGCCATCACCCGAATCGCCCACGAAATCGTTGAAAAAAACAAAGGCGCAAACAATCTCGCTCTCATCGGAATCCGCACCCGAGGCGCCATCCTTTCGAAACGTCTTCAGGAAAAAATTCAGGAAATTGAAGATACGCAAGTGCTTCACGGGATTCTCGATATCACGCTGTACCGGGACGATGTCGGGATCGGCAAGCAAAATCCCGAAGTCAAGGAAACCAACATACCCTTTTCACCCGAAGGTTTGGTCGTCGTTTTATGCGACGATGTTCTGTTTACGGGCAGAACCATACGCGCGGCCATTGATGCCTTGATGGATCTCGGACGCCCCTCGCTCGTGCAATTGGCGGTATTGATTGATCGCGGACACCGCGAACTGCCCATTCGGCCCGACTTTGTCGGTAAAAATATCCCCACCTCGCGATCCATGCGCGTTCAGGTTCATTTCAAGGAAACAGACGGTCAGGACCACGCCATGATAGGAGAAGCCAGCTAAACGCCATGCCCCTGTCAGTCAAGCACATTCTCGGCGCCAGAGACCTGACGCGCAAAGATATCGAAACCATCCTGACCTCGGCGGAAAGTTTCTGCGAGCTTTCCAGACGACCTATTAAAAAAGCCCCTGCATTGCGCGGAAAAACGGTAGTGAATTTATTTTTTGAACCGAGCACGCGCACCCGCACCTCGTTTGAAATCGCAGGCAAACGCCTCAGCGCCGACGTCATCAATATATCGGGATCGACCAGCAGCGCCGTTAAAGGCGAAAATCTCATTGATTCGGCCCGCGTGCTGGAGGCAATGAATCCCGACATTCTCATCATCCGACATTCAGACTCGGGAGCGCCTCACCTCATTTCGAAACATGTCAAATGCAGGATCATCAACGCTGGCGACGGTTCTCATGAGCATCCCACACAAGCCCTGCTCGACTTGCTGACCTTACAGCAAAACAAAGGCAGGCTTGAGGGACTGACCGTCGCCATTGTAGGAGACATCGCCAACAGCCGGGTCGCGAGATCCAATATTTTCGCCATGAAAACCATGGGCATGAAAGTGCGCGTGGCCGCTCCGCCGACAATGATTCCGGATCAAATGGAATCGATGGGCGTTGAAGTGTTCCACAATCTGGAAGATGCTCTGGTCGATGTCGACGCCGTGATGATGCTCCGCATCCAATCAGAGCGGCAGGAGGGCAGTCCCTACCCCAATCTACGCGAGTATTCGAATTTATTTTGCCTGACTCAGGAAAAATTAAAGCGCTCCCGGAAAGATATGGTTATAATTCACCCCGGTCCCGTCAATCGCGGAGTGGAAATAGCCCTCGATGTCATGCAAGGGCCGCGATCTATTATTCTCAATCAAGTCACGAACGGAGTCGCTGTGCGAATGGCCTTGATGTATCTACTTCTTGGAGGAAACGATGAAGTGGATCATTAGAAATGGAAGGGTGATCGACCCTGCAAACGGGTTGGACGGTCTCTACGATATTCTCATCGAGCGCGGTCTGATCAAGGCGGTCGAAACACAAGGCGCCCTGAGTCCCGAGCCTACTGAAAAATACAAAGAGATTGACGCCGCCGGAAAAATCGTCGCGCCGGGTTTCATTGACATGCACGTTCATTTCAGAGAACCGGGTTTCGAATACAAGGAGACCATTGCAACCGGCTGTCAATCCGCCGCCGCCGGCGGTTTCACCGCAGTCGCGGTGATGCCCAACACCGACCCGGTGATCGATAATCGTTCCGTCACCGAATGGGTGCAGGCGCGCGCGCGCGATACGGGCATCGTCAAGGTTTATATTTTCGGCGCGATCACCAAGGGACTCAAGGGCGAGCAATTGTCGGACATGGCGGACATGAGCGCGGCGGAGGACGTGGTTGGATTTTCCGATGACGGGCGCCCGGTGATGAGCAACGACATCATGCGCAAGGCCCTTGAATATTCAAAAATGTTAAATTTACCTCTGGTTCAGCATAGCGAGATTCTCGATCTGACCCAGGGCGGGTGCATGAATGAAGGCGCGGTCTCTACCGAATTGGGGCTGAAGGGCATGCCCGTTGAAGCGGAAGACATCATGGTCTATCGCGATATATCCCTGTTGCCTCGCACCGGCGGTCGCGTTCACGTCGCTCACATCAGTAGCGGCAATTCAGTCGAACTGGTGAGACGCGCCAAGGCGCAAGGCTTGAAGATCACCTGCGAAGTCGCCCCGCATCATTTCATATTGACGGATGAGGCGGTGCGCGGTTATGACGCGAACGCCAAAATGAGTCCTCCGCTTCGATCGCAAAACGATATAGACCGCATCAAGGAGGGATTGGCCGACGACACGATCGATATCATCGCGACCGACCATGCGCCGC
This sequence comes from Candidatus Nitrohelix vancouverensis, assembly GCA_015698305.1. Taxonomy (NCBI): domain Bacteria; kingdom Pseudomonadati; phylum Nitrospinota; class Nitrospinia; order Nitrospinales; family Nitrospinaceae; genus Candidatus Nitrohelix; species Candidatus Nitrohelix vancouverensis. Next base: position 2,497,266 of record CP048620.1, read on the forward strand.
ACCATGCGATGGACAAGGAAACCACCTTCTCCTGCGCCTGCTTCGGAATTGTGGGATTGGAAACCGCCCTGCCCCTGACCTTGAAACTGGTCGATGATAAAATCATCACCTTGAACAAGGCGATTGAAAAACTGACGTCGCGACCGGCTGAAATCTTCGGTCTGGACCGAGGCACATTGGGCGTCGGCAAACCCGCCGACGTCGTGATTTTCGACCCGGACAGAAGCTACAAAGTCGACGCCTCTCAATTCAAGTCCATCAGCAAGAACACTCCTTTTGACGGCTGGGAGGTGCGCGGCAAAGTGACGCACACCCTGGCAGAGGGAAAACTTGTATTTTCGGAAGCCGACGAACAATGAAAGCAACTCTTGTACTCGCAGACGGAAGATCGTTCAGCGGCGAATCCTTTGGGGCGGAAGGCGAATCCATCGGAGAGATTGTTTTCAACACCAGCATGTTCGGCTATCAGGAAATCCTGACCGACCCCTCTTATTGCGGTCAAATCGTGGTCATGACCTACCCCCTCATTGGCAATTACGGCATCAACCCGGAAGACAACGAATCGGACAAGCCGCATCTCAAGGGCTTCATCGTCAAAGAACTGAGCGGCATTCCCAGCAACTGGCGCTCCACACAAACTCTGGACGAATTTCTGAAACAACATCAAATCATCGGCATACAGGGAATCGACACGCGAGCGCTGACCCGGCATATCCGCGACAACGGCGCCCAGCAGGCTGTGTTGTCCACGCTGACTGACGATATCGAATCCCTCCGCGCAAAGGCGCAGAGCGAGCCGCCAATGGAAGGCCGCGATATGGTTCGGGAGGTCACCTGCAAAAGCCCGTATGACTGGGCAGTCGGAGAATGGGAAATGGCGGAGGGCCGTATCCGGCTAAAACCGGAGTCGACCAACGGAGCTTCCAAAGATCGTTTCTCTGTCGTCGCCTATGATTTTGGTATCAAGCAGAATATTTTGCGCAAGCTCGTGCAATCCGGTTGTCGCGTCAAAGTGGTTCCTGCGAACACCCCGGCGCAAGAAGTTCTCGACATGAAACCCGATGGAATTTTTCTTTCCAACGGCCCCGGCGATCCAGATGCGGTTGCTTACGCGGTGGATACCGTAAAACAGTTGCTCGGAAAAGCTCCGATTTTCGCAATTTGTCTGGGGCATCAGATTCTGTCCCTGGCTCTCGGCGCGAAAACCTTCAAGCTTCGTTTTGGGCATCATGGCGGCAACCAGCCCGTGATCGATCTGGCCACGCGCAAAGTTGAAATCACTTCGCAGAACCACGGTTTTTCAGTCGATGCGCAATCTGTTGGAGGAGGATTCGAATCCGCTTCCCTGAATCTCAACGATCAAACCGTTGAAGGAATACGTCACAAGGAAATGTCGATATTATCCGTTCAATACCATCCCGAGGCCTCGCCGGGTCCGCATGATTCTGATCACCTGTTTCAAGAATTCATAGAAATGATGAAAGCCCGTTGATGCCCTGGAATTACCTGGAAAAAATAATCAATGACGGAACCCAGGAGCCTTACTCAAAGGACCTGGTCGAAGCCAAAAGCGAATACCATAAAACCGCCGGTGAAATCTACGAAGATGACAAGGCCTATGAGACTCGTATGGCCTTGTTTCTGGAGTGGTATTTGTTCGATCGCATTCTTGCCGGAACTGAAACGACCCAGTTGGATCGGCTCATCGAGTTGAATCAATCGATTTGGGACGAAGATTACCTTGAAGCCTGCAAAGGATTTACGGGCAATATTTTCGGAATTTTTATTGTAAAGAAAATCCGGGATAAAGAAGTCACCGTGCTCAATCTGTTCGACGCAATGACCTACACCGTCAAGGAACAGGACGGCAAGATGATGTTCGACAAGAACGATATTTTCCAGGCTCGGCTGTTGCCCTATCAGGACGCATTGTATTTCACCCGTAATTTCTGTTTCCATCCAAGAGACGCGAGAAAATTCATAGAAAACGAAATACGGGACGCGATCAAAGAACAAACGGCGTCAAAATCGGAAATCAAGAAACTCAACAGTTCGATAGAAACCTTACATAAACGCCTCAAGAAAAACAGGGAAAAACTGGAAAAATTCCGCAATAAAATTGAATCCGTAAGCAATGAAGCCAAACGGGCTAAATTGATCGTGGAAGAGCAGAATATGCTCGGCGCCTGCGCGCAACTCGAACAGGAAATCGGTTCCTTTGAATATAAAAAAGAACGCATCGAAATTGAGAAAATTAAAATTGAGGGACGCACCGTCAACTGTCAGTTGGCCCATCGTCTGGGCTACATGCAATTGAAATGGGAGCGCTCGCGCCAAATTGATTTAAAAGATATATATACAAGCTGATGCCTAAACGAACCGACATTAAAAAAATACTGCTCATAGGCTCCGGCCCGATCATCATAGGCCAGGCCTGCGAATTCGACTATTCCGGAACCCAGGCCTGCAAGGCGCTCAAGGAAGAAGGTTACGAAGTCATCCTGGTCAACAGCAATCCGGCAACGATCATGACTGACCCGGACTTTGCGGACCGGACCTATATCGAACCCGTCACCCCGGAAACGGTCGAGCAGATCATCATCAAGGAACGACCCGACGCCCTGCTCCCGACCATGGGCGGGCAAACGGGACTGAACACGGCGATGGCCGTCGCAGAATCCGGCGTTCTCGAAAAGTATGGCGTCGAAATGATCGGCGCGAACGCTCACACCATCCGCAAAGCGGAAGACCGCAATTTATTCAAGCAGGCGATGCAGAAAATTGGCCATCAGATCGCGCCCAGCGGGCATGCGCACAGTCTCGAAGAAGCTCTCGATATCGTCGCGGAAACTGGCTTCCCATCCATCATCCGTCCTTCATTCACACTGGGCGGAAGCGGCGGCGGCGTCGCTTATGATGAAAAAGAATTCGAAGAGATGGTCTTGCGCGGCCTCAGCATCAGCCCGGCACAGGAAGTGCTCATTGAAAAGTCGCTTCTCGGATGGAAAGAATTTGAACTGGAATTGATGCGCGATACCAAAGACAACGTCGTCGTTGTCTGCTCGATTGAAAATCTGGACCCGATGGGCATCCATACCGGAGACAGCATCACGGTGGCGCCTGCGCAGACATTGACGGACAAAGAATACCAGATCATGCGCGACGCCTCGATTGACATTATCAGGGAAATTGGCGTAGACACCGGCGGTTCGAATATCCAGTTTGCCATGGACCCGCATACCGGCGACATGATCGTTATTGAAATGAATCCCCGCGTTTCCCGAAGCTCGGCTCTGGCTTCAAAAGCAACCGGCTTTCCCATCGCAAAAATTGCGGCGAAGCTCGCCGTGGGCTACACGCTGGATGAAATCCCCAACGATATCACGAAGGAAACCCCGGCATCGTTTGAACCGACTCTGGATTATTGCGTCGTTAAAATCCCTCGATTCACTTTCGAAAAATTCTTCAAGACCGAGCCGGTATTGACGACGCAGATGAAATCTGTCGGCGAGGCCATGGCGATCGGCAGGACCTTCAAAGAGGCCTTGCAGAAAGCCATACGTTCTCTGGAAATTGGCGTTCATGGCCTGAGCGAAATTTTCGCTTCCAAATTCCCGCAGGGCGCGACTGACGATGAGATCAAAGAAGCTTTGAAGCGTTTGTACTGGGATCGCCTGTGGTATGTGGCGGCGGCGATCCGTCGCGGAATCTCTGAAAAGGAGATTTTCGATTTAACATGGATCGACCCCTGGTTTCTTCATAATATTAAAGAAATCGTGGACATGGAAAAACGGATCGAAAGTCTGAAATCGCTCCAGCAACTGGATGAAGCTCTGTTTCGCAAAGCCAAGCAGTTTGGCTTTTCAGACATCTACCTGAGTCGCTTGCTGAAATGTTCTGAGAGCGAAGTCTCGAAAGCGCGCAACAGTTACGGCATCGTTCCAGTATACAAACGGGTCGACACCTGCGCCGCCGAGTTTGAAGCGCACACGCCCTATCTTTACTCTACCTACGAGGACGAATGCGAATCCGCGCCATCGTCTCATAAAAAAATAATCATTCTTGGTGGCGGCCCCAACCGAATTGGCCAGGGCATTGAGTTCGACTATTGTTGCGTCCACGCTTCATTCGCTCTGAAAGAGGATGGTTATGAAACCATCATGGTCAACTGCAACCCGGAAACGGTGAGTACGGATTACGACACATCGGATCGGCTTTATTTCGAACCGCTCACCTTTGAAGATGTCCTGAATATCATCCGCGTTGAAAAACCGGACGGCGTCATTGTCCAGTTTGGCGGTCAAACGCCGCTCCGTCTGGCGATCGCCCTGCTAAATGCAGGCGTACCCATCATAGGCACGAGTCCTGAAAATATTGATCGCGCTGAAGACAGGGAGCGATTCAACCAGGTCATCAAAAAGTTGAATTTGCGACAGCCTCAAAATGGAACCGCAACTTCTTTTGAGCAAGCGGTAGCGATTGCGAACGAGATCGGTTATCCCGTTGTTGTGCGTCCTTCTTATGTACTTGGCGGCAGAGCGATGGAAATTGTTTACAACGAGACCAGTTTGAGAAAGTACATGGAACACGCGGTCATGGCCTCGCCGGAGCATCCGATTCTGATTGATGATTTCCTTGAAGACGCGGTTGAGCTGGATGTGGACGCGATTGGCGACGGAGTCGACGTCGTCATAGGCGGCATCATGCAACATATCGAAGAGGCGGGAATCCATTCCGGCGACAGCGCCTGCTCGCTTCCCCCCATATCCATTTCGGACGAGGTTTTAAAAACGATTGAAACGCAGACCCACGCGCTTGCCAGAGAATTGAACGTGATCGGTTTGCTCAATATCCAGTTCGCCGTGAAGGAAGAACTCGTCTACATTATCGAGGTCAATCCGCGCGCGTCGCGCACCGTGCCTTTCGTCAGCAAGGCCACCGGCATTCCGCTGGCGAAGATGGCGGCGCGTGTGATGGGCGGAAAAACCTTGAAAGAGCTGGGTTTTACCGAACAAAAACGAATCAAACATATTGCAGTGAAAGAGTCGGTCTTCCCATTCAACAAGTTCACAGAGGTCGATATTCTGTTGGGACCGGAGATGAAATCGACGGGGGAAGTGATGGGAATCGATCTGAGCTTTGGCAACGCTTTTGCCAAATCACAAATCGCAACCGGCTTGCAATTGCCCACCCAGGGCGTCGCTTTTATCAGCGTTAAAGATGCGGATAAAAAAGCGTCCGCTCAGATAGCGGCTGATTTTCTGAAGCTGGGATTCAGCATTCTGGCGACTAAGGGCACGGCGGAATATCTTAATAAAAATGGAATCACCGCAACGCCGATCAACAAGAACTCCGAAGGACCGCCGCATATCGTTCAGGCTATACTCAATAACGAAGTCGACATCGTCGTCAATACGGTTTTTGGCGAACAACCGACGCGCGATTCCTTTTCCCTCCGCAGATCGTCCTTAACGCAGAATCTGCCTTACTGCACGACAATCTCCGGCGCCTTCGCTCTGGTTAAAGCCATTCAATCGATCAAGGAACAGCCCTTGTCGGTCATGGCCTTGCAGGATTATGAATTCTAGGGCGGGTGCAAAAATGTGCCGACTTCACTTCATGCGGATCAATTGATTCTTTTTGATGTTCTCCCCAGCAAGTATCATAGCGCGTGAAATTTTATCCTGCACTTCAATGACTCGGATCGCGCCTTCGAGCAAATACTGATCTCCAAGAACCGCATGCGTGTCTGGATCTTTCAATTGGAATTTGATCGAGTAAACATTGAATAAGTCGCGGACCTTGATGCCCGACTCTGTTCCCAGATTGATAGTCACCAGACGTTCTTCAGGTCCCGTGTCAATGACCTTCCCTTCCAGCGGGATTTTCGCGACTGCAGATTCAATCCAGCGAGCCGCCTCCATCGCGGCTTTCTTCACAGCAATTCCCATCGAAGCGCTATAAAATTCCGCAGTTGCCCGGGCGGAACTTGTGAAAGGATTGCGCCCATCAGAGGATTTAACAGTCAGGGTGCGCTGATTTAAAGTCCTCCCTGTCAGCGTATCGATCAGCATTAATTCCAATTGAAGCGCCGCATGCTCCTGAACCATAATGGACGGCGCCTTTGAAGCAATTGGAGACGGCGCGTTTGGATCGAATTTTTTTACTTGTCCGCGCAAGACGATCTGGGCCGCTGATGGAATTTTTTTACTCATCATTGTCGGCATCGCATCCCCCGCCATTTCCTTTGATAAGAGCGCTTCAAGCGATGGATTCATAGATTCTTCGCCTTGAGTGTGCGCATCAAGCGGAATGAAATGGACTGTGGAATTACCTTCCAACTCTGCCAGCATGTCTTCCAGTATCCAGTCGCCGGGCGAATACGCTTCCTCCCAGTTTTGTGGAGACTCAATCGGCGTGGTCGCGATCAGTATGCGAGCTTGCGCCCATACGGGAGCTGTCTGGGCGACAAGCGCCAGCGCTGTAACGGCGATACAAATGCTCTTGAATATAGACGGAATGGACATGCGAAATTATCCAGAATGAGGAGTGTTGATTTTCTTAACGAAGAGACGCCGGGAAAACTTCAATCATTTATTATTTTCACAGGAAATTGTAGTTCAAATAGACTATTATAGAAACTTTTGAAAATACTGAACTGATATTATTCCAACTGCCCGTTAATGCCATGCTCAAATCCATACAGTCTCTACCCGTTTTAATTATCACACTTTTGTTGACGATTCCACAGACTCCTGCATGGGGTTCATCATCCGCCCTGGAGGACATGAAACTCATCAAAGGCGGCTGTTACAAAATGGGAACAGATAAAGTGTTCTGGTATAACCTTGATGAATGGGACAATACCCGGGAACGACCTGCGCATAAAGTCTGCCTGAATGATTTTTACATGGATATCTATGAAGCCTGGCAAGGCAAGTGGGAGAAGGTTATGGGTCATCACAATTCGGTTTATAAGGGCGCTGATCTCCCCGTCTCCGGCATCAACTGGCGGGAAGCGCGCGAGTTTTGCCACAAACAGGGTAAGCGTCTTCCAACTGAAGCGGAATGGGAATATGCGGCGCGCGCCGGAACCCAGACGGACAATCCCTGGGGCGATGGCATCAATGATGATTATCTCTGGTGGGGGGGCAATTCCTACCGCGAGTACCCACGTCGAGGGACCAAAAAACCTAACGCATGGGGCTTGCACGACATGATGGGAAGCGTGTGGGAATGGGTTGAGGACTGGTACTCCGTGCATTACTACGAGGAAAGCCCGGTTGATAACCCTAAAGGACCGACCGAAATGCAAAGCTGGCGCGTGATTCGAGGCGCCTCCTGGATTGAAGAAGAGAAAGACATCCGCGTGACCATTCGAATGCGCGGCCTGGCAGACGCAACGGAAGATTTCTGGGTGGGCGTTCGTTGCGCCAAGTCTGCATCTAAATAATAATGGCAAAAACACATCTCTGAAATTAACGCAGTGGATTCAAAAACCGTCAATCGAATCTACGCCAAGCTGAAGAAAAGCCTTCCAGACGCGCGCTCGGAACTCGATTATAAAAATTGCTTTGAGCTATTAATCGCAGTGATACTCAGCGCGCAAGCCACCGACAAATCCGTCAACAAAGCCACCGGCGAACTTTATAAATCCTATAACACCCCGCAAGGTTTGATTGAATGCGGTGAAACACGCCTGCGATCCTATATCAAAACAATCGGTCTGGCCCCCACTAAAGCGAAGAATATTATAAAGACCTGCCAAATACTTCTCGCTCAATATGAAGGTCAGGTACCGGATGATCGTGAGGCTCTGGAGAGTTTGCCAGGCGTCGGACGAAAGACCGCTAATGTGGTCTTGAATGAAGGATTTGGAAAACCGACGATTGCAGTGGACACGCATGTTTTTCGGCTAGCCAATCGAACCGGTCTCGCTCCGGGAAAAAATGTGCTCATGACAGAAATGAAACTTTTAGAAGTAACGCCTAAGAAATGGCTGAAAGACGCGCATCGCTATCTGATTCTTCACGGTCGTTATGTGTGCACAGCGAAAAACTTTAAGTGCGGCGCCTGCGCGATTCGATCCGAATGTGAATTTCCCGACAAGACATCTAGCTGAGCCTTAATGTGATTGAATCCTACTATTCAAAAATCGTTCAACGGTTGGAGGCATGGTCTGCGCATAGCGACACGCCAATACTTGAAATCGGTCGATCCCCTGCAGGCGATGCATTGATGCGTATTGACAAGGGAGTTCAACGCCCCCATCGCGCTCTAATATCCGCAGGCATTCACGGGGACGAACCCGGCGGCGTCGAAGCTGTTTGCGCAATGCTGGAAAACAATCTACTGGATGATTTTCTCAATGACTGGGAATTTGTGATTCTGCCCTGCATCAATCCCGACGGCTTGAATCGGGGCACGCGTAACAATTCGATGGATCAGGACTTGAATCGCTTATTCAATACCTACCCTCCCCCAGAGGAAGTGAAATGCGTTCAGGATATTTTTGAACGCCCCTTTGATCTGACGCTGGAATTGCATGAGGACACAGAATCAAACGGCTATTATCTCTATCAAAAAATCAGGCGACATGATTGCGAAAGGTTTGGAGGATTGATTTTGAGAGATGTTCAACTCATCACGCCGCTGAATTTGTCCAATGAGATTGACGGTCATGTGGCTGAAGGCGGAATGATTGAAGTGTCAAAACAACCCGTACAACTGGAGTTTTGGCCAATGGCGTTTTACGCCTATCACAAAGGCGCCAACGCCTGCCTCACTTTGGAAACGCCTGGCGGCGAAGCTCTTGAGCGGCGTGTTGAAGCGCATTGTGCCGCAGTGCCCAGCGCCTTGCGGCATTATCAAGAATTGTTTGTCTGATTAAGCGATAGGAGCGATCATGGGAATCACGATCGGTTCGCCAACGGAAAGAGAATTGATGTTTTTGTCGGTGTTGTAACTGCTGAGCAACCAAAAGGGAATGATAATGTTGTCGTTACAAATTTCCCACAAGGTTTCCCCTTTTTTCACATTTCTAACAACCAGCCGCTTGATTTCGTAGTTGTTAAAAAAGTCTTCCTGAATCGCTTTATGATATTCCTGACGTCGTTCTTCAAACTCGTCCGGCGTGACTCGATTCAGAGGAACCTTCACCCGCTCATTGATAGATAATGACGCTTGACGGCTCAGCCCATTGAAGCGCAAAACTTTTCTCACAGAGACGCCAGCCCATTCAGCGTAATGACTGAGAGTTTCGTCGAAATCAACGGTGATCCATCCCACATTGGGATCACTCGCCGCATTATTTTTTTTCTCCACATTGAATGAAACCGGACGAAAGGCGGGACGATTCTGATTGAGTCGTTCCAAGTGAGCCAGTTTAACTTGACCTAATTTATCTGCAGTCGGTTTAACATCCCTTTTATTAACAGACAAGGCGATAGCAGAGCTTTCTTTGCGTGCGATCTGAATGACTTTTTCCGGCTCGTTTTCGTTCTGGATGAGAGCCTTGGAAGCGGGGATTTTCAGCCATTGCCCCGGGTGAATCGAGTGAAGATCGTTGATGCGGTTCAATCGAGCCAATTCCTTGATGTCGGTATTGAAGCGCCGCGCAATTTTTGTGAGATTGTCTCTCTTGCGAATTTTGTAGCGCACCATCTGCCGGTCACCCAGATTAACGCGCTGAATAGTTTCTCTCTCTTGAGAAGAGTGGCGGCTCCGGCCCGTACCGGGAAGATTCAATACCTGCCCTGCATAGATTCGGTTTTTCCGACCAATATTATTATAGTTCTTTAATTTTTGAACGCTGGTTCCATATCGCAAAGCGATCCCTGACAAGGTATCCCCTCTGCTTACGGTATGCCATTTGGAGCGCACCTGACTCGAATACTTTCTGCTCTGAGGAATCGTGTCATAAAGCGATGCCAATTTCGCATAGCTTCGTTGCGGGGCTTTGAAAACAAAACCCATGGGAATACGTTTTTCACCAGACAAAACCGGTTTTCGCAAAGAAGGATTATATTCTTTAATCTCCTCAAGCGTCATTCCCCAATGGTCAATCAATGTATCCACGTGAACGTAATCAGTAAAATGCAAGGACGTCATCTTGACAGGGAGCATGATGTTCAAATTAGGAAAATATTTCTCTTTATTCCTGACAACATGCAAGGCCGCAAGAAATTCCGCGTAAAAGTTCTTTGAGGCAAAGCCAAAGATGCGACTGCGATAAGAATCAACCACTCGTTTTATATTTGATCCATGTTTTTTTTGCGCACGTTTCATTCCCTGCAAACCGTGGTTGTATGCCGTAATCGCCAAGGGCCAATTCTTTAGATTTTTGTAATTCAATTTAAGCAATTTGGCGGCCGCAGTCGTTGCCAGGATCGGGTCCAGACGTTCATCCACGTCGTAGCCAATCTTCATAAACATCCGTCCTGTTCCGCGAGTGAACTGCCAGATCCCAGCCGCTCCAGCGCTCGAATAGGCCGACAGCTGAAAAGAGGATTCAACGTGAGGAAGAACGGAAAGTTCAATGGGCAATCCGTGATTGCGGATGATCCTCTCAATCTCCTCCATATACAGACCCGAACGCTCGATCCCACCTCTAAAACGATCTTTCTGCCCAATCTGTACCCGAATACTTCGCGCCGCCTTGTTAAAATCTTTTTTGACCAGACGGTAAACCGCCATTTCCTTATTCGATAAACCTGTGAAATTCTTTGCGCGCGCCAGTTTTCTCAGTATTTTTTTGTAGCCCGCCTTGACCTTGTCTGTGATGCGATCTCTCTCTCTTCTTGACAAGCGGTTGCTCCCCAAATCCACCACTTCATAAACGATACTCAGATCATTGGAGTCATGAACGATCGCATGGCTGGTTGAATGTTTTGAGTAAACGTCGACCCAAAATGCAACGCGATCCTCAAATCCATGGGGAATTGCGAAATGCGTTTCGTCAGCGGGTTGTAGCTTGGGTAAACTGGCTTGCGCCGGCAAAGAAAGGAAGGCAAAAACGAACACTGCCAGAACGACGCGTATTGTTAATTTAAATACCAATGGAGGCTCGTTGAAAGTCGTTTTTATTTTGAAACACAACTACAATTTTAAAGGACTCAGATAAATAACAGGCTTCACGATTACAAAAAAAGAATTGAAGTAAGCCCTTTAATTTGAAAAGGATAGCAAAGCAAAACTGGCCCGTCAAGGAAAACCGGATTTCATGAAGGACCGGTATATTTTTTATTGACCTGATAGACAAAGGTCAGCAACTCCGCAACCACTTTATATAAAGACGGGGGAATATCCTTTCCCACATCAATCTGCGAGAGCACGCTTGTCAGATCCGGGTCTTCTTTGATTGGAATTCCGTTTTGCCGCGCCAGTTCGATGATTTTTTCAGCGACGCCCCCCTTCCCTTTTGCTGTGACACGGGGGGCCTCATCTTTTTGAGCGTCATATTTTAATGTGACCGCAGTCTTTCTATGAGGCGCGTTGGCTGGATTCATGTCTGCACATCCACAAGACGCGCATCTCTTGTAACCAATAATTTTTCGAGTGCGTCGTCAATCACCATTTCTTCCTGCTTTTTAATACAACAGGTCGCGATCCCGGAATAGCCAATCTCATTCAAAGCCTGGGTCAATTCAGGAAGATTCATTTCGATAAAACCCGCAATGCTTTCATTTTCGACCGCAAACTGAACTGAAACATTTCTATTGTGAACCTTCGCATCAATCTGCAAAGCCCCGAGAGCGGTTAAATCCAACATGAAGACTGCGTTAAAACCCTGAGGGTCGCCCTGTCTTGCTTCGCCCTCTTCTGAATCATCCATCTTTCGAACATAAACCTTGAAAGACTTGTCCTGTTGAGAAAATGGATTTGGAAAATTCAGAACCAGGGGTTGCGATTCCTGCTTGGCAAATTGCTGTGATAATTGATTGAATTCCAAGGTATCCAGGGCGCCGCGAATCGTTGAGATAATCTCTGAAATATTCAATTTACTGGCAATATGAGTTTGGCTGGGGCCTGCCTCCGGTTTCTCGAGGAGAGTTTGCAAGCCGAGCAATTGACTCTTCAAATCGGTCTGCAAATGCGGCTGGATATCCGGTTTCGATCCTGATTGCAAGACAGCGAGTAGTTTGGACTCCAACGTCTTCGTCTGCGTTTCAGTCGCCCTTCTCAAAGCCTGTTCGCCAGGAACGCGATCAGCTTGCGGCGTCAATGATTGCAAGCTTTTCCCCAAACCATCCAGCAGAGATTTATCTTTAATAGACAAGCTGTCCACAGGCAGGGACTGAGTCAGCGTTTGCAGTTTTTCGGCGAGGGCCGACATGTCAGACTTCGTCGGCAAATATGGCCGAAGCATTGCCGGACTCACAACGGCGGGTCGCTCGGGGGCCGCTGGCAGACTGAATTTTAAAGTCAGCTGATTATCCGGCTGAGATTGAATCGTGAACGTATCGCCAGGGCGTAGCGGAATTTCATTGGTAAGCTTCAACCTTGCTGTTCGATGATTCGCCGTCACAACAAGCGAGTCATTGCCCGGCGCACGGGTCACCGTCGCCGTCACTTCAGCGCCTTGGCGTATTTGCAGTTTGGATGCAAGGCCCTGCTCATCCGGCATCTTTAAAACAAGCCTGACGCCTTGTTCAGGCGATTGGCGACGCGATTGCAGGGTCAGGGAGTCGCCGCGCGGCTCCAGAGGTGCCGTATGCGGAGTCGGTATAATTTTAAGGACGGGATTAGGCTCGGCTTGCTCTATCCGGGCGCTAATCTGCTGGCCCGGAGACAGCGGGGTTTGGGTCTGAACCATGACGGAACGCCCCTGAAAATCGACTAGCGCTTTTCCCTGAGGCAGAATTTTGAGGATGGCGCCATTGAGAATCTGGCCGACCTGCAGTGATTTTAAAAATGCCGCATCGGGACCGCCGCCTGATTCTCCAGACAAAATTTTAAGGATTGCCGCCGACAGCTCGTTGATTTGCACAGGTGCATCCCTCGATCACAAAGTGATCCGTTTTTATTGACGAAGGGTCATCGCCAATTCAACTTCGCCAATGGGCATGTTGAGTTTTCTTGAAATCGTTAAAGGCTTCATGCCCTCGTCCGCCAGACGAATCACTTCGGCATATTTGTCCGACGGACCGTCATTCGGTGGAGATGGCTGGGTCTGTGAAACAGGAGCAACGCCCTTACGCTGAAGCTCGCGGTACTCCTCCAGCTTTTCGCCAATTTCCCGCGCAATCTTTAGCCCTTCTTGATTCAAATCGTCAATCGAATCTCTAAGGTCCAATAAATCCTGAGCTTGTGCAGGGCTTTCCAGCAGGGTTTTTTCAAGTTTTTTGAGCTTTATCAGGCAAATGGCAAAGGAAGCCAGGCAAACCAGACTGAGCAAAATGCTGAAAATGAGAAGGAGAGTCATTCCGGAAAGGTTTAAACCACCAGATCGATCTTATGACCGTCTTCTTCGCTGGTCTTAGGCTGATCAACAGAAGCCTCTTCAGTAAGAGCCAATTCTTCCTTCTCCTCCTCGTCGTCTTTTTGCTCTGGAGTCTGTTGATTGGAGCTGTCTGCGTCAAAAGGGGTGATAGAACTGCTCTCATCCAGTTCCTGGACCTCTTTGCGTCGACGTTCGTCTTCCTCGATGCGTTCTTCTTCCAGTTGCTGGTGAGTGACCGCAGGCAGATGTTGGGCAACATCCTGCACCTTCTCAACGATGTGGCCCATATGCAACACTTGCTGTGTATTGATTGGAACAATTGAAGACATCGCCGAACCTCCGTAGAACATGCTATCTAACTAATATACATTCCCGACAGGGGTTGTCAAGCGCCCCGCGCTTCAGAAAATCAATATATATAATAAGTTACGTCATTTAAGCGAGTTACTTGACGATAAATTTCGTAAAAAATACGTCATTGATCGTCCCTGTACCACTGAGTAATAAAGCATTTGAAGCGGTTAGAATTTCCCTTTTGATTTTCTCTTTGGTCTTGATTTTATCCTTTAAATATTCATCCGGGGACTTGCGCTTTAAAATGACGTATATATTCTTTCGAATCAAAGGTTTAACTTTGGTGACTTCTTTAAATAATGTGGCGTTACTCAATTTCAAATTGGGCGTTATCGAAATGAATTTACCCGTTTCAACGCCGTCATTCAAGAGAGGAAGGAAAAACGCGCCGAGACGGTAAATATAGACCTTGTCAACAATCTCTTTTTTTTCCTCGTCGTCTTCCAGAACCGGTTCCGCTGAATCTAGCGCCGCCTCTTCGACAGCGACAGGCTCTTCCTGCAAGAACAAGTAAATCCCTGCCCCTAACCCCAATATGACGACAAGTAAAATAGAAAGCGTGATGATGGTGGCTTTTTTACTGGAAAATAATTTCCCCAGAAAACCGCCAGCCGCTGTAGATCCTCCCCCCTCATCGCCTTCGCCTTCTCCGAGAAGCTTCTCTAGTTCCGCCGCCTCACCGTCGTCAAGTTGATTGTCTTCCGCCATAATTCAATCACCAATAGTTTGCAAATGACTTGTTGTCACTTCAATATTCATCGACTTAAAGATCAAAAAAAACCACTCGCTGATAAGGGTGGAGCCAGGTTGCGCGATCTACAGGGAAAGATTGGCAAGAGCGTCCAGAGAAAACGCATTGTCCCAGCGTTCCGGTTGTTCCAGAAATTTGAAATGCCCGGCGCAAGCGATCATAGCGGCGTTATCCGTGCAGTAAACAGGCTTGGGGAAATACGAAGCGATGCCCTCTTTGCCCAAAACGCTCTGCGTTCTGGCTCGTAGCGCCCCGTTTGCGGCAACGCCGCCGGTAACTACTGCGCGGGATATGGACTCACTCCGACAAGCGAGTAATAATTTTTTCACCAAGGTATCGATCACCGCCTCTTGAAAACTGGCGGCGACATCAGCATCGGACAAGCCCGTCGCTTCGCGATTGAGAAGAAAGTTTTTAACGGAAGTTTTAACGCCGCTGAAACTGAAGTCCAGCGAATCTTTGTCCAGCATGGCTCTTGGAAAGGCATGAGCCGAAGGATTGCCCTCCCTTGCTAGCTTTTCAATCAAAGGGCCGCCAGGGTATCCCAAACCAAGCATTTTAGCGACCTTGTCAAAGGATTCACCCGCCGCATCGTCGCGGGTACGCCCCAGCAATTGATAGGAGCCAAAACGCTCCACGCGGTACAAATCTGTGTGCCCGCCTGAAACACTGAGAGCGATGTAAGGGAATTCAACCGCTTCCTGAAGGTAGATGGATGTCAAGTGACCTTCAAGATGATTCACGCCGATAATGGGAATTTTCAGGGCATAGGCGATCGCCTTGGCGACATTGAGTCCAACAAGCAGGGATCCGGCCAGTCCAGGCCCTTCGGTAACGGCGACCTGATCGATGTCCTGCCAGGAAAGACCGGCTTCATTCAGAGCCTGCAGAATGATCTGGTCGATCACATCCACATGCGCTCGACCCGCCAGTTCTGGCACCACGCCGCCGTAACGCGAATGAATCGCTTCCTGGCTGGAAATCACGTTCGATAAAATTTCGCGACCGTTCTTAATTACAGCGGCGGCGGTTTCATCACAGGATGTTTCAATACCAAGGGTGTAAACAGTTTGATCCGTCATTGTTTAATACGTGTCTAGGGCGCTGATCAGCGATTATTAAAACTGACTTGATCTGCCGCCGATTCATCGGATTGCGTTTCGCTGGTTCGCCTGATGTTGTTCTTCATGATATCCCAACCGCGCAGGAGAAACACTGCATGCCTCAACTGGGCGTCCTTTTGCAAATCCGCCTTTAATTTTTCCTGACTTTCAGACGCTTCTTCAGAGTCGCTTTCATCATTGGCAACAGTGTCCAACCCTTCAGGCGTTTCACCGTCGATACTGCTCTTACCCTTGAGATGTTTTTTCAGATCCTTCTCGCGCAGGATGCGTCGAATCGTTGATTTTTCTTCACTCTCTTCTTCCTTCGCATCTTCCTCAACTTCAGAAACCGGGTCTTGATCGACAATGATATCGGGAACGATACCATTCTCCTGTATCACCCGTCCGCTTGGCGTGTAATAACGCGCTGTGGTCAAGCGCAGGGCCGAACCGTCGCTCAAGGGAATGATGGTTTGCACCGATCCTTTACCAAAAGTCGGGTTGCCTAAAATGATTGCGCGCCCTAAATCCTGCAAGGCTCCAGAGACGATTTCGGAGGCGCTGGCGCTGCCGCTGTTCACAAGAATGACCATCGGGTACTTGACGCGCTTGATATCATCCCGGGTTGTGAACCGCATATTCTGTTCTTCGTTGCGCCCTTTGGTATAAACAATGAGGTTTTCGCTGTCCAGAAAACGGTCGGTGACTTCAACCGCCTGATTGAGTAATCCACCCGGATTGTTGCGTACGTCGAGAATCAGTTTGGTGATGCCTTTCATTTCCATTTCGGCAATGGCCGCATCCATATCCGAGGCTGTGGACTTGGTGAAACTGCGTATGCTCACGTAGCCCACAGTGTCTTCATAAATCTTGTGCTTGACGCTTCTCACCTTGATGATATCGCGCACGATAGTGACTTCAAACGGCGTCTCACGGGTTTCTCTGAAAATCGTGATATTGATCGGCTTGCCGCGCTCGCCTCGCAATCGGGATACGGCGTCGGTCAAAGTCATATCAAGAGTTGATTCTTCTTCGATCTTGATGATTTTGTCGCCCGCCTTGACTCCCGCTTTCCACGCGGGCGTGTCTTCGATCGGCGATACAACGGTGAGAATGCCGTTGCGCATACTGATTTCAATTCCCAATCCGCCGAACTTCCCGGAGGTTTCGACCTGCATGGCTTTAAATGATTCCGCGTTCAGGTAGGAGGAATGCGGGTCGAGAGTTTTCACCATGCCGCGAATTGCGCCTTCTATCAGATTGTTGGCTTTGACTTCTTCGACATAACTGCTTTCGACCAGAGAAAGAATTTCAGAAAAAATTTTCAATCGCTCATAGGTGTCTGCCTGAGTTTCGCTCTCCCCTTCCACGTCCTCTTTTGCCGTTACGCTGAACGGAGACTGAAAAGCGAACAACAGGGTCATCATGCCGACTAACAGGATTCTGGAATACATACAACGGATCTCAAATTTCAATGTCCCGTCTCCAATTTAAAGTTAATGAAAATTCTGGTCTGTATTAATGCTGAATATCTAAAAGTCGCGACACACTGCAAAGCGACATATTTCATTTTTTTGCGACGGCAAACCATTGCGTCGGTTCCACCGGTTTGCCGTTGTGGCGAATTTCAAAATAAAGCGTTTCGCCTTCGATAGAGCCGGTATCGCCTGACCGACCGATGATTTGACCGGTGCGAACGGTTTTTCCTACTTCTGTAATTATGTCATCCAAATGGCCGTAAAGGGAATGATATTCTTTGCCATGCCCCAGAATCACCAGGTTTCCATAGCCTTCAAGAAAGTCCGCAAACAGCGTCGTTCCAGAAGAAACGGCGCGAACCGCATCGCCTTTGCTGGCCTCAATATTAACTCCATTATAGACAATGATGGCGCCAAAATCCTTGTGTTTCTGCTCGCCAAACCGGTTGAGAATTTTGCCGTCAACTGGCAATTGCAGACGACCCTTTTTATCGGATATGTCCAGACCTTCTCCGCGAATGAGTTTTTCTTCAAGCCCTGCAATGAGGGAGTTCAGTTTGCCCGCGCTGTTTTTCAGTTCGGCATGCGCTTGCAGATATAATTTCTTCTCGCGTTTCAGTTTTTTAAGAAAAGCGGATTTTTCCTGTTTCTGCCCCTTGATCTCTTCCTGTTTCTTCCGCGCATTTTTTTCGAAACGCACCAATTGTGTCCTGGCCCGTTCTAGAGAATCGCGCTCAGCCTGGAACTCCTGAATCTGTTGCTGGTGCGACCTCAAAAGATCAGCGTCGTATTCGGTGATTGATTGAATGTAGCGGGACTGAGAAATCAAGTCATTGAAATTTTCGGCGGAAAACATCAACTTCAAGGGGAAGAGGTTTCCCTCCTTGTAGATGGACCGAATGCGTCGGGACAGCTTATCCTTGATATCAACCATCTCTTTTTCATTGCGCGCGGTCTTGCTTCCCAAGGCTTCAATTTTACGTTCATTCGCTTTCATATTCCATTGATAAATTTTCAATTCCCGTTCGCTTAATTTCAATTGATCGTCGAGATTGCGCAAGGTCGAAAGAGCCGATTTGGTTTGGGCGCCAACCGATGAAATCGACCTCTTTTGTTTCTCCATGCGCTTCTTCAATATTTCCAGTTCCTTTTTCTCGCCTTCCAGCAAATCGCTGATCTCGTCTATATCCTGAGAAAAAACGCTATTCGCAACGAGGGAGACGAGCAAACAAGTCAGCGCGATCAGGAAGCGGCTATTTATCATTTTCGCCATCTCGAGAAAGGAATTGAAATATTGAAAACAAACTGCCAAGCAGACCGACGACCAGACTCAATAATATAAGTCCGCAAACATAAGCGCCCGGCAAATAATGAAAACGAAATCCAAGAAAGGACGATTCCATCGCTCCGCCAAATTGTATGTCGACATAGCGCTGAATGAGATTCAGAAGAAGCAATGCCAGAGCGGAGCCGCAGAGTCCCTGCACCGCTCCTTCGAGCAAGAAAGGCGCTTTGACAAATCGAGGCGTGGCTCCGATCATTTGCATCAATTCGATTTCGTCGGACCGGGAGTAGATGGATAATTTGATGGTGTTGGACACGATCAGAATCAAACCCAGCGCGAGCAATCCCCCCGCCGTGAGCAGAAATATTCTCATGAACATCATGAAGTTTTGAAAACGATTGATCCATTCGCGTCCGTAATCAACGGACTCAACGCCTTGCAGGGCGCTGAATTTTTCCGCCGCAGTCGCCAAAACGTCGAGGTATTGCTGGCCTTGTTTGAACTTGATCTGATACGAAGAAGGAAGCGGATTGAATTCGAGGTCCGTCAAAATGGGCAGACGATTGGAGAACTCTTTCTTGAAGGATTTCCATGCATCCTCTTTTGCCAGGTACTCAACGCTCTCTATGATGGCAATGGAGTTGGCGTATTGCTCGATCCGGTCGCGTTCTTCGCTGGATGCCGAATCTTTCAAATAGACCTTCAGTCGAACCTGTCCTTCCAGTTTATCCAGAGTTGAAGTCAAACTGACAAAGATCGCCAAAAACAGACTGAGTATGGAAAAAGCGATCGCCGTGGTTCCCACAGAAACCAGAAACAATTGCTTGTTGGCGCGTATGTTGGACGCCGTGGTGAAAAACGCATTGATGATGAAACGGAACAATGACTTCAAGGCTGGACTCGTTTTCCTCTTTTCAACATGATAACGGGGTGTCGACTGTTTCTTATCATCTCCTGATTGTGGGTGGCGAAAACAATCGTGACGCCCAAATTCTGAGCTTGTTCAAACAGTTTTAAAATTTCCTGCGAGATATCCGGGTCCAGATTGCCCGTAGGCTCATCCGCCAGAATGATTTGCGGATTGTTGACCAACGCCCGCGCAATCGCAACGCGCTGCTGTTCGCCGCCTGAAAGTTGCAACGGCAGGGCGTCTTTTTTATGAGTCATGCCAACGTTTTTCAAGGCCTCCCAGGTTTTAAGCTTGATGGTCTTTCGCGGCGCGCCGACAATTTCCTGGGCGAATGCGATGTTTTCAAATACGGTTTTCCTCGGCAGTAACTTGCAATCCTGAAACACAAAACCGATTTGTCGCCGATGCTGGTAGAGCCGATCCGCAGATATCTTGCAGATATTGACGCCGTTCACCAGAATCTGCCCCTGATCGATGTTTTCCCAGCGAAACAGAATTTTGAGAAGGGTTGTCTTGCCTGCGCCACTGGGTCCGGTCAAATAAACAAATTCGCCGCGCTTGATCGACAGAGACACATTCGCCAGCGCCGGGAATGCTCCACCATAGGATTTGAAAACATTGTAGACCTGGATCATGGATAAGAAAAAGCCGGGGAATTAGGAAATTAGATCATCACGGTCGAAACATGCCATTCAGGTCTGATTGGCATCTGCTTCCATAAAATCTTCGACAGGCTCCGATTCGTCGGACAACATGAAATCGCTTTCATTGAAATCATCCGCCAGAAATTCTTCGGAGATAATAGAGATGGTGCCCGGACCATAAAACTTGAGGATTTGCTCCTCAGTCAGCAACTCAAAATTCAAAAATGTTTTTACGATCAGACGATCGTTTTCCAACTCATACGCAAACACGCCCACGGGACAGGTCAGATAGCCCTCCTGCTCGCCAAAGGTCAGCAGAGCGTCGGACATATAAACATCCAGAGCGAGGATGCAATTTTCCTGGGTGTCGGTGCGCGAACTGAAACGTTCCATGCAATGCGTTGTGTAAAAAACCTGACTGTGAGAGAAGGATTGAAACAAACGCCCTTTATCCGTAGACTCCACTCTGGATGGGGACACGATGGAATGAAAACCGCGCTTGTCAAAATCGACAAGACATAAAACGTCCTTGCCGAATTTCTTGCTGGCCTTCTGGGTGATTTCTTTCATGAATCGCTGTCGTTTGCGCAAGGAGATACGCCCGGCCTTGCGAAACCGCTTTTCAAATTCAGATTTGAGATAGTTCTCTATCTGAAATTTTTTAAACTGAATATTCTCGTCTTTCACTTTTTAAAATACGGGACTTGGTTTAAAATATTGACATCACAATCTTTTATAATACTCTACCACATTCGAATTGGGAAACGAACCCTAAGCCATCTATTTGTTTTTTTTGTATTTATAATTCTCACATGACTAGCACTCTTAAAATATTCGCGGGCCTCATGCTGGGCACCCTGCTCTTTCATCAAATCCTGAATTTCATGATTGGAAATATAGAAGATTTTGAAACGGTTCCCCTGCCGCCCAAAATCCCGAAAAAATTCATAGCGGACAATCCGCTCCTCAAAATTGACGCTACATCAAAGGATATGTGGACCCTTGTCGATTTTGCGACGGGTGAAACGCATCAGGTCAAGGAACCGGAAGAACAGCTCAAGGACCTGAAAAACATCAACTGGGACCTGGGTTTTCAAAGAACCAAAATCATTTCCAACGGCGGCGATTTATCGACCGGCGGTCAAGTGGGCGTCGTCAATCTCGGACAAGTGGATATCAACAGCGTTGAAACTGCGCCGGATTCCGGTTATCTGCAAATGACGCGGAGTTTCGGCAAACTGAGCAATGACGCCTTGTCGGACTGGTACACCTACCGCACGCGAACGCATAATATTGAGTCGCATAAAAATGTCTACGTCGTGAAAACCCATGCCGGGGAATTCATGAAATTTCGCATCCTGAATTATTATTGCCGTAATCAGGAGAAGGACTGCCGAACCACCGTGTGCGGAAGGGATGAAGCGGCCTGCCTGACCGTCGAATATGCCTTTCAGTCGAAAGACACCGGACGATTTCCTAAACCGAAACCGCCCGTTACGGTTTCCCAAACAGCCGTCACAACGCCTTGAAGCGCATTTCTGGATTCATTTTACTGCTTTTGTTCGTCGCGTCCTGTCAGGGTAACAAACCGGATGACATGGTCCTGATTCCTGCGAGCAAGTTCCAGTTTGGCATCGATCCCGTCAGGACAAAAGAGTTCTTCAACCTTCCACAATCGTCCGGCGCCAACGCTCAACCTGCAAGAGTGATTCATCTCGACTCATTTTACATCGACCGCTATGAAGTCAGCTATCAGGATTTTATCAAATTCAAACCGAAGGCAAAATATGAAACAATTTCGGTCTTGGAACCGGTTCGGGGGGTCAGTTGGTTCGAGGCGGACGCCTATTGCATGTGGCGTGGCAAACGACTTCCCAGCGAACGGGAATGGGAGAAAGCGGCGCGGGGAAGCGATGGTTTTCTATTCACCTGGGGGAATGCCTATCAGGATGAGTATGCCAACTTCAGTCAGACGGTTCGACCCGTCGGCCAGACCCCGCACGATATCAGCCCCTATAAAATTCATGATCTGAATGGCAATGTCGCAGAATGGACCGACGACTGGTATCAAGCCTATCCAGATTCAGACCATAAAGACCCCAATTTTGGCAAGACCTTCAAAGTCACTCGCGGCGGAGCGATCCGAAAAAACGACCATGGATTCATGAAAGAATTCAGCATGGTCTCTTTTCGGAATTTTGCCCCACCCCACTTGAGATTCTGGGATACCGGGTTTCGTTGCGCCCAGTCCCTTTAATTTCAGCTACAATTTATTTGGGTATTTCAACCACCACATTTGGCAAGGCGTCTTTTCTGATCTTTGGTTTATCAGGCCCCTTCGGCAACTCGCTGTTCTTTTGGGAAAATTCTTTCATCCCCAAGGGCATGAAAAAGTTCAACAACTTATTCGGCGGTAGTTTTCGATAATCGAGCGCGCCGTTAGCGCTGGTTTTCAGGCGATTGAACTGAAAGCGACCGCTTTCCGGCCGGGTGTAACGCCGACGCCGACCGCGCATCTGCCGGGGACGCCTGCCCTGAGGCGATCTTCGTTGCGAACGCGAACGGGAGTATCGACCGCGCGAACGTGGACGCTCCTCCCCTTCTTTTACTTCTTGCTCCGTCGCATCAATCGTGGCCGTTGCTTCTGCGACAGGACGAACTTCCTCCGCCGGTTCCTGACGAGGCTCGCTCCGGGGCTTCTGCGCAATTTTTTTGCGGTTGTCAGGGACTCGGCCTCTGCCATTCCTCGAATCCGCTCTGGGTTCTCGGGTATTTGTTTTCGGCGGCGTCTCGCCTTCCTTGTAATATTCGATCACATTGAATTTGAAGTTTTCAAATTCCAGACCTGGCGATGAATCAAAATGAATCGCAACCTTGTGTTTTTCCTTCAAGTCGCGGATGAACTCCATTTTGTAACTCAATAGATAAGAAACCACTTCCGACGAAACGTCTACGCGCATTTCCTTGACTGAATCCTTGCCAATGATTTCCTGAATTTTACGCAGAGTCAGAATGGAAAGGGCGCCCACACCGCGCACATATCCTGCGCCTTTACAACGCGGACATTTCTCAAAAACGCCCTCTTTAACAGGAGGCGACATTCTCTGACGAGACATCTCCATCAAACCAAACTTGGAGATACGCGCAAGATTGATTCGCGCCTTGTCTTTCTTGAATGCCTTTTTGAGTTGTTTCTCCACCATCATTTTGTTCTTTTTCTGGAACATGTCGATGAAGTCGATAACGATCAAACCGCCAAGATCGCGCAAACGAAGTTGACGCGAAACTTCATCGGCGGCTTCCATATTGGTTCTCACTGCGGTGGATTCGAGTTCATTCGAGCTGGTGGTCTTGCCGGAGTTGACGTCGATGGAAACCATCGCCTCGCCCACATCAATGACAATGGAACCGCCTGATGGCAGGTGAACGGTTCGGTGGTAGATCGTTTCAATCTGTTCCTCAACGCCATGCACTTCAAACAGGGGGCGCACATCCTGATAGAGTTTGACGCGGCTTTGCATGCGCGGCATGATCATTTTAATGAAATTTCTGACTGCCTTATAGGACTCTTTATTGTCGATGATGATTTCGTCGGTGTCTGCCGTGAAATGATCGCGAACCGTCCTCAAAACCATATCCGCTTCCTTGTAAAGCAAATAAGGCGGCGTCATGGATTCATTATTGATATCTTGATTCAGGGTTTCCCAGATTTTCAGGAGCATCTGCAGGTCTTTCTGCAACTCCAGCTTGGTTCGCCCAACGCCTGCCGTGCGGATGATGACGCCCATGTTGTCCGGCAAGTCAAATCCCTCGACAATACTACGAAGCTTCTTACGCTCCTCCTCATCCTCAATTTTTCGCGAGATGCCGCTACCGCCGCTCCCAAGAACCAATACAAGAAATCGGCCGGGTATAGAGACGCCGTTGGAAAGAGAAGGCCCTTTATGGTCCCGTCCCTCCTTGACCACTTGAACCATCAATTTCTGACCCCGTATCAGAACATCCTGAATGCGCACTTTGGCCTTGCGTTCGCCGGTCTGCAAATAATTCTCGCGAAGCACGTCTTTGAAGGGCATGAAACCGAATTTTTTCCCACCGAAATCTACAAAAGCCGCTTCAATTGCAGGCTCGACCCGGTTAATCACGCCTAGGTAAATATTCCCTTTAATCTGCTCATGCGAGGCATGCTCGACAATGAAATTTTCAACCTTTCCATCGTCCAGAATGACCGCTCGGCATTCCTCCGGTTGATCGGCATTGATCAACATAATTTTTTTGGACATTTTAGCCTTTCCAAACGCTCATTTTCGGGAGCGTCTCGTACGAATCCACCTCTTCTATAAATTCTTTCAATTTATGGGTGAATTCTAAATTTGTTTCTGTTAAGATTATTCTATAAAATTCAATAAGTTATCTGATCTCAATTGGGGCGTTCGACAATTGAATTTTTCTATAAATGGCTTGCAAAATTTTTCAAATCGTATAAAAGAAAATGTCTCTAGGAATTTTGCGCTAAAGGTTTCCCCAATGAAAAATGAAATTGGAATACTGTCGCTGGACGCCCTAAGGCCGGCTGATTTAATTGGGAAAACCATCTTCATTCGATCTGATTTCAATGTGCCCTTACTTCCCCACAAAGGGTATTACCGCGTTGCGGACGACACTCGCATTCGGCGTTTTCTGGACCTGACCTTCAAAAAAATTCATGAACTGACTGACGGAAAGTGCCGCGTCATCATTGGTTCGCATTTGGGACGTCCTCATAAAACCAAGGACTACACGGGCTGGGATGGGATTTTCAACATGCAATTTGTCTGTTCCCATTTCGACACCTTGATCCGTGAGCGCTACGGCGACGCTTATACGATTTTTCCTCCTGAAATTATTGATTCTCAATTAAAAAACTCTCTTGAAATTTTTCTATATAACCGGTTTCCGCTGGGCGGTATCAAATTTCTGCCTAATTTGAGATATTTGCTCGACCCTGCCAATCCTGACGCTTACCGGTTGGAATTCATTGAACAGCTTGCCAATGTTGCGGATGTGTATATTAATTGTGCGTTTGGGTGTAGTCATCGAACGACGAAGAGTATCCGCATGCTCCCTCAGGTTATGAGGAAAGAAAATAAACTCGTTGTCGCCGGGAATCTGCTTTATGAGGAAATTCAGAAACTGGGGCATTTTGGCCGCAGGGCAATTGCCAATCCCAAGAAGACTATAGTTGTCGCCGGCGGGGCTAAGGTTGCCGACAAGATCAATATTCTCAAACAATTCGTCCAAACGCAAATTAAATCGATCTTTATTGGCGGAAAAATGGTGAATGCCTTTTTGCTGGCAAAAGACCGTTTTTCAGACGGAATGCCGCTGGTTGCAGAAAACCTCCCGAAAAAGCTGTTATCCCTGGACGCGGACAAAAACAAAGAATTGCTCAACGAGATCAAATCGGCTGCCGAAATCATGGCGATGGCGGAGGAAAACAAGGTGGAAATCATCCTTCCGGTGGATTACAAAGTCGCCGCCAATTTCGAAGACCCCACCTTTATCATCAAAGACAAGCCAGATTTTGACGAAGAATTGCAACTCGACCTCGGCCCCAAGACCATTGAAATGTTCACTGAAACGATTCTTCATGAAAATATCAGGAACATCGTCTGGAATGGCCCTTTGGGCGCCTACGATCACCCGCACTGCCCTTCCTACGCCGAAGGCTCGTTGGAACTGGCCAAACTGCTTTTTGGATCGGCGATTCGAAAAATGGAATTGTATGTGGTGATTGGCGGCGGGGATTCTGCGGCGATCCTCAACAAAATCTCAATGGATGAGATGAAACGGATCATCAAGGAAAAAATCAAGGAGCAATTTTCCGAGACTATCAATCAGGAATTGATCTCTGTCGATTTCAAAAAGAGCGACTGCTTCACGCTCTGGAATTACTTCACGAGCAATTTTTTCATTTCCACCGGCGGCGGCGCTTCTCTCGAGTTTCTCGAAAAATTCCTCAAATACAACGGTCAGAACGATATGGCCAGTTATTTGCCGGGCACATCGACGCTCATGGAACTGTGTTCTTTAAAATAGTTCCGACTTCTCAGATCCACCGTCTCCACCAGCCGCTTTAGTTCCAGGCTTTCAATCTCCAATTGTTGATAGCAGGCCTGAGTCGCGCGCGCCAGTTGAACAATATCATCTCCCTGAAAATTTTCCTTACGCTTGCTGAACATATCCGCGACCGGTTTGAGTTCAGGATGCGACCAGCCCAGACCCGCAATGCTCTTGTCCAGGGCTTCAAAATCATCCTTAAATTGCATCAATCCCGTATTCGTTAGTTGACGATTTGATACCTTCTTGAGCAGACGGGTGGCTGATTTAGAGCCGTTTCTTGCCAACTGCATCAATTGCTCCAGAGCTGTTTTTTTCTCTTCCAACTTGTGAATCAACCCATCCGCTTCGTCGCATTGATATTCGCTTGCAAAGATTTCCTGAGGCGACTCGCCCGGCTCCCATTGCAGAGCGACTTCCTGCCCGCTCAACACCGCAGGCCATAAGCGAAAATACAATTCTCTGAAAACATCTTCCATCGTCAAAGCGTGCCGCATCAGAGATCGCAGGCGAAAGCGATTGTCGGAGGCAAAGTCCGTCGTGTACACATTCATTTCTGAATTGTTTCGATCCACATTCCAGTTGCCGGAAACATGATGATATTGCATCGCATCGAAGACATGATGCGGCTTGACCGTGTGAATACAGATAATATTGTTGCACTCGACTCCGTAACTACAGGGAGCGCAGGAGATGCGCGATTGGAAAATGATATTGCCCGGAGCGAAGGGACCGGTTTCCCAGGGATGCGCATGCGCGAAGAACAGTCCGACGATGCGCACGCCCAAAGCGGCGGCGATGTGCATGGTTCCCGTATCGTTCGTCACCAGATACCTGCATTTGCCGAGCATGGCGACCAGTTGATTGATCTTCGTTCTTCCAGTAAGGTCGACCACCTTCTCCTTGTTCGCCACCGTATCGATGATGTCTTTAGCTAATGACGATTCGGAAGCGACGCCAAAGAGCAAAACGCGCGCATTCATTTCAGAGCTCAATCGGTCGATCAATTCGGCGAAGTAGCGGGTCGGCCAGCGCCGTCCTTCAATGCTGGAACCGGCCTGAACGCCGATCAGCAACTCGCCTTCCTGAATGGAATGTTCTTCTAACAAATTCTGAATCGACGCTTCATCATCCGCCTGGGGCAAAATCTGAATCGCTTCGGAACCCGGGTCGACATCGCCGCTCCGCGTGAAAATTTCCACCAGGTTGAAAGGGTTGTAGGCGCGATTGAAAGGCTCAATGCCAAAATACTGCATCCAGGGATGGCGCGACATGCGGTCGCCGGTTTCGTTGCAGGCAAAGCCAATGAACTCTTTCATATCCAGATAAAGGTTCATGAAGGCGCTGAGCTTGGAATGACTGAGATTGACCATCAGATCAAAGCCCCGGCCCTTGAGCGAGTCCATGAAGTTTTCAAGGTAACGATAAACGTTCACCCAGAGCGTGCCTTCTTGCTTTTCTTTAAACTGTCGTAAATCAAAAACGATGGTTTCATCCACATGCGGGATGCGCTCGGCAAACTCGGCAAAATCCGAGGAAACGACCTGTGTGATTTTCGCCTCTGGATATTTCTTGCGCAGACCCGCTATAAGCGGCGTCGCCTGCACGAGATCGCCAATGCGGGTCAGAGTGAGAACGAGAATGGATTCGGGCAAGGTCAATCCTCCTTTTTAACCACCTGGTCAAGCATGAGAAACAGGGTTTCCTCCCGACTCAATTTCCCCTGCCCGTTTTCTATTTGCGTCATGACGGTGTCGAGCGAAAAATCGGCGACGCCGCGAAAGTTTTCCATGAACCCGGCGAGCGAACTGCCCTCCCCCGCTTCTTCGATCACCTGCTCGACCGGATCGCGACGGGACTGTATGCGTTGCTTCAGCGCTTGCGCCTGATTCGCAAAAACATGAATCAACATCTCGCGCATACGATGCGCCATGGTGTGCTCTGCCAAGACGCGGGCGCGGCCTTTTGCGATGATCTCTAGTCGTTCATCGGGATGTTTCAGGTAATAATTGATTTTCTCTTTGAGTTCTTCAATCGAACTGAAAACGGCGATTTCCTCGTCGACGCGAAACAACTCCGCCAGTTCGCTTCGCTCGTCGACCAGTTGAAAACCCCCGCAAGCCGGTATCTCAAAAGTTCTCGGATTGACAAAATCGCCTTCAGGGTTGACGCCGGAATGACAAATCGAGGAATGCAGATTGAGATTTATTTTGCCCGCGTTGTAAATTTTAACCGTATCCTCTCCACTGACCCGCTCATTCTTGTTCTGTACGCGCTCCCCAACTTCTGTTTGCAGATTCCACTCGGTTCCCCAGATTTTGAAATCCTGATCCAATAAATGGGGAAAGCTCTGTTGCCTGTTGAAATATCCCGCGCCCATGAAAGACAGATCGCATTCGTATCGTTCGCGATCTTCGTCGCTCAAGTCCAGCGGGCGATGCGTTTGCGGGTGACAGGCCTGCGGCAGGTAGTAATAGTTATGCGCGCCCGACTCAGCCAGTTCTTCAAAAAATTCGCCGCGTTGAATGGTGAAAAAATGATCGTATAAAGGCGCTATTTCTTTCCAATAAGACAGGGTTCGGAAATCTTCAACGAACCAGAAGGCAATCGGCGCATCGAGTTTTTTGAGAGACTGAATCGTTTCAGGACTCATCGGCGCCTGCGCCAACACCAATACAAGATCAGGGACGCAATCCGCCGCCTTCGCTAAAATCACCTGCCCCATCAGCGAGATAAACATTCGGTCGAGTATCTGACGGTTGCCCTTGTTGGACGTGACCTTATGAATACCATGAAAACTGTCGACGAAGTCCTCGCAGTGCACCGATTCGACATGATGCCCCATCGTCCTCAAGGCGTCGGCGCAATAGTTCGCAGTTGGCAAAGAACCGCCATAGATCGGATTGACGACAAGAATGCGGAGAGAATTTGAGCCAAGCACTTGCAGGGCCTGCGCGCACTGATCCAGATTTTTGTAATACTCCGGCGCGATACGTAAGGACGGCTTGTGCTCAAACACGTTCCATTGCGTCGGGTCTTCTGTCGCGAATAGTTTTGCGGGCGGCGTTTCAATATAAAATTGAATACTCGTTAGAAGGTCGGAAAAATCCCGGCAGGACAGCAAAGCGCGAAACAGTTGAAGTGAGGGTTCGATCACAGTGATGGAACCATCCGTCTGCATCAACAGTTCATGGACATGATAGCCAAATCCCAGACCCAGCACGACGACGCGCTGATCCTCGGCAAGTTCTCCGATGTGAACGGACTTGCGCGCTTCTTCCAGAGGCTTGTAGGCGCTGTGCAGATAAACGCCGTTGATTTTCGGGACGGGATAGCCGTCTTTCGACGTCTCCACCACCAGAGATTCTGGAAAGGGGATAGCCGCAACACGTTGCGCAAGCGCAGGATCATGCGCCTTCAATACCTTCAGATTTTTATCGAAATAATCCATAGCTCAGTTATCAATGAAAGCGTGTCGTTTTTCCGTCGCATCAATTTTTTGAATCAACGCCCGCGCGTCTGCATGATTGGGTTCAAAAATCATGAGCGTTTGCAGACTTTCCCTAGCCATATCCATTTGACCGGAAACGAATTGAATTCCGGCAAGACCAAACAGGATATTCAGATTGGCGGGATGAACCTCCAGATATTGTTTGAGGAGCCGTTCCGCATCGTCAAACACCTGCAGTTCATAGGATAATTTCAAGAGACCGTTCAGAGCCGCCTCGTTATCGATATTAGACTCCAGAGCCTGAACGAAGCGTTTCAAAGCCTCATGTTTATTGCCGATCATGTTTTCGACCAGTCCCAGAGCCGCCAGAGCCTTGTCGTTTTCAGGTTTCATGGCGATGGCTTTATTCAGATAGTTTGAGGCGCGCTCCAGATCATTGCGTTGCATTTCCAGAATACCCAGTCCCACCCAGGCGCTGGCTGGCGGAGAAGGGTTTTTCAAGGCGGACTTGTAATGCGTTTCGGCTTCAACAAGATTTCCCTGTTGCAAACTCACATTGCCCAGACCGACAACGGCCTCAGCGTTCTGCGGACAAAGCGCCAGCGCCTCGTCGTACAAGCGCATGGCATAATCGGACTGATTCATGAGGAATGCCTGTTTCGCCTTCTCCAGCAATTCCTGAACTTGCGGCGTTGTTGCGTCCACTCCGTCATCTACCGGCTTCAACGCGGCCTCTTTCCTGACGCTCGCTCGGATCTTGTATTGAAACACAAAAAACTGTTTCAGCTCTTCCGGTTCCAGGTTGTTCACCGTCACCCGTCCCATGGTGACCGAACGGCTTCCTGAATTTTTAAAGGCTTCGTATTCAGGCGACAGGTTTTCTTCGATCTGGTCGATTTCCATGCCGGCGTCATTGAATAATTTTTTCATCTCTTTCAAGGTGAAGAATCTTAAATGCGTACGATCCAGAATGCCTTCATCCTGATAGGTCCAGGCGCCCTCCCCCAGTTGCCCGAGGATTGCATAAAACTGAATATTCGGAATGCTGGCGACAACGCTCCCGCCCTCTCTAAGCAAAGGCGCCGTGCTCTTGAGGACACTCAGAGGATCGACCAGATGTTCCAGAATGTCCGCAAAGATGATGCAGTCGAAGCTCTCCTTCGCATAAGGGAGCGGCATGGATTCAATATTGCCCTCGATCACATCATCCAGAACTTCACGCGCCAGATTCGCCGCAGAGGAATTCATTTCCACCCCGGCCACAAACGCCTCGCGTTCCCGTTTCAATTCTGCGCCCATCCCTCCTGAGGCGCAGCCGACTTCGAGAATGCATGAGGCATTGAGTGGAACCAGGGGGATCAGATCCTTGCGCGTGTTTCTGTAATACGATTTCACTTCCGGCTCCTGAGTCGCCGCAGAAGATTTTACGAGTTCGCTGGCTTGCGCCCCAGCGCTGCGAATCGCGTCGCGTTTGAATGCGTTGTTGATGTAGTTCATCATCGTATCCATGCGATGGCTGTATGTGTGCCGACTCAACACCTCCCTGCGCCCTTCCGCCGCGATACGCTCGCGCTCTTCCTCGTGATCGAGATAATAACGAACCGTGTCCAGCAATGTGGCGTCGTCGTAATAGGCCAAATGCTTTTTATCCGTAAACATTTCCTCAAGCCCGCTACCGGTGGCGCGGTCGGTCACCAGCAGACTGCCGCTACACATGGCTTCGAACACTCGCATGTTCAAGTCCTGGTTGATCGCGTTGTTAAAAACAATTCTGGACTCTGAATACAGCGCCGCCATTTCGTCCATGAATTTACGCTGACAATTCAAATTGAAATGACTGGACAGCTCGTTCAGCAAACGCTTGCGTCGCTCCGGGGCCGAGTCCACCGTTCCCACAAAACCGACATCGCAAAGTTTCTCTGCCGCTTTTCCTGAGTGAATTTCTTCATCGCAAGCGAGAGGAAGCCAGATCACCTGTTCATAACCTGCTTTTTTAAAATCATCGACATATTTTTTTTGCGCCAGAAAGACGAAATTAAACGGTCGCGCGATCTTCAAGTGATTTTCCAGATGGATGTGCGTGTCGATCAGGTAGCAAGCCTTGGGCATCGTAAGATTCGACAAGTCCGCTGGAGGCAGACTCAATCCCGTCTCGACCCAGAAGAAAAGATCCGCATGCCAGCCCCTCGGCAAATGCTCCAGGACCGATTTCAAGGGCGCATTCGGGGCGCAGGGTATGTCTTGCGGCTTGACTTCCCATTTCAAAGCTCCGAGGTTCCACAACTTGCGCACTTCGTCGTTGATCATGGTCCCGCAGGTGATCACGTTGTGCTTTTTTCTCAATGCCCGTTCGAGGTAATGCGCCGTGGTCGCCGGATGCGACACATAATTCATCAGGATATTTTTGCGCGCGATCTTGTCGAATGGCGGTCGCTTTTCTCCATCCATCACAACTCCCGAGTTCTGCAAAAACTCGACAAGCGTCGCGTGAATGACTCGCTTCCATGAGGTCGTAAAGCGATCGATATTGAACTGACTCTGAACGGTTTTACGCGCTTCCCTGCCGATTTGTCGGGCCTGCGCCGGATTCTTCAAAAGAAATTCGACGTCCCTGCGAATCTGCGCTATATCGTCTGAGATGAATCCATTCACGCCGTTCACGATTGGCGAACCGGAATGCTTGTAGGACACCACAGGCATGCCCGTAGCCATCGCTTCAAGAAGCGACAGGTTGTAGCCGTCTTCATAAGCTTCCATCGTCGTGTTCAGATAGACCCGGCAATGCTGGTAATGATCCAGCAAGTCAGAGAATCCACGCGACAATCGCGCCGACGGGATACCGGGATTCAGTCCCAGAGTCACGCTGGGGAAACCGTCGAGGATCTGTTCGCCTATTGAGTAGCCCTTGGCCGCATCCATTTCCTTGATGAGATTTCCAACCCTCAATACGCTCGCCTGATCGCCCTGATAACCCGGGTAGTCGGATATATCCAGACCGTGAGGAATCACCTCGCCCGGCAAGCCCCAATCCTGTTTCTTGGATTCGGAAATGAAAACATTTTTGACGCCCGACAATAAAGGAGCGATGCTCCCAAGATAATCATCGCGCTGAACTTGATTCCCGCCGATGGCGATTTCTGCGCTGAGGCGACAATGAAATAGCGATATTTTGGGTAGATGGAAGGATTTGACCCAGACCAGGTCTTTGATGTTATTGGCGATGACCAGATCAAAGCCCTCTTCCTCAAGCAGTTTCGACGCCTCTTGCTGGCTGAGAATCTGCGCATTTTCCGGCAAGGGCCGCATATTCGTATCCCAGCGGCGGAACTTGCCCGGACTGAGTTCAGGCTCGACAATGTAAAATTGAAAACCAACGCGCGCCAGAAGGCAGATATACGGCTCGTGCCAGTTAAAGGTTAAAATTTTAAGATCCATATCAGGCGGTCTCCCAAAGTTTGATTCCGTCATAGTTCTCTACGGATTTTTGGCAAAATCTCTTTAGCCCGTTATAGAAGCAGGAATTATGCCATTCGGCAAAACGCGCCTTTTCGTAACTTTTTTGACCTCTCACCCATCCTATGCTTTAATTTTCAATCACCCACCGCCCTATTGGCGCACAGGGTTTATCTGACGCTTACATCATGGAGAAAGCATTCCAATGCAATACGACCCCAATTCGAAGCGTATCAAAGGCCGCGAGGCCTTGATTGCATATAAAAAAGCGAAACGTCAACAGGAGGGATGGGATGGAGAAATCCCTCAAGGCTCAGGAGACTTGAACCGTGACGGCATGCCCGAGGTTCCTCCCGGTCAACGCGTGGTCACCAACTGGCCGGTGCTCGATTTGGGCGTTCAACCAGAAATACCGCTGGAGAACTGGAGCCTCACCCTGTCCGGACTGGTCAAACAGGAAAAAACCCTGACCTGGGACGACTTCATGGCTCTGCCGCAAACGGAGGACGTCTCCGACTTCCACTGCGTGACAACCTGGAGCCGTCTGAACAACCGCTGGAAAGGCGTTAAATTCACCGATCTCGTCAAATCCTGCGAGGTTCTTCCCAGCGCGAAATACATCTACATCAAAGCTTACGACGGCTATTCCACCAATCTGTCGCTGGAAGAAGCCATGAAATACGACGTCATGCTCGTCCATGAATGGGAGGGCAAACCGCTCACCGTGGAACACGGGGCGCCTCTGCGCATGATAACGCCGCAATTGTATGCATGGAAAGGCGCCAAATGGATCGGAGAGATCGTCTTCAAGGAAAAAGACGAGTTGGGATTTTGGGAGCTACGCGGTTATTCCAACAGCGCCGAACCCTGGCTGAACGACCGCTACTCCTGAAATGGAGCATTGTTTCCTGATCGCCCCTACCCCGCCAGCTATGGAAATTTTGGTTCCGAGGCCTTATTTTAGTGTGATAAAATATCCGGGTTAAATTTCCATTTTTTAGGAGCATCGGTCATGGCGGTCGGAAAAGTGAAATGGTTTAACGATAGCAAAGGTTTTGGATTTATCGAATCAGAAGACGGGGAAGATTGCTTTGTTCATTTTTCAGAAATTCAAACGGAAGGCTTCAAGACTTTAAAAGAAGGTCAGGCCGTTGAGTTTGAAAAAAGCATGGGCGAGAAGGGTCCCCTTGCATCCAAAGTTATTCCCAAATAACCCAATAAAAGCCGGCGGAGCGCGGACTTCGTCGGCTTTTCCCTCGATTCCCATCGCCGCTTTGCGGATCGACCATGGACAGCGTTAAAAAATTTCTTCAGACTCCTGCCATCGTCATCGAAGCGAATGAATCCGCCGCTGTAGGCGCAAAGCTCATGGCCCGTGAAAAGACCAAAGCGCTGATCGTCAGAGAAAATGGCGACTGCGTCGGACTGGTCACCGCATCCGATTTTGTCTCCAAAGTCATCGCAAACGCATCAAACGGAACAGACATCCAGATCGGCTCCATCGCCAACAGGCCATTGATAACCATTGGCGGTGAGGCGTCCATGAACGAGGCGCTGTCGCTCATGCTGGAGCATGATATCCGCTCGCTGGTGGCGATTGAAAATGACAGACCCTGCGGCCTGCTTCACGGCAACGACATCGCCTCCTATTATTTTCAGGACTTTTTAAAGAACAGCAATCCCATCGCCCGTTTCTGGGCGCAATACAGTTGCCATGAGGGCAAAAACACCTTCAATCAATTAGTGGATCAACTCCTCCATGAAATGGAAGACCATCTCGGCCCTTTCAGCGCCACTGCGCGACGCATCAGGAACAAGGCTCCCTGGAGCGATATTGCTGAAGAAGCTGAAGAGGAAGAATTGTATGAACTGGCGCAGATTCTGAATTTAGCCAAAATTGAATAACTGAAATTTAAAACCCGCCGAACCCGCCCTCCTCCGCCAATATTAATTTTTTTTAAGAACGCCACCCCACCGGCTTTGCTATGATAGGCCCTTGCGCCCTGAAAGGCGCCAAACGTTCACGCCAACCCCATCAGTTCTGCAGAAACTTTCAATGGATCGACTCACGGCAGTAGAACACTATCTTTACAATCTTCAACCGAGCAAGATCGTGCTTGGTCTGGAAAACTCCATCCGCCTGATGGATGCCCTGGGCCAACCGCATGAACATTCACCCGTCATCCATATTGCCGGGACCAACGGCAAGGGTTCGGTGGCCGCCATGATTGACTCGATCCTGCGACAATCCGGAATGAAAGTTGGTTTGTACACCTCCCCCCATCTGCTGGAGTTCAACGAGCGCATCCGCATCAACGGCGCCCCCATATCGACGCAGGAACTTGAGGAACTCGTCAACGAAGTCAGGCAAGCGACTGAAGCGCATAAAATCGAAGCGACCTTTTTCGAGTTCACCACCGCTGTCGCTTTTCTCCATATGGCGCGGCAAAACACAGACCTCAATGTCGTCGAAGTCGGGCTTGGAGGCCGTCTGGACGCCACCAATGTCTGCAAGGCCCTGATCTCCATCATCACCTCCATCGGCAAAGACCACGTCAGCTACCTGGGAGACGATCTCAAAGGGATCGCCTTTGAAAAGGCCTCCATCATTAAAAGTAAAGGTACGGTTCTTGCTCATGTAGAACCAGATGAAATATACGAAATTATCGAGCGTTTTGCGCAGGAACAAAGCGCCTGCATAAAACGCTCGGGAAGAGATTTTTTCTGTCAGTCCACAAGCTGGAATGATAAAGGCCAGACCGTCGAATTTCGCAACAACAGCCACGCCTATTCGGATTTGGAGTTGCCTCTTATGGGCTCGCATCAAGCGGGCAATGCGGGACTGGCGATTCAGGCCTGCATCGATTGGGCTGAACAAACTAAACAGGAGTTGCTAGAAAACTGGGTAAGAAACGGCTTAAAAAATGTCAGCTGGCCCGGCCGAATGGAAATTGTCTCGGAACAACCTTGGGTTGTTCTCGATTGCGCCCACAACACTGAAGGCGTCAAAAAACTGACCCAAACACTGGACGATTATTATCCAGACAAAAAAAAATGGATTATTTTTGGGGCTTTAAACGATAAACCCTATCTCGAAATGGTCGCCCATCTTAGAGGCTGGGCAGACCAGTTGATATTAACTCAACCCGATAGCGACCGGAGCCAATGCCCGCATGAAATCATGGATCAATCAGGTGAGAATCCTGAAAAACCTGTGCAAATCATTGAAAAAACGGCAAAAGCTCTCGAAATCCTTAAAAATAAAGCAAGTTCTGACGATATAGTTTGTGTGACCGGGTCTTTATACACCGTAGCCGAAGCAAAACAATACATTGATCAACTATCTAAAATACATCTGCCTTCTATGGATTCTTCTGACTCCTCAGGCTCTTCTGTGGGCTGAAACGGAAACTCCGCCTGATCAGCATGAAGGCGCATCAGTCAACATAACCGCCGATCACCTCAGCCAAAGCGGTGAACAGAACACGATCAAGGCCTGGGGAAACGTGATTGTTTTTTACCAGGACCGTTTGCTCCGCGCCGACCGCGTGACCATCAACACCGAAAGCGGCATGGGAGAAGCCTTCGGAAATATCTACCTCAAGACCGCAGAGGGCTCGAAGATACGCTCCGACAGAACCCTCTTCAATATCAAGTCCGAACAGGGGCAGATATTTCAGGCCCGCGGCTCCATCAACGAAGAATACCTGTTCAAAGCAGAAAAGATGACGCGTTATTCCGACACGCATTATTCCATGGAAAACGGAGCCATCACCACCTGCCGAGGCAAGATCCCCGACTGGTTGATAGAAACCGAGTCCATGGACATCATACAGGGCGACCGGATTTTATTTCGGAACCTCAAATTAAAAGTCAAAGACATCCCCATCCTGTATTTCCCAATCGGCTATATTCCCATGGATCGAACCCGCAAAAGCGGTTTGCTCATCCCCAGCTTTGGAAGTAGCAACACGGACGGCTTCACGCTACAAAACGCATATTACTGGGCGATCAGCCAGTCCACCGACGCTACTGTCTATATTGACTATCTTTCCAAGCGCGGCGTCAAGCCGGGTATTGAATACCGCTATGCGCCCGCAGATACTGTTCGCGGAGAGTTCCGCGGCTTCTATCTGGATGACGACAACGACTCCAAATTCTGGAAGGTCGACATGACTCATGTGCAGTCATTTTCCAACGGTTTCAATTTCAATGGCAAGCTGGACCTTGAAAGCGACGACGGTTTCAACAAAACATTTGAGAACGACACGGACCAGAGAACCCGGCGCCAGACAGATTCGTTTGCATCGCTCAATAAAACCTGGACCAACAACACGCTGGATATACTGACCCGCTACCGCGACAGCTCTCAATCGCAACGCGACGACACGCTGGGACAATTACCGCAGGTGACTTTTAAAACCCAGAGAATTCAGCTTGGCAAAACAGGCATGTTCTTTAATCAGGAATCCAGTTTCACTTCATTTTTAGCCGATCTCGACACGCGAGAAACCGTGGACGATCATTTTACAGTTCAGCGACTGGACTTCCATCCGCAAATCAGTTTGCCGATGAACCCCCTCTCCTGGTTGACCTTTACGCCGACTCTCGGTATTCGCGAAACCGTCTATAGCAAAGGACGTGATGCTTCAGGTAAAAAATTCTCCGCTTTCTCAAGAGAATCATTCGACTTTAGAGGCGTTCTGGAAGGACCCAAATTTCACAAGATATACGAGCCGGCAGGCGGAAGCTCCAAATTCAAACATGTGATCGAACCCCGCTTTGTGGTGGACTACATTCCCAGCACGGACTTTGACGACCGCCAGAAGATTCACACTTTCGACCAGGTCGACGAAGTCGATCCCAAAAGTCTTGTCACCTACTCCATCACGCAACGACTTCTTACCAAGGACACAGGCTCCGAGAACGTGGATCAGTCCAGAGAGGCCCTGCGCTTCACTGTCAGCCAGAGTTATGATCTGCGCGAAGACGAAAGAGCGCCATCAACAACACCCAACCAGCCCTTTTCCGATCTAAGAGTCGATCTTGACAGTCGCTTGTATGATTCGCTCTTACTGAATTTTGACGCCGAGTACGATGTGCATGACAGTCATTTAAGCTCCTTGAATCTTGAAGTTGGCGTTCAGGCCACGGACTCCCTGACCATGTTGCTGGAACGACGCTATACGAAAAATGAAAATACCTTCTGGAGCGGAACCATTGACTGGGCCTTCAAAAAAGGCTGGAAAGTGCAGTACAGTTCCCGCTACGATGAGCAAGCCAGCACTTTTCGTGAAAATGATTTGAGTTTATTGTACGATGACGACTGTGAATGCTGGGGATTTACCTTTGACTTTATTCAGAGAACCCTCGCCACCGGAGCCTCCGAAAGAGACGAGACCAAATTCATGCTCGGTATAAAACTAAAAGGATTCGGGAGCATCAGCAGTGGCAGAGACCAACGCTTGATACACCGCACACTCGACGACTATTGAACATTCCCCGTGAATACCTAATGATGGACCCTGGCGTTCGCAAATATCAAAACCATTAATAACCAGATTTATATCCACCCAAGCCCTATCTGCCAAAGAAAGACGCACTGAAATGCCAGCAAACGAATTAGCCGCAATCTGCCTTGAAATCGGCGCCATCAAACTGAACCCAATGAAACCCTTCCAATGGGCTTCAGGCAATGTGATGCCCGTATACAACGACAACCGACTCCTGCTGAGCGCCTATGAGCACCGGACTTTTGTCGGGAAAAAATTTCTCGACATAATACGAGAAAAAGAGATTAAAACGGATATGATCGCAGGCGCCGCCACTGCAGGAATTGCTCCAGCCGTCACACTGGCCAACCTCATGGAATGCCGCCTCGCCTACGTCAGACCCGACGCCAAGCAACATGGGATGAAAAATCAAATCGAAGGAGCCGATCCCGAAGGAGCGCAGGTCGTCGTCGTAGAAGACCTGATATCGACCGGAGGGAGCGTGTTGAAAGTTATCGACGCGATACGCGAAGCAGGCGGAACCGTCCAGCACTGTTTTTGTATCTTCAGCTATGATTTTGCTCAGGCAAAGGAGCGATTCGCCGAAGCCGACTGTGAGATGCACTCACTTCTCACCTTCCCCACCCTTCTCGAGTACATCAAAACCTCCAGTCGCTTCACGCCCGGGCAGGCTGAAATCCTTGAATCCTGGTATCAGGCCCCCTTTTCATGGACTCCGCCAACCCCTTAATTAAAAACTATTTAGGTCTTTTAAATGAATAAGAGCCTATCTTGAGAAATATAAAAAAGTCCTAACGGCAAATAAAAATTGACAGGGCATATATATAATAATAAGATAGGCGATTTTAAGACTGGGATGGTACTTCAGTAGCCAATTTTGGTTCTCTTACCTGCACAAATTACAGATTAAGAGCAATTTTAATATGAAAGATATATCGATGGAGGTTTTGTAAAGATGGGAAAAATTGAAATAGGACCCATTGGCTTATTGCCACCTTCCGCAGCATCCATGGGAATTTTCCAACCCGAAAAGGGTTCTGGTTTGGAGCTGGTTGAAGGCGAGCATATGGCAGAAGATAAGGCCTATGAAAAGTTCGCGGTTGAAATGTTGACACGACGCAACCCGACCCTGTTCCCCGGCCCCATGATCGTTTGGGGATGGAATGAAGAGGCACGACACAAAGCGGAAATGGCGTTGCGGCTGGTCAAGGAAATTCCAGGAATGAATATTATTCCAATGCCCGACTACCGTCCCATCTACCCCAAAATCGACCCTGAGGCTGTTATCAACCCCTGTCATCCCAACCTGACAGTCCAGCACAACAAAATACACGTCTGTGCATTGATCGGCGTACATTGCCATTTTGCGAACATCACGCTGAAAATGATTCGAGCCGGTACGAACTGTTACACGACGGCTCTTTGCGCGTACGATGGACACGAAGATGCTTTACTGTCTGTTAGCAACCTCGACGAAACGAAACTGGAAAAAATTATCCAGGCCGTAATTAAAGTTCGCGAGTCCGGAGTCGTGACCCCGTGGGCATACACACCGGAAGGCAAAGAAGAATTAGAAGAAATCCGAGCAAGCAAAGAGAAAAACAAGGCTTCCAGCAAAGAAGGCGCTACCATTTTTATGCAGGACAAAGAAATGCTTCCTTTGGAACAAGGCTTGGACGAAAACGCAGAATAGTTTTAACTTAAAATCCCCCATGCAAATATATTTGCATGGGGGATTTTTTTTGACTTATTTCCACCTCACCCCATATTTCCCCCTGTTTTCAGTGTCCCATTGACAAACAATGTAAACTTTTAGTTTGACACCTCGAAGCAATACCATTAGCCTTAGGACAACAGAATATCTAATGAATTTTTTCACATCCAAAGTAGTAATAAGGAGGAACCTGTGCGCGCTTTGGTAATTGACGACTCAAGAGCAATCCGCTTGATATTAGGTCAAATTATGAAAAAAATTGGCTTTGAAGTCACCGAAGCCGGCAATGGTCAGGAAGCCCTGGACAAACTCAACCCCAATGAACCCTTTGAGCTTGCCCTGGTGGACTGGAACATGCCGGTTATGAACGGCTATGACTTTGTCCTCAATGTCCGTAAAGACCCCGCTTATAACGACATGAGGTTAATGATGGTCACCACTGAGACAGAAATGTCCCAGGTTGTCAAGGCTTTGGAAGCAGGAGCGAATGAATATGTAATGAAACCATTCACTAAAGATATGATCGTGGAAAAACTATCCCTACTCGGATTAGACCTCGGATAGCGTTCAAAGTGTAGAACCCGGTCATGTGAATATACGGCAGGTCATATAAATTAATTTGTCTTTCCAAAAGCCTCTGTTAGAAAAGTCTTAAAGGAAAAAGTATGGCAAACAGTGCGGGCATCAGCCAAAGCGACTTTGAATTTATAAGCAAAATTGTAAGAGACAACTCTGCAATTGTACTCGAAGCCGGCAAGGAATACCTTGTTGAATCGCGCCTCAGCCCTTTACTCAACTCAGAGAAATTAGGTTCCTACGAAGAGTTGGTAAAAAAAATGAGAAACGACGTTAGCCGGACCCTCGTCGGTAAAGTTGTCGAGGCCATGACAACGAATGAGACTTCATTCTTTCGCGACATTCACCCCTTCGAAGTTTTAAAAAGCGCCATCATCCCCGAACTCATTCAAAAACGCGAAGCCACCAGAGAGTTGAATATATGGTGCGGGGCCAGTTCCAGCGGTCAGGAACCTTTCAGCATTGCCATGATGTTAAAAGAAAATTTTCCTAAACTGAATAATTGGAAACTGTATTTCATGGCAAGCGATATTTCAAAAGAAATGCAAACCCGTTGCAAGCAAGGTATCTTCAGTCAATTGGAGATCAACCGGGGCTTGCCTGCAGCCCTCATGGTCAAGTATTTTCAGCGCAATGGCACCTCCTGGCAGATCAAGCCTGAAATTCAGAATATGGTCGATTTCCAGATCATGAATCTTTCCGGAAGTTGGCCCATGATACCCAAACTCGACCTGGTAATGATGCGCAATGTACTCATCTACTTTGACGTGCCTACAAAGAAACTCATTCTCGGCAAAGTAAGGAACCTGTTGAAGCCCGATGGATACCTGTTCCTTGGAGCCGCTGAAACCACTCTCAATCTTGATGAAAATTTTGAACGTATGAATTTCAAACAATCTGGATGCTACCGACTCAAACAAGGCTGAGCTATGGACATCAACTATAACGAGGAAATCATCCAATACACCCGGGACATCTGGAGCCAGATACTTGGATTGGATGTTCAACCCACCGAAGAAGACTTCAAACTCGAAAGCGCCAACAATACCCTGTCCGGCTGTGTCCAGATTATGGGAGCATGGAAAGGAAGCGTCATCCTCATTTGTCCCGTTCCATTAGCAAGGAAAGCCGCCGCAATCATGTTCAGCATTCCCGAGGAACAAGCATCTCAGGAAGATATTAAGGACGCGCTTGGAGAAATTACAAACATGACAGGCGGAAATATAAAATCCCTGGTGCATTCAGGCGATGAACAATGCGTCCTGTCCCTACCCGCCGTAGCGTTTTCCGACAACGAAATGCATGTCCCCGGAACCAAACAGGTTTCCAGAGTCAACTTCAAGCAGGAGAATCAGACTTTTGTTGTGTGCCTGATGAAAAAAGTAGACTAACGCTTTCTTGGAAGGATCATGGATTCTCTAAAACCACAAGTGACTGATATAGCGACCATGGTGTGGGACACCATGTTCGCATTGACCATCACGCCGACTCCGGTACCAGCCAAGCTGGAAGGCGATTTTAGAATAGGCCTGATTCATATTACCGGAGAATGGAATGGCTCCGCGAATATCAATATATCCGGCCCGTTGGTTGAGCGACTTGCGGCCATCATCTTCTCAACTCCTGAACCAACACGCGATGAAATTCAAGACGCTACAGGTGAAATCATCAATATGATAGGCGGCAACATTAAAGCCATTCTTCCAGAACCCAATCACCTTTCAGTTCCAGATGTCATTTGGGAGGGGGAATCCTACTCATGGCCAGACAACACAATCACTTTAGACATGGGCTTCGCTTGCGAAGGACAGCCTGTGCAAATACAACTTCGACAAACGCTGTAAAAAATACCTGCCTCAGCAGCGATGTCAGCTCAATAGACGCCCCAGCAACACAACTCACCAGCGTTATTCAGCAAAGCTATATATAAAGCTTGTTCACAAAAGCGTAATGCGCCAACTGAACATTATTCTTTAAATTCATCTTGGTGAGAATACGCGCGCGATGCGTATTAACGGTGGGAATACTCAAAAACAACTCTTCCGCAATCTCCCTCACTGTTTTTCCCGACGCGATCAAGCAAAGAATTTGTAATTCGCGAGGAGATAACAATTCATGCGGCAATTGGTTCGCGCTATCCCCCTGCGTCAACTGCTTTGCAAGTTGCTCCGTCAATGAAGGACCAAAATATTTTTTTCCAGAAGCCACAATTCGCAACGCCTGCACCAACTCCTCTGATGCGCTCGTTTTACAAACATAGCCCGAAGCCCCCGCCTTAATGCACTGCAATGCGTATTCGCTTTCCGGGAACACGCTCAGCACAAGCACTTTCAAATCGGGTTTTTCCATTCTGATATGCATCATCACATCCCAACCGCTCTTCTCGGGCATGCTGATATCAAGAAGGATCATATCCGTCTCCGTATGCTTTATCATTTCGAGCAACTCGTTGCCGTCGCTGGCTTCTCCAACAATATCAAACTCGCCAATCTCTGAAATGATGTCCTTGATACCGCGACGCACCACAGAATGATCTTCAGCGATTATGATTCGAATCTGCTTCGTCATTTTTTCACTCATGTATTTAACAAAGGAACGCTGATATAAACCTGCGTGCCCTCCCCTGGCGTTCCTGATATGCTGAATTCCCCGCCCCATTCCATCACACGCTCCCGCATCCCCGTCAAACCGAACGAGTTGGAATTATACATGCGGCTCGGTTCGATGCCCTTCCCGTCGTCCTTCACCGTCAAGGTAAGCGACGAACCATTTTTGACAAACTGAACATCGACATGCTTCGCTCTGGAATGTTTAACGATGTTCGTCAAGGTTTCCTGATACACGCGATAGATCAAGGTTGAAAGATCAGGGTGCAGGGTAGGCACTTGATCAGAAATATGCAAGTCACATTTAACGCCGGTCGCGTTCACAAACTTTTCAGTTTCCAGTTTCAAGGTTTCAAACAGGCCCATAACATTCAGGACATGAGGGCGTAACTCAGAAGTGATGCGATTCAATTCCTCAATCGTCCTGTCAATATGCGTCATCATATAATTGATTTTATCTTCAATATCTTTAGTCCCATTAGAACTCCCCAAGTTTTTCTGCTTGAGCCAGGACAAGTCCAGCTTACTGATCGTCAGCGCCTGACCAAGTTCATCGTGAATTTCTCTGGCAATGCGAGTCCGCTCTTCCTCTCGCACATTTTCCAGTTGGTTGTAGAGGTTGCGTAATTTGACGTTGGAATCAGCCAATTCAAGCGCGCCGGTAAAACGACTCGCCGCGCTCCCAAGCGCCTGACCGAGCCAGACCAGCATACTATTCTCTTCAACCAGAAAAACTTGATCGTCAGGAACAGAAGGTTTCTCTATATAACAAACCTCAATCATACCTCTGACTTTATCCTCGACAGCAATCGGAGTGGACATCATACAATCCGATGGAGGGAGACATTCCGATCCGTATATTTTCCCATCAAAAGTAATACGAACACGGGTCAGCTCCGGATATTGCCATGCGGGAATCAAAAGAGATTCTATAGAACTC
Organism: Candidatus Nitrohelix vancouverensis; assembly: GCA_015698305.1. Classification (NCBI taxonomy): domain Bacteria; kingdom Pseudomonadati; phylum Nitrospinota; class Nitrospinia; order Nitrospinales; family Nitrospinaceae; genus Candidatus Nitrohelix; species Candidatus Nitrohelix vancouverensis. Next base: position 2,541,584 of record CP048620.1, read on the forward strand.
AGTATATCATCCATAGACGAACTTCGATTGATCAACTTTGCAACCTCGCTCATACAAGTCAATTCCTTGACCCGCTCTCGCAAAGATATCAAAATCGTTTCCATATCTTCTGCAGAAAAACATCGCTCCAGAGCTCGCCCGATCTGCACGCCAATCTGGTGCATCAGCTCCAGCAAATCACTGTCCGAATTCGTCGGACGACTGAAAAAGAATTCCATAACGCCAGTGATTTTATCCCCAATAAAAATGGGAAACGCAAAACAGGATTTTATAGACAAGCTATCCTGATGATGCGCTCTTGGAAAATTGATATCTTTAGATACCTGTTCGATCCAAACCGGCTTTCTCGACTCATGCACCAAACCTGGCAGACCAATACCAGACTCGAAAATATGGTGCTCTGTCAATTCGCGAAAATCCTTATACTCCTCTTCATCCTCCATGTACCAGATTTTTTCAGGCAATAATCGACTCGAATACCTGTCTTCAGCAAGGTACAAATGACCGACTTGAGCATTAGACAATTCACTAATTTTATACAAACAAAACTTAAGAATATCCTCGATCTCAATTTCCTCATTGACCTTTTCAGCAATCTGTTTGTGTAGCTCCAGGTAATGATTCTTCTTTTCGAGATCCAACTTCGCCTCATTTAAGGAACGCGTTCTCTCAGTAATCAAATCATCCTGATTCATGTGAATTCGTTTCAGGTCCATAGACGCGTTGAATTTCTTCAGGCACAACAAGGCCATCATCCAAACAGTGAAAATTGAAATGCCCCGGTTGATGAGAACTTTCCATATCTCCCCTCCTTCTGGAGAGAAAAAATATCCAATCACCGTTAGAACGGTTCCCAAGATCGCTCCAACTAATATCAGTTTCTTATCAAGAGCCAGCAAACCAATTAAAGAGAGAACCGCGTAAAGACTGCCATCCACCACACCTAGAGGAAGAACCAGATCAATAACAAAAATTACAACCGTAGCCAAACAAGCGATTGAATAGTAAACAAAAGGCGGAATGGAGCTTCTATTAATAGGCATGATTCACTTTGAGCAATTTAAATCGTAATTGATATCCTTAAAAAAGCATTCTATTACCGCTGAAATGCATTTATCAAGCATTCATTATCCCAGTGAAATCAGCGCTGAAACACAATTTCACCAAGCACAGAATTACATTCAAACATTTTGCAAAGCTCTAACTATCCAGCCCAGCTAGCCTTAGCCTGATTGATCAAAAAACGGTGACGAGGCAGGCCTTAACAGCGATACATACTCACCCACCCCACAACTACATGCGATTCATATTTTTTACTACACAGAATAATACTTCTGATGATTTCCCATATTCTTCAACGGTGCTAGTTTCAAACATGCTTTCTCGATCCTGAAAAAGAAGTAATCCGGGATAAGACAATCGAAAGCAGTAACACCCCGATTGGGTTAGCGCTACCAACCCATTCCTTATGTTGTTTGAATCGAATTATGACTTTGTTTGTAGTTCGACAAAAGCAGTCTGAGTTTTAGCAGGATGAAGCACTTCAAGTTTATTAGTACTTATTATAAATCAGGAGGAATTTCATGAGACTAAACAGAAGGAAATTCTTGCAAGTGAGCGCTGGCGTAGCGACAGCTATGGCGTTGTCTAGCAAGAAAGTGGGAGCACAGTTGAAGCCGGTAGTAAAAGTAGGCAATCCGTTGGAAGCGTATCCGGATCGTCGCTGGGAGGAAGTATATCGAGATCAATATAAGTATGAGCGTTCGTTCACGTATTGTTGTTCGCCGAACGACACGCATCAATGTCGCGTTCGCGGCTTTGTGCGTAACGGCATTCTGATGCGTATCGAGCAAAACTATGACCATCACAAAGTACGCGATTTGTACGGCAACCAGGCAGACGCCGCGTGGAACCCACGCATGTGTTTGCGCGGTATGACCTTCCCGCGTCGCGCGTATGGTCCTTATCGCAACAAGTACCCGATGATTCGTGTTGGCTGGAAGCAATGGGCTGATGACGGATTCCCTTATCTCGACAAGGAGAATCGGGAAAAATATAAGTTCACGAGCCGCGGCACGGACGAATTCGTTCGTATGACGTGGGATCAAACGTTCACGTACCTCGCAAAAGGCCATGTTGCTATCGGTAAAGCATACAGCGGCGCTCGCGGCGCACAGCGTTTGAAAAACGAAGGCTATCAGCCTGAGATGATCGAAGCCATGGGCGGATCCGGCGCGCGCGTAATGAAGTATCGCGGCGGCATGGGTCTGTTGGGCGTTGTTGGTAAATACGGTATTTACCGAATCGCTAATATGCTCGGTCTTCTGGATTCGATCGTTCGTGGTCGAGGACCGGGTCAGGTATTGGGCGGCCGCGCATGGTGTAACTACACCTGGCATGGCGACCAGGCTCCGGGTCATTCCTGGGTTCATGGTATGCAGACCTCGGACATCGACTTTGCTGACCATCGTTATGCAAAGTTGACGATCCAATGGGGTAAAAACCTGATCGAAAACAAAATGCCTGAAGCGCATTGGTACACGGAGATCATGGAACGCGGCGGTACGCTGGTTGCAGTTTCTCCCGAGTACAATCCTCCGGCAACGAAAGCTGACTACTGGATCCCGGTACGTGCAGGTCTTTCCGACACCTCCCTGTTCCTGGGTTGTGCGAAGATCATCATGGACGAAGGTCTGGTAGACGTGAACTACGTGAAGGAATACACGGATATGCCTTTGCTGGTTCGAACCGACAACCTGATTCGACTGCATCCGGATGATTTCATTCCCGGCTACCGCAACCAGGATCTCCCGAAAGACGGCTTCACCACGAAGTGGATGAAGAACTTCAATCGAGACAAAATCCCGGATTTCGTAGTTTGGGATTCCAACACCGACAAACCAGTCGCAATCACGCGCGAAGATATTGGCGCCAAAATGCGACGCAAGAACATTGATCCTGTTCTCGACGGTGTATTTGACGTAAAACTCGTCAATGGCAAAACCATCACGGTAATGCCCTTGTATGAAATGTATAAAATCCACCTGAAGGATTACGACATCGACACGGTCAATCAGATCTGTCATGCGCCGAAGGACTTGATCGTCCGTCTGGCTCGCGACATCGGAACGATCATGCCGGTTGAAATCCACTACGGTGAAGGTATCAACCATTACTTCCACGCTACGATGCATAACCGCGCTTCGTATGTGCCGCTGATGTTGACGGGTAACGTCGGACCGAAGGGTTCGGGTTCTCACACATGGGCAGGTAACTACAAAGCTGGTAACTATCAAGGCTCCCATTGGTCGGGACCTGGATTCGCATCGATGGTTGCGGAAGATCCTTTCAACCCGGTTCTTGACATTGCCAAGAATGCGGACTGGAAAGATATTAAAGGTTACATGAAGGGCGAGGAAGTGAGCTACTGGGCGCATCGCGACAAGGCGTTGATCGTTAATACGCCGCGTTACGGTCGTAAAGTGTTCACCGGTCGTTCTCATATGCCGACCCCTTCAAAGTTGATCTGGTTCGTTAACGTTAACGTAATCAACAACGCAAAATGGTTCTACGAGCTGGTGTTCAACACGAACAACAACGTAGACATGATCGTCGCACAGGACATCGAGTTTACCGGTTCCTGCGAATACGCCGATCTTATCCTCGCGCCAAACTGCTGGGCAGAGTTCGAAAGTTACGAGATCACTTCATCTTGTTCGAACCCCTTCCATCAGATCTGGGGCGGCACCGGCATTAAGCCGATTTTCGATACGATCGACGACAACTTGATTCATCGTGAATTCTCCAGACGTTTGGCAGAAGTAACGGGCGACAAGCGTTTCGCAGATTACATGAAAGTGTATGAAGGCGAAGCTCCAAACCGCACGAAAGCGATGATTCGACGCTTGTTCACGACGTCCACGTCGGGTATGGGTTACAACATCGACGACATCATCAACGGCAAATATGGTGAGCCGGGTTGTTGTCTGTTGCTGTATCGTACCTATCCGCGTTCTCCGTTCTGGGAGATGTACACGGAGTCCAAACCTTTCTACACCCGCCATGGCCGCATTCAGTTCTACAATGACGAGCCGGAAGCGATCGAGTTTGGTGAAAACTTCATCGTACATCGAGAAGGACCGGAAGCTACGCCTTACCTGCCGAACGTCATCGTGTCGACGAATCCTTACATTCGTCCCGACGACTACGGGATTCCGGAAGACGAGCAGGATCCGGATCTTCGCCACGTCCGCAACATCAAGAAGCCTTGGTCTGCGGTTCGAACGACGAAGAACTTCCTGTGGGAGAAGGGTTACCGCTTCTACTGCGTAACGCCGAAATCCAGACATACCGCGCATTCGTCCTGGGCGACGACTGACTGGAACATGATCTGGAACAACAACTTCGGCGATCCTTACCGCATGGACAAACGTTCACCGGGTGTTGGTGAATGGCAGGTTCATATGAACCCGTTCTTGTGTAAGGACCTTGGTATCAACGACGGTGACTATGTGTATTGTGACGCGAACCCGGCTGACCGACCTTACATGGGTTGGAAACCTTCGGATCCGCGCTACAAAGTCGCCCGCCTGATGCTTCGCGCGAAATACAACCCATCTTATCCGTACCACACCACGATGATGAAACATGCAACGTGGCAGTCTACGGAGCGATCGGTTAAAGCGCATGAAGAACGACCTGACGGTCGCGCGATGTCGATGACGACTCCGTATCAATCCAACTTCCGATACGGCGGACAGCAATCGATCACGCGTTCATGGTTGATGCCGATGCAACAGACGGACAGCTTGTTCCATAAAGCGAAATCGAAAATGAAGTTTATGCACGGTTACGAAGCAGATAACCATGCAGTAAACGCAGTGCCGAAGGAAACTTTGGTTAAATTTTCGAAAGCGGAAGACGGTGGATTGCATGGTAAGGGCCTGTGGGAACCGGTCCGAACCGGCTACACTCCAGAGTCTCCGTTGAAAGATCGTTTTGCGGAGATGTACCTTGCTGGTCAGTATGTCCGTGTGAAGATCTAAGTGGGATTCGGGGGTCCCTTGTGGGACCCCCGGTCTTAACTTTAAGATAAACTAACCTTAAACAAGTTTAGGGAGGAAGTATAATGCCTGAGGTCTATAACTGGCAGTTAGGTCGCAAAGCGACGTATGTCTACGAAGAGAAACATCCGAAAGAACAGTTCACCTTCGTATTCAACACGAACCGCTGTATTGCGTGCCAAACCTGCACAATGGCTCATAAGTCAACCTGGACCTTCTCGAAGGGTCAGGAGTACATGTGGTGGAACAACGTAGAAACGAAGCCTTACGGCGGTTACCCGCAGTTTTGGGATTGGAAGATCCTGAAGATGCTGGAGCAGTCGAATCCGGGTCAGAACGTATGGAACGTACGTAAGACGTCTAACAAGGCGATCCACGGCGTTTATGAAGGCGTAACGATTTTCGAAGCGCCGGCAAAAATCGGTCTGAACCAGCAGGCGATCGGTTACGTACCGACAGACGAAGAATGGCGATTCCCGAACTTCGGCGAAGACACCGCACATGGACGAGAGTTCACGCAATCGCGTGAAGGAACGTTCGGCGGCGACAACGGCACGAAGTCGGTATTGCCTGAGCATAAAATCTGGTTTTTCTACCTGCAGAGAATCTGTAATCACTGCACGTATCCGGGCTGTCTGGCCGCTTGTCCGCGTAAAGCGATCTACAAGCGTCAGGAAGACGGTATCGTATTGATCGACCAGAGCCGCTGCCGCGGTTACAAGAAGTGCGTAGAGCAGTGTCCTTACAAGAAGCCGATGTTCCGAGGCACGACGCGTATTTCTGAAAAATGTATCGCTTGTTACCCGCGCATCGAAGGTCTTGACCCGCTGACGGAAGGCGACCAGATGGAGACGCGTTGTATGGCGGCTTGCGTAGGCAAGATTCGTCTTCAGGGTCTGGTGAAAATCGGCAGCAATGGCGAGTGGGCGCATGATCCGGATAATCCACAGTATTATCTGATCCGCGACCGCAAAGTTGCGTTGCCGTTGTACCCGCAACTGGGCACGGAGCCGAACGGATATTATATTCCGTCGCGTCACGTCCCGCGCGCGTACTCGCAACAGATGTTTGGTCCGGGTGTGGATCATTCCATCGACCAGTACATGGTGCCGGATCGAGACCTGTTGGGCGTATTGCAGTTGTTCCGCACGACGCAGAGAATCATCTTCAAATGGAAACGTGAGCCAGGTCCGAAAATTTTCGAGACGAACGTTCATGGCAAGAAGTTTGAGATGTTCAACGACACGGTCATCGGGTTCAACAGGAAGGGCAAAGAAATCATCCGCGTTACGGTTGAAGAGCCTTTCTATGTACGACCTGAAGAAAACGTCGGTGCGTTCTAAGGAACCGCAACTGCGCTCTTGAGCGTATAGCAAACGGACCATCCCCTGCGCGGCCCAGGCCGCGCAGGGTGATACCGCAAACTAAACGGTTGAGAGTCAATAATAAACTCTAACAGTCAAGTTAACTTAGGAGAGCACTGTGAACAGCAAATCTAAAATTGCAATGGCGTTTGTCGCTTCTTGTGCGCTGGGTTTGGGCGTTGCGTCCACCTCCGACGCGGCAGTGATCCAAGCGTTGAAAATTTCTGGGGACATCCCAGGCAATCCGGGCGATGTTTTCTGGTCAACCTACGGGCCGACCCGAGGCAAAGGTTCTCTGATTGAAATGGATCCTCAGATGATTACGAATCCGATGTGGCCGAACCCTGCAGTAAAATGGGTGAACGTCAAAGCGGCTTCAAACGGTAAAGAAGTAGCGGTACGTCTGGAATGGACTGATGGAACGCGAAACGACATCATGGTTCGATCTCAGCAGTATAAGGATCAAGCGGCCATTATGTTTCCGGTGGATCAAACCGGCGAAGAGCCTCCATTCACGATGGGCGGCGACGGTGAGCGCGTGAACATCTGGCAATGGAAAGCAACCTGGGATAAAGAAGCTGCGGGCCTGGCAGGTAATGACGGCATGCAGGATCTCGAAGATCAGTATGCTGATATGGTTCTCGGTGGCGGCGGTTACTACATGTACGAGCCGGACGGCACCTTGTCTGGTTTGGACACGGTTCATGAGCCGGGCGCCAAGGAAGCTTCTCTCTCAAATCGCGGCGCAGGCGACATCAGCAAGCGCTCTACCCATTATGATAGCGGAATGGGAAAGAACGAAGGCGTTTACAACCCGGGTCGCGCAACGGGTAACATCATGTCAGACGCACGCAAGCGCGTTTCTGCAGTTGAAGATATGAATGCAGAAGGGTTCAGCACCCTGACGACTCAAGCGCATCAAGACGTTCAAGGTAAAGGCGATTGGGAAAACAACCGTTGGTCGGTTGTATTCAAACGCGCTTTGACCACGAGCGATGCCAATGACACGCAATTCAACGGCGGTAAAACGCCAATGGCAATTGCTGTCTGGGACGGTCAGAACAAAGAGCGTAACGGCCAAAAAGCGGTAACGCAATGGCACGAACTGCGCTACTAAGCCTGACAGCTTAAATAGCTAAAATAAAGGCCCAGGGGGTGACCGTCTTTGACGGTTGCCTTCCTGGGTTTTTTTTTGCCTGATTTCCCCCGCCACGTAACCCTTACAATAGCTGACGGATGGCTTCGCAAAACTCCGGCATGACAGACGCGTCTCTGGCGGATACAACGCGATGATAGGACACAAGCCCCTCTTCCGCTACGGCTAAACGGTAATCATTCAAACGCGCTACAACGTCTTCATTACCCGGAGCGGCGACTTCGCCTTGCGCCAATGAGGAAGAACCCAGAACCGGGGCCGCCATACCCGACGTCGCAACCACGCTTCCAGCCCGGTGATGGTCCGTTAAAATCTGAGGCAGGATCGGGTCATCCCAGAGTGATTTCTTTGCGCCCTTCCCTCCAGTCACTATCACAGCGTCGTATTTTCTTTGGTCCTGAAGATGCTTGTTCCAATCAACGATCATTCCATCTGGAGTGAAGCGGGTTTTCTTGTTCCCAACCGCTTCCTGTCCCAATCCAGAAAGAATCACCAACTTGTATTCCGGGGATGAAAAGAAATCACGAACGAAAAAAAGCTCGTCCTCGTCAAACTGGTTCTTGGGCATCACCAACAGAATGTTTTTCTTTTTATCCATTTGCAATGAGGGTTGGAGGACGCGTGAAAACAAGATGCGCGCCTGTTAGAAAATGCCCCCGGCGCGATTCGAACGCACGACCTACGGATTAGGAATCCGTTGCTCTATCCTGCTGAGCTACGGGGGCTTTATATAGCGCTTAATTTATGCGAAGTGACGCGTTAAGGATCGACTTAATAATTAAGTGATAGTGAAGATATTAGCATTTTTTAAATTAAAATCCGATTTGAAAATGGGATTTTTCAAAAAAGATCCTTTATTCAATCTCAAAACTTTAACTAGAGAAAACGCTTTTCAGAAAGTTTCATCTGCGGCGCATTGCTGATTATGATGTACAAATTAAATAGATCATTTCTTATGGATCATATCCAGCGATTCGATAATTTTGTCCATATTATAATCCTTCAGGTATCCCTGAAAAAGTTTTAGCAATTTCTCATTCCCGCCCTGCTCTTCCAACACAATTAAAATTTTCTCTAACCGGGTGATGTTGTAGAGTTCTGCGGCTTCTTTCAATTGGGCGTGTATGTCTGCCTCGATAGCTATTTCTGATAGTTCACTTGATGTGATGCCTTCAGGAATAACGCTATCGGAATCCTGATATTCTCTATAAATATATTTCACACCGAGGAGTTCTTTCATGGAGTGAAAAATATCGCGCGCATGAAAGGGTTTGGAAATAAAATCGTCGCAACCAATAGAGAAATAATGATCCTTTTGGTGCGCAAAGACAGACGCGGTTACGGCTATAATTTTTGGACGTTTTTTTCCGAATAACCCCAGAATTTTTTCAACCGCCTCTTCGCCATTCATCACGGGCATTCGCATGTCCATAAAAACAACATCGTATTTATTTCTCTGCAGTTCCTCTAACGCTTCTTTGCCGTTAACCGACTCAGTTACTTTTACAGCGGCATCCTTCAGAATTTCTGAAAGCACTTCACGGTTCAACGAATTATCATCGACCACCAAAGCATTCACAGAAAATCCTTCTACTAACTTGAAAACTTCCGGGCTGGAATAGTCCGGCAATTGGGAAGATTGTCCTGTAACGGTTGGCAAAGAAAGCGTGAAAAAAAACTTAGAACCGCGCCCCAAATGAGATTCAACCTGAAGTCTGCCTCCCATCAATTCAATATGCTTTCTTGAAATAGTCAAACCCAGCCCGGCTCCGCCGTCCTGGTATCCGGCTTCTCCTTGCTGGAATGCGTTAAACAGACCCTCTATAGCATCCTGTTCAATTCCTGGGCCTTCATCGGAAACCTCAAAATAATACTCCCCTTCATCAACATTTTTAACCGTCAAGGTGATTTGCCCTTTAGCCGTGAATTTTACCGCATTGCCCAGGAGGTTGATGAGCACCTGTTTTAATTTATTTTCGTCGCCACTGACAATAGCGTTTTCTGTTCCTGAGGATTCCAGTCTCCAGATTAATTTTTTATCATCACATCGCGGTTTGAAAACTGATGAGGCCCATTCCAGAGCCGAATTCAGATCAAAGTCGCTACAGTTTAACTCCATAGAACCTGATTCAACTTTTGAAATATCTAATATATTGTTGATCAATCCCAGTAAGTGATTTCCGCTCTTGCTAATGATTTCCAGACCGTGTCTCTGCTTGCGATCCAGGCTACTATTGCGCTGAAGAATTTGGGCGTATCCTAAAATTCCATTCAGGGGGGTACGAATTTCATGACTCATGTTAGCCAGAAAAACGCTTTTAGTTTTATTTGCAGACTCGGCGGCTTCGCGCGCCGCCTCTAAATCCTTTTGATACTTTGTAGAAGCTTCGAGAGCTTCTTCCAGCGGCCGGGTCATCGTACGGGATATGGCGATTGAAAAAATGACAACCACCAGGAATGACAGAGTGAGACTCGCGATCAAGGTATTGACCTCATTATCAATACTGATGCCCAGGTTGTCGCTAACTTGCCGCGTCATTTCCTCATAACGTGTTTCCAATACATTGAAAGCTTCGATAGCAGGTATGTCGTCAATCCGGATAAAATCATCTACGACAACAGGCGTTGTTCCGTCGGCAATCAAGGCCCTGGCGATGAGCAACTTGGATTGATAATTTTCAATGCTCTGTTTGATTATTTCAAGGTTCTTCTTTTCCTCAGTCGAAATATCCCTGAACGTATTGTAGGAGGAAATTGCCTGGAGGGAGCGATCCAAATGTTCTCTGGCATCGTCAAAATATTTTACATTTCTTCGCAATACATAATTTTTATAGGCGTGTATAGCGCCGCCAAAACCCATATGGGATTTGATATCCATCAACAATTTCTGACGCAATGCGACCTGATCTCGGTAGACAGTCCAGTTTTCTTCAATTTCATGGGCAGAACGGCTGAGCGTCCAAAAGGTGGATGAAAATATAAAGCCAATGATTAAAATCAGGAGTAAAAATTTTTGATTAATACTCAATCGCTGGAACATGTCTTACCTTGTGATCATCAGAAGCATTAATATTTATCTATCTATCATTAAATATTCACCCTTAGCTTAATGAATTCCATCCCCTCTATGGATTGATATTGAAAGATGACGCCTCTTTAAAAATTATAAAAAAATTTCAATCACCCTTGAGTATTCAATACGCTCGGATCATATGATTCAGCCCATAAAGCGCCCTTGATCCCATTGACCTGCTTGAACTCCTTGCTGGGTCGCGAGTATTCCTTCTCCGTGATATTGATTGTGGGCAAAATGCCCCATATATCGATCCCCATTCACAAAGAGCATTTTGCCAGAACCGTGCATCTGGTTTTCCTCGACGGAACCAATGTACTTGTTACCATTGATGAATTTAAACTGGCCCTGCCCCTGCATTTTCCCAAACCGAAACTCGCCTGTGTAAACGTCGCCATTAGGATATGTGTAAATGCCGCGCCCATGAAATTGACCGTTCAACGCCATCCCCTCATATCGCGTTCCATCGGGCCATTTTTTATCAACCATTTCGATGGTCTGCGTCGGCTGTCTATCCTCCTCGTAAATATCCTGAGGGTAATAGTCATAGGGGGAAGAACCTTTCCCACTGCCGCCATAGGATGATCGCTGAGCCTCAGAGTGGTGTTTGATCAGCCGGGTATAGGATTCGCTAATCTGGAGAAACATCCGGTGAGCTTTCTCCTGAGCCTGTTTCTGGCTGGCTGGATATAAATCCGGGTGCCATTTTTTAACGAGTTTTCGATAGGATTTCTTGATGCTATCAAGCGAAGATCCCGGCTTCAGTTGAAGAATTTCGTAGTCTTTATACATAGGCTTTAGATTTTATGGTATATCGAAAAAATTCTAGCATATTTCACTCAATATCCCTTAAATTAAAAAAACGGACGGGCCGATAATTCCCCATAGGTCCAATTAAACATGATACAGCCACTGATATATTGTATTGTAACTTCCTGCCGTGTTCACCTTATATATATTCGAACTCAGGCTTCTTATTTATCTGACTGCAGTCCATAGTCAGCCTAACAGCATTTCTCCAGGATCACTGAAAGGCGCTGTGCAATCACATGTTTAAAATCATTGGCGGTTTAGCCGCAATTGGATGCATCGCATTCCTGGTGTTCAACACGCCGGTTGTCCGCATGGGGTCCGGTTTTCTGATTGGCGAGGGTCGCTATGTCATAACCTATAACGATCTTGTTAAGAATGCGTCGACCCTTACGGTCCAATTTCCAAATGAAGACGATATCAAAGCGACCGTATTTCGCCAGGATGCCGACCACAATCTGGCGATTCTGAAATTAGAAAATCAACCGCGCGTCAAATTTAATAAGCTGACCTTTCATAAACCGGGGATGAATGCAAAGAATGAAGTCGTTTTTACGCTTGGATATCCATGGACCAACACCATGGAAGACCGCCATTCTCTGATTGAAGGGTCCAGTCAACCCGATGGAAGTTCGATTTTCATTAAAATTAACCTCCCTATTGACCCGGTCAATAGCGGCAGTCCTTTGTTCAACGAAAAAAATGAAGTGATCGGGATGGCTCTCACAGGAAAAGATATGGCGGACTATCACTCCCTGCCTGTGCCAGCACATATTAATTTTGCGATACCCGTCCGATTCATCACCCCCTTGCTGGAATCTTCAAACATCTCCACCGATTCTCCTCTGAGTGAAAAATCACCCCGAGATGTCTTCATTGAAAATATAAGGAACAATGTTGTTCTCATTGAAGCCTCCTGAACTTGAGAATCAGCTCAACAGCTCTATAATGTTGCAGGCTAGGTCATCCGTCGCTTTGACTTATCGGGCATGGCAGATTATTATAGGCAGGACTAAAGCGTCTTAAACTGGAGAACCCAACTCATGATCAAAGTTCGTATCAGCCAGATTTTTTCCCATGCCGCCGAAGATGTCGTTGCGGCCAAAAAAGAATTGGACACTGGCGCTTCATTCGAAGACATGGTTCAAAAATACAGCACTTGTCCTTCTAAATCCCAGCAGGGCGATTTGGGCTGGATGCCGGAAGGCAACGCAGAATCTTTACTTGGGAGCAAGGTGTCGGAAGACCAGAAGGGGGAGATTCTGGGGCCGATTCATTCGCCCTACGGCTATCATATTTTAAAAGTCTCCGATCTTGAAATAGAACGGATTGAAGGTCCCGTTAAACTGGAAATGGAGATGAGTTTTCTCAATGAAATCTTTCCAGATGCTCATTCCCTCTTATTCAAAAACTTTCATATAGGCTTGCCCATAGAGGGCTACCCCAAAGGCGAAACCCTGGCCAATATTTGCAAAGTTCATAACAAATCCGAGCTGGAAGTTTTGAACTTTCTCAATCAGGCCTTCTCGGACAAAAACGTCGCGACACTTTCCGTTGAAGCTCTCAAGGAAAAATTGAGTTCCGGCGCGACCGTTTCCCTTCTCGATATTCGCGAAGGCTGGGAACGCGATATCGCCAAAATTGAAGGCTCTTTGCTCATCACGCGCGATAATAACGAGGAGATTCTCTCATCACTACCCAAAGACCGTGAAATTGTTCTCATAGACTGGAAGCAGGACCGCAGTCCAAATTTTCAGAAATGGCTGGCTCAACGCGGCTTCACGCAAGCCAAATGTCTCGAAGGCGGTATTGACGCCTGGGCTGAAAAAGCAGATACCCGCCTGTCGCGTTATGATATCGACGAAGACGATGGATACCGCTACGAAGATATTCTTGAAGAGCCTGAAGATCATTCCCATTAATCTCCATTAATCCACGAGCGCCAAGTTCTGGAATATTTTGGAAAGACCGCATGCCGCCCCTGCTCCAGATAAAGGATTTACGCGTCAGTTTTGAAACGGATGAAGGCAAGGTTCAGTCCGTTCGCGGGCTGAACCTTCAAATCCAAAGCGAGGAAACGCTTGCGCTTGTCGGAGAATCCGGTTGCGGTAAATCGGTAACAGCTCTCAGCGTCTTGCGCCTGGTTGAAACGCCGCCCGGCGTTTACGAGTCCGGCTCCATCCAGTTTGATGGACAGGATTTATTGAAATTGCCCGAAGAGAAACTCCTGAACATTCGCGGAAATCAAATAGGGATGATTTTTCAGGAACCGATGACATCGCTCAATCCCATCTTCACCGTAGGCGATCAGATCGCAGAAACATTGATTTTGCATCGGGGAATGAGCGTAACTGAAGCGCGCAACGAAGTCATCAGCCTGCTTCGTCAGGTTGCCATCTCCGCCCCTGAAAATCGCATCGATCAGTACCCACACGAGCTTTCAGGCGGAATGAAACAACGAGTCATGATCGCCATGGCGCTCGCTTGCAAGCCGGCGCTTCTGATCGCCGATGAGCCAACCACCGCGCTCGACGTCACCATTCAGGCCCAGATCATGCGCCTGCTGGAAAACGTACGCAAGCAGATGAAAGCCGCTCTATTGTTGATAACCCATAACCTGGGCATCGTCGCGCAATTTGCCGACCGAGTGGCCGTCATGTACGCGGGTAAAATCATCGAGGAAGCAAGCGTCGCGGAGTTGTTTGAAAATCCCGCGCATCCTTACACCAAAGGCTTGCTGAACTCCATTCCCAACGGCGACCCGTCGCAAGTATTGACGCCCATTCCCGGAGCGGTTCCTCATCCAGCCCAACTCCCGGAAGGATGCGCATTTCATCCGCGATGCCCGGATGCATTTGAAAAATGCCGATCCGAAATCCCGCCCGCCTTTTCGATGAATCAGCAAAACACCCATCAAGCCGCTTGCTGGCTCCATGAGAAAATCCCTGCATGAATACGCTCTTTAAAATAAGAGAGCTTGGCAAAAGTTTTCCCTTGCACCGGGGGCTGGCCGCGCACAACTCGACAGTGCTCGTACACGCTGTCAAAAATGTTTCCCTGGATATTCTTGAAGGAGAGATTCTGGGTCTCGTCGGCGAATCCGGTTGCGGCAAAACCACGCTCGGACGTTTGACCCTGCGCTTGATCGAACCCAGTCAGGGCCAGGCATTTTTCAGGGGAGAAGATATTTTCCAACTGAAGCCGCGAGCCCTGGAAAAACTGCGACCCCAGATGCAGATCATTTTTCAGGACCCCTTCAGTTCTCTCAATCCGCGTTTTACCGTTGAACGAATAGTGGGCGAGGCCATGCTCATTCACGGTTACGCGACGAAAGCCAACCTCAAGGATAAAGTGGGAGCTTTGCTGGAGCAGGTGGGCCTGCCGCGCGCCTACGCTTCGCGTTACGCTCATGAATTTTCAGGAGGACAGAGACAGCGCATCGGCATCGCCCGCGCCATCGCTCTCAAACCGCGCTATATCGTCTGCGACGAACCGGTGTCCGCGCTCGATGTATCCATACAAGCGCAAATCATCAATCTGTTGAAAAGCCTGCAAGCTGAAAACAATTTGACCCTGCTGTTCATTTCGCACGATTTGAACGTGGTGAGCCATATTTCACAACGAACGGCGGTCATGTACCTTGGCGAAATTGTCGAGTTGGCGCCGACGGAAAAACTGCATGCAAAGGGAGCGCACCCTTATACCCAGTTGCTCTTGTCTGCAAAGCCAACGCTCAACCCGAAACTGAAAGGCAAGGAGCTTACCGGCAAAGGCGAACCGCCCTCCCCGCTCGATCCGCCCAGCGGGTGCCATTTTCACCCACGCTGTCCCGAAGCGATGGACCATTGCAAAACCAGGGCGCCGGAATTGAAGGAGATTGAAGACGGTCATCAGGTGCGGTGCCATCTCTATGATTGAAAATTTTTACCAGACCCTTGGCATCGTATCCCCCGCATTCATCCTCATCGCGCTGGGATTCCTTTACAACTCAATCGCCAAATCCGATACACAACCCTTCGTGCGCTCCAGCATGAACCTGCTGGTCCCGGCTTTTGCGTTCTACCATATTATAATCATGCGGGTTCCGGTGAACCTGATGAGTTCCATTTTTCTGGCCGCATGGATTGTGATACTAGGCTCCGGCCTGGTCGCCTTCCTTGTCTTTCGGGTTTTGAAAATTTCCAATTCCGGGCTGTACCTTCCCATTATGTTCATGAACACGGTGAACCTGCCCTTTCCCATCCTCATGGCGGCTTATGGCGAAAAGGCCGTGTCTTTGAGCCTCATGTTTTATCTCGCTGGCCTGCTCGGAGCTTTCACCATCGGCATTCTCATTGTTTCGGTGAAAGACGCCTCGACCGGATTATTCAAAGAACCGGTGCTCTACGTGCTTGTACTCGGCTTTGCCCTGAAATATTATTCCATAGAAATTCCAGAACTCGTCATGGCGCCGCTCAAAATGCTGGAAAGCGCCACGGTGCCGCTAGTGCTCATCACACTGGGCATGCAACTCTCCCAGGTGAAGATCACAGAACTTCGTCTGCCGCTGATCGCAACCCTTTGCCGCATCGGCGGCGGTTTTCTGGTGGGGCTCGCCTGCGTGTACTTTTTACAACTGGAGGGTTTGCCGCGTGTCGTCGTCCTGTTCAATTCCATCATGCCCAGCGCCGTTATAGGTTACCTGATCGCCCAAAAATACGATAAGGATGGCGGACTGGTCGCCTCCACCGTACTGGTATCCACACTGGTTTCCATCTTTCTCATCCCCCTAGCTTTGATCTGGCTCAAATAATCAAAATATAGCCTGCTCAGGCATATTTGAAAGCATTTGAAATATCCAGCCTTATTTTTCCCTCAAAACGCTCATTTTCCTCGTTAAATTGCTAAATTTTTGAAAATAAACTAATTAATCGACTGCCCGGAGCCGTTAAAAAATAATATAAATTCGATGTGTTCATCTGTATTCAAGCTATAAAGCAGTAACGCTTGATACAGAAATTTCCTAACTAACGGAAATTATTGCACAAACTTGATTAAAGCGCTAAATTTGTAGCATCGTTTAAATATGATTTTCCAAAGGTAACACGCATTTAAGGAAAAACCAGATTTATGGATTTTGCATCCTTCGCAGGAATCATATCCGGTATTTCCCTGATTTTGACCGCCATGTTCATGGGCGGCGAAATGGGGAGCTTTTTAAATATCCCGGGTATCATGATTGTTTTTGGCGGAACGATTGCGGCCACCTTGCTGACTTTCCAGATCAGCGACGTTGCCTCTGCCTGGAAAGCCGCCGCCATTGTTTTTCGTGAAGACAAGGAAGACCCTAACGTCATGGTTTCCACGATGGTGGAATTGTGTACGCTGAGCCGACGCCAGGGCATTGTAGCGCTGAGCAAGCTCGAATTCGAAGAGGACTTTCTCAAGAAGGCCTGCAACCTGATCGCCGACGGCTCCAAAGAAGATTTGATGCGCGATACCCTGACCATTGAGATCGACTCAATGAAGCAACGCCATTTTATTATTCAGGATATCTTCAAAAAAATGGCCGCCTACTCACCCGCCTTTGGGATGATAGGAACGCTGATCGGATTGATCCAGATGCTCACCAAATTATCCGACCCGGAAACCGTCGGGCCGAATATGGCGGTCGCATTGCTGACGACCTTTTACGGAATGATTCTGGCCACGCTCATCTTCAACCCCATTGCGGGTAAACTGCGAGCCAGAACGATGCTGGAAGTGATCAATCTTGAAATCATATTTGAAGGGGCGATTTCTATCCTGTCGGATAACAACCCCATGCTGGTATACGAAAAATTGTCATCCTATATCCCTGCTAAACTGCGCAAGCCGATGCAGAGAAAAATGATGAAGAAGTAACAATCCATTCAGGTCTCGGCTGACAAGCCGATATCGCATCCACAGACTCCGGGTCTCGGCGCATGGCTAGAGAAAACGTCGAATTAATCAAAGAGCAACTCCGCGCAAAAACCCGCGAGCTGAACAAACTCACCTCAAAGCAATCCAAAAAAGAAGAAAAGTACCAGCACCTCATCGAAGTCAGTAAACAAAAAATTGACGAGATGAAAAAGGAGCTGGACGATAAAGACCAGCAAATCAAAAAAACCGAAGGCATGGGCGGAGGAGGAGGATTTTCATTTTCCAGTTCCGCTTCGCTCGGCGACATAAGCGACGATAGCGACGATGCGCCTACCGTGGTTGAAAAAGAAGTCATTGTCCAGGACCCCAAACTGGTCAAAGCCCTCAACAAATTGCGCAAAAAAAACAGCCAGCTCGAAATGGAGGTTGAATCGCACCAATCCGAAAAGGCCAAGCTGGAAAAACAGCGCACTCTGCTGACCAAGGAAATCAAACGGGTTCGAAAGCAACCCGACATGATCAAGCAACTCAAAATTAAAGCCCGGGATATAGAGGAAAAAGCAAAGCTCAATCAAGATAAGTACATGAAGGTGATCGATGAGAAGGAGGAATTGATCAAGTCCTACGAAAGCGTCATCTTCGAAGCCGCCGGCGATGGAGCTAAATCCAAACTTCCTTCTGAAATCATCCGCGAACTTAAAGACGAACTCGAAGAACTACGACACGACAAAGAACGACTGGAAAACGAATTATTCGAAACCAAAAAGCAATTCGACAGAAAACTTTCTGAAAAAATCAAAGCCCTTGAAGAAGAATGGGGAGAGAAACTCAAAAAGCTTCGTAAGGAAAAAGCCAAATTGTCAGGGGAAATTTTCGACGAACCCACCGATTCCTGGATGATCACCTACGCCGACATGGTGACTCTGCTTTTGACGTTTTTTATCCTGTATTATTCGATCGCATCAGTCAATATGCAGAAGTTCAAAGAAGCCATTATAGGGGAGGAAAACGCCAGTATCGGACTTCTGGAATTACTCGACAGCGCCGAAATTAAAGAGTCAATTCAGAATTTGACAGGAATGAAATCAAACGATATATTAAATGAAATTAATGAGGCGGTAGAAGAAACTGAGCTTAACGTAGACACGAGTACATCCAAAATTGTTGTGAGAGTGCCCGGTAGCACCCTGTTTGCCACGGGCGGGGCCGATTTGACAAAAGCAGCATTACCCGTATTGGACGAGGTGATCCGAATCACCAAAAAATATCCTAACTATAAAATTCACATTCAAGGACATACCGATGACGAGCCTATTTCCACCGAGCGGTTCCCGACCAATTGGGAGTTATCCGCGGCTCGCGCGACTGCAGTCCTGAGATATTTTATCGACAAGGGTTCCGACGCAAAAAAACTGACAGCAACCGGCTACGCGGACACCTTTCCACTGGCCACAAATGATTCTGAACTAGGAAGAGCTAAAAACAGGAGGGTTGAATTTGTTCTGGAAAAAGAAAAAAAAGGATGAGGGTAAAAAACAGCTTTTCAAAATGCCGGCAGAAACACGGGGAGCTTTTCGCGTTTATCCATCCAGGGAAAACCCGGTTTACCTGAAAGTGAATAACACGAATCTGACGGCCGTTGATATCAGCGCCGGGGGAATTTCATTTGAAAATAAAAGTTTCAAAAAGAATGTCTCCTACGACATGCAAATCACCTTGCCTGCAACCGACAATGAGATCAACGCAAAAGTTGAAATACTCAAGATCGATGAAGGCAATATCTGTCGCGCTAAAATGGTCGATTTGAGCCCTCAGGATGAAGACGATATCCATCACTACATCCTGACGCGGCAAAAAGAAGAGCTGATAGAAAAAAAATATAAGTGACGTTTTCAGACGACGCGTCAGACTTGCCCCTGTCGCAGGACAGTCTAGAGGCCCAATGGTCGGCGCGCGATATTTCCATGATGAACGTCACGGAAGTATTCGCGCGCAAACCCGGAATCCTTAAGAAAGCCGAAGCGCAACTCACGCGTCTTAAAGAGTCCATTGAGATTGTATTGCCCGACTACGCGAGCGCCCTTCCCGCCGAAGCCAATATCCAAAAATGGCAAATCGCTCGCGGCGAAAATCACAAAAACTTCCCGTTCATTTCCCTCGACATTCCGCAATATTTTTCAAAAACAGAAATGTTCGCGTTCCGCACCCTGTTCTGGTGGGGGCACTATCTTGGCTTTGCATTGATACTCAAAGGCGAAAAACTTCCAGGCTACATCAAGCGCTTGACTGAATTGAAAAACGGGGATGAGTGGAAAGACGTTTACTTTTCCAGCGCGCAAACGCCTTGGGAATGGGGGCTTGAATCCTGCCAAAACGCGCAGGAAACAAGTAACGATAGCATCGAAGATATCGTAAGCAACATCCAGTATCTGAAGCTCTGCAGGGTTTTTCCCCTGGACGCTCCTGAATTCAATCAACTGGACTGGGCAAAAGAAGGCGCCACCTCTTTCAAAATCATGGCAGAGGTGGCGCGCTAATATTTTCGAATTTGGTCTACCCTCTTTAAAAAGAGCGAGACAAGCTTTAATTATAGTTCTGCTTGACCAAATACTCGGGAAGCGCCCATTCAACCTGATCGGAATCAATGTTGTAATGACCCAGCGCCCCGCAGAATGAGCAATACTCAACGCCCACATCGTAGTCCAATGTTACGGTATTGGATTTATGTTCACAAAAAACTTCTTTCTTCTCTACCGCATTTTCCGAACCCTCTTCATCAAACCAACCCTTGGAAATCGTCAAATCCTTCATCTAATCTTCCTCCTTCAATTGCTAAAAAATTGACCGGAAGTCGGCGTTTGAAAAGTAACAGTTAGACTACAGCTACGACTCCATTGTAACCACAAAAGATCAAAAATAAAAAACATTTTTTTCATGCGACTCTCCGCGCTTCTATCCCAGAGAGCGCAGATACTCATGAGAATACAATCCCGTGTCGTGCCCATCATTCCATGCAAACTGAATCGCGTACAAGCCTACGGAATTTATTTTGACCGGGCGAATCGTGTCTTTGATATCGCCCTCCTTGATTCTTTTTTCTCCCGTCCACTCGTCAATGCAATTCGCGCAAGGGCATTTCTCGCGCAACATCTTGACGTTGTAGACGGACTCGTGACCATCCGTCCAGGTGATGCCGAGCGTAGTCGGATCCACCTGCTTGATCGCCTTCGGCGATGGATAGTTCGAATCTACTTGTTGAGAAGTCGTCATCGCCGTCCTCTCTGGTTCAATATGTATTTCATGGACCTCACTCTTTCCACGCAAGTTCAAAATTACTATCGACCTCTTTCGAAGCCTGAACAATACTCAACTGAGAGGCAACCTGTCCGGCAAGTTCCTTGTAGGCTTTCGAAGCTGGAGACTCGCTATCGCTCAAAATGATGGGCAGACCGGAATCTCCGCCTTCCACCACGCCGCCAATGATCGGCACTTCGCCAAGGTATGGGATTTTGAACTTGTCCGCCATCTCCTTGCCGCCGCCAGAACGGAAAATATGGTGCTTCTTGTCGCAACCGTCGCAAACAAAATAGCTCATATTCTCAACGACACCCAGCAGAGGAACCTTTACCGATTGGAACATTTTCACGCCCTTTTCAGCGTCGATCAAACTCACCTTCTGCGGCGTCGTGACAATAACAGCGCCCGATAGCGGCGCGCGTTGCGTCAGGGTCAACTGAACGTCGCCGGTACCCGGAGGCATGTCAATGATGAGGTAATCCAACTCGCCCCATTCCACGTTTTGCAGGAATTGCTGAATGATGCCGCCCAGCATAGGGCCGCGCAACATCAAAGGCTGGCCTTCTTTCGACAAGAAAGCCGCAGACACCACTTTCATCCCATGCTTCTCATGTGGGAAAAATTTATTGTCGCTACCGCCTTTGGGAGGCGTGATCGGAATGCCCAGCATCTGCGGAATGCTCGGGCCGTAAATATCCGCATCCATCAAACCGACTTTTGCGCCGGTCAGATGCAAGGCCGCGGCCAGATTGACGCTCACTGTGGACTTGCCAACGCCGCCCTTGCCGCTCGCAACGGCAATGATGTTCTTGACGCCGGTCAGAATCGGCTGGCTGTGTTGAGAAGCACGAACCGATGCCGTCATATTGACAGACACTTCCTTCACGCCATCGATGGCCTGCACCTTGTCCTCGCATTCCTTCTTCAATTGTTCCTTAACAGGACAGGCAGGAGTCGTCAGTTCGACGTCAAATTTGACAACGCCGCTTGTGACGGACATGTTTTTAATAAAACCAAGACTCACAATATCTTTATGCAAATCGGGGTCTTTTACGGTTTTAAGAGCCGCAATTACCGACTCTTCTATTTTTTGATCAGACATAAATGGCTCCAAGGATATGGCACTCTTCCCAGCGGGTTATAAATACCAAGTTAGATGTTTCCAGGCATAAAAAGGTTTGGCTAAATTTCCAGAATGAATGAGGCGAGAGATTGCGGAGAAGCGTCTAAAACGCTAATCATTGATTTTACTTGCGTTGCAACCCCGTATATCGTATATAGTTAATTTCGCCATACAATATATGGTAAAAAAATCCACGTCATCCACATTGTGACACGCTCAAACGCATACAACAACCTATTCATTATCAATAGAATCAAAGAACCGGTATTGCAAGCCTCCACTCGAATATTTCTTTAGCAACGACCGATTTTGTTTAATTTTCTATCCCCAGACACACACTCATGAATGATGTAAAACTTTCCGATCTGCAGGAGGAACTCGAAAATCGTTTCCTCACCTACGCCCTGTCCACCATTGTCTCGCGTTCACTACCCGATGTGCGCGATGGTTTGAAACCCATTCACCGGCGAATTTTATACGCAATCGACCAAATGGGCGTCAGCGCGACCGCAAAACATGTCAAATCGGCAAAGATCATCGGTGAAGTTCTGGGTAAGTACCACCCGCATGGAGATGCTTCGACTTACGAATCCATGGTCCGCATGGCTCAGGATTTTGCCATGCGCTACCCGCTGGTCGAGGGAAAAGGAAATTTCGGCTCGGTCGACGGAGACCCGGCGGCGGCTTACCGTTACACGGAGGGGCGACTGACTCCGATCACCGCCTTCATGCTCGCGGACCTGAAAAAAGAAACCGTCGATTTCAAACTCAATTACGACAACACTCTCAAAGAACCTGTGGTCCTGCCCTCGCAGGTGCCCAATCTTCTGGTCAACGGCTCGTCTGGAATTGCCGTGGGAATGGCTTGCAGTTTTCCCAGCCACAACTTGAAGGAAATCAACAACGCCCTGATCGCTCTGATTGAAGACCCGGAGAAGACGGTTGCGCAATTGATGAAGCATGTCAAGGGACCCGACTTCCCAACCGGCGGCGTACTGCTCAGCAGTAAACAGGATATTCAATCCGCCTACGAACAAGGACTCGGGTCGCTCCGCGTTCGCGGGGAATGGACAGTCGAGTCGCTTCCCAAAGGCAAACAACAAATCGTCATCACCTCGATTCCTTACGGCATCAACAAATCCAAGCTCATCGAAAAAATCGCAGAGATCATCATCGCAAAAAAACTACCGGGATTGACCGATGTGCGCGATGAAAGCGATGAGAAAATCCGTATCATTCTGGAGACCAAAAGCTCCATCGATACGGACAAGATGGTCGCCTATATTCTCAAGCACACTGATTTTGAGACCAGCATCCAGATCAACTTCAATTGTCTGAATCCAGACGGCGAGCCGAAACGTCTGTCTCTCAAGGAAATTTTTCGTTATTTTCTCGACTTCAGAAAACAAGTCGTCACGCGCCGATTCGAGTATGAACTGCGTCTGCTTGAAAAACGACTGCATATCCTCATCGCCCTTGCAAAAATATTCAATCAACTCGATGAAGCGCTCAAGCTGATACGCAGTTCCAGTTCGCGCAAAGAAGCCCATGAAAAAATCAAAAATGCCTTTGATCTGGACGACGATCAAACCACTGCGATTCTTGAAATTCCGCTCTACCGCCTGGTCTCGCTCGAAATAGATAAAATCCTGGCCGAGCAAAAAGAAAAACAGGCGGAAAAGAAGCGCATCGAAGGCATCCTCAAATCCCCTGCAAAAGTATGGGCGGAGGTGCGTTCAGAGATTGAAATCATCAACGAAAAATTCGGAGACAAACGAAAAACAAAAATCAAAACGGACGACAGCATTGAATTCAACGCAGAGGATTTTGTTGAAGAGGAAGAAGCCTTCCTTGTGGTCAGCGCTTTGGGATGGTTGCGTAAAGTGAAATCCATGCCGGATGAAGCGACCCTGCGCTTCAAGGAAAACGATTCCCTGCTGGAAATCGTTCGCGCCAATTCCAAAGACATGATTGCATTTTTCACCAATCATGGCATGGTTTACGTGCAGAAGGCCTACCAGTTCCCCTATTCCAGAGGCGGTTTTGGAGATCCCATCCAAAATATTTTTAAATTTACCGACGGAGAAAAGCCCTTATTCATCTCAACTCTCGATGGTTCCGGCGCGGAAATCGCCAGCAAAGCCAAACCGGCGAAGAAAGATAAACAACAGTCCCTGGCCTTCGAAGAGAACTCCAATGTCAGCGAAGATCAATGTTTGACCGTATCGACCCAGGGCTATGGTTTCAGATTTTCTCTATCGCAAATCTCCGAGACCACTCGCGCCGGGCGCAAGTTTGCCAGCCTCAAATCCGGCGCCTTGTTAGCCGGCGTCACGCCGGTCAGTGGGGACTATGTCTTTCTCGCTTCAGAAAAAGGCAAGGGCATGATGATCCCGCTCGACGAAACGCCATTACTCACAGGCCCCGGAGCCGGAGTGCGTCTGATCAAATTGATCGACACCGAGTTAGCGGGCTTCAAATGCGTGACCGCAAAAAGTTCGGCGACGCTGGAACTGGATGGCGGCAAAACGAAAGAGATCAAAATGAACTCGGTTCCCGTCTACAGTCGCGGCAGTCAAGGCGTTGCCCTGTCCAAAAAATTAAAAATCCTGTCAATCCGTTAGAAAGTCATAGGAATGTCGAACACATACGATTCAAAAGATATTCAGGTTCTCGAAGGTCTCGAACCTGTACGCAAGCGACCGGGCATGTATATCGGCTCCACAACGAGTTCCGGCCTGCATCATCTGGTCTGGGAAATTCTGGACAATGCTGTTGACGAGGCCTTGAACGGACATTGCGACCAGATCGAGATCACTTTGGAAGACGACGGCGGCGTCACCATCAAAGACAACGGGCGCGGCATCCCCATTGACACTTTTCAAAAGTCAGGGAAGAGCGCAATGGAAGTCTTGTTCACCACCCTGCATTCCGGCGGCAAATTCGACGACGACGCCTACAAAGTATCAGGCGGTTTGCATGGCGTGGGTATGGCGGTGGTCTGCGCCTTGTCCGAAACGCTGGAGTCAACGTCGCGTCGCGACGGATTTGAATGGAGCCAAACTTATTCGCGCGGCAAGCCGACTGGAAAACTTGTCAAAGGAAAATCATCGCGCAATTACGGAACGACCATCCACTTCAAACCCGATCCGCAAATATTTCCAAAAATCGAATTCGCGCCCAAACTCATTCTCGAACGCGTGGAGGCCAAGGCATTTCTCAACAAGGGACTGAAAATTGTCTTCAATGAGAACGGTCAAACGCATACCTTCCAATACCCGGAGGGCATCAAGGATTATATCCGGCACCTGCTCAAGAACCAGTCCACGCTTTCGGACGACCCCTTCTATCTTGAAACAGAAAACAAAACCATGCGACTGGAAACCACTTTCATGTGGAGTTCCAAAACAGACACGCTCATTTTGTCTTACGCCAATTCAATACGCACGGCAGACGGCGGAACGCATGAAAATGGCTTCAGGAACGGCATCACCAAAGCCTTGCGAACCTACATTGAAAGAAGAAATCTTCTACCCAAGGGCGTGACCGGAATCACCGCCGACGACGTTAAAGAAGGTTTAACGGCGATCATCAATGTCTACCTGCAAGGCGACGTTGAATTTCAGGGCCAGACTAAAGGACGCTTGAACTCCGAAATCACTTCTCAAGTCGAGTCCTCAGTGAAGCATTCGCTGGAGCAAACGCTTCATGCGCATTCGACGCTCGGCGACACGATTGCAAACCGCGTCATCCTGTCCGCACAGGCCCGACTGGCCTCGCGCCTGGCGAAAGACGCGATTCATAGAAAAACCAACATCTCGCACCGCCTGAATCTTCCCGGAAAACTTTCCGACTGCGCGACAGTGGATCGCGATTCTGCCGAACTGTTCATTTGCGAAGGAGACTCTGCAGGCGGTTCCAGCAAACAGGCTCGAGATCGCAAGACTCAGGCCATCCTGCCCATTCGCGGAAAAATCCTCAATGTCGAAACCGCAACCTTGAGCAAAACGCTGAACAATAACGAAATCAAAAATATTATTTCAGCTCTGGGAACCGGCATCGAACCCAAATACGATTACGCCAAACTCCGCTACGGCAAGGTCATCATCATGACAGACGCCGATGTCGACGGCGCGCACATCTGCGCCCTGCTCCTGACATTCTTCTACCGTCATATGCCGCAGTTGATTGCGAACGGCCATCTCTACATTGCGCAACCGCCCCTCTACCGCATCGACGCGGGTAAAAAGGTGATGTACGCCGTCGACGATGAGGAAAGAGACGCCATCGTTGAAAAACTGAATGGTGCTGCTTACGAAATCGGCCGATTCAAGGGGCTTGGAGAAATGCCCTCTTCCGACCTCAAACAAACCACGATGGATAAAAAGAACCGTTCCTTGATTCAGGTAAAAATCCGTAACGCCGAGGAAACTAATCAGGCCTTTGTCGATTTAATGGGGAAAGACGCCGAACCTCGCTTCAAGTTCATTACAGAACGCGCTCTCGACGTGAAGGACCTCGACATCTGAATAGCCTCCAGGGCCTTAACCGGTAATTTTATCAATAAGTTCCCCTCTCGATTCCATTCCCAAAGCGCTTGTTTTTCCCCTATCAAAAGAGTAGTCTATATGGTAATCCGTTGTAACTTATAAACGGGACGTTATCAGAAATTTTGCTTTTTCCAAATTCAAAAGAAGACTGGCATTCTGGTAAGGAAGAATTTGATATACGGGTTCATCAGAATAGAAAAAACATCAGAGTGGTGAAATTTGTCAGCAAGCGATTAGAAACGGAATGACCACATTGTAACAGGTCGGGATCATCAGGATTTTTAGAGGGGACTGTGATTTATAACAACCCCAGTCCACTTAAAGCGTTTAACTTTTCAATTTTTCAAACATCAATTCATAGCAACTATTATTATGCAAGGACAACCTCAAGGTTCCATAGAAGAAGCGGCGTCCGCATCTGAAATCATCAAGAATTTAGCGGCCACCCTGCAGAATAATACCGAGAACCGGGATTTCATGGAAGTTTTAGCCTGCGATCTGAAAAAAGTTTTCAGTTGCAACCATATTTCCCTCTACGGCGTCGACCGCGTCAATCGCCGCCTGTTCAGCCCAATCAGCGATGGCATTGAAAGTGAAACCAAAAGTTATATTGATATCTCACCCAAAAAACTCATCGGCTATGTGGCGATCACTGGAAAACCTGTCCTGCTTCAAAATGCATACTCCGAAACAGCTCTCTCAAAATTACATTCTCAACTAACGCCGGGCTCATCCATTGAAGAAGCGTTGGATACCAAATCACAATCGGTCATGGCTTTGCCTTTGCCCGCAAATAGAAAACTGGTAGGCATTCTGGAAATCATTTCAACCCAGGATGACAAAATTTTTGATGAGAACGATCTGAAAGTCGCGCGCGATATATCCCCGATTCTCGGTCAGTACATTCATTCCCTGGATCGACGGAAAGATTCGACGCCGGAAGAACAGTTGCACCGCATTTCACAGGTGATCCATTCCGCAAAACATGTCGACGATATTCTGATTGAGGTTAAGAACTCTATCCTCGACTTGTTTGAGGCCGACGTCATCACGATTTACGCCGTCGATTCGGCAAATAACGAAATTTATTCCAAAGTTAAATCCGGCGATCGTATCGACAAAATACGGGTTCCCATTTCTCCCGTAAGCATCGCTGGATGGGTGGCGATGAGTCAAAAAAGCGTCAACATCAAAAACGTCTACGACGCTGAAGAAATCAAAACCTATCACGAAGATATTGTTTTCGACGATTCATGGGATAAGAAAACCGGATACCAAACCAATTCCATGCTCTCCTGCCCCATGCTGAAGGGCACGGAACTGATGGGAGTGCTCCAGCTCATTAACAAAAAAGATGGAGGTCCCTTCACAGAAGCGGATGAGAAGAACGCCAAAATCATTTCAGAAACTCTGGCGCTGGCCTTTCACAACTACAGTAAATACGTCCCGGAAACGCCAACCAAGTTCAGTTATCTGGTGAACGAAGGAATCATTTCTGCAGAGGAATTGAAGGAAGCGATTTTAAAATCGAGAAAATCTCAAATCGACGTCGAAAATATTCTATTGAATGATTTTAAAATCAAGCGATCCGACCTCGGTAAATCGCTGGAGACCTTTCACAACCTTCCCTATTTCACATACAGCGATACGGTGGTTTTGCCAGGAGAAGTTTTCACCGGTTTGAACAAAAATTTCCTTCTGAAAAACTTTTGGACTCCGCTTCAAAAGGAAGGCGACAAGATCACTATCCTGATCAACAGCCCGGACAAGCAAGACACCATCAACAACATCAAACTCATCTTTTCCCGCAAACAAATCGAGTTCAAGGTTGGCTTGAAGATCGACATCTACGATTACCTCAATTCCAGCCTGGGCTATGACGAAAGTATTTCGACGCCGGAAACAGAGGGCATGTCTTCTCTGCTTAGCGCACTGAAAGATGAATCCGGAGCGGAACTGGAATCAGCGCCGGACAACGACGAGTCCAATATGATCAGCGAAACGGACAGCACCATCGTCCGACTCGTTAATAAAATACTCATCGACGCTTATGATCGAGGCGTGTCAGACATTCACATTGAGCCGGGACTGAACAAGGATCCCATCACGGTGCGTTTCCGCAAAGATGGTGAATGCTCGATTTACGAAGAAATCCCTTACCTCTTCAAACATGCTGTGTTGTCCCGAATCAAGATCATGTCCAAGCTGGACATTGCCGAGCGCCGCATGCCGCAGGATGGGAAAATTCGCATGAAGTACGGCCCCAAAGATATTGAATACCGCGTCGCCACCTGCCCGACCGTGGGCGGCAACGAGGATGCGGTGCTTCGTATTCTGGCGGCGAGCAAACCGATCCCTCTCGATAAGATGAATTTCAACGATCGTAACTACGCGAAGCTTATTGACAAGATCGTCAAACCTTATGGCTTGATCCTGGTCGTAGGACCCACCGGTTCGGGTAAAACTACAACGCTACACTCGGCGCTTGGCTACATCAACAAACCGGGCAAAAAAATATGGACGGCTGAAGACCCGGTGGAAATCACGCAACGGGGTTTGCGGCAGGTTCAGATGCTCAACAAAATTGGTCTGGACTTTGCGCGCGCCATGAAATCATTTTTACGCGGCGATCCCGACGTCATCATGGTCGGTGAAATGCGCGACGCCGAAACCTGTTCGATCGGTTTGGAAGCGTCCCTGACAGGGCATTTGGTTTTCAGCACCCTGCACACCAACTCGGCGCCGGAAACCATCACCCGACTGCTCGATATGGGAATGAATCCTCTCAATTTCGCCGACGCCTTATTATTGATCGTCGCCCAGCGTCTGGTCCGCACACTCTGCAAGAACTGCAAGGAAGACTATCATCCATCGCGCGAAGAATTCGATACTCTTGTCCGTGAGTACGGCGAAAAGGACTTTCAAAAACTCGGTATCGAGTATACCGACGACCTGATGCTGAAAGGCCCCAAAGGTTGTGAGAAATGCGGCGATAGCGGTTATGCAGGTCGAACAGGTATCCATGAACTGCTGGAAGGAACCAACGATATGAAGCGGATGGTCATGCAACAGAGCATGGTCGAGCAACTGCGCGAACAGGCGATTAAAGACGGCATGACCACCCTGAAACAGGATGGCATCCTGAAAATATTCAAGGGCGATTGTGATTTAAAACAGGTCCTAGCGGTTTGTATCGTCTAACCCAGTAAGAACAAGGCCGAATGAGCCGCCCCCTTCCTGGCTCTCAGGACTCGCCATGAAACTCAGCAGAATAATAATTCCATGACTTCCCTTGCCATATATTTTTCAGCCGCAATGGCTGAGATTGGCGGATGCTTCGCATTCTGGGCCTGGTTGCGTTTGGGAAAAACCGCGTACTGGCTGATTCCCGGCATCGCCTTGCTCGCCTTGTTTGCGTTTCTACTCACTCAACTTCAATCGGAATTTGCAGGCAGAACCTACGCCGCTTACGGAGGGGTTTACATCCTTGCGTCTTTACTATGGCTATGGGCTGTGGAGGGACAGACACCTGATCGCTGGGATACGCTGGGGGCTGTGGTATCTGTCGCCGGAGCGGTCATCATTTTCTACGGACCGAGAACGACGGTTTAATTGAGCGTCAAGCCGCAGATCCGATATTCGATTTATAATCTCCCAGCCAGGCATCCAGACTCGCCAGAGCATTCTTCGCGATCTTTTCGTTGCGCAATTGCTTGTTTTTGACCTTCATTTCGGGCACCAGAAACAAACCGTAATTGATATTCATCGGCTGGAATTTCCCGCCATCCTGTTTGGAAAGATAGTTGATCAACGAGCCAAGAGCCGTGTCGCCAGGAGGCGGCTGATACTTGCCATTTTGCATTTTTTTAACAGCGCTCAAGGCCGCCAGAGCGCCCATCGCCGTCGACTCCACATAACCTTCAACGCCGATGATCTGCCCGGCAAAATACAAGCCCGGTTTACTTTTCAAATCCAACTCGCGGGTCAATAAACTCGGCGCGTTGATAAAGGTGTTGCGGTGAATCGCCCCGAGTCGGAAGAACTCCGCGTTTTCCATACCAGGGATCATGCGAAAAACGCGCTTTTGTTCCGGGTAAGTCAGTTTGGTTTGAAAACCCACCATATTGAACGCCGTGCCTTCCAGATTCTCATGCCGCAACTGAACCACCGCATGCGCGATCTCTCCCGTCCCGGGAATCGGCAGGCCCACCGGCTTCATCGGTCCAAACGCCAGCGTCTGATCTCCGCGCAGAGCCAGTTCTTCAACCGGCATGCAACCTTCAAAGTAGATGGGTTTTTCAAACGGCTGAAGCGGAACCTTGTTGGAGCTTTTCAATTCCTGCACCAGGGCCAGATATTGTTCTTTATTCAAGGGACAGTTCAGGTAGTCTGCGTCGCCCTTATTGTAACGGGAAGCAAAAAACGCTTTGTCGTAATCAATGGTGCTGGCATCGACAATGGGTGAAATCGCGTCGTAGAAATACAGGTATTCCTGGCCAATGAGCCGGGAGATGCTATCCGACAAACGCGGCGACGTTAAAGGCCCCGTCGCAATAATGACAGGCCCTTCTTCAGGGATTTCATCCACCTCTTCCCGCTTCAATGTAATGTTCGGATGATTTTCCAGCTTGCGAGTGATCGCGGCTGAGAACAAATCGCGATCCACCGCCAGAGCCGCTCCAGCAGGAACAGCAAATTCATCAGCGCAGGCAATGATCAGGGAGTTCAGGCGGCGCAATTCTTCCTTCAAGATATATGGCGCGGCATTGGGCTGATTGGCGCCCATGGAGTTACTGCACACTAACTCGGCGCAAAACTGCGTCTTGTGAACCGGCGTGGGATTGACCGGTCGCATTTCATAAAGAACCACCGGGATGCCGCACTCTGCCGCCTGCCAAGCCGCTTCGGAACCGGCCAGTCCGGCGCCGACGACGGTTAAATGATCTTTCATCGTTAGGCCGCGTTGTCTTTTTTAAATTTGCATTTAGGGCAAATGATCGACGCCCCTTCATTTTTCTTCCATTTTTCCACCAGGAAGGGATTTTCACATTCCGGACAAGGTTCGGGAACCGGTTTGTCCCAGGAAGTGAAGGTGCAATTGGGGTATTCGCTACAGCCGTAAAACGTGCGTCCCTTTTTGGAGCGACGCGAAGAAATATAGCCTTTGCAATCCGCTTCCGGGCAGTCGATGCCTAAACTGATAGGTTTGGTGAATTTGCAATCCGGGTAAGTCGAGCAGGCTATGAATTTACCAAATCTCCCCATCTTGATGACCAGCGGAGACTGGCATTTGTCGCACACGCCCTCCACCTCTTCAGCCGGAGCGCCTGCCGGGTCGCCATCGCTTCCAACCTCCCGGGTATTTTTGCAATCGGGATAACCGGAGCAGGCCTGAAACTTGCCAAAACGCCCCCATTTGATAATCATGGGCTTGTCGCATTTGTCGCAATTCTCGCCGGTCTCTTCGATCTCACCCTTGATATCGCGCATTTTCTCTTCGGCTTTTTCCAAATCCACTTTGAAGGGGGTGTAAAAAGTCTTGAGCGCGGACACCCAGGCCACTTTGCCCTCTTCAATCTGATCGAGTTGATCCTCCATCTTCGCGGTGAACTCTGTCGACATGATGTCTGGAAAATTCTCTACCAGCAGATCGGAAACCAGAGTCCCCAACTCCGAAGGTTGCAATCGCCTTTCCTCTGACCGGACATAATCGCGATCCTTGATAACGCTGATGATCGAAGCATAGGTACTCGGACGCCCCACGCCTTTTTCCTCCAGCTCTTTCACGAGCATGGCTTCTGTGAAACGCGGCGGCGGTTGCGTGAAATGTTGTTCGGGATTGGTCTTCAAAACTTTGAGAACTTCTCCTTTGGCGATATCGGGCAAAATACGGTCATTGCCCGACCCAGAATCAGGCAGGGTATTGTCCTCGCCTTCGACATAGACTTTCATGAAACCTGCAAATTTCATCACCGAACCGTTACTGCGAAACAGATACGACCCTGCTTTGATATCAAATTGCGTGGTGTCCATGATCGCCGGAGACATCTGACTGGACACAAAACGCAACCAGATCAGTTCGTACAATCGGAGCAGATCAGATTCCAGATACTCCTTGATCTCTTTAGGATCATGCGCCACATCCGTCGGTCGAATCGCTTCATGCGCTTCCTGAGCGGCTTTTTTGTTCTTGTACTGATTCGGCGTCGCAGGAAGGAATTCCTTGCCGTAACGCTCTTCAATATAGGAACGAACGCCGACAATCGCCTCGTCTGCAACTCGGGTGGAGTCGGTACGCATATAAGTGATGAGACCGATGGTTCCCTTCTTTCCCAAAGTGATGCCTTCGTACAAGCGTTGCGCCAGCATCATGGTTTTCTTGGGGGAAAAATTCAGCTTTCGCGACGCCTCCTGTTGCAAACTACTGGTGATGAACGGAGCCGACGGGTTTCGTTTGCGCTCTTTTTTGACGACGCCCTCCAGAACAAAGGATGCGTTTTCGATAGCCTTCAGAACTACGTCGGTTTCTTCCTTATTATTCAGTTCCGCTTTTTCACCGTCAATTTTAAACAAGCGCGTCTGAAACTCCGGGTCTTTGGAACCTTTGACGTCCAGAATCAGGGTCCAGTATTCTTGGCTTTCAAAGCTCTGAATTTCTTTTTCCCGTTCGCAAACCAGTCGGAGCGCCACCGAT
Source organism: Candidatus Nitrohelix vancouverensis (assembly GCA_015698305.1). Lineage (NCBI taxonomy): Bacteria > Pseudomonadati > Nitrospinota > Nitrospinia > Nitrospinales > Nitrospinaceae > Candidatus Nitrohelix > Candidatus Nitrohelix vancouverensis. The sequence continues at coordinate 2,574,597 of CP048620.1, forward strand.
TGCACGCGCCCTGCGCTCAAGCCCCGATGCACTTTCTTCCATAATATGGGGCTGATCTGATAACCCACCAGACGATCCAGAATGCGCCGGGCCTGTTGGGCGTTGACGAGATTCTCATTCAATTCCGTGGGGTTTTTGATCGCCTCAGAAACCGCTTTCTTTGTGATCTCGTTGAACAGAACCCGGTACACCTTACCTTTGTTGAATTTGCTGATTTCATTTCCGACATGATAGGCAATCGCCTCGCCTTCGCGATCAGGGTCAGGAGCCAGATAAATATCGCCGGCTTTTTTCGCCGCGGCTTTCAGTTCGCTGAGTATTTTTCCTTTACCGCGTATCGTGATGTACTGAGGGGAAAAATCATTATCAACATCGACGCCCAGCTTCTTTTTAGGAAGATCCTTCAAATGCCCAACGGATGCCTTAACAATGAAATTACTACCCAGTATTTTATTTAACGTTTTGACCTTGGTTGGGGACTCCACAATAACCAAGGATTTTAGGGGCCGTGCCATGTATTTCCCTCAGAAAATGATTCAACAAATAGCGGCGTACACATTTCCATCCAACTGCCGCACAACTCCTTTCAATTCAAGTTGCAACAGTGTAGCCGAAACTTCACCCGCTGACAATCCGCTGTTTTCAATTAAGCGATCTATATGCGATTCTTCGTTCATGAGCAGAGCGACCAGACTTTGCTCTTTTTCTGTGAATGCATGCTTCGATTCCAGAGTTGCGCCTTGTGGTTTCTGAGTCAACGCCTCCTGAACCTCAAAAGGCATTTCCTCCAGAATGGAATCGACCGAATTCACCAGTTTGGCCCCGGTCTGTATCAAAGCATTGGGACCGCGACTTTTAGGCGACGAAATATTTCCCGGCACGGCAAACACTTCGCGACCTTGCTCAACGGCGAATTGAGCGGTGATCAAAGCCCCACTCTTTTCACCCGCCTCGACAACAAGAGTTCCCAGGGACATGCCGCTGATAATACGGTTACGCGCCGGAAAATTGTTGCGCTCCGGACCCATCGTAACGGGAAACTCGGAAATCAACGCGCCATGCTCTAATAGCTGTTCTCTCAAACCGGAGTTCTCAGGTGGATAGGTTTGCGCCAGCCCACAACCAAAAACCGCCGCGGTTTTGCCTCCGGCCTTCAAAGCGGCGCGGTGCGCGCAGGTATCAATCCCCCGCGCAAATCCGCTCACAATTGAAAAGCCTTTGCTTGCCAGCGCCTGGCACAAATCATTCGTTACATGTTTGCCATAACTTGTTGGACTGCGAGCGCCGACGACGGCAATGGGAAAGGCCAGGCTTCTCAGGTCCAAACCCTGGCAATAGATGACCGGAGGCGGATCGTAGATGGATTTCAGCAAAGCCGGATATTCATCATCTTCCCATGTGATGATGCGACCGCCCAGTTTATCGACAAGAGAAAATTCACGCTCGGTCTTTCTCTCGACTTCAAAATTCAAAATCTCCTGCGCGGTTTTGGCTCCTATTCCTTCAACTTCAAGCAATTGATTGCGATTGGCGTAAAAAACCGCTTTAGGGGAACCCAAATGCGTCACCAAACGGCGGAACAAGGTTTTGCCAACACCCAAAACCATATTCAGAGCTATCCAATATCGCCTGGATTCCATAATCCCGCTGTTATGAAGGTTTAGTGCAAGGCTTCCAATCGGGCAACAGAAAGATTGAACTCGTAGACCGACGCATAATAGCCTTTCAAGACTCGCGTATAGATGATAAGCGCTTCAAACAAATCGCCGGAATCGCCAATCCCGAAATCATAGTTAGCCACTTCAGTGACCAGCAGAGTGCGGGTGATTTTTCGATTCTTCTTTGCCAAGAGCATGACATTTTTTGATTTAATAACAGAAATGAACGCTTTTTCCAATTCGAATCGGTCTGCAACCTTCTCTTTCTGATCGGCGAGGAATGCATCAAGCGAAACGAAGGGGAATGAAACGGGTTTGACCTTGGCTTCGGCCAGCACGCTTTGATCGCCGAACTGCCGTCCCAGAAGTTTTCCAAGCGAGAGTTTGGCGATTTGAATTTCAGCGGTCAGTTCATAGATGTCATTCAATGTACCCGCCAGACCCAGCTTCAACTTGGTGATATTCGACTGGGAGATGTCTTCATCGCCTTCGTCATACTTCTCTTCCGATTTTTGAACCGCTTTCTGAAAATGCTCTTTCACTTCCTCCGCAACTTCAAGTTGCTCTGCCTTCGATTGAATTTGAAAATAGAAATCCTTAACCATCAAAATGAGAGACGAGCGCGGCGTCTTGTCAGCATCCAGGGTCAAAGCCTGCTGAATGGCTTGTTCAAGCGTTGGGATTTCCTTCGCAACGGATTCCTTCGCGACGCTGGTTTCTTTCGCAGACGCGTCCAGAGTAGCGAACACAAAAAGGATAACAATAAGAAACGACATCCAACTTTGGCGTGTTGTTTGAGTATAACTTTTATCTAAAATCATAACTGAGATGGTGTTGAAGAGAGGGAGTGTTGAGACAGATGAGCAGGGTATGAAAAAAGGGCGCTGAACAATCCTGCAAAGAGATCTTGATGGCAACCAAGAGAATTCTTTTTAAGGATCTGCCGCTTGAAAGGCAAGTGTTCAGCGCCCCAGATGTGTAAAACGTTATCATATGGCTTCACTTTATGTCAATATTAATTTGGCCAAAACAGGGCAAAAACACAAGCCGTAGAATACAAAAAAAATCCTTATTTTTCAATTACTTACATGGGCATTATTATAATTCACATTCACCGCCCAAGGACTTTCAAACGAACGTCAAAACCCTAGGGAAATTGTTATTAATCAATCAGTTAAAAGCCAATCGCCATGAAGGGTACCGGAACAAAGGTGAGAGCAAAGATCAGGATACATAAGAGCCCTATTTTACGGTGAAACGGTGACAATTTTTGCTCAGCGAACACCAGCGGCGCAGGTTTGATGCCAGCGATAAGAATTAAAACAGCCCAAAACCACCAACCACTCCACAAAAACCCGAGCGGTATCAAAGCCAGGTAGCAAATCCTTGCCAGATACAGATATTTTTCAAAAAACAAAGCATACAGGATATGACCGCCATCCAACTGCCCCACAGGAATCAAATTCAGAGCCGTGATGAACATGCCTATCCAACCGGCAAAAGCGATCGGGTGCAGTTGAATGTCCACCTCGTTTGAAAACGGCGTCACGCCTAGAATGATCTTCGACAAAGCCGCCAGAATGATAGAGCCACCAAATGAAATCCCCTGGATGGCCTGTACCGTTGAAACCTCTGAAAGAGATAAACCGATCCATAAAGCGATTAAAGCGACGATGAAACCCGCGATGGGGCCGCTCGCGCCAATCTCCATAAGCACATCGCGGTCGGGGATCGGATCCTTGATCTGTATGAACGCTCCAAAAGTACCGGCAATAAACATGGGAGGCGCTGGCATGAAATACGGAAGCGATACCTTGACTCGATTGCGGCGCCCCGCCCAATAATGCCCGAATTCATGCGCGCCAAGAATGAGTAGCAAACTGATTGCGAAGAGCGCGCCGCCCGCCAGATACATGGTCAAAACAGTCGCGCACAACAAAGCGCTGAACACAAGCCACTGCTTTGTTCCGGGTGACTCAGGAATCTCCCGGACCTGGGAGGATGACGTGTCTGACGAAATGTCGTCGAATTGAGTCATTCAATCGGTCTATGCGTGAAGGAACGCGCGTTTTCGCCGGAATATTGAGCTACGGTCTGCCCCTTGCCGCGTAACTGATACTTGTAGATAATCAGCCCTTCAAGCCCGACAGGTCCGCGCGCGTGTGTCTTATTCGTGCTGATCCCAATTTCGGCGCCCAATCCGTAGCGGAAACCGTCGGCAAAGCGCGTCGATGCGTTCCACATCACGCTGGCGGAGTCCACTTTTTCCATAAACTTTTCAGCCGAGGACTCATTCTCCGTAATAATCACGTCGGTGTGACCCGATCCATGGCAGTTGATGAAATCAATCGCGTCGTCCAGACTATCGACAACTTTGATGGATAATTTCAATCCCGTGTACTCCGTATCCCAGTCTTCAGGACGGCAGGCGGCTATCCCTGCTTTCTGCGCGCGTTCGCACCCCACCAGTTCCACGCCTTTTTCTTTAAAGCGGGTTACAAGCTCTGGTAGCAGACTCTCTGCTTTGGACGAATGAATCAACAAATTTTCGATGGCGTTACACGCGGCTGGATATTGCAGTTTTGAATCCAGAACAATCTCGATGGCTTTGGAATCATCTGCTTCCGAGTCGATAAATGCATGACAGATGCCTTCTGAGTGTCCCAAAACCGGAATTTTCGTATTCTCCTGTATATAGCGGACAAAATCGTTACTGCCGCGCGGGACAATCAGGTTGATACAGGCATCCTGTTTCAGTAATTCTTCAACCTCAGAGCGTGTTTCAATCAACTGAACCGCGTCTTCCGGCATATCAGATACAGATCGAATCGCCTGTTGAAGCAAAGAGCCAATGATTTTATTGGAATTTTGCGCTTCCCTGCCGCCCTTGAGGATCACCGCGTTGCCCGATTTGAATCCCAAAGAGGCGATTTGCGGAACCGCGTCGGGGCGCGATTCAAAAATAGCCGCGATCACCCCGATCGGGCAAGTCAGACGGGTCAGGATCAAGCCCTCGTCCAGTTCCATGGCGTTCAATTTCAAACCAACGGGATCAGGCAGAGCCGCGACGCTACGGATTCCCTGCGCCATTCCCCTGATTTTTCCTTCGCTCAATTCGAGCCGGGAAATCAGAGGCGCTTCTATATTTTCCTGGCGAGCCCAATCGAGGTCTTTCTCATTCGCTTCCAGAATTGCGGGAATATGATTTTCGATGGAACAGGCCATCGACTCCAGCACCTGATTTTTTTGAGTAGAGCTGAGACGCGCCATTTTCAACGCCGCTTGTTGAGCCGCTTTCGCGATACCTTCAACCGTTTGATCATTCATAGGGGAACTGTTTCTATTATCGTGTGATTATGCAACGAACCGGCGGCGTCGCCTCCGGATCAGAATTGATTCAAGGTTAACAAAGAGTGGGAGAAAAATCTTTAGAAAATCAGGGGAAATTATGCACCGTACTGACAACAGACAGGCCATCCTGCATCCAGCCAATATTCTCGTTACCGGCGACCGTTTCTATCGTTCCGTCCGTATTGATGCGCCGCACCTTGTTATTATCACGGTCGGTAAAATAAAGATTCCCGCTATCATCCAGAGCCAAGCGGTAGGGACCCTTCAGGCGAGCCTGCGTCGCAGGGCCGCCATCGCCGCTATGCCCCGCTTCGCCAATACCGGCGACCAAAACGACATTACCATCGACGTCGATTTTTCGTATGTAATTGGATTGTTCCTCAGCGAAATACAACTCACCTTTGGGCGAATAGACCAGTCCGCCTGGAGAACGCACTCCAGCTTGCAAAGCCGGGCCGCCGTTGCCGCTGTCTGAAAAATCCCCGTTTCCCGCGACCGTTATGAATTGAGGGCCAGCAGTGATGCGCCGGATTTTGCTACTCCCGGCATCAGAGACATAGAGTTCCCCATTGGCGCCAACCGCCAGTCCATTGGGGTGCACTTCGGCCCCCAGCTTTTCAAACTGGTCTTTTGTGACGCTGGTGATGACGCCATTCAGATCTATTTTTCGGATATCATTATTAATAAAGTCGGAGACGTAGACGCGACCCTCTTCATCTGCAACGATATCGGAAATGGAGTGAAAGGACGCCTCGGTGGCGGGACCGCCATCGCCTCGCTTGCCCTGCATTCCATTTCCGGCAAAATGAGTGATGATGCCATCCGAATCTATTTTACGAATGATCCAGCCGTTTCCAGAGCGACTCGCAAAATAAATCCGATCCTTTCCGTCTATGGCCATCTGCGATGGAAGGAACAGAGCCGCGTCGAGAGCAGGTCCGCCATTGCCCTCATTTCCAAGCGATCCATTGCCTGCAAATGTGGAGATATAACCATTCTTGTCAATTTTTCGAATGCGGTTATGCTGTTTGTCGGCAAACAGGACATTGCCTTTTGAATCGATTACGATCCCGGAAGGAGAATCCAGGGTCGCCCCGGTTCCAGGACCTCCATCTCCTTTGAAAAGAGATTCCCCATTGCCGGCAATGGTGGCAACGCTTTGCCGCTTCAAATCGATGCTACGGACCCTGAAATTGGATCGGTCGGCGATCAATAAACGTTGCCCCCTGTCGATACTTATCATCAAGGGTAAATACAAGTTGGTCTCAGGGCCGATTTCGAGATCGCCATTATAGTCCGGCTTGCCCGTTCCCATGAATGTGGTGATGACGCCGTTCGTATCAACCTTGCGGATTCGATTGTTGTTGCGGTCGGCGATATAGACGACGCCGTCGTCTGCGACTGCGACATCGGTGGGAAACGCCAGACTGGACTGAAATGCAGGCCCATAGTCGCCGCTGAAAGAATGCGAGCCATCTCCTGCAAAAGTGGTAATGATCCCCTTCGAATCGACCTTGCGCACCCGGTTGTTGCCCCGATCAGCGATATACAAATTGTCGCTGGAATCGACTTCGATCCCAAAAGGATATTTCAGGAGAGCGTCCGTCGCCGGTCCATAATCGCCTCCAAAATCAGCAACTCCCAGCCCCACAACGGTTTTTATATTACCAAGATGGTCCACACGTCGGATGCGATTGTTCGAACGATCGGCGATGAACAAATTGCCGTCTTTATCGACAGCAACGTCAGAAGGAAAATTCAACTGCGCCAGTAAAGCCGAGCCGCCATCACCGCCAAAGCCCGCCTCGCCGGAACCGGCGACCGTCGTGATGATGCCCTTTGTATCGATTTTTCGAACACGGTGGTTGTTTCTATCCGCAATATAAAGATTTCCGGCCTTGTCAAAAGTCAGGCCCGCAGGGAAATTTAACTCCGCCTTGATCGCAGGGCCGTTATCCCCTGCGAAGCCTGCGCGACCGCTCCCGGCAACGGTAGAAATAATACCGTTAGCATCGACTCTGCGTATTCGGTTCTTGGAACGATGGGAAATATAAACCTGACCGACTGCATCCACGGCGATGCCGTCTACCAGCGTCAACGGCGCATGGGTCGCCAGCTTGCCATCCATGACGTCAGGCAAGTTATGAGAAGGAATCGGACTGGAATATGAAAATGAGGGAAGGAATAAAACGACAAACAAGAAGGGCCACAGCAACATCCCGAAACTGACTGGAACTATTCGCGGTCTCATTGGCCTCCTTAAGTCACTCGAAGCGTTTTCAGTTTGGAAAATGAAGGTGAATTCACAATCGCTTTAACGCCAGCGTCGCCTATAGATGTATCATAAAACATCAAAGTTTCAATATTGGTCAGCGTTTTAGTTTTGGCAAGGGCCTCTGCCGCTGGCAGGTAAATATAATTACGCGCCAGATTGAGGTATTTTAATTTTTTCATTACCTTCGATTTTGACAGCGTCTTGACGCCCTGGTCGGTCACTCCCGTGCGGTAAAAATTCAATTTCCGCAAATTTCCAAAACTGGCGTTCTTCGAAAGAATTTCCAATGCCTGGTCGCCTACCATATTCTCCTGAAACACCAACACCTGCAAACGACGAAACAAATCCGATTCGGCAATCGCCTTGCCGCCCGCAAGGCCAATATTATTAAAACGCAAATCCAGTTGAGACAATTCGGAAGCGAATACAGCATGGGCCAGCGCTTCCGCTCCGCGATCGGCAAGATTGTTGTCGCCCAGATAGAGACGCCGCAAATTTGCAAACTTGGGGTTGTCGGCAATCAAGGGTCCGCTTTTATGCGTCAGGTGATTGCGAGTCAGGTCCAGATTCTCAACTCCTTCCAGCCGATCCGACATGACCAGAGCCTCGACCCCGTCGTCGCCAATAAATTTCCCCTTAAAATCGAGCGTTTCATCGTCATCCGCGAGAGATTCGTCGATGAGTCGGTCGATGTATTCTTTTTTCTTTGGGAGCACCATGTCTTTATTGCCAAACTCTATGAACGCCGTCTATCAACGTTTTTTGTGAATAATGTTGAGCGCACAGCGAAAACCGATATCGTTGAACCCTCTGGAAAATGGATGGCTCCTGTCGCGCCATCCTGACGTCATCGCGTGAATACTGTCCGACCAGGCGCCGCCCCGGCGCACTTTCATCTGTCCTCTGCGCGGACCCTTTGGATTGTACATGATTTCGGGAAAACGATCATTGATAGTGAACCAGTCCGAGACCCATTCCCACATGTTACCAGCCATATCATACAGTCCATATTTATTTGGCGGATAACTACCGACAGAAGCTGTTTCATCACGAAGTTTCAAGCCCCCCCTCGCCTGCCCCTTTGTGACGTCAAATTGAGGTCCCCATGGAAATTCGCAACCATTCCTTGCGCCTGCGGCTTTCTCCCACTGCGCCTCGCTGGGAAGGGTTTTGCCGATGAGATAACAATAGTCCGCCGCTTCATACCAACTGACTTTTGAAACGGGGCAATCATCACAGGAGGAAAATGGACTGCGGCGCAAGCGATGTTCTGGAACAACCTTCTCATAGAGCTTGTTTGTCACCTCATATTTATCGATAAAAAAAGCGTCCAGAACAACGTCATGTTCCGGGCCGCCATGCTGAATGCCGAATTGATTGCAACCCATCGTGAATTTTCCGGCAGGGATCAAGACCATATTATAAATGATGTCCTGAGGTCCCGGTTCGGCCTGTTCGCCTAGAGGCTGTTCAGGTGAAACCTGTTCAGGTGAAACCTGTTCCTGCTCTTGCTGAGCCAAATCTGCCAGGGCAAGCCCCGTCATACAAAAAACCGCCATCCATAGCGTTGCAATGCACGCAAGGAGGCGGTTTAGAAAAACAAACCTTGAAAGACCGTTCAAACTGATTTTTGTGGAAAGATTCATGGGCCGCCCTGCGATTGTTTCATCAAAGCCTCCATGATAGCCAGTGTCGCATTCGAACGGTTCAGCGTATAAAAGTGAATACCCGGAGCGCCGCCTTGCAATAAATCGGCGCATTGCTCAGTAGCAAACTCAACGCCAATCTGTCTCACAGCCTCGTCGTCATCCTGAACCTTTTCTAGTTTCGCCTGAAGGCTGTCAGGGATGCGTGTTTTACACATCTCAGTGATACGAATGATTTGTTTGAGATTCAAAATCGGCATGATGCCCGGGATGATGGGAACCGTCACTCCGGCGCTACGCAAGCGTTTCACATAATCGAAATAATAGGAGTTATCAAAAAACAACTGAGTGACGATGAATTCGCCGCCCTGTGTAATTTTGTTTTTCAAATGCTCTGTATCCGTCTCCGCATCTGCGCACTCGGGGTGAACTTCTGGATAACCCGCAACGCCAATACAGAACGAAAAATCTTTTTTTATAAAGCCGACCAGTTCATTCGCATACTCAAAGCCATTAGTCGGTTTAACAAATTCTGTTTGACCCTGTGGAGGATCCCCTCTTAAAGCCAGAACATTTTCCACGCCTTTGCTTTCAAGCAACTCCAGCACATCGCGAATCTCTTCAGCGCTATGACCGACACATGTCAGGTGAGCCATCGACTCAATCCCCACCTCGCTCTTGATGCGGGAAACCAGCTCGACCGTTTGAGCGCGGGAACTTCCGCCAGCGCCATAGGTGACAGAAACATAGGCCGGGTTCAAAGGCTTGAGTTTTTCTATCGTCTTGTAGAGCGTTTCAAATCCAGCGTCGTTTTTAGGAGGGAAAAATTCAAATGAAAAAGCGGGATGGGTCTGCTTGAGTATATCAATGATTTTCATGGAGGGGATTTTATCAAGCGGGAGCTTATATTACAATCACCCTTTCAGGGTTGCGTGTTCTTTAATACTCAGAAATATCAGTATATTTCGAAACGTTTCAGATAGGTGAGGAATTGTAAGACGTCAACCAGTTCCACCGGTTCTTCATCGACAACGTTCATGGCATCAGCGGAAAAATAACCGGTTGTGATGAGGATACCGCGGCTCGCGCCTTCGCCTTTAACCGTATCGATGAAACCTTTAACCTTGATGGAGTCCACGGTATTATTATAAGGATTGATGATACAAAGTCCGAGATAGACGCCGCCTATGACCGGAGTTTCATCCTGCATCGCGATTTCCAGCTCACTATCACTGGCCCAAACAGAATGTCGGTATTCCAGGTTGAATTTTTCAAGAAACTCGATGCACTTGCTCTTGAATTCATCGGGATCGATGAGATATACAGGCTTATCATCCGGATTATCGAAATGAACTTTATCCGGTGGCGGGGGTGGAGACGTATTTTTCAGGAACACAATTAAAACAATGCCGATCGCGAATGCGACAAAAGCTATAATAAAGATTCCCACTTATTTGATCATTTCATCCCAGATTTTTTCTTTCTTGTTTTCCTTAATCAGCTTGTCGTGTTTGATCATTTGCTTCACTGCAATCCAAGTGACCCAACCAACAAACAGCAACATGGTTCCAATAGGAATGTTATCAGGTTTCGTTGCGATCAACAAAAAATTTTCAAGGCCGGAATTTTCCATGGAAGTTCACCTAACATATATTTGTTAATCGGCGGGGCGAAATCGCCCCGCCATTTCAGTTTAAGAAGGAAGAAACTTACTCGTCCTCTTCCTCTTCATCATCTTCGTCATCATCCTCTGAGGCGCCATCCGAACCACCGCCCTCAAAGAAATCATCATCCTCTTCTTCATCTTCATCAACTTCTTCAACTTCTCCAAGTACCAGAGAGTTATCATAATCGGGATTATTATAGCCGACAATGAAGTCCGTGATCGCGTTCACCTGTTGATCCACCGAGCCAATTGTTTTCAGCTCTCTGAACTTGGTTTTCACGACCAGCTTGCCCTCTTCTTCGTCCCAATGGTTTGGCATTTTCGTCCATGGAATCAAGCTCTGAGTCTCCTTCATCCATTTCGGAATCCATTCCTGTTTCAACCGGGAGCTGGCAATCTTGAAGGAGATACCCTTCGCGCCGTCGTCATGGCATTTTCCACAATCCATATAATTCACGACTTTAACACCCGTCTGAACTTTTTCAACAGGCTTGGCGATGTTCAGGCCTTCTTCATATTTAATTTTCTCAGGCGACAAGGCTTCAAAATAAGCCGTCAGCTCTTGAATCTCCTTGTCACTGAATGAGAAGGTCGGCATCTTGACATCCACCCAGGTGCGAACCGGAGTCGGATTTTTCAGGAATGAGAAAATCCAGGACGGCTTGATTCTTTCGCCCACATGGTAATCGCCATGCTCCAATGGAGGCGGATACTGAACCGTTCCTTTAAGATATTTCTGAATATATCCGCCCTCGCCTTCAACATGATGACAGCCTTTACAGTTATAGCGATCAATCAACCGACGCCCTGTTTCCAGAGCCTGTTCGCGCGCAGTCATGATATCCTGATATTTATCAGGAACCTTGCTACCATTGAAGCCGCGTAGCAGAACAACTAAAGCATTAATCTCGTCATCAGACAAATGAAAGTTCGGCATCTTGTCCAAAACGCGCTCGGTGCGGAAAGAGGTCGGCTCTTTCAGTTTAGTCCTCACCCAGTTATCCCAGGTATGGGGGATATGGGTATCGCCAAACTCTAACTCGGCAACCATTTTACGACCGAAGGACGACAACTCGGGCGCTATGCGTCCCTCGCTATCCATGCCGTTGACATCGTGGCAAGCAAAACAACCGCGTCCACGCACCAGCTTTTCACCGTAAGCGACTAACTCAGGATTCCTGGCTCGTTTCTCCAGTTCCCGGTCGCGGATTCGATCTTTCCCATCGAGAAGGTAAGCGGCAATATCTGCCCCTTCACTCTCTGAAAGACGAAGGTCTGGCATTTCACTCCCAGGATTGTAGGAATGGGGACTCGATATCCAATTCACCAGCCAGCGCGGTCGTACTTTCGTTCCCACATTAGTCAAGTCTGGAGCATGTTTCTCGCCCTCGCCCTTGAATTGATGACAAGCCTGACAGCCAACGCTTTCAAATAATTTCTTACCGTTGGCGGCATCGCCCGGCGGCAAATCATTATTGTATTTAAAATCCTTGTCGGAGGACTCAACCAGATACGCGGTGATTGCAAGAGCGTCCTTATCATTCAGCTCAAAATCAGGCATTCGGGTTTCTGGCAGATAATTTTTTGGATTCTTGACCCAATCGTAAATCCAAGCCGCGCCGACTTTCCATTTAATGCGTCTCAGGCTCGGACCGACTTTAGGCTCTTTCTCAAACCCTTCCGCCAAATGACATCCATGACAACCCAGCTTTTGAAATATTTTCTTACCCTTGTTGAGCATCGGGGCGCCTTCCAACTGCATTACGCCATCATGGCAGTTGCGGCAATTGCTTTGCATCTGATCGCCCAATAAAATCGGCTCATTGACTTCGCGAGTCTGATCCATTTCATGATGCGAACCATGCGCGTCTTCAACAGGGGCCGTCGCGGTTCCCTGACCCAGATGACACCATGTACAGCCCGTTCGTTCAGGCGGATGTTTTTTGATCAGAATTTCAAGATTGGGGTGTGTCTTGAGCGGTTCCTTGAATTCTTCATAATAAGGATCTTTATAGGAGACATGACAGGTCATACAACGATCAACCCGATAAACAATCTCGCTGAAATTGTTTATGGAAAATCCTGGAATCACTGTTTGCAAAATTTCCGCAGGGCGCCACATCAGATTGAAGGGACGATAATAGTCCATTTTCTGCTCTATGATTGCGCGACTGCTCACCAAAGAACGCAGTTCTTTTTCAAGATTGACGCTTTTAGCCTTAAACTCCATTAATGCCGCTTCAGCTTTATCGAGAATTTCCTGCTTTTCAGCAATGAGAGGATCGTATTCTCTAACCTTTTCCTCTAGTTCCTCCAGCTTGGCTTTTTCGACATCATAATTCCTGCCCTCGTGCATGGCCTTTTTAAAATAATAATAGGCTTCATCCACGCGGCTTCCAGCAAATTTCTTCTGCTCTTTCTCTTCATCCAAATGGATTTGCGCTTCCAAAGCCGCTTCGGACAAGGCCTGATAAGCCTCTGAAGACTCCAGCCGTTGAGCCTCTCCCGCCAATTGCGTTTGAATCTCTATTTCTTTGGCGGCTATCTTATCATTTGTCTCTTTCCATTCTACCCGGGCGCGCTGATATTGAGTTTTATGGTACTCTTCCTGATAGGTTTTAAAACCTCTGCGCGCAAACTCATCATCCCAAAACGCCCACACAGTTACGAGCAGGAGCGCCCCCGACATAAGGAAAAACAAAAAGCTGTAGGAAACCTCTTCATCAATAAAAGGTTTTTCTTCAGGATTCGCTTCGTTCGTATCTTCTTGTTCTTTTTCGCTCAATGGACAAGACCTTAAATCATGTTTGTTGAATAGTCACGTAACGCAACGTCAGCCCTCAGGGCATCAAAACAATGCGAAACAATTATCTAGACATTGAACCAGGGAGTCACCCACACATACTTGATGTTGAAGGCCAACCTCAGCACAATCTTTATGACGATCCCGATCATAATGAGAATCAATTGGATTTTTATAAACATCCTCATGAGCCCCACTGATTTGATCGCCTTTCTTTCCATAAAAAAGTAGGCCGCTGTTCCGACCGCAAAATAGCCGCAAACAACCACCCCGCCAAACAACATCGCCATATTGTAGGAACGGACCCCAAAGGCATAGGGCAAGTCCACACTGACCAAGGCTACAACCTTATGCGGGTCCCAATATTGCCAGGGCATGAACAGGTTCCAGCCAGGGCCGCGAAGGAATACACCCATGATGATCAAGGCGATCCACAAAACCAAAAAACCAAACAGATACACCCAAATTGCGACTTTTCGCTCGGTGTAGGTGTAATAGCCATTTCCCTTAGGGTTTACATCTAAGTAGGGAATCAGCATCAACCCGACAATGATCAAAACTGGCGCGACAACGCCTGCAAACCAGGGATCGAAATAAACGAGAATATCCTGCAATCCCAGGAAGTACCAAGGCGCCTTGGAGGGGTTGGGGGTTTTGGTCGGATTGGCCGCTTCTTCCAGCGGCGCATCAATCATTATCGACCAGACCGTCAGGCCCAGAATAACGATTATAGCGCACATGAATTCCAACCTTACCAAATAGGGCCAGACATGGACCTTCTCGGGGGTTGCTTCAGGATTTTTTCTTGGCGCTACAGCCATATAATTTTCCCTTTCAAATTCAAATCTAATTGATTAGCGTGTCACGGAAAACAGCTTAGAGAGGTCCCGATATCCCGCCGTCTTTTCGAATTCGCCAAAAGTGAACGATCATCAAGCCCCCTGCCACCAGCGGGATGAAAATACAGTGCAAAACATAGAACCGCAACAGCGCAGGCGGCCCTACCAGACTGCCGCCAATGAGGACGGAGCGGGCGTCATAACGCGGCGTCACGCCGACGTATTCAGCGAATGGCCCTTCATGACCAAGGAACGGGGTTGCTCTGGCCATGTTCGTACCAACGGTAACAGCCCACATTGCCAACTGATCCCAAGGCAACAGATAGCCGGTAAAACTCAACAAGAGAGTGAAGGTCACCAGGAACACCCCGATCACCCAGTTGAATTCACGCGGCGGCTTGTACGAACCTGTCAAAAAGACACGAAACATGTGAAGCCAAACGGTGATGACCATGGCATGAGCGGCCCAGCGATGCATATTCCTCATAAGCATGCCAAAAGGGACGTCATATTGCAGGTATTTCATGTCGTAATAGGCATATTCCCCTACAGGACGGTAATAAAACATCAAAATCACGCCCGTGACGATCGTGGAAAGGAACAACAAAAAGGTGATCCCCCCCATACACCAGGTAAATTTGATACGAAGCGCATGGCGATGCATTTTGACTGGATGCAAATGCAACCAGACGTTACTTGCTATCTGCAAAACGCGGTTTCGAGGGGTATCAGCATAACCATGCCGGAACGTCGAGGTCCAGACTTGCGACTCGGTGATTTGCTTGGAAATATCCTTGAAGATTTCCCCGCTTTTCACCTTCGCCATCAATTCTGCAATGCTAGGAATCTCGGGTACTTTATTAGCCAAAACAAAAATCCTCCAAAAATTCAGCCGCCACCAGGGACGGCAGAAGGAAAGTTATAAAATCAGTGTAAAGATGCAAGCCCTGATATCAGATCAGAAATTTAGACCCCGGGTCGCCCCATTGGCCCTTTTCATATAGAAATTTCTTGCTCTTATCGATGATCAATTGCCCATCGGGCGCCAATGCAATTTTCAGGCGCTCCAACGGACGGGGAGCAGGACCTTCAAAATGCATTCCCTCTCGGGTGAACCCGCTACCATGGCAAGGACATTTATATTTATTCTCGGATCGCAACCAACGAGGCGTACAGCCCAAGTGAGTGCAGAGAGCAAAAATCGCATAAATCCCTTCATCGTCGCGAACAATCCAAACGCGCTGGTCATTCACCCATTTAGTGCTCACTTCTCCGACGGTATAATCCATCGGGTTTCCCGCTTTAAAAATCGGCGACGGCTCAAACAGCACGCGGGGAAACAGTAGCCGCGTAAAGTACAGCGACGACAATCCCACGGCGCCAAGAAAGCTGGCCCAGCCTGCATAAGAAAAGAAATCCCTGCGGGACCAGAGCGTATCTACCTGTTCTTCTTTTTTATCTTTCGATCCCGCCTTACCGGCTGGTGTCGCTTTGCTTACCGCTTTGGCCTGAGCCATAATAAACTCCCAATTTTCATACTTTTGAAAATCTTCGCAACCTCTTCAAGAGGCTCGAAAAGCGTATGGTTTCCCCATTTGAGGAAGTTGGTTTTTAACATAATTGAGAAAACGAGTCAAGACAAGAAGTTTATCGTTTACGGGGACTTGAGACGCTTTTTCATTGCTTTTAACAAGGCCCTTCCTGCGGACCGAACTCCGTAAGCGGGGGAGCCGCGTTGACAACTCAAATTAGCCAGTGTTTGGGCTTTCAAACCGCGTCGCATGACCAGCGATATCAGGTCGACCATATCGCCTGCATGCGCGCACGCAAGCTGTGCGCCAATGATTCGTTCTGACTCGGCATCTGCCACCAGCTTAACAAATCCTTCTTCCTGATTCAAAACTCCCGCATCCAGGGCTTCGGTTCGAACAACGCCTTCGAGACCGCGAAAGCCAAGATGGTGGGCCTCTTGCGCCGAGACTCCTATCCACGCCAGTTCCGGACTGCAATGTATCATGCGCGGGATCATATCCCGGCTTATTTTACGAACCTTTCCAAGCGCATTCTCAGCCGCAACGCGTCCTTCCTCTTCTGACAATCCGTGAAAGCCTTCGCGCCCCAAAATGCTTCCTGCCGCGAACACGCCCTGGGTCGATGTCTCCAGCGTTTCCTCGGTCAATATTTCGCCGTGTTCTCCCAGGCGCATTCCCATCGCATCCAGCCCCATGTCAACCGGCTTTCTGCCGCCAGAAACCAGAATGCATTCAGCGGAGAACTTCAGGCCTCCATCTAAAGTGATGTCCAGAGCGCCTTCTCTTCGGTGAAATGATTCGACCTTCTTATTGCTGATCAGTTTGATTTTCTTCTGCTTCAAATGCCGCTCCATTATATCGCATAATTCGGGATCGGCATGCGACAGAACCCGGGAACCGGGAAGAACCCAGAAAACCTTGCATCCCAGCGCCTTGAAAATCCGAGCTGTTTCATAACTCAGATCTCCTGTCCCCAATACCATGATGGAGGCCGGTATGTGGGAGCGATTCCAGAAATCTGCCATACTCAATATCGTCTCTCCGTCCAGCGGCATGTGTCGGGACGAGTGAGGGACCGAACCGCAGGTCAAAATGATTTTATCCCCTTCGAGCACGGTTTCTTTTTCATCTGGACCGACGACCTGCACCTGGCGCCCTGCGGGTCGACCTTCGCCGTAAATGATATCGACGCCAAGGTCTTGCAAGTTAGTCTCACAATTCTTAGAAATTTTGCCAAAGGCTTCTTCACAACCCTGCTTTAGTTGAGAAAAATGATCGTCGCCGCTTTCCAAAGTCGGCAGAATATTCTCAACGATCTGTCGAGCGTAAGAGTCTGAATACAGCAGACGCCCTCCCAATCGTTTTTTTTCAATGAGTCCAACCCTTGCGCCCATTTCAGCGCAAGTCAGCGCGGCGGCGATTCCTGCCGTTCCACCGCCAATGATGACAACATCTTTTTTGACTGTCATGACAAATCTAGAATTAAGTGAGCTTCGGGGATTACAGGATCGTGAAGGCTACCGTTCCTAACAATAATACCAGCCCAACGGAGGCGATCACAGCGTGCTGGGTTTCTTCCATTGTACGGCTATAAGGAATAATTAAAAGAAAATAAACCAGCACAAACAGATCAAGATAGGTGGCTTCCAGGAGATAGTGTTTGGATAAAACATAAAGACACAAACTGCCAACCGCTCCCCAGTAAACATAGCGGTGGATACTGTAACCGCGTTTTTTTTTGTCGCGTGAAAGCAAACTCACGCCAATCAAAACATTGGCCAGAGTGAACAGTATGGCAAGAAAGAGAATGAGAAAACTGGGGTGGGAAAAAAGACTGCCTAATGTGGTGATCTGCATTTTTGCGACAACGCTCTGGGCTGACTAGGCGTTTTGATGCTCAACAACCTGATTGCGACCTCTTCTTTTAGCATCGTACAGGGCCTGGTCTGCATTTTCGAATACGGTTTCTTCATTATCAGATTCATTGATAAAGGCCAGACCTATAGAAATTGTCACCTGTAATTTTTGTTTTTTATAAACCAGATAATCTTTTTCAATAGCGGCTCTTAATTTTTCAGCGAGTTTCAGAGCATTCTTTCGATCAATCTTATTCAATATTACGACAAACTCTTCTCCCCCGTACCTGAAAATTTCATCAGTCGATCGAACCGCTTGTTTCAAGGTATCGGCCACCAGAACCAAAACTTCATCTCCGGCTTTATGGCCATACTGATCATTGATGTTTTTAAAATGGTCAATATCGATCACAAGCAAAGCGAAAGCTTCATGGTAGCGTTGGAATTCTTTTACAGACTGGTTGATTTTAATTTCGTAAGCGCTGCGATTGAATATATTCGTCAACACATCCACGTGCACCATGGACTCGGATTTCTGCAAGCGTTCGCAAAGGGATGTCATCTCGCTGTTCAAACCATCCATCTTCGCACGGAGGGTCGCGCATTCACTTTTCAGGGTATCCATGACGTCGATGACTGCGGACTTGCACTCGAGCAAATCCTTCAATGTTGTCGCCTTCTCAATCCGCTCGATGTAGCTATCGATATTACCTCCCAGACTGCCTGAAGCGCCAACCATTTCCTTCATGGATTTTGCCAAACCGAGAACCATATCCTTAAGTCCCTCTTTTTCGACCTCCGCCATCTCCCTGTTCAGTTTGGCTTTTTCAAAATAGTTGCCAACATCCTGAGCCACTCCTTCCAGGGGTTTAACCCTGACCGATTTACGAATCACGCTAGCGAGATCACTCAGCTTTGCGCCGAGCATATCTTCTTTGCTGAGTAGCTTTAAGATGCCCTCGAGAAACGCGTACAGGATTCGGGCTATTCGGACAGTAAACTCTATTGGAAAGGATTTAGCAGTCTCATCTTTCCGGCTCATAGTTTTCCTAGAAAAAGAAAATTTAATCAAGCGCTTGATTATATGGAAAGTATACCATTAATAGAATTACAGAGCATTTAATTTTCTGCAAGACTAACACAGATTTCGAATGTAGGTAAAAAAAACAGGGAGGATAGGAAAAATGGTGCCGACGGGGAGACTCGAACTCCCACGGATCGCTCCATACGCCCCTCAAGCGCACGTGTCTACCAATTCCACCACGTCGGCAATTTTGAAGATTATTTGTTTTCAGAACCGGGGTTCGCTCCGCTCTCACTACTCACGGGAGCGCTGTCCAATCCGCCCAGCACAGATTTGGAATCTTTTTTCGAGGAGATGACCGCCAGAGTGAGAGAGGTCACAAGAAATAATGTCGCCACGCCTGCAGTCAGTTTGCTCAGGAAATTACCGGCGCCTGAACTGCCAAACATGGTCTGGCTACTGCCCGCGCCCAAGCCCGACCCCATGGCCGCGCCTTTTCCGGTCTGCAGGAGGATGACCAGTATCAAAAATAAGGTGGCTAGAACATGCAATACTGTTAGAACGGTTTCCATATGATTAAAGCCTTGTTCGTGTTGTTAACTCGCTGAATCTATAATATCACAAAATGAATCGATATCGAGACTGGCGCCGCCCACCAACGCTCCGTCAATATCGTCTTGCGAAAGTATGGAACGACTGTTGCCCGGATTGACGCTTCCGCCATACAAAATGGAGGTTGATGCATTCGATCCGAAGCGTTGCAAAAGCCATTCTCTGATAAGACGATGAATCTGTTGAGCCTGATCGGGGCTGGCGTTCTTGCCGGTGCCAATCGCCCACACCGGTTCGTAAGCGATCAAAATCCTGTCAAGCGCTGTCGCATCCAAACCGCTCAAACTGCCGCTCAATTGTTCCTCAACAACGGCCTGAGTGGCGCCGCTGTCTCTTTGCGCCAGGGTTTCGCCCACACACACAATCGGTTTCAACCCTGCGGCGAGAGCCGAATGGACTCTCTTGTTGACGCTCGCATCATCTTCATTAAACAACTGGCGACGCTCGGAATGCCCCAAAATAACATAATCGCAACCTGCTTCCTTCAACATTTTACCGGATATCTCTCCGGTAAAGGCGCCCGCTTCCTGCCAGTATAAATTCTGTCCTGCGAGTTTTATAGCGCCGCCTTGCTCCAGCTCTCCATGCATCGCATTGAGAACCGTAAATGGAGGGGCCAGAACCACTTCAACTTTCGAATTTTTGAGTCGCTTTTGCAACAAGGCAACGAAAGCGACAGCGCTTGCGTCGCCTTTGTTCATCTTCCAGTTTCCGACAATCACTGGAGCTGACATGCTCAATCAAATTCCCTTGCTGGCGACATATTTCACAAGGTCCTTGATTCTGGATGAATAGCCCCACTCGTTGTCGTACCAGGAAAGAACCTTCACCAGCGTGTCGCCCATCACCTTGGTTGACAAGGCGTCGACAACGGATGACGAGGGTTCCCCGTTAAAATCAATCGAAACCAGGGGCAATTCTTCAACCCGTAAAATATCTTTCAAAGGACCCGACGCCGCATTCCTGAAGGCATCGTTCACCGCTTCGGCCGTGGTCTTCTTTTGCACCACAACCGCAAGGTCCACCAGCGACACATTGGGCGTGGGAACGCGGATCGCCATTCCGTCCAGCTTGCCTTTCAGCTCAGGCAAAACCAGAGAGACGGCTTTCGCGGCTCCGGTCGAGGTCGGTATCATCGATACGGCGGCGGCGCGCGCTCGTCGTAAATCCTTATGCGGCAGGTCCAGAATTCTTTGATCGTTCGTATACGAATGGATCGTCGTCATCAAACCGTGGCTGATGCCAAAACTGTCGTTAACGACTTTCGCCACCGGGGCCAGACAATTGGTCGTGCAAGACGCATTGGAAATGATGTGATGCGCCGCAGGATCATAGCATTCGGCGTTGACGCCGAGCGCGACCGTAACATCCGGGTCGGTGGCCGGGGCTGAAATAATGACTTTCTTTGCGCCCGCTGTAATATGTTTTTGCGCGCCTTCTCTTTTGGTGAAAATCCCCGTGGACTCAACCACCAGATCCACATTCAGTTCTTTCCAAGGGAGTCGTTCCGGGTCGCGTTCGGAGTAAATCTTTATTTCCTTACCGTCCACATAAAGAGAGCCTTCGCTGGAAGTGACCTCGGCGTCAAATTTGCCGTGGACAGAATCGTACTTGAACAGATGAGCCAATGTCGCCGCGTCGGTCAGATCATTGATCGCCAACACTTCAACGCCAGCGCCCTCGCCTTCCAAAAGAAGGCTTCTCAGTACATTTCTACCGATTCTGCCGAAACCATTGATTGCAATCTTAACTGCCATCGCCTCATATCTCCCTGATTGGCGCCTCCAGCATTTTCGTTTCCAATATGTAAGTCCGTTGACGTTCTGCCAGGAATCGGTCTTGCGAAACTGGTTGGAATTCAAGGCCGTTTTTGATAAACAGCCTACTCGAGGATTTTAAAAATGTAAAAAAGGACGAAAGGTTTGCGCGCTGTCCTAAAGGAGTGGATTATGCAAAAATAACAATATCAAGTCAATAAAAAACAAGGAATAGCGCGATTAAGAGGTCGGCGGGGAGGCTTCATCGTCTAAAACGGAAGCATTTGCGCTTTCGTAACAGTTTTTGGACTCTGCCGCAGTGAGAGTGGAAAACAGCAAGCGGTCGGTTTCTTCCGTCAATTCCATGCTATCGGCAATACGCTGGAGCAGGTCGCGCAGGCTCTCGGTCATCATCTGTTCTTCATTAATGGATTTGCCCAGCTCCGAGTCCACTCGCTCCAGACCTTCGCTGATCTTCTCCCCCATCTCCAGAATGGATTCTTTCTTCAACAGCGCTTTTTCTTTTTTATTTAAAATTTCATCACGGGCAAACAGGATTTCCTGCCGCAAGGTCTCAATGGAAAGCAATTCGGCGTCCATCTGCTTGAAACTCTTATCAAGGTTATCCAAATAATCTTTTCGTTTTTTGATCAGGGAATCGAGCGTCACATGAGTCGCCGCGCCCGTTCCGCCAGCTTCGCTCATAGCTAAAACGGCTTCTGCCGGATTTTCTGCGGAGCCATGCAAAAGCTTTTCGTAGCTTTGTTTGATGTTTTTTTCTTTTTGATCCAACTCTTCCAGATTTTGAACGATACGGTCGGTATTGAGAGAATAAATTCGAATATTATTCTCCAGCGTCTGCAAGCGGGCGTTATTTTCCCGTTCCTGACGCTTGAGTTCAACGCGCTTGCGGTCCAGGGAATTTCTCACGTTTTCCTTGAAGAGAAGAGCCTTTCTGAAAGTTTGCGTGAGCAATTGAAATTCATTCAGCATGGAATTCGCGCGCTCGCCTGCGGAATGGTTTTCTTCAGCCATAGAGGAACTTTTCTTTTCAATATCCATGTGGGATCCCGTCAAAAAATTTGCCATTTTTTATAATATACAGGTATCAAGCAAATTTTATGCCACTTGCAAAAAAAGAGCAAGTTCAATACCAGCCATCGGCTTATCAGCGCAATCGTTCACCTTCTCTGATATTAACCAGCATATCTCTGACCGCCTGCTCCATGCCAACGCTGATCGCCCGGGCTACCAGATTATGTCCGATATTCAATTCTTCCACTTGCGGGATGGAGGCGATCGCCGCTACGTTCGCGTTTGTCAAACCGTGCCCGGCGAATACTTTCAATCCCTGCTCCCCGGCGAATTCCGCCGCCGATTGCAAACTGGACAGCGCTCGCGCGATTTCCTCGCGACTCGTCGCTTCTGAATAGGGCCCGGTGTTCAATTCAATGCTGTCCGCCTGCACGCGCCGGGAGGCTTCGATCTGCTCGCGGTCCGCATCGACAAACAGACTGAATTTGATTCCCAAAGGCGACAATCGCTTGCGAATCGCAATCAGGCGTTCTTCATTCTCTAGGACATTCAAGCCGCCTTCCGTCGTGATCTCCAAACGTTTTTCCGGCACCAGTGACACCTGATAGGGAATGATACGGGCCGCCAGTTCGGTCATTTCATCGACCGGCGCCATCTCCAGATTCAATGGCATTCGGATCGAAGCGTGAATGCGTTGGACGTCATGATCCTGAATATGCCTGCGGTCTTCGCGCAAATGAACCGTGATCCCCTCGGCGCCGGATCGCTCTGCGATCAGCGCCGCTTCAAGCGGGTCCGGTTCGGTTGTTTTTCTGGCTTCGCGCACTGTGGCGACGTGGTCTACGTTTACAAATAATCGAATCATGAATCTTTACGCTCCCTATGCTTGTGAATGGCTGAAGTCACTTTCAAGGCCCGAACCGTCGGCCCGACATCGTGAACTCTGAATACCGAAGCCCCTTTTGAATATGCCGCGACTGCCGCCGCAAGCGAACCTTCCAATCTCTCTTCATTCTCCATAGACCCTAGAATATTTCCAATGAAAGATTTTCTCGACGCGCCCAGAAGGATCGGTTTTTGTAACGGGAGAAACCGGTCCAGATGCGCTATCAGTTCCAGATTATGGTGCAGGGTTTTTCCAAACCCGATTCCCGGATCAATCATTATTTTCTTCGGATCTATACCCGCCTCTTCCGCGATCGCTATGCTGTGTTCCAGATATTCATAAATATCCTCAATCAAACGGTCGTAATGGGGATTCCTTTGCATGGACAGCGGGTCGCCCTGCATATGCATCAATATAACGCCGCCGTCGTGGTCGGCAATGACGCTCGCCATATCGCGATGACGTTGTAAAGCGGTGATGTCGTTGATGATATTCGCCCCGGCTTGCATCGCCGCTTTGGCGATTGCCGGTTTGTAGGTGTCCACTGATATCGGAATTTGAAAACTTCGGCGTATTTCTGTCAGTGCAGGAATCAGTCGCGCCCTCTCCTGATCCTCGGAAATCGCCTGCGAACCCGGTCGTGAACTTTCCGCGCCCAGGTCCAGGTAATCCGCCCCATCGGCGATGAACCGTTGCGCAGTTTCCAATGCCTGGTCGACAGAAGCCACTCGACTGTCCGGGTAAAAAGAATCCGAATTCAAGTTCAGTATTCCCATCACCTGAAACGACTTTGAAACGCTGTCCCCATCCATTCGACTCTCCATCGAAAATATAAAAAAGGGTTTCTGAATGGAGCTTAAAAAAGAAAAGCTCCCCTCCCCCGTTTGTACGGGAGAAAGAAGCTTTTCAAAATACGTCTTTAATGATTCAAGGCATCACGCTGGAGAAGGATCCGGCAATCCGCCGCCCATCAAACCCTCGGCGCTTCCAAAGGGGCCTGATTTCTTCTTCTCTTTTTCTTCATGATGCAGAGGAGTCTTGGAAGACGAATCATCTTCGTCCACAACGCCGCCCGATTTTCCATCGAAGATATCGCGGATTTCGTCGGCGTTGAGCGTTTCCCTATCAAGCAAGGCCAAAGCCAGGGCTTCCAGCTTGTCACGGTGAGTGTTCAGCAACTCAATCGCGACGTTATAACCTCCCATGACCAGCGCCTTGACTTCCTGATCGATGAGCTTGGCGGTTTGATCGCTGAAATTTTTCTGAGCCGAAAAGTCCTTACCCAGAAACACCTGCTCCTCCTTGGTTCCATAAGTCAGCGGTCCCATTTTCTCGCTCATCCCCCATTCGCAAACCATCTTGCGGGCGATTTCAGTCGCGCGCTCAATGTCGTTGCCTGCGCCTGTCGTGATCTGGCCCAGACAAATTTCCTCAGCGGCGCGACCGCCCATGAAAATAGCGAGATTGTTATACAAAAAGGTCTTGGGGTACGTATGCTGTTCATTCAGCGGCAATTGCTGGGTCACGCCCAAAGCCCGACCACGCGGTATGATGGTCACTTTATGAATCGGGTCCGTTCCCGGCAACATGGTAGCGACCAGCGCATGGCCCGCTTCATGATAGGCCGTGGTTTTCTTTTCCGATTCGCTGATGTGCATGCTACGTCTCTCAACGCCCATGAGCACTTTGTCCTTGGCGTCTTCAAAGTCGAGCATCATCACATTCTTGCGATCTTTTCTTGCCGCGAGCAGAGCCGCCTCATTCACGAGATTCGCCAGATCGGCGCCAGTGAAGCCGGGGGTGCCGCGCGCAATGACTTTCAATTCGACGTCATCTTCCAAAGGCACCGTACTGGTATGAACTTTCAGAATGCCTTCGCGTCCGCGAACGTCGGGGCGATTGACCACCACCTGGCGGTCGAAACGACCGGGTCGCAACAAGGCCGGATCGAGAACGTCCGGTCGGTTGGTCGCGGCGATCATGATGACGCCTTCGTTATTTTCAAAACCGTCCATCTCAACGAGAAGCTGATTGAGCGTTTGCTCGCGCTCGTCGTGTCCGCCGCCCAGACCGGCGCCGCGGTGTCGACCGACCGCGTCAATTTCGTCGATGAAGATGATGCAGGGGCTGTTCTTCTTGCCCTGATCAAATAAATCGCGAACGCGCGATGCGCCGACGCCGACAAACATTTCCACAAAGTCCGATCCGCTGATGCTGAAGAAAGGCACATTGGCTTCGCCCGAGATGGCTCGCGCCAGCAGGGTTTTCCCTGTACCAGGAGGTCCTACCAACAGAACGCCCTTGGGAATCTTGCCGCCCAGCTTGCTGAATTTCTGCGGCTCTTTAAGGAATTCGATGATCTCATGCAATTCCTCTTTCGCCTCGTCCACTCCAGCGACGTCCTTGAAAGTGGTCTTGTTTTTGTTCTCGTTCAGCAGTTTTGCCTTGCTCTTGCCAAAGGACATGGCCTTGCCGCCGCCCGCCTGCATCTGGCGCATGAAGAAAATCCAGATACCCAGCAACAGAATCATCGGGAACCATGAGATCAAAATACTCATGTACCAGCTGGTCTGTTCCGGAGGCGCCACCACAATGCGAATGTTTTTCTCGCGCAGGTTGCGAATCAAATCCGGGTCTTTCGGAGGCGTTACGGTTTGAAAGGAACGGCCGTCCAGATATTTTCCGGACACATTGTCCCCCTGAATCATGACTTCTTTCACCTGGCCATTTTCGACCTGTTCCATGAAGTCGCTGAAAATCACTTCAGATTGCGGGGCCAACGGCCTGTTAAACGCATTGAACAATGCGATTAAAATCAATCCAATGATCAACCAAAGAGCTAAATTCTTATAAAACTGGTTCAAGATATTCTCCTGAATTTGTTGGTTTGTTATCGCTTATATATAAAGTCATGATAACACAAAATGATGCGGGAAAAGCCAATATTCCCCTCATCTTTTAAAGTAATTTTTGCTACCTGCAAGATGAAGGAGGGTTGAAGTATTTGCGTCAACGCAATAGCCTTGTGAAATTCTCAGACCGTACACCCAGATAATATCGCCCGACTCTGTAGTTACGATGGGAATTGTCCTTCTAAGGTTTCGTGGAATCTTGGAATCGATAAAAATATCCTTCAATTTCTTATGCCCATTCATCCCCAAAGGATTGCAGACATCGCCATTCTGAAAGCATCGAACGATCAAAACCGAGCCTACTTTGTCAAAATCAAAACAGGCTTCGCACATTGGATCGATCCGGGGCATCGGCTGGGGGAGCAAACGGCTGGTGAAAGAACATTCGCCAGCAGGCCAGTCAAGATCTCCCGGAACGCTCCAGACCATCGACACGCCCTCTGCATTCGCCGTTTTATTTTGAGTCGATTCAAAATAAAACACAGCGTTCGCATTTTCTATCACCAGGGATTTATTTTTCGGCAACTGAACGGTCTGACCGTTTTCGCCTTTAAGTATGAGGCGAAGCGCGGCGTCGACGTGGCTCTCTGAGAATCGACTCCCGCCGCCATATAATTTTCGCAACAGAGTCCAGACCAGACGGCTCTGCAAAAAACTCTCTTCCTTACGAAACGTTTTCAAATCAAGAACAATCCGCCCCTCTTCCTCCCCACCCTGGCTAAGCTTCTTCAATGTCGTTTCAGCCAGCGCCGACAGCGCTCGCTCATCCTGCCGCAGAATGGATGCCGTGCGCGCCAGGACCTCCTTGATATTCGGATTGAAGGTCTCAAGCGTCGGTAATAATTCGCTCCGGACGCGATTGCGCACATAGCTCGGATCGGTATTGGATGCGTCGGTCATATATTCAATATCGTTCGCATTCAAATAGCCCATTATGTCAGCGCGGGAACATGCCGCCAAAGGTCGGATGAGCGTTTCCTGCAGGGGAGTCAGGCCGCCCAGACCGCGCAAACCGCTACCGCGCAACAGATTAATGAGAAGCGTCTCCGCCTGGTCGTCGGCGTTGTGCCCCGTCGCGATACGGGTCGCTCCCAATCGATCGCGCGACGATTCGAGAAATTCGTAGCGGTAACGACGCGCCGTTTCCTGAAAAGAAGTTGCGGAATTTTGTAACAGGGCTTTGATGTCGGCAGAGTCCGTAACCAGCTCCACGCCCAGAGATTGAGCCGTCCTGACAACAAACGCTTCATCCGCATCCGAATCGGCTCCGCGTGCTTTGTGATTGAAATGCGCGACGGCAATTCGGATTTTGAGGGATTCACGCAGTTCATTCATGATCCGCAACAAGGCAATGGAATCGGGGCCGCCGGACACCGCAAGCAAAATGAATTCGCCGGGGCGCGTCATCTCTTCCAAAGAGGCTTTGATCTTTTTACGGAAGGGGTCCATGGGTCTGGCAAGCCAGAGGGGGAAGAACAATGGGCGTCGGATTGTCTGTGTCCGACACTGAAAGAAAGCGATTACAGCTGGTCGAGCAATTCCATCTTTTTCTTTTGATACTCAGCTTCAGAAATTTTCTTCGCGTCGCGCAATTGTTTCATGCGACGCAATTTATTTTCCATCGATTGCAAATTTTTGGAAGAGGTTGCATCTGACTTGCGAATCTTTTTTGAGGAAACCTCAATCTCTTCATCCCACTCCCTCTCCAGCTTTGCTTCAGCAGGGGCGGCTTTAGGTGAAGCGGCTTTTGTTCGAGATCGTTTTTTTAAGCGCTTCGGTTCTTCAACAGCGGATTCTTCATCAAGTTTCACTTCGATAAAGGATTCGCTCTTTAAGGTTTGCACCCAATCCTTGTATTTTTTCTCAGAAGCTTTTCTGAAAATAATATCTTTTATTTTTTCTTTCAGATCATCGTCGTAAGGCTTCGGTTGACTGGCTAAGTATTGATCGACCTTGATGATATGATATCCAAACCGGGTTTTTACAACGTCGCTCACCTCTCCGTCTCTCAAGGAAAATGCGACCTCCTCAAACTCGGGAACCAGCTTGCCTTTCGCAAGCAATCCAATCTCGCCGCCGGACGAAGCGGAAACGTCTTCGGAATAACGCCGCGCCATTTCTTCAAAACTCTTGCCGGAGCGAATCTCCTGAAGCGTCATTTCAGCGCGCTTGCGTTTCACTTCCCGTTCGGCATCTGTGATGCCCGCATCCAGAATGAATAAAATATGGCGGACTTTGATTCGCTCAGGATTCATAAAATCCTGTTTCATTTTTTCGTAATACTGTTTCGCCAACTGGTCTGTCACGATGATTCGATTCCCGAACTGAAACCGCGCCACCCGGGAGACCAGTATCTGATTGCGTATCTGTTCCTTGTACTGCTCGAGACTCCGCCCTTCCCTCTGAAGCATTATCTCCATTTCCTGATCGCTCAGATGATTCTTTTCCTTGATCTCATCCAATGCGCTGAGAACACTTTCTTCCTCCACCTGGATACCGAGCTTTTTGCCGCGCTGGATCTGCAATCGTTCTTCGATCATGATGTCCAGAATCTGCTTCATCAACTCATCCGTCGGAGGCGTCTCCTGGCCGGAACGCATGAGCATCTCCCGGTAAGGCCCCACCCTTTCCTCCACCGCGCTCATTGTGATGATGTCGCTATTGACCTTTGCCACCACGCGATCAAATACCTTCGCGGAAGCCTCGCCGCACATGAAAATCATGAGTCCGGCTCCAAAAGCGATCAGGCCGCGCTTAACCGATTTTATTGAATACGTCATCGTTGATTTCAATTTTCGCGTCTTCTTTTAATTGCAATAACCATTGGCTGAATGCCTCATCCTGATGTGTTTGCAGTAATCGGGCCTGTATTTGTTCTCTCGATTCTTCAAAGGTCATTTTCTGTCCGTCTTTCTTGTCCATGACCTTGAATAGATGAAATCCGTAAGGGGTGTGGATCACATCGCTGACTTCATTGATATCGAGTTTAAAAACAGAGTCAAATTCTTCCGGCATGTGTCCCGCTTCAAAATAACCCAGATCGCCGCCGAATGTCCCTTCCGGACTCAAAGACCGCTCGCGCGCCAAATCGGGGAATTTGCGTAAACGGGATTTCAGGAGTTTTTGGATCTCCCGGCATTCTTCTTCAGTTCGAACCATGATGTGCAAGGCCCGAACCTTATCTCTTTGAGTGAATTCTTCGGGATGCCCGTCAAAATACTCCCGCAATTCCTTCTCTTCTATTATTACTTTACTATTGACGTTCTGACGAATCAATTTTTTTGTTAACATATTGAATTCCAAATCTTTTTTCCATTCTTCCAGCGACACCCCCAAATCTTCCAGATAGCGCTCAAAGGCTCCCTCGTTGTAGCCATTTTTGGCTTTTTGGAATTCAGCCTCCCATTCCTCCCGACTCAGGGCGACATTGCTCTTGCGTATTTCCTGACGTAACAGGGCAGATTGCAAGGACTGGTTCATGGCCTGGGTCTTCAACAAAAACTTTTCCTCGGGCGGTATGTCGGTATGATTTTCCATATGGAACTTTCTTCGCACCTGATTCAGATTTTTCTGGAACTCATCCACTGAAACGCTCTCGCCATTCACCGTCATCACAGAGCCTGGGTTCTGGCTCTGGTTCTTGGGCCGTTCGCTGTCACTGCATGCCGAGAACAAAATCAACACTGCAAGGAGAGCCGCAAATCGTTTGCCTGGGAAGGACCTATGATTCCACATGAGAGACCTCCGCCATTCGCGTCAGGTAACGTTCTATCATTTTCAGGTCGTCCTGCCAGGTGTGTTTGTTTAATTTCAGTTTCATCTGGTATTCAGACACAAAACTCAATCGATCATCCAGTATTACGGTCAATTGTTCCGGCGGGATGAGCGTTGATTCGTCAAAACTGAATACCGCCCCTTCTGCCCTCATGTCCATGCGCGTGATGCGCAGTGTCCGGCATAGGGCTTTGATCTTGACCAGTTCAAGTAATTTCTGAACATCCGGCGGCAAGGCGCCGTACCTGTCCTGCAACTCCCTGTCCATCGCGTCGCAATCTTGCGCGTGGTCGATCAATTGCATGCGTCGATAGATTTCCAGACGCTGGTTCAAATCGGGAATATAGTCCTTTGGAATGAATCCCTTGATCATCAGATTGATTTCCGGTTCCAGATGGGCTTCTACTTTTTCGCCGTGCAATTCCTTCACCGTTTCATCCATCAACTTGCAATACATATCGAAACCAATGGATGAAATATGCCCTGACTGCTTGTGGCCCAGCATGTTTCCAACGCCACGGATTTCCATATCGCGCGCGGCCAGCTGAAAACCCGCGCCCAGTTCGCTCAACTCCTGAATCGCGGCGACGCGCTGACGGGCTTCTTCGGTGATGCTGGTGGCCCCGGGTATGAGGAGATAAGCGTAGGCCTGGTGCTTGTAACGTCCCACCCGACCGCGCAACTGATAGAGTTGCGCCAGCCCGAACTGATCGGCGCGATTGATGATGATGGTGTTGGCTGATGGAATATCCAGTCCCGACTCGACAATGGTCGTGCAGACCAGAACGTCGATTTCCTTTTGGATGAAGCGCCCCATCACCGATTCCAGTTGCGACTCCGGCAACTGACCATGCCCAACGCCGATGCGGGCCTTGGGAAGAATTTTGTGGATCATCGCCGCTACCGAATGAATGCTCTGGACTTTATTATGAACAAAATAGACCTGCCCTCCCCGATCCAGTTCCTTCTGAATCGCTTCCTGAATGACGGCCTCGTCAAATTTTCGGATGTAGGTTTTGATGGCGATGCGATCCCCCGGGGGCGTTTCGATGACGCTCAGGTCGCGAACCCCCATCAGCGAAAAGTGCAGAGTGCGCGGAATCGGCGTTGCGGTGAGAGTCAGGATATCCACCGAGGTTCTCATCTTCTTTAATTTTTCCTTATGCTTCACGCCAAAACGCTGCTCTTCGTCAATGACGATCAGGCCGAGGTCGGCGAATTTCACATCCTTGGAAAGTATCCGGTGCGTGCCAACGACGATGTCCACCTCGCCCTTCTTCAGCTTTTCCAGAATACGCTTTTGTTCTTTTGCAGATACGAAACGGGACAGGCAGGCGATGTTCAGCGCCTGGTTGCGAAATCGCTCGCGAAAAGTATTGTAATGCTGTTGCGCCAGAATCGTCGTCGGCACCAGAAAAGCGACCTGTTTTTTTTCCAGAGCTACCTTGAAAGCGGCTCGCATGGCCACCTCGGTCTTGCCATAACCCACGTCGCCGCAGATCAGACGATCCATCGGTTTGTCCTTTTCCAGATCCTCTTCGACTTCTTCAATCGCCTTGAGCTGATCCTCTGTTTCGACGTATTCAAAGGTATCTGCAAATTCCTGAACCGGGACAGGATTGGGCGCAAACGCGTGTCCTTCGGTCAACTCGCGCGATGCGTAGAGTTTCAGCAAATCGTCGGCCATTTCCTGCAGGGATTTTTTGATTTTTCCGGTTTGCTTCTTCCAGGCCACGCCGCCCAGTTTGCTCAGAGGCGGCGAGCCTTCTCCCGCTCCTATGTATTTTTGCAGGAGACCCAGACCTTCCATCGGCACATACAATTTTTCCTGATCGGCGTACAAAATTTCCAGAAATTCGCCGCCGCTGAAATCTGTTTTCAGTTCGCGAGCGCCCAGATACTTGCCGATCCCGTAATCCATGTGAACCAGATAATCATTCGGCTTGAGGTCTTTGAATCCGCGCTGAAAACTCTGCGACTTCGGCTTGCGTCGCACCCTGCGCTTGTGCCCGCGGCCAAAGATTTCATGTTCCGCAATATAGACGCAGTTGAACTCGGGAAACTCGAAACCAAAACTCAGGATGCCTTGATCCACGTCCAGAGGCAGTTCATATTCCCCCTGCAATTCCTGAAGGCGTCGAGTTTGTCCCTTGGTGGGGGCGACGGCGATCACGCGGCGGCCATTTTCATTCCACTTCCAGATTTGATCTGCCAGCGTTTCAAACTGTCCCCGAAGCGGCGGTGTGGATTGAATGTTCAGAGAAATAGCGTCCGGGTCGCCGCTCAGTTTCAATGCATTCAGATGCAGTTGTTTCCTTGACTTTATTTTCGAAAAAAATTCTTCGCGCGTGTAAAAGAAGGTTTCCGGTTGTGGAACCGGATCGCCTGCGCCTTTGTATTTTTCATATTCCTCTTGAGCCAGTTCCCAGTTGTGATCCACTTTTTCCAGAGTCGCTTCATCTTCATCAATGACGATGAGGGTATTTGCGGGAAGGTAATCCAGCAGGCTTTCTTTTGCCTGATAATAATAGGGAAGGTAACGTTCCATTCCGGGAAACAAACCAAATTGTTCGATTTGGTCCGCAACTTCCTTGACCCGCCTCCGCTCTGCGTCCATCGCCTTGCCGTCTGCAATGAGTTTCTCCACCGCCGCCTGCGACTGTTCTGTTGAAGGACAAATCTCCCGGGTGGGCAGGATGGCGATCTGCTCGATCGACTCCATCGAAACCTGAGAGACCACGTCAAAATAACGCAGGGTCTCCACCTCGTCGCCGAACAATTCGAGGCGAACCGGAGCGTTTTCCGACGGCATGAAGAAATCGACGATATCGCCGCGAACGCTGAAATCTCCCTTCGCCTCGACCATCGGAACGCGGTGGTAGCCATTGTCGGCCAGACAGGCTTCGAGAATTTCGCGCTCCATCACATCTCCCTTGCGAATCGGGAAAATTTGCGAGGTCAGCGTTTTGCGCGGGATCAGGGCTTGAAACAAGGATTCAATCGGCGCGACCAGAAAAAAATCCTCACGGGTCAGGCATTGCGTCAGAACCGACAAGCGTTCGCCTGTCGTCTCAATCAGCGGAGACAAATCTTCGTAAGGGAGCATCTCCCAGGCGGGGAAAAATTGCGGACCGATCTTTGGATTGATCACCCGCTCGAAATATTTCAGATCGCCATAGAGCATTTCTCCGGCGCTCGAACCAGGCGTTACAACCAGAACCGGCCCGGAGTGATTCTTTTTGATGTGGGCGAGAAGAAAAGCTTTCGATGAACCGCTCACGCCTTCAATGCGTAGAGGCGATGCGGCGTCGCTTTTTAACCAGTTCCACAATGGCTCCAGAGCGGAGTCCTGCGCCCGATCCGTTTGTTTTCCAACAGAGGCGAGATTCATTGGAGCCAATTTGATTGTTTCGTGAAAGGCCATCCTGCAAAGGCGTTAAAGATTGTCATAAAACTCAGAATCTGGGGAGACGCTTCAAGAGATTGCGCCGGGCGGCCTGGGATCTTTCAATAAATGCTCCCAGCGGGGTTCTCCCTTGGGCTTGAAATTCACACAGACAATGAAGGAAGGGCCTTCAAAAAAATTCAGCTTGTAATTTCCGCCGCCAAAGGTCTCGAACAAATAAGCTTCCGTGTGATCCCGGAACTGATCAAACTCTTCTTTACTGAAACGCGCAATCTCATGGAAGGTGATGGTCACTCCCTGATTGATTCCGACCAGAAGAACGCAATTGATCTGGCTGTAAATTTCCTCAAACCGCGCATCCATCTCTTCCGGGGACGGATCGCGTTTCAATTCACGCCTTAATTTTGGTTTGTAATAATCTCTAAAAGCATGCTTAACCCACACGTTCGCCTCTTATTTGATTGGATTGGGTGAAATCGGACTGAATGACAGGGAATATTCGAACGACGCTCACAGGGTTTGCGAGCGATAAGAATTGTCTCTCATATTTTTTGCTAAACACTTAATTTTTAACATAAAAGAAATCCTGAAACAATCCATTTAAAAAATGCGGAAAACGCCGCAAGCGGCAGAATTACCGATTGTAGAAGCGCCGCGAATTGCATATACTCAGCCCTGAAAATGTTCACGAACAAAGGTCCCATGAATTCATCAGCGCAAATCACAAGCGTCGGTCTGATTCAGACAAACTGCGTCGAAAACCCTGAACAAAACCTTGCAAATGCCTTGACTCAAATCGAGGAAGCCGCAAAACAGGGCGCCCAGATCATTTGCCTGCAGGAGCTGTTTCGCTCGCAATACTTTTGCCAGACCGAAACTCTTCAATTATTTGATCTTGCCGAACCCATTCCAGGCCCCAGCGTGCTGGCAATTCAGGACTTGTGTAAACGCCTCGAAGTGGTCGTCGTCGCCCCGATCTTCGAGAAACGCGCCCCCGGCATCTATCATAACTCCGCCGCCGTCATCGACGCCGACGGCTCCCTGCTGGGCGTCTACAGGAAGATGCATATTCCCGACGACCCCTGCTTCTATGAAAAATACTATTTTACCCCAGGCGATCTGGGCTTTCAAAGTTTCAAAACCCGCTACGGGACTATCGGCGTTCTCATTTGCTGGGACCAGTGGTTCCCCGAAGCCGCTCGCCTGACCTGCCTGAAAGGCGCGCAAATTCTGTTTTATCCCACCGCGATCGGCTATCAAAAAAGCGACGCGGATGAAGCGGAGAAACAGGCCAACGCCTGGAGAACCATTCAGCAAAGCCACGCCATCGCCAACGGCGTGTTTGTCGGCGCCGCCAACCGGGTGGGAGAAGAAGGCGCTATCAAATTCTGGGGCCAGTCTTTCGTATCCGGCCCACAAGGCGAAATCCTCGCGCAAAGCCCCAAAGACGCTTCGGATATTTTGATCGCTCATTGCGACCTCAGCTTGATCGAAAACGTAAGACGCAACTGGCCTTTCTTGCGCGACCGACGCATCGACCATTATAGCGCTCTCAATCAATTGTACGACGACTAGATGCCCCAGCCCAATTTTCCAGAATCTTCCGGGTATCGGATGCCCGCCGAATGGGAAGCCCATTCCGGCGTCTGGTTGACTTGGCCGCATAGCCAACCGACCTGGCCCAATCAGAATCTGGCGGACGTTGAAGAAGCCTACCTGCTCATGATCCAGGCGCTTGAAGGTAGCGAAACGGTGCAACTGCTGGTTCCGGATTTCGCAACGCGCAAGCGAATCATAGAAATTTTAAAAAACCGCGGCGTGGCTCGCGAGGCGGTCCGGCTTCATATCATCGCCACCAACGATTCATGGATTCGCGACTACGGCCCGAACTTTATCGTCCGCGAAGATGCGGTAGGTCGTCATCTGGCGATGAACAAATGGAATTTCGATTCCTGGGGCGGCAAATACGACTGGACTCTCGACAACCGGGCTGGAGATCATATATCAGCAGGCTTGTCCATTCCCACCTTCCGCCCGAATATCGTGCTCGAAGGCGGCGCCATCGAAGTGAATGGCAAGGGCGTCTGCCTGACCACCGAATCCTGCCTGCTCAACACAAACCGCAACGGCGGTTTGGCGCGCGACACAATGGAAAACTATCTGCGTCGCTATCTGGGCGTTCAGCAAGTGATCTGGTTGAACGGCGACCTTAAGGGAGACGATACCGACGGGCACATCGACAATCTGGCGCGCTTCGTCGCGCCCAATACCATCCTGTGCGCCGTCGAAGAAAATAAAAAAGACGAACACTACGAAAGTTTACAGAAAAATCTGGAATGCCTGAACAAGGCGTCCAATCTGGAGGGACAGCCCTTCGAGGTCATCCCCATCCCCATGCCCGACCGACTGGAAGACGATGGAATGCGTCTGCCCGCCAGCTACGCCAATTTTTACATCGGCAACCACTGCATCCTGCTTCCCGGCTACGGCGGCGACAAGGATCAGCAAATGAAAGAAATTCTGGAATCGTATTTTCCAGAAAGAAGGGTTGCGCTCATTCCCAGTCAAATTCTGGTCTGCGGACTGGGAAGCATCCATTGCATCACGCAACAACAGCCCGCCGTCGCCTGAGCGGCGACATTCAATTTAATCTAACTTAAGAATTTTTTATCGAGAGCTTGAGGAGGAAACCGTCTCGGTTTTCGGCGCGTCTCCGGTCTGCACCGGGATTTGTGGAAGCGTTGGCGTTGTTTTGAGTTTAGCCACTTCTTTTTCGAGGGAGTTTATCGTGCAATTCTGCTTGATGGAGATTGCTTTCAACTTCACCTTCTCATACTTGCCAAACAGCCAGGCAACGAGAAATCCAGAAGCGAAGGCTCCCAAAATTGCAATGATGATGGAGGAATGAATGGTTTGCAGATTGAGCTGAAGATCATAATAGTGGATCTCCACTGGCTCCAGATTCACCAGAGCCAGGGAGACCACAAGTATCATGAATAGCAGAATTGAAATAACAGTGATCGAACGCATAAGTCTGAGTTAAATAATAAATTAATTATGAAGAGAGATTACAGATCGCTATCGTCGTCGTCATCTTCATCGTCAGAATCTTCGTCGTCGCCTTCTTCAGCGTCATCCCCTTCTTCAGCATCATCGCCTTCTGCCGCTTCCTCTTCTGCAGGAGCCGCAGATTCTTCTTCAGGAGCTTCAGCGGGCGCTTCTTCTACTACAGGTTCTTCTGCCGCAGGTTCCTCTGCAACCGGCTCTCCCAGATCAGAATCATCCGCCTGGCTGGTCGCTTCCATAACCTCAATCGTTCCGGCAGGGCTTTGACCTGCAACGCCAAAGTCACTCAGCAATGATTGAATCGCATCGGCAATCGAATTGGATTTGGCTTTAACTTCAGAGGAGTCGCCCATTGACAAGTCCTGAACCGTGACCAAAGCCCGTTTCAATTCCATGATCGCCATAGAGCGTTCGTATTGTCCGACTTTTGCTTTCACGCCGTCTACATTCGCGCTAACAGCATTGATTTTTTCGTCCATTTCCTGACGCAAGGGAGCGATGCTGGCTTCCAAGCTGTTCACAGCCGAATCCATATCACTGACCTTGCCGCCCATTTCATTGACGGTAGAATCGACCTGGGAAACTGCGCTTCCCATGTGGACCACACGACTGTCAAGATCACGGATAAAAAACAAAATGAAGACAATCGCTAACGCCGCCAGACCAAATCCGAGGAACGCAACCGCCTTGAACAAATTAATATCTTCCTGTCGTTTATCAAC
Source organism: Candidatus Nitrohelix vancouverensis (assembly GCA_015698305.1). NCBI lineage: Bacteria > Pseudomonadati > Nitrospinota > Nitrospinia > Nitrospinales > Nitrospinaceae > Candidatus Nitrohelix > Candidatus Nitrohelix vancouverensis. The sequence continues at coordinate 2,611,417 of CP048620.1, forward strand.
TTCAGGAAGTGGCTTCTCGTATTCTTTAGCCAAATCCTCTTCAGGTTCTTTTCCCTGTTCGTAGTACGCGCTGGCGTCTTCTTTCTCTTCCTTCTTTATTTCTTCAAGACGATCTTCCGGCGTTGGAGCTGGCTTCTGTTCTTCGTTGTTGTCTTTCCCGTCTTCGCTGGCAACCATATTTCCTCCAAATAACCTTATTTTAAAGATTTAAAAATTTCTTAAAAAATTTGTATAATCGAATATGTAAATAAGAGTGTTTTCAGGTTTCTCTTTAAGCTAAAGGATCGATCCCGAAAAACAACTCTTTAAAATACTTAAAGTTGTGAAAGCATTTCCCAAAGAAGAGCGATATAATGGGGGGAGTCGCCTTCCCCTGAACTTGCAAGGTATGCAAGGTCTTGAACAATAAAATACAACGCTCGCCTTCGTTCACAGAGCATTTAAGAAGGCGTACGCTTCCAAAGGACTCTAAGCGAAAAATGAAGACTGATATTACAAGTGGGTCAGTGTTTTTGTCAAGAAAAAACAAAATTTTTCAGGCTCTATTTTTAGCTCTGATCCTGTTCACTTTAAACGACGTTGATGCTGTATTTGCAGGGGTTTCAGCGAATCTCCTCATTCAACCGCAACAACTCATGAGCATGGATAAAAATGACCGGATCGTTATCGATTCGAGGTCGTCCTGGAAATATTTTCTGGAGCATATTCCCGGCGCCGCCAATGTCTCCGACTGGAGAGAATTCACCGTAAAAGGCAAAGACGTTCCCGGCGTGCTGATTGACGACAAACAGCAACTCGCCAAACTATTGAGCGATCACGGTATCCAGCATGGAAAAACAATTGTCATCTATGGCGAACCTTCCGACCCCTGGCGAACGGATGGACGCATTTTCTGGATGCTCGAATACTTTGGATTTTCCAACGTAAAACTTCTGGAAGGTGGGGTTTCCGCATGGAAGGAAGCTGGCGGAGAGGTCGAACGCGGCCGCGACCATGCCCCAACATCCAATCTAAAAGCGCAGGAAATCAATTTCAATCCCGCCGTCCACGCAGACAAAAGCTATATCAACGAACGCTTGAGCGCAAAAACTCTGGCAATCATTGATAACCGGACGGAAGAAGAGTATAAGGGGGCCACGCCTTACGGATCGCAACGGGGCGGGCATATTCCCACCGCAATCCATATCGACTGGAGAGATTTTTATTCGAGCGAAGGGCGGCTCCACTCCCCCGACACCCTCATGGCTTTAATGAAAACTTACGGCCTGGATGACTCCAGAGAAGTTGTGGTTTACTGCACCGGCGGCGTCCGTTCTTCCATGGCCTATTTTGTTTTTAAATACCTGGGCTATTCCGTCAGAAACTACGACGGCTCGTGGTGGGACTGGAGCAATGATTCAAACTTACCGGTGGAAAATACCTAGATGACGGCATTTGTTGAAGTGGCTCATATTGACGACCTGCAATCGAAAGACAGAGTGCGGGTCGAGTGGGATGGCAGGCGCGTTACCATCTTCAAAATTGAAGAAAAATTTTATGCGATTCTGGATACCTGCCCGCATAAAAAAACAGCTCCGCTTCTGCGCGGAACCCTGGACGGCGTGGGCATCAAATGCCCCAATCATGGATTTCGCTTTGATCTGGAAACCGGTCAATGCGCTGTCAGCGACGATTTCAACACCACCGTCTTTTCCGTCAAAGTGGAAGATGGAAAAATTTTTCTGGCGCCACGCAACTGAACTTCTCAGAACTCGACCCGGCGCTCCCGATTGAACGCCGATCGCAAGATTGATTAGCGCTTGGACTAGTGCCGGCCAGAACCTTCATGACTGTGATTCGAACCCTCTTCCTGCGGCGCATGTTCCTGACCGGACCCCTCTCCCATCATGGGGTTTCTCATCGGTCGACCCAAGGCTTCCGAGGCATGTTTCAACGCTTCATTGTAATGCGTCAAGGCTTCACGCGCATGTCCCAGAGCCTCGCTACCATGCATTTTCAAATCGGAATTTGCATCATCCATTTTCAGGCCAAACTCCAGATGCTTGACCATCTCTTCAAGGTGCAGATAGCCTTCTTCGCCGTGCCCCAGCGCAACACTTGCATGGCCCATTGATTGAGCCTGTGCATTACCAGCGAGCAGTAACAACATGGCGGCGCCTAGCGACCATTTATGCAATCCGTATAATTTCATTTTAACCCCCAGTAAATTGATAGCGATTTCTCCGGCTCAACCTCATTGTCGATCCTCCAGCTATTTTAAAACCTTTTGACGCAGGAAAAAACATCAAAAACAAAATTCAGCCAGACAATCTGACGCCCCAGAACAGTTCTCAGGCGATTCGAAGTCTTTGATCAAACAAAAAAGCCCCTGGTCTGCGCCAGGGGCTTGCAATACTTATTCAGAAGAGAGGACTTCAATCAGACTTGCATACGCATCACTTCCTGATAGGCCTCAACAATTTTATTTCTCACCTGCATCGTTAAGCGAAACGCCAGATCGGCCTTGCCGACAGCGATCATGGTTTCATGAATATTGCCGGTTTTACCCGTTGCAAAATCCTCAATCGCCGTATCCGCTTCCTTTTGCAGATCGTTCACCTTCTGCAAGGATTCGGACAGAGTGTCCGCAAACGATACGTTCTCTTCAGCGCCGCTCCCCTGCTCCGGTTTTTTGACTCCAGCCGAAGGGTTGAGGCCCTGAAGACTTTTTAAATTTGACTGTAAAGTGATGTCTTTCATATCAAATCAAAAATTAGTTTTCAACTCTTATAATCTATAGCGAAGCCGCCAATTTGTCAATGGGATAACTCCCCCTGCCGAGCTCGATTATTGCTGCGGTAGCTCAGTGATTGCGGCGCGCACGGTGGATCCGCGTTTCATCATCATGGCGATAGTCGCGTTGTACTGAATCTGGTTTTCCGCCAGTTTGGTCATCTCTTTATCGACATTTACATTATTGCCGTTAGACCGGGCCGCATCCAGCTCTTCAAACACTTCCGGTTCCAGCGATTTCAAACTTTCCTTGGAAGGCCCCATATGCTTCGAATTCGTCGAGTTGATGCTCAAGCGGCCCTCCGTATTCAATACCTCGCGTAACTGATCCTTGAAATCCAGATCATGGGCTTTGAAACCCGGCGTCTCGGCATTGGTAATATTGCTGGAAATCAGCAGATGCCTCTGCGAATTGAAATCCAGGTTTTTCTTCAATAAAAGAGGCGTATTGTCTGAAAATAGTATTTTGTCAATTAGCATAGCGTTCTCCTTGATATGGATTAATGCAAACTCAATGCCATTATCAGGAGACGCTTCAATATAGTTATAATCGGACTAAATCCCTTAAAACATGAGGCTTTTCATATTGGGACAAAATTTGGCGGGAAGGCCACAAGCATGCAAACAGGGAAAATTTTGACTCTTTGAGGAAATTTTTGACGCTTTCCATGACTTGGAAGCAATTTCCCTGAAAAAAATTGTCAACCGTTCACTCACAATTCAGTCAATCGCCTTTTGATATTTTATATTTTAACGACCACTCCTTTGCCAACCTCTGCGCTTCCTGTATCTGCTCCGGGGTCATTAGTTCGGCCAGTTTATCTCTCATCAGGCGCCCGTCTTCGTGTCCGTTTGCCGCGGCGATATTAAACCATTGGTGTGAAAGAATATAACTCTGCAACACGCCCTTCCCAGAACCGTAAATCATACCAAGGTTATATTGTGAGGTGGCGTTTCCCTGACGCGCCGCACGTCTGTACCAGGTGAAAGATTTGACATCATCCTGTTCTGTTCCAAGTCCATTCCGATACATTAGGCCGAGGGCGGACTGCGCCGTCATGTCTCCCTGTTCAGCTGAAAGGCGGTACCACTTCAGAGCTTCCTGATAATTCAAGGTCAATTTCACACCGTCGAGATACTCACTTCCAAGCAGGAATTGAGCTTCTGCATTCCCCTGCTCGGCGGAGCGTTTTATTTCTTCTATTGTTTCAAATGGATCGCCGGTCTCGTTTTCAACACTTTTCTCTCCAGCAAATACAGTCGTTCCTGAAAACAAAAAAATGAATGCAACGCAAGTAATAGATTTCAGCAAACGTTTCATCGAACCCCTCCCTGTTATTATTATCCGCATGCCAATCAGGATTATACCTTATAAATAAATCCCGGGCATCAGCAAGCCCGGCCCCGGTGTTTCGCTCCCAAACCTACACATTATTATGTAATTACTGCTATAATGTGTCGAAAATAGCGTCAACCCACTCCTCATTGGAAAAATGTCTCAGGAACTGGATGATTTAAGCAAAAAGCTCAGGAATTTTGGCAAGGAAAACCTGTCCGATATCCTGCATTTCATGGCCACCGAGTTGAGGGATCTCTACCGCTGTCGCTATGTGCGTATTTATCTGGAAGACCTCTACGAAGGAATGCTCATTTGCCAATATGTAGCGGGTTCTGGCCATGCGGACGATCCCTCCATCACCCAGTTCATCGCTCCGCCAAAATCCTTTATGTCGCGTGCTTTCTTCGAGAATCGCATGCTCCTGTCCTGGAACACGCCGGAGGGACTGAATGACAATGAGGACCCTTTCGCGCAGATTTCCGGGATCAGATCATCCGCCATCTTTCCAATCACCCATCAGTTGAGGTCGATTGGCGCGCTCAGTCTGGACTGGGAGAAAAAGAAATCCTGGCTTGCCGAACCGCAGATCGCTGACATACAAAATTTCCTTTCACTAAACAGCGGTTCCATCGACAAGGCGAAACGTTTTCATCAGCAGATTTCATTTTCCAGGCACCTCGATCTGGCGCGCAAGAAGGAAGCGGCCTGGCGCATGGTTCGCTCAGCGGTCAATCTCATCGACAAGCTCGCGCTCGCATCGGTGCTCGTGCCCTCTTCCACACAGAACCCCATCACGCAATCGAAAAAACCCATGGACCTTGTAGAAGTGATGGCGGTGTATTCAAGAGACAAAAACGACGCGCTGGTGTATTCAAATAACGACCAGATCAGCATCGCCAATAGCGAAAACCTGATAAACCGTATTGTCGATTACGACCCCGAACGCGGTCTGGTTGCGCGGAGCAAACGGCAAGGGGCGATTTACACGGCGGATATCATGGAGGAGTCTTTCACCCGAAAAGCCATCACCAGCAAGATCAATCTGGTGTCGCTCTACCAGATTTCCAAATTTGCAAAATCCGGCGGGCAGTTCATTTGCGCAGTGCATTATTACACCAACGAGCAACACGAATTCACCGAGTTTGAAAAACGCCTTCTTGAAGATCACGCCTCGATGATCGAGCAATTGATCGTTGAAGAAACGCCGGAGCGAATCGAAATACAAATCCTCTCCGAGATCGAGGAACTGCTCTCCAATCACGAAGACACGCTTCAGGAGTTTCTCCATAAAATCCTCGACAAGGTTTCTGAATTGATCGGTTCGGCCTGCGGCTCCGTTTCCATTCTTCAGGCAATCGACGGCAAGCCCTGCCTTGTCGTCGAAACGGAGGACGGTAAAATGGTGGGCGCCAAATCGCGCGGCTGGATGAAAAGTAAAATCCCGCTCCTGCTCGTCGGCGGCGAGGAACTGGCCGTGCATGAACGTTCACTGAACGGCTACTGCGCGCACACCGCCCGCCCCGTTCTGGTGAACAACGTTCATGATCGCAAGGAAACCAAGGGTTTCTATCGCAACTTCCTTTCCACCGTTCAATCGGAACTGGCAGTGCCTATCATTTACGGTTCCAGCGTCATCGGGGTGATAACACAAGACAGCTTCAGAAAACATTCATTCACCGCCGAGCATAAACGAATTCTACAGATCATCGCCAGCCTGATAAGCCAGAAGGTCTACAACCTGACTCAAATCGAAGAGCTGAGACAACAGACCATTCACGTCAAACGCGACATCGAGTACCGCGACCCGAAAGTCTCTTCCTACTATTTTGGCAACGTGATCGGAAAAAGTTCCAAGATCCATCATCTCGTCCGGCAGATCGACACCGTGGTGGAATCGGTGTGCCGACGCATGTTGAACTGGGACGACGCGCCGCAGACCGAGACCATGATGGGCTTGCCCTGCCTGCTCATCAATGGCCCCACCGGCGCGGGCAAGGAATTTTTCTTTAATAATATTTACTCGCGCATTTCGGAAATCTTCCAAACAGAGAAAGGCGTTCATTTCAAAACGCCGCTCCGAAAAACCAATATCGCCGCCTATAGCGGCGAGTTGACCTACTCCGAATTGTTTGGTCACGCCAAGGGAGCGTTCACCGGCGCCGAAATGCAACGGCGCGGCATTCTGGAAGAAGCCGACGGCGGCGTCGTTTTTCTCGATGAGATTGGCGACGCGGACCCGAAGACACAGGTTCAGCTCCTGCGCTTTCTCGACACCGGCGTCTTTGTCAGGCTGGGGGAAAACCAGCCCAAACACTCCAGAATTTTCCTGATCGCCGCCACCAACAAAAACCTGCGCGAAGAAATCCGCCAGGGGGCTTTCCGAGAAGACCTTTATCAAAGGCTCAACGCTCTGAGTTTTCACATTCCCAGCCTCAATGATCGGAAGGAAGACATCGAAGATCTGGCGACCCACTTCCTTGGAATCCTCGAGCAGACTTATCGCGTCAACGGAGAAGACAAGTCGCCCCTGCAACTGGCGTCTGGAGCGATCGACTTTCTCAAAGCGCACCATTTCAAAGGAAATGTGAGGGAATTGAAAAACATCCTACTGCGCTCAATGTTGTTTTGCAGAAACGGCGTCATCACCCGCAACGACGTCGCCGACGCCTTGCAATCCGATCCGGTAGTCACCGTCGACCCCTCCGTTTCTCAAACCGAAGAAGAATCCATTTTGGATCGACTGGAGTCCGGGCAAGGCGATTTCTGGTCCGAGGTGCATCTGCCCTTCAAACGAAACCAACTGACGCGTGAAGCGGTTTTGTCTCTCTATGAAAACGCTAAAGATCGTTACCATGCCAATTTACCCGGTCTGGCCGTTAAATTGCGCGCGGTCCGATCCGATTTTGAAAACGACCCTCAGGAGAAAAGACGCTTTCTCAGTTTCAAGAATTTTCTCTACAAAACCATAAAAATCACCCAGGCGTCATCGCGTCGCTGAACCCAGTCCCAGGCAATGAGTGATTTTTTTCGTTGTTTGACTCTAGACCTTTGTCACAGATTTTTGTTATACTAAAGGCAGAGTTTTAAATCCTTCCCGTGAATCATGCCGTCTTCTCAGCTTTCAAGTAGACGGATTCAAATACATTCATATCAATCATTCTAAGGAGTAGAGATGAGTCCTACAGCTATTGTTGCGGAAAAATACAAAGTCAAAGATCTGTCGCTGGCAGATTGGGGTCGGGAAGAAATCATCCTCGCAGAAAAGGAAATGCCGGGTCTGATGGCGCTTCGAGAGCAATACGGTTCTTCAAAACCCCTGGCGGGGGCGCGAATTGCGGGATCACTGCATATGACGATTCAAACCGCTGTTTTGATCGAAACGCTGATCGTGCTGGGGGCTGAAGTGCGCTGGGCCTCCTGCAATATTTTCTCGACTCAGGACCATGCCGCGGCGGCTATCGCCAAAGAGGGAATTCCCGTTTTTGCCTGGAAGGGTGAAACCGAAGAAGAGTATTGGTGGTGCACGGGTCAAACCCTCCTCTTCGATGAAGGTCCGAATATGATTCTCGATGATGGCGGCGACCTCACCGCATATGTGCATAAAAATCACCCTGAAATGTTGCCTGCAATCAAAGGCATCACTGAAGAGACCACAACGGGCGTGCATCATCTTTACAAAATGCTGACGGACAATGCGCTCAAGATTCCCGCGATGAACGTCAACGATTCCGTCACCAAATCCAAATTCGACAACCTCTATGGTTGCCGCGAGTCGCTGGCAGACGGCATCAAACGCGCCACCGACATCATGATCGCCGGAAAAATCGTGGTGATCGCCGGTTATGGCGACGTTGGCAAAGGTTGCGCCGATTCAATGAAGAGTCTGGGCGCGCGCGTGCTCGTCACAGAGATCGATCCGATTTGCGCATTGCAGGCGGCGATGGAAGGTTATGAAGTGACCACGATGGAAGACGCGCTGGCGCAAGGCGATATCTACGTGACCACGACCGGTTGTAGCGACATCATCCGCATCGACCATATGGAGAAAATGAAGGACTCCGCCATCGTGTGCAACATCGGTCATTTTGACGTGGAAATCCAGGTCGAGCAGTTGAACCATTTTCCCGGCATCGTGAAAAAAGAAATCAAACCGCAAGTGGACAAGTACACCTTCCCGGACGGGCACAGCATTCTCCTGCTTGCAGAGGGACGACTGGTCAACCTGGGTTGCGCAACCGGGCACCCCTCGTTCGTCATGTCCAACTCCTTCACCAATCAGGTGCTGGCTCAAATCGAACTTTACAAGAAACAATATGAAGTCGGCGTCTACACCCTGCCGAAGCGCCTGGATGAAGAGGTCGCGCGACTGCACCTTGACAAACTCGGCGTGAAGCTGACGCGCTTGACCAAAGAACAGGCGGAATATCTGAATATTCCCCAGGAAGGGCCTTACAAACCCGATCATTACCGCTACTAATCAAAAAAGCGCATCCTTTTCATTCCAGAAAAGGATGCGCTTTTATTTTACCTATCTCCAATATCCCCTAAATAGCATTCTCCTCCAAAAATTCCTCGACCCAGGGGATGATGCGTTCATGCGCATCCTCAAGCACATAATGCCCGGCATCAACCGCCTCATGCACCAGCGCGTCGGGATAAATCTCTTTCCAGCGATTCAAAAAATAAAAATTAAAACAGAAGTCCTTACGTCCCCAAATGATCATTTTAGGTGTTGTATTGAATTGAGCTAAATTTTCCTCGATGCGCTTTACGACTGGATAGCTGGGAACATCCGCCGACATGGGAATGTCCTGAACAAAACGCAGGGTCGCAATCCGGTTGGCGAAGGAATCGTAAGGCGCAAGGTATCCGGCTCGAACCTCTGCGGTCAGGCGGTCTTTATGTTTGGCGGCTCTTATAAGGGCCGCACGCGCAAACGCGTTCAAGCCGCGAATGAGCGCCGCGCCAAGTAGAGGAACGCGACACAGGTTGATGCTGAAGGGGATCCGGTCCGATAAAAACGCGGCGGTGTTGAAAAAAATCAAACGGCTTATCAACTCAGGGCGACGCACCGCGAGGCCCATGCCGATCGCCCCGCCCCAGTCATGAACCAGCAGAGTCAAACGCTTCAATTGAAGCTGATCGACCAGAGCCTCCAGATTATCAATATGGCGCTCCAGCGTGTAATCGTATTCTTGAGGCTTGTCGGACAGACCGCATCCCATATGGTCGGGAGCGATGCAACGATACCTGCCTTTGAAAGCGCTTATGAGATTGCGATAATAAAACGACCAGGTGGGATTGCCATGCAACATGAGAAGAGTCTCGCCCTCCCCTTCGTCGATGTAGTGATATCGATTCGCGCCCAAGTCAAGGAAATGAGATTCGAAAGGGTACAGACTTTTGAATGCGGATGTATCCGTCACCATTCAACGCCCAGCATGAGACAGTTCAGACCGCTACCAATACCAAGCAAGGCGGCGCGGTTGCCTTTTTCCAATAATCCCCTCTCCTCGCCGATGGCCAGTGTGGAGGGTAAAGAAGCCGAGCCGGTATTGCCTAAAAATTCCAGAGTGGAAAAATCTTTGGCCGGGTCCAACTGCAAAGTTTCGTACAACAGTCTGCGATGCGCGGAGCCAACTTGATGACAAAATACCCGGTCCACATCGTCATTGCTCCAGCCCAGTTCCGAGCGGGTCTGTTCCCAGGTCCGACCTGCAAGCTGACAACCTTCCTTCAACATCGCCTCCGAATCCGTTTCCATGAGCGGACCGACGCCGCTATCCCCTTCGCCCCGACACAGATCATTGAATCGGGTTTCCGCCATCGCCGCGCCGCCTAACAAGCGATGGCCTGTCGTGGAAATGTCGCGATGCGTCAACAACACGGCTACTGCCGCAGACGCGATGGTCAAGGACGCGAACGCAGATTTCACATCGGCGCGACAAATGTCTTTGCGCGACAAAAGATTCTCGATGGTAGCGTCCACTAAAGGACCGCCGTTTTCACCGGATACAATCAGTCCCGCCTCGATCTGGCCCAGCTCAATCATATTGGCAACCGTCACCATGCCATTCAATACGCCAAGACAAGCGTTGGAAATATCAAACACCATCGCGCCGGGATCGAGCTTCAAATTATTGTGAACCACAGCCGCCGTCGCCGGTTCCAGAAAGTCCCTGCACACCGAAGCATGAATCAAACAGCCGATACGTTTGCGGTCAAGAGTCGTGCGAGATAAAGCCTGCTCACCGGCAATGGACGCCACCGAACTGGGCGTCTCGCTCTTGTCAAAAAAACGCCGTTCGCGAATGCCGCTCATCAACTGCAAGCGCCCATAGGGCAATTTCAGCGCATCATAGATGGGAGACAGCCTTTTCTCTATATCATCCGAGCTGACGACTTGCTCTGGCAGATGATAACCCAGCGCTTCGATGCAGACATTATTGAACTTCATGAGACTCCGTCTGGGTCATAGAATCCCCATCTACATTCTTATCTCTGAACTGCATGTCGTAATATTTTCGGTACAAGCCGGAATGCTCCAGCAAGTCATCATGCGTCCCTGTCTCAACGATGCGACCATGATCCATGACGATGATTTTATGCGCATGTTTGACTGTCGACAAGCGATGCGCGATGACAAAAGTCGTGCGGTTTTCCATGAGGTTGTGCAGAGCTTCCTGCACCAGTTTTTCCGATTCAGAATCCAGAGAAGAGGTCGCTTCATCCAGCACCAGAATCGGCGCGTCGCGCAGAATCGCGCGCGCAATCGCCAGACGCTGTCGCTGACCGCCGGATAATTTAAGACCTCTCTCGCCAACAACCGTCCCGTACTTGTCGTCCAGTTTCTGCACAAAATCATGAACATGAGCGGCTTTAGCGGCGCGGATCACCTCCTCCTCAGTTGCCTCCGGTCTGCCAAACAGAATATTGTTCCAGATTGTATCGTTGAACAGAAAAGTATCCTGAGTCACCAGCGCCAGATTGTTTCTTAAGGAAGCCAGACGATATTCCTGAATGTTTTTACCATCGATCAGAATCTCGCCTTGCGTCACGTCGAAAAAACGAAACAGCAAATCTGCCAGCGTCGTTTTCCCCGCGCCGCTCATCCCGACGATCGCGATCGCATGGGACTTGGGAACCTTCAGATCAATCCTGTCCAGCACCAGAGTGGAGCGCGTCGGGTACTTGAATGAAACGTTTCGATATTCAATGCTATCGTGAAAACCGTTCAGGACCAGGTCGCCTTCGCGTACCTTCTCCTCCTTCATGTCAAGGATGGCGAAGACCCTTTCAGCTCCCGCGAGTGAGACCTGAAAATTTGCGAATATGCGAAACAACAATCGCACTGGACCGTACAACATGAACAAAGCCACAAGAAAGGCGATGAAGGTGCCCTGAGTCACCCGCCCCTCTAGAACTTCACTGCCGCCATACCATAAAATCACCGAAGCGCTGGCGATGCCCAGAAACTCCAGTAAGGGCGAGGTGATCTCGATGTACTTGACATTCTTCTTCATCACCTGCAAATACGCATCGTTGGTTTTTCCGAACTTTTTGATCTCCTGAGGTTCCAGTCCAAAAGCGCGAACGATTTTCACGCCTGAAAAGGATTCAAGGATTGTCGAATTCAAATCGCCCAGCAATTCCTGGCCCTGGTGACTCAATCGCTTCAGCTTGCGGGCAATGTTTGAGATGGGGAGTACGACCAGAGGGAAAATCACCAGCGACATCAAAGCCCAGTCCCACTTCATATAGAACAGCCATCCCAGCAGACCGATCATCATGATGCCGTTTTGAATGAACTCTTTCAAAAGGCGGGTGATCGTCGATTGCATAATGGAAACGTCATTGATAATGCGGGAGATCAATTGCCCCACCTGATTTTTTTCAAAAAAACCAAAGGGCAAATGATGGATGTGGGTGAATAACTTGTCGCGGACGCTGACAATCAATTCCCATGAAATGCCAAAGATGATTAAATTCTGAACATAAGAAAGAGCGGCTTTGACCAGATACAAGCCCGCCAGTCCTAAAGGGACTATCTTTAACAAGAAGTAATCTTTTTCCTGAAAGATATCGTCAAAAACCGTCTGGATGAGAGGCACCGGAGAGGTTGCAATGGCGCCCACAATCACGGAGAAAAAGATCGCCAAAGTCAGTTTGGGCAGGAACGGTCTCACAAACCCAAACATTCTTTTATACAAGGGGAAATTCATGTTTTAAACGGGGCCGGCTTGCTTGCCGGGAAAGGCGCAAACAAAAAAGCTCCTGCCCTTATGACACAGTCATAAGGGCAGGAGCCTTGTTTATTGATTCCAGATCAACGTATTCTGAGAAACCCAGTGAACAGTCAATCGCGTTCCTCTAGAACCGGAAGTTTGCAATTACGCAGAAACTTCTTTTTTAGGAATGAAATCCTGCAAGCTCGCGCCTTCGGAAATAGCCTGTTCCATCAACTTCACAGACTCCCTGATTCCGGTTTCGCAAACTTCCAGAGATATATCCTTGATGCTGTTTTCATCGCAGTATCCCATCACCCGGTTTCGCGTGTTGTCACGCATGAAACCTTGAGGAACCCGCTCCAAACGCTCCAGAGCTTCTTTGCTCCAGTTGAAGTCGTCCGGGTTCAGACCCGCGCCAAAATTCATGTAATCCTTCGCAGGAACTTCTTTCTTCTCCTGAACAATTTTCTCATTCAGGATTTTATTAGCGAAAGCGACGGTGACCGTCGGGATATTCTGAATACGCGCGTTCTTCTCAACTCTCGCATGGGCTTTGCGTCGCACATGACCTTCCGGATACTCTTCCAGAATTTGTAAGGCTTCCTTCGACCACTGAATGTATTTGTCGTCGAAAGTCGTCATGGTGGACAATTCGCCAGCTTCCTTTTCGGTCGGAGTGAAATCTTCCTTCCAAACAGGAACCAAGGACTCGCCAATGGCTCCGCACACGAAACATTTAATGACGTCCGATTTCATATTCGTTCCACACTTGGAGCATTTCAAAGTCACGTCATGTCCCACTGCGTCTTTATTGAATGCGACCTCTTCTTCTTCAGTCAAAGGCTTTTCAAAATTCTCAATGACTTCCTGAGCCAATCGGGCTTCCTTCTCTTCTTCAGTCTCATCCGCCCGAGTGGTCTCTTCATGCGCTTTTATCATCTCGGCATTGACATCATCGAGAACGGTTCCGGTCGGATCCATGCCCTCGTCTTTCATTTTCTGCCCAACGGCTCGCATTGCCTGCATGGCGCCCGCCGGCAGAATGTTTTGAACCGCTTCAGTGATGACGCCGGAAGTGATCATGCTATGACCGCGCTCCAAGGCATATCGCAAAATCGCGGCGGTTGCCATGGGACGAACAAAGCCAGGAATCTTTTTGAGTCGTTCTTTACCTTCAACCGTCCACTCGATCGTTTCCTCCGCCTGCAAATCAATCGGCGGCTTGAAAACGCGGCTGGACAGGAAAACATTACAAGGCACGAGGCGCAACAAATTCTCCGTGTTGCCGCCAATATCCATATCCGGCGCGCTGTGAACGCCGATTCGGCCGAGGATCAACAAATACGGATTTTCTTCGCGCGCATACTGAAGCACTTTCTCAAAAACCTTACCATCCAGCAATCGAATGGTGCAGTCCACGCCTTCGTCTTCAGCAATCTTGCGGGAAATTTCCAGATGGGCCTGATAAATCTTGGCCAGTCCTTTATCAATGATATCTTCGTGCAGTTTTTCCTGTTGTTCAAATTTGAAAACTTTGGAAGCCTCGCGGGACAAAACGCCCGTCAGGCTGTTAAACATTGCATAGTGGAAATAAGGGTCGAAAGTGGAAATGATTTCCAGAGGCTTGTTCAAGCTTCGGGACAATTCAATACCCGTTTTCAAACCGCCAAAGGAATGTCCGCTACCATCCACGGCAACAACGATTTTATCGCTGGAATGTTTCTTTTCGCCATGAAGAGCGGGAATGTTCTTAACGACCAGAGTGTCCGTGTTGATACGACGAATCACGCGCTCTGCAACCGTTCCTAATTGGCTGTCTTTAATAGCGCCCAAGCCAACGGAACCCAGGATCACCAGATCGTAATCCGTTTCCTTAATGTCGCGAACCAACTCAATCCAATTGCGGCCTTCCAGAGATTTTCCCTCAAACTCGACGCCTTCTTCTTTACAACGCGCCTTGGGGACATCCAGGTAAGAGTCGGTAATGACTTCCATCCCTTTTGTAATCAATTGATCATGAATGTTACGTTGCTTTTCAAGTTCCTGCTCGTCCTGATATTCTTCAGGCAATCCGCTTTCCATCTGACGGAAACGAACATCATGCATTTTAGCCGCATACACATGACTCGCCGTAATCTTGCCTTCACTCTGTTTCGCTAATTCCAAACCAATCTCAATACATGTATTGGAGTAATCGGAATTGTCTACAGGCAAATAAATATGCTTAAACATTTATATGATCTCCTTTGAACCCTAAGCCGTACTCAATAACTCGCTTTTACAATGGGAATTTAATAAGTCTGACAAACGACAGGCGCAATAATCTGTTGGTTATGCAATCTACCATAATCGACTCGAAATTTTAGCAAAATAAATGTTTCTGTCAACCCTAATCGAATCCTAATAGCGCTGATTTTTTAGCAATTGACCTCATTGCCAGGTTTCCGAGTCAAATGAAGCATTTTATATTCTACTTATATTGCATGAGCGCCACTCATTGCGCTGACTGTAAGATTTTATCCTGTCAAAACAACGACAAGAATACAGCTATCAGATCAGCATAACAAGCATAAATATACTATATAAAAAGACTTTAAATATAAAAAACATTTCCTGAAAAGATTTTGTTCTGTAATGAAAATTTTGCTAGAATGGTTTTCATTTTAAATGAAACATTGAGCGTTTTAGAACCTGCCGACACATTTTACGCCTGATTGCAGACAATGATCCAGCGATGATTTTCATTCGACGCCGGGCCTGATTAAAAAAAAATTTTCGTTCCCACATTCCTACATATTCAGGAGCAAAACAGAATGAAGTTATATGGAAGTAAAAACGACATTGAAAACGCGCTGAAGGGAGCGGCATCTATCGATGCGACGGGAATAAAACTAATAAACGAAGACGCTGTACGCGGCGTCATTGACGATCTGGTATACAACGCGGCGGTGAACCCAGACCAGGAGCTTCGCGGCTTCTCCCGTTTCATCATTCGCTCCGCCGCTCTGCAAATGGGAATCATCCCCTCTTCCATCCAAGGTTTATATGAAGCGCGTGGACGAGGCGAATGCAAGGGTTTCACCGTCCCCGCCTTGAACATCCGGGGCATGTCTTATGAATTGAGCCGGGCCATTTTTCGAACTTCATCGGCAATGGATGCAGGCGCCTTCATTTTCGAAATCGCCAAATCCGAGATTGGTTACACCAAACAAATGCCCCCCGAACTCGCCGCCACAATTCTAGGCGCCGCGATTAAAGAAGGCTTCAAAGGCCCCGTTTTCATTCAAGGCGACCATTTTCAGGTCAACGCACAAAAATATGGCGAAAACCCCAAAAAAGAGATCGATGGACTGAAAACATTGATCGACAGCGCGCTGATGGCGGGCTTTTACAACATCGACATCGACACCTCGACGCTGGTTGATCTGAGCCACGAATCCATCGTTGAACAGCAACGCGCCAACTTCGAAGTGGGGGTTGAACTCACAAGCTACATTCGCCAGCACGAGCCGGAGGGAATTGAAGTCTCCGTTGGCGGAGAAATCGGCGAGGTTGGCAAAGAGAACAGCACGGAAGCCGAGCTTCGCGCCTATCTCGATAATTTCAACTCCGGCCTCGAAAAAGTCTGTCCCGGTAAAAAGGGAATCAGCAAGATTTCGATCCAGACCGGAACCTCTCACGGCGGCGTGCCTCTACCCGACGGAAGCGTGGCGGAAGTCAATCTGGATTTCGAGACGTTGGAAAACCTGTCGCGCATTTCCAGAGACACATACGGACTGGCCGGCGCAGTGCAACACGGCGCTTCCACCCTGCCCCCGGATTGTTTCAACCGATTTCCTGAACTGGAAACGGCGGAAATCCATCTGGCGACCAGCTTTCAAAACAGGATATTTGAGAGCAAACATTTTCCGAAAGATTTCAAGGAAACGATTTACTCTCACCTGCGTGAAAAGTTCGCATCCGAAAACAAGGGCGGGATGACCGACGAGCAATTCATCTACAAAACCCGCAAGAAAAGTTTTGGTGAGTTCAAAAAAGAGTTCTGGGATTTGCCGGAAGAAATCAAGTCGGCTATCGGCAAGGAACTGGAAAATGAAGTGGCTTTCCTGTTCGAAAAATTGAGCGTTGGGAACACTCGTGAGATTGTGGAAAAATCGGTCCAACCGCTGGCCATCAGTCCCTCTCTGGAAGCTGAAATCGCTAACGCCTGAGGCGGATCAGGCCGACGAAAGCCTATCCAACTCCTTTAACTCATCACCGCTAATTCCAAGAAAATAAAGGATTAATCCAAGATCGCGCATATTGATACTGGCATGTGCGGCCTGCTGAACGATGGGCTTGGCATTGAAGGCGATGCCCAGCCCGGCTTTGGCCAGCATCGGGATGTCGTTGGCGCCATCGCCCACCGCGACCACCTGTTTCAAGGTCATTTTTTCACGTTTTGCAAGCGATTCCAAAATGCGTTCTTTAGCGCTCGGCCCGATGATTTCGCCAACCAATCCCCCTGTCAATTTGCCGTCCACCACTTCCAGACAATTGGCGAAACCGTAATCCAGCCCGTATTTGTTCTTCAACGAATCAATAAATAATTGAAAACCGCCGCTCACAATCGCAACCTTGTAGCCCAGGTATTTCAGGATTCGCACCAGACCCTCGGCGCCGGGAGTCATCGGAATGCAATTAGCAAATTCAACCAGGCGTTCCACCTCCAGTCCTTTGAGCAAGGACACGCGCTCGCGCAATGCTTCTTCAAATTCAATTTCCCCGTTCATGGCGCGATGCGTGATGGCTGACAACTGCTCTCCCACCCCGGCCATTTTGCCAAGTTCGTCGATGACCTCGCATTGAACGAAGGTCATGTCCGCGTCCAGCACGATCAGGCGTTTGTTGCGGCGAAACACCGTGTCTTCCTGAACCGCGATATCCACATTGTAATCTTTTTTGAATTCCACGAGCGGATTCAGCACCTCCACCGTCGAATGGGATTTGCGGGTTCCGATCACAAATTCCATCACATGCCGGTCGCCGTAATCCAGTTGTTCGATGCGCAGGACGTTGATATCCAGAGCGGCGAAGGTTTTCATGAGTTCCTGCAAGGCCATGAAGGATATGGCCTGACCCAGCAAAGTGACAACGGAACGGTACTTGTAGGTGGCGTCGGGTCGAAAACTGGCGTCCCAGGGATAGATATTGACCTGCATCCCGGACTTTTTGGCGTAGCCTTGCAGTTCTTTTTTGAAGGCTGTCAGAGAAATCGTCGGGTTTCCATCCAGTAACAACGACAGGTTCAGCAATCCATTGAACACAAATTGCTTGATATCCAGAACCTCCAGCCCGAAACGGCGAATGGATTCCATCGCCTCGGCCAGAATTCCAGGCCGATCCTTACCGGATACATGCACATGTAATTGGACAGCTTTCGGGGATTGGGGCATGTTCACTTGACCGGATTGTAACGCCAACCTTCTTTTTTCTTACAGGTCCAGCCATCGTCTATCTGGAAAACCGACAAATTGCCAAGAGTCTGGGATTTGAAAAGAGCCACCACTCCCGCCCCGTCTACGAGATTGTTTTTCAGATGCAGTCGCTTCAGTTTCGGCAAACACTTCGATTCCGCGAGCGCTTTCAAGGCCGCATCGCTGAGACCGTTCTTATTCAAATTCAGGTACTGGACATTCTCCAGCATGGGACTTTGCGCCAGCGCAAGCACTCCCGCATCACCGATCTGATTATCGTCCAGATCCAGCCAGGTCACCTCTTTCATCGTCGGCGAGTTCCACAACAGGCTCGCCTCTTCCGCCGTCAGGCGTTGTCCACTGATCATCAATTGATTGCCGCGCAGGCGTCCTTCGTAAATCGCCTCGGCGTCTTTAAATCTTGGTTCCGTCATTTCGATCCTTTTTCCTCCTTTTGGGTCTTGCTGGATACATACTTTCTCCCTTTCAATTCATTCGGGAGATATTCCTGTTCGACATAATTGCCCGGATAATCGTGCGGGTATTTATATTCCTTACCATAGCCATAACGTTTCTTGGCGTCCTGATAATGCGTGTCGCGCAAATGCTCGGGAACGGGAAAGGACAAACCCTTTCCCTGAATATCGCTCAAGGCCTCATCCACAGCGCAGATCGCCGAATTGTCCTTGGGCGCGTTGGCTACATAAATCGTGGCTTGCGCCAAGGGGATTCTCGCCTCCGGCCAACCGAGTTTCTCCACCGCCTGCGCCGCCGCGTGCGCCAGCAGAAAGGCCTGGGGGTCGGCGTTGCCCACATCCTCGGCCGCTGTCACCAGCAGTCTTCGGATGATAAAACGCGGGTCTTCCCCACCGGCAATCATTTTAGCCAGCCAGTAGATCGCCGCGTCGGGATCCGAGCCGCGCAAACTTTTCTGATACGCCGAGGCGTGATCGTAATGTTCCGTCCCGCCCTTATCGTACAAAACCGCGGATTTTTGCAGGATTCCCTGCACCGTTTCCGCGTCGATCTCAGCCGATTCTCCGACTTCAGATCGCGCCCAGTCTGCGGCGGCTTCCAAGGCGTTCAAGGCCCGTCGCGCATCGCCGTTGGCGTAATCGACGATGAGGCCCAACGCCGCCTCCTGAAATTTTGGTTTCCATTGTCCCAAGCCGCGAACCGGGTCGGCGATCGCCTGATCCAGTATCTGCCGGATCACAGACGACGACAAATACTCCAGTCGAAAAATCTGGCATCGAGACCTTAACGCAGGAATCACTTCAAAAGAAGGATTTTCCGTAGTGGAACCGATCAGGCGGAGCGAACCGTTTTCAATATAGGGCAGGATCGAATCCTGTTGCGCTTTATTGAAACGGTGAATCTCGTCGATGAACAACAAGGCGCGTCGCCGGGAATTCTTCCAGAGTTTGTCCGCCAGCGCAATCACTTTTCTTATATCCGACACCCCCGCATTGACGGCGCTGATCTCAAAAAACTCCGCGTTGGAGAGATTCGCCGCCATTCTGGCAATAGAGGTCTTGCCGGAACCCGGAGGCCCCCACAAAATGAACGAAAGATTGGAATTTTTCTGGATCAATTTACGTAAGGGCTTGTTCTCGCCAAGAACCGGGTCATGCCCCAGCACGTCTTCTAAATTGCGCGGGCGCATGCGGTCCGCCAAAGGCGAAGGCCGCGCTTCATCCTGCATTTCAAATTCCGGGAAAAGTTCCATAGCGCATTATAAGCATTTATCAAAAATCATAAATCCATTTTCTGCAGAGCGCGTTCGCCTTTATGCATTGGCCACCAGGCCACGAAGAGAGTCAGGAGAACCGTCGCCGCATAACAAATCGGAACGTCCCATCCGCCAAGGGATCGGGACAGAAAAGTTTCATTGAAATGGACGTAGACCGGACGCGCTCCAAGAGCCAAGAGAACCCCGATATAGGCCAGACTGAACACCATGAACAAAATACCGCCGGTGCCGCTGGAAATCTCCGCGACATTGTCGTGTTTGAACATCGGGTACATGGCGCCCAGTCCCAGCCCCAGACCGGTTAGCGCCAGGGTGATGAAGAAGGTACCAACAATGGACACCGCCATCACATAAGCATCAACCTCAAGCAGGTAGCTGGAAACTCCCGCCAGCAATTCTGCGATGAACAGTAGCGGCGGAAAGAAAAAGCAGAACTTGCCCCATAAAAAAGACTTCATCGAGGTCGGCGAGCTGTAGATCGTCCAGAACGCCGCGCCTTCCATGCTTGGCGCGGAAAACACGAATCGGGCAGATAAAGCGGATAACACAAAACCGATCAGCCCGACATTCAAAACGGCCACCACATGCTGTAAGACGCGATTGTCCAGCGGTAGATTGATGATGTTGAACAAATAGACCAGGGTCAAGGCGGCAAGAATGAACAGTTGAGACCATTGCTCCGGGTCGCGAAAAAACAATTTCAAATCCTTATCCCATAACGCCCGAATGGGATGAACGGAACGACTTCGATGACCGTTCCCATCGGCTCGCGAATCATCAAGAGGCGCGGTCCTAGCCTCGCCCGCCAGACGCCAACCCTGCAGGTATATCTTCTTGCCCAAAAAGAGCAGACCGGCCACTGCAAACACGGCGGCTATCATCAGATAAGAAAAATTCCAAAGCGCGCCGCCCCAGTCCCCCGCCCTCGCCTGCGTGACCCCCAGAGTGATCCAGCTACTGGGAAGGAAGGGATAATCCGGGGTCTGGAGTTTCTCGACAAACAGCATGATCTGGGCGTCGGAAACATTTTTGCCAAAGAATTTTTCAGGCGATAGAAAACGCAGGTAGGTGATCAATCCCACCAGAAAAACCAGCCCGATGAGCGACAACATCTGGTGAAGACGCCGCGAGGGGAAATAGCGCAGTAATACCAGCGTCGCCATCGAGCCCAAAGCACAGGCAATAGTAAAAAATGGAGCCAGCGCCGCCACGACATACATGTAATAAGCGACCGTTGCCTGAAAATGATTTCCATAGGCCGCATAAATCGGCAATGAAAAAAGTAACATCATCCAGGAACTGTGGACCACGCACTGGAAAAATCGGGACGTTAAAATTGATGTGGGCGATAGAGGAAGCGAATGCAGTAATTCCAGATCCGGCGCCATATAAAATAGCGACAAGGACACAATGACGCCTGAAAACGCGCCCATCACGAACAAAGTCAGAAAGACGACGTTCAGCAACTGCGGGATCAACTCGTCGCCAGCCTGAAAAGGAAGTTCCGCCAGATACTCGATGATGCGATGGAAAAAGATATAGTCGCCAACGACAAACAGACAAGCCAGAATAGCGATCGTCAACCAGCGGTTCCAGGCCCCCTTCTCGGAAAACAAAACAATATTGCGAAAGAGAGTTCGACGCAGGCCCAGCAATCGGGACAACTCGCGGATCATCAGACCCCGCCGCGTCGAAAAAAGTTCAGTCCCGTACAAAGATCGTTGGACATGGCGCTCGCCTAAAGTGGGGTCTTGCGTTGCATGGCCCAGTCAATGATCGCCCAGTCCATCCAACGGTGATCGTCAAACGGAGTCGTTTCTTTGCAGAGATAGCCCATATGCCCTCCCCCCTCCGGCGTTTGAAGATCAAGAGCGTGGCTCAGTTCAAGACCTTTGAAAATTTCTATGGGAATGAAGGGATCGTCGTTTGAACACAAGAGCGTCGTTGGAATCTGAATCGAAGCGAGAAACTGACCGCAACTGGATCGGGTATAATAATCGTCGACATCCTCAAAGCCTCCGGCGGGCGCCGTGTAGGACACATCAAATTCCCAGATCGTTCGAGGCAGATGATCCAGCCTGAAACTTTCGGCAAAGCATTCCTTGATCGCCTCCGCCTGCTGATTGATCAGACGCATATAATAACGATTGAAGAGCTTGCATTTTGAAGAGGTCGAAATCAAGCGGCTGGCCATTTTTAAATCGACGGGAGGATTGACCGCAAATGCCCCGCGAACCCATCGCGAAATCTCCCGGCCCTCTCCAAGATATTTGAGCAGAATGTTGCCGCTCAGGGAAAAGCCAATGAGCAAAACCTCTCGCTTGGGATAGATTTTCATGGCATGCTCCACCATATCGCTAAAATCATCGCTGGAGCCGCCGTTCCACAAGCGCTCGCTCATACCAATCCCAGCGCCCGAGCCTCGCTGGTTTAACAGGAAAACTGGAAATCCATGATCGTTCAGCTTCTTGCCGATACGCTTCATATAGCCGGAATGAGAACAGCCTCCCATTCCATGCCCCATAATGACCAAAGGCGAGCTGGTGTCTGCACTGGGTATTTCAAAGCACAAGGTGACGCCGCCATCGGCAAGCCGAACCTTATGCGTGCGAAGCTGGGGCAAACGGGCTTCACCGGGAAATTGCGAGGCCATAATCGTTTGCAGTACCGCGTTTCCAAGCAGAGGATGGCGAGCAAATTTTTGCAACGCGCCGGGCTGAATTGATTTAATATTGGATGGCGCGATCACGGGCATAATAGAGGAACAAACGAATCCGAGCAGGTGTGAATTGACAGCCTAATTTAAGGTTGATACAGTAATTTCAATCAATACTACCACTTCAGAAACGCTATGAAACCACTCATTCAAAAACTCAAAACCGTTCAACAGTTTCCGTATATTCTAGCAGGTATTTTATTGTTCGTCTCCTGTTCCTTGTCATTTGCAAACGAACCGGTCAAGCCTGCAGAACAAGCCTATCTAGAGGGAATAGAATACAGCAAGAGCGCGCTTTGGGGGGATGCAATCGATAAATTTTCTGAAACGATCCGGCTCGACGCCAAGCACTCGCTCGCGCACGCCAATCTTGGCGTGGCCCTGAGCCAGTTGGGAAATCACAAAGCCGCCTTGATCGCATTTGAAAAAGCCCTGGTTCTGGGCTACGACCATCCCATCTTTCGCTACAACCGAGGTTCGTCTTTCGCAAAACTGAACTTACTGGAAGACGCCGAACGGGAATATCTCAAAGCGCTGGAGATGAACCCGCGAATGGTCCTCGCCGAATACGAACTTGGCATCGTGTACGTTTTGTTGAACAAGAACCACAAAGCGCTCGAGCAAGTTAAAAAATTGTACAACCGCAATCACAAACTGTCGCAGAAACTGTTTGAGAAAACCCCCATTGATTACAAGATCATGTCCGTCGATGACGGCGGAACGCTCAACGGTCGCGTTGTCATGTTCGGCGAAACCCCCAGAATCCGCGCCTTTCATCTGATCAATTCGCCGAACGTCGAATTTTGCATTCGTATTTCAGACGGTAAAGGCCACCGACTGTTGAAAGACTTCAAGGTATCCAAAACAGGAGGATTGAAAGACACCGTCGTCGCGCTTAAGAAAGTCAAGAAAGGCAAACCTTTTGATCCCGCCATGCAGGTCTTTCATATCGACCGCTGTCATTCCGACAAATACGTTATCGGTATTAAAAGCGGAGACGATATTCTGGTCGAAAACACCGACCCCATCACCCATGAAGTCGCCACTTATGAATCGGCGGGAAAATATGTGAATCAGTTGAGCAATAAAACCGTACTCCCCAAGTCCACACAGGTCCGCAACGCCTATGTTCGGCATGATGTAGACGAGTTTTTAATCAAATGCAATTTGCATCCATTCCTGCAAACGCATGCCTTTCTGGTCGACAATCCTTACTACGCTATCACCGACGAAGAGGGCAATTTCTCAATCGCAGACATCCCTCCGGGAACTTACGAAGTCGTCGCATGGCATCCCTATATCGACAACCTCACCGCAACCGTGACCATCGAAGCCAAACAGCAAGCGACCGTCGATTTTGAGTACCACTCCAAAAACGTTCGCAGAAAATTGTACAACGATGATATCAAGGGATATCGCTTCAATACGGTGTATGACAGCGGAGAGAATTTTTACGGCGGAAAGCGAAATGACGACCCGGTGGAAATTCTTCAGGTCTTCACGGATCTGGACGAACGCTACGAAAGTGAATCCGGCCCTGGAATGATTCGCAACGTACCGACCGACTGATCTACTAATGGCTAGGCGGTTTCGGGCCCTACTGAAGATAACACCGCGCTGGCCCCTTCTTTTTGGGAATAAGCGCTCATCGTTCCCCGAGCTTTTTCAGAATCTTCAAAAGGACCGATATATACCCGGTTCCAGACGCTTGAGTCGTCGAGCGTGACGGAACGGGAAAAAGCCGGGTAGCCCTTCTTCTGCAATTGCCCGACATGATCCATGGCCCGCTTCAACTCGCGAAACGAACTCACCTGCAGAGAGAAGACGGCTCCGGTTGATGATTTTTCATCAATCGCTTTCGCTTCGGGAATCGGCGCTTTTGCAATTTCCGGGGCTTTGGGCTTTTTCACCACCGTTTCCTGCCGAGCGACCGCAAGCGGTTTAGAGGGCGCCATCTGTTCCTCGCGCCTCATCAGGCCGAGAGGGCGATCGCCGCGATGCACCTTGCCGTCGAGTCCGACAAACTTGACCATCCGGTCATCGTTCAGAACTTCATAAAACGTGAAGTCGGTTTCGCGCTTCACAGGTTCGGGCGCGGTCTTATTCTCTTTTTTGAATTTCAGTTTTTCCGGCGCAACTTTCTTAACTATCTTTTCAGGACTCTCCTGCCGTCCTGGGTCCCACGACACCAGAGCGTTCTTACCGGCGTAATACATGCCAACGCCGGCAAAAATCAGGACCATGATCTTAAATAAGGATTTTACTGCGCCCATTCCAATATTCTTTCTGGCTGACACAATTACATTCTGACAGGAGCCGAAACGCCAAGAACGGACAGACCGTTCGCAATGGTCGTTTTCACGCAATCCAGTAAAAATAAACGCGCCTGACTCAAGGCGACATCGTCGCCCACCACGCGGTGCTTCGCATAATAAGAGTGAAAATCCGACACCAGATCCTGCAGATAATGCGGCAGACGATGAACCTCCAAAGCCAGCGCGCTCTTCTCTATCACTTCAGGCAGAGAAAGGATTTTCTTTATCAGCACATAGGCCTCGGCCTCTTCAATCGGACTCAAATCCACGCTGTCCCGATCAGGCACCTTGATCCCCTTCTCCTCAGCCGCGGCAAACACACTACAAATTCGCGCATGCGCATACTGGATGTAAAAAACGGGATTCTCCGGCGTTTCCTTCTTCGCCAGTTCCAGATCAAAGTCCAGATGCGTGTCGGAACTACGCATCAGAAAAAAATAACGCGCCGCATCCACGCCCACTTCATCCAAAACATCCGAGAGCGTCACAAATTCTCCAGAACGGGTGGACATGGAAACCTTTTCCTCGCCGCGTTTCAAAGCGACAAACTGAACCAGCAATACTTTGAACACATTGCTGTCGTAACCCTGCGCTTCGAGAACCGCCTGCATACGCGGCACATAGCCGTGATGGTCGGCTCCCCAGATGTCGATAATCTTTTCAAATCCGCGATCGATCTTGTCTTTATGGTAGGCGATGTCCGAACAAAAATAAGTGCGTTCGCCGCTTTGTTTCACGATCACGCGATCCTTCTCATCCTGAAAGGCCGAAGACTTCAACCAGACGGCGCCGTCTTTTTCATAGACAAATCCTTTTTCGCGCAACCAGTCCACCGCCTTTTCGACGCGACCGTCTTCATACAAGGTACCTTCTTTAAACCAGCGATCGAACTCCACACGGAAATTTTTTAGGTCCTTGTTGATGCCGTCCAAAATGGAATCGCCCGCATAGCTTCTGAAAAAGGGCAGGGCCTCCTCGTCGCTTTGATTTAAAAACGCATCGCCTTTTTGCTCGATGATTTCCTTAGCAATGTCGAAGATGTAATCGCCCTGATAGAGATTCTCGGGGAACTCGGCTTCAACGCCCTGCAACTCGCGATAACGGTACAAGGCCGAAAGCCCCAGATTATTCATCTGATTGCCGACATCATTCACGTAATATTCCGTTTTCACGTCGAAGCCCGCGCGCTTCAACAGCAAGCTGAGACAGTTGCCCACCGCCGCGCCTCGACCGTGGCCGATATGAAGCGGCCCTGTCGGATTTGCGCTGACGTACTCCAGCAGAATTTTTTTATTTTTACCGGCGTCGCTCGAACCGAAATTTTCTCCCTGAGACGCCATGTCCAGCAAACGTTTTTGAAAAAATGACGGCGACATTCTGAAGTTGATGAATCCCGGCCCGGCGATTTCCACCGACGCCAATTCTCCGTTGTTCGTCGGAAAATGTTTGCAGATCAACTCTGCGATTTTTTTCGGAGCCTTTCGTTCTGCACGGGCAAGCCCCATCGCAACCGTCGTCGAAAAATCGCCCATCGACTCGTCTTTCGGGTTTTCGATCACCACCTCCGGCGGCGTTTCCAGCGTCAAATCGCCCGCTGTCTTTGCGTTGTCCAGAGCGGACTGAACCAGTTCCTGTAAATAGCGCTTCATGTTGCTTTTAATATTCCAATCTAGTCGACAAGGTTAGAGAGTACCGGGCAATTTATTTTTTGCGTTTCTTGACAGCGTCCACCTTCGCTTCCATCTCTTCTTCCAGAGCGGACTTATCCGTAACAAACGCCTGCTTGAGTTCTTCCACCACCTGATGAATCTGTTCAGGGGGAGTCCGATCTCCCACATGTTTGAGCTTCGTTTCCAGAATGACTTCTTTGTCTGCGATCTTCGCTTTATACTCCAAGCGAATTTCAGAAATTTCTTTTTTTTGGCTGTCACTCAGCTTGGATGCCGCCTGATTCGACGTTCTCTCCATGCTCAGGTCCAAAGCGCTCTTCAATCCGGACATGAGACCCTCCTTTTTCGATGCGGGTTTGATTATAAACCAACCTAAGCCCTTGAAACAATTGAAATTATTGATTTAATTGACTTTAAACCGGAATTTCTTTCCTGTTGTCTTGCCAATAGGCATTTGCTATTCTGCAATCCTATGCCTTTTGAAAACAAAAATCCAGACCTGAAAAACTTAAATAATTTCCTGAGTTACCTCAAAGAATACGGGATGGACGAGATCCCCTGCGCCACGCCCCTCGCCCCCGGCTCGGCTGTTCAGGGTCGCCCCGCGACCGCGACCTCCGCTCAGTCACCCAGCCCCTCCGCGTCCAATCCGGAGCTGGTCTCAGCGCGTGAAGAATTGGGCGATTGCAGCCGTTGCAAACTGTCGCAGGGTAGAAAAACCATCGTCTTTGGCTCGGGCAACCCGCATGCGGATATCGTCTTCGTCGGCGAAGGCCCCGGCGCGGACGAGGATGAACAAGGACTTCCCTTTGTCGGTCGCGCGGGAAAAAAACTCACGGAGATCATCGAAAAAGGCATGGGTCTGAACCGCGAACGCGACGTTTATATCTGCAACATCGTTAAATGTCGACCGCCCAATAACAGAGACCCGGAAGCGGACGAAATCGCCGCCTGTAAACCCTTTCTTGAATTACAACTCAATGCGCTCAAGCCCAAAGTCATCGTTGCGCTGGGCAAGCCCGCCGCCAGTTCCTTATTGGGACGCACTGTGGCGATCACAAAAGAGCGTGGCATCTGGCAGGAATTCAAGGGAATCAAATTGATGCCGACCTTCCACCCGGCCTATTTGCTACGCGCTTACACTATTGAAAACCGCAAGGCGGTACACGAAGATATGAAAAAAGTCCTCGCTGTCATCAAAGGTTGAGAAAAACATGCTGGAGCAAAGCGCCCTGAGCCTGATAAATCGATTGCAAAGCAATATGGAGAAAACCATCTTCGGCAAGCCCGAAGCGGTGCAGTCCTCCATCATCACCCTGCTCGCCAAGGGGCATCTGCTAATAGAAGACGTCCCCGGAGTGGGCAAGACCACGCTGGCTCAAACCCTGGCGCGATCCATCGACCTGGAGTTCAGACGCATTCAGTTCACCAACGATATCTTACCGTCGGACATCACCGGCGTTTCGGTTTACGACCCGGAGGCCAAACAGTTCATATTCAAGAAAGGCCCGCTGTTTTCCAATATAGTGCTGGCAGACGAAATCAACCGCGCCACGCCAAGAACGCAAAGCGCGCTTCTGGAGGCCATGAGCGAGCGCCAGGTCTCCTCGGATAATGTCACGCACGCGCTTGAAGAACCCTTCATGGTCATCGCCACGCAAAACCCCGTCGAAAGCCACGGAGCCTACCCGCTGCCGGAATCGCAGATGGATCGTTTCATGATGTTTCTATCGATCGGCTACCCGACGCTGGAAGATGAAAAACGCCTTCTCGAATCCACCCTGGGAAGCCAGGCTCCTAGCGTTGAATCCGTTGTGACGCGGGAAGAATTACTCCTCCTGCAATCTCAGGTTGAGCAGGTAACGCTGGATGAGTCGCTTGCGGAGTACCTGCTGGCTCTGGTTCATGCGACGCGCCAGCACAAGCACCTGGCGCTCGGCGTCAGTCCGCGCGGAGGTTTGACCCTGAGACAGGCGGCGCGCGCAAAAGCCTTGACCGAAGGCCGCACTTATTGCCTTCCCGACGACGTCAAAAGCATGGCGCTTCCAGTTTTCAAACATCGGGTGATGCTGTCCTCGCAAACGGGGAGTCACCGCGCCCAATCCGAAAACGCCGCCGCGATCATCATGGAAATACTCGATCAGGTGGAAATTCCCGTTTAGCATTTTTCGAACGAGGGCAAACCCGTGCAAGCAACGCGCCGCCACCAACTACCGTGAACAGCCCCGCCAATCCGTCTTACAAAATTGTTTTCACTGTCAGCCTGCGCGGACAAACGCTACAACTCACGCGCGAAGGAAGCGGTTTTGTTTTTCTGGTTTTCGGCGTGGGGCTTGGAGCCATCAACACGGGAAACAATCTGCTCTATCTCGTTCTGGCGATGTGTTGCAGTTTCATCGCCATCTCAGGACTGCTGTCCGAATGGACCCTGAAGCAAGTGACGGTTAAAGGAAAACTTCCCCCCACATTTCACGCGGGCGAAGCGACCCCGCTGGTCCTCTCGCTCGCAAACGCCAAAAGCAGTCTCCCCTCTTACGCCCTTCGCGTTTATTTCCCAAATCACAAAACCTTATTCAAGCTGGAAAAAGAAATCAGCCTGTTCTATCTGGCCCCCGCATCCTCAACTGATAAAACCGTCATGATGAGCGCATTGAGAAGAGGCCCGCTTCAGATCGATCAATGCCAGCTCGCCACCAGCTTTCCATTTGGATTTTTCATTAAATCCAAAACCGTTCCCATTCAGATTGAAGCGCTTGTTTTGCCCAGACTGTATGAGACAACGGCCCCGATGGTTTTGAGCAAAGAAGTCGAAGGAGATGGTAAAAAACGCCAATCCGGTTCCGAAGTGCATTCACTGCGTGAATTCAGCGAAGGCGATTCCCCGCAAAGCATCCATTGGAAATCCTCCGCCAAGACAGGCGGCCTGCGCGTCAAGGAATTCGGTCAAAATGCAAACCGCTCTTGCATCGTCCCGCTTCATTTCGAAGAAAACGAGCTAGACCCTTTTGATGAAAAACGCATCGAAGAAAAAATATCCAAAGCCGCTTCACAAGTTTTTCATATGATTCGACAGGGAGTCCAGGTCCAGTTAAAAACAGACGACATGGAAACGGATTTCGCCAGCACAGAATCGCATCTCGAAAACATCATGCAATATCTTGCCAAGCTGTCCCCTCAAACACAGCATCACCGGAAAGCGGATGATGCCTGAACCCGAACGCGCTCCAGAAAAATCAATCGCCGTCATCGGCTCCGGTTCAGAACCTCACCTTGCCCTGACTATTCCTTTAGGGAAATTAATCGCAGACTCCGGTTTTCATCTCATCAGCGGTGGCGGAGCGGGAAGTATGCGCGCCGTGTCCGAGTCTTTTGTCAGCCAAGCTCAGCGGATGGGAAAATGCATCGGCATCCTTCCCTCCAGCGCCGATTGCAACACCCCGGAGAAACGCTCGCTATACTGCCCGCCTCAAAACTACCCCAACGACTGCATTGAAATTTGCATCCGCACGCATCTTCCATTGTCCGGCGCGCATGGTAAAGAAACCGCCAGCCGCAATCATCTGGTCGTTTTAAGCGCGGATAAAATCATCGCCCTGCCCGGCTCCGAAGGAACCCGTTGCGAGATTGAACTGGCGCTGGAATATAAGAAGGAATTGTTGTTGCTGGATCCGGATGGAATTTGGAGCGACTACTATGATCTTGCAGATCATACCAGCGCTATGGAGCAGGTCGCTGAATGGCTGGGCGCCTAACCTGTTTTTTGGTGATCGAACTGATAACCAATGCCGCGAATGGTTTTGATGTACTGACCGGCTTCGTTCAATTTTGATCGGAGCCGTTGAACATGCGTATCGATCGTTCGGGACAGAACGTCGTCGCCATATTCCCAGATTTCGTCCAGCAGAACCGAACGAGACTGCACTTTCCCCGGCGTTTCGACCAAGCGAGACAGGAGCTTGAATTCCGTGAGCGTCAACTGAATGGTCTCGCCTTTGACCTTGACTTCATGCTTCGCCTGATCGATCCACAAATGACCGAACTCAAGAATTTCTGCATCAAGAAAAGACGAAGCGCTGGTTCGTTTCAAAACATTCTTGATACGCAGGATCAATTCGCGCGAGTTGAAAGGCTTCGTCACATAATCATCGGCGCCAAATTCCAGTCCGAGGACGCGATCCACCTCGTCGTTGCAAGCCGTCAACATGATTACTGGCAGATCGAGCGTTTTGGGATTGGAACGTATCGTCTTGCACACTTCCATTCCGTTAATATCAGGCATGTTCACGTCTAGAATGACAAGATCGGGAATTTTTTTCTTGAGATTTTCAAGAGCATTTGAACTATCGTTGGTGACCTGCACCTTAAAGCCCTCGCTTTGCAACTTCAGTTCAAGCAGGGACAAAAGCTCTTCATCATCATCAACAATTAAAATACTGGGCTTCATAATTCCAACGCCTGTCTTTACGTTAATGTAAATTAAATTAATGACTATGTAACACTACATCAACTCAGTTCATCTCACAATAAATTCCCATATCCTAAAAAAAAAAGTTCGCCTATTATACTGTAAAAAAACCCCTTGAACCAAAAAAACCCAAACAATCTTCAACAATCCAGTCAACGGACTTGAGGAGAGAATGGTCGTCATCCAACTCAACGCATTCGCGATCCTTCGCTAATTTTACAAACTTTCGGGATTCTTCTATCGGCACCGTATCGTCGTGAATCCCGTGAACGATTCGCGTTGGGATCGTTTGCGTCAACGGCATCGCATCCCAGACCTCCGCGTCCGAAAAAATATTTGAGTCCAAAGACATCAATTTATTATGGCGATAATTGAATACTTTGAGAACGCTGGCCCGAGGCGCGTTGACGGCGTCTCCTTTCTCCCAGACAGACCTCCAGCGTTTCAGAAAATTAAAGCCTGGGGCCATCAGATACATTCCCTCGACCTGCTTGGAAGTATGCGCCGTTAAAGCGGCGAGGTATCCCCCCATACTACTCCCTATCAAAGCAAAAGAATCCTTTGGATGATCTGCCAGCAAACCCTTGATGACCTTCATCTGACGAGAAATTGTCAAAGTCTGGAAATCGCCTCCTTCAAGATCAGGAATGACCAGATCAATTCCTTTGGCTTCAAACCGTCTCTTGAAAACCTGCGCCTTTTGCGAACCCGGCCCTGATGCGAAGCCATGAAAGTATAAAAAACGATGCATGATCTCAATCCGAAATAGCTTTTGCTTCAGCGTCCACACCATCCAAAGCGATGATTTTACTTTTCATGCGTTGCAGGAGAATCAATCCCGGCAAGGCGATGATAAAAGTAAAAAGGAAGAACCAGACCCAGCCGTAACTTTCCGCCAGAAAACCGGAAGTCGGCCCCACATACACTCTTCCCAGAGCCGCCAGCGCCGACAAGAGAGCGAACTGGGCCGCCGTGTATCGCGCATGACACAAGGCCATCAATAAAGCCACAAAAGCCGCCGTTCCCATCCCTCCCGCGATGTTTTCAAATCCAACCGCAAAAAACAGCAGGTAATAATTTTTCCCCGCCTCCGCCAACGCCATAAAGGTTAAATTAGACACCGCCTGCAAGACGCCGAAAAGCATCAAAGAGCCATAAAGCCCCAAGCGCGCCATCAAGGCGCCGCCAAACAAGGCGCCCACCAGAGTCGCCGCCAGGCCAAAACCCTTGTTGAAAGCGCCCACTTCGCCGACTGAAAAACCGGGACCGCGAATCAGAAAAGCCGTCGTCAAACTGCCCGCGAAGGCGTCGCCGAGTTTGTACAAAATGATCAGAATGAGAAACAGCCAGGCGCCGTTCCTCGAAAAGAAATCCTTGAGAGGACCGATCACCGCCTCTTGCAAGGATTCAGGTGGATCGACTTTATCCTGCGGTTCCGGCCCCAAAAATGACGCCAGAACCCCCAGCCCCATCAGCGCCGCGATGCCCATGTACGCCGCCTGCCAACCGACAAATTCAGAAGCGACCAAGGCTCCCGCGCCAGAAACCAGCATCGCCAAACGATAGCCCGAAACAAACACCGCCGCGCCCATGCCCCTTTCAGGCGCCAGCAGAACATCCGTTCGGTAAGCGTCCGCGACAATGTCATGCGAGGCCGAGCAAAAAGCGATCATCAAAGCCAGACCGCCCATCAACCACGGGGTCTCGCTGGGAGAACCCAGGCTGGACGCCAGAATCATAACAATGAGGGCCAACTGGCACATCAACATCCAGCCCCGACGGCGACCCAGCAGTGGAGGGACGAAGCGATCCATGAAAGGCGCCCAAAGAAATTTGACCGTATAGGGCAAACCCACTAAGGTAAATATTCCGATCGTTTTTAAATCAACCCCCTCGACCGTCATCCAGGCCTGCAAAGTCCCTCCTGTAAGGGCAAGCGGCAAGCCGGAGGCAAAACCCAAAACGAGCGTCGCCCCAATGCGGCGATTGGCCAATTCTCTGAAAATATCAGCAAAGCGTTGACTCAGCATAAGATCAAAAACGTGCAAATACAGGCAATTTAAGGTTGTTCCATTGACAGGAAAGGGACATCTTTAATAAAATTCAGATACAAAACAGTATTTTTTATTGCGGATTATTTCGTGCAAATCATTGAAACATTGTAATTATTTCTCTTCATACTGCCGATAGGCTTATCGAGAGAAACATTCTATGCCCAAATTTGAATCAGCGCAAATGTTCAAGGAGCAACTCAAGATGCAGGCCGTCGAGTTGCGCAAAGTCAAGGCCGAGAAGGATCAGTTTGCCCAAAAATTCCAGGATGTCATCTCATTCAACCAGGGCGAAGTCAAAAAACTCAAAGAAACGCTCAAGCAAAAAGACATAGAGATCAAGGAACAAAAAGACCTTGCCTCCGCCGCTCGCCTCGCCAAACATTCAGGCGGAGGGGCCACGCCAGGAGTCGTCGCCGACGAGCCATCGGGCGAAAGCAATCCCGCTCTGGAGAAAAAAATTGAAGATTTGCAAAAGAGAAGCGAGCGCCTGAAGGAACGGATTGACGAACGGGAAAAGAAAATCGTCAAATTTCAAAAAGAAAAAGACGTCCTCCTCAAAGAACTGAAACGACTGCGTCAAGACACGGACACCGTCGATAATTTAAAAGATCGCGTCAAGCAACTCAAGGACGATCTGATAAAAGCCAAGAAAGACAAATCCGGCCCCGGCCCCAGCCCCGAACTACTCAAGGAAAAGGACGAACTGATTGATAAGTACGAGAAAATGCTCTATGGCGGGCTGGACGCCGACGAAGAGGGAATGCTCCCCTCGGAGATCATCGCCGAGCTGAAAGATGAAGTGGACGAACTGGAAAAAGAACGCCGCGACATGATCGTCGAGCTGGAGATGCTCCGCGAGGACAACGCGGAAATCGAAATGAAGCTCACCCTGCTGGAAGAGAAAAAAGACCCCAGCGGCGGCGGCGAAAAAGGAAACTATCGCGACAATTCGGACAGCCGCGGCGCGGCGTCGGCCGAATTTTCCGCCGGTCTCGAAAACTTCCTCGTCACCTACTCCGATATGATGACCCTGCTTCTGGTTATCTTCGTTTTGATGTTCACCGTATCTAAAATGGATGAAGAAAAATTCGCCGACGCTCTCTCGGCCTTTCAGGAGCAACGCATGAAAATCGAGCGCGTCAACGTGCGCCTGACCCAGGATGAAATGCGAATGCTGG
This sequence comes from Candidatus Nitrohelix vancouverensis, assembly GCA_015698305.1. Taxonomy (NCBI): domain Bacteria; kingdom Pseudomonadati; phylum Nitrospinota; class Nitrospinia; order Nitrospinales; family Nitrospinaceae; genus Candidatus Nitrohelix; species Candidatus Nitrohelix vancouverensis. Next base: position 2,645,363 of record CP048620.1, read on the forward strand.
ACCGGGTGCGCGAACTGGTTAAGGATAACGTCGATCCCGAGAGTCTGGTGCGAAGCGACACCCGAACTGTTCTGAAACGTCTGCCCACTTCTGATCTGTTCAGCCCCGGCAGCTCCAATCTGCTCGAAGGCGCGAAGGACCTCATTAAAAATGCGATCGTCGAAGATATCAAGGAAGGCGTCAAACAAATTCTGGTCGACGGTCATACGGATGATATCCCGACCAAATCGGCGCAATTCCCGTCCAACTGGGAACTCTCGGCCGCCCGCGCATCCACCGTTGCGCGCTATATCATCGACGAGATGCGTTTCCCGCCCGACCGTATGGTTGTGACCGGTTACGGCGAATACCGACCGCTCAAGGACAACACCAACGACGAGCATCGGGCATTGAACCGTCGCGTGGAAATCAAAATTCTCAAGGACATCAAAGTCGCCGAGAGAGAAGCCGCAGAACGAGAAGCCGCCGGCAAGGGAACCAGCTCAGGCGGCGCGTCTTCGGGCAAATCAGGAAGCTCTGTTCTGGGAGGAAAACTTATACAATGATCGCTGATAGCCAACGCGATAAAAGAAAATAAATTTTCTTAATTGAAACTTGTTTTCTATAATAAAAACAGACTCATCCCAATTTCGGTCAAATCTTTCAAACAACGCTGAATCCTATGGAAAACGGAACGCATCAAGACGCAGACGCTTTGTTTAAAAACCGAAAGGAATTTTTAAAATACAATCGATTCAAAATCGACCGCACTTTAAAAACCCTGTCGGATATAGACCGCCTCATCTTTGCCGCCGTTCCCCGGCTCCTCCATGTCCATCAGGAAGGTTTGCCCGGCTATTTTGAATCGGAAGATCCCGTCCCCTGCGGAATCCATAATTTCAAGGTCGATAAGGAATCTCAAATCGCGACTGAAAAATTATTCCCCGATATCGTGATACGCAGGAACGAAGACATTCAACCGGTCATCCATTGCGTTTTGCTCATGGGTAGCGTCGGTTCCATAGCACAGACGACTAAATCCGATCTCGACTACACCTTGCTGATCGATAAAAGTTATTTCACGCCCGAGTCGCGCCAGTTATTTCAAAAGAAATTAAACCTCATTGAACAATGGACCTGGGACAACTTCAATCTGGAGACCCATTTCTTCATCAACGACTTCAATGAAGTGAAGAACAATAACTTTGGCGAGAGCGACAGCGAAAGCACCGGTTCGGCTCTTGCTATTCTGCTCAAAGAAGAAATGTTTCGCACCACGATCATCGTCAACGGAAAAATCCCGTTCTGGTGGATCGTTCCCCTCGATACAGACGACGACAAATATGAGCAATTGCTTGCGCTCGTCATGTCCAACGAAACCCTGCTCAAAAAAGAAGAATTCATCGACATTGGAAACGTACACGATATCTCTCAAGGCGAATTTTTTGGCGGCTCCATCTGGGCCCTCATCAAATCATTCAAATCCCCCTTCAAAACCTTGATGAAGATGGGACTGCTTGAGGAATACATGTTTGGAGATACCGCATCCAACTTGCTTTGCCATGAAGTCAAGAAACGAGTGTTTGCGGGCGACACGCCCTACATAGATATCGACGCTTATTTGATTCTCTTTGATCGCGTTCAGAAATTTTTCGCGAAAGATAAAACCGATAATGAAGTCGACGCGCTCCGCTCCGCCTTCTATTTGAAGGTCGGCACCAAAGTGTCAACCGAAGATTTTGAAACACCGCCCAAACATTGGAAAAAAGCCCTGCTGGTGAAAATGATGAAGGAATGGGGCTGGACGCCTCTGAAGGTCGAACAATTGAATCAATACGGCGACTGGCAGATGATGCAGAAAGTGGCGCTGGGCAACCGCGTTAACAAAATCCTGATGGCCTCCTATAAAAATATTTCCGAAGTGAACAAGAATCTGGACCCCAGCGAAAGTTTGATCACCGAAAAAGACACCCATCTGTTAGGCCGCAAATTGTTCAGCTTTTTCCGAAAGGCTCCCAACAAGGTGGAAAACCTCACCGCAATGGTGGACGGCAAAACATTCGAAAAAAACCTGACAATTTTGTGCGAGAAGTCCAGCGCGCAGGAACGTCCCCAGTGGTATTTGATCCGCGGACGCACCATGGCCTTCATCGAGCACGTTCCCAAAGACGACGTCATCAAAAATTTCGCATCCTATCAAGCCATGATCGCATTTGTCGCCTTCAACAAACTTTATGTCAGAGGCGAAACCGAACTCCTTCTGCGCGCGGAAGGACAAACCATCAAAGAAGATGACATAAGGCATTTGATGGAAAAATTGTCCGGCGCCATCGACTCCATCAATATCGCCGCCATATCCAACGAAGAATTGATGATCGACGCCAAATTGAAAAAACTGTTCATTGCGATTGATTTTGGATCGCCTCTGCCGCGCGAAATCGAAACGGGAAACATCAAAGCATGCACGACCAACGAAGAGTTGAATCAATTCATCCACAAACAGTTGGAACATATTCGTAGCTTGACCGCGACCTACATGACGTCCTGGGGGGAACTGTTCAGCAAAACCTATTCCGGCGTTAATTGTATGGCGCGTATGATCGGCGAACTCAGCCCGCAGACCTTGCCCGAATCGACGGACAACCCAGAATTCCTTAAGGTTTTCGTCCATTCAGGCCGAAGAGATGAATTTACAATGCCATGGATCAAGAACTATGTAGCGCGGGCAATGAAAGCCCGGTCCACGGCTAAATTAGATAAAGTCGCTAGCTAGAAATTCAGATAATGGCAACAGCAACCAAGGAAGCAGAAGGCGTCGCCGATGTAAGACAACGCGGCGATGCACAGGCGGCCCAGCCCGAAACGGGAATAGATACCGGAACCCTGTTGGGAACCCTGGGCGGAACTTTTTTGATCATCACCGCGATCATTCGTGGCGGCGACCCCGAAGTCTTCGTCAACATCAACGGAATGTTGATCGTTATTGGCGGCACCCTTGCCACTTCGTTCATCGCCTTTCCCTCGAAAAAGATATTGGTCATGTTCCCGGTGATCTATAACGCCTATCGCCCCGACAACCAAACGCCCGCCGACCATGTGGACTCGATCATGAAGCTGGCGACCAAATACCGTTCCGGCGGAATGAAGCAACTGGAAAATGAAGAGGGTAAAATCGATAATCCCTACCTCAAGAACGGGATCGCGATGATTGTCGACGGTTACAACGGGAGAGAAATTCATGAAATCCTGGACCGCGAACTGACATCGCTGGTAGAGCGACACAACTCAGGCCAGAAAATTTTGCGCTTCATGGCGGTGCAAGCTCCGGTTTTTGGAATGGCGGGAACCCTCATCGGTCTCATTCAGATGCTCATGCATATCGACGATCCGTCGACGATCGGCCCGGCCCTGGCCACTGCATTGATCACAACCTTTTACGGCATCATCGTCGCCAATCTGATCATCACGCCCATCGTCGCCAAGCTCGCGTCAAAAACAGATGCGGAAAGCCTGACCTATAAAATCATTCGCGTCGGCGTGCTCGGCATTCATGATCGAAACAATCCACAAAAAATCCAGAGAAACATGAACACCATGTTGCCTCCGGCAATCAGGAAGTAAGGTAAACCATGTCCGACGTTGACGATCTTCTAACCACGCTGGCAAAAGATTCCAAGCAAGACGGCGCCGACTTCAGCGGCAACAACCTGAAAGGCATCAGCATGAGTAGCGCGAGTTTTATCTACGCGACTTTCATGGAAGCCAATTTGTCGGAATCCGAACTCAGAGGCATCAATTTCACCAACGCCTCCATGCAACAGGTTTCGTTCAAAAAGGCGCGTTTGAAAAACGTGATTTTTTCAAATGCAAATCTCAGCGAAGCAAATTTTGAAGAAGCGACTCTGATCGACTGCACATTCACCAACTGCAGTATGGAAAACTCCGAATTCATGTCGGCGACTTTCAAAAACTGCGACCTGCGCGGGGCCAATTGCAATTACTCCAATATGTATTCCGCCATCATGGAGAAATCCAATTTATCCTTTTCGCGCCTGATGTACGCCTATTTGAAACAATTGGAACTGAGCGAATGCAACATGAAAGGGGTCAACGCCAGAGGATCGGACCTCAGCTATTCCAAGCTGACCAATGTCGAACTGTCCGGTGCGATTTTGAAATACGCCGATCTGAACACCTGCACCTTCAAGGACGTCAAGCTCAATAACGCCAATCTGACCGGCGCTGAATTGAAAGACGCCCATTGTTCAGGAATTGAAGGGACTGAAACCAATTTTGAAGGCACGGACATGACCTATGCCAATTTTGAAAACTCCAACCTTCAGAATGCATTTCTACTCGAAGCCAATTTACACGGCGCCAATTTCACCAACGCCGATCTCACCGACGCCTATCTGGTCGACGCGAACATAGCTAAAGCCGTCACCAAGGGCGCGAAACTGGACAACACCGTTCTCCAGTAACCCCCCTCTTCTCAGCCAAACGGCTATTTCTTTTCTGACGCCGACTTCGTTTCAATCGCCTTCACGCAACGGAAGCCGACGTTTTCATAATAACCGTCCGGGTCCACTTCGGTTCGGGAGAAGGCGTAATGGTAGGCATCGAGAAAGTAATGTCCGGCTTTTTGGAAACTGCTTCCGCGTAAAACTCTAAAATTCATTCCAAAGCGGGGATCCTTGTAGTCGTTTCCCGGGTAAGCCTGATACCAGTCCGAGGTCCACTCCATCACATTTCCCGCCATATCCAAGGCCCCGTAAGGACTGACATCTTTGGGAAAGGAACCCACCGCGGCGACGTCGCGCGTCGCTTCAATATCAATATTCGCCTGACCCTTCTCGTATTCGTTGCCCCAGGGATATAAGGAACCATTCGGGCCGCGCGCGGCTTTTTCCCATTGCGCTTCCGTCGGCAAACGCTTGCCCGCCCACAAGGCGTAGGTGAGCGCCTCGGCCCAGGTGATATGCGTCACCGGAAAATCATCCATACCTTCAGGCGGATTCCCCTCGACCCAGTTCGCCGGGTATTCATCATACCCCGTGTCTTCAATGAAACGTTTGTACTCGCCAATCGTGACCTCGTGCTTGTCAATATAATAAGCGTCGAGCGTCAGCTTGCGTTCAGGATGCTGATCGACATACAACTCCTTCACAGCTCCAATTTTCTGGTGTTGATTCTCCGTGTCGACTTTGTCCGTGCCCATGATGAATTCACCGGCGGGAACAAGCACCATTTCTTTATTATCAACCGGCGAAACCCAAAGCGGAGCCAGAGATTTTTTTGTAGCCTCGCCATTTCCACAAGCGCCGATAAAAGCGATAAGAACAAATAATCCAATACGAGCGTTAATCATCGAAAATGCAACCTTAGAAAAAATTTAAAATAAGAGCGTCCAATATACGCTAATTACAGAAGATCGAGAAATCATTCCGCTACACAAGAAAAGGTCGAGACATCCACTATCCGCTCCCTATCAAGTCCTAAAAATCTATTGACGCCTGGCGCAATTGCAACTAATTTAAGGTCATGCGAATTCATTCCAAATCAAAATTTCGACACGCACTACGCAAGGCGGTTTTGATCCTCGCCATCGCTCTTCTCAGTTCCATATCCAACACGGCGTTTGCAGAAACCATGTACAGCAAAAAAGCCGACGTTGTATTGAAAGAGAGCGCCTCCGGCTCCGCGAAAGATATAGGAACTCTGAGCAAGGGCGAATCCGTCGAAATCCTTAAAAAAGACGGCAAGTACTATCAGGCCAAGACGGAATCTGGCAAGACAGGCTGGATCTTCAAATTCCATCTATCCGATTCGGCCCCCGAGCAAAGCGACGGAGGAGGCGGATTGCTGGCGGCTCTGGGCGGTCGAAGCGATGTTTCAGCGAGCGAATCGGCCTCCAGCTCCAGCATTCGCGGACTCAGTCCCGTTTCAGAAAAACATGCAAAGGACAAAGGCATCTCTGATGCAGACATTCAGGCAGTCAAGGATATGGAAAATTTAAAGATCACAAGCACAGAACTGAAGCAGTTTTTAGCGCAGAGAAAACTAGGTCCCTTTTCCAAATAAAGTCTGACCACATAAGCCGAATGCGTCATGAAAAAAAATAAATCAAATCACACACTTTCAGGACTGATTACAGGAATCGCCCTGCTCATCGCGGGCGCGGGATGTGTCGCCGCCGTCGCCCCGGCGATTGAAACCTATCAGGCCTACAATATCGGTCAAGGCGGTATTAAAGCGGCTCAATCGCTACAACCCATCGGACTGGAAGAGGAAAAATCCATCGGCGGCTCACTGGCCATCCAGGTGTTCAACCGATTCGGCCCGCGACGCGAGGACCCGGCCCTGCAACGCTACGTCTCCCTCGTCGGGCATGCCATCGCGGAAGTATCGGACCGACCAGACATTGACTATTATTTTGCCGTCGTCGATTCAGACACGCCCAATGCCTTCGCCGCTCCGGGCGGTTATGTCTTTCTAAGCACGGGATTGCTGAAACTGGCTCAAAATGAGGCTCAGTTAGCCGGGGTGCTCGGTCACGAAGTCGCGCATATCAGCGAAAAACACGCATTGAAAACGATGGAAAGAAGCAAAAAATTATCCGGCTTTGGCGCGCTCTCGATTTCCCTTTTAGGACAAGACCCGGCGCTCTTCGACAAGGTGCTAGAACAGGCTATGGAAATCCTGTTCACTCACGGTCTGGACAAGGAACTGGAATACGAAGCGGATAAAGTCGGCTCGGAATACGCCGCGCGGCTGGGCTACGCCCCCTCTGGATTGAATGATTTTCTCGGCATTCTTGAAAAATCCCTGCCCGGCGGCTCGTCCGCCCTGCTCAGCACGCACCCCGGCCCCGCAGACCGATCCGCCAAACTCATTTCGCAATTGGCCAATCACCACCCGCCCACCGGCCCCTTGTTTGGAGAGGCCTATCTATCGGCAGTGCGCGGTAGACTTTGATCGCATGCGTTTTCTGTTCCAACTGTTCCTTCTATTTCATACAGTCGGCGCCGCCGATGCCTTCGACCAGCCCATAGCCAAACAAACCACAGGCGCACTTTACCCGCACATCCTGCACAACGATGTTTATGAGTTGAATGCAAGAAACGTCAAGTCGATCCAATGGATCGACCAGAGCGTGTGGATAGGAACCTCGCTCGGAGTCATTCGTTACGACTCCCAGTCCCAATCCGATTACGAAATTTACGACAACACCAACGTTCTTCTCAGCAACGGAATTTTCAATATCCTGAAAGACCCCCAGGGTCGGCCCTGGGTCGGCACCTACGGCGGTGGGCTCAGTTATCAGGACAAGGGCGTGTGGCGCAATATCAACACGCCGCAAGGTTTGTGCGACGCCTTCGTGTACGACGTGGAATTCAACAAGGATCAAACCTGGATCGCGACCTGGAGCGGAGCCAATCGTGTGATCGGCGACCCCTTTGAGCGAAGCTCATGGGAGAGCTTCACCCGGGAAAACACTCAGGGCGGATTGATAGACGACTGGGTCTACGCTATCGAGATCGCAAAGAACGGCGTCGTGTGGTTCGGAACCGAATCCGGCGTTTCCTCCTACGATGGACAACGCTGGAAGTCCTGGAATCACGACAATGGATTGAGCGCGCCCCTCTCTCAAGTCAGCCAAGACAACCTCGGGATGACAGATTACCTGCAGGGAAGTCACCACGAACAACAAAGCGAAGATATTCCAAACGCATCCAACCAGACCTACCGGCCCAACTATGTCGTGTCCATGCGAATGGATGAAAGAGGAAGACTATGGATCGGTTCCTGGGGAGGCGGTTTGACCTTGCTCGACCCGGAAACAGAAACATTGCGCACATTCACCGTGCAGGATGGCTTGCCCGGCAATTACATTCTTGAAATCAAGGAAGGCCCCGACAACCGCCTGTGGATCGGGACCAATGCAGGCTTGAGCCGATTCGATGGCGCTCAATTCACTAATTTTGGTCGAACCAACGGACTGAAGGGAGATTATATTTTCAGCCTCGAATTCGGCGACGACCACTCCATATGGATCGGCTCCCATTACAGCGTGAGTCGTTTCTGGCGCCATCCGGACGGCGACAGTTTTTTGAATCTGGAATAATCCTCGTTACATAACCGCGTTCGACCAATCCTGATATTCGCAATGTTTATTTTTTTCTGCGACAGGAATGCAATCGCCCGGTCAATTTGCTAAACTACTTACAAATATTTACTCCCATACATTTTTACTAAAGGGATTTCACACAATGTATATTGAAAAAGACGACCAGTACGCCGTCGAATGCCAATTAAAAATAGCCCCCGATTGCATCAAAACAGGTGAGTTTTGTGAAACAAATGAAGACGCCGTAGAGTGGGTCGAAGAAGAATGTTGGATCTACTCAGGGGAAGGATGGATCTGTACGCAGTGCAATCTCCAGATATTCCAGAATATCGGCGATTTGAAACGTCGACAACGTCTTCCCAAAGACTAGAAATTCGCACAAAACAGCCCAAACAAGGTTGACGAAACGAGACATTAGAGCCGCGATGCCTGTGGAGTCCATGGAAAGTAATTGAGGGCCTTAATTCCCACCTTCCTGCATACGCCGCTTTAATTCGAGTTGCGCTTCTTTAGTCGTGAGACGTCCCTCGTTCACAAGAATTTTCAAGACCATTTCCAATTCCATCGAATCCTCCAGAACTGGATGAGGACTGTTCGCAGACAAACGCCCCGCCGCCTCATGGATCGTATCGTCCAACGCATCCAGATCGACGGGTTTTTCCAAAAATGCCACCGCTCCCAGTTCCAGGCAATTCCTCTGCACCGCTTTATCCGTCACACCGCTGACCATGATGATCGGCGTCTTTGGAATCCAGGCCCGCAAGGAACTCAAAAACAAATCACCCGCCAAACCCGGCATTTTGATGTCGAGCAAGATGACGTCGGGTTTGTAATCATGAATCAGAAGAATCGCATGTTGACTGTCCTGCGTGCATTCCACCTTGTCAACATCCGATGAATTTTTAAAATGAAACCGCATCATCTCAAGAACAGTTTCATCATCATCAACGACTGCGATTTTGATGCCCATTGAACCTCTTAAAAAAAATAAAAATTGCCTCGTCCTGACGGAGCAGACTGCCGTCGCCCGTTCTCCAAAAATAATATAGCAAAGTTATCTTACAAATTTATATTGATGATAACCTCAGTGCCCCAGTCCTTTTCGCTGATCAATTTGACATCCCCGCCCCACATCAGCGCTCGCTCCTTCATTCCCATGATGCCAAGCGAAGTTTCGTTATCGAATTCGTCCTGCATCATTCCCTTGCCGTCGTCCTTGACCCTCATTTCGAAAAAATGATCGTCGCTTTTGATGACAACTTCAATCTGACTCGCTTCAGAGTGACGCGCAATATTTGTAAGGCATTCCTGGAAAATCCGAAAAATACTGATTGAACGTTGTTCATCCAGTTTAATGTCCGTGGAAGAAGTTTCCAGACTAAAGTTAACGCCCGTCTTTTCGTAAAAAGATTCGCCCTGCCACTCAATCGCCTCCGTAATGCTCATAGAATCCAGAATCGGCGGTCGCAAATCCTTCGATATTTTTTTGACGATCTGAATCGTATTATCAATCAGACTGTACAAACGATCCATATTTTCTGAATACATCTGCAAGTCAACGCCATTTTTTTTGAGGAGTTTGTCAAAGAGAGAGATTTCAATTTTCAAAGTCGTTAACACCTGCCCCAGGCCATCATGCACTTCTCGAGCCATTCGCTTGCTTTCTTCTTCGCGGACAAAATCCAGCTTGCGATACAATTGTCTCAACTGAGAATTGAATTCCTCCTTATCTTTATCCGCCTGCCCCCGTTCGATAACGCGACCGAGCAAAATTCCGATGCTCTCCATGACGTCCAAAAAATGCGCGTCGGGTTCTTTCCCCACTTCTGAAAAAAATTCCATGACCCCGACGATCTGCGCCCCGATCAGGATGGGAAAGGCGAAACCGGAAGTCACGCCAATATTGCTGACCAGAGCGGCGCGGGGAAAGTTCGGGTCCTTATCAATATCAATGGTCCATTGCGCTTTTCCAGCTCCCACCACCCTTCCCGGCAATCCATGGCCCTCGGAAAAACGGGTTTCTTCGGTAACTTTTCGAAATATTTCAAACTGGTCTGGGTTTTTCATGTACCAGATTTTGGTTGGGTACAAACTGCTGGAATCTTTTTCTGTCAGGTACAAATGCCCCACCGGCCAGCCCGTCCCTTCGCAGATCCGCTTCAGTGCGTATGAGATCGCATCGTCCATAGATCGACTCATATTCGTGTTGAAAGCAATATCCCGGTTCAACTCAACAAAACCACTCTCGAGCCGAAGGAGCTGATAGGCGCGCTCCGTTTCCTTGGTATTCAATCTTTCTTCCGCCCAGGTAATTTCCATAACGCCAAAATAGGCAGTCAGGATTATCATCATTAATGCCAGAGAGCGGTTGACCAGCGCATGCCATAGATCAGGACTTGGAGGTGAGACCCAGAGACCGAGGATGCAGAATACCGAGCCGGTAACGGCGCCCGCAAGCACATAAGGTCGGCGCCGGGTTCGAATCCCTAATAAAACCAAAGCCACATAGGGAATGCCTCCGGCAACGCCCAGGGGCAGGAGAAAATCGATGTAAAAAAAACTCAGCGTTAATATCACCCCAACCACGACGTAGGGCAATGGAGAAGCCTGATCTAATTTTTTATCCATAAGTCACGCTGAACGCTTGGGACAATTTATTGAATATCACGAAACCGTATCGGCGCTCGTCCAGGGCAAATCAATTGTGCAATAGCCCTTTCGATGCAAGCCTGGAACAACCCGATCCCCTTGACTCTGAGCATAAATACCCGCATTCGCGATGGACGACCGTATCACCATAAAATTCTCTATCGATAAAAATCCAGGCAGGAAAACTTAATCCGACCACTCGTCATCCTCGTCGTCGCTTCCAGTGTCCTTATCAGCATCCGTCTCTTCAACGAGAGCATCCACCTCATCCTGCTCCGCTTTGGTGATGAGTTCCTGAATCTCTTCATAACCCGAAGCCAGGCGTTGTATGTTAATCAGAAGGTTGATAAGGTCTTCTTCCTTACACTCGCGCATTCCAGCAACCAAAGGACCCCGTTCATCGTCCTCGTAAACCTGGTCCCATTTATCAAACGTGGAAAGCACCTTGTCTTTGCAGTGAATCAGGTCGTAAAAAAAACTTTGAATATCGATTTTAGGCATGAAAATTTTCCCTTAATTAACAAATTTACGAACATCCCGCCAATATAACACGCTAATTTTTTTACATCGCCGCCATTAAAGTAATATATTATATTATTTATTTATCAACCGAACTCAAACGTTAATTTAAAATAATAATTTCAATATGTCCGAAGATGAACGCTTTAAAGACAACGACAACGGAACATTGACCGACACCAAATACAATCTCATGTGGTTTAAGGAGGACACCTATTTGCTGAAACAGAAATGGTGCACCTGGAAGGGAGCCTGTAAATTTGTCGAAAAAATGAACGAAGACAATTTTGCGGGTTTTTCCGACTGGCGACTCCCCTCAACCCAAGAATGCAGGAATCTGTACGATCATGAAAGCAAAAACATGGACTTCAATGATGATATCGTCCATATCGACTTGAGATTTCCCGAAGGCTGCGGCTTCAATTACTGGTGCGCTGAAGATAAGGGCATCAACGCCATGGTCTACAATTTTTATAGTGATCGCGCCTATCACGTTCGAAAAAATACCTCGAGCGAAAGTTTCATGTCCTGTCGGCCTGTGAGAACAGCCGGTCCGAAAGTAAAACGTAGCGGTCGCGTCTCCAATACCGGAAGAAGTCGCAGAGAATAATCAGAGCCTCTTCCAACTTGCACTCATTTTATTATGGCCTTTCATCGCGCAAGCCAGGCTTTCATTGACCTGAAAGCCTACCGTTCCAATTTTCAAACCGTGAGGTCCCTGCTCCCTCAAACAGTGGACATCCTGGCCGTCGTTAAAGCCGACGCCTATGGGCATGGGGCCGTACCCTGCGCGCGCGCCGCGATTGAGGCCGGGGCGCATTGTCTCGGCGTCGCGATCGTTAATGAAGGGATTGAGTTGAGAGAGCATGGCCTGTCCAGCCCTATTCTGGTAATGGGCAGTTTCTTACCCGATGATGCAGAGGACATGGTCCGCCATGACCTTGAGATCACCCTGCACACGCTTGCGCAAGCCGACGCCGTCGAAAATGCCGCGCGCAAACAAAACAAACTCGCGCGCGTCCATATCAAGATCGACTCGGGAATGGGGCGTCTAGGCATCGAATGCGGTCTGGCCCAATCCCTTTTCCAACGAGTGATCGATTCCAAATGCCTCAAACTCTCCGGTTTGTTCACGCATCTGGCGACCGCGGAATGGGAGGATAAGGATTATGCGCGCTATCAACTCGGACAATTTGAGACTCTCATCCAGTCCTTTCGCGAACAATACCCGCAATTACCGCCAGTTCATTGCGCCAATTCAGCCGCAACCGTCAATCACTCCAGAAGCTGGTTCGATATGGTGCGCCCCGGTCTGATCTTTTACGGCGCCTTCTCCGCGCCAAACCTGTTGCCCATGGTGCGCGAACTGACTCGCAAGGATGACCCCATTCGCCCGGTCATGACCTGGAAATGTAAAATCCTGCAAATCAAATCCACGCCCAAAGACGCCTGCCTGAGCTACGGCATCACCTACAAAACCCCTCGGGACAGTCGCATCGCCGTGATCGGCGTGGGTTACGCAGACGGCCTGCACCGTTTGCTTTCAAATAAAATGGAAGTTCTCATTCATGGACGCAGAGTGCGTCAGGTAGGGCGCGTCTGTATGGACATGACGCTGATCGACGTGACTGACCTGCCCGAAGTCGGTGTGGGAGACGAGGCCGTTATTTTCGGACGTCAGGGGGACGCCGCCATTTCAGTGGAAGAAACCGCAGGGCATTGCCAAAGCGTCGCCTACGAATTACTATGCGCGGTGGGTCAGCGCGTTCCTCGCGTTTACAACGCCTGATTCATTTCATCATCGCAACGCTTGCATTCAACGCTTTCACCGACAAACTCATTTCGCCCCGCCGCCGTCAAGACCCAGGGCCGTTCCACCATCGGCGGCTTGTGTCGCATATGACGAGCGTGACCGCAGGCCAGATCCGCCACCCAGTGATTTTCTTCATCCTGATGAAACCCTACGATTCGTTGGAACATGTCCTTTGTTATGCAATCGTTTTCAGATCGGCAATTTTAGCAAGCTGATGCGACCGGCAATAATCTTCAATGCCAGCCAACGTTTTCATGGTGACCGCAGGATCAAGAAAATTCGCCGTGCCAATCTGCACCGCTTTCGCTCCCGCCATCAGATATTCCAATGCATCCTCAGCGCATGCAATGCCGCCCACGCCGATCACGGGAATGTTGACCGCCTTTGCGGTTTGATAAACCAGGTACAAGGACAAGGGCTTGATCGCCTGCCCTGAAAGTCCGCCGGTTTTGTTCGCCAGATACGGTTCCTGTTTCTCCAGATCAATCGACATGCCAACGTAGGTATTCGCAACCGACAAGGCATCGGCGCCCGCTGATTCCGCCGCGCGCGCAATCTCTCCGATGTCCTGAACATTGGGAGCCAGTTTGACAATGAGCGGTTTGGAAGTGCGCGCGCGCGTCGCCGACACCACCGATGCGACTCTCTCCGGCGATGAGCAAAACAACTGACCGCCGTGCTCCACATTGGGACAGGAGATATTCATCTCCAAAGCGTCAAGGCGTTCCGCCTCAGACAGAGCCGCCGCCATCTCGGCATACTCGCCTTCAGTCTGACCAAAAAAGTTAACGATGATACGCGCTCTGAATCGATGCAGTAGCGGGAGTTTTTCAGCGAGAAATTTTTCCAGACCGATATTTTCCAGACCGATCGCATTCAACATTCCCGATTCCGTCTCTATCATTCGCGGAACCGGATTGCCCGCCTTCGGGCGCAGGGAAAGACCTTTCGTAGAAAAGCCGCCCAGGCGATCCAAATCCACAAATGGAAGGTATTCCAGCCCATAACCAAAGGTCCCCGAGGCCGCCAGCACGGGATTTTCCAATTTTAAAGGACCCAGATCCACCGAAAGATCCGGCATGAATTTATCCAACATCGCCTCCCAAACCCGTCTATACCATTGATTTTATAAAAGTTATTGACACCAGGATGCCATCAGTCGTATAATTTTGACAGAATTATTCCATGTAAGATATTGAAAACTTATAATTTATAGAAAATCGCCATGACCGACACTCCCATCGACGTTCTCAACAAATATAGCAAACAAATGGAAGATTTAGTCGAAAATGCTGAAATTGAAGCGGAATTGGAGGCGGAAAAACATATCCGCACCAAGAATACAAAGACGCTGGGAATATCATCTATTGCAATCGCTTTCATGGCCATTACTTATTTTATTGTACAGAATAATTCGCAACCCCTCGACCCCGGCTTGCTTGAAAGCAACGAACATATAGAAAAAATAGAAGCGGTTCAAAAGGACAACGCCATCATCGCCCAAAAAGCGGAAAACATTGAACCAGCTCAGGCCGACGCGCCTGCCCTTGTGGATACCATTGATGAAAAAAAACCTACGCCTCAGGGACGCGTGACCAAAACTTCAGCCGCTCCGGTTAAATTCCAGGCCGCTCCAACACCGAAATCACAAAAAGAAAAAGCCGCTAAAATCGCCGCTCAGGCAAAATCCGTTGAGAAAAAAAAGAGTATTGTTTCAGGCAAAACCTATTCTCTGCAACTGGGCGCGTTTAGCGTCAAACGCAACGCGGACAATTTCTCAACGAAACTTGAGAAAAAAGGATTCGACGCAACGGTGGTCGCCAAGACCATCAAGAAAACCCAGTACGCTGTTGTCGCGGGGGTGTTCCCCAATATAGAGACCGCTGAAGTCAGAAATAAAGAGCTGTCTGAAAAGGGTTACAAACCCAGCCTGAAAGAGATGGAGTCCGGGCACTATGCCGTCATCGCCGGTAATCGATCCAGCAAAAAATCCGCAGACAAACTGCAAAATGAACTGAGCCTGAAAGGCTTTCTCTCCAGCGCATCTCCCGTAGAGAGAGAAGTCCGCACCTACACCGTACAAATCAAGGACTACCCCTCTATCAAGAATGCCAAACAAGATCAGGTTAAGCTTGCGAGCCTCGGCATTCGCAATAGTTTCATCCATTAAAACCAATCGTCAGAAACAGGAATTTCATCGCTCAAACTGCGCTCAATTTTTTATTATCGTAAGTTTGATTTCACTTCTCCGACCTAACAAAAATTGATACTCTAGGGATTATATATGGATGGTCCCGCTCACACCTAACATGTTGCAAGGAGAAGATGATGAAAAAGGTTCTACCCGTTTTACCCGCAATACTGTTCTCGGCTTTCGCAGTCATCGCTAGCAATGGCTGGGCCGACGATGGACACGGCAAGATGTCGATGGAAGAAGGAAGCGGCAGTTCGGCTGTCCATGAGAATGCCCCAAAGCAAGAAGGTTCCGGTCATGATTATGCAAAGGATAAAGACCATAAAAAGGGACACTACAATTATAAAGGGCATGGCAGTAAAGAGGGCTACGACAAAGACCACCATGGCAAATATAAAGGTCATGGCGAGGGTTATGATAAAGACCATCACGGTAAGAAATACAAACGAGAAGGTAGCTGAGCCTGCCCCCTACGTTCCAGATATATGAAAGGGCGCCGCAAGGCGCCCTTTTTTTAATTCAGCATCAGCCATCTGCTCGATTGCATCTTCATTGCATTGTGATCTAAACTGTCCCAATCTGAACGATCATCTTAAACCCAACTATCCCCGCGCTATCACCCATGCTCATCGATCTTCTCAAAATACTCCTTGGTCTCGGAGCCCTATATTATGGAGGAGAGTTTTTAGTCACCGCCTGCATTCGAATCGCAAAAAGTCTCAACCTGAGCCCTTTCGCCATTGGCGCCACCGTCATCGGATTTGGAACCTCCGCGCCGGAACTGACCGTCTCCATTCTGGCTTCCCTGCAAGGCGCGCCGGAACTGGCAATGGGCAACGTGATCGGCAGTAATGTCGCCAATGTCGGTCTTGTGCTTGGACTCACAGCGATCATCATTCCCTTGACGATCCGACCCTCCCTGTTCAAAACGGAAGCGCCTCCGCTTATCGCCGCCACACTGCTCATTCTCTGGCTGGCATGGGACTATCAAATAAGCCGACTTGAAGGCGTCGTCATGGTTTTATTGTTGGCTCTGTTTCTCTGGTTCGCCCTCAGAAAAAATAACGACGACGAAATTTCTTTCGAAGAAGAAACCTCCTTGTTCGCCGGTCGCAATCTGGCCTGGCAGTGGCTACTCGCCTTGTTCGGTCTGGGGTGTTTGCTTGCGGGAGCGCAAATGCTCGTCGATGGAGCGGTGAATATAGCGCGATCTCTAGGCGTGAGCGAATGGA
Organism: Candidatus Nitrohelix vancouverensis; assembly: GCA_015698305.1. NCBI lineage: Bacteria > Pseudomonadati > Nitrospinota > Nitrospinia > Nitrospinales > Nitrospinaceae > Candidatus Nitrohelix > Candidatus Nitrohelix vancouverensis. The sequence goes on from CP048620.1 coordinate 2,661,877, forward strand.
TGATAGGCATTTCCATCGTTGCCGCAGGCACCAGTATGCCGGAAATCGCCTCGTCCATCATTGCCGCCAAAAAGGGTCATGGCGAAATGGCAATCGGCAATATATTTGGCAGTAATATATTCAACATTCTGATGGTGCTTGGATTGACGGCTACGATTCATCCCTTGAAAATCAGCGAACCGATCCAGCCCGATTTGCTGTACTGCGCCGGAACGACATTCTTGTTACTCGCCCTGCTCTACCGGGGGATGGATCTAAAAAAGCTGGATGGCGCGATTCTGCTGGGTGCCTATACCTTCTATCTGGGCGCAAAGTCTGGCGGGATTCTCTAAAAGCCAAGAGGTTTTCGTGCGTCCTGCGTGTGGCTCAGGATTCCTGATTATCGACCGCTTGCGAGATGCTTCGGGAAATCACGACGTTTCGGATTCGACCTGCAGTGGTTTGGGTTTCACATTTTTGAACTTCCACAGCTGTTGCTTGTAATAGGCATTGTCCGGAACCAGTTCGATCGCTTTGTTGATATTGGCAATCGCCTTATCCTGTTCGCCCATGACATAATACAACTCCGACAAGGTGTCGATGAATTCATGTCGATTCGGGTAAACCTCAAGCGTTTTCATTGACAAAGCCAATCCGTCCTCTACGGAGATTCTCTTTTTGGCGTAAAGCCAGGCGAGTCGATTCATCATTTCATAATTCTCAGGATTGTCGTCCAGGCCCTTGCGACAATGGCGAATCGCCGTCGAGTAATAACCTTTCTTGCCATACACCGTACAAATGGAAAGCACGATCTCAGGATCGCCCGGTGTCAGCTTCTCCGCTTTGAACAAAACTTCCAAAGCCTTTTCAAGATCTTTCTTTTCGGACAGGGTATTGCCGAGATGCAAAAGGTACTCTGATCGATCCGGATATTTATCCGTCAATTCGGAGAAAATTTTCAGTGTTTCATCCAACTCGCCAAGCCCCAGCATCGCCCGGCCCAGCACGGATCGAGCCTCTGCCATATCCGGATTCTTTTTAACGACTTCCGTCATCATATCCTTGGCCTTTTTATAATCTCCCAGAGAAACGAGCAATTTTCCCTTGTCCATCATGATCTGAGTATCGCCAGGGCTGAGCTTCAACGCCGTTTTGTATTCCTCCAGGGCTTTTTTATCATCGCGTTTCCCCGCAAAAATAGCTCCCAGTCGGGCATGCACTTTCGGGTTTTCAGGTTCTAATGTTGCCGCGGCCTGATAAGAACTCAAGGACTCATCCAGCGCGCCCTGTTCAAAGTACCAGTCCGCCAAACGAATTTGAGCTTCGAATATTTTAGGAAACAAATCCGCCGCTTTTTTGAATTCAGAAGCCGCCTCTTTCTTCTTCCCGCTCTTGAGCAATGCCTCGCCGAGCGCCAAATGCATCTGGGGATCGTTTTGTTTGATTTCCAAGGCGCCCCGAATCTGCTCGATGGCTTCGTCGTATTGCTCCCGCTCCAGTAGCAGTTCGCTGATTAAATTGCGCGCCTGATAATCGTCGCCTTTCAATTCAATCGCCTGTTTTAAAAATACAATCGCCTCGTCAACAGCCCCGCTCTCCTTGTAAAACATCCCCATCCTGGACAAGGCGACAGGATTGTTCGGGTCCACCTCAACCGCTTTTTTAAAAGCCAGCTCCGCTTCTTCGACCTGCCCGGACTCCAAATAAGTCATGGCCAGATCCAGACGAAAATCCACATTGGAAGGCTTCAATTCAACAGCCTGTTTGAACTGCGCCAGCGCCTCGCGATAATTTTTTTTGTTAAAATAAACTTTCCCCAAACCGGCATGCGCCGCAGGATTCGCGCGCGACACTTCCATCGCCCTCTTGAACTGAATCTCTGCATCTTCAAACTGACTGCTCTGAAGCAATTGAGTTCCTTTATTCACATAATCTGCGGGATTCCCTGGAATGAGCTCCTGATACTTGTAGTAACCGCCGCCCACAACAAGCGCCATAACCGCCGCTATACCAACCGCCTTGCCCTTGCCAGACTTCGCCTTTGGCTTATCTTCGTTTTTAGCTGGTTTGGGAGATTCTACCTGCGGCTTGCCCGCTTTCTGAGTTTTCTCAGGAACCGCCGCGGGAGGCGCGTCGATCATTTTGCAACGACCTTCAAAATTGGAGCCTTCATCAATCACCAGATGATAGGTCGAAATATCGCCAACCAGACTACTCCCCGCCGCCAGCGCCAGTTTATTATCGGCGTGCACATTACCCCGCAAAGATCCCAGATTCGTAAAATTATGGGCTTTGATATTGCCTTCAAGGCTTCCGTTCTTGCCGACGACAAAATGGCTGGAAGAAAAAATTTCCCCTTGAAAGTTTCCATCAAAATGAACAGCGCCCTTAACCCACAGGGTTCCCTCTAACTTGACGCCTTTTTCAAAGTATGAGTCCATGATTCCTCAGGATGATTGCGGGCATAATAATGACAAGCATAGTATCAAATTTTTTAATAAGTTACAAATAATCAAGTGTTCCGATAGAGCTATAAAAACATTGATTTTTCAATTTCTATCTTACCAATTGAGGCAAATTGGGTTAGGATGTTTGTTTTTTTATAATTTCAGATAAATTAATATCTATATGAGCGGAGACACAATGGATAGACCGAGTGAACGCGGATTCGATGAGATCAGAAAAGTCAAAGTGGTGAAAAACTACACCATGCACCCACACGGTTCGGTCCTGATTCAAATGGGCAATACAAAAGTGATTTGCGCCGCCACTGTGGAAGAAAAAATTCCGCCGTTTCTTCGAGGCAAAGATTCCGGATGGGTCACCGCTGAATATTCCATGCTACCCTCCGCCACCAACACGCGATCTCCGAGAGAAGCTTCGCGCGGCAAACTGACCGGGCGCACCCAGGAAATCCAGCGCCTCATTGGCCGCTCCCTGCGAACCGTCGTCGATTTGAAGGCGCTGGGCGAACGCACCATCTGGCTCGACTGCGACGTCATCCAGGCCGACGGCGGCACGCGATGCGCGTCCATCACCGGCGCCTACATCGCCCTCGTACTCGCCTTGAAAAAACTCAAGAAAGACAAACTGATCGATACGATCCCCGTTCGAGATTATGTCGCCGCCATCAGCGTCGGCATACTGGACGGGAAAACCAACATCCTCGACCTCGACTATGCCGAAGATTCCACCGCCAGCGTTGATTTGAATGTCGTCAAAACGGGAAGCGGCGGCTACGTCGAAATTCAAGGCACTGCCGAGCGCGACCCTTTCAGCGAAACGCAATTGAACGCCATGCTGAAATTAGCAGGTAAAGGCATCGCTCAATTGGTGGAAATTCAGAAAAAAGCAATCGGCCCCCTATAGGGGCTTGAACGCCCCAACGCAATTCACCGGGAGCGAGTCACGCCCGTCTTTGCACAGATTTCTTCAACGGGACAACGACTGCAAAAGGGCGAAGCGGGTCGGCAGATGTTCTGCCCAAAGGTCACCAGCAGATCGTTGAGTCCTTTCCAGTAGCGTCGCGGCAGACGTTTTCGCAATCCCTCTTCCGTATCATCCGGCGTTTCCGTTGCGACATAACCCCAGCGGTTCACGATCCGGTGCACATGGATATCCACGCAAATGCCCATGCCGCCAAAGCCCAACGTGTAGGTCAGGTTCGCGGTTTTACGCCCCACCCCCTTCAGCTTGAGCAGTCCCTCCAGCGAATTCGGAACCTTGCCCGAGTGAACTTCTTCCAATTCCCGGCACAATTCCAGTATGGTCTTCGCTTTGTTCCTGAAAAATGCTACCGGATAAATGGCCGTTTCAATCGCCGAAACATCATGTTTGAGGAGTTTTCGAGGGCTGTCCCCCAACTGAAAAAGCCTCTCCGATGCCGGGCCCGTCGTCTCGTCCCGGGTCCGCAAACTCAGCAAACAGCTCAACAGGACGCGAAAAGGGTCGCCGCCCTGCCCGATCGAAACCACGACAGGCGTCTGCAAACCCGTCATCGCCTTCTTCAGGCGACGCATCGCAAGCGTCAATGAGGCGTCATCCATTTTCAATGCTCCAGGAGCTAATTTTTAATGGGAAACTTATAGCATTAAAACCTTGTATCTGTTAAGATATTGGTTTTTAAATTTCAGGCGTTAGCCACATCACTCGTTAACGAATCCCATGCAACATACAATTTCCGTTTTGGTCGTCAACCGATTTGGAGTCCTCTCCAGAATATCGGGATTATTCAGTGGCCGCGGTTTCAACATTGAAAGCCTCAATGTTGCCGAAACCAGCGAACCCGGTATTTCCAGAATGACTATCGTCACACGCGGCGACGACAGCAAAATCGAACAAATCACCAAGCAACTGAACAAGTTGGTAGACATTATCAAAGTCATCGATCTCACAGAAGAGAAATTTGTGGATCGGGAACTCGTCTTGATAAAAATGCACGCCGAGGCCAAAGCGCGCGAAGAAATCCTGCGCATTGTAGATATCTTCCGGGCAAAAATTGTCGACGTGAGCGCCAACACATACACGGTTGAGATCACGGGTCACGAAGCAAAAATACAAGGCTTCATAGAACTACTGGAGCCCTTTGGAATTAAGGAAATCGTACGCTCCGGGCGAATTGCCATCAGCCGGGGCAACAAATCCATCAATTAACAAACCGCAAGTAGGAGAAAAGTCTTGTCCAAAATTTATTACAATAAAGACGCTGATATCAAAATCCTGAAGAAAAAAACCATCGCCATCGTAGGCTATGGCAGTCAGGGACACGCGCACGCGCGCAATCTGCATGACAGCGGTCTCAAAGTCATCGTCGGTCTGAGGAAAGAAAGCGCCTTCTGGAAACGCGCCGAAAAAGACGGACTGGAAGTTCATACCGTGTCGGATGCAACCAAACAGGCCGACATCATCATGATCCTGATCCCGGACGACAAACAACGGGCGATGTACGAAGAGGACATCAAACCCAATTTGAAGAAAGGCGCGGCGATTGCTTTCGGACATGGTTTCAATATCCATTTCGGTCAGGTTGAGCCGCCGGAGAACGTAGACGTTTTCATGGTCGCTCCTAAAGGCCCCGGACATCTGGTGCGCAGAACCTTTGAACAAGGCGGCGGCGTTCCCTGTTTGATGGCGATTTATCAAAACCCGACGAAGAAAGCCAAAGAGATCGCCCTTGCCTACGCAAAAGGCATCGGCGGAACCCGCGCAGGCGTTCTTGAAACAACCTTTAAGGAAGAAACCGAAACCGACCTGTTCGGAGAGCAAGTCGTTTTGTGCGGCGGCGCCACCGAATTGATCCGAGCCGGATTCGACACATTGGTGGAAGCGGGCTACAGCCCCGACCTGGCTTACTTCGAGTGTCTGCACGAACTGAAACTGATTGTCGACCTGATCTATGAAGGCGGCATTGGTAATATGCGCTATTCCATCAGCACCACTGCCGCCTACGGAGACGTCACCCGCGGCCCGCGCATCATCACCGAAGAAACCCGAAAAGAAATGAAGAAAATTCTGGGCGAGATTCAAAGCGGTCAGTTCGCCAAGGAATTCATTCTGGAGAACCAGGCCAACCGACCGGTCTTCAACGCTCGTTTGAAACACGACTCCGAACATCTCATCGAAGACGTTGGCGACAAACTACGCAAGATGATGCCCTTCGTCGGCAAAAAAATTCAATAGGCGTCACATGCGAATACCCATTGCAAAAGAAGGTTATATATTCATCATCCCTCTGGCATTGATCAGCGCGCTGTGTCTTGCCGCTTCTTTTTATGTCATCGGCGCCCTGTTCACCGGCCTGTTCCTCTTTGTCCTGTATTTCTTTCGCGACCCGGAGAGAAGCATTCCTTCCGAACCCAATGTCATCGTCTCTCCCGCCGATGGCAAGGTGGTCGAAATCATTTCTGAAACAGACCCCCTTCTGGGACGTCCGTTCACGCGCATCAGTATTTTCCTGAATGTCTTCAACGTGCACGTCAACCGGATACCGGTTGCAGGAAAGATAAAGACCGTCAAATACAACGAGGGAAAATTTCTCAACGCCGCAAGCCACAAAGCGTCGCTCGACAACGAACAAAATTCTTTAGTGATCGACACTGGAAACGGCGATATACTGGTTAAACAGATCGCCGGATTGATCGCTCGCAGAATTGTCTGCTGGGCCGGGGTCGGCGACGAATACCAGCTGGGCCAGCGCTTCGGCCTGATCCGGTTTGGATCGCGCGTTGATTTGCTCATACCCGAAGACACCAACATCACCGTTTCCTGCGGCGATATCGTGAAAGGCGGAACCAGTATTCTGGGATATTTGAAATGAAGCCGAGACGAGGCGTCTACATCCTCCCGAGTTTATTCACCACTGGCAATGTGTTCTGCGGCTTTTACGCATTCATTGAAGTATTGAATGAACGCTATTATATCGCCGCCTGGGCCATTGTCATCGCTATCATATTCGACGGACTCGACGGTCGAGTCGCTCGCCTGACCAAAACAACCAGCGCCTTTGGAATGCAGTACGATTCCCTGTCCGACATCATTTCCTTCGGAATGGCTCCTGCGTTTCTCGCCTATTCCTGGGTATTGAAGCCCTTTGGACGAATTGGCTGGATGGCGGCCTTTCTCTTCCTATTGTGCGGGGCCTTGCGCCTGGCGCGGTTCAACGTCACCAAATCCGACGAGGAAGGCGATAATTTCATAGGCCTGCCCATTCCCGCCGCCGCCGCTTTTATCGCATCCATTGTCATCGCATTTGAAGACCTGTTTGCAAGCCAGATGAATCCCGCCATCATGGTCGGGGTTGTGTATATTCTTGCCTTCCTCATGGTCAGCAATATCAGGTATCCGGCTCTGAAAAAACTGGAGTTCAAGAAACGCGTCTCCTTCGCGCGTTTCCTGTTTGTCATCCTGGCTCTGTACGTCTTTGCATCCATCCCCAGAGTCGCTCTGTTCATGGTCAGTTTTACCTATATGATGCTGGGACCGCTCGGAATCATTTATCGCAAATGGGGAAAGAAAAAAGAATCCCTTGAAACCTCCCCGGTTCCTCCTTCAGAATACTAAAAGTCTAGCCCTACCCACATTACAAGGAACACTATGTCCTGGTTCGATAAAATAATTTCAAAAACCAGCGTCGGCATCAAAAGCACCAAACCCGACGAAATCTGGATCGAATGCAGTAAATGCAAAGAACAAATTTATACCGCTGAATTTGAGGAAAACCTCAAAGTCTGCCCCAAATGCGACCATCATTATCGCCTGACTTCGCGCGAGCGTATCCACCTGCTCACCGAACAGGGTAGCTTTAAGGAACACGACGCCGACCTGATCTCCGCCGACCCCTTGAAGTTCAAGGATAAAAAGAAATACAAAGACCGCATCAAAGCCACGCTGAAGAAAGGCATCAGCAACGACGCCATCGTCTCCGGAACCGGGCGCCTGAACGATCATGAAGTGGAATTGTGCGTGTTTGAATTCAATTTTATGGGCGGCAGTATGGGTTCCGTCGTCGGCGAGAAAATCACGCGCGGTATCGAACGCGCCTTGAAAAATGAATCGGCGATGATCATCGTCAACTGCTCCGGCGGCGCGCGCATGCAGGAAGGCATCTTGTCTCTCATGCAAATGGCGAAAACGGCGTCCGCGTTAAAACGTCTCGCCGATCAGCACATCCCCTATATCTCCATACTGACCGACCCGACAACCGGCGGCGTGTCTGCAAGTTTCGCCATGCTCGGCGATATCATCATTGCAGAACCCGGCGCGCTGGTAGGCTTCGCCGGACCGCGAGTGATCGAACAAACCATTCAGCAAAAACTGCCAAAGGGATTCCAGACTGCTGAGTTCCTGCTGGATCATGGATTGATCGACCAGGTCGTGCATCGAAGGACCATGAAAAACACCCTCAATAATTTGCTCAGCCATTTGAAGAACACGCCGATCCCCAGCCAACTGCAGCCGGCGTCTCAATCCTGACAGAGCGCGTCAGGAAGCATTCCTGAACTTCACCGCTTCAAATATAAGACAATAAAAAAAGGGGCCTCCAATTGAAGGCCCCTTTCCGTACTGCGACTGCCAACTTATCGCATTGACAAGCGATCATCATCCGGCGTTTCGGACGATGCGTTCGTCACGCCGCGAGGCGTTGCACTGCCCAGCGGAAGGATCGAACGGTCGCCTGCGGGCAGAACCTTGAAATAACCCCACTGGCCCGCCTGCTGATACGGCGTTCGGGCGTTCAACCAGAGGTAGGTGCCAGGATTCTGGTACGTACCGCCAGCGCTGAAGAACGCCTGAATGTATTCGCCACTGCCGAACTCTTCCACGTCGATCATGTCAGAGCCCTCTTGATTCAGGTGACGACGCCATTGGTGGCCATCGAGATTGAACATCTGGTTCTGCTCGTTATGAGCGCCGAAGACGTTGATCATCACTCGGTCGCCTGCATGCGCTTTCAATACAGGCGTTGCCGGGTCTTGATCGGCCGCGACACAAGGCGTGAAGATATTGCCCAGTTCACAACCCTCGTCTTCGCGATACAGCCAGGGCTCCAGGCGATAGTTCACGCCCGTCAATCCTGCTACGTTCTGCAGGTATGGCATGAACGAGGTGCCGAGGATGTTGTCCTCATCCTGGAAGTACAATGCAAAGTCACGATAGTTGTGCAACTTCGCATTTTGAGGAAACGTCTTGTCAATGATAACGTCCGCTTTCCACGAGTTACCGAGGCTGATGTCTTTGCCCGTCTCTGGATCGCGATAAACCGAACCGCGAGGTCCAATGATCAAAGCGCCGAACATACCGTCGCGAACGTTGGTCGTCAGATTACCGAAGTCCCAGATCAACGCGCCGTTGATGTTGTAATCAGGATGCGCGTAGAAGGTGTAGACTTTGGATTTACCCGGAGCCACCGTCTGGTCGCCCGGATTGTTGCCCACGTTGATGCCCTGTGAATCCAGAGGATCGAAGGCGATGTTGTTCATGTGAATCGAAGCGTTGCCTTCCGCAAGGCGGTTGGTCAGCTTGATCTTCACACACTCGCCGATGTTAGCGCGAAGCGTCAGCGGATGAGGCATATGCTCCTCATCATCAGCCGCTTTACTGACCTCGCCTTCCAGTGCGAAGATTTTCGCATCGGCGTTGGCGAGGAGCAATTTGCGCTCGAAATCAACTTCGATCTCGTCCTCGGCGTTCGGGTTGAACTTCAGCTCGCGATTGATCGCAACCACGCTGAAATTCTTAACCGGAGCTTTCTTGGGACACAACTCGGTTCGAGACTTCTTGGGATGCTCGTTGCCCGGCAATACTTTCAGATCCGCCTGGATCTCATCGTAAACCCGGAACAGGCCCCAAGACCCTTCAGAGAGATGCGAGGTGCGACCGTCGTAATATATGTAGTCGCCCGCCATCTCCTGATAACCGCCTGCGGTGGTCGCCAGGTCGTAACGCTCTGCGATACCGATGTGCAGAGCATTGGTCACACGCGAATCGGCATCATAACGTTCAGGACGGAATCCATGACCGGATATGACCAACGTGTGGGTCTCGTTCATCATGCCATGCAAGGCGCGGAACACAACGCTGTCGCCCACATACGCCCGAATCATCGGGGTATCGGGATCGCGATGCGCTCTGCTCGAGAACAGAACGGATGCATCCGGATTCGCCCTCAATCGCGCCGACAAAGACGCCGCACGGAAGTTGAACCCGCCGCCTGTCGTGTGCGTGCCGCCATTCAGATGCGGAAACGCAACTTCAAGCATGTCCGACGGCATCTGGAAAGATACCGACTGACCCGCCGCAATGGCATTCTCACGAGACAGTCCCGGAGGATTGCCTTCGGTCACCAACTGCGCCGTGTGCGGAACCGTGTCATGCAACTGAGCCACGATCTCGCGGAAACTGCCGTTTCGATTGTAAGCGAAAGGCTCGGCGCCGTGAATATCAGCGACCGGACCGCTACGAATCGGCTTTCCTGTTTTCGGATCGTGATACGTGGAACCCCAGGGCTCTACGATCGTCGAACCGATACCGCCATGCGGCCAGGTCGTTGCGCCGAAGGCATGGTCATGCCAGAACACGAGACCCAGGTCCACATCGACCCACCAGCGATAACGAACATACTCGGTGCTCACGATCTGTTGCGCGGCGTGGGCGTGCGTCATGCCCTCCGTGAACTTGATCGTGTATTTTCCATCTTCAGCAAGACCTTTACGCGGGTCTGGCGTGATGGATTCAATCCAACGAGCGTCCTTGCCGTTTGCCGTTTCGATGCCGACAATGATGTCTGCTCCGGCATGGAACGGAGTGGCTTCTTTAGCCATCTGGATTTCGATGGTGTCGTCGCCCGGTTTGGTTGCTTTCAGAAGACGAGCGTTCATCGGTACCGGCATGCCGACATGATGTCCGTTTTTCATCTTCTTGTCGAACTGACGATAAGACCTCATGGACTGGTCGTAAGAGAAACCAGAAATTACGCCATCAGAGGCCTGATTGTCGAACTGGAAGAAATGCGGATGGATGTTGACCTTCGACATCTGGAAATTCGTGAAGTCGTCGTCGTTCCATTCGCTCGTTAAAAGTAAATCCACACAGTCATACACGTTGGCGCGAATGACCAGCGGAATCGCTTTCTTCGGATCGGCTTTCACTTCCGCCATCTCTTCGTCAATCACGTAGATCAGACCGTATTTGTCGACGATGGGCGGAGTGTCGCCGTAAGCCCCTGAAAGTTCGATAGGGGTATTGATGAAATGCAGATTGTACTGCTTGCGTCCTGCGCCAGCAGGGCAAAGGCTCCAACGTCCCTGCTCGCCCGGTTTAGCAGGCGCGCTACTTTCAACGTTGTTGCCGGAACGTCCGCTACCCGACTCCGATGCCGTGATGATATCGTTATCGGTTTGCATATGGAAAGGCTCCAGCCAGGGAGCGCCGCCATGATGTCGCGCGAACGGAACCCGCTTGCCAAAATGCGGCGTCATGTGAGGCCAGGCCAGCTTGCCAGTCAAGGGGCTGAACTGAATGGGATGGCGTTTACCCGGGTGAGGCGACTTGTACTTGGGAGTGTCGTAAGTCGATTCACGTTCGGACATTGCCGTGTTGCCCTTCCATGCATAATCCCAGACCGAACCGTCGTAAGCCAGAATCTGACCCTTTTCATCGTCGGTGTGGCCCGGCTTGCCTTGCGGCGGAAGCATGTACTTGACCCAGTCTTTGATGTTGACGACGCGAGTCTCCTGAGTCCAGTCGCTCGGCTTGTTATCAACGATCTGGTACCTGGTGCCAAACCAGTCCATCGTCTTGCCCACCAGCGTATCCGAAGTCACGCCCTGTGGGATGCGTCCGGCGCGATCTGGAAGCTCGACCAGAGGTTTCATAACGTCGGTGCTACCGAACGGATAATTGCCGTTTTGAAGCGTGTTGTACACGCGCCAGTAACCCCACATACCCGCAACATAATGATGCGCTACGTGACAATGGAACAAAAAGTCTCCCGCCAGCCGCTGACACAGACCGGAACCGCACTCGGTTTCCAGATCGAGCGCTTCGGATGGGCCGATGACTTCAACGTCAACGCGGTCCGTCGTGGTTCGTACCACAGGGTATTTGACCGGTCCGTCGTAAGCCGCCGTGGTCAGACTCTCGATGTGCGGCTCTCTTTTCGGAGAACGCGTCCATCGAATCGTGCCGCCATGCGGATGATGCGAATGAAACACTTCGCCGCCGCCGTGGATCAGGCGGAATTTTGCAGGATCGCCCAGGTACGATCGGGGGATCGTCGTCGGAGCGTCAGCGAAGGTGTAGGAGCTGTAGGAAAGCGATTCGTCTTCATAATGAAAACGCTTTTCCTGTTGCGCCAGATTGTTGATGCCGAAAGGTTCGCTACGATAGTTCATCGCGCGCGCCGAAGGGCGGTAGGCGTCGGTGAGGGGGTCGCGTTGCGGAATCATCTCGCCATGTCGGTTCAAAGGTCGGAACGATTCGTCGCCAACTTCGTGATAGAAAAGGACAAACTCGCGAAAGTCTCTCTCATTTTCATTGGCAATCATCACCTCCCAGCCATTTTTGATCGGCTTGCCGTCGAAGGGGCTCAGGTAGGTGGAACCCACCGGCTCTACCATGAATGCGCCAATCAATCCCAGCGACGACGGATCGCGACCCGCATGACTCTGAATCATATGCGCGCCTTCCTGCTCGTCAATCGGGATGTACCATTCGAACTCCTGCGTTTCGCCGGGAGGAATGATTGCGCCAGCAGTCGCGGCGGTAGCCGGTTGACCCGTGGCGCTGATGATCATCGCCGAACCGTTGACCTGGAACCCGATGTCCTCGTCTTCCACTTCATTCGTTACCTTGAAGCGCGCACAATCGCCCTGGTTGGCGCGGATCGCCATTGGCTGGATCGCGTCGCCCTGCAAACCGCTGGAAACCATTCCGGGATCCATTTCAGACTCATCCTCACGAGCCTTGCGGTTCGCCTCTTCTTCCGCACGGACTTTATCAATATCTTCGGTCAGCACGTACATATAACCGGGATAATAATCGCCCCACTGGTTCAACATGATCTCTACATTGATAGCGGAAATGTCATACTCCTTCACAGGAGCGCCGCTCGGGCAATGAGCGCCCTTATACACTTTGGACGCCGCTTCAGAAGGTCCGAGCAAAAAGCTCTGGCCCAATTGATGCGCCGCCCAGGAATCATGAAACCCGCCGCCCGAAGACGCCGGAGACGCATGCTCCTTGATTTTGTCCTGGAGCTGGCCCATTAACTTCATCCAGGTTTTGTTGAGTTGCTCCTGGTTGCCATCCAGGCCGCTCATCACTTCTTCGTAATCGACTTGATTTTCAAGTTTTTTCAACCAGGTTGGCTGGCCGGAGCCATCCTGGTGACCTCCTTTTCCTTGCGGCATATGACCGTGTTCCGCCACAATTCCTGCGAGAGCAGAAGCAGGCAGAATTACTGAAAGAATGAGGACAAAGGTCCACATCCCCCAGCCAGGCCTCTTGAATCGCACATGCTCAGGTTTCATAGGTTTCCTCCTTTTAGACATAATAAAACCCCTACCATTCGTGAGTAGAACAAAGGCGGACTGATCCCTTGCAACTGACGCAAAGGAATGCGCCTTCGATGCTAAGATACGAAGCGAGGAGAATTATTCCCCGCAAAAGGAGTGATTCTTAAAATTACCGGGAATTACTTATAAAGGAAGGTATTACTGACTGCGATCTGCAAGCAGATCATTTTTAAGGGTCGCAGACTCATCAGATTTGATCAATGCATTGCGCAAATAAACCTTGGCGCGCGCAATGCGGGACATCACAGTGCCGATAGGTATTTGAAGCGCCTCAGATATTTCTTTATAGGATTTATCCTGAAAATAGAACAGGTCTAAAGGCGCTCTCAAGCGTTCGTCCAAAGACTTCAGACTTATATCAATCATTGATTTTAACTGGGCTCTGATGAGGTCTCTTTCCAGACTTGAAGAGTCGTGCAGAACCTCGCATACAGAATCAAACTCAATTTCTTTACGATTTTTTTTGCGGTTGATTTCCTTAAGGAACAAATTTCTTAAAATTGAAAAAAGCCAGGGCTTGCATTTTTCAATCTGCTTGAGCTGGTGAAAATTTTTGAGAGCGATGTAAAAAGTCTCCTGCACCAGATCTTCAGAATCGTGATAATTACCGCAAAGCCGAATCGCCGATTTAAAAATCAGGTCAAAATGAGGGCGCAAATGCCTGTTGAAAGTGGCAATTTCCTCATCCCTACCCTCAAGGGAATTTTCAAATTTAAGCAAAAAATCCAACGCAACCTCTCAAAATGACTTACTTGTCTGAAAAATATTCGTTTTACATAGTAAAATGAATAATATATAAATTACACTATTATTAAAAGATATATGTATATGATTTTTTTATCAAACGAACCTTTAAATTTAACTTTTCATATATGGAAATCACAAATACAGAATTGCTGGCCATATCGCTGAGGATCGAACGCTTGGGGCAAGCCTTTTACGACAAGCTGGGAGAAATGGTGGATGACCCAGCCATTAAGGATTTTCTCAATGTCATGTCCAAAGAAGAAGTCCTGCACGAAAAACAATTCAAGAATCTATTGGATAATAAAGGGCAGGAAAATTATGGCTGGGAAAACAGCGCTGAAATGCGGGGATATATAGAAGAAGAACTTGAAACTGATATTTTCCCTAAAATGGAAGAGATTCAGGAAAGACTATCTGAATTCAGCGACATCAAGCAGGCGTTTGAATTCGCAGTAGAAACGGAACAGGTTTCGCACGAATTCTATAAAATGCTGAGAGAAAATTGCACCAATTACGAAGCTAAAACTTTGCTCATCCTGCTTGAGAAAGCAGAGATGGAACATTTGTCCCGTATCAAGGCAATGGAAAAACGATTCCTTGGAAATACGCCCGCCTGACCGCTCCTCCCTTCAATTCACCTAGCCTCACGCGTAATTCAGATAAAAAAAAACAACGCCGGAGCTTAATACTAGCCCCGGCGCTGTCTTTTAGAACTATATAAGACTTCTTACTTCTTGGCAACCAGCTCAAAGTTTGCGCTAGCTTCGCCATCTGCTACCGTTACTTCTTGAGTCACTTCGCCAACATACGGATGCCATGCGGTTACTTTATATTTGCCAGCGGGAATGCCGTCAATTTTGAAAGTACCATCTGCCGCCGTTTTGGCATAGTAGGGATTCCAAACGATTCGAGCATCCGCTTCCATGTAGTTGTGCTGATCGCACTGCAGGAAGAAATGATCGTCTTTTTTCTGTTTGAAACGTTTGAAAGATTTCGTGATGTCCGCGCTCGAACCCTTCGAAGGAAGCGGTTTGTTGAACAGGGTCTTGCGGTTTGCGCCAGCTACCGAATAACCGTGCGGGTTATGCAAGGTGTCCGCATCTTCATTCGTGATTACATAAAGGCCTTCTTTCATGCCTTTAGGGGTCTTGCGGATAACGGACATTTTCGGGAAAATATCGCATTTCTCAAAGGTAGTATTTTCCAAATCCGCCCATTTTTTACCACTGTCAATGTCTTCGATGAAAACAATAGCATCCTGTAATTTACCGCCATCTACGAGAACTTTCGTTCGCTTTCGGATCATGCCATCATTATCAGGGTGATTCGCACAAAAATCCTTGTTTTTGCCTTTGGACAAGTCTTCCATGATCGGCGCAGGGGGGTTGCCCTTCAATGTTACGGCCCCTACAATCACGCCGCTTCCAGCAGCGCCTTCTTCATAGTCGTCTTTTTTTGCTGAAGCGTTCGAAGCCATGGCCAAAGAAACCATAACTACCAATGCACCTAAAATTGCCTTTTTCATTGCTGAGTTACCCTCCATTTTCATTTAATATTAACCCTCCCACTTTAAAACAAACAATGCGCTTGTTAAATCCTAACGAAATAAATGGGTACTATAACGCAAATCAGGGGTTCCCTCAATAGAAGGAACCCCCTTTTTGCAAAATAGTACTACTTATCGCATTGACAAGCGATCATCATCCGGCGTTTCGGACGATGCGTTCGTCACGCCGCGAGGCGTTGCACTGCCCAGCGGAAGGATCGAACGGTCGCCTGCGGGCAGAACCTTGAAATAACCCCACTGGCCCGCCTGCTGATACGGCGTTCGGGCGTTCAACCAGAGGTAGGTGCCAGGATTCTGGTACGTACCGCCAGCGCTGAAGAACGCCTGAATGTATTCGCCACTGCCGAACTCTTCCACGTCGATCATGTCAGAGCCCTCTTGATTCAGGTGACGACGCCATTGGTGGCCATCGAGATTGAACATCTGGTTCTGCTCGTTATGAGCGCCGAAGACGTTGATCATCACTCGGTCGCCTGCATGCGCTTTCAATACAGGCGTTGCCGGGTCTTGATCGGCCGCGACACAAGGCGTGAAGATATTGCCCAGTTCACAACCCTCGTCTTCGCGATACAGCCAAGGCTCCAGGCGATAGTTCACGCCCGTCAATCCTGCTACGTTCTGCAGGTAAGGCATGAACGAGGTGCCGAGGATGTTATCCTCATCCTGGAAGTACAATGCAAAGTCACGGTAGTTCTGGAGTTTTGCATTCTCAGGATGCGTCCTGTCAATGATTACGTCCGCTTTCCACGAGTTACCGAGGCTGATGTCTTTGCCCGTCTCTGGATCGCGATAAACCGAACCGCGAGGTCCAATGATCAGAGCGCCGAACATACCGTCGCGGACGTTGGTCGTCAAATTACCGAAGTCCCAGATCAAGCCACCGTTGATGTTAAAATCAGGGTGCGCATAGAACGTGTAGACTTTGGATTTACCCGGAGCTACCGTCTGGTCGCCCGGATTGTTACCCACGTTGATGCCCTGTGAATCCAGAGGATCGAACGCGATGTTGTTCATGTGAATCGAAGCGTTGCCTTCCGCAAGGCGGTTGGTCAGCTTGATCTTCACACACTCGCCGATGTTAGCGCGAAGCGTCAGCGGATGAGGCATATGCTCCTCATCATCAGCCGCTTTACTGACCTCGCCTTCCAGTGCGAAGATTTTCGCATCGGCGTTGGCGAGGAGCAATTTGCGCTCGAAATCAACTTCGATCTCGTCCTCGGCGTTCGGGTTGAACTTCAGCTCGCGATTGATCGCAACCACGCTGAAATTCTTAACCGGAGCTTTGTCCGGGCACAACTTGGTGCTGGACTTCTTGGGATGCTCGTTGCCCGGCAATACTTTAAGATCCGCCTGGATCTCATCGTACACTCGGAACAAGCCCCAGGTACCTTCAGAAAGATGCGAGGTACGACCGTCGTAATACATGTAGTCGCCCGCCATCTCCTGATATCCGCCTGCGGTGGTCGCCAGGTCGTAACGCTCTGCGATACCAATGTGAATCGTATTGGTCACGCGAGAGTCTCCATCGTAGCGCTCTGGGCGATAACCATGTCCAGAGACAACGAAGGTATGCGTTTCATTCATCATTCCGTGCAGAAGTCGGAACACAACGCTGTCACCCACATACGCCCGAATGATTGGGGTATCGGGGTCACGATGCGCTCTGCTCGAGAACAGAACGGATGCATCCGGATTCGCTCTCAATCGCGCTGACAAGGATGCCGCGCGGAAGTTGAATCCGCCGCCTGTCGTGTGCGTGCCGCCGTTCAAGAACGGGAACGCTACTTCAAGCATGTCGGACGGCATCTGGAAAGATACCGACTGACCCGCCGCAATGGCGTTCTCACGAGACAGTCCCGGAGGATTGCCTTCGGTCACCAACTGAGCCGTGTGCGGAACCGTGTCATGCAACTGAGCCACGATTTCGCGGAAACTGCCGTTTCGATTGTAAGCGAAAGGCTCGGTGCCATGAATATCGGCTACCGGGCCGCTACGAATCGGCTTGCCGGTTTTCGGATCATGATACGTGGAACCCCACGGCTCTACGATCGTCGAACCAATACCGCCATGCGGCCAGGTCGTTGCGCCAAACGCGTGGTCATGCCAGAACACGAGTCCAACGTCAGCGTCTACCCACCAGCGGTAACGAACATACTCGGTGCTCACGATCTGTTGCGCGGCGTGGGCGTGCGTCATGCCCTCCGTGAACTTGATCGTGTATTTTCCATCTTCAGCAAGACCTTTACGCGGGTCTGGCGTGATGGATTCAATCCAACGAGCGTCCTTGCCGTTTGCCGTTTCGATGCCGACAATGATGTCTGCTCCGGCATGGAACGGAGTGGCTTCTTTAGCCATCTGGATTTCGATGGTGTCGTCGCCCGGTTTGGTTGCTTTCAGAAGACGAGCGTTCATCGGTACCGGCATGCCGACATGATGTCCGTTTTTCATCTTCTTGTCGAACTGACGATAAGACCTCATGGACTGGTCATACGAGAAGCCCGTAATAACGCCGTCTGAAGCCTGATTGTCAAACTGGAAAAAATGCGGATGGATGTTGACTTTCGACATCTGGAAGTTCGTAAAGTCGTCGTCGTTCCATTCGCTTGTCAGAAGCACGTCCACGCAGTCATACACGTTGGCGCGAATGACCAGCGGAATCGCTTTCTTCTGATCGGCTTTCACTTCCGCCATCTCTTCGTCAATTACGTAGATCAGACCGTATTTGTCGACGATGGGCGGGGTGTCGCCATAAGCCCCGGACAACTCAATTGGGGTATTGATGAAATGCAGATTGTACTGCTTGCGGCCTGCGCCAGCAGGACAAAGGCTCCAACGTCCCTGCTCGCCCGGTTTAGCAGGCGCGCTACTCTCAACGTTGTTGCCGGAACGTCCGCTACCCGACTCCGATGCCGTGATGATTTTGTCATCGGTGTGCATATGGAAAGGCTCCAGCCAGGGAGCGCCGCCATGATGTCGCGCGAACGGTACCCGCTTGCCAAAATGCGGCGTGAGATGCGGCCATGCCAGTTTACCCGTCAAGGGGCTGAACTGAATGGGATGTCGCTTCCCAGGATGCGGGGATTTGTACTTAGCCGTATCATAAGTCGATTCCTTTTCAGTCATCGCCTTATTGCCGTCCCAAACCCAGTCAAGAACAGATCCATCATAGGAAACAATGGATGCTTTCTCATCATCGGTGTGACCCGGCTTGCCTTGCGGCGGAAGCATGTACTTAACCCAGTCTTTGATGTTTACGACGCGAGTCTCCTGAGTCCAGTCGCTCGGCTTGTCGTCAACGATCTGGTACTTGGTGCCAAACCAGTCCATCGTCTTGTTCACCAACGTGTCCGAAGTCACGCCGTGCGGAATGCGGCCTTTACGGTCAGGCAATTCCACCAGAGGCTTCATGATGTCGGTGCTACCGAACGGATAGTTGCCGTCCTGCATCGTGTTGTACACGCGCCAGTAGCCCCACATACCCGCAACATAATGATGCGCTACGTGACAATGGAACAAAAAGTCGCCAGCCAGTCGCTGACACAATCCGGAACCACACTCGGTTTCCAGATCGAGAGCTTCGGACGGGCCGATTACTTCAACGTCAACACGGTCACTGGTGGTTCGTACCACTGGGTACTTAACCGGTCCATCCCATGCCGCCGTGGTCAGATTTTCAAGCTGAACTTCACGCTTGGGAGAACGCGTCCAACGGATCGTTCCGCCATGCGGATGATGTGAATGAAACACTTCGCCGCCGCCGTGGATCAGGCGGAACTTTGCAGGATCGCCCAGGTACGATCGGGGGATCGTCGTCGGAGCGTCAGCGAAGGTGTAGGAGCTGTAAGAAAGCGATTCATCTTCAAAATGGAAACGCTTTTCCTGTTGCGCCAGATTGTTGATACCGAAAGGCTCACTGCGATAATTGATCGCGCGCGCCGAAGGACGGTAAGCGTCAGTCATCGGATCGCGTTGCGGAATCATCTCGCCATGTCGGTTCAAAGGTCGGAAAGATTCGTCGCCAACTTCGTGATAGAAAATAACGAACTCACGAAAATCTCTTCGCTCTTCGTTAGCGATCATGACTTCCCAGCCGTTCCACATGGGCGTGCCATCGAAAGGGCTGAGGTAGGTGGAGCCAACCGGCTCTACCATGAATGCGCCAATCAATCCCAACGAAGACGGATCACGACCCGCATGACTCTGAATCATATGCGCGCCTTCCTGCTCGTCAATCGGGATGTACCATTCAAATTCCTGCGTTTCACCGGAAGGAATGATCGCGCCAGGAGTCGCGGCGGTTGCCGGTTGACCCGTGGAGCTGATGATCATTGCCGAACCGTTGACCTGGAATCCGATGTCCTCGTCTTCCACTTCGTTCGTTACCTTGAAGCGTACACAATCGCCCTGGTTGCCGCGGATCGCCATCGGTTGAATCGCGTCGCCCTGCAAACCATTGCTCAACGCGCCCGGATCCATTTCGGTATCGTCTTCGCGCGCCGCTCGATTGAGTTCTTCTTCTGCCCGAACTTTGTCAATATCGTCGGTCAGAACGTACATATATCCGGGGAAATAATCTCCCCACTGGTTCAACGTGATCTCTACGTTGATCGCAGTGATATCGTATACTTTAGTGGGAACGCCGCTCGGACAATGAGCGCCCTTATACACTTTGGCCGCCGCTTCAGAAGGTCCGAGCAAAAAGCTCTGGCCCAATTGATGCGCCGCCCAGGAATCATGAAACCCGCCGCCCGAAGACGCCGGAGACGCATGCTCCTTGATTTTGTCCTGGAGCTGGCCCATTAACTTCATCCAGGTTTTGTTAAGTTGCTCCTGGTTGCCATCAAGACCGCTCATAACCTCCTCGTAATCGACTTGGTTTTCGAGCTTCTTCAACCAGGTTGGCCGGTCCACGCCGTCATTATGACCTGCATGCCCGTCCGGCGAGTGACCATGATCTGCCACTATTCCCGCAAATGCAGGAGCCGAAAAGGTTAGCAGAGAAGCCAAAATGACAAGCACGTGCCATATCTTCCGGCTTCTTTTGACACGAACAATCATGTGGTTTCCTCCCTAATGTTTCCACCTCTAACGGTGGATGTTAATAAAACCAAAATTCCCCCTTTTTATGATCAAGCCCTTATAAAATGGACGCTTCATAAGGGCAAATCAAGACGTAGGAATAGCCCTGCGAATAGTCGGCAACAATATCATTTTTAGTGATCGCGTACAAGAGTCAAATGCAATTTTTCGTCATTTCTGAGAATCGTCAAAAACGTAGGAGAACCGATCTGAATTTTATCCATTATTTTATTAAATTCCCATTTTCCAAGGACTTGCTGACCGTTCACTGAAGTGATGAGATCGCCTTTATTAACGCCTCTTTGATCCGCGGAACTCCCTATTACTACCTTTGAAACAACAATTCCTTTTAAACCCTTCAAATAGTACTGTTTACCTATTTCCCCGCCAAGATTTTCGACAAAGATTCCCATAGCGGGAAGCTCGTCCGTATTCCTTCCCTCGGACACAATCTGCGAAGCGAGTTTGACCATGACCGGTACGCGCTTGCCTTCTCGAAACAGCTCGACCTTGACAGACTGCCCGGGGCTGACCGATCCGATCAAACGAATCAGTTTGTTGGGTGAGTCAACCTTGCTTCCACCTATTTTCAATATGATGTCGCCCACCCGTATGCCTGCAGCATGCGCCGGGTCTCCATCAAACACAGCGTTGACGAGAACGCCCTCATCTCTTTCGATTCCAAGTTTTTCGGCAAGTTCGTCGGGCAAAGGATCGATACTCACTCCCAGCCAGCCGCGCTGGACTTTTCCATGGGCCACCAGTTGGGCGATGATTCTTTGAACGATGTTAGATGGAATAGCAAAGCCGATACTTTGCGCGTAATTGATGATAGCTGAGTTGATTCCGACGACCTCTCCTTTCAAATTCAGAAGCGGGCCGCCGCTATTTCCCGGATTGATGGAGGCGTCGGTTTGAATGAAATCTTCATAGCGCGATAAATTAATATTCTCGCGATTGAGTCCGCTGACAATGCCAAAGGTAAGAGTGTCGTGTAAACCGTATGGATTGCCGATGGCGAATACGAACTGTCCGACCTTGAGCTTACTTGAATCTCCAAAAACAGCGGTGGGCAAGGGGTTTTCCGTTTTGATGCGCACGACCGCCAGATCGGTGTCTTCATCCGTTCCAACAATCTCGCCGATATGATCTTCCCCGCTCAACAAGGTCACTTGTATTTTTTGCGAGGTCTTGACGACATGACTGTTCGTTACAATCAATCCTTTCACGCCATCGAATATGACGCCGGAACCGGCATTGGCGGCGCGACCGCCTTCCTGACCGTGTCGGCGGATCGAGGGCGAGGGTGGAACGTAAGGCGATAGATTAACGACGGTGGGACGGGCCTTTTCTGATAAGGCGACCAATTCCTCTTCCGCTTGCTGAAGGATGGACAACTGACTGCTTTGCGAATAGCCGATTCCGGGAACCATCAGGCATAGAATGAACAATAACGTTGGGAATTTCTTCAAGGTTATTTAATGCCTCCGGAGTGGACCGTTTTATGTGCGGGTGGATGTATGACGGCGCTTATCCAAATTGAATTGAAACAAAACTGATCGGTAAATGCCTTGCAAAGCTTAACAACAGGAGCTGAAAATCATCGCTCTTTCTTGAATAAATCCATAACTATAAAAAACCACCTCCAAAGTCAAGGATTTTCAAAACCCCTGCAAGTTCGCATATTCCACATATTGTCTTTCTCTAAGCGTTAGACGAAGGCGCGTCAATTTGCTAAAATACTTATATTCACGCTATTGGAGATGAGAAATGGAAATTGATGCAAAACGGTTTGAGTCAATGCCGGTGATGGAAATCCTGCAATGGACGATCAAAACCTTTGATAAAAAAGCCGGGCTGGCTTCAAGCTTTGGCATGGAAGATATGGTACTGCTCGATATGCTGAGCCGACTTGAGGGGGATATCACCGTATTCACTCTAGACACAGGCCGACTCCCGGAAGAGACCTACGAGATCATGGACCGCGCTCGCAATAAATATAAAATCAATATTGAAGTTTTCTTTCCTGAGCAGAAGGCGACGGAACAACTGGTGCGCGAGAAGGGATTCTATTCCTTCCGGGAAAGCGTGGACAACCGCAAGGAATGTTGTTTTATCCGCAAGGTGCAACCTCTGAAACGCGCTCTGTCCGGCCTCGATGCCTGGGTCACTGGCTTGCGCAGGGAGCAGAGCGTCACGCGAACGGATTTGTTCAAGGTCGCCAATGATCCTGACAATCCGTCTCTCGTGAAAATCAATCCGCTAGCGGACTGGACCGTTAAACAGGTGGAAGATTATATTCGGGACAACAACGTACCCGTCAATGCCCTGCATGAAAAAAATTACCCCAGTATCGGTTGCGCCCCTTGTACGCGGGCGGTTGCTGAAGGGGAAGATATAAGGGCGGGTCGCTGGTGGTGGGAAAACCCGGAACATAAAGAATGCGGCTTGCACATCAAACGCTGAGCCTCAACGGGATGTTGAAGGCGCGGACGCTTCTTTTATCACTTGCGCTACCAAAGGCATGACCTGACGGGCCGCGCTCATGGATCGTCTGAAAATATTGCGATCCGCTTTATCGCGTGAAAAAACCTGCTGTATCTGGGCCATGAATCGTTTCAACAAATCCGGCAGTAGTTGCCATGACAGAATCATGACCTTGAACAACTCCGGGGCGCCTCCCCCGGGCGAATCCTGATTCCCAAAGCGGCTCTGCAAAGACTGCTTGATATCCAAAGGGGACGTTGTCCGCGTAAAGATCAGGGATATCCAGATCATGACGATCAATCGAAGGCTCATCTGCAGGGTCGGCTCGACGAACTGCATCACATCCACTAGGCCGACCCGCCCTCCCCCGCCGCTCAGCGACGGTTCCTGAAAAAACAGGGAGGCTCCTGCCATCATCACAATGAATACCCGAAACGAGCGCAAGGCGGCCAAAGCCGAGAAAAAACTTTGCCCTGACAAACGCCAGAAAATCCATACCAGCGAAGCGACTCCGGCAAGCCCCCAGCCCTTGCTAACGCCCGCCGCAATGAACAGCGCAAAACAAAGCGCCAGCTTTTTTTCAACGGATACCGTATGAACCGGGCTGTTGCCCGCCCGATACGCCCCGCCATCTAAATTTTGAAACTGATGCAAATCTGTCATAGACTCCCATGATAAATCAGAATCGAAAGAGTTCCAACTCGGCTTTTTTCAACACAACGAATGCATCATAATGACCAACGAACAAATCATCCTCAAAACGCGGGACTTTATAGAATCTCGGCTCGCTGGCGACAGCTCCGGGCACGACTGGCTCCATATCGAACGAGTGTGGAAACTGGCGCAAACCCTTGCCAAGGCCGAAGGAGCCAATCCAGACATTGCGCAACTGGGCGCGCTGTTACACGATGTGGCGGACTGGAAATTCTACGACGGAGACGACAGTGAAGGTCCGCGCCAGGCGCGCCAGTGGCTGGAGTCGCTGAACGCGCCGGAAGAGTTGACCCGGCAGGTCTGCGATATCGTTGCAGGAGTTTCCTACAAGGGCGCTGGAACCGAAACGCCTATGACCACTCTGGAGGGCAAGGTCGTGCAGGACGCGGATCGGCTGGACGCCATCGGGGCCATCGGAATCGCTCGCGCATTCGCCTACGGCGGCGCGCATGATCGACTGATCTTTGATCCCGCCGAGGCGCCGCAAATGCATTCCAATTTTGAGGAATACAAAAAAAACAAAGGGCACACGATCAATCATTTCCATGAAAAACTGCTTTTGCTCAAAGACCGCATGTTGACCGAAACGGGCACGCGCATGGCCGCAGAGCGACACCGCTTCATGGAAATTTATCTCGAACAATTTCATGAGGAATGGGATGGCCAACGTTGACAGCGTCGTCGAAGCGGCAAAACTACTGGTAAGAGCGAAACGCGTTTTATTTCTCACCAGCGCGGGAATGAGCGCTGACTCCAACATTCCCACCTTTCGCGACAAAGAAGGCTATTGGAGAAATTTCCCTCCGTTTCGGGAAAAAAATCTGGAGGCGCAGGACCTTGCAAGCCCCTGGGCGTTTCGCAATGAATTGCCGCACGCCTGGGCGTTTTATGAATGGCGAAGGCGCAACGCAACAGAAAACACGCCGCATGAAGGCTACGCGATCATCAACGAATGGATGGCAAACCGCTTCGAAGATTCGTTCATTCACACCACCAACACCGACGGTTATCACCTCCGATCCGGCGCTCCGCTCGAATCGGTCATGGAAGTGCATGGCTCCATGTGGCGCCTGCAATGTCTTGATGTTTGCACCCAGGAATACTGGCCCGAAGAAACCAGCCCGCTTTGCGAGTTGGACCTGGACACGATGAAAGCGTCCAACTACCCGACTTGTAAAAATTGTGGAGCGATTGCCCGTCCACATATTCTCATGTTCGGCGACGGCGACTATGTGGGCCACGCCGGGCAAGAAGCGCATTTCGTCGAGTTCCTCCAGCAACCAGTCGACTTGGGGATATTGATTGGCAGTTCAGGAGCAGTGCCAACAAACGACTATATCGCCTCTCGATTGCAAAGCGCGGGCGCTCGCATAATCAACATCAATCCAGACCTCTCCGCCAATCGCATTGTCAATACCGATCACTTCATTTCACTGCCCAGCAAAGCCGCTCT
This sequence comes from Candidatus Nitrohelix vancouverensis, assembly GCA_015698305.1. Classification (NCBI taxonomy): domain Bacteria; kingdom Pseudomonadati; phylum Nitrospinota; class Nitrospinia; order Nitrospinales; family Nitrospinaceae; genus Candidatus Nitrohelix; species Candidatus Nitrohelix vancouverensis. The sequence goes on from CP048620.1 coordinate 2,686,976, forward strand.
GACCCAGTTGAACGACCTGATTTGAAGCGTCCGGATTATAACTCCAGCGCGCTTGTATTTTAATTTTCCAAGCATTTCAATTTATAGTATCCTTCTGTCAATAAATTAAGGATAGGCCGTAGACCATTTTAAAATCTTACGGATATTGAGGAGAATAACTGGCCATGCAGATCGTCATTTTATTGTTTGCATTATTTGGATTCAACATCGCTCCCGCATACGCAGGTTGTGAGAAAGAAGAAGTCTGTTCGATGATAGGGACAATGGGCCATTTTGATATCTTAAATCAATGTCCCAATGCAGGTCCCATGCTGGCTGAATGCAAGAAGGTCAATGAAGCAATCCTTGAAGACCTGCAAGCGCCAAACTTTGTAGATAATGGCGACGGCACAATTTCCGACACGACAAACAAACTGCTATGGGCAAAAACGGGTCTGCGCGAAGAAGGAGCGCTCGTCAGAGCGACATTTAAGGACGCTAAAAAATTAGCCTTCAAATCCAATATTGGCGGTAAATTCGGATGGCGCCTACCGACGCTCGTTGAATTGAAAACCCTCCTGTTTGAAGAGAGAATCATCAATGCCAGCGGTAAAAAAGCCTGGATCAATCCCCTCTTCGACGATGGAACGGGGCATTACTATTGGACAAGCACATCCTGCGCGGAGATTTCGGTGATCGAGGATCGCTATCAAAAGAAAATCTGCCAACAAGGCGAGCAAGCGGTATGGCTGGTGCATTTCAACATCAACGCGGTGTTCTGGCATCACACAACGGCGGACAATTACCATATCTGGACGGTTCAGGAACTCAAGTAACCCGATCGCTTCAATTAAATGATCCCTTAAGAACGTTTCCTGCATCTAACAAACACGTCTGCAATTCAGGCGTCATTTCCAAACGTTTATATAGGGAGACAGAAAATTTCTACGCAATTAAAGTCCAGTCTTGAGCGTTTAAAGATTTCCAATTCCATGGCGGAACTGGGAACCGATTTTTGCCAGTTCAAATCCCCGGATCCCGTCACCGACCCTTACCTTGTCAATTTTAGCCCCGAGGGCGCCAGTCTGCTGGGCCTGACCCCGGACTGCGTTAACGATCCTGATTTTGTTCAGATTTTTTCTGGCAATCAAGAACTGCCCGGTTCCCGTCCTTTGGCGATGGCTTATTCAGGCCACCAGTTCGGTTCATACAACCCGCGCCTGGGGGATGGACGCGGACTGCTTCTCACCGAAATCGATGCCGGCCACGGGTCCTGGGATGTTTACCTGAAAGGTTGCGGTCCCACACGTTTTTCCAGAGGCTTCGACGGTCGCGCCACACTGCGCTCTTCCATCCGCGAGTATTTGGCGGGAGAAGCCTTGCACGCGCTCGGCGTCCCCACAACCCGCGCTCTGGCCCTCATCGGCATTCGCGATTTGATTTACAGACAACGCCCGGAACTGGCGGCGATCGTCGTTCGTCTGAGCGATTCGCATATCCGCTTTGGCAGTTTTGAATTTTTTCATTACACCAATCAACCCGACAAGACCACCCGCTTACTCGACTACACTATTGAAAAACAGTTTTCAGAATTTGCCTCGCTTCCCGACAAATATCTGTTGTTCTTCCGCGAGGTCATCAAACGCACGGCGACGATGATCGCGCTCTGGCAATCCGTCGGCTTTGTGCATGGCGTGATGAATACCGACAATATGTCGATTACCGGAGCGACTTTCGACTACGGCCCCTTCGGCTTCATCGACAGATTCAACCCGCATTTCTCTCCAAATTCTTCGGATCATAACGGACGTTACGCTTACGGTCAGCAACCGGAGATCGGTCACTGGAATCTGGGCAAACTGGGGGAAACCTTGACGCACCTGATCGACCCGGACGACCTTGAAAGCGAATTGAAAAACTATCAACCGGTATACAACCAGACATTAAAAGAACTGTTCGGAAGAAAGCTGGGATTGCAGGCGCTGGACGAATCCTTTTCCGATCTGGTCGGGCGCATGTTCAATCTTCTCAGCAAAAGCCAGGCTGATTTCACAAATTTTTTCAGACTCCTCGCCGAATACCCCGAAGGCTCCTGGCAGGATTTGAACAATTATTTCGACGACAAGGCCGCGCTCGATGAATGGCTCAATCTGTACAAAAAATTGATCGATCGTGAGGGGGAGGATTTCGCCGACCGCAATCAGGCAATGAACCAGGTCAACCCCCGGTTCATCCTGCGCAATCACCTCTTGGAACGAGCGATCAGCAAGGCCCTCCAGCAATCAGATTTTTCCGAAGTGGAGCGCCTGCGTCTGCTCTGTCTCAATCCCTTCGACAACGCTCCGGGTGATTGGGACGAAACGGATATTTATTTTGACGACACCCCGCAGTCCTTTGTCGAATGGCGCCTGAGTTGTTCCGCCTGACTGCCGACGACAAAGAATACACCTGAAAGGATACTGTTATGATAAGAATGGATGCAGAAGTCACGGAGGTCGTGTGCCCTCCCAACCAAGCGGGACAAAGTCGTGCGATCTCGGTTTGGGTGCCGGACACGGAAGAGCACATCGAATTCACCCTCAGGCTTGAAGATTTTCAAAAACTCAATCTTGCCGAGGGCGACAACATCACAATCAAAATCGAGAAAAAATTCGACGTGGATGCGCTCGCCCGAGACCTCTTGAATAATACCTGATCGTTCGGCCCCGGTCGCCGTCTGTAAACACATGACTGATTTAACACAACTGGGGGAATTTGGTTTCATCGGAAAAGTGGACCGTTTGCTCACCGCAAAATCTGCCAGCGTCCATAAAGGCATCGGCGACGATTGCGCAGTTTATGAAGAACGCGGCGGCAAGCGCTACGTCGCATCGACCGACGCGCTGATCGAAACCGTGCACTTCAAGCTCACAACCACAACGCCCGAACAACTGGGGATGAAATGCATCTCCGTCAACGTCAGCGACGTGGCGGCAATGGGAGCCGTTCCGCAAAGCGCGCTGATATCCCTCGGCATTCCAAAAACAATCTCCTATGCTTTTCTCAAACGCTTTTACCGCGGCATCAATCGGGCTTGCTCTGCATACGGCATTCAACTCGCCGGCGGCGACACCGTGTCCTCTCCCAAACACCTGTTCATCAATATAACGATCTTCGGGGAAGGCAAAGCCAGGCGCATCTTTTACCGTTCCGGCGCCCGGCCCGGCGACGCGATCCTGACTACCGGCTTTCTTGGAGACTCGGCGCTGGGCCTGAAAATATTATCCAGTCCCAGGCGCGCCTGGAAGCTGTCCAAAGCAGACCGACGCTATCTCACGGAAAGACATCTCAATCCCAGAGCTCGCTCTCTTGAAGCCCAAAAACTGGCCAACTCTTCCCTGCGTGTCACCTCAATGATTGACATCAGCGACGGGCTGATACAAGACCTCAAACATCTTGACGCCGCCTCTGGAACCGGATCAATTATAGACTCCGCACAACTTCCTCTTTCACCCGCCTTCAAACGGGTATGTGCCGCTAATAAATTGAATTTATGGGAATTAGCTCTGAGCGGTGGAGAGGACTATGAATTATTGTTTACTTTAAATCCCTTAGATGTTAAAAAAATAACCAAATTATTCGACAAGACCCATTCCGGGGCGGTTCCGATTGGGGAGATAACAGCTCTCCCTGGCAAATTATTGCTGAAAGATCTCGAAGGCCGACCTCAATCCGTTAAAAACTTGATGGGCTATCAACATTTTTAATTGGAAATGGGCGATTCTTTGTTATTGGCGCAGAGCTTCGACTCTCGTCAGAATTCCTTCCATTTGAAGGAAACCCAGCCCATGTGGAGTCATTTTTAATTTTGGACGACCCGATATTACCGCGCTCCATTCTTCTATTCATACTTCTTTGTTGTTCCGCCTTTTTCTCCGCCTGCGAAGCGGCTTTTTTCTCACTCAATTCACTTCAAACTGAAGATTTAAAGGAGAAAAAAGGTCGTTCAGGGAGATTCGTCCATGAACTCCTGGAGAAACCGCGCGACCTTCTCATCACCATTTATATAGGCAACGAGCTGGTCAACATCGGTTGCTCCGTCGTCGTGACCTCCATCGCCATCACTCTGTTTGGAAGCATCGGCGTCGGCATCGCTATCGGCGTGGGAACGCTGTTGCTTCTGATCTTTGGAGAAATTTTCCCGAAAAGCCTGTCGCTCAAATCTGCCGCTCCATATGCCCTGATCGCGGCCTATCCCTTGAAAATTTTTTCAGTGCTTGTTCATCCCGCACGCCGTTTTTTCACGCATATCGCTGAAAAATTTATCGCTATGATTGGATTCGGCAAACTGGTTGACAAGGACTCCATGATCACGGATGAAGAATTCAAGGCCATGGTGCAAATGGGAGAAGGCGACGGCGTACTCGATTCCGAAGAAAGCACGATGATTCATAACGTCATCGAATTTGGCGAAACAACGGCCGGCGACATCATGGTCCCCAAGATCGACATGGTGACGATGGAAAACGAAAACTCGTTTCAAAATATTCTACCGAAAATCATGGAGAATTTTTTCGCAAGAGTCCCCGTTCTCAGCGAAGACGGCGAAACCGTGATCGGCATCCTCTATACCAAGGAACTGATTCGCTATAAAAATCTGCCGCCAGAAAATTTCAATCTGAAGAACATGCTTCACCCCCCGCATTTCGTCCCCAAGTCAAAAAAAATCAAAGAACTCCTCGAAGAATTTCGCAAGATGAAACAGCACCTTGCCATCGTGCTCGATGAGTATGGTAGCCTCAGCGGACTCATCACGCTGGAAGATATTCTGGAGGAACTGGTGGGTGAGATTGATAGCGAAATGCGTAAGGAAGAGGAACCCTTTGTCAAAATCAAAGACAACACCTATCGAATGGCCGCGAACTACTCCATATACGACTTCAACCAGAACTTCGCTCAACCCTTACCGGAAGACGGTCACGAAACCGTTGGCGGGCTGGTCTTTGGGCTATTCGGTCGCGTTCCCCGTAGCGGTGAAACTGTTTCTCTCGGCTGTTACAAATTCCACATCGAGAAGATGAAAGGCGCAAGAATCATTTCACTGCGTCTGAACGTAATGGAGATCAATGAACCCGAAAACCCGATTGAGGACGACGCTAAATAAATGGACCTCTTACCATCATTGGTTTTCATCGCTTTGTTCATCTTGTTTGAGGCCTTTTTCTCCGGCTCTGAAATTGCGTTGATCTCGGTCAACCGGGCGCGCTTACGGCAAAACGCTGAGGCTGGAGACGAAAGAGCTAAAACCATATTGGAGTTTTTGAAAAACCCGGAACGCCTCTTCGCAACCACATCATTGGGAACCAATCTATCCGTCGTCTCTTCGACTGCAATTTTCACCGGCTACATGGTTGAAAATTTTGGAAAAAGCGGAGAATGGATGGCCATGCTCATCATCTCTCCTCTGATTCTGTTTGGCGGCGAAATCGTACCAAAAATCATTTTTCAGAATCGAGCCGATGAACTCTCGCAATCCCTTGCAGCCCCGCTGACTTTTTTCAGCAAATTATTTTATCCCTTCATTATCTGGACCTGCCGCGCTACGGAAAACGTTTCTCGCGGCGTTCTCGGCGACGATAACGACAACGAAGCCACCTTCAGCCGGGATCAGATACGCCGTATCGTCAGCCTCGATTCACAAACCATACACCTCGGGCCGACCGAGCGTAAAATCATTCACCGCATATTCAATTTCGGAGAAATCGCCGTTGAACAATGCATGACCCCTCTCGTTCAAATGTTCGCCGTCAGCGACGCCACGACCATGGAGGAAGCGCACAAAATGGCGATCGACTCCGGTTGTTCGCGGCTTCCGATCTTTCATCAACGCATCCACAACATCATCGGCGTGATGAATACCTTTGACCTGATCGACCAGCCCATTGACAGCAGTTCCATATCGCCCATCGTTCGCCCGGCCTATTACGTGCCGCCCAGCAAAAAGATCGACGACCTGCTCAAAGAACTGCAAACGCGCGGACTTCACATGGCGATCGTGGTGGATGAATATGGCGGCTGTATTGGTTTGGCGACAGTAGAAGATCTTCTGGAAGAAATCGTCGGCGAAATCGAAGATGAATTCGACAAGATGGGAAAACAATACGAAAATTATTCCGACGGGGACTATCTCATCGAAGCGAGTATGGAAATTGAATCCATCAATGAAACCCTCGGGCTGAACCTACCCAATGAAGAAGACTTTGAGACGCTTGGCGGTCTGATCATTCACCATCTCGAAAAAATCCCTTCCCCCGGCGATCAGATCACCCTCAACGGTTATCGTTTGACCGTCAAGGAAGCCAGCAAGCGACGTGTGATATCGATTATCGTGAGGCAGTTGAACCCGGAAAACGAAGACGACGCTAACGGTAAAACCAGCGACAACGATTGACCGTCAATCAATTTCCCGCATGCGCTCAAGCTCCTGGTAAGCGCCCTGTATCTCCAGAAATTTTAAATGCGCCGTTTCAGGACTGCCTCCGTCATGACCGGCCCGATCAGGATGAAATCGCGACGCCATCTTCCGATACGCCTTCTTGATCTCTTCATTGGACGCTGACGATTTAATCTCTAAAATTGTATAAGGCGTTTTCAATGCTTCCAAAGAATACTTACGCCTCACCTGGTCGTGGGCGTCGTAGGAAAGTCCGAGGTAATCCGCCAACTGGTTGATGATTTTCTGAGTTTGCGAATTCAGCCCATTCCCCACCATCGTGATTTGATAGGCGAGCGCCAGCGCCAGAGATAAGTACAAATTGTTGGACGATTTTTTATAATCCTCAACAATAGGCATTAAATCCGGCCGCGCTTTTTGCACCTGTTGCGCAATATCGCTCACAAAAGAAAGATCGTCAGAAGCGTAATCCAGATTTTTAGTAAAAAAACGACGGATTACGGAAATTTCTCGCGGGCTGAGCGGCCCCTTCTCGATACCCACGCGCGCCACCAGAGCCACAAGCGAAGCGATAAAAATCTGGCGATTCGCCAGACCCGGAAGGCTGGCCTCCAGCTTTTTCTTCATCGCCTTGGATATAAAATGCTGAACGGCGCCAACCACGATAGCCCCCAAGGGACCTCCGCGCAAAAACCCCAGGCCCGCTCCCATCATCCAGGACATAAAAATTCCTCAGCCGACATATCAAAGTTCCCGTTCATACGAATCAAAAAAATATGATACTCTCCAGTTCCTTGTCAGATCAAGACCAAACAACGCCCAACCAAAAACGCTCGCAAAAAGGACTCTCATGATAAAGCATATCGTTATGTTCAAGCTGGAAAACAAAACAAAAGAAAATATGGAGCAAGCCATCGCTTCCTTGAAAAGTCTAGAAGGAGCCATTGAAAGCCTGCGCTTCATTGAGGTTGGCGTGGATTTTAAAAGTTCTGAACGGAGTTTTGATCTGGTTCTCACCACGCATTTTGACGATAAAGAAGGACTCGAAACCTATGCCGCACACCCCAATCATCAACCCGTCATCAAAACGATACGATCGCTTTGCAAGCAATCCGTAGTTGTTGATTATGAAATCTGACCTTCCAGCATAATTACCCTGCAAAGCCAGATTTTCCGAACTATAAAAAATATCCCCCATAGCAAATTAAAGTCTTGAAATTTATGATTGTAATTGATATCCTTCGACGATTTTAATCGGGGAAGGATTTGACCGGCTTGCATAGGGTGATTTCTGGACTGGCCCCGCTCCACGAACAAACGATAATAAACGATGGTCCCAACAGTCGCTCAAACGTTTCATTACTAGCAACCGGATAGAACTGCAATAATTAGATTGCTCGTTCCAAAAGATCAGGAGGTTGTCCATGGCAAAGGCAACAAAAAAAGCGGTAAAGAAAAAGAAGGCCGTCAAAAAGAAGGCAACGACCGGGAAAACCAAAAGCGCCGCGAAGAAAAAAAACGTGAAAAAGAAATCCGTACCCAAAAGTAAAAAATCGGTCGCTAAAAAGAAACCTGTAAAAAAATCCAAACCCTCCAGTCCTAAAGCAAAACCTAAGACCAAGGTAAAAGCAAAGAGTAAGGCAAAAGCTAAATCCAAAGCAAAGGCCAAGCCTCAAGCCAAAACTAAAAAGACGAAAGCTCCCAAAACCTCCCCTAAAGAGAAAAAATCAACCGCCTCCAGGAAAAAAGCAGTCAGTAAAAAAGTTCCGCCGAAAAAAAAACCGGTCGCTAAAAAAACGACAGCTCCTGCAAAAAAGTCCGTAAAAAAACAAGTCAAGCCACAAAAGGTCGCGGCAAGTAAACCGGCTGAAAAGAAAACTCCTCCTGCACCCAAGGCAAAACCCATATCCGATCCGATCATTAAAAAGATCCGAGAGGGTTTGGTTCACTCGCGCGGCGAACTGTTTAAGATTATTCAGTCTTCCCAGAACGCGGAACGGGATATAGGAGAATTGACCTTCAGTAATGAAATTGATCTGGCTTCAAGTCTTGAAGGGCGGGAGATGATGTTTCAGCTGACCAGCCGGGACAGGAACGAATTGAAATTGATCGAGGATGCATTGATCAAAATGGACGAAGGAACTTATGGGATTTGTGAATCCTGCGAAAAAAGAATCAGCTCAAAGCGGTTGCAAATTCTTCCTTTGACCACGTTGTGTATTGAATGCCAAACTTTAATGGAAACGAAATAAGGAATTATTTTCCGCAACACTTTTTATATTTCTTACCGCTTCCACAGGAGCAGGGGTCGTTTCTGCCTACTTTTGCCTCTTCACGCTTTGCCGGTTCCTTGGCCTGGCTTTCGGCCTCTCCGCCGCGATGCTCCACCACCTTGGGCTCGGGTTTTTCCTCGACATCCATCGATTCCTCGACGTTGAGTTGGGCTTTGAACAGGAACTCTGAACACTCCTCCTGAATTCGCTCCATCATCAGGGAGAACATTTCAAAACCTTCCTTCTTGTACTCCGTCAACGGATTCTTCTGGGCGTAACCGCGCAGACTGATGCCTTCCTTGAGATGATCCATCCCAAGCAAATGATCTTTCCAGAGTTTGTCAACCACCTGAAGCATCACCATTTTTTCCAGATGGCGCATGGCCTGCGGCTCGATATCTTCGACTTTTTTGTTATAAAGCTGGTTCAATTCAGCAGAAATAACTTCAAACAACTTCTCGCGATTACAATCCTCCAACTCAATACGATGCGTTTCATTGAGCAGTAACTCATGGTCGCTTGGCTTTTCGATACCAATGCCATATTGTCGATGCAAAAACTCATTCAATGACTCGATATCCCATTCTTCAGGATAGATTTTGTCGGGGGCGATTTCATGAAGTTTACGGTCGAGCGTCTCCTCCCCCATTTCAATCAAAATCTCATTCTGGTTGGAGCCGAGTAAAATGTCTCTTCTCAATGTATAAAACACTTCTCGCTGACGATTCATGACGTTGTCGTATTCGAGCAAGTGCTTTCGAATATCAAAATTATGCGCCTCAACTTTTTTCTGCGCATTGGCGACCGCCTTTGAGACCATTGCGTGCTCAATGGGCTGACCGTTTTCCAAGCCCAGACGTTGCATCAAACCGGCGATTTTCTCAGACCCGAAAATACGCATGAGGTCGTCTTCAAGCGACAAATAAAATCGAGAGGATCCATTATCCCCCTGTCGGCCCGCGCGCCCTCTCAACTGGTTGTCGATGCGACGACTTTCATGTCGTTCCGTTCCGAGAATATGCAAGCCTCCCAATTCGGGAACGCCTTCGCCCAGCACGATATCCGTACCGCGTCCCGCCATGTTTGTAGCGATTGTCACAGCCCCCATTTGTCCCGCCTGGGAAATGATCTCGGCTTCGCGCTCGTGCTGTTTTGCGTTGAGCACGTTGTGTTTGATTCCAATACGTTTCAACTGCTTGCCCAGCGCTTCGGATTTTTCAATCGAAATGGTTCCCACCAGAACCGGTCGGCCCGCATCGTTCAATTCACGGATTTCCTCGATAACCGCTTCGAATTTCTCCGCTTCACTGCCATAAATCACGTCGGGGTGGTCTTCACGAATCATCGGCTGGTTGGTCGGAATCACCACCACGTCCAATCCGTAAATCGAGTTGAATTCCTCCGCCTCGGTGTCCGCCGTACCCGTCATGCCGCTCAACTTGTCGTACATGCGGAAATAGTTTTGAAAGGTAATGGATGCCAGAGTCTGGTTTTCGTTTTCTATCTTAACCCCCTCTTTGGCTTCCAGAGCCTGATGCAAACCGTCGCTGTAGCGTCGCCCCGTCATCATGCGCCCTGTGAACTCATCAATGATGACCACCTGACCGTCTTTGACCACATAGTCGACTTCATTTTTAAACATGGCGTGCGCCTTCAAAGCCTGTTGCGCGCAATGCAGGGTCTCAATATGTTTGGGATCATAAAGGTTATCGATCTGCAACAACTCTTCAAGAAAGGAAATGCCGTCTTCATTCAACGCCGCCGTTTTGCTTTTTTCCTCAACGGTATAATGCTTCTCTTTTATCAATTTCGGCATGAACTGATTGACTTCATGATACTTGGTCGTGGACTCTTCGGCAGGACCTGAAATGATGAGCGGCGTTCGAGATTCATCAATAAGAATACTGTCCACCTCATCGACAATGGCGAAATTCAACTCGCGTTGCGCGAACTGATTCGCATCGTACTTCATATTGTCGCGTAGATAATCAAAACCAAACTCATTGTTGGTTCCATAAGTGATGTCTGCGCGATACGCCGCGCGTCTTTCCTGATCGTCCATATCGTGGGAAATCACGCCAACCGACATGCCCAGGAAATTAAATAATTGCCCCATCCATTCGGCGTCTCGTCCCGCCAGGTATTCGTTCACTGTGACGACATGCACGCCTTTTCCAGAAAGCGCATTCAGATACGCAGGCAGAGTCGACATGAGGGTTTTACCCTCGCCGGTTTTCATTTCAGAAATCTTGCCTTCGTGCAAAACCACTCCACCGATCATTTGCACGTCGAAATGGCGCATTTTGAGGGAGCGGATTCCAGCTTCCCTGACCACGGCAAAGGCTTCCGGCAGAATATCATCCAGGCTTGCGCCCTTTTCCAGCTGAGCTTTCAATTCGTGAGTTTTGCCGCGCAACGCGGGATCCGACAAACCTTTCACGCTCTCTTCCAACTGGTTGATCTTCTCAACGAGTCCTTGTATGCGCGCTAACTCGCGATCGTTTCGCGTTCCAAAAATCTTCGACAAAAATCCTAATGCCATATATCAACCTTCAATGTGCGATAATTTGCAACGCAACAAACGTCATGCAGACCGTTCATCAGATTCAATTTAAATTAAAATGGATGTTAATTCGGAATTTTCAGTAGTGTCGGACAGCGTTCCATCGAGCTGAATCCTCAGCATGGAAAACGCTTGTGGGAAAATTTAACGTTTGCCTTGCATCACCAACAGCAAACCTGCGCCTACCGGAACCCGAGACGCGCCCTATTCTTCCAGAATATAGTTTTTGGGATTCAATGGAACGCCCCTCAGCAACACTTCATAATGCAGATGCGGCCCAGTGCTTCGACCGGTGTTGCCCACTTCGGCAATTTGCTGACCGCGCTTAACGCGGTCCCCGACTTTAACTAGATGCTTGGAATTGTGTCCGTATCGAGTGATCAATCCATAACCATGATCGATCTCCACCATTTTCCCATAACCATATTCCCGACCGGAAACCACAACGATTCCATCAGCAGTCGCTCGTACCGGCGAACCAAAGCGCGCGGCGATGTCCCAGCCCTCATGCTTTTCCTGTAGCCCCGTGAAGGGCGATTTTCTAAACCCAAACCCGGAAGTCACCCAACCGCGCAACGGCCAGATAGACGGTGTGGAAGACAACAGCGATTTTTGACTCTTGAAAAATTCGTCTAATTCCTGAAAGGAGATAGCCTGTGCCTTTGCCTGATTCGCCAGGTTCCCCAGATTCCCGGACAGCCGCTTGGCCAGACTATGCGCGTCCCGTTTCAAGGAAGTGGTGATACTTGCATTCGCCAAACCGTAAGGTCCGCCAACACCCCATACCTTCTCTGAAGATACAGGAGAATTTTCCAAAGCGGTGATGACTCTTAATTTTTTCTCAAAACGTTCCAGCCGCGCCATTTCATCTTCGAAATTACGCACCTGCTTGGCAAATTTCTCTACCTGCACTTTTTGCAGTTTCGATTCGCGGCGCAACTCAGCCAACTGATCCTGATCCGCCGTTAGCTGAATGTACTTCTGCGAAAAATAATAGGAGAAACCGCCAAAGGCTATCAACGCGCTGATAGAAAGCGCCAGCGTGCATTTGACCAGACGTTTCGAAATACGAGTTTTCCTGGGCGATCCTGTCGCGCCAGAAAAAATCATCAGAGTATAGAAATCTTTATCCACTTTACCTCCTTGTCCAAGGTACTTTTCGCGGAACTGAAAACACAAGGGTCACCCGCTTGATCCTAGCTTTAACCCTTTATTTTGTCAAGACTTATTTAACTTTCGCCTGATTATGCGCAGGGGAATAATCCGGCGTTTTCCAGTATTTATCGGACCTCTAAGGCCCCACCCTGCCCGACTTTGCTTTTTTCACGGGCCTGGATATGCTCGGGGTTGATGCGCAGAACTTCATCGTAATAAGATTGCGCTTTTTCAACATCGCCTGTTTCTTCGTAAAGCACGCCAAGACTGAACAAGGCCTGCACCCGGCCCGGCGTATTGCCGGTGGCCGTATTGATCTCGGCGATTTTCATGAAGGCCTCAATTGTCCCCTCTATATCCCCCGCTTCGTAACTTCTGAACCCGTCCTGCCGGAGCGACCGCGCCAGAGCGCGACCATAGAGCGCCGCCTTTTCTTTTCGGCCATTTTCTAATGATTCTTGATACTCCTGCCGAAATCGCTCTCCCTGACCTCGCTCATTCAGCAGGCCCAGCAGATTATTGTAATAGAGAATGTCGGAAGGATCGATTTCCATCGCCCTGCGAACCAGCGTCTCGCCCTCGTCAAACCGACCTTTGCGCGCCAGAGTGGCGCCCAATGCGTTCAGGGCCAGACTGTTCTTCGAATCTTCCCGAATGGAGCGACGCAAACGGTCTTCAGCGGCGTCGAAATTACCCTCGTAATAAAATGACAGACCGATGCCAAACAGTATTGGAGACGGACTCGACTGCAATCGAGTCTCCAGAAAGGCGCGGGTCGGTTTCAAGAATCCCCCGCCAGCCGAGGCTTTGACCAGACCGCGCACCAGCGAACTGCTTGCGTTCGGCTCTTCAACCAGCTTCATATAAGCTTTGACGGAATCTTCGAAACGCCCCTGCATGGCAAGCATTTCAGCGCGACCCTGCGCGTCGAGCGACATCGCGCCGGGATGAGGCTGAGCCGTTGCGGACGCAATATTAACGACAAGCGTCAACGCGAAAATAATGAACAAAGAATATCGCATTATCGAGAAGCTATTAGAAAGGAACGTCGCTGTCATCGACCGGTGGACGATCCAGATTGGGCGGCGCGTCCTCGCGGTCGCTCAGATTGTGGAAGCGGGTGAACTGATTCTCGAAGCCAAGCCGAACATCGCCGATCGGGCCGTTACGTTGCTTGCGAATCAAAATCTCTGCAATCCCCACATCCGGGGTTTCCTGATTATAAACTTCATCGCGGTAAATGAACATGACGACATCGGCATCCTGCTCGATGGCGCCAGACTCTCGAAGGTCGGAAAGCAAAGGTCGTTTGTCCGTTCTGCTTTCAACGGCGCGACTCAACTGCGACAGAGCGATGATCGGGATTCCCAGTTCCTTGGCAAGCGATTTCAGCCCCCGGGAAATTTCAGAAATTTCCAGTTGCCGGTTGTCCTTGCTTCCCGGCGAATGCATGAGTTGCAGGTAATCCACGATGATCAGTCCCAGCGGATGCTCCGCCGCAAGCCGACGGGCGCGCGCGCGAATTTCCAGCCCGGACAAGGAGCCGCTGTCATCAATAAAAATACTGGCCTCCGCCAATCGACCGCCTGCGTTATGTATTTTGGGCCAATCGCTCTTTGCAAGATAACCGGTGCGCAACTTATTTGAATCGACGCGCGCTTCTGCGCACAGCATGCGATTGACCAATTGCTCCTTGGACATTTCCAGACTGAAGATCGCCGTTCCGGCTTTCGCATGCAGAGCCGCGTGACGGGCGATATCCAAAGCAAAACTCGTCTTGCCCATACTGGGACGACCCGCGAGAATGATCAAGTCTGTGGGCTGCAATCCTGTGGTCAGCCGGTCCAGATCAAGAAATCCGGTCGCCACGCCGGTGACAATGCCCGGAGCCTGCGACAGCTTGACGACGGAATGGATATTATGTTTTACAACTTCCGAGATGCCGGCAAAATTTCGCGAGGTCCGTTTGTCTGAAATTTCGAAGATGGACTTCTCCGCCTTGTCCAGAATTTCCTCAACCGACTCGAATTCATTGTAGCTGTTCGAGACGATCTCATTCGCCGTCTGGATCAAATCTCGCAGGATTTTCTTTTGCTTGACGATCTGCGCATGATGCGTGATCGCCGAAGCGGTGGGTACGGCGTCTTCAAGGAAGCCCAGGTATTCCAGCCCTCCAGCTTCGTCAAACCCCTTGTCCTGACGCAGTCGTTCCGTCAGGGTCAGAATATCGATGGGGGTGTTCTCCTCAAACAACCTGCGCATTGAGGCGAAAATTTTCTGGTGGGATGATTTGTAGAAATCATCTTCGGACAGGATTTCCAGTCCGCGCGCGAAGGCTTCGTTGGATTTCAGGCAGGCGCCCAAAACGCTTTGCTCTGCCTCCAAATTGTATGGAGGCAGTTTGTTCAGAGCAATTTGAGCAACAGATTCCGGCATGGTTCAGGATGGGTCGCCTCGCCCTGTAACTGGCGAGGCGGGTTAATTAATGCACGGTTTTAAAGCCGTCGGAATCGCAAAAAGCAAAGAGGCGATTTACGCCTCCGCCTCATTTTTTTCTTCGGTCGCTTCTTCAGTCGCTTCTGCGCTGACTTCTTCGACGACGTTTTCAGCGACAACAGAAACCTTGATCTGCGCGGTCACTTTCGGGTGCAACTTGTAGACCACCTGAAAATCGCCAAGCGTTTTAATAGGATCGCCCATCTGAATTTTCTTTCGATCCAGAGCCGCTCCCAGTGCATGCACGCAATCGGCAATGTCCTGAGCCGTCACGGCGCCGAACAATTTGCCCTGATCGCCGACTTTTTTGGTGATCACGCAAGACAGCGCAGACAATTCCTTAGCGCGCTCTTCCGCTTCCACAATGGCTTTTTTCACGCGCGCCTGAACGATGCTCTTTTGATGATTGAACTGCTTCATGTTCTTAGGCGTCGCGAGAATCGCCTTGCCCTGCGGAACAAGATAATTGCGACCGTAACCGTCTTTCACTTCAACTTCGTCTCCGCAAATACCGAGACCGCCCACATCTTCCTTTAATAATAGCTTCATCGAGAATCCAGCTCCTTATATTTTAAATAGCCTTTAAACCGTATCGGGATCTATAGGAGGCGATTTCAATTTTCTGAAATCGGCCCACAAATCGAAAACGCCCATTCCAATAATGATTCCCATCAAAATAGGCTGAAACAAGATCAATAAAAAAACAAAACCCCAAAACACCGCATGAACATTTCGCGTTTCCAGAAAATGCACCACAATGGAAAGGCCCTGGGCAAAATAAACAACCAAAGCCACCAAAAAGACATTCATGCCCACCGCCGCGAAAGGATCGCCCATCGCCACGGCGCCGCCCGATGCCAGCAAAGCCCAGACCGCTTGTTCCGGGGCCACCCATTCGGAATATTTTCCGGGGTGAAAATTAAAACCCAAATGCAGACGCCGACTGATGAACTGCGCCATCACATAATTCAAACTCGCCGTCACCAAAGAACCGATCAACAGTATCGCCGGATAGGACTGGGTGAACAACTCCGAAACTGTGACCGAAAACTCCTGCATGAGCTTCAGATCAGCCGGACTCTCTCCCATGGATTTCAAGGCTTCCATGGATTGAGCGATGTGACTGTCCACCCGATCCTTGAAGAAACTTGAAAAGCTCTCGTTCTGTTCTCCCAATACAAAAAACAGCAGGAGAATGGAAATCACCGTTGCGCCCAGCGCAGAAAACGCGATGCATCGGTCAAAGGGTTGTCCCTGACGGACGCCTTCCGATAAAATCAGCGCAAGAATTCCATATTCCGCAAAGAACAGGAACGCTGGCAAGGGTCCCGCAACAAAAACCAGCGACACCAGAACCAGACCCGCCATCACAGCGCCCGGTTTCATGCCAAAGCGTAACGACACCCAGATGATCGGCAAGGGCGTGAAAATACCCGTCATCATCCCCAAAGCCGGGGCAAACGCCGTAACCGTCAATAAACCTAAAACAAGAGCAAAGGGAACCAGGATCGCTCTCGGATCGAACGGTTTTTGCAAGGTCAGCGTTCTACCGAAAAAGGCAGTAAGGCAATATTGCGCGCGCGCTTGACTGCATTGGTCAGCTGTCGTTGATGCTTCGCGCAGTTACCAGAGATCCGCGAAGGGATGATCTTGCCGCGTTCAGACACCAGGGGTTTCAACAATTTCACATCAAAGAAATCAATATGCTCTAATTTCTCAGAACAGAATCGGCAAATCTTTTGCGCAAAAAAAGCTCTTTTCTTCGTATAAGTCATAGATCCATCCACTATGTTAGGGAGCGTTCAAAACGCTCGCAGATTATTTTATTTTTTTTTAAAAAGGGACGTCGTCGTCGCCGGGCGGCATGCCTGAAGAATCGCCTGGATCGTTGGGACCCGATCTTTGCCCGTCGCCGCGACCGCCAAGGAACTGAACCGTGTTGGCAGTCACATCCAGCTTGTTGCGCTTCTGGCCGCCATCGCCTTCCCAACTCGAAAAACGCAGATATCCCTCAATAAATACGGGTCGGCCCTTACTCAGATATTCCGCGCAGTTTTCTCCTTGCTTGCCCCAGACCGTAATATCAACAAAGCAGACGTCGTCTTTCCATTCGTCGCCCTGCTTGAACTTACGGTTGACGGCAATGCCGAAGCTGGCCACGGCCGCTCCGCTGGCTGTGTACCTGAGTTCGGGATCGCGTGTCAGATTCCCCATGAGCAGTACTTTGTTAAAGCTAGCCATTGTCAGGAATCATCGCTCCCTTCCTTTACTGTTTCTTTTTTCGCTTCTTTATCATCTTTTTTGTCATCGTCGTCAGAATCGGATTCTTCACCCTCTTCGGCAGGTTTACCCGCCTCTGCAATGCGTGCAAGAGCGCGTTCCAGTTCCTTGTCGGTCAATCGAATGACCATGAATTTGATGATGTTTTCGTTCAGAGAATATTCTTTTTCCAGCTCGTCGAGTTTTTCGTTTTCGCAGGTGTGATAAATATTCAAATAAATACCAAACCGATTTTTTCGAACCCGGTAGGCCAGTCGTTTCTTTCCCCAGTTTTCAACGCTAAGGGTTTCGCCGCCATACTTCTTGAAATAGCCGTCAACTTTTTCAGCGGCTTTTTCAACGAGGGTGTCGTCTAAATCAGGTTTAAGAATGAGTACGCTTTGGTAAGATCTCAAGATAGGTCTCCTCTTGGGTGAAAGCCCCGATTGAATGAATCGAAGCGAGGGATTGGAAAAACATGAATTTTTACATACGTTTGAGTTAAAATCAAGGCTTATGAGAGAAATTCGCCGCCGGATCGCAGAAACATCAGCAGGAATCTTTGTAAAACCGGGATTTTCACCTGAAAATCCTCTCTGGCTCCTGTTGATATGCGCCTTTGTTGCGGCCTGTAATTTTCAACTGCCCTCGCCGCCTCCGCCAACGCTTTACAAATACAATGTGATTCCCGTTGGCAAAGGCCCCTCGTCTCTGGTTTCCGCTGATTTCAATCAGGATGGCTACCAGGATATCGTCAGCGCCAATTCCAAGGATTCCACCCTCACCTTCTTACCCGGTAAGGGTGACGGAACCTTCAAGATAGCTCAAACGATTTCCGTGCATGCGGAACCCACGGCTCTTGCTGTCGGCGATTTCAACCAGGACGGCTTTCCTGATATTGCCGTGAACTCGCGCGGCTCGGACCGATTCTCCATCGTATTCAGTTCCAAAGAGGGCTTTTCCCCCAGATTGTTATCGCAAAAAACCGGGACCGTTCCACTGGGGATGATCGTAGCCGATCTGAATAACGACGGCATTCTCGATGTTGCGACGACTCTGACCTTCGACAAGATGGAAATCTATCTGGGCCGGGGCGCGGGCTATTTCAAAAAAGGAGCCAGCTATTTAACCGGCTCGCGTTCCTTTTCAGGACTGGCGGAGGATTTCGATGGCGACGGCATCGCGGAAATCGTTCTCGCGACCAGCAGTTCAAATTCAAGCGGAATCAAGTTATTCCAGGGCAATGGCGACGGCACCTTCTCCGGCCCGCTCACGCTTGCCGCCAACCGCGTTCCGCTATCGGTCATTGCTCACGATATGAACCAGGACGGCAGGAATGATCTGGTCTTCACCGCCGGGCAAGGAGACAATATGTATCTGGCCCTCTCCAAAGGCGATGGTTCGTTTGAAGCGGAGCAATCTTTCTCTGGAGGCGGCGGCCCTTTTGGTCTGACGGCGGGCAATTTCAACGACGACGATCTCCCCGACGTTGCCGTGGCTAATTCCAGAAGCAGTAATTTTTCCCTGATCATTCGCCGCAAGGATGGAGGGTTCATCTTCCCCACCCGCGATTATATCGTCGACGGCGGCACGCCGCTGGCGATCACAAGCGCGGACTACAACGACGACGGTCTGCTCGATGTCGCCGTCGCCAGCAATTTCAAGGGAACGGTGGAAGTCTACCTGCAACGCCGCATTTTTCAATAACGCCAGTTTTCAAAGCGCGCATCGCAGGACTCTTCAATAGTGGCAGTCTATTTGCAACGCCGCATTTTTCAGTAAGGCCAATGTGGCGCCTCAGTCGGGTCCTGGACTGTGCTTCAGGAGGATTTGAGCGCCTGCAAGAATTTTCGCGGAAGTTGTTTTTTGCGTATCTTGCATTCGAAAATTCGCACCACCTGCCATCCCTTGCCCTCAAGCTGTTTCGTCACTTCCTTATCGCGCTGTTTGTTTCGCTTGATTTTTTTCTGCCAGTATTCGGCATTTTGTCGAGGCGTGATGTTCCTGCAGGGATGCCCGTGCCAGAAACAACCATCGGCGAACAGGGCGATGCGTTGCGCGGGAAACACAAAATCCGGCTTGCCCGGTAATTTGTAATTCCGGCGCCAGCCCGTGATTTTTCTCTCGCGAAATATCGCCGTCAAGCCAAGCTCGGTGGAGCGGTTGTCGCGCGATTTGACGGAGCGCATGATCCGGGATCGCTCTTCCGTGGAAAAACAATCGCTTCCATCCGTCGAGCGTGTCGGCTCTTCAAGCCCCAATAACCTCGGAACCAGAGCGTCTAGAATCGCCGCAACCACAGGAGCCGCCACCGCATTGCCCGCTTGCTTGCGCGTTTGATAATCAGAACAGACAATTTTGAAACTGTCCGGGAAGCCCTGAAGCCGCAACATTTCTCTCGGCGTCAGGCGTCGCTTGCCGTCCACCAGAAGATAATTATAAGAAGCCCCTGCGCGCAGGGCGCAGGCGTAAGGATAAGAGGTCACGTTCCCGGACTTGTTCTCATGCCAGATTCCCGGCTGGTGAAGGGAACGATGCTTTCTGTTGCGATTGCCCTGAATGGTTGAGGTCGCAAAATGTTTCGCTTCCACATCCCTTTCCAGAAATTCAGCAAGCGGACGCATCGTCTTATTTCCTTCGGGCCAGCCAAAGGGCGCATCGTCTTTCACTCCCACGATGAACACGCGCTCGCGTTTTTGCGGCAGGCCAAAATCCAGAGCGTTCAATACGCGATACTCGACCCGATAGTCCATGTCCTTCAAGGCCGAAACAATACGTTCGAAGGTGGCGCCGTTCTGGTGACGCACCAGTTGTTTGACGTTTTCCAGGACAAATGCGGCGGGACGTTTCTTTTGCAGGATGCGCGCAATATCAAAGAACAAGGTGCCGCGCGTGTCTTCAAAGCCTTTGCGCTTGCCGATGATACTGAAAGGCTGGCAGGGAAATCCTGCGAACAGCAAGTCGCAGTCGGGAATGTCGTTTTCATTGAACAGGGTGATGTCGCTGTTTGGCGCGTGACCAAAATTCGCTTCATAGGCTTTACGCGCGTTGGCGTCGATATCGCTGGAAAAAACGCATTCGGCCTTGATCTTGCGTTTCTGCGCCACGGCGCTCATGGCAAAGCGAAAACCGCCAATGCCGCAGAACAAATCGACAAAGCGCAGGATTTTTTCAGGTTCTATTTTGGAACTCGTTTCAGACATATAGGCAGGTAGGGGCAAACCAGCGCAGGCTCGCGCTAACCCTGAGGGATGAATTGCGGCGCCTGTTCCAGCTTGCGCCATTTACTGAAATAATAATTGATGCGTCCATCCTTGGTGGGATAGATTTTCTGGTAGCTTTCGCCGCCCGCCTCGTCGCGGTTCACAATGACGATTTTCTTGTCCAGCAATCGCGTCGATTTGGCGGTGTATAAAAACGTATAAGGTTGGTCGCGCGCGATCATGCGATGCAGTTCATGCGTCATGACGATCTGCTTGTCCTTGTCGTACTCCTTGCGAATGCGCTCGATCAGTCGATCCGCTTCCGGGTTTTTGTAGCCGACAAAATTGAGTTGCCCCGGTTCGGTCTGGCTGGAATGCCAGAGCTGATACAAGTCAGGGTCCAGCCCCATGCTCCAGCCCAGAACCACCGCGTCGAACTTGAGGGAGTTGACAAAATCTTTCAGGAACACCGCCCATTCAAATAACTGGGTATTGCATTTGACGCCGATTTTCTTCCAGCTGTTCTGCGCAATCGCCAGAATATTCTTTCGGATCGGGTTGCCGTTATTGGTGATCAGATTGAACTCGAAAATTTTTCCGTCCTTCTCCAGGTAACCCTCGGCATTGCGTTTCCAGCCCTCGCGCTCAAAGATTGCGAGCGCGCCTTCAAGATCGTAGGGGAGCGGATCGACCGACGGGTCGTACCAGTCGGAAATTTTAGGATAGGGACCGGAGACGCGCTCGCCTTCTCCATACAGAACGTATTCGATGATGGCCTGCATGTCGATGGCCATCCCCAAAGCCTTGCGAATCTCGGCAGACTCGAACAGGGGATTGCGAACATTATAGCCAATGTACGAATAGAAGCCGCGCAGACTGGAAAAATTCTGATACTGCGGATCGTGCTTCAAGCGCGCCACCTGATGCGGCAGAACGGAATAATCATCAACCGCGCCTGAATAAAACTCCATCTCCTGAGTCAGAGGATCGGGGATGATGCGCATGACGTACTCCTTGTATTCCGGCGCGCCCTCCCAGTGATTCTCATTGCGCAGGAGGCGAACAAACTGGTCGGATTTCCATTCCCCAAACAAAAAGGGGCCCGTCCCTATCGGCTGACGGTTCAATCGACTGTCGCGAATGCTGAACTCGGCAGGGTCTTTCCCCACCTCTTTAGCTTCCTCAGCCAGAGCCGCCGCGTTCAATAAATGCTCCGGCAGGATGCCCATGAACCAGGAGTTGACGGCTGGCGAGAACAATCTCTTGTAAACGAAACGGATTTTATGAGGCCCCATCACCTCCGCAGATTTGACCGGCTCATAGTCCGAACGTCGCGGGGAAATCGATTTGGGGTCCATCAAGGCCTGAAACGTAAACAACACATCGCCCGAATCGAATTCATGACCGTCATGAAACAAAACGCCCTTGCGAAGAGTGAACTCGATGACCGGATTGTGTTCAACCAGCGGCAGTAACTCTTCATATCGGGTCGCAAGGATGGGCGCCTGAGCTGTGTCCTTCGGCAAAACATGACGCTCATAAGGGAATTGATCGAAATAGGCCTCGCCCAGCTTTTTCTGGATGGGAATGAAGAAGTCCTGATTGATCTCTTTCAAGACAAATTTGAAGCGCGCAGGACGTCGTAATTCGTAGGCCACCGTCTCCGCTTTGTTTTCGTCGGAAGCCGGGGCATCAGATAAAACATGATCGAACGATCCCTCTTCCACAGAAGGCGCTTGCAGGGAGATGGAAAGGATCGCGTCATGCCAGCGATCCATGCCCGGTAGCCAGCGCCGGAAAATCTCCCGCCAGTCCCGGGGAGACGCCTCACCACCCGTCAATTCAGCGAGCCGGGCTTCGCTGACATACAGATAGGCCTCCTCATATTGCTTCCAGGAAGAAGCCAGGCGCGCCCTGTAATCCAGCTGATCGTCCAGATCCAGCAAGCCCTCGAACACCAGATCATTGATCTCGCTACTGGCGGTATCCGCGCTCAGGATGGGATTCAGTATCTGCGCGTCGCCAGAAGACCCGTTGATGAATTTAACCAGACGCTCAGGATTGCTCGTCGCCTGCCGGTCGTAGGTGGGCGCCCAGAAAAACGATTGCAATAAAAGCAGTGTAAAACCGAGCGGAACAAATATAAGAATCCGTTTGACAATCATTTAAAAATCGTATTGAATCATTGAATGAATCTTTTCGTTTAAGATTACTCCCCTTGAGGCCGTTTAACTACTATATTTAAGCGCTTTCTTAAAAATGGTTTGAAGGGGCCAAAACGAATTGATAGAATTTGCTTCCAAAAAAGTCTTGACTTGATCCAGACATTTTTATATTAAGTTTGGACTCTTAAATCAATTCTTTTGGTTGGATGAGCCAGTTCAAAAAAAACAAACAGTTTAAATTCCGTTATTTTATTAAGTAGGTTCGGTTTATTTTTATAAATTTCTAGTGGAAGGAAAGCACAATGGCCACCCTTATTACTGATGAATGTATTAACTGTGGAGTATGCGAACCAGAATGTCCCAACGGCGCAATCACCGAGGGTGAAGATTACTACGTAATCGCTCCTGAACTCTGCACCGAGTGCGTAGGTTTTCATGGCGAAGAAGCCTGCCAGGAAGTCTGCCCGGTTGACTGTTGTATTCCCGATGAAGAACGCGTGGAAAGCGAAGAAGAGCTTCTGGCGCGCGCTCAGACCTTGCATCCTGACGATTCATTCCCGTCTCTGGATGACTTGAACGCTGAGACCTCCCCTCATCGTAATCCCGACCGAAAAAACGCAAACCTCTAATCAGGTTTTCCAAGGCGGCCTGAGGGAACATAGGTTCCCCTTCAGGCCGCCTTTATTTCTTTTATTTCAATTTCTTAACAACATTCCTTGACAAGCCTCCCTATCCGGTATAGTGTTGGCTCACCAGTCAAGAAATTGCAACGCAATCGATGCGGGGTGGAGCAGCCTGGTAGCTCGTTGGGCTCATAACCCAAAGGTCGTCGGTTCAAATCCGGCCCCCGCTACTCATATCAAGGACTTACGAAATCGTTCGTAAGTCCTTTTTTAATTGTTATTCAAGCCCTAATCCTTCCTTCTACCGGACAGTCTTTTAATTAAGGGTATACCTACACGTTTTCTCATGTCGCCGGCGAAATTATATTCGAGTATCAAATAAATACTCCCAATAGTCTGGCCAGAGAGCGGCTTATTTAGATTTCTTCTGCAAAACCAACTCCACTGAATCAGGCGCTTGCTCCGCAAGGAGAATCGTGATTATTTATATTGCATATTATTAGCTTGTAATCTTACATTTTAAGTTACTATACATTAGAATCTTCAATAAATTATGAGTGCAGATAAGTATCGGTTCCGATCAACATAGAATCAGGAGAGTTTCGTTAGCGAACAATTTTGGAAAGACCGCAGTCCTTATATAAATATTGAATAAAATTGGGTTTCGGAGAATAGAAACTCGCGCAAAGCCGTGTAATCGTTAACGCAGAACTTATCTGTAGGCGACGTCTATGATGGCAATCAATTATTCAACCAAGATTTTCTTTGGAATTATCATTCAAACAATTTTTTTAGGATGTTTGAATGCATGGGCTTTGACTTACGAGCCTCTCCCTCCCATCCCTTACCCTGCAGACAATCCCCCGAGTCCGGAAAAAGAAGCATTGGGTTCGGCCCTGTTTTTCGATACCCGCCTGTCCGGCAACAATAAAGTCAGTTGCTCAACCTGCCACCTCAAGGAAGAGAACTGGACTGATGGAAAACCCAGAGCCATTGGAATCGACGGTCAAGAACTGGGTCGCAATTCCCCAACTATATGGAACAGCGGTTTCAGTCGCTCTCAGTTCTGGGATGGTCGCGCCGCCAGTTTGGAGGAGCAGGCTTTAATGCCCATTCAGGATCCTTTTGAAATGAATCAATCACTCCCGGAACTGATCGTAGAACTGAGCGCCCTGCCTGAATACCCTCCCTTGTTCGAGGCGGCATATGGCAGTCCTGAAATTACCGCATAAAGAATTGCGCAAGCGATAGCCACATTTGAACGAACGCTCGTCACCAAAGATACGCCTTATGATCTTTATGGCAAGGGGGATAAATCAGCCATGTCGCCTTCTGCTGTCAGAGGTATGCGATTATTTTTTGGAAAGGCTAAATGTTCCATTTGTCACAACGGTCCAAGATTGACCGACGCCCAGTTCCACAATATCGGGGTGCCCGATTTTCCTCCTGATCAGGGGGATATCGGTCGGAAAAAAGTAACCGGCGAATTATTTCACCTGCGATCATATAAAACTCCGGGACTGCGTTATATCCCCCAAACTGCTCCCTATATGCATAACGGAATCTTTAAAACACTTAAGGATGTGGTCGAATTTTATGATATGGGCGGAAATGACGACCCGATTAAAAGCCCGTTTATCTCTCCCATTGGATTATCTAACACTGAGAAGAGAGAACTTGTCGATTTCATGTTGTCTCTGGGCAGTGAAAATTCCGACTATTGAATGTCGATTAGCTGATGTGATTGGAAAATTATAATGAAATGACCAGAAAAATTTACAAACTATCTGCAATCAGCCTCACCAATGTTCTTATTTTTGCCTTTGGTTTTATGATTTTAATTGGGACCTTTGGCTGGTTTACGATTTCCAGTATCGAGGAAACAATAAAAACCCAGACCCTTGGGCATTTGAGCAAGAGGCTACCCCTATCTGTAAAGATGATTAAAATCTGGGAACATGGAATTCAATCCAATGCCGCGGCTATCGCTTCTGAACAAAAACTGAAAAACCATGTTTTAGCTCTCATGAACCTGGAGGATACCAACGAAGGCGGCACATCCCTTCCTGACAATTCCATAGAGATAAAGAATTTTAAAAACTACATGGATTCACACTTGCAATATTCTCAATTCATTGAGTTTAGCCTCCTGACTGCTGACGGCTCTGAGATAGGAATGGATGCGCAGAACAATACTGAGAGCCGATGGCTGGTCAATACTCCAGAAGGAGCGCGCCTGTTAGAACTGGTCCGCCTTGGTAATACAACGACGTCTATCCCACTTGTCAGCCAGAAACCGCTACCCGATCGGGAGGGAGTTTATCGCAAGGGAATTCCGACGATAATCGTTGGAACCCCGATTTATCTTTCCAATGGCGACCTATCAGCAATACTAGTCCTCTATCTCCGAGCTGATTCCGAATTCACAGAAATATTCAGTATTTCCCAATTTGGCAAGAGCGGAGAAACCTATGCTTTCGACGCTGACGGGAGGATGATTACCCAAACGCGATTTGAAGATTATTTTCACACTCAAGGTCTTATGGAGGCATCAGACACGTCGATCCTGAAAATAAAACTCACCGATCCTGGCGGCAATCTTCTCGAAGGATTTAAGCCCGATCTCAAAACAGAGGATCAGCCCTTAACCCGCATGGCGAAAAGCGCGATTAACAGGGATTCCGGTTTTGACATTGAAGGCTATCGCGATTATCGA
Organism: Candidatus Nitrohelix vancouverensis; assembly: GCA_015698305.1. Lineage (NCBI taxonomy): Bacteria > Pseudomonadati > Nitrospinota > Nitrospinia > Nitrospinales > Nitrospinaceae > Candidatus Nitrohelix > Candidatus Nitrohelix vancouverensis. The sequence goes on from CP048620.1 coordinate 2,712,841, forward strand.
GGCGTCAAGGTCGTTGGCGTATGGAGCTGGATGTCAGAATTCGGCTTCGGCGTCGCCAGCGAGATAAATTACGATGAGGCCTACAAAGATTTGTTTGCTGTGAAGAAATTATTTTACCAAATTTTCGCGCTTCTTTTCCTGTCTGCCTGCGCTGTCATCGGGCTGACATGGAAGCAAAGAGAAAATCAAATAGCTCTGCTCAAGGCCACGGAGGTCGCCGAACAGGCAAACCATGCCAAGTCTTTATTTCTCGCAAATATGAGCCATGAAATACGGACGCCCATGAATGCAATCCTTGGTTATTCGCAAATCCTCCTGCGCAAAAAGGACCTGACTCAACAAACCAGGGAGTCTATTGAAACGATCGACAGTAGTGGTAAGAATTTGCTTACCCTGATCAACGAAATTCTCGATATTTCAAAAATCGAAGCGGGCAAAATGGAACTCAATCCATCTGTATTTGAGTTGAACCAATGTCTGGATGAATTAGCCAAACTCTTCACCCTACGTTGCAGGCAAAAAAAACTGCTCTGGACATTCAACCCACTGCACAAGGAATTTAACGTTACAGGCGATGAAACAAAGTTACGACAAGTTTTGATCAATCTCATTGGCAATGCAGTGAAATTCACGGATGCAGGAGAAGTCTCTTTGAGGGTCAGTCCTTTAGAGGGTGACACTTTCCTGTTTGAGGTAACAGACACCGGGCCGGGAATCCCTCCTTCGGCTCAGGAGACCATTTTTGAACCATTCGGTCAGGAAGAGTCAGGAGCGCAAAAGGGTGGGACCGGCCTGGGTCTGGCTATATCAAAAAAACAACTGGCTCTGATGGGTTCTGATTTGCATCTTGAGTCACAGATTGGCGTCGGCTCGCGGTTTTATTTTAATATCCGCCTCCCTCAGGCGAACACTGAAGTTGTGAAACCCAATTCACTTCCCGGCAAGGTTCTGAAAATAGTCGAAGGTCGCCATTACAAAGCTCTGGTTGTGGATGACGTGAAAGAAAACCGCGATGTACTGTCAATGCTTTTATCTGACGTCGGCATTGACGTTATCGAGGCGGGCGACGGCTTTGAAGCGATTGAAATGACCCGCGCCCACTCCCCCGACATCATCTTTATGGATATGCAAATGCCTCAAATGCGGGGAGAGAAAGCAGTCGAACTGATAAACAAAGAATTTGGCCCACATCGTTTCAAAATCGTATCCATCACCGCCTCGGCGCTGGATGCGGACAAGCAATCTTATGTTGATATCGGTTGCCATGATTACATCTCAAAACCATTCACAGAGGAGCAACTGTTTCTTTGCCTTCAAAATCTCCTTAACCTTCAATATGTTTACGAGGAAGAGGTAAATGAAAAATCTGAAGAAGAAACTATTGATGCAATCAATTTCAATAATCTGAATATAACAGAAAGCTTGCTCAATCAAATGAAAGAAGCCACCGAGCGTTACAACATCACCCTTCTGGAAAAATCAATTTCTGAACTCGAACAGAGCCACAAAGATCATAAAATTTTAGCAAAACATCTTAAAGTTTTGATGAATAAATATGACATGGAAGGGGTCGCCCAAATTCTCGTAAAACTAAACTCCCTAGAGAATTCCCCGGACTCTGATCTGGATTGAACCATTCCGTTACCCTTCGAAGCCCATTCGACTCCTCCCCACAATTGCAAGATCAACAATCCTTGAATAGCCTTTCAGCACAGGAGAAATGCTAAAGAAGAAGGCCCGCTGAATAGAGGGGCCGATCTTCATGGCATAAAGATGGTGTTTATCAAACCTTGGGAACAGACTCAGGACTTGCATGTGGAACGATTCAATCGAACGTATCAAACCGAAGTGTTGGACACATCTGTGTTCGGGCGATTATCAAAAGTACAGGAAATACCGAATAGCTGGATAAGGAAATATTAGCTTTTCAGGTGGGAGGCCAGCGTCAACGCGTGGGCCTTGAAAACCGAGACCCAACACGCAACAAAAAATAAAAAATATAATTGTCCAAAAGAAGATCAGTTGATCAAATTAATTAACAAACTTTTGAAGTTGTAACTTGAAACAACTTCCCTCCCCGGGTTTGCTTTCGACTTGAATCGCTCCCCCCATTAACTCAATGTACTTTTTCGAAAGAGTGAGTCCAAGCCCCAGCCCTGACACTTGCGAGCGATGTTTTTCTAAACGAAAAAGAGGCTCAAAGATTTTATCATAGTCCGAACTTTGAATCCCTTCCCCTGTATCCGCTACTGAAATGACTACTTTCCCGTTTTCAGAAGATATTAATCCAATATCAATCTTCCCCTGCTCCTTGTTGTATTTCACGGCATTGATCAACAAACTATCAAGAATCTGCTTGATCCGTTGCGCATCACCTGTCACAAAAATACTCTTCTTAAGATCAAAATCATGACCGATACGGATCCCCTTAGTTTCGGCCAGTTCCCTAATCGAACAAATGGAATTTTCTAGTAGTGGATTCAATTCAACTTTAGCTGTGAAAATCTTGTAGGCATTCGGTTCCAACAAACAAACATCCAGGATATCTTTAATTATACTGTGCAGGCGATTCCCAGCGTCCGAAATAAATTTAATGTTTTTATTCTGCTTTGGAGTCAGATTATCCTGATTGTTTTGCATTAATGCCGAAAAACCAATAATAGCATTCAATGGCGTCTTAAGTTCATGACTCATTCGAGTCAAAAATTCTGACTTTGCCAAACTATCATTTTGAGCAGCATGCAATTGTACAACCGCTAATTTTAAATCTTCAGTAGTCTTTTTCAGCTTGAGTTGTGTATGTACCCGGACAATCACCTCTTCCATGTTGAATGGCTTAACAATATAATCAACCCCTCCAACGGAAAATCCATCCACAATATCACTGGTCTCTGATTTCGCTGAGACAAATATGACAGGGATATCCTTTGTTGCACTGTTGGCTTTTAATTTTTGACATGTTTCAAAGCCATTCATACCTGGCATCATTACATCCAGCAGGATCAAGTCAGGTATGGTTTTCTCACTGAGCTTCAATGCCAGTTCACCATTAGTAGCAATGTAAATATTGAAGCCTTTAGAGCTCAGGATACTGCGCAAAACATTGAGATTCTCCAAAGTGTCATCCACAATAAGAATCTTCATGCCCTTCAATTCTTCATGATTCTGAAACATAATATTATGTATCCATTAAAGAATGGCTGAAGAAATCTATTAAACACACGGCAGTGCATTGTCTTTTAAAAGAGACACAGCGCATCACTTACACAAGGCTTGACAGATTTTCTGTTCAAGCTGGTACGCATTAAAAGGTTTAACAAGATACTGATTCACCCCCATTGTGATAGCGTCCTGAATTTTATCTTTATCATTCACGCAAGAAACCATAATGAAGGGGACATCCTTTGTTTGAGGATTCGATCGCACAGCCTTAAGCAGTTCCAATCCATCCATTTTAGGCATCACCAAATCTGATAGAACCAGATTAAAATTATTATGAGATAATTTCAAAAGGGCCGCATTCCCGCCATCCGCATCGACCAAATTAGTAAACTGATAACCCAGCTGTTTCAGAATTCCTTTGATTACCTGACGCATTACTCGGGAATCATCCACAATTAAAACACGATAATCTTCAACAGAGATAAGGGTATTGGGAAGCATTACCTGAAGCTTGTCAATAATCTCCTTATCCATTTTCCCGGCGCTTCCATGCGTTATAAATGCGGTACGATCCTCATCTTCAAATTGTTTATATATCTTTAATATTTCTGGGAAACATTTGATAAAAACGGAAACCACATCAGGATCAAACTGTTTAGCACTTTGTTCGGCAATATAGTTCCTCGCTTTTTCTACAGACCAAACATCCGCATAGGGTCTGGTTGAAGTCACCGCATCAAAAACATCGCACACGGCTACGATCCTGGCTTCAAGGCTGATAGCGCCTCCCTTCAACTGATTTGGGTAACCCGCTCCATCCCATCTTTCGTGGTGCTGGAGCGCAATGTTACAAGCCAATTTCATCAATAAACTGTCGCTTCCTGAAAGAAGATCAGCGCCAAAACTTGTATGATTTTGCATTATTATCTTCTCATCTCCAGAAAGCTTTCCCTTCTTAAGCAGTAGCTGATCAGACACGCCTATTTTCCCAATATCATAAAACGCGCTTGCTCTAAAGATACTCTCGCAAACATTATGTTTGCACCCGGATTGTTTTGCGATGAGTTTAGCGTAATGGCTCAGACGAATAATATGGTTTCCCGAGCCAATTCCCTTGTTCTTTTGAGACCTCACTATTCGAAGCACCATATCGAGATGAACATCATGGAGATATTTACTGTGATCAACAGAGTCTGCTTCCGGTTTATCAACATGACTGCTCATATGCCGAACGGTGAGCAGGTTTTTGATACGCGCGATGACTTCTTTGTACTCGATAGGCTTGTTTAGAAAATCTGTTGCGCCAATATTCAAAGCACGCAAACGGATATCCTTGTCATTCTCGGCAGTCAAAATAACTACAGGAATAAATGATTTGCCTCCAATCTTCTTTATCTCTTCAAGGATCTGTATGCCATCAACATGGGGCATACGCAGATCAAGCAGTACGATATCCGGCATGAATGTCCTGTAACATTCCATGGCCTTGCGTGAATCCAGGACGCTATACAAATCATGAAATCCTTCATTATTAAGTAGTTCTTCAAGGAGAATTACATTGGGTTGTTCGTCGTCTATGATTAGAATCTTCGATTTAAAAAGTTTGTCATCTGTTACCACGATACGCCTCAATTATATTTTCGAACTCTCTATGAGAGTTCATCAATACTTTGATTTTTTCTCTATCGATTCAACCTGAGCAAAGGTGGCACTCCAGATAAACACGGGTGATTGTTAGTTACATCCGCACCCACGAGAACAGGTTCCGGAGAATATGAAGGGACGGAGAGAGATCCGATGGTTATACTTGCCAGCAAATTTTGAAATCTAATGAAGTTGGGTCCTGGGACCCGCGAAGTGATAATGCGCGAAACTAAAGTTCAGGAGATGGTTTGAACGCAGTATCTTGTTCTAACGAGCCTGCTCCAGTCAGAAAACTTCATAGCTCTAGGTTTCCTTGTGAGTCACCCATTCCGGCCCCACAGAATCTTCAACATGCTCATCAGTAAGCTCATCTTTGATTACCAGAAACTCAGGTACTACCCCCACGAATTTATCCAGCGCCCAGGGATCAAAATGAGTTCCCCTGTTTTTCTCAATGAATGCCAGCGCGTCGTCCAGGGGCCACGCCTTCTTGTAAGGCCTGATGGAAGTGAGGGCATCAAAAACATCACACACGGCCACTATTCTTGCATCCACTGAAATGTCTTCTTCCTTAAGTCCATTAGGGTAACCGGACCCATCCCATTTCTCGTGATGTTGCAGAGCGATACATTGAGCGGCGCTGATCACATCTGAATTGTTGCCTGAAAAAATTTCACCGCCGAACAGAGTGTGCTTTTTCATAATCACCCACTCCGCTTCATCAAGAGGGCCAGGTTTCAGCAAAATACTATCAGGAATTCCGATCTTCCCGATATCGTGCATCGGGCTTGAGTTCAATAATAATTCGCAATGATCCGGGGTTAAACCCATTGCTTTTCCCAGACTGGCAGAAAACCGCCCTATACGAATGACATGGTTACCCGTCTCATTGTCTCGATATTCACCCGCCCTGCCCAGACGATTGATTATTTCCAGGCGCGTCTCGCTCAATTCACGCGTTCGTTTTCGAACAGCAGTTTCAAGAATAGAATTATGTCTTTGCAACCGCGCATTCATTAAGCGCACTTCCAGAAGATTGCGAATCCGTTGCGACACTTCGACAGGGTTTAACGGTTTGGTTAAAAAATCTTTTGCGCCTTGTTGTAGCGCCTCGACCCTGTTATGAAAATCATGATCGGCTGTTAAAACCATGATTGGAACAGAGGAATTTTTTTTAGACTTTTGAAACTCGGCCATCACCTGAAATCCATTCAGATAGGGCATTCGCAAATCCAGCAATACAAGATCTGGTTGAAATTCTTCGTACAGCGCAAATGCGTTTCTGGAATCACTGACGCTTCGGTAATTGTGATAATCCTGTTGCTCCAGGATCACCTCCAGAAGGGCTATATTTGCAATTTCATCGTCAATGATGAGGATCTTTGAGTTTTTATAATCTTCTTCTGTAATTGTGATAGTCATTTCATGCTCCCCACATCCTGCAGTTCACATCAAACTCTAAAGTCGCACTTTCATTTAAAGCGGAGTTAATTTTCGTACTCATTAAAACGCATAATGTTTACCTACCTGCGTGGATCCCCAGCAGTCTTTCTCTGGGGAACGCAAAGGAGAAGCAACTGCCCTCCCCTTGAACACTGGCAATCTCAATTTTTCCGTCCATAAGTATGGCAAGTTTTTGGGCAATGGACAGACCGATTCCGGTCCCTTCAATCACGCTTTTCTCTGCTCCCAATCGATCAAAGGGTTTGAAAATTTTGTCAAAATTTTCCTCAGGGATTCCCGCTCCCTCATCTCGAACATTTAGCCTTAACAGGTCACTCTCCATATCTAAACTTAGAGTCACCGTCCCGTTCATACGGTTATACTTAATCGCATTGCTGACCAAGTTCAGCAAAATCTGTTTAAAACGCATCGGATCCATATGAACTATCAGATCCAGCGGCTCTTTAATCTCATTCACCAGCTTTATTTTTTTCTGATCTGACAAAGCGGATATCGAAGTAATCACATCATTGACAGCGGTGACCAACGAAAAAGGTTCCACAGAAATGCTTATTTTCCCCGCTTCTATCTTAGCCAGATCAAGGACCTCATTAATCAGCGACAACAGGTGGCGACCGGCCTGGGTTATATACTTCAAATAATTCTCTTGTTTCTCGGAAGGCGGTTCCTTTGCGTTCATTAGCATCACATCGCTGAACCCAAGAATACTGTTTAAGGGCGTTCGCAATTCATGGCTCATACGGGAAAGGAATTCCGATTTTGCTCGATTGGCCAGTTCGGCCTGTTCTTTAGACTGTAATAGTTCAATCTCAATTTTTTTGCGCTGAATAATATGTTGTCTTAGCTCAACATTAATTTGTTCGAGTTCCAGGGTTCTTTCCCGGACTCGTTCCTCAAGGCTATGGTTGGATTCCCGCAGATCGTCTTCAACCTTTACCTTGTCTATCTGAAGTTGTCTCAATTGAATCGCGGAGCGGATGGAATGTTTCAATGCGCCTGAGGTCAATTTATCTTTAACCATGTAATCATGGGCTCCGGCTTTAAGAGCCTCCACGGCAATTTTCTCATTACCTTCCCCGGTGAGCATGACCACAGCTCCCCGATAAGCGCCCTTCTTCATCTCATATAACAGTTCGAGGCCATCCGTATCGGGCAAGAAAAAATCCAGGACCATACAGTCCGGATCCACTTCCCGGCATAAGCTGAGTCCCTTCTCACCATTATCAGCTTCGGAAATGTCATACGACTGCTCGCTATCATCGTTAAGTAGTCTCCGAATTCTTCTCCGTTCGTGCGGATTGTCCTCCACAAGAAGAATTTTATGAGTAGCAGTTGCAGTCATGGCGTCCTCATTGTTGTTGGGAGGATTGACAATTTAAACCAATAATCATTCAATCCCTGTATGGCCTTAAGAAAACCTTCTGAACTGGTAGGTTTGATAACATAACTGTTCGCGCCTCTGGCATAACAATTCTGTATATCTTGAGCGTTCCCGGAGGAAGTCATGATGACGACCGGGATCATTCTCATTTTTGGATCATTTTTGAGTTCTTCAAGAATCTCATGCCCATCGGAGCCTGGTAGATTCAGATCCAGAAAAATAAGATCCGGGCTGGGGGAAGCGATAGGGTCCACAAATTCTCCTCGATTGAAAAGATAATCCAATGCATTATCTCCATTGGTTATTCTATGAACAATGTTCTTAAAACCGCATTTATTGAAGGATTTCATGATAGATTTAAAATCAAAATCACTGTCTTCAATGACTAATATTAGATATGAAGCTTCTTTGGATTTCATGACTTGTTCCTGTTACCTTGCGTTCCAACCAAATCTCTCTCTGAAAGAGGATTATGGAGCGGACTGTCGTCATTATTAGGTTCTTTACCCTTCATCTGTTTAGGCCAGGTAAAGCTGAAGGTGGCGCCCTTACCTTCCAGGGAATTGACAGTGATACGCCCCCCCTGGCTTTCAACTATTCTCTTCACAACAGCAAGTCCTATCCCCGTGCCCTTCTCTTTACCTGGGAAATCAAGCGTTTTAAACATAGTAAAAATCCTGCCCTGATGTTGTTCAGGTATTCCATCCCCATTGTCGCCAACGGAAAATTGAAAAAAATCTTCCAATTCAATACAGCCTATGTTTATACAAAGAGTCGATTTATCTGTGGTTCCGTATTTGATGGCATTTCCAATGAGATTTAAGAACACCTGCTCCAGCTTGACTTTCTCAGTTGTCAATGTTGGCATTCCACGACTTATCTCAATTGCATTTTGGTGGACGGGACTCTGCGCTTTTATAATGGTATTCAGAAGATCGTTCACATTCACAGGCTCGGCCCGCGCCCCTTCTTTTCCAGCCACGGAATACTTCAGAATTCCGTCTATCAGCGCTTCCATATTTCTCTTCAGGTTGAATAAATCTTCGAAATTTTTGCGATTATCCGGTGATAGTTTATCTTTAATCTCTTCTTCAATAGATTGCGCTAATTGCCCGATAGTTCGTAATGGAGCTTTCAAATCATGTGAAACGACATAGGCAAATGCTTCAAGGTCCTGATTAATTTTTTCAAGGGCATCGACTTTTTCTTTAATGGTGATCTCTGCCTTCTTGACCTCAGAGACATCCACAAATGAGATGATCGCTCCATCACCCGATTCAAAAAAAGTCTTGTAGGGATGGATTTTGATCAGAAAATAATTCCCGGATTTATCCGTTTTCTCATATTGAACGGGCTCCATTGTTTTTATAACGGAATGTATGTAGCGAAGTATCTCATCAACGTCTAAGTCACATGAAATATCCGATAACTGCCGTCCTATATCGGTTGTTAACAAGCGAAAATATTTCTGTATGGCCGGAGTAAATTTTCTGATTCGTAACTGACTATCCAGAAAGATCGTTCCAATATCCGTGCAGTTGAGAAGGTTGTCCTCATCCTGGGTTACTTTCACCAGCTCATCAATTTTTTCATGATACTCAAGGTTAACCGAGTAAAGCTCATCGTTCACCGAATTGAGTTCTTCATTGCTACACTGCAATTCCTCATTGGCCACAAGCATTTCCTGATTCGTTGCCTGAAATTCCTCATTGGTGATTTCAAGTTCCGAGACGGTTTTATACAGATTGGCCTTGGTCCGCTTCAGTTCTTCAACTAATAATGAATGAGATTCAATTTCCTGAAGCGACACCGGGCGCCCAGACATATCAGATTTATTGAATCCCTTATCCCCTTCATCAATGCTGACAAGGAATCCAATGGGATCAATACACTCGCTATTTCCCAAAGGCCGCACAATCACGTTATAGAAGCGTTCCTTATCCACGCTACCTTCAACTTTAATAGTTTCGCTTGCCTCGATAATCTGGCGACTGACTCTGCATTGATCAATACTTGCAGAAATGACATGCGCCAGCGACTCGTTGGTTAATGCTTTAATATTCAGAAGCGCTTTTCCCGGCTTAAAGGAAATGTATTTTCCCGCATCTCCGAAAATATGGATGATATCCATCTCATCATTGAGCATGAGACTGGGCGGTATATAGCTTTGAAGCAAGACTTCCATCGCATCTTCAGTTTTAATCCCAGTCATATTTTGTGTAACGACAGGACTGCGTGGATTGTTAGTCTCTGTGGTTGCATCAACTGCAGGTCGCATGGAAGTCTTATCCCTCAAGCGTTTAATATCATGTGTCTTCCTATATATTTTCCATTTAGAGTGGATCGTGTCGAAATTATTGGATAAAATTTTGATCTGTTCACTCGGCCCCAGAAACAGATAACCATATCTCTTTAAACTAAATAAAAAGGTGGATAAGGCTTTATCCTGTGCCTCACTCTTGAAATAAATGAGCAGGTTTCTGCAGGAAATTAAATCCATATTCATAAAAGGAGGATCTTTTAACAGATTATGCCTTGTAAAAACGATGCATCTCCTTAATGCTGAAGTGACCTGGACACAGCCTTTCTTCTCCTCAAAGTACTTGCCCATGTAAGATTTAACCAGAGCATTGTCCTGCTCATAAATTCCGAGACCCGCCTTATCAAGAATATGGCTGTCAACATCGGTTGCAAAAATTTTAATATTGATGTGACGATCCAGCTTCTCAATGGCTTCCAGGAATAAAATCGCCAGCGAATACGCCTCTTCTCCAGAAGCACAGCCGGCCACCCAGATCCGGACTTCTTTGCCGGGAACATTATCAGATAGAATTCCAGGTATCACAGAGGATGAAATTAAATCGAAGGCCTCCTTGTCACGGAAAAGTTCAGTCACTCCAATTAAAATTTCATAATATATATTTGCGATTTCTTTAGGATTTTGAACCAGATACTTCAGGTATTTATCCAAATCCTTGATGTGCAAATGTTCCATCCTTTTGCCAAGCCTTCGATCAATCGTCGGGATTTTATACAGATTAAAATCAACGTCATATTCTTCATTGATGAGGTCGAGGATTTTATCCTTGGTACTTCCCTGCAACTTATCTAGAATATTCCGCCTGATTTCTTTACGTTGAGAATTAGAGGATTCTACTGTTCTCTCAGCAATCTCCGAAGCCGTTCCGACAAAATCAAATGTTTTCGTGATCATGGCCGAATTGGGCATCCCGTCAAATTTTGCTGTTTCAGGATTCTCTATATAAATTTTTGCCGCCGCATTATGGGCGTCCACTACTCCCAGAGAACCATCGCTTCCCGTCCCAGACAGAATAATAACCGTCTTTTGTCGTTCATAATCCCTCGACAAGGAACTGAAAAAATGATCGATGGGTTTTACCGGACGCGTTTCACCCTGACCCACATCAATCTTACGAATTTTCAGGATGCCATTATCTATGCTGAGTTCGTTCATCGGAGGAAGCCAATAGATCGTATCCTGCGCCACCGGCATATTGTTCTTGATGGTCACCACGGGAATGCTTGCCACTCGAGAAAGAATTTCAGGCATAAAGCTTTTATAACTTGGCGCAAGATGCTGGACGACAACATAAGCAAAGCCCGTGTCCGCTGGAATATTTTTAAAAAACAACTCCAGAGACGCCAGCCCGCCTGCAGAGGCGCCCAGCGCAACGACGGGAACATTATTACCATCTTGTTGGTTTTTAGCGTTTTCCATTATCCATACCTTTTAAATCCTCATAGAGGATTTCAATATTGGCCGATGTTTTCTTAATGGATTCTCTCAAAACCAATAATTTCGACCGGGCCTTCGCTATGTCCCGGGTGGACATATCCTTTGACATCACATTCTCGAACTTTGTTAATATGTCGACAGATAATTGCATTGATGAGGCGAGTGATTTTCTTGATTGACACAAACTCGCCGCTTTCTTTGTCCTGCTCTCTAGCAACTTTATCAAATGGCGTTCGATCGACTTGACATCTGATTTGAGTACAAAAGCGGTTGCGCCCGAGAGAGCTGTTTCGATTGCCTGGTCGTCAGTTTGCAAGGCACCCGTCACAAAAATAAATGGAGTATTCACATCATTTTGCATCACGATTTCCAGGGCTTCCAGGCCGCTAAAATCAGGCAGAACATAATCTGATATGACAAGATCAATCTCCAAGGAATCAAGATGGTGAACAAAATCCTCTCTGTTATCAGTCAATATGATTTCTGAATCGGGAATAACTTTCTTGACCTCCCTGATAACCAGACCCGCATCATCTTTATTGTCTTCAAGATAAAGTATCTTCATCAAATCCCTTTCCCTTGGGCGGCTCGTTGATCATCAACCAGTAAAACCCAAGCTTTTTAATCGTATCCGTGAATTTCTCGAAATCCACGGGTTTGACAATATAGCTGTTCGCGCCCAGCGCATAACTTTCCTCAATATCTGAATCCTCATTCGAAGAGCTCATCACCACAATGGGCGTTTTCGCAATACGCGCCATCTTCCTGATAAGTTTGAGCACCTCCAACCCGCTGAGTTTTGGCATTTTCAAGTCAAGCAGAATGAGCTTGGGCGGCACGGGATTGGCAGTCAAATAATTCAGAGCTTCTTCACCGTCTTCCACCCACTTGATATGATTCGCCACATTGTATTTTTTCAATCCACGGATCGCCATCGTTGCGTCTTCCTCTCGATCTTCTATTAAAAGGACCTCTACGGTTTCCAAAGCTTCCATACGGATTCTCCCAGTGTTAATTTGTTCTTAATTCCCCAATGTGAAGTAAAAACTTGCTCCTTGGCCTACTACTCCTTCCGCCCAGATAGTTCCTCCATGATGATGGACGACACGCTGGGCAATGGCCATTCCCACACCGGTTCCTTCAAACTCGTTGCCTTTGTGTAATCTTTGGAAAACCCCGAAAATTTTGTCGACATATTTCTGATTAAACCCCACGCCATTGTCAGTGATGTAATAGGTAGTCGTTTCGCCCTCCAGGGTTGTTCCCATTTTAATGATTGAGATCGGGCGGGTGCTACTGTACTTGATAGCGTTGCCAATAAGATTGGACAGCATATGAATTATCATGAGTTTATCGCCGCAATACTTACCCAGAGGTTCATGAGTAAACTCGATTTTATTTTTTTGCGGTGAAGAATAATCAGCGTAAATCTGTTCGACCAATTCATCCAGATCCATTTCCTGCTTGCGAACTTCCTGGCGACCGAGGCGCGAGAATTCAAGAATATCGTCAATCAAAATACCCATTCGAGTTGCATTACGCACAATCACGTCGATTGTATTCTGTCCTTCTTGATCCAGGCCGGAACAATAATCCTCCCTCAGAATATTGCAGTAACCCACAACCGATCGAAGAGGCGCCCTGAGATCGTGCGAAACTGAATAACTGAATGACTCCAGTTCCATATTAATTTTTTTCAAATCATTCGTTCGATTTTCCACGCGTATTTCCAGATTATCCTTTGCGTCCTCAAGCTCTTTGTTGATTGTTTCAATCGTTTCCTTCTCCTCTCCATAGTCCTCCAGAATATTCAGGACAGCCGTTTGAGTTGCTTCAAGAATGTCCCTTTCAAAGGAAGAGTCCTCAAGGATATTGAGCATGGCCTTTTGTGAATCTTCCAGTAAACCCTTATCGCCGGTGAAGTCTTCTAAAATATTCAAAACAGCGCTCTGGGAATCTTCCAGCAGTTCTTTATCATCCGTAAAGTCTTCAAGAACGTTCAACATGGCTCTTTGGGATTGCTCCATGAGCTCCTTATGTCCGCTCATGTCCTCGAGAATATTCATAAGAGCTTGTTGAAAATCTTCAATAGAATAGTTCGCTACTTTATCCATTGATCCAGCCTCCTTATTATCTAAGACAGCATTACCCCAATTTTTCATTCACGATTCCCGCTGACCTTCTCAAGTTCCGATTCCAAATCTTCGATACGCTGTTTCAACTCAATCATTTTCAACTCTCTTCCGACAGTAAGTTTCTGGAACCTCTCCAGTTCAACAAGACGAACCAGCTTCTTTTCTTTTTCAGCCGCATCTTTTTCAGCGCGTTTCTGTCCGGTGATATCCCGTGCCGCGGCAAAGACCCCTAATACATTTCCCTTGGTGTCTTTATAAACAGAGGCGTTATACAAAACATCCGTCAATTTTCCAGACTGATGACGAATCGTGAGCGGGTAATCAGTCACCATGCCTTTTTCAAAAACCTGCTGATACCCATCCCGGGCTTTATCCGGTTCTGTGAAATAACTTGAAAAATCCGTTCCGATCAGGTTTTCACGGTTCATTCCTGTTGCTTCGATCGTCGCGTTGTTAACGTCGGTGATTTTCCCATCAGGATTGATAGTGACCAGCGGATCCACAGATGCTTCAAGGAGAGAACGCGCATACTGAGATGATTCTTTCTGCGCGGTGATATCACGAGCCGCCGCGAAGACGCCGATAACCTGCCCCTGGCTGTCTTTATAAACTGAGGCGTTGTAAAGAACGTCGATCAGCCTTGAGGATTTGTGACGGATCGTCAGCGGATAGTCAGTGACTGAGCCTTTTTCAAATACCTGCTGATAACCTTCGCGGGCTTTAATGGGTTCGGTAAAATAATCTGAAAAGTCAGTGCCAATCAGATTCTCCCTATCCAGTCCAGTGACTTTGATGGTCGCCTCGTTGACATCGGTGATGATACCGTCGGCGCTGATGGTCACCAGCGGATCCAGAGAAGCCTCAATCAAGGATCGAGAGTACTGCGAAGATTCCTTCTGGACCGTAACATCGCGCGCGGCGGCAAACACGCCCAGCACTTTTCCCTGGCTGTCTTTATAGACAGACGCGTTGTACAGCACTTCTATCAATTTCCCGGATATGTGGCGGATGGTGAGCGGGTAGTCTGTTACAAATCCTTTTTCGAAAACATTCTGATAACCTTCGCGGGCTTTCTCGGGTTCGGTAAAATAACTCGAAAAATCGGTTCCGATGAGATCTTGACGGTCAAGGCCTGTGGCCTTAATCGTTGCCTCATTCACATCTGTGATTTTTCCATCGGGACTGATGGTTACAAGCGGATCCAAAGAGGCTTCGATAAGAGAGCGCGCATACTCGGAATATATAGTCTTTCCGGTAATGTCCCTGGCAATGGTGGAAAAACCTATAAGATCGCCTTTATCATCTTTAATAGGGGACACTGTTAAGGAAACATCAATCACCGTTCCGTCCTTACGAACGCGCTTTGTCTCATAATGTTCCAATTTGATTCCGGATTTGTAATTGGACAGAATGGTTTCGTGTTCATCGTTGGATTTTTTAGGATCAATCAGGGTGATTGATTTCCCCAGCACTTCTTCAGCTGTATATCCGTAGATTTTTTCAGCGCCTTTATTCCAGTAAATGATCTCGCCTTCAAGGGTCTTGGTTATAATTGCATCACCCGTTGACTCAACCAAAGCGGCTAAATGCGATTGCAACGCTTCTCTTTCAGTTGATAATATTTTACTCATACTCGGCCTCGCTATTAACAGGTTAATGGTTCAATTCAATCTGTAGCAGTTCTTGTCTATACAATTCGTTCCTCAACAGGAGTCACCGTTAATATTCCGGATCGCCTCTGTTAAACCTTCTGCCGTAACGGGCTTCATGACATACCCATCAGCGCCCAGCGCATAACATTTCTCGATAAAATGTTCTGTCTTAATAGAGGTCATGATAATGACCGTAATGTTTTTTAAAAGTTCGTCGCTTTTCACCTTGCAAAGAACTTCATCGCCGTCAACCCCTGGCAACCCCAGGTCCAGCAAAATCATGAAAGGGATCGGATAGGCTTCCTTGTCTGAAAAATTGCCTTCGTTGAAAAGATAATCAAGCGCATCATCGCCAGTAGTCACTCTTGTTACGCAAGCTGAGTAGCCACTTTTCTTGAATGACTTCATCATGAACCTGAAGTCAAAATCATTGTCTTCCACGATTAAAATTTCGTTTTCGAAATATTCAGTTGCCATGAGGTAATCCGTTCAGTTTGATGAAAAAAGCGCTTCCCACATCGATTTCGGATTCAACCCAGACCTTCCCGCCGTGCCGGTCAATAATTTTCTTTGCAATGGTCAAACCCGTTCCTGTTCCGCCGCCAAAATCATTCTTTCCATGAAGGCGTTTAAAAATTCTAAATATTTTTTCCAGATGTTTGTCTCGTATTCCTATTCCGTTATCTCGTATAAAAATCGTGGAAGAACCGTTTACCTGGGATCTCGTGGCGGGGTGCAACGCAGAAGAGTCGGCGTCGGGTTTATTCTCAACAACGCCTATTTCTATTAGTTTTTCACTCTTATTATTATATTTAATAGCGTTCTCAATTATGCTTTGTAGAACTTCCGTGAACTGCTCATAATCAACCCATATGTTCGGTAGCGTCTCCGGGATGCGTATGACCACATTCTCTTGAGATAACGTTGTTTGAAGCGTATTTTCTATGGACAGAATCATCTCAGTGAGACTGCATTCAACTTTATTCAATGCATGACTATCTACCCGTGAATAAGTCAGCAAATCACTTATAAGATTTTTCATGAATACGGACGCTTCCGCCATCCCGCTCAGACTTTCTTTGCCTTCTTCATCAAGTTTGTCCATATAATCTTCCAGTAAATCCTGAGAGCATATTTCAATCGTCCTTAAAGGCTCTTTCAGGTCATGCGAAGCGATATAGGTAAATGAATCCAGTTCATTATTCGATCGAATGAGTTCCGCATTTGCCACTTCCAGGTCATAGGTTCTTTCTTTTACTTTTGCCTCAAGTTCGGCATTAACTGTCTCCAGATTTTCTTGAGCCTGCACGATTTCACGACTCAGTTGCATTTGCACCGTAATGTCACTGAAAGTGACAACAGCGCCGGAAAGAACGTCGTTTTCCCAGATGGGCGTGCTGATGTATTCAACAGGAAAAGAAGTCCCGTCTTTTCGCCAGAACACTTCATTAGAAACATGGCGGGTTCTACCATCTGCAATCGTGGAATGTATCGGACACTCGCTTGTGGGGTAATGGGTCCCGTCTTCTTTTGAATGGTGCAGGATGTCGTGCTGAGGCTTGCCGATCAGTTCACTCAGATCGTATCCAATCATGCTGGAGGCGGCAGGGTTTATAAAAGTCGTTTTGCCCAGGGCGTCCAGACCGTAAATTCCTTCACCAGCAGATTCAAGAATCAATTCATTACGGGTTTTGATTGCCTCTAGCTCCGACTCGGTTGCTTTGACTCGAGTGATATTTGTATGGGAAATCAACACGCGCTGATCCCGTTCAGACAGTCTTTTTGCAAATAACAATAACCAGGTATTTTCAGATCGCTCCTGCCGGGTAAATTCCATAACAAACTCAGGCAAATCTCCCCGTCGAACCTGATCTATGGATTTTTTAATAATTTCACGATCCGAGTCGTTTGGAAAATTATCCAGATATACATTCGATACTTTCTTCTTGTTCCAATCATCATTGGCCATCTCTATTCTCTCTTCTGAATCCAGGACCACCACTTCGACGGGAAGATTATTCAAAAGGTTCAGAGTTTTTTGATTCTGAGATCGAATTTGCTGATAAAGATATACCAGCCATCCCAACAACACTCCCGCCATGAGTCCGGTGACAAGAAAAACAAACGGCAATGACGATTGTTCTCCATCTAACCAGTGTTGCTTAGGAGAAATGCTGAGAACCCAACTTGAATTGATAAACTCAATCGTTTCTTCCTGCTCCCAATCGGGAAAAATTTGGCCTGAAGCAAATTTTGTTTGATTGTCTTCACTTATGGCAAAAGACATTTTATCGGCGAACCTTTTCTCTAAATTTATATGTATAAATTCTTCCAGCAATACCGTTCCAATAAGGAAACCATCAATAGTCCCCTGGCGAGTGAGCGGCAAAATTATTAAAAAGATTTTCTCCCCAGAATCCATCGCAGTGATCTTCGTGGACACCACTTTATGAATACTTTCGGATTTTTTCAGGTCTGAAGAATATTTATTGGCGATAAAATTCTGAGCCGTAGCCTGATTTACTGTTTTCGGAACCATCCACTGCAGTCTATAATTACGATCCATCCATGCGATGGAATGAAGGCTCCGTAAATGTTCACGGTAATAGCGTGCATCGTCCTCCCAGACTGCCTGAGCCGGACGGTCCTCGCCAGTCTCCCAACGTCTGGACATTCGAATTAACGCTTCCGAGTTTTTTTCAATAACGGTAGATAAATTTTGCTTGATGGCAGTCGTTATGAGTTTGACTTCTTTATGAATAGAAGCGGCGCCTTTAGAGTATTCAGCCGCGGCGATCGACAGGCTCAAAAGAAACACAAACAATCCTACAATCCCCGGCTGATAACCTATGAAAGTTGAATTTGCATGCAGTCCTTTATGTTTCAGAACAAGATAAAAAGCGCCTGCGAGAATCTGAAATCCAATAGAAGTGTGTACGGCCATTCGGGTCATCTCCGCCCAGCCATAAAGTTTTTCTAATTTGAGCAAATATCCAAGAAGGGCTGGAAAACTTAAAACAATTATTAAAAATGTAACGATGACCGGAATCAGCAATCTCTCCGAGTTTTCCTTATCTCTATGCTGGGAAATGAAGAATATGCCTGCAAGCAGGAAGCACAAGGCCGTATTCGGAGCCATTCGCCCGGGGTGCGATGTCTTTGTCAGGATAGTCTGTTCAGTGAACAATTGATCGATGCCAAAATCAACTGCCCAGCCATATTGAATCAGGGTGAGAGCTCCAATGCAGGAGATCAGGATTCCTGGAATTCGGTATAACACCGGGGGCAAGGAAAATTCCAGCAAGAGGAGCGCCAGCCCTGCCAGCAAAAAGCAAAGCGCTGTATTGAACTGCATCGGAGCAAAGTCAGGCAATACCTGAACCACCCAGGGTAAATTCAAAATCCAGCCCAGCATCACTACGCCACCCAGGCTATAAACCATCAATCCTGAAGTGACGCTTCGAATTGGATCATCGATTTTCATAAAATCTCTTTGGTTTCGGCTTGAACTCGCTAACCCTACTTATGTGCTGTATATATAAATATATGACGGAGCCATCCCGAAAGGTATGTGGAAAAAACCATTTAAGACCGGCTCAATCCACTAAAAATGAATTAGCCTTTCACTTGCCCTGGCATAGGACAAAACCTTACCGACCGTCCTCTTTGCCATAAAACAACTGTGATACTGGAATGAAAACCATTGGAAGTCTGGATATTAGCGCTGACAGAGGAGACTGTAGCCTGTTACCAGACCTGCGCTTTTAAGCGTGTGTATTATAGTTACGGGGATCAGCGAATATTGGGAGGGTTGCAAACTTAAGCGGACATGGGAGTTCGATTCCAGACGAACCGCAGGGCTATTAAAGAATTTGAGATAATAGTGTGATTTTTCAATTGAAATGAATGTCAAAACGCATAGCCCTACCTCTTGAAAAAATGTAAAACAAAAATGCTAATAGAAAAAAAGCATACTATTAATAGCTAATGGTTCACCAAAAGCCTATATTACGATTGTGCTTCTAAATGCCCGGTGGGAAAACTTCATTTGGCCTCACACATTAGTAATACCAGAACTTCACTTATCAACGCTTGTCGCCATCGTTGGACAGGTTGCTGACGCACAGGATTTCCAATGAGTGAAAACATCTATTCCATGCTCGTCGCAGAAGAATCCTCCGTTTTTCCTGAGATTCTAAAAGTAATATTGGGAAATGAGGATATTTTGATGGAGCGTGTTGAATCTCCCGAACAGGGGATGCTCGCTCTCAAAAGACAAAGACCTTACTCTCTCATCTGGTCGCAGAACAAATTCTCCCGATCCAGAACAAATGGGGTCCAGTTCTTAAAATACTGCAATGAGTCATCACCCTTATCAGCAAGAATCCTGCACGATCATTTAACAAGCAAGAGCGTATTGACTTCAATGGTGACCAGAGGCCAGATTGATTCTTTCTATACCGGCGACCTGTCGCTGTACACGGGGCAGATAACACCGGGCGTAGCCAACCTCACCGCCTCGGTAAGAATGGGGATGGAATTCCACAAGCTCAATCTGATAAATCATTTTACAGACGGGATCGATCCTCAATCTATCGAATCATTAAACGGCCTATTGATGACCTGGAAGGGACTCAATCAACAATCAATATTTGAAAAGGGACAAAATAAAGAAAGGAGCGACTTTGATTTTCGAAACGCGAACACACGAAAATTATTCCTGAGCACTCAGCACAGTTTGAATAAACTTTTAAATTGTATGGAAGGTTTGAATCAATTCAGATCTCTTGAACAAGCGCTCGCGAATGAGGAAATCCTTGTACTCGTTGGAAGGATACAAAAGAAAATCAATTCGATGACGTCATATTTGACTGCGTCGGAACAACTGCTAACAAAATCAAACGACCACGCTCTACGCTCAGAACAGCAATACCAGGAAACCCGCAAAAAAACCATTCAACTCAAGAATGAATTACTAGATCAATAGCTACGCGGTATTAATCTCGCCTCTCATGAGTAAACACAACCGGCCAACCCTGCACTGAGAAACAGATTCGGAGCCTGTGCCCGCTCAAACAATGATAAAAAACGGCTCCACGAGCCGCACGGCGCTAAAACGCCCGGAGAGTTTTTGACGACTGATTCAGATCATATAAACTCTGATATCAGGCGCACCTTATCCAGGAGGGGGCGTTCACGCCGAGAAACTCGCGAACCGTCTGTTTCGAAATCATGCCATTGAATAGGTCTTCTCATATTCAGGGCTTATCGATATTTCTTTACCACCATCGTTCAATGCATTTTTAATCTCCAGTATTTCCGGAAGAACGCTCAGGAATTTTTCATACACCGCCGGATCAAAATGGCTCCCTTTATTCTTTTTCATAAAATCGAGCGTATCGCCCAAATCCCAGGCCTCCTTATAAGGACGCACAGAGGTTAACGCATCAAACACGTCGCAGATGCTCACAATTCTTGCCTCAAGAGAAATTTCCTCCTCCTTGAGACTGTTTGGATACCCCGACCCATCCCATTTTTCATGATGTTGTAAAGCCACTATATGAGCGGTTTTTATCAATGGAGACTCATTACCAGAAAAAATTTCAGCGCCGTACAGAGTATGCTTTCTCATCACCCCCCATTCATCATCAGTAAGAGGCGCCCTTTTTAAAAGGATGCTGTCGGGAATCCCTATTTTCCCGATATCATGCATCGGACTTGCATTTCTCAGCAATTCGCACTCGCTGGCATTCAGCCCCAGGGCTTTACCAATACAGGCGGAAAAACATCCGATGCGTATCACATGATTACCCGTCTCATTGTCGCGATATTCGCCTGCTTTCCCTAAACGGTGGACAATTTCAAGCCGTGTATTACTCAATTCGGCTGTTCGCGCACGAACTGTCGCTTCAAGAATCTCATTCTGCTCGTTGAGCTCGTTGTGCATCAAACGGGATTCCAGCAAGTTCGTGATACGTCGCATCACTTCCATTGGAACCAGGGGTTTAGTCAAGAAATCTTTCGCCCCTTGCGTCAAAGCTCTGATACGGACATCAAAATCCTGATCGGCCGTCAAAACCATGACCGGCGCACAGGTGCGTTCCAGTTTCTTAAATCCCTCCAGAACCTGAAACCCATCCATATGGGGCATTTGTATGTCCAGCAATACCAAATCCGGATTGAACTCTTCGTAGATTGCGACCGCTTCGCGCGCGTCTGTAGTGCTTCTAATATTCACATAATCCTGTTGCTCCAGAATTACCTCCAAAAGAGCAACATTTGCGATCTCATCATCAACGATCAAAATTCTGGCGCTTTGATATTGTTCGGGACTTATCATCTTGGATTCTCCTGTTGCGAACCATTTTTCTTAAGTACCATATCAAGGAAGACTGTTGAATATCTCTTGCAGATAAGACCGTATTGAAATGTCACCATGATCACTACCGGATCCTGGTCAGAAACCATCATTCCTGATGCGACCCCCCGGAGTGGATGAATTCTTTCCATAACAATCCTCTGTTTAGAACATTGATATATAAAAAATATAGCCTCTGTCCCTATAGAAAGGTATACGGAAAACTCCATTAAACACGGCCTATTTCCTTAAACAAAACATAGTAAAAGACTCAGCCATTAATAAGACAAACGCTTATCACACTAAGATGTGGGGGTTAGAATAGATCTGGAAGGAGGGGGGAAGGATCGCGCTAAATAATTAAAACCAAATGAGCTAGTTAAATCAAACCTTCATCGAGAGCAAAGCGTATCAGCTCAGAATTGGAGTGCATCTGCAGTTTATCAAGAATGTGACTTCGATGAGCGCTGACGGTCTTCACGCTTATGTGGAGAATTTCGCCAATCTGGGACACCGTTTTGCCGGAGGCGATCAAACGTAAAACCTGAAACTCCCGGTTGCTTAAAGTATCCAGTGGAAGCTCTGTCTGTTTTTTACCAAAATTCATTGCAATTTTTTGAGACAAATACGGACTGACTACTTTCTCCCCCTGATAAACTTTTCGAATACCATCGACCAACTGCTCCTTCGATGCGCCTTTAGTGATATAAGCAGACGCTCCCGTCTGAAGCATTCTGATTTCATGTTGCTCTTCTGAATACATACTCAAGATAATAACTTTTAAATCCGGGAACTCCATATTCAACTGAGTCAAGACCTCAAGCCCGCTCAGTTCAGGCATCGCAATGTCGAGTAAAATGATATCAGGCTGAACCTTGCGAATGTCGACAAGGGTCTGCTCGCCATTATCGGCTTCACCAATAACCTGCATGTCATCGTAAGAGGAAAGCAGTTTCTTCAATCCCTCCCGGAATATCGTGTGATCGTCTGTGATAAAAATTTTAATAGTCGACGCCATTTTCGTTGCCTCCATTCATCAATGGGAGTTGAACTTCGACCACCGTCCCTTGACCGGTAGCGCCATCAATTTTGAATTTTCCGCCAACGCTCTCTACGCGCTCCTGCATTCCTAAAACCCCAAGCGAAGGCCCATTTTCAATATGGGCTATACCGGAGCCATTATCAATGATTCTCAATAACGTTCCATATTTATTTCTTACCAACAAGACCTTGATTTTTGTCGCCTGACTGTGCCGGATGGTATTGGTCAAAGCCTCCTGAAAAACTCTGAAAAGAGTTAAGGCGATATCTCGGCTAAAATCTCTAAAGTCATGATTGCTGAAAAATTCATACTCCAGATTCAAGCGATCGTCGATATTATCCAGTTTCCATTTGATCGCCTCAGAAAGTCCGTACAAATCCAGAATTTCCGGTCGCAGATCCGTCGAAATCTTGCGGACCAAAAGTAGAGTCGTAGATACTTTTCGGGCCATTTTATCCAGCTCATTTTGAATCGACTCCTGGCTGTTAGAAATCTGATTCTGCAACCATCCGATATCCATATTGAGCGAGGTAAGACATGGCCCCAGCTCGTCATGAATTTCATGCGCCATTCGCAGTTTTTCTTCCTCAACCTCAGATTTTAAACGGTTATAAAGCCCGTGAATGATCCCTTTGGATTTTTCCAATTCAGTTTTAGCTTCGACACGATCTGTGATGGGGTAATGCGCAACCACAGCGCCTTGTTTCTCTCCAACGAGAGGGGTGACGTAGAGTAAAAACCAGCGTTTTTCAACTTCAGAATGGCAGGAGTACTCCATTTTAAAAGTTTGCGAAATCCCCTTAATCACATCCAGAATTCCTCGTCCGGCCTGCCCCCCTTCATCGCCGGAATTGAAACAAACCTCCAGGTAGTTTGTCCCGCTACCAAAAATATTTCCATTGGACAAGCCGTTCTCCAGCGCGAAACGAACCCAGGCTTCATTCACAAGAACAATGTTTCCCTCTGTATCAATCACTGAGATATGGGCGGGTAAAGAATTGATAAGACTTTTCTTTGTTTCATTCTGCAAACGCAGAGTTTCCTCAACTGTTTTCTGCTTGGTGATATCGCGAGCAACGGTAGAGAAAAAATCAACGGCGCCAGTGGAAGATTTATGTGCAACGATGACTTGAGAAACAGGAATAATGCGCCCATCCTTGTGAATTAAACTGGACTCTCCCTCCCACACACCATTTTTAATTGCGACAGGCAAGGCATAATGAAAAATATAATCAGCCGCTTTCGTCTCATGGAAATCAGATATACTCAGATGGCTCAAGTCCCCATCTGGCCCCAGTCCTACCATGAGACGACCCGCCGGGTTCACATATTTTACTTCTCCTGCAATACCGGCAATGCCAACAAAATCACTGGTAAATTCTAAAATAGACATCAGCCGATTTTGCTGATCAACACTGCTCTGGTGTTTTTTAATTTCTGACCCAAGCTGATCCCGCATTTCGATCAATTTACGTGAGCTGGTCAACACCCCTTCTTCCATACGGGAATAAATGGAATCGAATTTTTTTGAATCAGAATCTGACTTAAAATCTATAGAGTTGACTTTGGGAGACGAAATCGCTTTTCCTGTGTCATTCCTCAACTGGAATGATTGCAATGCCAATGAAAAGCTTTTCAAATAAGGATCCAGAATAAATGACATGGAGAGCGGATAGTCTTCATTAGTGTTGAAAACACAAGCAACGCCATCCATCACATTTCCGGAATTTATTGGAAGCAACAGACAACTGCTAAAAGAAGGCAACAGCGGATCAATACTTTTAGACACCACAACACCGTCTACAGCATACATACTGCGCGCTTTTCTTTGCGTAATGGTCTTGAGCAGTCCCTCAGATAAATCTTTTGTGGGAATCATTTCATCTTGAAACCTTAGAAGTTCTTTCCGGGGCGCGGCTTCTTGTGACTGCCCTGAAAATTTGGATGCCCTGAAAAACGGGGACAACTCGCCATTCTCGTCAGGTTTGACTTGCAAAAAAATAGCAAAACGACTCTTTGAGAGAGACAGTAAATCTTCCAGCAAGCGATTGTATATTATGTCGTGGGTGGAATCAGGAGATAGTTCGTTCTGGGTCCAGTGGATTCGGTCGACCAGTTCTTCATATAATTCAACTTTTGATGTTTTATCCAGCCAGAGTTGAGAAAACGTGAAGACCCAAAGAATGGAGATGGAAAGGCATCGGTTCAAAACTATTTTCCAAAATTCTCCACCGGGCGGGGATAGTATATAGCCAAGAAGAATCAGTAGAGTGCATAGAATACTGAGCCTGACGAGCAGTTTCAGATCACGTGTTCCGTAGTAGGTAACCAGAGCTAAAATGTACAGCGCCCCTGAGGCGACGCCCAGTTCGACAAACAAATCTACAAAAAAGACACAAAACACAACACTGAGAGGGAAGATATACGAGCTCAGTATAGCCATCTTCAAAACCTCATATTGCCAGGAGGCAACTCGTTCTGGCTCCAGTTGATTCGATCAACCAGTTCTTCATATAATTCAACTTTTGATGATTTATCCAGCCAGACTTGAGATAATGTGAAGATCCAGAGTACGGAGATGGAAAGACATCGATTCAAAGCTATTTTCCAGAATTCTCCGCCCGGCGGGGAAAATAAATAGCCAAGAACAATCAGTAGGGTGCATAGAACGCTGAGCCTGACGAGCAGTTTCAGATCACGTGTTCCGTAGTAGGTAACCAGAGCCAAAAGATACAGCTCTCCTGAGGCAACCCCCAGTTCCAGATACAGATCTGCCAAAAAGACACAAAGCGTAATGCTAAGAGGAATGATGTATGACCTGATATTGGACATACTAAATGTCTCATTTTGAAATATAATATTCAGTCTATTTTATATCTAGCTCCATATTCCAGTCATTCATTAAATTTATTATACAACTATTTTTTTTTTGACCTTCAGTTTGAAAACTATTCCGAATTGTAAAAATTGACCCTCGCCCCTTGTCTGTATCGGTGGGGCCCAAGAATAATCGGTCATGATTGCCGCCCTTATTCGACGTTTTTTGGAATATTTTCTGAGCGTTCAGTTTCCCTGTTAGCAAGGCGGTACAGATATTCTTCTCTCCTGGATTCAATCATCCCTCTCGCATCTTTGTTGCCTAACGCTTTCAGTAATACTTTAAGTTACTATATTTCAATGCTCCAAAATCTCGTTACCGGCGTGAGAGGCCGGTGTCCTGACCGCTAGACGAAGGGGAGGAATCCATAGCCATTGGCTGATGTGAAAAGCAGTCAAAAGCGTCCTCGATAAAAATAAATTCAGTTAAAACAGACAGCCTACATACAAAATAGCGTATAATGAGAGAGGTTGAAGCATCGTCCCCAGCCTCAAACTTACCGACGCCATTTTTTAGTTTCAAAATTTCAAGCCGGGTAACAATCCAACTTCTCTTATTCACCCCAAATTCAGGTATAATCTCTCTACCATGGCAAACCCTTCATCCAAAATTGCGATCTATGCCGCGCTGTTCGGCAATGGTTTGATCGCGATCACCAAATTTTTTGCGGCCTTTTACACCGGAAGCTCGGCAATGTTCAGCGAAGCGATTCACTCCGTCGTCGATACAGGCAATCAGGTTCTGCTCTTGTACGGTCTGAAATGCGCCGCGAAACCAGCGGACAAGTCGCATCCTTTCGGTTACGGCATGGAACTGTATTTCTGGAGTTTTGTGGTCGCGATTCTTATCTTTGGACTGGGCGCGGGCATTTCCATCTATGAAGGCATCATGAAAATTCAGAACCCATCGGTCATCACCAGCCCGCACATCAACTTCATCGTCATCGGCATTGCCGTGGTGTTTGAGGCGATGGCGTTTTCCGTCGCCCTGAGAGAATTTTACAAAACCAAGGGTTCGCAAAACTGGATCAAGGCGGTTCGCGCCAGCAAGGACCCTGCAATTTTCACCGTTCTCTTCGAAGACCTGGCGGCATTATTGGGCCTGCTCGTCGCCGGGATCGCGCTATACCTGAGCGACTTGTTACAGATGCCGATCCTCGATGGCGTCGGCTCGGTGACCATTGGATTGATCCTGGCCTCCACCGCCACTCTGCTCGCTTATGAGTGCAAAGGTTTGCTCACCGGCGAGGCCGCGAATGAAAAAGTGGTTTACGGTATTCGCACCATATTAAAAAATGAAACCAGCATCCTTCATATCAACGAAATCCTGACCATGCACATGGGGCCGCACGATATTCTTCTCAATATGAGTCTGGATTTCGAAGACGGTATTTCTTCCAATGCGGTTGAAGAAACCATATCCCGACTGGAAACGAACATCAAAGCAGAATACCCGCAGATCAGACGAATTTTTATCGAAGCTCAAGGCTGGTCTGCTCACCGGAAAAGTGATCTGTCCCAGTTGGAAGCCGACGATACGCAGACCGACCCCGCTTGAAGTTGAAACGCCGGCGGGCATACGCTCAAAACCAAGCCTTGCGAAGCTGACTTTGTGTTTCGCGTTGACCGGTCACACTATTGAAAATCGTTTAGTATCGCGCTTTTGTATCGCGCTGATTAGAATTGACTGTTTTCCTCGAAAAAGGAAATCGACCATGAGCAGACCACGTCGCTTATTTCAAAAGCTCAGCCTCGCTCTTTGGATCAGCCTCGCGTCTCCGCTATTTGCTACCGCGCAAGATTCAATTCCAGACGCTTCCACGCCTCAGCCTTTTGCCCTGCACCATGCCGCACAAGGCGATGACATCGAGCGAATCCGCGCACTGCTAGCGTCCGGCGCCGATATCAACCTGCAAAACAAATCGGGATTCACCGCCCTTCACATTGCCATCGTCAATCACCGCTTTCCCCTCGTTGAGTTTTTGATTCGCAACGGCGCCGACGTCAATCTCGCTGACCATGAAGGACTGACGCCGCTTCACATCGCGGCGCTGGAGGATCGAAGCGCAATTTCCCGCTTCCTGCTCGATCATGGCGCGCTCTTGGAGACCCGCGATCAATACGGTTACACGCCCCTGCATTTGGCCTGCGACCAGAGTAGCGAACAGGTCGCCAGCCAACTCATCACAGCTGGGGCAAAGGTCAACGCCCGTTCGCAATGGGGCGGCTCCCCCCTGCTCTCTGCCGTCGCGCAGAGCAATTTGAATCTGACTGAAATTCTCATAGAGCGTGGAGCGACGGTGAATGCGAAAGACCGCCTTGGAAGGAATACGCTTCACTGGGTAGCAGAAACCGGGGACATTGCGATCGCCCGATGGCTCATCGAACGCGGGGCGCGCCTGGACGCTTTGGATCAGGATGGGGAAACCCCGCTTCACACAGCGGCGAGATGGGATCACGCCGAGATCGTCGTTTTATTTATTGAAAAAGGCGCCAGCGTCAACGCAAAGGGACAGGACGGAAGAACGCCGCTCCATATCGCCATCGCCCACGGCAATCGCGATATCGCCGACTTGCTGACTCAAAAGGGGGCGGATTATTAGTTGGGCAAATGCCGCCAAATCATAATCCGCCCTTTATCGCGCATGGCTCGCTAGCGAACACTGTGACCCCAATCCCCCACAAGTTTTCGCAGTTGAAAACTCAACGCTTGAAACCCGTAGCGAATTCGCTTTGCCCAATCGAAACACTGATTCAACAAGGCTCCCCAGAAAGACGAAGTCTTGGCGAGGGCAACATGCGGCAAGGGGCGCAAGCGATCCATAGGAATAAACTTTTCGATGTAACAGGCTTCGCAAAGAAACGCCTGACCCGATTCATTGATATGCCCCGTCTTGCCAAACACACCGCAAGCGTCGCATTTCAGTTGAGTCTTAATTCCCGAATAAATCCAATGGCGAGGCATCCTGGCCCCCTTTCTCTAAAGATTAAACTATCGCCTTCTATCCATTAAATAAGATTCAAAACGCAGGCTGTCAACCTGCCGAACAAATGCCGAATCCGATTTATCGGGTTTCATTTCTTTTATAAGTTGCAACCCGGGCGCGTTGTTTTTATCCTGTACCAGAACGATTCACCCATGCGACCGCTTCGAAAACTGAAAACGATTTCCCCATGCCCAATGAACTGATCTTTCTCGTCGACGACGACCCCGCCATGCGCAAACTCGGGTCGACCCTGCTTGAAGACCGCTCCTATCAAACCCGGCAATTCGAAGACGGCGAATCCTGTCTGGCCGCTCTCGATGAAAGCCCCGCCGCTCTCTTTCTCGACATGGTCCTGCCCGGCATGAACGGTCTGGAAGTCTTGCAGGAAGTGAAGAAAGCCGCGCCGCATATTCCGGTCATCATGATAACCAGCATCAACGACGCCGACACAGCCGTGCGCGCCATGCAACTGGGCGCCTACGATTATCTGGTCAAACCTTATGACGAAAACCGTCTGTTCGCCTCCCTGAAAAAAGCGTTGGAGCAAAATTTCCTGACAACCCGGGTGCATTATTTAAAGAATGAGATCAGCCGCATCAAAAACCCCAAGGGACTGATCGGCTCCAGCCCGGAGCTGAAAGAAATTCTACAAAAAGCCCGGCAAGCGGCGGAAAGCGGAGCCGGAATTCTGGTTCAGGGGGAAAGCGGAACGGGCAAGGAATTGCTCGCGCGCGCCATCCACGAATACAGCCGATTTTCCAGCGGATTGTTCGTCGATATCAATTGCGGCGCGATTCCCGACACCCTGCAGGAAAGCGAATTATTCGGTCACAAGAAAGGCGCCTTCACCGGCGCGGTCGATACCCGCGCAGGCAAACTGGAACTCGCCAATCAAGGGTCCCTCTTCCTCGACGAAGTCGCGGAGATGAGCCTGCAAACCCAGGCCAAGCTCTTGCGATTTCTACAGGAAAAGACCTTCGAACGCCTGGGAGACAATCGAAAAATTCAAGTCGAGTCCCAATTCATCGCCGCGACAAACAAGGACCTGAAACTGGAAGTCGCTGAAGGACGTTTCAGAGAGGACTTGTATTACCGCCTCGCCGTATTCCCCATCACCGTTCCCCCTTTGAGGGAACGCAAGGAAGACATCCCTGAATTGTGCAAACACTTCATTGAAAAATACCGGACCCAGTGCGCCAAAAACATCGACCACATAGCCCCCTCCGCAATGGATGCGATTGGCAACTACTCCTGGCCCGGCAATGTACGCCAACTGGAAAACGCCCTGTTCCATTCAATGATTCTCTGCGCTGGCGACACCATCGAAACCCGTCACCTGCCGCTGGAAATCATTTCGCCCAACGAAAACGCTTCCCCAGACAACCAATCCCCCCCTACCGACGCTCCTGTGAGACCTCTGGATGAAACCATCAAAAGCGCCCTTCAATCCGCCATCCAACTCTCCAATGGAAAGATCCCGGAAGCCGCCAAAAAACTGGGTTTGAGCCGCAGCGCCATCTACCGAATGCTCAAAAAGTATCAGATCGGCTGAACGCTTCCCAAACGTCCCATATCTCGCACTGATCCCATTTTCGCAACAAAACATAGTCCCATTTATGGGATAACCGCCTTCCTAATCCCTCCAGCCTCGACTTCAATTGGAAAATATAAATACTTATTTATCAAATAGTTAGTTGATTTTTTACAGCAGAAATAAAATATGGCGCCGCCCTTGCTCTATATAGGCTGAAGCATGAGAGGCAAACCCTAAAAAAGGGAGAAATCAATCATGTTCTACCAGGTAAAGGTTTTCAACAAGCAGGGGAAATTGAAAAAAATCATTTCCAGTCAATCGCTCAATATTCGGCATTGGAAAGATTTCTTCAGCATGGGAGCTGAGAACAGCGCCAATTTCAACGGTTACGGCGCCATCAAGAAGCAGATGAAAACCGAGGTCTTTTACGACCCCATTTACACGGACGAGTATTGATTCCGGCGGCTTGAATTGAAAAGCCCTCTCACGGCCGCCTTTGGGGCGGGAGCAATCTACCCACTCCCGCTCCATACAAAAACCTGAAAAGGAGAAGCGCCATGAAACATAAAATGAAAATTGCAAGCGCAGTCGCTTTAAGTCTTTTACTGATAAACGCTCCGGCTTATGCCAAAAAGAGCGATTACCAGGAAATGGAAGTCAAGAACGGCGGAGCGATTACAGGAAGCGTCGCATACAAAGGCGACCTTCCCGCGCCAATCATGGAAAATCTCAAAAAAGGTAAAAACAGCGATTTTTGCGCCAAACACCCGGATACCGGCGAGAACGCCATACGTCCTCGCCATCGCGTGACAGCAAGCGATGGAAAGCTCCGAGACGCCGTGGTTTATATAGAAGAAATTGAACAAGGGAAAGCCTGGTCTGCAGAACCGACTCATTTCGATTTTCGAGATTGCGACATTTTTCCAAAAGTCAGCGTTGTACGCAAAACGCCGAAAGGGCTGAAAGAAGGTCTCGTTCAAATCGAAAACCATGATGAGAATATCCTGCACAATCCGCACGGCTATTCCGTCAACGGCGCCAATCGCAAGACTTTGTTCAACAAACCGCTTCCGTCCAAGGGAGACGTTGCAGACGTCACGAAATCTTTCAAACGCATGAAACAGGCGAAAGACGACCATTTCTTTCTGCAATGCGACCAGCATAACTACATGGAAGCCGACGCGCGCGTCGTATGGAACCCGTATTTTGTCGTCACCGGAGAGGATGGTTCTTACAAAATCGACAATATTCCAGCGGGCAAATACAAAGTCGTGGCTTGGCATCCCTATGCAGGCGAGACGATTCAGGAAGTAACGGTCAGCGCAGATGCGAGCGCCCAGGCCAATTTTGAATTAGCTAAAAAATAATCTGGTCACCAGCCATTCATAAAAAGGAGAACGACCATGAAACGCATACTGACAATCAGCCTGGCTCTGGCATTCTTAACGGCGGCCTCGAGCGCCGCCTGGGCCAAGAGCGAATGCCCACAACCGCGCAAGACCCCATCTGCTCCGGGTAATTTCACCAACATGGATAAAACATCAAGCGCCAATGCCTCGAATGGAGAGAAGCTCTATCAAAAAACGTCGAAACCGATGGCCTGCGCCATGTGCCACGGCCAGAAGGGCGACGGCATGGGCAAACTGGGGTCGGGCCTGAAACCCAAACCAAGAGACTTCACCTGCGCCGACACCATGAAGAATGTATCTGCGGGGCAAATGTACTGGATCATCAAAAACGGTTCCAAAGGAACCCCGATGACGCCTCAGAAGCTGAACGACGGTGAAATCTGGGACGTTGTGAAATACATCCGGGAAAGCTGGGTGAAATGAATCCCCTGGGCCCGTCGACGAAGTTTGTCGGCGGGTCTGACATTTCAATGTCAAAGGAACTCATGAAGCTCATTCATCGGCATGAATGACTTCCTCCTGGGACCCGTCGGTAGAAACAGCCGGCGGGTCCATCCGGATCCAACAAGATTGATCTGAGGAAATGTATTTCGAAATTCAGTGGAATTTTCAGGACATTCTGAAATCAATTTAATTATATAAAACGGAATCCTGAAGCTCATTCACTTGCTTGAATGACTTCCTCCGGGACCCGTCGGTAGAAACAGCCGGCGGGTCCATCCGGCCCCGGCAATGTTGATCGGATGAAATGCACTTCGAAATCAAGAAAGAACTTTCGAACATCTGGAATCAACTTTCAAATAGATAAAGAACTCCTGAAGCTCATTCATCGGCTTGAATGACTTCCTCCTGGGACCCGTCGGCAGAACTTGTCGGCGGGTCCGCTTGTTTTTGCCCCGATTTGTTCAAGGGAATCTCAAAAACAAAAACCGCTCCGCTTCCTTCCTCGCTTTCCAGCCAAATACGCCCGCCGTGCGCTTCGATCAAACTCCGGGCAATGGCCAGGCCCAATCCCGAACTTGTTTCGCCGCCAGTGGGTCGATTCTTGAGTTTTCCAAATGGTTGAAACAACTTTCCACGTTCCTCTTTAGGGATGCCTTCCCCCTGATCTCTTACGGTAAACCGGGCGAAACCGTTCAGAGAATCCAGAGAAGAAAATATTTCTCCGCCGGGAGGGGAATACTTCACGGCGTTGCTCAACAAATTATCCAGAACCTGAGCAATGCGATTTCTGCAAAAATAAAATTCCTCAAACGGGGACAGACTGGATCGAATTTTCACTTGTTTCTCGCGCGCCAGAATCGAATACAACTTGATCTTCTCTTCTATCAGCGCATGCAGGGAAGCGCCTTGCAGATTTAGCTCTACCCTCCCCTGCGCAATCGTCGACACATCCAGCAAGTCGTTCAACAGCATGACCAGATCATCGCTGGTTCTGAACACGGTTTCCAGAAAATCCCTGCGTGAATCGGCGTCAAGCGCATCGCCTTTCTCCTTCATAAATTTTGCGAAACCGCGAATCGCCGATAGGGGATTCCTTAAATCATGCGCCGCCATGCCCAGCAAACGGTCCTTGGTCGCGTTGAGAGCTTCCAACTCCTGATTGCTCTCTTCAAGAGATTGTCGCAAACGACGCAATTGCAAATGAGAGGACACCCGCGCAGACACTTCTTCATGACAAAAAGGTTTCGCCACAAAGTCCACGCCGCCGGACTCGAAACCTTTGAGAATGTCTTCCCGTTCGTGTTTAGCGGTCAGGAAAATGATCGGGATGTCTTCCGTCGCCGGCAGTTCATGAATGGTTTTAGCCGCATCAAATCCGCTGATTCCCGGCATCATGACGTCCATTAAAATCAAATCCGGCCGGATTTTCGGAGCCAGTTCCACCGCCTCTTCTCCGTTGGTCGCAAAGAAGAATTCGTGACCATCGTTTTCAAGGGTCTGGCACAGCACGTCTATATTCGCGGGAGAATCGTCAACCGCCAGAATTTTCATACCGCTTGCAGGTTTATCGCTCATTCGATTCCGGAATCGTTTGTAAAAGTTTTAATATCCCCTTGGTATCGTAATTCGACACTAAAAGTTCCAGGGCCGCGCTCAAGGCTTTTCCATTAGCGCCCTGCGAAGCCAGTTCATTACAACACTGTTTCAACTCCGTCATATTATGCATGCCAGCGGCATTAACGATTCGCTTTCTCCATGAGTCGGAAATGCTCAGCGCGGGCGCCTCAACCTTGTCCGCAAGAGCATCCCTGGGTTTGGGAGGCGTCGTCACACGCATGATACGCGACACGCAACTCAACACATCATCGACGCCAAAAGGTTTGGGAATGAATTCCCGGCACCCCTGACTCAAATAATGAAGGCGTTCGTCATCCAGCGCCGAAGCTGAAATTCCAATGATATTTTTCATTCCGGAATACTTCATACGAATCGCCCGGATCGTATCCGCTCCATTCATGGCGGGCATTCGCATGTCCATGAAAACCAGGTCGGGAATCGCCGAATCGATCATGGCCAAGGCCTCCATACCGTCAGCCGCCGTGCGCGTCGCCACTCCCGCGCCGTTCAAGATACTTTCAAGAATTTCCCGACTCATGGGATCGTCGTCTACAATAAGCGCATGAATCGTGTCGCCATTCTGTTTCCGCAAATTGCCCTCGCTCGCATCGCTTGAAATCAACCCCTCCTCGGAGCCCGGTGGCAATTGTAATGTAAAAGCAAAACGAGACCCCTCCTCCTGGGTCGAATCGCATTTGAGGTCTCCTCCCATCAACTCAACCTGTTTTTTTGAAATCGCCAGGCCCAGACCCGTCCCGCCACGCTTCAAACGTTCCGTCTCCTGTTGAAAGGGGCGATACAGTCTCTCCGCGAAATCCGCCGTCATTCCCCGCCCGGTATCTTCAATTTTAAAATGATACCAACCCTCCGCCCGCTCAGTCACCGACAGGGACACCCAGCCCTGATCGGTGAACTTGACGGCATTATCAAGCAAATTGATCAAGGTCTGCCTGAGTTTCAATTCATCTCCAAATACGATGCGGTTCCCTTCCCCAGGGCTGGAAACAGAGAGGCTCAACTGTTTCTCACGCGCCTTGGGAGAAATCATCCAGTCGATTTCCTGCAGAAGACGGTTTAAATCGAAATCCACCTTATGGACCTCCATCTTTCCCGCTTCGATTTTAGAGATGTCGAGAATATCGTTGATGATCTGCAGAAGGTGATTACCGCTACTGAGAATATTCGAAATATTTTTTTTCATCCATGTCGGCAAATCCCTACGCCGGATCATGATCTGCGAATACCCGAGAATAGCGTTCATGGGCGTTCGAATCTCATGACTCATATTTGCAAGAAAAACCGATTTGGCGCGATTGGCAACCTCCGCCTCGTCTTTCGCCGCTAACAAATCCATCTCCGCCTTCTCGCGCGCCGAAACTTCTTCGGTGAGGTGCAGGTTGGCCTCGGTCAATTCTCCGGTGCGAATATTCACAAGATTTTCAACGTGACGCGTTCGCGACGCCAGCATCTGAAAAATAACTGCAAGTAAAAAAGCGCCGCCGAACAAACTACCGCCAAGCCAAAACGGCACCGACAAATCGGGGCCTCCCAGAAAATTGTAATCCGCCTGCCATACCAGCAACCAACGGCTGTTTGCAAAATTCACCGGAGTTTGAAATTCAGTTTTCGGATTCTCCCAAAGCCGGCCGAAGAGTTTCCGGTCCTGATCGAAACCTTTGTAGACAACCAGATTCATCCCCTTATGCATATAGGGAGCCACCATGTCCCGGACCATTTTCTCAACATGGTAGATGCCGTGAATCACGCCCAGAAAATTGGCGCGACGTTCAGCAAGAAACTCAGGGATCGGGTAATGATCGTAGAAAGGAGCGTACACATGAATTCTGATTTTTTTATCCCCGGATTCATCCGCTTCCATCGTTTCCATTGAGGACAGGAACCCAGAATCGCGGGCGTCATAAATCGCCTGTTGAGCTTGCGGGTCGGAGGACAGATTGAATCCTATCTCATCCTGACCGCTCCGTTTATCCAGCGTGAATAGCAGGGGAAAGTATTCCTCGTCATTGAGTTCTGCATTGGGCACGGCGCGATTGCCTTTTTGCAGAATCCGAAAACGCGGTCGGCCCTCAGACTTCATCTTCTGTATAAATTCGTCGAGCTGATCGTGTTGAACCATCGGCGCCCATTGGAAGCCGTCGATGAAATCGTTGCGATTTAACAATGGAAATACATAGGTCTGAAACGCTCCCTCCTCCACCCTGCCGGTGGATCGAAACATTGAGAGAATTCCCAGCATTTCCCTCTCCGCGACCTCCAGCTTACCGACCAGAATGAGAGTGTCCTCCAGCGCTTCCTGACGCAATTGCTCCACCCAGGCGCTCTGTTTTTGCTTCCAGGAGTAATCGAAGGCAAACACTGAGAGCACAACGCCTGCGACGAAAATCCCCACCGCCTGAAGGGAAAGCGATTTCAGATGATCCATGATGCGTAAAGAAAACAAGCCAATGATCCCGATTTAATGATCTGTGAATTATGCTATATTAAACTAACTAAAGGTTATAATCGCTTTCATACGATGGCAACGACTAAATGAAACCCGGCTCAAGTCATGACTAAAATAATCGCTTCAATTCTATTCTCTTTTTTGTTCCTGAACGCCTGCGTCACCACGCCAGTGAGTGAACGCTCGGCGCTGATACTCGTACCTTTCGAGCAAGAAGTCGCTCTCGGCGTTCAGGCCTTTGATCAAATTCTGACTCAGGAAAAAGAATCGAACGACGCGAGATTGAAAGAAATCGTTAACCGGGTGGGACATCGCATCGCCGACGCCAGCGACATGCCAGACCTGGAATGGGAATTCAAACTGATCGAGTCGGATCAGCAGAATGCCTTTGCCCTGCCCGGCGGAAAAGTCGCCGTGTACACCGGCATTCTATCCGTCGCTAAAAATGAAGCGGGGCTGGCAACCATACTCGGCCATGAAATCGGCCATGCTATCGCCCGCCACGGCGCGCAACGAATGTCTCAGCAAATGCTCCTGCAAGGGGCGATGACGGCCGCCGCTATCAATCTTCAAAGCAAT
The DNA here is from genome assembly GCA_015698305.1 of Candidatus Nitrohelix vancouverensis. NCBI lineage: Bacteria > Pseudomonadati > Nitrospinota > Nitrospinia > Nitrospinales > Nitrospinaceae > Candidatus Nitrohelix > Candidatus Nitrohelix vancouverensis. The sequence goes on from CP048620.1 coordinate 2,749,347, forward strand.
CCAAATCAACCCATGATCATGGCGGCTCTCGGTCTTGGCGTCAACGTTGGCATTCAGTTGCCCTTCAGCCGAATGAACGAATCGGAAGCCGATGAAATCGGCCTCATCTACATGGCGCAGGCGGGTTACGACCCAAGAGAAGCGGTCAATTTCTGGGGTCGTTTCAACGCTTCAAAGTCGGAGCAACCGCCGGAATTTCTATCCACGCATCCCTCCGACGCCACCCGCATTTCCAATTTACAAGGCATGCTTCAAAATGCGATTTCTATTTATGAGAAGTCTTCCAACAAAGTGGGACTGGGTCAAAATTTTTTCTAATCTTCCAACTGCGCCTCATCGCTCAACACCATGAATTCAGGTAAAAAAGAAATACCCGTCACCCTGCTCACAGGTTTTCTCGGCGCGGGAAAAACCACGCTCCTCAATCGCATCCTCAAAGAGAATCACGGCAAACGCATCGCGGTTATCGAAAACGAATTCGGCGACGTGAACATCGACCGCAATCTAGTCATCGGCGAAGAAGAGGATATTTTTGAAATGAGCAACGGTTGCATCTGTTGCTCGGTCAAGGGAGATTTCCTGAAGACTCTGAACAATCTCATCGGCTCGGGCAAGAGCTTCGATCATATTATTATCGAAAGCTCCGGGCTGGCCTCCGCCGGGCCTATCGTACAGGCCTTCCTGATCGAGGACGAACTGGACCATGCCTTGCAACTGGACGGCATCGTCGCCATGATCGATTCTCCAAACATCGCCCATCAGCTGGAAGAGTTCGAAGTTGCCGGGGAACAGGTCGCCTTCGCTCATCGCATTCTGTTGAACAAGATTGACCTGACCGATGCAGAGACCATTCAGAGCGCTCGAAAACTGTTGCAGGAGATCAACCCCGACGCCGTTTATCATGAAACCCGGGACGCCGTCGCAGACATCGACTTCATTCTGAATATCGGCGGATTCCGTCTCAAATCAGACGACCGCTGGAACGAGTCATCGAGCATTCCCCATCAGCACGGCGAGGAAGCGCATTCGCACAGTCACGACGCAGACATCAATTCAGTATCCCTTCAGCTAACCGGTTTCCTCAAACCCTCAAAACTCAATGAATGGCTCCAACTGGCCTTGATCAATGATGGATTGCAAATCATTCGCGCCAAGGGAATTCTCAACGTCGAGGGTCAGGACAAGCGGGTCATTTTCCAAAGTGTCTACATGGCCTTTGATGAACTGGAGGGAAGGCCCTGGGAAGACGAGGAACGGCTCAACCACATGGTTTTTATCGGTAAGAATCTCGACAAGCAAATCATCGAAGCGGGCGTTCGTGGCTGTATTGAGTGAGGCCTCAACGTTTCAAAATACTTTGCGAAAAATAACTCTCTGGGATTTCGATATCAAACTCTACTTCGTCAAAAACATAAGTGGTTTCGGTATTTTCCTTGAGAAGGTCTTTAAAAATCATCTTGCGTGGGAACTGCCGCGTCCCCGTTAAAAAATAATCTTTAAATTCCACCTGCTTCAACAGCTTGCCGCTTTTGGCGTACAGGTATTGCAAAATGACGATGCCTTTGCCCGGATCCACCCACAGTCTGCGGGTGTGGTAAGTGGTTCCTTCTTCTCTTGAGGTCAGCAATAAAACCGCGCAGTCGACACCGTCCCGTACTTCCATCTTCTCCAGCACGGCGTCGTAGGAATGGCTGAGCTTTTTATCCTCCATCATATCTTCATAGGAGAGATCGCTCCCCATCATGGACTGTCGTAGCATATGCCCCGCGATGAGAATTTTTCGATCCGCGCGCGGCGTGTACATCCACAACTTGTCGCCGACCTTCAACATTTTTGTGCCCTTCTCGCGCGCGGGCGCCGTGTAATTGCTGTAGGAACGCTCCACCCCCTCCATCCAGTTGTCCACCTCCAGCGTGCGAACCTTGCGACCGTTATCCACGATCAGGCGACCATGAATGAATTTTGTGGTCGCCCATATATTATCGTCCACCCGTTGCAAGAGACGGTTGGCGTCGATATCCGCGGGAAAACCCCAGGCCAAAGAATGCGGCAGTCCCGGCGCCAGAAAAAATATCCACAACACTAATGAGAAACCAAATTTCATTTTCATCCAAACTCCAGTTCGCGAAACAGGTTCGCTTCGGAACGTTTATAAATGACAAGAGACGCGATCCACGCTCCCGCAACGCCCGCCAGAACTCCCGGTATCATCCCGAAGATCACGCCTTCCGAACTCAAGCGGGCGCGCACCACGTCGCTGATCATCAAACCGGTTTGCGCCATATTGTCGCCCATATCGATGCCGACCTCTTGCATATAATAGGTGAATCCCGCTCCGATGACCCCTCCAGCGGCAGCGCCCAGAACGCCAATCACCAATGCTTCTGCAAGGAGCGTAGCGATCAAACCGGCGTGAGACTCGCCGAGCGCCAGACGCAGTCCCATCTCTCCGTAACGATGGATAATATTGATGATGCCCGCGTTCCACAACACCAATACCATGAGAAAAACAAACACGCCGATAATCACCCCGCGAACGACCTTGAACTTATTGTAAATCTCGCCCAGACCGCGTTGGTCCAGTGCGGAAAGAAACAGGGGGGAATCGCCGGAAGCCCAGGATTCGGGCTTTGCCCAGTCGACCGCCTGCTCCGCAAGAACGCGCTTCAATTCACTCAACTCACCCAAGCTGTTTTGTTTGGGAACAAAACCAAGCCAGTCGGTCGCCATCCCGTCCATATCAAAAGTCAATTGAGCATCCCTCAGATCAATGAGAGCCATTTTTCTGTCGAGCGCTGAAATCCCAAATTTAACGAAGCCGACAATTTTAAAATTCTCAGCCGCCATTCCGCCGTCGAAGGTTTGCCCGATCAAAGTCGCCTTGTCGCCAATTTTAACGGACAAGGAACGCGCCAACTGATAACCCAACAACATCTCCATCGGTTGAGAGGGCAATCGCCCTGCGGTGAGGGAATCTGTCAGGCCAAGGCGTTGCGCCTCCAGAGATTCCGGGTTGAGCAACTCCAGCGCCATTCCCGTGATCGGCGTCTGACTTTTTGTTTCGCCCTTCGCATTCGGGATGTCCAGCAAGGCGCCCCAGCGAATACGCGGACTCCATTCAATTTCTTTGGGACTGCGCTCTTTCAACCAGCGTCGCGTATCCTCCTCGCCCGCCAAGGCGAGATCGATCGGGTGAAGATGCTCTTCGTCGTAATAGGCCTGATTGACCAGACGCAGATGTCCGGTATCTAGGTAGGCCGTCGAATGCACCATCCCTCCCATGATGCCGTCCATGAATCCGATCATGAAAACCGTCAAAGACACGCCAACGGTGACGATGAGAAATGGAAACAGCGAGCGGGTTTTATCGCGCAAAATTCCAAGCGCAATCCAGCGAAACATTAAACCCCCTTCCCGCGCAGAGCTTGCGTTGGACTCATCGATGCGATCCGCTGAACGGGTTTCCAGGCGGCGAACACGATCACCAAGAGTAAAATGAAACCCGTCAACACCGTTTCGTCAAAATGAATGTCCAGATAAACGCGCTCCTGCACCGGCATGGTGGACGCGCTCAAATGCGACACATCCAGCCCCACGCTCTGAAACCAGGCGAAAAAAGGAACGCCAATGCACAAGGCGAAAACAAAGGCGCCCAGCCCAGAAAACACGCCCTCCATCGTGAACAAAGCGACAATGATTGGAGCCTCCATTCCAAAGGCCATCATCGTTCCGATTTCAACCTGCCGCTTGAACACGTTCAGGATTTGTGAATTGAACACGCTGACGCCGACCAGAAATAACAGGATCAGCCATAGCACCCGCGAATTCCTTCTGTCCTGCTGGATGAGATTGATCAAATCCGACATCAGACCTTCAGGGGACACAAAGTCCACCCCCTCAACATCGCCAACGCTGTCAGCGACGGCGACCCAACTGACTTCATCCCTTCGCTGTGTCATAGAACGCAAGTGGTCCAGGCGCAACCAGACAACGCCTTCGTCGACGCGCGGATTCAACAAATCCACAACCTCCAGGATCACCGCGTCGCGGGCGTCCACCGTTCCAAAGCGGTCGCGCCAACGCAAGACGGCGGAATCGCCTTTAGCCAATTTAGTTTTATCGGACATGCGCGCGCCAATGATTACAGGAACAACATCTTCGATCTGCGGTTTGGCGTATTTCAAGGCGTCCAACGGAAGGTCCAGCAGAGTCTGCTCCATGGCGATGCCGCGCAACTGCACCGGGTACAAGCGCCGGTTCGGAAACAATTGTCCCTGCAATACGAGAACTTCGGCCTTGTCTGCCAGGCCTTCCAGTTTTGAAGGAACCTTGAACGTTCGATCCTCCCAGTCCGTCGGCGATAGAATATCAAACGAAGCCTGACGATAATGACCGCCGCCCACATCGGTGATCGTCAGATTCTTCGTCGCCTGTTTCTGAAACCCATTGAGCAGGGATGTCAGAAAGATCAAGGCAATGAGCGTCAGTCCCGTCACGCAGACGCTGAGCCAGGCGCGAACGCCCTGGCGGCAGAATTGCATCCACGCCAACTTGAAAATCATGTCCCGCTCCGCAGGATTTTTTTATCCTCCACGACCGAGCCATCCTCCAGCCTCACTTCGCGACGAACGTATTCCGCCACTTTCGGATCGTGAGTGGAAAACACAAAGGCCGTGTCCAGATTCTGATTCAAAGATTCCATCAACTCAAGAATTTGGCGCGAGTTCTCCGCATCCAGATTGGCGGTGGGTTCATCCGCCAACGCCAGACTCGGGCGTTTGACCAAAGCTCTGGCAATGGCGACGCGCTGGCATTGCCCCCCGGACAACTGGCCGGGACGTTTCTGAGCCATCGCTTCAAGGCCGACCCGTTGCACCATGTCCATGACCTGGTCGCGCACCTCGTTTTCTTTTTTGCCCATGACAAGAAAAGGGAATAGCACGTTTTCGTAAACGGAATAGACCGGTAGCAGATTGTAGGATTGAAAAATAAATCCGACATGATCGCGCCGGTACATCGCCATCTCCTTGCGCGACATGGATTCCAGGTTCTTGCCACGAAAAATAATATTCCCGCTGGAGGGAACATCCAAGCCGCCTATCAAATTCAACAAGGTGGTTTTGCCCGAACCGGAAGGCCCAACGACAGACATGAACGCCCCCGTTTCGATGGCTAGAGAGACGCCGTGCAGAGCGGTGAATTCCTGCTCGCCGATATGGTAGGTCTTGACGGCGTTTTCAATTTGGATCAATGGTTCATTCATATTTATTCATCTCAGAAATACCCCACCAGAGCCAGTCCTATTAATGATTCCGTTCCATTGAAGAGACCGGTCTTACGAAACAGCCGACCCTTCTTGGGACCCGCCTCCGCTTTACCACCCCAGCGCCCATGCAGGTACAGATAGAGGTCTTCCACGAGTGAAATCTCCAACTGAGGAACCGCCTGAAACGTAGCGTCTGTCATATCGTAAATAAAAAATATCTGCCAGGTCTTGTCGATGCCAATCGGTTGATCCAGCGAAACGCCAATCTGCTGAACCGTTCGATCCGTCCGCTCATCCGGGAAGCCCTTCTCTTCAGCGCTGAGAAAATATTCGGCTAGCACATGCAAGCCCTCGCCCACATTGAAAGTGTAATCCACTCCCGCCACGCCGTCGAAACGCGCAGGTTGGCCCGGTTGGGTTTGCTCAATATCAACACGCCCTTCAGACCAGTAGCCAATCTCATACTCGCCTTTGAAGTGATAACCCAGTTGAACCATCTCAGTCGCAAACTGCGGCAAGCCGGTCAAATCGGTTTCAGGATGATACTGCGCCACCGCCCCCAACTCCAGGCCTTGCCACAAACCCTCCCAGCGCAAACCGGCGATCACGCGGTCATTGATTTTTCCGGGAACCAGCCAGCCCTGCGCGAAGGAATCGTTTTCAAAAAAATAAGTGGAACGCAAGCCGTCCACGCCGCGCGTTTCTGGGACCACCCCGGTCACGTCGCGCGTGTCAAAAAAACCGAGCGGGCGAAAGATCCGTCCCGGTCCGAAAAGAATTTTCTGTCGGCCTCCGCGAATCTTGTAGCGCCCGCCATCCCATCGCAACCAGGCGCGAAAGAAATCGATATCCGTTTCCTTGCGAATATTCGACTGAACCGCGGGGCCGTCCGCCTGCGTCGCATCTGCCGACAAGACATAATCGACACGGCCGGATTCGCCGCTCCAGGCCTTGCCAATGATTCCCAGACGCAACTGCGCCTCGTAATCAAAATCTTTATGATATGCGGGGGAAGAGAAAAACGCCTGGGTTCCCAACTTGAAGCGGCCTTCCAGAGAAGCATCCAGAGCCAAAGAGAGGGAGGGAAAGAATGATAAAAAAATCAGGCAAAACGAGGGATAGACGAAGCGTGAACGCCTGAAGTGTGACAGCAAAAATAAAATAGAATGAAAAAGCGACGCTGGCAGTTCGATTCGGTCAAGAAAGTGGCGTCCACAATTCTCCAATGATTTTCCAGGCATCATCTTCCCTAACCCATTCCAGAGTCTTCTTTCCTTTATCCGCAAAAGCATTGGAACGATAATTTTGTATGAAGGTCATTTGAATACGATTTCCAATTGCCTCGAGATGAACATCGCTGACTTCGATGACAATATTCTTGCCTTTTGAGAGAGCCTTTTTTCTTTCCTTCATCCATCGCGCCCTGCTCCCTTCATCCCCCTGATACGACTTGGAATAAAATGACAAATAAGATGCCGCATCATTTGACTGCCAGGCCTTCACCCAAAACAGGAACTGCGAAAATACGTTTTCAAGTCCGTCGCCTTCAACAATCGCAGATTCTTCATCAGCAAGCGTTTCGCCTACAACTTCCTCAACACTCGGTTCAGGTTCAGCGGGCGGGGCTGGAGAAACTTTTTCCACCCTTAGCGTTTCTTCCTTGGCGCGGAATACCATTGGAGACACGCCAAATTGGAGCTTGAGTTCCTTCGAAATACGCACCGCTTCCTCGCGTGTAGGGTAAGGCCCCAAACGCACCCGGAACCAGGGCTTGTTCACTCCGGTCACGACCAGAGAAGGAGTGTAACCTTTATTCTTGATGGTGGTGATGAACTTTTCGGCGTTCTTCCGGTTGCGGTACGAATTCAGTTGCACCATATAAGGGACTTCCGTTCTCCCGGAGGACGAGGACATGGTTTTGGGATTCTTGACCATGACCTCAACAGACTGAGCGCCGGAAAATTCAACAGCGAAAACAAGGTACAGCGCGGGGACAAGGAGAATGAGACTGTAACCAAACCTGTTCATTGTTCTCCATGGATAGGTTGATCGCGAAGCGCAGGTCGCGAACAAGCCAGAAGGACGACGCGCTTCGCGAGTAGTGAGGGATACCGCTTAAAAACCTACATATTCTTTTTCAGGTAGGCTATCAGTTGATCGGCTCCTACCCACGAGCTTCTCGCCTGAAGCTTACCATCCCGCCCAATGATCAATACCGTCGGCATGTCGACCTGAATATATGCATGATGCACCGACTGTTCAGGATCGAGCAGATAAGGGAATTTTGGCGTTTCCGGAAAACCTTTCAGATAATCCAACACAGCGGGTTTCGAATCTCCGCTTGTATTGATCCCCAGAATGACAAGCTCATCGCCCGGCAATGCGGAGCGGACCTTATTGAATTCCATCGCCTGTTTCAGACAGGGCACGCAAATATGAAACATGCCCACTAAAACAACCTTCCCCTGAAACTGAGACAATGAAACCGCCTTCCCATCAACAGAGGTCAGAGAAAAATTGGGCGCTGAATCCCCCGGAACGGGAGACTTTGCCAACGCCAAACCAGAGCCTGAAAAGGCAAAGAGACAGCCAAGAACTGCGATTGCAAAAATACGACTGATTTTTGATTTCATGGAATAAAACCTTATAAAATAGGTCATATGACAAGAGTATCATAAATTCCAAGCTACTTTTTTATTTTTTTTTGAGAAAAAAACAAGTCCACTTCTAAAATATTTTCAGGCCTTTTTAATTAATTTCAAGTATGCTATTTTGAGTTTAAACATGACGACAAACCTGTGAAAATGGTTTAATTTTTTTCATTTAGGGAAGCCTTTGAACATGCGCCAATTTCTGACAATCGGACTCACTCTTCTCTGTTTTCCAGTTTCTACGCTGGCCGGTAGCCTGCAAGGCACGGCGATTTACTCAGGAAAGCTACAGACTCCAAAACCTTTTTCGACCGGAAAATATAAGAAAGCCTGCGGAGAACATGTCCCGAACGACAGCCTGATTTTGGATGGCAAAGGTCTCAAAAATGTCGTTGTCACGATTGAAGGCGACAAGCTGAAGGGCAAAAGCGCCCCCGTCACCATCAATCAAAAAGACTGCCGCTATGAACCGCATGTAGTTGTTATCAACAAAGATTCAGAATTGAAAATCACTTCCGAAGACCCCATCAATCACAACATCCACACTTATTCTTTCGACAACGATCCGATCAATATCATGCTCACCCCGCAACAGAATGAATACATTCATGAGCTTGAAGAACCCGAGATCATTAAGGTAGAATGCGATTTACATGCTTGGATGTCGGCCTGGGTCGTTGTGGCTCCTAATGGGTTTCACGCAGTAACGGAAGATAAGGGCGCTTATAAAATTCCCAACCTCCCGTCGGGAAAGTATACAATTACAGCCTGGCATGAGACTCTTGGAAATATATCCAAAAAAATTACGGTTTCAGATGCATCTCAAACGATTGATTTCGATTTTTCTCATTTAACGCCTCAAGAATCAGAGCACGATTGAGAGGCTAGTTTCAACCTTGTGTAGAACTTCTGGATGGAGCTTAAAGTAATGATCCAAGTAAAATTCAAATGTTTATTCATCGCTACCCTTATCGCTCTGCTGACGCCTGCAATGGCGGGAGCTTATCAGGAAATAGAGGTCTCCAATGGCGGGACCATTGAAGGAAAAGTCGAACTTATCGGTTCTATTCCCGGCCCGCGCGTTTATCATCTGGTTCTGTTTCCCAACATCGATATGTGCGCGGAAGTCGATACCGACCAGGAAATGAACCGGGTGTTGTATGATTTCATCCGGGACTCCAACGGCGGCCTCAAAGACGTGGTCGTGGCATTGGAAAAGGTCGACGCAGGCAAACCATTCAATAAAGAGCCCATTTCCATTCTCTCAGAAAATTGTAAATTCACGCCCGACGTGAACGCCGTCCGTCAGAACGAAGTCTTCAAGGTAGATAATCAGGACGCCGTGATGCACAACAGTCAGGTGTATCAAAAGGAGCGCGGCAAAATCATTCAAAACCTGCCGATTCCTCCAGAGGAAATTTCAGACGGCAAAGTAACCTTCCAGAAAGATTACAAGATATTTCAAATGATCTGCGGCATGCATGAATTCATGCAAACATGGGGATACAGAGTACAAAACCCCTACTACAAAATCACCGGAACGGATGGAACCTTCAAGATCAGCGACATCCCACCGGGCGAATACAGCGTGGTGGCCTGGCATTATCTGATGAAGAAACGCTATCAGACAATCAAAGTTACGGAAAATTCAGTGCAGAATATCAACTTTGAATTTGACGGCAACGAAGTCATTCGCCCGCATTATGAAACGATCATTTCCGGAAGAATCAAGAAAGACGCAATCCTGCCAGGCACCGCTAAAGCCATGGAAGCGGATAAACATCTAACAGGAAAATGATTGATCGGTCTTATGATACAGCGCATTGCTAGTATTTTTTTATTCTCGGTTACGGCATGTTTGCTTGCGCAGAGCGTTGTATGCGCAAGCGAACTCCCTTCCTCCAAGGACATGCCGGAATCGATCCAGTTCAATGGAAAAACCATCCCACTGAACAAAACTGTCAACCCTCTGCCTGCAGACCCTGAAAACCTGGAAAAAGGGGCGACCGTTTATTTCCAGCATTGCCTGTTATGCCACGGCGATTTACTCGATGGGCAGGGGGTTTTTGCCGACCGTTTTTTTCCGCCTCCGGTGAGTTTCATCCATGAAAACTCCCCCATAACACAGCCAGATTCCTATTTGTTCTGGAGGATCGCAAAAGGCGGGATGGGTCTCCCTGAAAAATTCAAGCCCTGGTCTTCCGTCATGCCCGCCTGGGAGAACCAGCTGTCTGAAGAAGAAATATGGAACGTCATTCATTTCATTCGCAACAGGGTGATGGATCGACTCGATACACCGTCCGCCCCTCAAGAAGTTTCCCTTGAACAAGGCAAGGCGCTTTACGCCAAACACTGCGTTTTCTGTCATGGCTCTGAAGGCGACGGCGATGGCATTTCTGCCGACGTATCCAGCCCCAAGCCTCAAAAACTCACCAAAGGCCATATCAAGCTGAGGAGCACCGCTTTTGGCAAAATCCCCACGGATGAAGATTTGTTCGATGCCATCACTCGAGGCATGAACCACACCACCATGCCGCCATGGTCGCACCTGTCCGTGAATGATCGAAAAAGTCTGGTTCTCTTTGTAAAGACTCTGAGCTCCAAATTTGAAAAGTTCGTTAAAAAGAACAAGACGCATGAAATTATAGACATCCCCCAACCCGCCCCGTTCACACTCGCAAGCGTCGAGCGAGGCAAGGATTTGTTCATCAAAAACTGTTCCGCCTGTCACGGAATCAAAGGTCGAGGCGACGGCGCCTCCACCTATAAAATCGTCGATCTTGAGACCAACGCATTATGGCCAAGAAATTTGAGCCAGTCCTGGACCTTTCGCCGCGGATCATCGCGCACGGATATTTTTAAAACCATCCGCACCGGACTGTCGGGAACCGCCATGCCGCGATTCTCAGATCGCATTTTCAATGACGAACAAATCTGGGATATTGTCAATTACGTCGAGACCCTGTCCCCCGCCATTCGACCTGAAACCAATCTCACGCTCAAAGTCCAACGCATCAAAGGGAGCGTCCCTCTTGATCCTGAAGACGAACTCTGGAAGAAAACGGAATCCTATTTTTTCCCGGTGGGAGGTCAGATCATGGTTTCTGAAAAAGCCTATTACCCATTCACTGAATCCGTTTCAGTGAAAGCCCTGCACAATGGAGAGGATATCGCATTCTATCTGCAATGGGACGACCCGCACCACGACCCCATCCTCGCCAGCTATGGAAGCGTTCAGGAATCTCCACCGCCTCCCCTGCCGCCGGAACTGCAAGTCAACGAACCGGTACAACAGAAAAAAGAATTCATGGCTCAGGAATTTCCCGATGCGATTGCGATCCAGTTTCCCTCCCGGTTGCCTGAAAAGGGACCCTGGCCTTATTTTCTCAACGGCGATGCAGAGCGATCTGTCAATCTGTGGAAATGGACAAGCCATCCTTTAAAAGCGACCGAATTTAACGCGAAAGGATTGTCGCAATGGAGCCAGCAGGCAGAATCCAGTCAGGCGCTCGAGTCAAAAGCTAGGTTCGCGTACGGTCGATACCACCTCGTCGTCAAACGAAAAATGATGACTGGAGATCTAGATACCGATATTCAATTCTTAACGGGGAAAACCATTCCCATCGCGTTCAACGTTTGGAATGGATCGGCGGGAGAAACGGGAAGCCGCAAGGCGGTATCTTCCTGGGGAACGATGTTGCTCAAATAATTTCAAGTAAAGCTAGCGAGTGAAAGTAACGTTTTTTGCTGTGAGGGTTTTGAGGAAAGCCAGGCAATCGGCAATTTCCTGAGGCGATAAAATATCTTTAAAATTCCCCGGCATCATTGATATTTTCTGTTTCTTGAATTTTTTAATCTGATCGCGGCTTATGTAGACCAAGTTTCCATCTTTATCTACCAGTTCAATTCCCGAAGCATCCTCATTTTTTCGAATACCGGTGATGAACTTCCGGTCCTTGGTCAGCACCATCAGGGAATAATAGCCTGCCGTGATGACTGCCTTGGGATCGAGAATCGATTCCAGCAGGAACAGCGGAGTTCGACTGGACCCGGTATAGCTCAAATCCGGTCCCACACTCCCACCGACTCCCTTCACCGCATGGCATTTCGAGCAATTGGCCTTGCCTTCCGCGTCAAAAAACAGTTTTTTGCCTCGTTCCGCATCCCCTTCCAGGCTCAGAAAAGAACTCCATTCATCGGAAATCCCTTCAACCTCAATATCCAGATTGCTGAGATAACTCACAATAGCCCAAGCCTGCTTGTCATCCAGTCCCACATTTGGCATCTTGGTGTGCGGCTGGAACTTTTGTGGATTCTTAATCCAGGCATACATCCATTCAGGCCGGTAATTCAATGACGCTCGAGAAAGGTCCGGTCCCACCTGCCCCCCCTCTTCGCCAATCTTGTGACAAGCGAGGCAACTTTTTTTACTCCAGAAAAGTTTCTCTCCCAATTGACGCCATTCCATCTTTTTACCCTGAGCCTCAAACCAGCGTAGGAAAAATTCGATATCCGCAGGTTCGACTGCAATTCCGACCGGACGTTTAGAATCTGCATGGGCAGGAGCCTCCACCGGGTGCGAATCGTCCGCCGCATTGTGGCGAATCCAAATGACCAGCGACCAGATTTCCTCATCGGACAGGGTTTTGCCAAAAGACGGCATGAGGAAAGATTTTTTAACATCCAGACCGCCATGCTTGATAGCTCGATAAAGCCGATCGTTACTTCGCTTTGCAAGGAATACGGTATCGGATAACTCTGCGGGGTCTTTATCCAGAAACTCGGAATTATAGCCATCGCCGGCGCCAGAGACGCCATGACAATGAGAACAATACGCTTTATAAACTGTCTTTCCCTGCGCCAACCATTCATCCTGGGATTTTGCCCAAATGCTTTGAGGAGCAAAAAGAAACGCCACGATCAGAATGCGCGCAAAAGTCTTTAGCGACATGGTTTATTCAGAATACAATGTGGGAAAAATATTAACTCTAAGGAAACATAACAATATTATAGCAAGCAGAGAACGCCTTCAATGAATTTTGCGGGGGCGTCTTTGACGGGCGTCAAAGAATACCTGAAAAGACTTTCCAAGGGGGGAATGAAGCGCTGAAATCGGAAATAGAAACCAGGGATCGTCTAAAGACCGAATTTTAATAGAAAACCGGGTCGGTCAATCCTTTTTCTTTAACCCCACATGTTGGTTGATTTCCTTGTCAATCTGATCGCTGTTTTGAGCGTTATAGCGCAACAATTGCTGTAAATGCTCATAGCTTTCCAAACCCATCTCAAAAAACTCTATCGCCATGCCCGAATCAAGAATTCGCTCTACCCTTCCTCGAAACTTCACATAAATAGGTTCAGCCCCGTGCAAAACCAAAGAAACATCGCACTCCTGATGCAAGGGCCATTGCTGATCGCTTTCAACCAGAACGCCTTTCATACTCAAGTCTTTAGTCTGCGTCGACTTGATCGATCCGGCCTCGCATTCGAGTTGAACTTCAACATGGATCGGAACGCGGGTGAACTCTCGACCTTCCATTTGTTACCCCTCAATTTAAGTACAAAGAATCCATCAAAAACGGAACAATTTCATACCGTAATCTACTATTAAAAATACCCCCTTCACAGGACAAAGGAAAGGGAAAAATAAATTATCGACAGCTTGACAGCCCCGAGTCTGAATCTTATTTAAGGAAATGATTAAAGAGGATTCATTCCAATAATTTACCGGATAATTATAAATTGACGCAAAGAAAGGAAACAACTCATGGGTAAAATAGTAGGCATTGACTTGGGTACAACCAATTCGGTTGTCGCCGTGATGGAGGGTAATGAACCCAAAGTCATCCTGAACGAGGAAGGTAGCCGCACCACCCCTTCCGTGGTTGCATTCACCAAGGATGGCGAAATTCTGGTCGGGCAAGTTGCAAAACGCCAGGCGATCGCCAATCCTGAAAACACCATTTTTTCCGTAAAACGATTCATGGGTCGCTCGCTTTCCGAAGTGTCTGAAGAACAGAAAATGGTTCCCTACAAAGTGGTTCAGGGCGGTAAAGGTGAGGTGAAAATCGATGTTGGCGGAAAACAGTATTCGCCGCCGGAGATTTCCGCAATGATTCTGCAAAAGCTGAAAAAATCCGCCGAAGCCTATTTGGGCGAATCTGTCACCGAAGCGGTTATCACCGTTCCGGCTTATTTCAACGACGCGCAACGTCAGGCGACCAAAGATGCAGGCAAAATTGCCGGTCTGGAAGTCAAACGAATCATCAACGAGCCGACCGCATCGGCTTTGGCTTACGGTCTCGATAAAAAGAAAGACCACACCATCGCGGTTTACGATTTCGGCGGCGGAACCTTCGATATCTCCATTCTCGAAGTCGGCGACAATGTCGTTGAAGTTAAAGCCACCAACGGCGACACGCATCTGGGCGGCGACAATCTCGACCAGAAAGTCATCGCATGGCTGACCGACGAATTCAAAAAAGACCAGGGCATCGACCTGTCGAAAGACAACATGGCTCTGCAACGTTTGAAAGAAGCGGCGGAAAAAGCAAAAATCGAGTTGTCCACCACGAATGAAACGGATATCAACCTGCCCTTCATCACGGCGGACGCCAGCGGCCCGAAACATCTCAACGTGAAACTCAGCCGCGCCAAATTCGAATCAATGATTTCCGATTTGATCGAAAAATCCATCACGCCCTGTAAACAGGCGATGAAAGACGCTGGCCTGACCGCTGAAAAAATCGACGAAGCTGTTCTGGTCGGCGGTTCCACTCGCGTTCCTCTGGCTCAGGAAACTGTTAAGAAATTATTCGGCAAAGAACCGCATCGCGGCGTGAACCCGGACGAAGTCGTTGCTCTCGGCGCGGCCGTTCAAGCGGGCGTTCTGTCTGGCGACGTGAAAGACATCCTGCTTCTGGACGTCACTCCCTTGTCTCTGGGCATCGAAACCCTGGGCGGCATCACCACCAAGTTGATTGAGCGCAACACCACCATCCCGACTCGAAAGAGCGAAACCTTTTCGACGGCGGCGGACAATCAACCCAGCGTGGACATCAACGTCCTTCAAGGCGAACGAGAAATGGCGAAAGACAACCGCTCGCTTGGTAAATTCCTTTTAGACGGAATTCCACCGGCGCCGCGCGGCATGCCGCAGATCG
The DNA here is from genome assembly GCA_015698305.1 of Candidatus Nitrohelix vancouverensis. NCBI lineage: Bacteria > Pseudomonadati > Nitrospinota > Nitrospinia > Nitrospinales > Nitrospinaceae > Candidatus Nitrohelix > Candidatus Nitrohelix vancouverensis. The sequence continues at coordinate 2,764,427 of CP048620.1, forward strand.
AAGTGACCTTTGACATCGACGCAAACGGCATCATCAACGTTTCCGCGAAAGACAAGGGAACCAACAAAGAGCAGAAAATCACCATCACCGATTCCACCGGACTCTCCGATGCGGATATCGAAAATATGGTGAAAGACGCAGAAGTGAACGCCGAAGCGGATAAATTACGTCGCGAAAAAATTGACCTTAAAAACCAACTGGACTCCACCATCTACAGCACGGAGAAAACCATTCGGGACAATAAGGACAAACTGCCTGAAGACGACGTGAAAGAAGCGGAAGCCGCTATCGAAGAAGCTAGAAAGCACCTCGAAGGCGAAGCGGACGTTCTCAAGGAGCAAAGCGAGAAACTGAACGAAGTCGCTCACAAACTCGCCCAAGCCATCTACGCCCAGGCGCAACCGGGCGGAGACCAGGGCGACGCGGAAGGCGGCTCCTCCGAAGGTTCCGAGCAAGCTAAAACGGACGACGATGTTGTCGACGCCGAGTTTGAAGACGTAAGCAAAGAAAAGTAATGACCGTTTGATACCCACGCCGCCCTACCGAGTTTTCTCGGTAGGGCGGCGTATTACTTAACGCGGTTCACTCTCCATTTGGAAATTGACTGACCTCATGAAAAAAAAAGAAACATCAGAAGAACAAAATCAGGAAAAACCCAAAATCACGATCATTGATCGACGCAGCGCTCTGCTCGAAGACGACGCAGATGGAGAAGCGGCGACTCAGGCTTCCGATCTCGACGAGCGTTTTCCTTCATTTGTCGAAAAGCTGAAACACGACGCCGAAGAAAAAGATAAAAAACTCAAAGAATACATCGCCGCCTATAAAGAAAAAAATCTGGAGAACGACGAATTCAGAAGTCGTCTTCAGAAAGATAACGAATCCCGACTTGACCAGTTCAAAGCCAACCTGTTTTCACGGCTCGTCCCCATTCTCGATAATCTTAAACGCGCCAACGGAGCCGCCACGGACAAGGAAAATTTTGACGCCTTGAAAAGCGGAATCGATATGGTAGTCCGTCAGTTCACGCGAGAGTTGGAAGACAATCAGGTGACCGTCATTTCCACACAGGGACGAAAATTCAATCCCAAAACAGACGAAGCCTTCCTGACCGAGCCCACGGAGGAAGCGGACAAGCATAACGACATTCTTGAAGAACTCGAGTCCGGGTACATGTTCAAGGACAAATTGATAAAAGCCGCGCGAGTAAAAATCGCCGTTGCAAAAGACTAACGAACGACGCAGGGAAACACCCGCTAGCGATCTAAATCAATCATAAGGAGCCGGGATGGCGAAACGAGATTATTATCAAGTGCTCGGAGTATCACGCAACGCGAGTGAATCAGAGTTAAAAAAAGCCTATCGAAAACTGGCCCTGCAATTTCACCCGGACAAAAACCCCGGCGATCACGAGGCGGAAGATAAGTTCAAGGAAGCCTCGGAAGCCTACGATGTCCTGAAAGACCCCAAGAAAAAACAGATTTACGATCAATACGGCCATGAAGGATTGAAGGGCCAAGGCTTCAGCGGCTTTCAGGGATTCGACGATATTTTCTCAGCCTTTGGCGACGTGTTCGGAGATTTTTTCGGCGGCGGAAGACAACAGACCGGCAACGATCTTCGCCTCGACCTCACCGTAACCTTTCTGGAAGCGGCCTTCGGTTGTCAAAAAGACGTCGACATCAACAAACACGCCGAATGCAAACCTTGTAACGGAAGCGGCGCCAAACCCGGCACCTCTCCGAAAGTCTGCCACACCTGTCGCGGCACCGGTCAGGTGGTGCGCACCCAGGGATTTTTTCAAATGGCATCGCCCTGCCCGCATTGTCACGGACACGGTCAGACCATTTCCGATCCCTGCAAATCATGCCGAGGCGAAGGTCGCGTCATGGTCTCCAAAAAAGTTTCCGTCAATATTCCGGCTGGCGTCGACGAGGGGTCGCGCCTGCGTTTGCGCGGCGAGGGCGAACAAGGGCCGCAGGGTCTGCCGCCGGGAGACCTCTACGTCTTCATTCACGCCAAACCGCATGAATTTTTCCATCGCGATGGACAGGACATCTACAGCCGCCTCAACATCACTTTTTCCCAGGCCGCGCTTGGCGCCGAAATAGAAGTCCCCACGCTCGACGACAAAACCAAAGTCATCTCCATCCCAGCGGGAACCCAGTCGGGAGAAACTCATAGAATCGAAGGCGCGGGAATTCCCAATGTACGCGGCTACGGACGCGGCAATCAGATCATCCAGTTGGTCGTGGAGACTCCCAAAAAACTCAACAAGCGGCAAAAAGAGTTATTGCACGAACTGGCCGAACTCGACGGCAGTCCCGTCAAGGAAACGCTCAAGGGATTCTTTCAACGTCTCATGCAATGAGTCGTCGCTGAATCAGCGACGACTCAAACTCAGAGTCAGACTGGCGAAGAATAACAAACCCAGCACGCATACGATGGACCCGCCCGCGGGCAGGTCCATCGCATAAGACATCGCCAGTCCAAACAGGCAAGCGCCCGCCCCCAGCAAAGCTCCTAACATATATTGCCGCCCGCTCGTCAGCAAAGTCGCGCACACCGCCGGAATGATGAGCAAAGCGAAAACCAGAAACACGCCCGCAACAGGCGTCGCAAGGACCACCATGATTCCCAGGCTGGAAAAAAAGAAAACATCCCACCACGAAAATGCCAACGGCGCTTCCAAAGAGGTCTGCCCTTTTTGCGTTTGACTCATGATCCTGTCTCTGAATTTCCAATGCAGAGACAAAACCAACCCGGCGACAACGGCAATCTGTCCCGCCACAGCCCAGGATATCCAGAGCACCGAACCGTTCAGCAGACTGTGCAAATGTTCGGCTCCATGCGGCAGGCCATCAGCAAGCAATACGCTCAACGACGCCGCCACGACATAGATCACGCCGATCACAGCCTCTTGAGACACCTGGCGAGAGTGCATGCGAAGCCAGGCGAACAAAAAACTTCCGAACACGACCAGAGCCAGAGAGATTAAGGTGGAGCCAAGCGAATCGTGTTCCGCACCCAGCGCCAGCGCCAGGGTCGCCCCCAGCGCCGCCAACTGAGCCAGTGAAAGATCTACAAACAAAATCTCTCGCTTGAGGACATGCAGTCCGAACCAGGCGAAGGTCGTCGATAGAGCGATGCAGGCCAGCGCCGGAGCCGCTAAAAAAGACATCGCTGTCTGTAACGATTCCACCGACTAATCCTCCTCAAAGGCATGAACCAGCTTATTCACCAACGCATCGAACAAGTCCATATATTCCTCTATACCCTCTTCACCGCCAACGTCCACCGGCAAAGGCAAAACTCGAGCGCTTGTCAGAGACGCCACTTTCTCAGCGAACCGCGTTTCATAATAATTGGACTGTATGATGATATTCGTCTGAGTCCGTTTCATGCTGTCCGCCAGACTCGCAAGGTGTTTTGCCGAAGGCGGCACGCCGGGCTTTCGCTCAATCGACCCGACCACCTCCAGCCCGAAACGGTTCAAAAAATAAGTGAAGGTTTTGTGATAGGTCGCAACGCGACGATTCCGATACGGTTCCATCAGTAGATTCCAGCCTTCGATCTTTTGTTTCAAGCGACTTTGAAAATTTTTCAGATTGCTTTCAAAATCTTCCGCATGTTCCGGGGCCAGTTCCGCAAGTTTACTCTTAATACTCTCTGCAACCTGGAGACCGTTCACCGGATCAAGCAAGTAATGCGGGTTGCCCTGTGGATGCACATCTCCCATCGAACGATCCACCTCGCCAAGCGGAGTTTCCAAAGGTCGAATATTCAGGGACGCATTCAATATACCGGAAGCGCCGGGCAACACCCGAGGGTTACGCGCGCCCTGAATCAATAACGGCAACCAGGAAGCCTCCAGTTCAAATCCCTGATAGATCAAAAGATTGGATCGATTCACCAGAAGCATATAACTGGGCTTCGCCTTCAAGAAATGCGCGTCCTGATAGCCTTTAAGAATACTCTGCACCTCCACCCGATCGCCGCCAATAGAGCGAGCGATAGACGCCAGACCTGGCGTCGTGGTCGTTACCTCTAATGTTTTTGCGCTGACAGCCGGAATTTCTCCGGCGCCCGCCGCTCCCATGAGGAGCATGAATAGAAACGCAAGTTGTTTCATGATCGAGTCTCCTCATTCTTAATAGTTGTGAGCCGGGTGCGAGCCGAAGGTGTAGTTCAATTGGAGAAAAACCTGATGCTCATCCTCGGTCGCCTGGTTCAAAAGGTTGTACTGCAAACGCAAAGCGGAAAATTCGCTCGGAGCAAAGGCGAGTAAGGCGCTCCAGCGATCCTTATTCTCCGCCAGGTCTTCCTTGACTTCATAATGATCGTAGCGTCCCTGAATCCACCACTGCTTGGCGAATTGATATTGAGCCAGCGTGTACACGCCCGTTTTCACCTGCTCTCGCGTCGATGTGATCAACTCAGTCTGCCAGACCAGACTTCGGTAAGTTTCACGCCCTGCGGGAGACCACTTCAGGGTCAGGTCGCCTCCGGCAAGATAGGTCTCGTCATAATCTATCGAGTTGAAGCTGTTTTTGCCATAGGCATAAGAAGCTCCCAGTTCCATCGTGGTTTCATCGTTCAACTCCCACAGATTCTTGCTATGCCCGAGGTAGGCAAAGTCGTCATTAAATTTTGCTGCAAACTGAGCGTTGTCGCCTTCAAGAAACTGAAAGGTCAATTCCGAAAAAAATGAAGTCGGCAGAAGATAATTCACGCCCAGACCGATTTCATTCAATCCCTCCTCGCCAAATATTTCTTCGTTGGCCAGTGGCGCGTCGATGAATGGAAAGGCGTGCGTGTGAAGCAGGTTATGTTTTCCAAACGCGGTGAAAAACTTCCCCGCTGTTAACGAAAGGTTATTGTCCAGCAGTAACTCCGCTTTGGTTTCTTCTATCTCAATGCTCTCGGTTCCCTCAATGGCCAGAGTCATATCCGCTTTCAGGTAAGTGTCGACCCAGGATGAAAAGCGAAGTTCCATTTCCTCCACCTTCATTCCCGTCTTCACTTCCTTCGAAGAATCCGCATTGCCCTCGCTGTTATAGGTTCCGCGTAGCAACACATTGGCGCTGATCGCCGGGTTGAAGGAACGAGAAATCCCCGTGACCGTCGTCCCTCCAGATGCCGATTTTACTTTCTTCTCTTGCCTCTCCAAACGATCGATGCGTTCTTCAAGTTGGCGGATGATATCGTTTCCATTATTTTCAGCAAGCGCAACGTTTCCATTCATAACCAATCCCAAACAACAAACAGCCAAAAGATACTGTTTCATGGCGCAGTTCTCCCATTAAACTAAAAAGTTAATAAATTTTTCGCGCCGCAAGCGCGAGTCTATGACTTTTGTGAGTTACAGGAAAAACGGAGGGGCGCGACTGCTGATGAAAAAGCGTTGGATTAAATCGGCTGGGCGGAAGACAGCGTTGAGCGCGTAGAAGGTCATGAAACCCGGACCCAACTCCGCCTTGCTCTCGTTGTCCGCGTGGAACGTATGCGACCACATGCAGGCGACGCAGTCCGGGTCGTCGGTCGCTTCGACATGGTTGTGCCAGATCGCCTCGCCCGCAAGCAGTACAAGGAGAGCGACCAAGGCAAGCCAGACACGCCAGGGCGAACGCTGTGAAATGTTGGAACCATTTGCAACCATTGCAGGCGCAGACATGGAATCACCAATGAGTAGGAAGTATTAAAACCATGCGCAGGCAGACGCCACACAGGCGCGCGCGCAAATCGATACAAAAGCGCAATTCATACGCGCTTCAATCTGATCAGAAAATTTTAAAACTATGGAGGAAAAAAACTAGAGGAGTGGCGGCGAGCGACCCTGAGCTGACGCGGGTTTTGCCGATATCGAACGGTGAGATGTAAAGGAAATTTTGGAAACTACGACTTCAATTTTACGAAGGCTCAGGGATTCGGCATCCATGCTCTGAAACGAATGGTTCCACAAACAGGAATAACAATCCGAATGATGTTCGCCGTCGTCGTGGCTGTGCATGTCCGGCGCGAGACTGGAGTAACCCAGGAGCCAGGCAAGCAAAAACAGAGAGGCGAATTTTGAAAGTCGTTTCATAAATCAGGAATATGTTTCCAGGTAGATCGATAGCGCCTGACAACAGGCGCTGGAAACTCTAAGATTGCGACGGACTTCAAAAGGATTTATTTTTTTTAACGCGAGGTCAGGTCAAAAACTCGCTGTGCGGCAAATCCGTCTTGCCCATCAGGAACAAATCCACTCCCCGCGCCGCCTCACGGCCTTCTGCAATCGCCCACACCACCAAGGATTGTCCGCGCGACATGTCGCCCGCAACAAAGACTCCATTGACGCTGGTCATCTTATTCGTATCCGCCTCAACGTTGCCGCGTCCGTCGAGTTTGACATCCAGTTCCTGAATCATGCCTTCATGGACAGGATGCACAAAGCCCATTGCCAGAAGAACCAGTTCCACATCCATCTCAAATTCAGAGCCGGGAACTTCTTCCATGACCGGGCGACCCGTCTTCGGATCGGGAGCGCCAAACTGAATGCGCACCGCCTGTATTTTTTTTAATTTGCCGTTTTCGCCAATGAACTTTTTCGTCGACACGCAAAAATCCGTAATATTGTCCTGCGCTTCTTCATGCGAAGAGGTGACCCTGAAAATACGCGGCCATTGCGGCCATGGGTTATTTTCAGCGCGTTCCTCTGGCGGTTGTGGGAGCAGTTCAAATTGATGCACAGATTTTGCGCCCTGCCGCAAGGAGGTTCCCAAACAGTCCGAACCGGTGTCGCCGCCGCCGATAATCAATACATTCTTGCCCTTCGCTGTGATCGCGATGTCTTCAGGAATCGTGTCGCCTTCGTTTCTTTTATTCTGTTGCGGTAAAAATTCCATCGCGAAGTGAACGCCGTCCAGATCGCGTCCTTCCACCGGCAAGTCGCGCGGCTTTTGCGCGCCGCCGCACAGTACCACTGCATCGTAGTCCTTACGCAGTTCGCTCATCTTCACATCGACGCCGACATGCACGCCGGTTTTGAAGACAACGCCTTCTTCTTCCATCAGTCGGATGCGACGTTTTACAATTTCTTTTTCCAGTTTGAAATGGGGAATGCCATACATCAACAAACCGCCCACCCGGTCGTCCTTTTCCAATACGGTGACCGTGTGGCCCACGCTGTTCAGTTGAGCCGCGCAAGCCAGACCCGCCGGACCGGAGCCGACCACAGCCACTTTCTTGCCCGTTCGTTTTTCAGGAGGACGCGCCTGGATGTATCCATCCTCGAAACCTTTGTCGGAAATTTTCTGCTCAATTTTGCAAATGGTGACCGGCGGCTCGGTGATGCCCAATACGCAAGCGCCTTCGCAGGGAGCCGGACAAATACGGCCCGTGAACTCAGGAAAATTATTCGTCTTGAGAAGCAGGTTAACAGCTTCCTCCCACTGCCCGCGATACACCATGTCATTCCAGTCAGGAATCATATTACCCAGCGGACAGCCGCTGTCGCTCTGGCAAAAGGGAACGCCGCAATCCATGCAACGCGCTCCCTGCTGGCGAAACTTGTCCTCAGGAAATGGCTCGTACACTTCCAGATGATCGACCAGGCGCTCCGCAACATCACGATGCGGAGGCGTTTCTCTGGGAAATTCCAAAAATCCTTTTATCGCGCCCATGTGTCACCCCTTTCAAAAATAATACGACAAGCAAGGTCAGGAGCGTCCGGCGCATTCCACGCACAGAGCTTCTCCATACGAGAAGTCCTGAGTATCTTCACTTTCATTAAGCCACCTCTTCCAACATATCTTTTTTCATATTACGTTTTTTCTCTTCCACCACCCGGCGATAATCACGCGGATAGACCTTGACGAATTGAGGCAATACGCGCTCCCAGTCATCAAGGATTTTATGGGCGACGCTACTGCCCGTGTAATGCAGATGATCTTCAATGAGGGATTTCAGCAAGGCCGCATCCTCGTCTTCATCGACAGGGACCAGGTCCACCATTCCCTGATTGCAATGAATATCAAAGTCCTTGTCGCGGTCCAGAACATAAGCGGCTCCGCCGCTCATGCCCGCCGCAAAATTCCGCCCCGTTTTTCCAAGGATCACGGCGACGCCTCCGGTCATATACTCGCAACCGTGATCGCCCACGCCTTCCACCACCGCATGCGCGCCGCTGTTGCGTACGCAGAAACGTTCCCCGGCAACGCCTCGGAAAAAAGCCGAACCCGCAACTGCGCCATAAAGCACCACGTTGCCAATCAGAATATTGTCTTCGGGAACGATGGGCGATTCCGGCGGCGGAGCGATAGTGATTTTACCGCCCGACAATCCCTTGCCCACATAATCGTTCGCGTCGCCCGACAAATGAAAGGTCACGCCCGGCGCAAGAAACGCTCCGAAACTTTGCCCCGCCGATCCCTTGAAATTCACTTCAATGGTGTTTGGAGGCAGGCCCTGTTCGCCAATGCGCGTCGAAATCTCATAACTCAGCATCGCGCCAACCGCGCGATTGGTGTTTCGTATCGGCAAGTTCAAGCGCACTTCAGACGGATTCGTCTGTATGGCTTTCTCGCATTCGCGAATCAATTGATGGTCGAGCGCGCCGTCCAGATCGCCGCTCAGATCCTGCTTCGTCACGTTGCGAATGGCGACGCTATCGGCGACTTTGGGTTTGTGAAGAATTTTTGAAACATCGACGCCGTAGGCTTTCCAATGTTCAACCGCCGTCTCGCTTTCGAGCCATTCCACGCGACCGATCAAATCCGAAAATTTACGAACCCCCATTTCCGCCATGATCTCCCGCACTTCCTGTGCGATGAACTTGAAAAAATTGACGACGTACTCCGCATCCCCATTGAATTTCTCGCGCAATTTCGGATCCTGAGTCGCGATACCCACGGAGCAGGTATTGAGGTGACATTTACGCATCAGGATACAGCCCAGCGTAACAAGAGCGGTCGTGGAAAAACCAAACTCATCCGCGCCCAGCAAGGCGCCGATGACCACGTCGCGTCCGGTTTTCAATTGCCCGTCGACCTGCACGCGAATTCTGCCGCGCAGATCGTTCAAAATCAAAATCTGTTGCGTTTCCGAAAGCCCCAATTCCCAGGGCAGACCCGCGTGTTTGATCGAAGTCTGCGGAGACGCGCCCGTGCCGCCGTCGTGTCCGCTGATGAGCACGCCCTCGGCATGCGCCTTCGATACTCCCGCGGCAATGGTGCCGACGCCCGCTTCGGAAACCAGCTTCACGCTGACGTCCGCTTTCGGGTTGGCGTTGTGCAGATCAAAAATCAACTGCTGTAAATCTTCAATTGAATAAATGTCATGGTGCGGCGGTGGCGAGATCAACGACACGCCGGGCGTGGAGTTGCGTAACTTCGCAATATACTCCGACACCTTGTGCCCCGGCAACTGTCCGCCCTCGCCGGGCTTTGCGCCCTGCGCAACCTTGATCTGCAATTCATCGGCGTTTGCCAGATAATAACTGCTGACGCCAAAACGACCGGACGCCACCTGTTTGATTTTACTTCGGCGCAGATCGCCGTTCGCATCAGGTTTGAAGCGCACCGGGTCCTCGCCGCCCTCTCCCGTATTGCTCTTGCCGCCAAGCCGATTCATGGCGATCGCCAGAGTCTCATGCGCTTCGCGGGAGATCGAACCGATCGACATCGCGCCGGTGCAAAAACGTTTGGTGATCTCTGAAACCGGCTCCACCTCTTCAATGGGAATCGCTTTGCCGGTTTTGATTTTCATTAAACCGCGTAAGGTCGCCTGACGCGCGCTCACTTCATTGGAATGTTTGGAAAACTTTTTAAAGGTCGCATAATCGTTGGAGCGCGTGGCGTGTTGCAACAATGCGATCGCATTGGGATTCAACATATGCTTCTCTTCGCCGCGTCTCCAATAATAATTGCCGCCGGCTCCTAGCATAGCCGCTTTACCCGAGTCGGGATAAAACGCCCGCTGATGCCGATCCAGAGTCTCGCGCGCGATCACATTCAGTCCGGCGCCATTCACTCGCGAGGCCGTGCCGGTAAAGTATTTGGCAATCACCTCGTCGGCAAGACCCACAGCTTCAAAAATCTGCGCGCCGCGATAACTCTGAATGGTCGAGATTCCCATCTTCGCGATGATCTTGAACAGACCCTTGCGCGTGGAGAGGATAAAATTTTCCAGCGCCGTTTGCGGATAAACGCTCTTCACATAAATTTTTTGTCGGGCGATTTCCAACGCCGTCTCATAAGCCAGATAAGGATACACCGCGCCCGCCCCGTAACCGATCAATAAAGCAAAATGCATCATCTCGCGCGCTTCGCCGGTTTCGACAACGATTCCAACCCGGGTGCGCGTCTGCTCTCGAAGCAAATGATGATGAACCGCCGCCGTCGCCAGCAAACTAGGAATCGGAGCATTCTCCTTGTCCATACCGCGGTCGCTTAGAATAAGAACCGTCGCGCCATCGCGTATGGCCTGCGATGCGCTCTCGCACAAACGCTCCAGACCTTTTTCCAGACCGCCCTCGCCCTCGCTCGCCTTGAACAACATCGGCAATTCCACCGATTTGATATATGGAATCTCCAGCGAACGGATTTTCTCCATTTGTTCCAGAGTGATGATCGGGTGCTTGATTTTCAGTTTTCCGCAATGCTTGCCAGACTCGGTCAGAAGATTTTCTTCCTTGCCGAGGGTGATCTCCATCGACATGACCAGCTCTTCGCGAATGGAATCGATCGCGGGATTGGTCACCTGAGCGAACAATTGCTTGAAATAATTGAACAGGATTTGAGGTCGCTCCGAAAGCACCGCCAAAGGCGTGTCGTTACCCATCGACCCTGTGGCCTCCGAACCGTTGCTCACCATGGGACTCAAAACAATCTTGATATCCTCCGCCGTGTAACCAAACGCCGTTTGACGTTGCAAAAGATCGTCCAGATTGGCGGACAATTTCACGCCATCGCCGGGAACATCCTCGACATTGACCTGATTTTCAGCCAGCCATTCACCGTAGGGGTTTTTACCCGTGATTTCCTTTTTGATCTCCTCATCGGCGATGATGCGCCCCTGTTTCATATCCACCAGAAACATTTTTCCCGGCTGGAGTCGCCCTTTGTGAATGATGGTCGACTCATCAATCGGCAAAACACCTACTTCAGACGCCATGACCACAAGGTCATCCTTGGTCACAATATAACGCGACGGGCGCAAACCGTTTCGATCCAGAATTGCGCCGATCATGTCGCCGTTGGTGAAAGCGATGGAAGCCGGCCCGTCCCAGGGCTCCATCATCGACGCATGAAATTCATAAAAATCCCGCTTCGCGGCATCCATCGTTTCATGACCGCTCCAGGGTTCCGGAATCATCATCATGATGGAATGTTGTAAGGATCGTCCCGTCATGGCCAGCAATTCCAGTCCCTGATCAAAATCCGCTGAGTCGCTCCCGCCTTCCGCGATCACCGGAAGTATTTTTTCAATTTCCTTGAAATGCGGCGACTCAAACATCGATTCGCGCGCGCGCATCCAGTTCTTATTGCCTCGAATCGTATTGATTTCTCCATTATGCGCAATGAAGCGGAAAGGCTGGGCGCGTCCCCATGAAGGAAAAGTATTCGTGCTGTAACGCGAATGCGCCAGCGCCAACGCCGAAGTCAGATTCGGATCGGTGATATCAAGGAAATAAGTTTTCACCTGCGGAGCCATCAACTGCCCCTTGTAAACGAAGGTCCGGCTCGACAAACTGACGATGTAAAAACTGTCGTTATCGATATTCAAACCTTCGCGACGAACCGCATTGGCGACCCGTTTGCGAATCACATATAATTTTCGTTCAAAATCAATTCCAGATTTCACGTTGTCCGGAGCGCCGACAAACACCTGACGGATTTCCGGCTCGACATTACGCGCCGTTTGCCCGATCGTTGTGTTGTCGACAGGAGGCTTGCGCCAGCCCAGAAGGATCAACCCCTCTTCCTTAACAACCTGATCGAGAAGAGCCATGCGCTTTTCCGTATGCGCATCGCGACGCGCGAAGACCAGACCCGAGCCATAACGTCCCTCCTCAGGAAGGTCGATGCCCAACTCTTCACATTTGATTTTAAAGAACTGATGCGGCAACTGAATCAGCAATCCCGCGCCGTCTCCCGTCAACGGGTCGGCGCCGCAAGCCCCACGATGTTCCAATTTAGTGAGTAATTCGAGTCCCTGCAGGACGATGTCATGAGATTTCTTCCCCTTCATATGGACAACAAAGCCCACACCGCAGTTCTCATGCTCAAAATTCGAATCGTAAAGCCCCTGATTGACTGGATATGACATAGTTACTGAACCTGGATATTGTTTAAAATCATTCTAAAGATGAGACTTCTTTAGCTGAACTGAAGCTAAATAGCAAATTTTATACCTTCAGAAATAAAGGCTTGAAATCAAACACTTAATTCAAGCCTTATAAAAAAGAGTATATTTTATACACATATTCGCGCATAAAATCAACATTCTACACTCAGCGATAGCGCTGTCAAATCACACCTGAAACGCTTTCATGAAAGCTGATTGACACAAGCCGGGCGCCCAGACGCAAAAAAACTTCAGGCAAAGGCCAAAAAGTTAATGAAACGCATTTGGCAAATGGTTACAATAACATGTTCGGCTTTTCAGAAGCCATCACCTTTTATAAATCCATTCCCAATCAACGTTTACAGCCGCATCACTCTGGCTGAAAAAAGTTCACGTCTCTACAGGGGCGCGACTGATGGCAATGGATTACGCGTTTATTCTGGAGGTAGATGATGATTGTTGAAGAAGTGATGACTACAAAATTAATCACGATATCCGAAAACGACACCCTGTTGCAAGCGCAACAGCTAATGGTCGAGAAATCGGTTCGTCATCTACCTGTTGTTAAAAAACGGAAGCTACTAGGTATTATCACAGAAAGTGATATTCGTAGCGCATTTATTTTTGACGGGCGGACCACAGACCTCGACGAAGAGGTCCCGGTGAACCCGGCAAAAATGAAAGTCAAAAACTACATGACGAAGGAACCGCTGACGGTTTCTCCCGAGACAAATATCGAAGATGCGGCTCTGATCATCTATCGAAATAAAATCGGGGGCTTGCCTGTAGTTAAAGACGACAAACTGGAAGGCATTATTTCCATCATCGATATGCTGGGACTGTTCATCGACATGATGGGCATTCTGCATGGGAGTTCGCGCATCGACGTTCTAACGGATAAAAGTCAGAAGTCGCTCGACAAGGTCTCCAAGATCATAAACGACCATGGATTGAATATCATTGCTACGGGAATCGAGCCTTTCCCTCAGGACGACAAAAAACAAATCTGTTTTTTTCGAGTGGATTTGTGCGAAACGGAGCCAATCGTCGTCGACATCGAGAAAGCCGGGTTCAAAGTACTCGACGCCATCGATTGACGCACGACGCACCGCCGCGCCAGCGCCCGCTGATTAACAGATTTTCAAATACACTACATACATAGAAGGTCTATCATGACAAAAGAAAATATCATTATTTTTGACACGACATTACGCGACGGGGAACAATGCCCCGGCGCCAGCATGAATATAAAAGAGAAGATGGAAATCGCGCGTCAACTTGCCCTGTTGAAAGTCGACGTGATCGAAGCCGGTTTCCCGATCGCATCGCCGGGAGATTTTGAAGCGGTCAAACAGATCGCCGAAGAAATCCGCGGCGCGTCCATCGCCGGACTGGCGAGGGCATTGGAGAAGGACATCGAATCGGCGGCGCGCGCGCTTGAAAAGGCGGAGAAACCTCGCATTCACATTTTTCTGTCCACGTCCAAATCGCATCGCGTGCATATGGTCCACAAGGCCAAAGCCGAGATCATAGAGATGGCGCAAAAGTCTTTGGCCTTTGCCGGCAAGTTTTGTAGCGATCTCGAATTTTCACCCATGGACGCCTCGCGCACTGAACCGGAGTTTCTTGCGGAAGTCGTTGAAGCCGCCATCGACGCCGGAGCAACAACGATCAATATTCCCGACACGGTGGGTTATGCCATCCCCGATGAGTTTGGACGCTTGATAACCTATTTGAGGGAGAAAGTTCCAAACATCAAAAAAGCGGTCTTAAGCGTGCATTGTCACAACGACCTCGGCCTCGCCGTCGCCAATTCCCTCGCCGCAATTCAGGCGGGCGCGCGTCAGGTGGAATGCACCGTCAACGGCATCGGCGAACGCGCCGGAAACGCCTCCATGGAAGAAGTGGTGATGGCGCTGAAAACGCGCAAGGACTTTTTTGGAATTTCTACGGACATCGACACGCAACACATCATGACCTGTTCCAAAATGGTCAGCAGTTTCACCGGCTTTTACGTGCAACGCAACAAAGCAATCGTCGGCAAAAACGCCTTCGCCCACGAGTCCGGCGTGCATCAGCACGGTTTCCTCAAGCGCAAGGACACCTTTGAGATCATGAATCCCAAGGAAGTCGGCGTCGAAGAATCGGAGCTGGTGATGGGCAAGCACTCCGGTCGCAACGCCCTGCAATTCCGCATCAAGGAAATGGGATATGAGTTGACCAAGGAAGAGCTGGACAAAGTCTTCAATGAGTTCAAGATTCTTGCTGACGATAAAAAAGAAGTGTTCGAGGAAGACATCCTGACGCTCGTGCAGAAAGTGATTTTCACTGAAGAAACGATTCGCAACTGGAAGGTCAGTTCCGTGCAAACGCATACCGAGACTGGGCGCAAGCCCAGAGCGCAGGTGGCGCTGTCTGATTTCAGCGGCGAGGTTCATTCCGCTAACGCGGAAGGCGACGGCCCGGTCGATGCGATCTGCAACGCGGTCGACAAGATCACCGGTTTGAGTTGTAAACTTCTGGACTATCAGGTGATGTCCAAGACGCGCGGCACTGACGCGCTCGGCGAAGTCACCGTTCAAACCTCTTATCAGGACAAGAAGGCTCTGGGCAAGGGAGCGGGCGTCAACACCATTGAAGCCAGCGCCGAGGCCTACGTCGACGCGGTCAACAAACTGATTCGCAAGGATCAGATGGGCCAGGCGCAGAGGGAAGAATTCCCAGGACCTTGAGCCCATGTCGATTCACGCCCTAGATTCATGAAAGACGACCTGTTCACCCGGGCGACCCCTGAGAAATTTCAATTCAACGAGGCGGTCGCCCGGGTTTTTGACGATATGCTCGAACGGAGCGTTCCCCTGTACCGGGAATGCCTGACGATGACCGCGGAATGGTGCCGGGCGCTCGCAAAACCGCATTCGCGCATTTACGATCTCGGTTGCTCCACCGGAACCCTGCTCGATCTGCTTTCGCAAACCGGAGCGCTCCCGCCATCGGTGGAACTCATCGGCGTGGATAATTCCCGCCCGATGATCGAACGGGCCCAAAAAAAACTGTCCGCTCAGGCGAGGTCATTCCAGTTCATTGAGGCCGATCTCAGCCAGCCTTTTGCGCTCGAAAATGCCAGCGTCGCGATTCTCAACTACACCCTGCAATTCATTCCCCCCGACACGCGACTCAAACTCCTGAGCCAAATCTGTACCGGCCTGCTCCCCGGCGGAGGTCTCGCCATCATCGAAAAAATCAAGGGCGAAACGGCGGAAATGGACGCTCATTTCATCGCCATGCATCACGAATACAAACGCCGACGCGGTTATTCCGAACTGGAAATTTCCGCCAAACGGGATGCGCTGGAAAATGTACTCATCCCCTGGACGCTCACAGAAAATCTGGCCGTGTTGAAAAAAGCCGGATTCTCTCAAATCGACGTCTTTTTTAAGTGGAATAATTTCACCGGACTCATTGCATTGAAATAGAAACTAATGTATCTTTTCAAAAGCGTTTTTTTTATGATTCGACCCTGTTTATTGAGGAGGCCGTTGGAATGCCCCATTACGATTACACTTGCGAAAAATGCAAAAAAGATTTTGAAGTCGAAATGAAAATTTCCGAGGTGGACAAGAAGAAAATTTCTTGTTCCCACTGCGGTTCCGCCAAAGTCTCTCGCAACGTGACCAACGCTTCCTTTACCAGCGAAAGCATCAACCGATACGTCTGGAAACAAGACTGACCTCTCCCATACCTATGCTAACTCACGTCAAAACAATACCTAAAAAAGTACCGGGCAAGATCGGCGAACTGGTTCAGTTCCCCATGCAACGCATTCACATTGAATTAACCAATGTGTGTAACTTTGACTGTACTTTCTGCCCCAAGCAGGAGATGACCCGCAAGTACGAGTACATGGACTTCGACAAGGTCTGCGGCATCATCGACGAAATCGCCGAATACAATATGGCGGAGAAGATCACTTTCCATATCATGGGCGAGCCTTTCATGCACCCGCGCTTTTTTGACATTTTAGAGCATGCGGCGAGTTTGGGCGTGAAAACAGGCGTGACCACCAACGGCACCTACCTGAACGAAGAAATTGCAAAGAAGCTGGAAACCGTAACGGTTTCGCAAATGAATATTTCCCTGCAAACGCCGGACGCCGAGTCTTTCAAGACCCGCAAGGCGCGACGCATGGAGTTCGACGAATATCAGCAAAAGATACTTGAATTCATCGCGGCCTGCCTCAAGCAGAAGGAACCGCCGAAGATCAAAATGCATTTTCTGAACACGACCATACAAACCGACGTTCCGGGAGAAGACTGGTCGCTGGGAACCATGAAGGTCATCAACAACACGCAGGAATTGCGCAACACCTTCACTTACTGGGCCAATGAACTTCATAAGATCAGCCCGCCGAGTTCCGACCAGGCCCGCACGGAAGTTCTGGATAAAATCCAGAAGCTGTCTGCCTTCAAGTGGAATGTCGTGCAGGTGGTTCCCAATGTCTATTTTGAAACCTATATTCTCGACACCTGGGGCAACGCCTTTGTCGGCGACAACGTGGTGCCATCCAAAGTAGGCTATTGCAGCGCCCTGACCGATCACTTCGCCATCCAGTGCAACGGCAACCTGTCATACTGCTGTAAGGATTTTGACGGCAAGACCACGGCAGGCAATGTTTTTGAAAACCCCATCGTCGATATTTTGAATTCCAAACCTATCATCGACGCCATTGAAGGCTTCAAAAACTTCAAGGTTGTGCATCCCCATTGTCAGAAATGCCTTGGCGGAAGCACCTGGTTGAAATCTTTGGGAAACCAGATTGGCTCCATCGTTATCTGGAAATTTCTAAAACCCTTCTTTTACAAAAAGAACTGAACTACAAGTATCAACGACGTTAAAAGAATAGAAATTTGCGCTCCTGTTCTGCATAGAAAACTGTGGACTTTTGTCGCGTTTTGACTAAAATAGCGTCTGACCTCAGGGTTTCATTCATCGGGATGTAGCGCAGCCTGGTAGCGCACTTCGTTCGGGACGAAGGGGTCGGAGGTTCAAATCCTCTCATCCCGACCAATACCTTCGTTATATAAAACAAGGTTTTACAACAATTCCACCGACCAGGGATTTCGCGATTGGTTCCACCCTGCACAAAAATTGCACAAGCATCAGAAGCCTTTGTTTTTTTAACCCGCTCTTTTTAAATTTTCCATAGCGCCCACCCGCCTTTCGATTTCAGATAAAGGCCGCTCCACAGCAAATTCATCTAATGTTTTGCTCTTTTTCAGCCGCAGTGAATAGCATATAGATTGGTTCAATCCAGCTCTCACCATCCAGGAGTTTCTCATGCCAGCCGCCAAAACGATTACATCCAACACCAACCAGGATCTTTCAGGTGACAAACAGGTGGTTCCTTATTTCTGGATCAAAGCCATCGCTGCCGCAGTCAGTGGAGGCGCCATTCCAGGCATCATCTTTTACTTTCTCATGTAAGAAGCGCAACACTTCTCGTGTCGCATGGGAATGCGATCACAGAAAACTTCAATTCCTCGAAGCATCGATACCCCCCTGCCTCACGGGCTTTTCCAAGCCTGCAAAATTTCTCTGCAAAAATCATTTAAACTATCTATAATATCCTCATAAGCTTAATTAATCCTTAGAGAGAGGCTTGATGATGGATCAAATTAGAGATTTCATGAGATCTTCAATTGTTAGCGTAGATAAAGACACTACATTGGTCGAATGCGCAGTTCAACTCGTTGAGCAAAAAGTCAGCTCCCTCTTGATCACCAACAATGGAGAGTATGAAGGAATTGTCACCCCTAAAGACATCGTCAGGAAAGCCATCGCTAAAGGTCTCGATCCAAAAACCACTCTGGCCCATGCGGTCATGTCCTCCCCGATATTGGGCATGGAGTATTACCTCCCGCGTGAAGAAGCTCACGAATACATGTTGCGGCACAAAATCAAACATCTTGCGGCGACGGATAATAAGAAAATTATCGGTATTCTGACCTTCAAAGATATGACGCGCTGATCCGCCCCGGCGGTATTATTTTAAGACATCATCATAAAACCTTCGACAGGTTCGAAGGCTTAGCCACCTCTGTTTTCTCTTAAATCACACAGACAATACAATTAGAATCCCACGGCTACGCGCCGGCGGGGTTCCATGATTAAAGGAATAGTTCATGAAAGCATCGGACCTGTTTGTTAAATCCCTTGAAAAAGAAGACGTCGAATATATCTTCGGAATCCCCGGAGAAGAGAATCTTGATTTTCTCGAGTCATTAAGAAACTCGAAAATCAAACTCATACTCACTCGACACGAACAGGCCGCAGGATTCATGGCCGCAACTTATGGGCGGCTCACAGGCAAAGTCGGCGTGTGCCTCTCCACGCTTGGCCCAGGCGTCACCAATTTCATCACGGCGGCGGCCTACGCCCAATTGGGAGCCATGCCCATCCTCATGATTTCCGGTCAAAAACCCATCAAAAAAAGCAAGCAGGGTCGTTTTCAAATACTCAACGTCGTTGAGATCATGCGCCCCATCACAAAATTCACCCGACAGATCGTGCATGGGAACAATATCCCCGTCGCCGTCCGCGAGGCCATTCGCCTGGCCCAGGAGGAACGGCCCGGAGCCGTCCACCTTGAGTTGCCTGAAGACATTGCCGCCGAAGATTGCACAAGCCAGCCCCTTGAAATCATAGAATCCCGGCGTCCCTTCTCCGATTCCAAGATCGTAGATCAAGCCGTCGAAATGATACGCAAAGCGACCCGCCCCCTTCTGCTCATCGGCGCCGCCGCCAATCGCAACCGCACCTGCAAGGCGCTGGCAAAACTCGTTGACAAAAGCGGACTCTATTTTTTCAATACGCAAATGGGCAAAGGCGTGATCGACGAACGCCACCCGAAATACCTGGGAACCGCCGCGCTGTCCACACAGGACTATATCCATTGCGCGATAGACCGCGCCGATCTAATCATCAATGTCGGACATGACGTGATCGAGAAGCCGCCGTTTTTTATGGAAGTCGGCGGCGCGCAGGTGATCCATATCAATAATTTTGCCGCCCAGGTCGACGAGGTGTATTTCCCTCAACTCAACCTGGTCGGAGACATTGCCCACAGCATTCAACAAATTTCCAAAAAGCTCAAACCTTCGCCCAACTGGAATTTCAGCTATTTCGAGCGCGTTAAAAATGAAATCGAAGCGCATATCGAGCTGAAAAGCGCGGACGATCATTGCCCCGTCATCCCGCAATACCTGGTGTCTCAAGTCAGAAAAGTCATGCCAGACGACGGCGTCATCGCCCTCGACAACGGCGTCTACAAGATCTGGTTCGCGCGCAATTACAAGGCCTACAAACCCAACACCGTCCTGCTCGACAATGCCCTGGCGACCATGGGAGCCGGGTTCCCCTCGGCGATGGCGGCAAAAATCGTCAATCCCAAGAAGAAAGTCATGGCGATTTGTGGCGACGGCGGATTCATGATGAACTCACAGGAAATGGAAACGGCGGTTCGCCTCAAGCTCGACATCGTTATCCTGATCCTCAGGGACGACGCCTACGGAATGATTAAATGGAAACAAGCGGGCATGGGCTTCCCTTATTTCGGGCTGGATTACGGCAATCCCGATTTTGTTGAATACGCCCGTTCATATGGCGCCGAAGGACATCGGATCACATCCTCGGCGGAACTCGCGACGACGATGGACAAGTGCCTCAAGTCCAAGGGCGTGCATCTGATCGAAGTCCCGGTCGACTATACCGAGAACGAGCGCTTCCTCACAGAAGAACTCAACTCCCGCATTTGTCTGCTGTGATTCGAAGAATTAACGCCTGTTTCCGCTCCCGTTTTAACAACGGCGCCGGAATGGACTGCGCGTAAAACGCTAATTCGTTTGTTTCCCGCGTCAAAAAATCATATGATAGGGGATTGACTTTTCAGGGAGCGCTGATTCCCTTTACCTCTATAACGTTCAAAACGCACCGGCCCCTACAGAATCAAGCGTTACGGCCCAATGCGTTAACGGAGAAAGTGTTGTTATGACAGATTCCACTACCGATCTGCAATCGCCCCAGGCAAAAATGGATTTCCGGGCTTATTCAATTTCCTGGAACCTTACCAAACGTTGCAACTTGAATTGCGACCACTGTTACCTGGACGCCGACTTTCGCGGCGGTTTCAGAACGGACGAACTCAATACCGAAGAATGTTTTCGCGTGGTCGACCAGATCGCCGAAGTCAACCCCAACGCATTCCTGATTTTGACTGGTGGCGAGCCGCTACTGCGCCCCGACATCTACGAAATCATCCGCTATGCCGCCGATAAAAAATTCATGGTGGTGCTGGGAACCAACGGAACCCTCATCAACCACGCCAACGCGAAGAAGATCAAGGAAGCAGGCGCGCACGGCGTCGGCATCAGCATCGATTCGATGGACGCCATCAAACACAATAAATTCCGCGGCGTCGATCAGGCTTGGGAAAATTCCACCAAAGCCTTCGACATTCTCAACGAAGTGGGCGTCGATTTCCTCATCCAGATGTCTGTTTCCGATATGAACTACAAGGAAATCCCGGAAGTCGTCGCGTATGCCGAAAGCATCGGCGCGATCGCTTTCAACCTGTATTTTCTCGTCTGCACCGGTCGCGGCCAGGGCAACACGGATATCTCCAACGCCGCTTACGAAGAAGCGCTCAAAACCCTGTACGATCTTCAAATGGAATATCGCGGACGCCTGATGATCAATTCCAAATGCGCGCCGCAATACAAGCGCGTCGTTTATGAAAACGATCCCGATTCCGTTTACACGCGCACCTACTCCGGTGGCTGTCCGGCGGCAACGCATTACAGCCGCATCACCCCGGAAGGCAATCTGACTCCCTGCCCCTTCATCGAAGAGCCGGTCGGCAATCTGAAGAATTCCAGTTTCAAAGACTTATGGAATAATTCGCCACGCATGCTCGAACTGCGCGACCGAAAAAATCTGGAAGGCAAATGCGGCACCTGCGAATTCTCAGCCATGTGTTCCGGCTGTCGCGCCCGCGCCTTTGCCGAAACCGGCAATTATATGGCGGAAGATCCTTCCTGTGATTACGAACCCGGTAAATACGGCAATAAGGAAATCACCCTTAAAGTCGAGGACACGCTGGGTCTGGAAGTCGAATACCATGTCCAATGGACGCCGGAAGCCAAGCAGAGACTGGAACGCATTCCTTCCTTTGCGCGGGGAATGGTCGTTAAGGGCATCGAACGATTTGCGGAAGAAAGAAACATCGCATTGATCGACGAAGCGGTCGTGAAAAAATCGCGCGAAGAAATGATCGAAAAACGCGGCGCCATGTTCCCTTTCCTCAAAAAGTTCATCAATTCGGAAAAAGAATAAGAGAAGCGCAAGTTCTCCGAAATAAGGCGTCGCTGATGCGGCGCCTTATTTTTTTTTGTACAGGTCGCCGACGCGAAAAGAACTCTTGTTGACGTCCGCCGCTCCATCTTCAGCGATGGCGTTCGCCACCTCGTTCCGGTAATTCTTCACGGTCCGGTACATGGGGTGGGAAATATCCAGTTTCAAATTGGTCAAAGCCGCTGTCGCCTTCTGCCCTCCCAACTGCAGGTAACAGACGATCTCTCCAGATTCATTGTCGCGAAACGCGTCGATGATCTCCAAAGGCGTGTTTTTATCCAGAACGCAATTCAACTCGCGAAACAGCTCAATCACCGGTCCCTTGCCATAAACGCGAAAGGGAATATGCTTTTTTAGCTCGGTCAATATTTTTTGGGCGCTCATTTTGCTTTAACCCTATATTGTGTGGAATAACGTCAAAAAATTGGACGCCAGAAAACCATTCAAGGCGATCCATGATTATTCCGAAAAGATAACAGTAGGGGTCTCTAAAAGGAACTCTTTTTTTTCAAAGGCGATTTTCACTTTGAAATGATGATTCCAGGGCCGCTCCCAAAGCAAGCAGAAACTTGACAAAGACCAATAAATTCATTAACTTAGAAGAAGTCTCTTCGACTTTCCCAAGGCCCTGTGAACCGATTCTTGCCCGCAATTAATCTGATATTGGGAACGCTGATCCTGGTGATCGTCGCCTTGGGCGTTAAAACATGGACCCACCCCAAATATCCTTCCCGGGTGGATGGGCAAACCGTGTCCATAGCGCCCAAAATATTTGAAGAATTGAAACTCAGCCGGAAAATCATATCTCCAGACGTCGTGAATCAAGTGACTTCTAAAAATTTATTCAGACAGCAACGCGCGGAATACATTCCTCCCCCGCCGCCTCCGGCTTCGGTCTCTGAATCCGCAACAGCCGTTGCGCAAGTTCCGGCGACGCCTCCGCCAACTCTGGAGCTTAAAGGCGTGATGCTGATCAATGGGAAAAACATAGCCATTCTCGACGGTGAATTCTCCGTTCGCGATACCAATAACGTGGTCAGCAAAAAACCGGTCAAACGCAAAGGCTATTCGGTCGGCGATCAAATAGGCGACTATCGAGTGGAGCAGATTGAAAGAAGCCATGTGACTCTGAGCAATCAACAGGGATCGGCGCTGATCGTGCCCTTGAACAAAAGAACGGCAACCGAGACCATCGGCCGCAGAGGCAACGAGCTGTATCACAAGGCGAAAAACTTTTCTCCCAACGATTTGAAAATCAAGCATATCAAGAAAAAGTCGCCGCCGATACCGAAGCCAGCAGAAACCAGAACCGAAACGCCGTCAACGCCACAGAGAACCCAAGGCATTGCGCCCGCCCCTGTGGCGTCCGCGCCTCCGCCAGTCGCTATCGCTCCGCCCGCCCATGTATCCGGCGGAGCCTGGTAAAAGGACAACACCCTATGCTGAAAAAATCTGATCCTGTAGAGCGCATCCTGCTTCAACACAAGAAGATTTCAGAAAAATCGCTCCAGGAAATCAAAGCGAAGCAGTTGCACAACGGAAAGTATCTAGGGAAATCCCTGGTCGATCACGGTTTCATCCACGTCCAGACCCTGCTCTCCACCTTGAGCGAAGAGCTGGGCGCGCCCTATCTGAGCAAAGACGATTTTCAGAACAAAGAACTTCCCGTGCAGGGACTCGACATTCCCGAAACTTTTCTCCGCGAGAAACTGGTATTCCCGATTGAAGTCTCAGGCAATACGCTTCGCATCGTCATGTACGACCCCTTCGACTGGGGAGCCATCGAAAACCTGAAAGTATCTTTGGGCAAAGAGATCAAAGTCTGCCTTGCCAGCGAAAGCGATATTCTCGAATCCATCGAACTGTATTACGGCGGCGGCGCCTCCGCGATGGATCGCATGGTCGGTCAAATCGATCAGGACGAAACCAAAAACGGCGACGACGACGAAAATGCCGAACAAATTCGCGACATGGCGTCGGAAGCGCCCGTCATCAAACTGGTCAACCACGTCATCACTCGCGGCATCGAAATGGGAGCCAGCGATATCCATCTTGAGCCTTTTGCTGAAGACCTGATCCTGCGCTACCGCGTCGACGGCATTCTGCACGAGGTGGAATCGCCGCCAAAACGTTTGAATTCCGCCATCAGCACACGCATCAAAATCATGGCGAAGCTGGACATCTCGGAGCGACGTCTGCCGCAGGATGGGCGCATCAAATTGAAAATTCACGGCAAGGACATCGACATGCGCGTGTCCACCCTGCCCACCCTTTACGGCGAAAGCGTGGTCATGCGTATTCTCGATCGCGGCGCCCTGCAGGTCAATCTCGATCACCTGGGTTTCCCCGAGCGCGAACTCAAATTATTTGAGGAGTTGATTAAAAAGCCCTATGGAAAACTCCTCGTCACCGGCCCGACCGGTAGCGGCAAGACCACCACCCTGTACGCGGCTCTCGATAAAATCAACACGCCCGACAAAAAAATAATCACCATCGAAGACCCCGTCGAGTATCAGATGAAAGGCGTCAACCAGATTCATGTGCGCTCGCAAATCGGGCTCAGTTTCGCGCAAGGCTTGCGCTCCATCGTTCGCCAGGATCCCGACGTCATCATGGTCGGCGAGATCCGCGACTCGGAAACCGCAGACATCTCTATTCAGGCCGCCCTGACCGGTCACATGGTTTTCAGCACCGTTCACACCAACGACGCGGCGGGCGCCGTATCGCGCCTGCTCGACATGGGCGTTCAAAGCTATCTCCTGTCGTCCGCCCTGCTCGGCGTGCTCGCCCAGCGACTGGTGCGCATCATTTGCGAACACTGCAAGGAACCCGTCGCCCTGCCCGCCCAGTTCGTTCAGGAAATCGGCCTGGGAGACAAAGGCAAGGTCATGGTCTTTCACGGCAAAGGCTGTAAAGCCTGCAACCAAACCGGGTTTCGCGGGCGCGTCGGCATTTACGAATTGCTGATCGTCGACGATGAAATCCGACGACTCATCGTCGAGAAGGCCAGCTCCCACGTCATTCGCGCCGCCGCCATGAAAACCGGCATGCGTCGCTTGAGAGACGACGGCTGGAGAAAAGTTCTGGAAGGCGTCACCACGGTCGAAGAAGTTCTCCGAGTCACCCTGAACGACAGCGTATAAAATCATCATGAGCACCTATTACTACCGCGCCACCGATCAACGCGGAAATTATTGCGAAGGCCATGTTGAAGCCGCAGATTACCGCATGGCGGTGCAGTCCGTCCGAAGCCTCAACTATTTCCCGATCGAGGTCAAAAGCCAGCCGCTGAAGAAAAAGGTTTCGCTTAACAGCCCGGAGATCAAATTCGAATTCGGCAAACGAATCTCGCCGCGGGAGATGATGGACATCACCCAGCAACTGGCGACGCTGGTGGAATCGGGATTCACCATCGACAAAAGCCTCGGCGTGCTCACGCAGTTGACAGAGAAAGCCTACAGCAAATCGGTTCTCGCCGACGTTCAGGAAAAAGTTCATGCAGGAAGCTCCCTCGCCGACGCGCTGGCGGAGCATCCCAAAGATTTCTCCAAGCTCTATTTGAACATGATCCGCGCCGGAGAAGCGGGCGGGACCCTCGGCCCCTCCCTCACCCGGCTCGCCGGGTTTCTCGAACGCTCGGAAGAACTCAAGGCCAACATCCGTTCCGCCATGGTCTACCCGGCGATCCTGACGCTGGTCGGCGGCGGCGCCGTCGCCGTACTCATCACCGTCGTCATCCCGCAATTCTCCAAGCTCTTCGAGGAGATGGGACAGGCCCTGCCGACGCCCACGAAAATCATGCTCGGCTTCAGCGCACTGTTGACGGATTACTGGTGGGCCTTGCTCATAGCGACGATCGCCTTCGGCTTTGGATTTTATCTGTTTTTGAAAACGGAGAAGGGACGTTTGAAATGGGACGGGCTGTTATTGAAACTTCCCGTCCTCGGCTCTCTGATCGAGAAAATCGAAGTCTCCCGGTTCAGCAGAACGCTTTCCACCCTGCTTCAAAGCGGCGTCCCGGTCTTGCAGGCGCTCACCATTGTCAGCAGTATTCTGGAAAACCGCGTCATCAGCCGGGCGATGGATCATATCCACAAGGGTCTCAAAGGCGGACTCGGCCTGTCCGGCCCCTTGATCGAAACCGGCGTTTTTCCCGCGCTGGCGACGCATATGATCACCATCGGCGAGCAGTCCGGAACGCTGGATGAAATGTTGGAAAAAGTATCGAACACCTACGACAGGGAAGTCGAGCGATCCATCAAACAACTCATTTCCCTGATCGAACCGATCATGATTTTACTGATGGCGGTGATCATCGGATTCATCGTCATCTCCATGTTACTCGCAATCTTCAGCGTCAACGAAGTGTCTTTTTAATTATTTTTTACAGGATCGATATACACGCTATGAACAGAACACGCATCACACTGTCGATATTAAAAGCCAACGCCATGACACGCGCCTCATGGTCGTTGAAAAAGTCGGGCAAAGCAGACATTGCGCCATCGTTAAAAAAGTCAGACCTGGGGTTCACGCTGATTGAACTCATGGTCGTGATGGTCATCATCGCCTTGCTCGCCGGACTCGTGGTCCCCAAATTTTTTGGTCAGGTGGACAAGGCCATGCAACAGGACGCCCAGGCGCAGATCGAATTGCTCGGTCAGGCGCTCGATCTCTACCGACTGGAAAAGCATAAATACCCGACCACCGACCAGGGACTGGAGGCCATTCAATCGTATTTGAAAAAAGAAATCCCAAAAGACCCTTGGGGGAATCCCTATGTCTACAAATCTCCGGGACAACATGGCGATTACGATCTGGTGTCCTACGGCGCCGATAACGCCGAAGGCGGGGAGGAAATCAATCAGGATATTGTCAGCTGGAAACATATTGGCTAAGCGTCGAAGTTCTGCAACGAGCGAGGGCTTCACCCTGCTGGAACTGATCCTGGTTCTGGTTCTCATGGGACTGGTCGCCGGGCTGGCGACGCCCTTCGTCATGTCCACCGTCGAGCGCATTCAGCTGAACACGGCGACTCGCAAAATGGCCGCCGCTCTGCGCTATGCGCGGAACGAAGCGGTGACGCATAAAAAACGCTACCTGTTCAGCGTTGATATCGACGCCAACCGTTACTCCTTGAGCCGGGGCGACGATGAAGAACAGACCCTGGAGCGCACGGTGGAAGGCGACGCCAGAGTCGCGGCTTACGAAAACGAAAGCGAGCCTGTTTCCTCCGGCGTCTTTTCCATACAGTTTTTTCCGCAAGGAAGCGCCAGCGGCGGAAAGATTCGCATCGAGCCTGTTGAACGCGAAGAATCGGACTCATACTATGTCATCACCATCGACCCCGTCACCGGCGCAAGCCGCATCGAACAAAAAGAATCCTGAGGCCGGCTTCTCGCTTCTGGAAGTCGTGGTCTCCATGGCCATACTGGCCATCGGCTTCGTCACGGTCATGGAACTGTTTTCAGGAAGCGTGAAATCCGCCTCCCTGTCCGAACAGTATCTGAAAGCGTCGACGCTCGCCCATTCGAAATTCAACGAAATGGAGCTTTCCAATTTTCAATTGAACGAAACCAGCGGTTATTTTGAAGACCCTTATCGTTGGGAAGTTGAAATCTCCCCCTACGAGTCAGAACTGAACGACCCGGACAACCAGATCAACCTGTACCAGATTCTCCTCACTGTTTTGTGGAACGACGCCGGCAAGGAAAAGAATGTGCAACTCGCCGCTCTCACTCTTGCAGGCGAGAGCTACCCCCGGCCCGACTCCGACTTGAGCGAACTCTTCGCTGGCGGCGCCGGATCGATCGCCGCAGGCGGCGCGGAAGCGCCCGCAGAAACGCCTGATGCGGGTGATGGGGACTCCTCTTCCGGCGCCAACATCAGCGGCTCTTCAACCGGAGGCTTTCATATTTCAGGAAGCGGCTCCTCCATCCCCAGCGGTTCGGTGGGCAAAATCATCATCGGAGCCACCTGATATGAAATCCATCTCACAATCCGACGGCTTCACCCTGCTGGAACTCATCCTGTCGCTGGCGATTGTCGCCCTCATGGTCGGCCTGTCCCTCGGCGGCATCCGGCTCGGCATCATGGCCCGCGACGCGGGAGACAACAAAGCGGAAACGCATCAACGCCTGAGAACCATCGCGCAACAGCTGGGGCAGAAAATCAAATCCAATTACCCCGTCTATATCCAGAAAAAAGACCAGACCTTCGCGCGCGATGAAGCCAACCTGCAAGCCGCCAAACGTTCGCTCGCATTTCAGGGAGGAGAAAATTTCGTGCGCCTCGTGACTTTCTCTCCGCCCTTGACCGGCGACCCGGAACACGCGCCCTTCGCGCATGAAACGCTCATCTATCAGGGAGAACTCCCGAAAACAGGAGAAACCGGAATCATTCTGATGGAAAGGGAAATTCAGGGCGACAACCTCTTCACCTATATCGAACCGGACCAGCCGGACTCGCGCTTCTACATGCTTTCCAAAGACGTCAAATATCTCAAGTTCCGATATTACCAAATGGAGAAAATCCCCAAAAACGAACTGGAGAGCCAATCCAACCCATCCATCACCCATCGCGGACTCTGGGTCGACGAAATTTTTAACGTCAGCGCCCGTCAATTGACGGAAGCGGAAATAGAACGCAACAAACGTTTGGGAATCCAGGGCGACGACGCCATCAGCCTGCCGCGCGCCATAGAAATCTCCATCGGCCTGACCGAACAGCCCATAGGCGAGGAAGAAGCGGTGGTCGCTTACGCGCCGCCCATCATCATACCGCTGAATTCTGGAATGGAATTTGCATTACCTGCTAGAGAGGCTGAAGATGCCGCCAACTGACAAAATTCCGACGCCTTTGGCGCGCAGAATCGGGCAGGAACGCGGGATCGCCTTGATGGCCGTTTTATGGCTCCTCGTCATCCTCATGGCGCTGGCCAGCGAGTTCGCGTTTTCGATGAAAACCGAAGTCAACGCCACGCGCAATTACAAGGACGATCTGGAAGCCTATTTCCTTGCGAAGTCCGGCGTCCAGTTGGCGATGGCGGAAATCATTCGCAAGGCAAAATTTCATTCGATTCACCCCGAACTGGGATGGATCAGCGGCATTCCCGCTCAGAGCGGAACCAGCGTCAGCGCTGGCGAAGAAGAAACGCAGGAATTTTTTGAAATCAACCGGGACGACATTGAACTCGGACAAGGAACCGTGACTTACTCGATCACAGACGAAAACGGAAAAATCGGCGTCAACACCGCCTCGCGCGAAGCCATCATCAAGGTACTCGCCGCGCTCGGGCTGGAGGTCGGGCAGGATCGCGACATCATCGCCGATTCCATTCTCGACTGGATCGACGACAACGACACGCATCGCCTGAACGGCGCCGAAAACGATTATTACCAATCGCAAACGCCGCCCTACAAGGCGAAAAACGGGCGCATCGAATCCATCAATGAACTCCTGCTAGTCCGCGGCGTCACCCCGGAATTGTTTTACGGCTCCGACGAAATCGGCGCAGGACTCAAGGATTTATTTACGATTTACAACGTCAGACAGACCAATCCCAACACCATGAGCGCGGCGGCTTTGCGAGTGTTTTACAGCGGCGAGCAAATGAGCAACATCCTGTCTCAAAAAACCGCGAAAGGTTATTTCAATAATTCAACCTCGACGCATTTTCGCGTCCGCTCCACCGGCTCCATACCCGGAGGCGCCGAGCACAGCATCGAAGCCGTCTTTCAGAAAACGCTGGTGGACGGTAAACCGGCGTTAACCACTCTCTTTTGGGACGACAACTCGTTCAGCGAATGAAACCAATCTATCTTGAAAAATCCATTGGGATCGATATCCGCAGCGACTCCGTTGCCATGGTTCTCATTGGCAAGAAACTGACCCAGACCGACCTGCTTGGAGCCTGCTGGTTCCGCATTCGCGATATCGATGGACCGGACAAAAAAGAAGAACAGGTCTTTTTGACCGAAGCGAACCGCTTCCTCATGCATCATAACGCCTGGCCTCAGGCGACCGCGATCAGCCTGCCGCGTCGACTTTTCACATTCGAAACTTTTGAACTGCCCGCGCCGGACGCAAAATCGGTTCCAGCAATGATCGAATTTGAAATGGAGCGGCATTTTGCATCAATGGAACACTGCTACGCCGACCATCTATACGTCCAACGCGGCGCCAGTCAGTTTCATATCTCTGCGGCGGCGATACGTTCGGAGAAAGCCGATTATTATTTTGAACTGATGGATAAATTGAGTCTGCCTCCGGCTTCAGCCAATCTGTCGACCATTGCCAACGCCTCACTCGCGCTCTCTCGTCCCGGCGCTCGAGATGAAATTTCAGCGATTGTCGACATCGACGCAAAAAGCATCGAAACCGTCATCATGAAAAACGGCGGCATTGAGGCATCCAGACACATCCCGCTGAACGATCCAGACATACAAAAAGCCTACGCCAACGACGCCTTGTCCTCTTCCCATTTTGAAGCCTTGTCGCAGGGTCTGGCGAAACTTGTCATTGAAGGATTGCAAAACGCTCTCGGTCAGTGCCGCAACATTCAGGAATCTGAATCCATCGAACGCATCTGGCTCTGCGGAGGCGGAGAGCTGGCGAATAGCCTGGCTTACGCTCTCGAAAAAACTTCAGGCGTTCAGGTCGAAGCCCTGGGCAAGCTCAATGGCATGCGCGACTGGACGCGGGGAGAATTCGACCCGGCTTACCACACAACCGCATTGGGTCTGGCTGTGGCTGAATTGAATTCAGGCAATAACCGCGGAAATTTGCTCCCCGTCGAAAAACGTCCTAAAAAGAAACGGGGCAATTTAAAAGTTACCGCCGGAATGGCCGCAGGGGTTATACTGTTGATCGCTGGTCTGTGGGTCAACCAAACCTTGTACAACAAGCAAACGCTCGCAAATCTCGACCGGCAATTACAGGAAATCAAAACCCAGGCAGGCGCCTTCGAAAAAATCGATCTCGCATTTGAAACGCTGGAACGATCCACGCACACCCTGAACGCTATCGAAGCGGATCACCCGGCGCGCCTCGCCGCCCTGCTCGAATTATCAAACATCGTTCCGGGAGACTCCTGGCTCACGACCGTCAAATTCACAAAAAATGAAATGGAAGTGAAGGGCTATTCCAGCTCCGCATCGAAATTGATTCCCATCATAGAAAATTCGCCGTTGTTTCGAGACGCCTCGTTCACGGGAACAATCCTCAGCGAAGCGGCTGGGGAAAAATTTTCCATCAAGGCGCAAATGGAGTCGGTATCGTGACGATGACAGCGCGGGACAAACAATTTCTGATCGGCGGAGCGGTCTTCATCGTCTTTTACGTACTCTACCTTTTCGTCGCCGAACCGCTTTACAAAAAGAACAAAAGCGCCGTTCAGGATATAGAGAACAAAATTTTATTCATTCAAAAATATTTTGCCGTGATCAATCAGGAATCGCTGTACCAGCAACAGGAGCAAGCCAACCAGCAAATCCGCACGCAGTTGGAGCAACGCTTTCTGGATGAGAACCAGCCCGGCCTGGCCGCCGCGCAATTGCAAAAAATTCTGGAGGAGCTGTCGCGTCAATCCGGCGTCGAAATGCCGCGCGTAAGGGTGGAAAAAGCCCGCTTCGTTCAGGGCCTGCTCTCGGTTCCCATTGAAGTCACCCTGCTGTCCACAACGCGCGGCCTGACGCAATTCATCCGCTCCGTGGAGAGCCATCAAAAATTTCTAGTGATTGAAGAATTGAACAGCCGCATCTCCGCCAAGGGAGAACCCGAAAAACTCCAAACCCGGTTATTGATCAGCGGTTTCATCCACCAGTTCGAATCCGGGGACAAGCAAAACACATGAGACATTTTTTAACATTCATTCTGATCGCCCTGCTGACGCTGTCGCTCGGTTGCGCGCAAAAGCGCAAGTCCACCATCGACAAGCTGAAAGAGCAAACCGCGCTGGAAGAGTTGTACGCAAAGCGCAAGGATTCAACGAAACCCGGCGATCCATCGGGCAAGCCAGGCGCGCCGCAAGGCGACGTCATCGCCGATAAAGAATTGAAGGCGCTCGAGCAGATTCAGCCGCCCGCCAAGTCCGTCACCGTCGTCACGGTCGACGCGCCCTTGCGCAAAGGCCCCGGAGAGCGTTTCAAACAAATCGGCGTCGCCAAGATTGACGCGAACTACAAACTGATTCGCTCTCAGCGTTTACCGGAAGAGGAACAAAACTGGTATCTCGTAGAAAACGCCAGAGGACGAAAATTCTTCATCTCCGGTCAGGACGCCGTTCCGCCTGAAACAACGCCTAAGGAAACGACTGTGGAACCAACGGTCGCGCCGCCAGCCAAACAATCCGGCGAGGCAGTTGCGCAAGCGCCTGAAACAATCCAAACCTCTAAGGATGAAATCGAAGATGAGCCGGATCAGCAATTGAGCAATCTCGATATCCTGCAAATGCGCGATACCGGAGCGCTGGATGATTTGCGCACGCACCTCGATCCCAGTCCGCCGGTTCCTCCGGAATTGCTTCAGGCGAAGCATATCACCCTGAATTTCGAAGGCACCGAGGTTTACGACGTCATCACCACCTTCTGCGAATTACTGCAACTCGACTACATCATCGAAGGCGCGATCGAAGGCAAGGTCACCTTGCAGACCTTCAATAAAATCGACGTGAAAGACCTGTACCCGGTGCTGGAACAGATTCTTGCCCTGCACAATATCACCGTCGTGAAGAGCGGCAATTTTTATCGTTTCCTGCCCATCGAAGAGGCGCAGAGAAAAGCCACCGGCGTTTACCTCGACGACGATCCGGCCTTGCCTTCGGACGAACGCATGGTCATCCAGATCGTTTCCTTGCAGAACATTTCAAAGGAAGCCGCCGAGAAAGTTCTCAAACCCCTGCTCACTGAAAAAGCGCAGTTCATTGAAGTGCCCGGTTCGCAGAACATGATGCTGGTTGAAATCGCATCCAATCTGAAACGACTGGTCAAAATCGTCAAGGCGCTCGACGTGGATAAGCTGGCTTCTTCGGACATTCAACTGTACCGACTGAACAATGCAAACGACGAGGACGTCGCCGAAGAGCTTAAAAAAATATTCACCGCGATGGGCTTTGCCGACGCGCTCGACAAATCCCTGACCTTTCTTCCCATCGAGCGGATGAACTCGATTCTCGTGGTCAACACCATCGAGAGTCTGACGCCGACCATCGACTTCTGGATGCAGAAACTCGACCAGCCCATCGCCGAAGGCAATGTCAGCACCTTTGTCTACTATGTGCAAAATGGCGAGGCGGCGGCGATCTCCACCCTGCTGAACGGAATTTTCGGCCAGTCGTCCGGTCAATCGTCGCTGGGCAATATCAAGCTGACCTCGGACAAGGACACGAAAAAAACAACAACGAGTACAAAAGAAACCGGGAGCAAAACGGATAAGGGCGACAAATCTTCAGGAACCAACGTCAGCGTCACCGCAGGCGGCATCAGCGGTGAAAAGCTCGAAGGCGATATCACCATCATTCCCGATCCCGACACCAACTCGATCATCATTCGCACCAATCCGAGAAACTATCCGGCGATACTGGCGCTCATCAAGAAACTCGACCTGTTCCCGCAACAGGTGCTCATTGAAGTGCTCATCGTCGATGTGACCATTGACGAAAACACCGCCACCGGCCTGCAACTGGCGATTCAGGATAATATGGGCAGTCCGACCGTTTCCGGCGGCGTCAATGGCAATACTCTGGGAGCCACGCTCGGCGCGGCCACCGCCAGCCTGCTCACAACGGGCGGCTCGCTGGTCGTCAATCAGGCGGGCAAACTGTCGGCGACCCTGCAATTATTCGCTTCAGACTCCAAGGCAGACATCCTCGCCAATCCGATTCTGGTGACCTCGGACAACAAGGCGGCGAGCATTTCCATCACCGACGAAGTCCCGATTGAAAGCAGTTCGATTCTGGACACAACGGGAGGCTCGTCACTGGTAGGAACAACCATCGAATTCAAGGACGTCGGCATCAAACTCGACATCGTTCCTAAAATCAATTCCGACAATTTCGTCAACCTGAAGATCAATCAGGAAATCAGCAGTCAGGGCAACGACATCACCCTGAAGTCTGGCGATACCACGCCCTCCTTCAGCAAACGCCTGGTCAACACCGAAGTGGTCCTGCGCGACAAGCAGGTGCTGATCATGGGCGGTTTGATGCGAACCACAATCAACGAAAATTCAAGCGGCGTTCCCTACTTGAAAGACATTCCCTATCTGGGCCGTTTGTTTGGCAGCAAGGAGGACTCAAAAAAGAAAACCGAGCTGATGCTGTTCATCACCCCGCACATCATTTCCAACAGCGAGGACTCCGAGTTCATCACCAAACAGTTCGAGCGTCGCCTCGGCGATTTCAGCCAATACGTGAACCGAGGCTAGGTGAAGACCGCCAACCGCCGTCTTCTCCCCTGCAGGGTCTGCCTTACTCGTTTGAAAATAGGCTTTTGGGGGGAATCTTTCAGGAATCGATTTCCGACAGGATTCCCCCTCTCCTTTTATTGACTTCCCTCCCCCCCTTATTTATAATCACTTCTTTCATAGTGTAAGACTTTCTAACAACCCTATTGGTCCCTCCATGCTGGAACAGATAAGAACCCGATTTGATAATAGTTTAGAGTTGATTGGCTCTACGCCATTAGTTAAACTTAACAAAGTCGTCCCAGACAATGGCGCCAACATATACGCCAAGCTGGAATTCATGAATCCCGGCGGTAGCGTTAAGGATCGTATTGCGCGCGCGATGGTGGAAGACGCGGAAGCGCGGGGAATATTGAAACCCGGTTCGACGATCATTGAACCCACCAGCGGTAATACCGGAATTGGCCTGGCGCTGGTCGGAGCTGTAAAAGGATACAATGTCATTCTGGTCATGTCTGAGAACATGAGCATGGAGCGACGCATGATCCTTGAAAGCTATGGGGCCAAAACGGAACTGAGTCGCGCGGAATTTGGCATGGAAGGCACGATCGAACGCGCCGGTGAATTGCTGGCGGAGAATCCCGATTATTTCATGCCGCAACAATTCAACAACCCGGCCAACCCGGAAGCGCATCGCAAAACGACGGGACCGGAAATCGTCTCGGCGATGAACGGCGAAACCGTCGACGCATTCGTCGCGGGCGTCGGCACCGGGGGAACGATCACCGGAACCGGCGAAGTGTTGAAAGAGACTTATGGCGATGTACTGCTGGTGGGCGTGGAGCCTTCCACATCCGCCGTTTTATCTGGCAAACCTGCGGGCCCGCACAAAATTCAGGGAATCGGAGCCGGATTCAAACCCAAGGTTTTGAATCTGGACATTATAGATCGTCTTCGACCGGTATCCGACGAGGACGCTTATCATTATTCACAACGTCTGGCCATGGAAGAAGGCTTGCTGGTTGGCATTTCCTCCGGGGCCGCTTTGTGCGCCGCCTACGAGATCGCCAAAGAGCTGGGCGCGGGCAAAAATGTAGTCGTGATTTTACCGGATACAGGCGAACGATATTTCAGCTTCAAACAGTATTTCTAGAGGATAGGTAACTTTCGATGGGATATGTCAAAGGTTTAAAATGCAAGGAGTGTCAAAGAGAATTCCCCAAAGACCCGATTCACGTCTGTGAATATTGCTTTGGGCCGCTGGAGGTGGACTACGATTACGAAGCCATCGGCAAAGTGATCTCGCGCAAACGCATTCAGGACGGGCCGCCCTCCATGTGGCGTTACAAGGACCTGATGCCTTTGGACGAAGAGCCGAAAGTGGGCCATCATGTCGGCTACACGCCGCTGGTACGCGCGAAGAATCTGGGCAAGGCGCTGGGACTCAAAAACCTGTACGTCAAAAATGATTCGGTCAACCACCCCACCTTTTCCTTCAAGGACCGGGTGGTCTGCGTCGCCATTTCTAAAGCCATGGAATTTGGCTTCGATATGATCTCCTGCGCATCGACCGGCAACCTCGCCAATTCCGTCGCCGCGCATTCAGCGGAAGCCGGATTGAAAAGTTGCATCTTCATTCCCGACGGACTGGAAGCGGGTAAGATTCTCGGCACGAACATTTACGGCACGCAATTGATCGCCGTTCACGGCAGTTACGACGACGTCAACCGCCTGTGTTCGGAAATCGCCGCCAACCATCGCTGGGCCTTCGTCAACATCAACATCCGCCCTTATTACGGCGACGGTTCCCGATCCTACGGTTATGAAATCGCCGAACAGCTCGGCTGGAAAACGCCGGACAATGTGGTGGTTCCCGTTGCGGGTAGTTCGCTCATCACCAAAATTTATAAAGCCTTCAAGGAATTTGAACAGTTCGGTTTGCTGGAAGGCAAAGTCAACACCAAGGTGTTTGCCGCGCAGGCCACCGGCTGCTCTCCGGTAACGACCGCTATTAAGAACGGCACCGAAACCATCAAACCGGTGAAACCGAACACGATCGCAAAATCCATCGCCATCGGCAACCCGGCGGACGGCTATTACGGCGTCAAGACCGCCAAGAACAGCGGCGGCTGGGGCGAAGACGTCAGCGACGAGGAAGTCGTCAAGGGCATGCAGTTGCTGGCCCAAACCGAAGGCATCTTCACCGAAACCGCAGGCGGCGTGACCGTTGGCGTTACGAAAAAGCTGGTGGAACAGGGTCGTATCAAGCCCGACGAAGTCACAGTCATCTGCGTCACCGGCAATGGACTGAAAACACAGGAAGCGCTGGCGGGAGTGTATGCCGCGCCGCCAGTCATCGAACCCAAGTTACAATCATTCGAAGATATTTACTCAAACAGCATCACGGTATAAGGAGATAGAAATGCCCGTCAAAGTAAGAATTCCAACCCCTTTGATGAAACTCACCAATAATCTGAGCGAAGTGGACGCCGAAGGCAACGCAATTTCAGATATTCTGAACAACCTGGAAACCCAGTTTCCCGGCATCAAAGAACGGATTTGCGAAGAGAACGGAACCCCGCGTCGCTTCATCAACATCTACCTCAACGAGGAAGACATTCGTTTTCTTGAAGCGGAAAAAACCGCCGTTAAAGACGGCGATGAAATTTCAATCATCCCGGCGATTGCGGGCGGGGTTCAGTAATGGATTTTACCGATGAACAGATAGAACGTTACAGCCGCCACATCATCCTTCCCGAAGTGGGAGGCGTTGGGCAAATGAAAATGCTCGACGCTCGCGTTTTGTTGATCGGCGCTGGCGGTCTGGGTTCCCCTGCGGCTTATTATCTGGCCGCCGCCGGGATCGGTAACATGGGCCTGGTGGATTTCGACGTGGTGGATTCTTCCAACCTGCAACGCCAGATCATCCACTCCACCGAACGGGTGGGAATGCTCAAAACCGAATCGGCAAAAAAAACCATTGAAGCGCTGAACCCGGATGTCAAAGTCACTCTCTTCAACGAACGCCTGACTTCTGAAAACATCATGCGCATCTTTGAAGGCTTCGACTACATCCTCGACGGCACCGACAATTTCGCGACGCGCTACCTCATCAACGACGCCTGCGTCATGATGAACAAGACCAATATTCACGGCAGTATTTTTCGCTTTGAAGGTCAGGCCACCGTGTTCAAGCCCAAAGAGGGGCCTTGCTACCGTTGCCTGTACCCCGAACCTCCGCCTCCGGGACTGGTTCCCAATTGTCAGGAAGGCGGCGTGCTGGGCGCGCTTGCAGGCGTGATTGGTAATCTGCAAGCGGTGGAGACCCTGAAACTGGTGCTGGGTATTGGCAAGCCTTTGATCGGCACGCTTTTGCTCTACGATGCCTTGAACACCGAGTTTCGCCGTCTCAAGCTCAAAAAAGATCCAAATTGTCCCATGTGCGGGGATTCCCCGAGCATTAAGGAATTGATTGATTACGAAGAATTTTGCGGTTTATCCAGGTAATTGAGACTAGCGACTCAAAAAATATTTTCTACTGACTCACAACCTTTGGAACTTCATTGAATCTAAAAGAGACTATGTCCAGAGTAAAAGTGAACGCATCCATACCCGAAGAAGTGCAGGTTCCGGCCTGTCCCTTGATTACGGACGAAAGCATTCTCAAGCAGATCGGCAACACGCCCCTGCTGAAAATGCAGAACGTAGGCCGGGAATATCCCGACGTTGAGATTTACGCGAAAGCAGAGTGGAGAAACGCCGGCGGTTCGGTCAAATCCCGCCCTGCCCTGCAAATGATCCTCGACGGCGAGAAATCCGGCAAGCTCAAGCCAGGAAAAATCATCCTCGATTCCACTTCCGGCAATACCGGCATCGCTTACGCGCTCATCGGCAAGCTCAAGGGCTACAAGGTCAAACTGGTCATGGCCGCGAATGTCTGTAAAGAACGCAAAGGCCTGATGGCGGATTTTTACGGCGCAGAGATCGTCCAATCCAGCCCATTCGAAGGTTCCGACGGCGCCATTCGACTGGCTAAAAAATTGAACGAAGAGAACCCGGAGTTGTATTTCATGCCGGACCAGTACAATAATGATTCCAACTGGAAAGCGCATTATTTCGGCACCGCTGAAGAGATCTGGAAACAGACCGAAGGCCGCGTCACGCATTTCACGGCGGGCATCGGCACCGGCGGCACGATCATGGGAAACACGCGACGCCTGCGCGAATTGAACCCGAATATCAAATGTTACGCGATGGAACCCGCTGAAGAATTACACGGCATCGAAGGCCTGAAACACATGGCCTCCTCCATCGTACCTGGCATTTACAAGGAAGAAGAACTCGACGGCAAACTCTCCGTCGCCACGGAAGACGCCTACTCGATGGTCGAAACCCTCGAAAAAGAAGAAGGCATTCTGGTCGGGCATTCCTCTGCGGCGGCGATTGTCGGCGCATTGCAACTGGCCAAGGAAATCAAGAAGGGCGTGATCGTCACGGTCTTTCCTGACAGTTGCGACCGTTGCTACATCAATTTTGGCAAATTCAAGGAATATGCCGAGAATCAACCGCACAGCATCCCCAAGGCCGACGCGTAAAACCCCCGATGCCGCCATTTCAGAAACACCTCTTCATTTGCAATAACCAGCGTAAGGAAGACGACCCGCGAGGCAGTTGCACGAAATGCGGTTCTGAAGATTTACTGGATTTCGCCAAAGGCTGGATTCACGACAACGGATTGAAAGGCAAGGTTCGCGTCAACAAAGCGGGCTGTCTCGACGCCTGTCAATACGGTCCCGCAATGGTGATCTACCCCGACGATGTCTGGTACTCGCCGCAGAATCGTGAGGACATGCAAGCCATTCTCACCGAGCATGTGCAGAACAACCAGCCGGTGGAACGCCTGCGCATCCAGTTCAAGACCCGCGGATCGACCGCCTAGGCTGTATTCGCCTGGATCTGATGCAGTTTGTAAAAAATCCCCTTTTTCTCCAGCAGTTCCCGTCGCGTTCCATACTCGGCAATCTCCCCATCCTTCAACACCAGCGCCTTGTCGACATGTTTGATCGTCGTCAAACGATGCGCAATGATGATGCTGGTGCGACCGCGAATGATTTCCTTCACGGCGGCATGCAACAAGGCTTCCGTCTCTGAATCCACGCTCGACGTGGCTTCATCCAGAATCAGGATACGCGGGTCCACCGCCAGAGCGCGCGCGAAGGACAATAACTGCCGTTGCCCCAGCGACAGGCCCTTCCCCTCTTCGCCGATATCGTGGTTGTATTTCTCGGGAAGCGTTTCTATGAACTCATGCGCGTAGACCGCGCGGGTCAGGGGTTGGATGTCATCCAAGGTCTTATCAGAATTGGAAAGGCGTATATTATCCAGAATATTTCCCGAGAACAAAAACACATCCTGCGGCACCAGCGCCATTTGACGCCTCAATTCGTACTTGTCCAATTCTCCAATGGATTGCCCGTCGAGACGGATTTCTCCGCGCGCGATGTCATAAAAACGGCAGAGCGCATTCACCAGCGTCGATTTGCCCGAACCGGTCGCGCCGACAATCGCCAGACTCTCTCCCGGCTCCAGAGTGAATGAAACATCCTTCAAAACATAGTTGTCTTTCTGGTAGGCGAACCACACCTTGTCGAATTCAACGCGGCCCTTGGGAGACGCAATCGGTTTCGGATTTTCAGGATTGGGAACTTCCTCCGGCGTGTCGAGCAGTTCAAAAATGCGTTCGGAAGAAGTCATCGCCGTCTGGATGATATTGAATTTTTCCGCAAGGTCCCGGATCGGCTCGAAAAACTTCTGCAGGTATTGCAGGAAAGCGATCAATACGCCAAGCTGTATTTCCTCCTGAATGAAACGCCCTCCTCCATACCAGATCGCCAGGCCAATGGCGGCGGAACTGAACACGTCAATGGAAGGCATGAAGACGGCGTTGTAATGCAGGGCGCGTAAATCCTCGCGCAGTTTGTCGCTGTTGGCGCTTGAAAATTTTCCGTAAAATTCCTTCTCCTTGCTGAACAATTGCAAGGCTTCCATTCCCGAAATATTTTCCTCCAGCGCCGTGTTCAGTCGGGTCAGATGCGCCCGGTTCTTTCTCAAGGCGTCGCGCGCCCGCACGCGATAATACTGCGTCGCCATCACCAAAAAAGGAAATACCGCGCACACCACCAACGCCAGACGCCAGTCGAGATACCAGAGTACGCAGAAAATTCCCACCAGCGTGAACAGGTCGTTGAAGACCAGTATCAAACCCGAGGTCAACATTTCGTTGAGGACTTCAACGTCGTTGACGACTCGAGTCACCAGTTTGCCGATGGGCGTCTGGTCAAAATAGCGAAAAGACATGCGATGCAAATGCGCGAAGGCGCGCGTGCGCAAATCCAGCATCACCCGTTGTCCGATCGACTGCATCAGCCAGGTCTGCGCAAACTGGCAGATGAAAGTGAACACCAGCACGCCAAGATAAATCAAAGCCAGCTTGTCCAGACCCTCCAGCTTGCCGACGGAGATATGATCGTCGATAGCGATCTTGGTCAGATAAGGACCCGCCAGGTTCAGCATGGAAACTGCAAACAACATGCTGATGGCTAAAATCGCCAGCCCCGAATAAGGTTTCAGGTAAAGCAGAATCCGGCGAAACAGCGTCCAGTCGAGATAACGCTCCTGAAGATTTTCCTGACGCTCGTCGTTCATTGCAATGCGATTTCCATTTCCATGGCCAGAACCTGGTTATTGTAGGTTTCCGCGTAACGCCCCTTGTTTGCCATGAGAGTATTGAAATCCCCTTTCTCGCTGATGACCCCGCGCTCCATGTAAATGATCTGGTCGGCCCGACGAAGCGCAGGCAAACGATGCGATACCAGAATGAGCGTCGAACCTTCCATTTCTTTTGCGATATTCTCCATGACGCGCGCCTCGGTTTCCACATCCAGACCGGACAATGCGTCGTCCAGAATCAAGACTTCAGGGCGAACCAGCAGGATACGGGCCAGAGCGACGCGCTGTTTCTGTCCGCCGGATAAGGAAACGCCGCGCTCTCCCACCAGCGTTTCCAGTCCGTCGGGGAAACGCTCCAACTCCCCGGCAAGCCCGGCATTGGCGGCGGCGCGATTGATTTCTTCGAGCGTTGCCTGAGGACGACCCAAAGCGATGTTCTCGCGGATCGTCATCGAAAACAGAAACGGTTCCTGCCCTACAAAGCCAACCCAGCGACGCAAGGACTCCAGACTCAGACTATTAAGATCGTGTCCGCCAACCTTCACCGACCCCGACTGCGGATCGTACAAGCGAGGGATCAGCTTCACCAGACTGCTCTTGCCAGAACCAACCGAACCCGTTATCGCCAGCACGCTTCCTTTGGGGATGAGCAGATCGATCTGCCGCAATGCGGGACTCGCAGCGCCGGGATAAGTGAAACTTGCATCGCAAAATTCAATGTCCCCATCCGGGTCGACCGCCGTCGCCGTTGCGGAATCGGCTATTTTGGGTTCCGCCTGAAAAATTTCATGCACCCGTTTCATCGCCGCCCGGCCCTTTTGCGCCAGATTCACCACATAGCCCATTCCCATCATCGGCCAGGACAACATCATTAAATAACCGTTGAAGGCGACAAAATCGCCAAGCGTCATCTCACCCGCAAGCGTCGCCTTGCCTCCGACCCAAAGGGAAATCAGGGCCGCAATACCCAGCGTGAACATATAAGACGGGCTGAACGTTCCATACAACTTGGCGACGTTGAGATTTTTTTCGACGTATTCCTGATTGAGCTTGTTGAATTTTTTCTTCTCCTGCTCTTCCT
Source organism: Candidatus Nitrohelix vancouverensis (assembly GCA_015698305.1). Taxonomy (NCBI): domain Bacteria; kingdom Pseudomonadati; phylum Nitrospinota; class Nitrospinia; order Nitrospinales; family Nitrospinaceae; genus Candidatus Nitrohelix; species Candidatus Nitrohelix vancouverensis. The sequence continues at coordinate 2,806,374 of CP048620.1, forward strand.
GCACAAAGGAATGCAAGGTTCGAACGCCCGCTATATTCTCCTGCACCAGCGTCGTTATTTTAGCCAGATGCGTTTGGACAATTTCATGACGCTTGCCGATTTCCCGAATGAATCCAAAAAACAAAAACGATACGATGGGCAGAGGCAATACAACCCACAGAGTCAGCATGGGGTGAATCATCAACATCAATATAAGAGCGGCAACGATCACCACCACGGCGTCTACCAGGATCAAAAGCCCCAGCCCAAAAAAATCCCGCACGGCGCGCAGATCGTTGGTGGCGCGCGACATCAGATCGCCTGTTGAAAAACGCAGGTAAAAGGATTTGTCCAGCTTGAGCAGGTGTTGCAACAGATAGTCGAGGAGATCGCGTTCGATTTTACGCGAGGGACCGAAAAGAAATTTTCGCCAGCCAAAGCGACACACCGCCTGAATGACCGAGACCAGCGCGATCAGCAAAGCCAGCCCGATCATGTCGTCCCGATGCGCCGCTTGCGGGAGGCTGTCGATGACTTCCTTCAACAGCCAGGGAATCGCCAGTCCTGCCGCATCCGTCACCAGAAGCGCAAGGATGCCCCAGGCAAATTCCTTGCGATATTTGAGGAAGAAGGGAAGAAAGAATTTTATGTTATCGAACTTCATTAATTTTCATGAGAGAAAAACCGGCAGAAGTGCGACGGGGAAAGCAGGCGGGGACTTCTATGCAATGTCTTTGGTCAGCACCATCAAAAGGATGCCCATTCCCATACACAACAGGTTTTTAAAACCACCCTGATGTTCTTCATACACCGTTGGCAAAAGATCGCCAATTGAAATAAATAAAAAAGTCCCCGCAGATAGGCCGATGGCGACGCCAAGTGCGTATTCGCTCAACCCATCCAGGATAGAAACCGCAAACAAGGCCCCCACCGGCGTTGCCAGAGAAAAAATCAGCATAGAAACCAGAATGCGGTTTTTAGAATACTCTCCGCCCTTAACCAGCATTCCTCCCAAAGCCAAGGCCGCAGGAAATTTATGCACCGCAACCGCAGTGAAAATGACCAGGCTCAAGTTCATCATTTCGCCCGCGCCAATGGCGATGCCTTCCAGCAAACTGTGGAAGCCAATGCCGAAATACGCCGCCAATCCCACTTTGTGAAAATCGCATTCGCCTTCTTCGCAGGGATGAACCATGATGAATTTTTCCATCAGGAAAATCATTAAAAATCCCAGCATGATGGGGACGCCCAGATTATCTCCAAGAACCGTGGAAATCTCCGGCAACATGTGAAAGAAAACGGCGCCCAGCAAAACGCCCGCGCAAAAACTGATGACCAGGCGAAAGGTCCCCTTGGACAAAATTTTCACGGTGGGAATCCACCCGCCCAGCATGGTGATCGCAAATACAAAAAGAAGAAAAAGATAAAAAGACGCCTGTTCCATTAATTCAAACCGTTTCCTGTTGAGCGCTGTAGATATTAGGCAGGACTGTCACTCTTAAAGTGACGGGAATCATTTGATTTCCCTAGTCCTTTGATTCAATTTGGGATAATATGATGCCAAATTTTCAAGGAGGATTCTTTTTCAGATCCTACTGCTATTGTGGCCGAGTATTGAACTTGAAAACGTATCACAAACAATTCCTATAATCTATCATATTCAAATCAGGACTCTTATTTGCTCTGTCCGGTTTGACATCCCAAATTCCGATTTCACAAATGTTGTTCAATATCATTCTGGCGGGAGGTAGCGGAACCCGGTTCTGGCCCCAAAGCCGCGAAAATCATCCCAAGCAACTGTTGAAGCTCGGCGGCAACGACACCCTGATCCAGCAAACGCTCCAGCGCCTGCTCGCTTTGGCTCCATTGGAGCGGACTTTCATCATCACGGGTGAGGCCCACGCCACCGAAACCTGTCGTCAATTACAGGGTCGCGGATTTGACTCCGGCAATCTTGTCGCCGAACCTGCCAGTCGAAACACCGCATCCGCGATCGCCCTCGCCGCGCATCTCACGGCTCAAATCGATCCCGACGCCGTCATGGCGATTTATCCGTCCGATCATTTCATCGGCGATCTTGAACGCTTCAACGAAGCGGCGACGCAAGCCGCCGATCTGGCTCTGCAGGGCTATCTGGTGACCTTGGGGATTCAGCCCAATCGACCGGAGACCGGCTTCGGTTATATCAAAAAAGGCGATTCCCTTAACATCGGACAGGGAGCGTTTCAAATTGAAAAGTTCACAGAAAAACCATCCGCTGACAAAGCGGCCGAATTTTTAAAACAAGGCGGCTATTACTGGAACAGCGGCATGTTCTTCTGGAAGGCCAGCGTCTTTCTCGAAGAATTGCAAAGCCACCTACCCAATACCGCCAGCGCCTTGCAGGGCATTGCAGACTGCCTGACGCAGAAAAGCGGAAAGTTTCCTTTTCAAACACTGGATGCCAAGGGCAAAAGCAAATACGAAGGGCTTGAATCCATATCGGTGGATAACGGAGTCATGGAAAAATCCAAACGCTCTGCCGTAATACCCGCAGACATTGGTTGGAACGACGTCGGCTCCTGGAGCGCGCTCGATGAAATCATGAAGAAGGACGCCTCTGGGAACATCATTTCAGGAGACGTGATTCCCGTCGATTGCCGCAACTCGATCATACAAGGGTCCAGCCGCCTGCTCGCCGTTCTCGGCATCGAAGACACCATCATCGTCGACACCGAAGACGCGCTTTTGATTTGCGACAAAAACCGGGCGCAGGAAGTCAAGCAGATCGCCGCCGCCATCAACAAGGAAAAACGCAAAGAAGCGCGCGAACCCAACACCGTCGTCAAACCCTGGGGAAGCTACACCACTCTTGAAACGAATAATAATTATCTCGTGAAACGCATCGAAGTCCTGCCCGGCGAAAAACTGAGTCTGCAATCGCACACCGGTCGAAGCGAACGCTGGACCGTGATCCAGGGAATCGCCGAAGCGGAAAAAGACGGGGAAACCTTTCGGCTCTCCAGCAACGAATCCATCTACATCCCCCAGGGAGCCAAACACCGTCTGGGAAATCCGGGAGAAGAGCTGTTGGTCATCATTGAAATTCAGACCGGCCCACTGCTCGATGAAAACGACATCACCCGCTACGAGGATTTGTACGGACGCGAAGGCTCCTGAATTTAACAGGCTTTACAGTCGCTCGTCTCCAGCATAAAAAAATCACCTCAAAACGCGAAGCAGATTTCCCGCCGCGTAAGCGCGAACCGCTTCATTCGAATCCCCGAGCAAACGAACCAGCAGAGCAAAGGCATCGCTCCCACCCATCATGCCAATCGCGCGCGTCGCAGAAGACCGTACGCGAATATTGGGGTCCCGCGACGCCCAGGCCAGCAGATTCGCCTGATTGTGCAAGTGAATGTCCCCCATCGCCCGCGCCGCCGCGCTCCGGATTCCAAAATCCGGATCCGTTAACAATTGCTCAAAAACGCCATCGCAAGCGTTTTGCTTGAAACGTTTCAGCGCAACGGCGGCGGCGATCCGCACCATTCCGTCGGCGTCCGAGCACAAACCAATCAGCATATCCCGCGTGTAATGAGACGGCAATGCCCCCAGCTCCAAAGCCGCCTGATGACGAATCGAAGGATTGGCCGAATGCATCAATTCACGCAAGCGAGGCAATATATCCGGCTTGGCGTTTTTGCCGATCGCCTTCAAACCGTAAAAAATAATTTCATCCTCCGGGTCATTCAACAAATCCACCAAATGACGATAGGCCTTCTCTTCGCCTATTTTTCCCAGATGACCGATCGCATGGTATTTATAAACCACATCCTGTCGTTTCAAGGGCTCCAGCAACTGCGCGTAATGCTCCGGCTCGCCCAGTTTGATCAAAGCCGCCGCCGCCGCAAAACGAACGGGAGGGTCCGGCGCATCCAGAAAAGGTCGTATCTGCTCTTTGTAACGAACTCCGCCCAGATCGCCCAGCATTTCCAGGGCCGTCGATTTGACCCATATATTGCTGTCGTCTTTCAATTTTTCTGCAAGAGCAAGCGCCTCCGACTCCGATATCGTCTTCATTCCCTGAAGAGCGAACAGGCGCGTGTTGTGATAAAAATCCTCCGCTGATTTCTGTAAAAACGGGATCATCGCCGGGCTTTTAGACTCGCCCGCCGCTCTCGCCGCCGCGCTACGGACGTATGAATTCTCGCTCTGCGCTGCCTGCTCCAGAATCTGAATACACTGGTCGCGTAATTTGCTGATCGCCGCCATCGGTTTTTCATCAGCCTGAGCCAGGGCAGACAAAACGCATATAAAAAGAGCGACGGATAAAATGAATTTCAAACCTGATTTAATGTGCATGAATGTCACTGGTTTCCGCTTCGGATTTTTCTAAATATTTATTCATAATCGTTCTGTATTTCTCTGCATCCTGAACTTTGCCGCGTTTGTCGCAACCCAGCGCCAGAATACGACATTTTTCAGCCAGTTCCCCTATAGTCAGAGATCGTTGAGATGGGTTCAAGTTCCCCGACTCCAGGAGATTCAAAAGCGAGCGAACACGAAAGCGATCCATCCCCCAGTGTTTGTGCGATAACTGGTCCGCATGGCCGCCGCGCTTTATCATCAATTTCTCATCGATCAATTCAATGCGGAACTGCGCCGCAATCCGCAACCAGAGGTCATAATCCTCACAGGCCGGAAGCGATTCGTCAAAGCCACCCACCCTATCGAACAGTTCCTTTTTTAACAATATCGAAGAAGGGCTGACAATGCAAAACGGCAGACAACGCTCAAAAATATCTCCTCCATGCTTCGCATGTTTCGACATCGGGTTGACCCTCCTGCCGCGACGTATCCAGATTTCATCGGTATGAACCGCCATCGCCTCAGGGTGTTTTCGCATCCACTCCATTTGCACTTCCAACTTGTTCTCCAGCCACAGATCGTCTGAATCCAGAAAACAGATATAAGCTCCGCGCGCCGCCTGCACCCCAATGTTTCTCGCCCTTGAAACGCCGCCATTCTCTTGTAGAAAAATAAACCGAACCTGTGGGAAGTCTGAGGTCAGGGTTTCCGTTCCATCGCTGGACCCGTCATCCACAACAAAAACTTCATAATTTCTGAAAGTTTGATTTATAATAGAGGAAAGACAATCCTTTAAGAAATTCTTGCGGTTATAGGTCGGCACGATGATCGAAACTTCCGGCGCCTGTTTGTTTTGACTTTCTGCCATGATCCGATGCTAGGAATTATAAATGACGTCGTGGGATGGGGCGATAAATCCCTTGACAAAACAGCGAATTTCACCTAAAAAGAGGGTTCCTTTTCGCCCCCCCAGTTAAGCTAAGTTATTAATATTAATGCAAGAGCTACGGAATTTGAATGGAATTCACCGAAGTCACAGCTGAGTTGAAAGAGGACTTGGCAAAAATTGAAAAGGCTATCAAAGTAAATTACAAATCCGACATTCCCCTCATTCCGGGTATGACGAGCTATTTGATGAACGGGGGCGGCAAACGCATCCGGCCAATATTGTTATTGCTTTGCGCCAAGCTTGGAGGTCGAACGGTTGACGACGAAGTGGTCAACCACGGATGCGTCGTTGAATACATCCACACCGCAACCCTTCTGCATGACGACGTCGTTGATGAAACCACCGTACGACGCGGGCATGAAACTGTCAACTCCAAATGGGGAAGCGACGCCAGCATTCTGGTTGGGGACTTCCTGCTCTCGCGCGCCATCCTTCTGCTGGCCGACAACAACGACGCGGCTATCATTCAAGCCGTTGCCGGAGCCGCCAAAATTCTGGTTGAAGGCGGTATCAAAGAATACGCGAACGCGCGAAAAATAGACGTCACCGAAGAGCATTGTCTCGACGTTATCTATCGAAAAACTTCCTCAATTATAACAGCAAGCTGTCAGGTGGGTATGTTGCTCGCCAAGGGAACTCCCGAGCAGGTCAAAGCAGTGGTCGATTTTGGCGACCAGTTTGGAATGGCCTTTCAATTGATGGACGACGCGCTGGATTACGACGGCGATGAATCCATCCTCGGCAAGCCGCCGGGAACCGATTTCAAAGAAGGCCATGTGACGCTCCCTTTGCTACATCTTTACACCCACTCTTCTGATACGGTCAAAAAAGAGATCGAAGATTTCATTCAGAACGAGAATATCAGCGATAAGGACTTCCAATACATTCTGGGGCGAATGCGCGACGCCAAATCCATTGAGTACACTCAGGATCTGGCTCGCAACTACATGGATCAGGCCAAAAACTCTCTGGAAAAAACCCAGTTCAAGACCCCGGAAATCAGAGAACGTCTGTATGCGATCGCAAATTACATTATCGAGCGCCACACTCCCGTAAGAACCTGATCTCCTAATCGCTTCACGCCGCTGTCGAAGCATTGGCATCAATGTTCACAGGAGGTCAGCTTCATGTCTCCATTCACGCGCCTGGCTTACGATTCCATCGCCTATTATCTGGAGCGCCAACAAAAACTGCCGGCGCCCTCCCCCCCACTGCAAAGCCTGTTCACAGAACCACGCGGCGTCTTTGTCTCTTTAAAAATAAAAAATCGATTGAGAGGTTGCATTGGCTCCCTCACGCCGGTCAAAGACAACTTGTGGCAGGAAATCGTTGATAACGCCGTCAAGGCGGCCTGCAAAGACCCCAGATTCCCTCCGGTCGAGCAATCGGAGCTGGATCAGCTCACGATTTCAGTCGATATTCTGAGCCCGCTGACGCCAATAGAAAATTTATCGCAAACCAATAGCAGGGAGTTTGGACTGCTCGTTCGTTCGGATAAAAAGCAAGGCGTCTTGTTACCCGATCTGGAAGGCGTTCCCAACGTCAACGAACAATTACGAATCTGTCTGAACAAAGCGGGGATCAAGTCCGGGGAATCTTATAAAATGTATCAGTTCAAAGTCCAGCGCTACAAATGATGATAGAGATTCACGGCTCCTGGAAAAATTTTAGAAATCTTTCCAGATCGCGGTCGGCGAGAGAGACCCCATCCGCAAGCCGCCCATGCGCAGACCGGTCAACAGATCCAGAGAAGGGATGAAGTAGGAAGACCCGGTCAAGGGCTGGCCGGTAGAAAGATCCTGAGACCATTGCGGAAACAACCTGAAATCTCTATGAAACTGCATGGTGAAGAGATGCCCGTCTTCAGGATTTTCCCCGCCGAAAGTATGATCGCAAGCTCCGTTTGAATTCACAAAGGAATCTGTTTTACCCAGAGACTGTTTTGCGGACCATTTACGGATATACGAAAAACAACTCTGAGTTAATTCCGGATTTTCGTTGCCCAGGAAGACTTCAGAACGATCAGGCGCTCCAGCGTCCGGCGCCTGCAAGGATCGACCCTCGGCGCGCTCCACAATACTCGCCATTGAACTCGTGTAATCGCCAAGCCTATCCGCCAATCTGGCGTTCAAGTCTCTATCCGCCGAAGAAAAATAAAACAACATGTCGCCGCCCGTATACGGGATCGAAACGCCATCCTGCTCAGCGGATTTCAACGCGCGAAAACCATACGGGAAATTTCCGGGAAGAATAAAACTCCACAACTGCGGACCAAAACCGACTGTAACCGCAAGTTTCGATTCAGGACGCTCAGCGATTACCTGACGACATAATTGCGGCGCCATGGCCCCGATTTTGGCCATGCTCATCGCCGTCAATGGAACGTCGTGAACTTCAAATACCAGATAAAGACGTTCAAGGCCCGAGGGATTGAGAATCCCTGTTTGCGGTTGCGACATATAAAATATACCTGAAAGAAAAAAAGCCCCCTCCCCAAACCGGGGAAGGGGCTGATTGATACGACTCAGTTAACGTAAACGCACTTGCTGGCCGCTGTTCGCGTATCCATGTTACGACCCCGGTTGGTATGATCGTCGATCTCTGCCGCACAACCGATCATTCGACCGAACAGGAAGGTCGTGAAACTTGCATTTTCGATGTCGCGCTCATCCAGCTGACCGGCCTTGTATTCCTTCCAGACCATCTTCAACAGGATAACAGCGATCACCGCATCAATGTTCACGCAGTAAACGTCCTTGCTGACCTTCGCCTTGAACATTCCCTGAACGAGATTATGATAGTAATCAAGAAACACGTTGTACAAACCCTTCTCCTCGAAAAGTTTATTAACGAACACTTCACGCGGATCGTAGTTGACTTCTTTGCCTTTAAAAATCGGATGATTGACGCATGGAATTTTTTCATACGACAAATTGCCGATGGCTTTTTGTTTGTTCTTGTATTCGCCATACTCCTTGGCGCAGTTCAGAGCCATTTCTTCGAGATTCAAACCATGGTCCTTTTCATCTGCGGCCTTCAGCGAAGTGTCCTTGAACTGTTTGATCAGGAACGCCGCCGCTTCATAACCGTTGCCGCCATGAGCGAAACCGGTATGCGTCAGGAAGCCGACCATGCACTTGTTGACCTGAACGCGATCCGGCACTTCAGGACCGTCGGCGCTGACCGCGCCTTTGGCTCCTTGCGCAGAGATCGTGCCCGGCCCGTTGGTGATGATCAGGCCCAGCAATACCTGAAACTCAAACAACTCTTTATCATTGGGTTCTCGCCCCATCAACGACAGAAACGCCGTTCGGGTGAAGCTGAACTTGGTGATCAGATCTTCCATTTTAACGCCGCAGAAACTGTCCTGAGTCTGTGATTCCGCAGGAGCCGCAACGCCAACCAGTACGCTGTAGACTTTGGAGTACCAGGGCAAGCGAACCAGCGTGTCTTTGGAAATCTTCTTGCCTTTCAGACTGCTCCAGGCCACCGTGGTCCAGGTCGCCGCCAGCATGGTATCAACCGTGAGATGTTTTCCCTGTTTCTTCGCCAGATCCTGAAGGAAAGAGAAGAACACGGTTTTCCCTGCGGCGTTCACGCACTCCAGCCATTTCTGCACGCAAGGGCTTTCTTCCGAAGAGAGCAAAGCGTCCTCATGCTCTGCGCCTTTGGCGAGAAGACCCGAGTGATCGAATTCATCCCGCGCATCCGCCAGTTTTTCGTATTGAAAAATATCGAGAAGCGCCTGGGATGCGGCCATTGCTTTTTCAGCGCATTTTTTACCAACGATGGAAATCGCCGCCGCCGTCGCCGTGTTCGGCGAGTTGCCGTTTTCGCGAGACGCTGTCGCCGCCGCAAGAGTCGGTTGTCCGTGCTGATTGACAAAGCCATTCAGCGCAAAATTGACCAGCTTCTCACCCGTCTCACAAGTGTATTGTCGCGTCAGCGCAAATACGAGATTGGCTTCGAAGGTTTTTGTCGATGCGTCGAGAATCGATTGATTATGAATCTTGGAAACCTGGGTTCCCGGATCCATCATCGATGCGCCGCTCGCGTCTTTCATGGCTTCGCGTCTGAACTGCGCGCCCACATGCTTGTCGAGAGCCGCAATTTGTTCGTTGTAAGGAGCTAATGCCTCAACAATCGGTACATCCAATTCCGGAGGAAGAGTCACGCCATGGTTGTTGCCAAACCAGCATTTCAGAGACAGCGTTCCCTTCGGCTCAAAGTCAGGTTTCTTGTTGTTCAATTCCATGACTTTCGTGAGCGCTTCCGGGATGTGCGCAATGTTGGTTACCAAAGCGCCCTTCTTCGAGAAAACGGGTTTCTCCGGAGTGTAAATATCTTCAACTCCAAAATAGTCCATGAACCAGCGCTCTTTGGCGAACGCATCGTCCCCGGAACCCGCAAGCGATCCCGCATGTCCGCATGCCTTGGTCAGTTTCGCCTTCCACCGTCCAACGACGCAGGCGACAATCGGCTTGCTGGATTTCAGACCGTATTCATAATAACCGCCCGGCTCGCTGTAGATAACTGCCGCCTGAGAGCGGTCGTCATTTTCGAAACCGTGCAGGAATTCCTTCGGACCGTACTGGATATAAACATCCTTGCCGCTGGATACCGAAGTCGTGGTGCCCCAGCCCGCTGTCGAAAGATACACCGCAATCGTCGTGGTGAAGTTGCCCGAGTTGGAAAACAAGGCAACCGAACCCTTCATCAGCGATTCTTCCGGGCTGTTACCGCCCAGCGCGCCGCCCAGTCGAACATGGTTCCAGGCGTCCGCCAATCCCAGGCAGTTGCCGCCAAACAGGTCCACGCCGTTGGTCTGGCAGATTGCGCGCATGATACGCGCGTCTTTAACAGACACTTTTTCGGTCAGGATGATGACTTTTTTCAAGTCCGGGTTCGCGCGCACCGCTTCAGCAACGCCGTCTTTAACGCCGGACGGCGGCAGATAAACCACGCAGGTATTGAATTTATGTCCCGCTTCAATACCTTCCTTGATGGAGTTATAAACAGGAATCTTGCCGATTTTCGTCGGCAATGCCTTGCCCCCTTTGCCCGGTCCCGTGCCAAAAACAATATTCCCACCGGAATATTCATGGCTGGTAGGGGTAACCGTTGAACTTTCTTTTCCCATAATATTCAGAACAACCACCCGGTCGTCCTTGGTCGCCAACTCTTTTAAAGAGTTGATGCCTACATAATAAGGGAATTCCTTGATGCCTTCCTTATGCATTATTTAAATCTCCCCGAATAAATTGAGCGATTCGTTGGTCGCATTATTTAATATTCATTGCTGCTTTGATTTCTTCCTTGCCGCCATTCTTCAACCATTTGTTAACCTTCAACGTGTAGTTGATAACTTCAGACATGGCGCTATCGTGACCAAAGAAACGATAGGGAACGCCCAGCTGATCCAGCGTGTCGCGGAAATAAGACATGCCTCGAATCAGGTTGGGTCCGCCGCGACCGACGACCACAAACAAGGGAATCGGACCGTGTTTCTGGAAATAATCACGCAATGCGTCCGCAATCGCGCGCAAGGTTTCGTAAATATCCGTGTTGTTCGCTTTACCGCCAATCACAAACAGGATGTTCGACTGCCCCAGCCAGTGATTGAAGGTAATGCGGGAAATTTCATTCATCTTTTCATAAGGTGGGTTGCCGCCGAAGTCGGAAGAAATCGTCGCGTCTTCACCCAGCAACTCGGTCACCATCGCATTCGCGCCGCCGCCAAAGGTGGGGGCGGTGATATTGCCCTTTTCGTTGATGACGAACACGTCGCTCTGACCCTGATAGGTTCGAAGCTGATTGATTTCCTGTTCGAACTCCGAATAGTCGGAAGCAAAAACATGCGCCGGCAGATGCAATCGTTTCCAGGCCGGATCATCAATGTCAAACGCGCATTTGAAATCGCAAGCGACAGGAGTCACGCGACCGCCGTTGCCCGGCATCATGCGAATCGGGTTCAACTCCAGCATGGTCATACCGTAGTTATTATACAAATCCCACAATTTAGGAAGGTTTTGCACCAAGGGGCTGATGATATGCGCAGGCGCGCCAAGTTCAGTCAACGCATTGGACACATGGAAGGCTTTCAGACCCGTTAGCGGATCAAACGGCACTTCCCTGATTTTTGACTTGTCCAGCTCTTCAATGTCCACGCCGCCATGATGCGTGATCGTCATTGTCGGCGCGCGAAACTCTGTGTTCTCGGCAATCGAGAAATACACTTCGACGTCCGCAGGAACGGCGCCTTCATAAGTTACGCCATCCGCTTTCGTCGAATAATTGTCAACCTTGTGCTCGGCGAAATACAGCCGTTCCTTTTCCTTCAGCGCGTCGGTGATATTGTCGACGCGACCCAGCAAGCCGGATTTTCCTTTTTTACCAACGCCGCCTTTAAAAACCGGTTTGATAAAAATTTGCCCGTGCCGCTTGAGCATGTCTTTTATTTCATCGTAGCTCAGCTCCGGCCCTCGAACCTCCGAGTGTGGAAATTCCACCAAGTCGAGCAGTTTTCTTCCCCAAAGCATTCCCGTAATTTGCATAGTCTCCTATTAACCTCCAGTACAGTCCAAGAATCGAAAAAGGCGTGAAATCTATAGTTTCAGTAATAAAAAAAAGAGTCAAAAATCCTAAACTAATTTATGAATTTTAAGACCCGAACACTCATCAGAATGGGTTGCAAAACAACGTATTTTAAAGAATTTGGCGGGATTGTCAATTATTTATAAAATATGATTCGACCTTTTTTCCAGCGGGACTTTTCAACAGAAAAACAGGCAAGTAGAATCGAATTATCGAATAATTTCTTTTAATTCAACCCCTGCAAATCAAAGCATGCCCGCCCGGGCAATACCCGAAAGACCTAAATTATGTTGTTTAGAATTGCTGAGAGCTTAAGGCAGGATTATTCAAAAAGCGCGAAGACCGCCTGAAATCAACTTGCAATAGCGGCTTTGGATTCTTGAGAGCGCGCCGGGCGTAAAAACATTTCAAGGACCCGCTCGTCAAAATCCGGTTTTTGATACAAATTGCGGTAAAAGGTGAGAATACGCTCTTTATCCAAATGCTTTTCCAAAACGCTATGGCTGTTTCGAATGCGTTCTTTGTTGTGGAAAATATTACGCATCCACTCCCAGCGAATATTTTGGATATCCTTGCCCGTCAAAGGCACCCTATCAGGTGGGAAAAAATCGCCGTAAAAAGATGGGTCGTCCATCAACTTGGTCAGCAAGGATTCGGAAGTCTGTTCCTCAATCAAACGCGCTTCTTCTGGCGTGGGATTGAGAGCGTCAAATAACGGCGTTTCCGGATAAACTCGGACGATGCTCAAACCCGGCTCAGCCACATAGGTCAACTGCTTCGCCAGGTTCACCGTTTCCCAGGCTTCCTCCAACGTTTCCGTCGGGAAACCAATCATGAAAAACGTTCGAACTATGAAGCGACGCGACGCCTTTTCAATCATTTCAATCGCTTTGGGAATCTCAAGATACTTCACGATCAGGCGTTGAAGTCGAGGCGTTGCCGTTTCTACCGCCAAGGACATCTGGCTAGTGCCCGCCTCTTCAAAGAGGTCTAGAATTTCATCATCCAACCGGTCTGCTCTAAGACCGTTTGGGAAATTGAGAGAAACTCCAGGCAAATTCTTGATGATGCCGCGTAATATTTCTTTGGCAATCTTCTTAGGAACATTAAAGATATCGTCCACAAATACAAAATTGCGGATCCCCCTGCGGTAATGATCCTCCATTTCTTCGAGAACAAGATGCCCGGATCGACGTCGAACGGTCTTGCTCACTGCCGCATGGCAGTAATAACATTTATAAGTACACCCGCGTGAGCTTTCCATGAAGACGCAGGTGGCGGTACTTTGATTGGCAAGATTATAAATGCCTTCATAATCGCTCAGTTGAATCAAATCGTATGCCGGAGCGGGAAGAATATCGATATTCTCAATATCACCTCTTGCTTCGTTAACCTTGATGCCTGTTTCTTCCGAATATGTAACGGTTCCCTTTAAATCCAGAGGAAGAGTTCCGTGCACATTCACCCACTCAATCAATTCATTGAACGTGGTTTCGCCTTCGCCGCGAACAACCAGATCGACGAAAGCCCCAACCACTTCACGATACGATGAAGACGAATACGGCCCGCCGCCAATCAAATAAGCGCTCGGCGTCGTTTTGCGAATTACGCTGGCCAAGTGTTTGTACTGGTTCTGGTACAAGGATAAACTACGCAGGCCGACCAAGTCAGGTTTGAATTCACTCAAATATTCAACAACCGCTTTTTCGGAATCATCAAAAGTCGCGGTATGGATGATCTTGACCTCAATCCCCGGAAATGCTTTGCGAACGCTGGAAGCCAGGTACATGAGTCCTAATGGGTGGTGCGTATTGCCTGAAGCCTGATATTCAAGACGCCCTGTGTTGGTTCGGCGATCCAACTCAATATCAATCAGCAATATTTTTTTAATCATCAAGATATCTCCCCGCTCACTCTGTATATGAGAACGTATTGAAGCTACGAAAGGTTCTAACTGCTATGTGGAATAATGACGATTGCTATGAAAGCCAATGATGAAAGATTATATTACAATCTTTCTAAGCAGTCATGTTTTTCATGAGTTTTGCCAAAAAAAAACGTCCAACACGCGGTTGAAAACAGGGGGACAAGAATCTGTCTTCAAAGCCGATCACAAACGTTTCATGATTTCTGAAACCCGGTAACGCTCTTCATCCAGCGAAATATATCCCTGTTTGAGATCATAGGCCAGCATCATGATTTCAAATTGCAGGGCCGATTCCACCGCCGCGCGAAAACTTGGGCGACCGTCGCAGGGGAAGGCCAACAGGCGCGTGTTGAAACGCAGGGGCTGGGCTTCTTCCAGTATCTCATCAATATTTGCAGGGCAAATGCCGCCGCCAATCGAGACAGGTACGCCGCAGTCGCGAATCCGTTTCACCGTCTTTTGCACCAGCTTGCGAAAATCGGGATCGTTGCGCGACACGCCCATCGAACTCGACAGATCACTGCATCCGATGGTCACCTCGTCGATCCCGTCAACGCCGCAATATTCCAAGATCTCGTCCAGTTGGGTCAAGGCGACTCTCGATTCAATATTGATGCTTTTCTTCAAACGCTTGAACTGGAGCGGCGTCGTAAAATCATGCAAGGACGATAAAAAATTCTCCAGTCCGTAAGCCGATTCCACCATCGGCGCGATGAGGCCGTCGACCTCCAGCGGGATCATCTCTTTAATATCGTTGCGCGCGTTGGGGCCGCCAATCTTGACCCAGACCGGCACAATGCCTTTCGCGATACGCGCCCATTCCGCGATCTGGGCGTGTCCCATCCCGGCGTCTTCCGTTGACAGCTTCAAGCCCGACGCGCCGTGCAATTGCTTCAATTCCAATAAAGCTCTCTCCGGCGCCTTGGCAATCTTTTTGGGTCGTCCAGCAAGCGCTTTCAAGTTTGTCGGCTTGCGTTTCATATCAATCCCCTTTCAAGACACTCTCGCTTCATCTAAAATCTCCTTTGGAATTTCGCGCAATCACCGAGGCGTCCACCTGATCCGCTCTCGCACAACCGGTCAGAATCATCGCCTTGTTCAGTTCATCCCGTTTCTGATTCAGATAAAATTCCACGCCTTCCTGCCCGGCTCCGAACGCGGCGATGCAGACAGGGCGACCGATCATCACCGCATCCGCGCCCAGCGCCAGCATCTTCAGAATGTCCACGCCTTCGCGAATGCCGCCGTCAACAATGACCTTGACGCGGCCGGCAACCGCGCTGGAAATTTCAGGAAGCACTTCCGCCGTTCCCGGCATGGTGTCCATCACGCGACCGCCATGATTGGAAACGACAATCGCATCCGCTCCCGCTTCAATCGCCGCCAGAGCGGTCTCCACATTCATGATGCCCTTTAATATGAAAGGAACGGATAAATGCGATTTCAACTCCTGCAATTCGTCCACCGTTTTTGGGGCGACGCGTTGCGACTTCAACGCCATCGTCTTGAAAGACGCGGCGTCGATATCGATGCCCACGGCAATGGCCCCGGCGTCTTCCGCCGCCTTGAAACGTTTCACGATATCCATATTGTATTCGCGCGGCTTGAAAATGGGGATGCCCAGACCGCCGCATTTGCGAATCGCCTCCAGCCCAATCAGGTATTTCTGAGGACTCGCGCCGTCGCCCACCATGCCCAGCGTGCCGCAACCCAGACAACCGTTGAGCACGGCGTCCGCGTATTCGCGCTCGTCCATCCCGCCCGCCAGATTGGTCTCCATCCCGGTGATCGGCGCGGCCAGCACGGGGAAAGAAAGACGTTGCCCGAACAATTGAATCGACAGATCCGGCTTCTTGACATTGTGAATCGTGCGCAGATTGATTTTATAACGCGCCAGCGCGCGTAAATTTTCCGTGAAGGATTCGCCGCTCCCGATGCCGCCAATGCCCGGCACCTTGCCCGCGCATTCGGCGCCGTCGCAGACCACGCAGGCCTTGCAGGCGACGTAGAATTTCTTGCGCGCGTTATTGCGAATCGCGTCCCAACTCAGCTTGGCTTCCGCGCCGACTTCAATGCGGATGCAGGCGCGCGCTTCGTCGTTAACGCGAATGGCCTCTTCCCGCGTCTTGCCGACGCTGATCACATAACCCGTCTTGCCCAGATTGCTTTTGATATCCTCGACCGTATCCCCCGCCTCTTTCATGAGGATGATTTCTTTCACGCCCTTTATTCTTCGCGCCTCTTCCACACCCTGAATCGACAGAATTTTTCCCGACTGCGGAATCAAAGCGCGTTCGGCGGAAAATAATGTCTTCTTCGGTTCCAGTTGATCCGGGGTTTCTCCAATCGCGATCTGTATCGCCGCCTTGATCAGGTTCACCCCCGTCGCCAGCGGGTAAGTATAGGTCGACATCCAGCCGCCGCTCAGACGCGCGGCGATCTCCACCACCTTGGCTCCGTCCGACGTGATTTTGATATCGCCCTTGGCGGCGCCGATATTGATCCCTATCGCGCGAATGGCGCTCTTGAAAATTTCTTCAGCCGCTTTGCGATCCGCTTCCGGCAGAACCGACGGCATGGTGTGTCCGACTTCGACAAAATAAGGCGAGCGCTCGATGATTCGGTCGGCGACGCCGGTCACAACGATCTGATCGTTGAACACCAGAGCGTCGAGGCTCAGTTCCGGGCCTTCCATATATTCTTCGATCACCAGCTTGCCGCTGATGGACGCTTCCTTGGCTTCGCGAAAGGCGACGGGCAGTTCTTCCAGCGCGGTCAGTTTTTTAACGCCGCGCGCTCCCATGTTGTCGCAAGGCTTGATAACGAGTGGCAAACCCATTTCCTTGATCGCCCTCCTGCCCTCTTCCAGGTTCCAGACCGGACGAAAATCCGGGACGCTCACGCCCGCTTCTTTCAAGCGCTGGCGCATCTTGATCTTGTCCGTAGCGCGCTCCGCCACCTCAAAGGGGATTCCCGGCAGGTTGAGCGCATCGGCGACCGCCGCGACGGTCTGCGAAGCGTCGGTCCCCACCGTCATCACGCCGTCCAGAGCGCAGGTCTTGTGGAACTGCTTGGCGGCGTTCACGGTGAGATTGATGTTGCGGGTGCTGACGGGAATCGAGAAATCGGCGAGCAACATGCCCTCGGCGTCTTCGTTATAATCCGATACCGCCACCTTCAGGCCCATGGCCTTGGCGGTTTTGATCGCGGGGACCTGAAAAGGACCGCCGCCGATGATGAGAAGATGTTTGGGTCGGTGGGATTTCATTGACGTTGGCATTTAACAGTCTGAGGCAATAAAAACAGCTCTATAATGTCTTATTATCGACAAAAAATGAACTCTTCTTTAAACATTCCGGCAAAATGCCCTCTTTTTTTGCCATTTATAGCCCTGCGACGCTGACCCCATAGTTTCACGCCCTTCGCCGATGACGCAGAGATATGAAAAAGCTGGCTTTTCATGCTGAATCGGCATAGAGAAATCTTGACCGCAATGCGCCTCTGGTATAGGTTGATTTGAATTTTTGTGAAATAGAAATAACTGATCCTTCAGACACTCAGGGGACGCTTTTGACGAACAAATGGTTGCAACGCTGGCGCGGTCGCATAAAAAAATACGCGGAGCGCTACCTCCTGCGCCCGGACATGGAAAACGACGCGGCCTTCCAGGCGCTCTACAAACAAGTCGGAAGCCGGGAAAACAAATTCACCATGACGCCGATGGAGCGTTGCTACGCTCTGTACAACGCCGTGCGCTATGTTCAGGAAAGCGGCATCGCAGGCGACTTCGTCGAATGCGGCGTCTGGCGCGGCGGCAGTTCCATGCTGGCGGCGCTCACGCTCATCGCACAGAACGACCCGTCCCGGCAATTATACCTGTTCGACACCTTCGAAGGAATGCCGCAACCCACGGATAAAGACGTGGACCTGCACGGCTCGCCCTATCAAAAAATCTGGAAACAGGAAAAAGAACTGCTCAGCGTTTCTCTGGAAGACGTGCAACGCAATATCGAATCGACCCGCTACCCCAAAGAAAAAATCACACTGGTGAAGGGCATGGTCGAGGACACCATCCCGGAAAACGCCCCGGAAAAAATTGCCCTGTTGAGGCTGGACACGGACTTCTACGACTCCACCTATCACGAATTGCAACACCTCTACCCGCGCCTGGTCCCCGGCGGCATTTTGATCATCGACGACTACGGGCATTTCATGGGCGCGCGCGAGGCGACGGACAAGTATTTTTCCGAAACGAATCAAAAAATCCTGCTCAACCGCGCGGACTACTCCTGTCGACTGGGAATAAAACCCGGCTGAACAGTAGCAACGCGTATCGCATGAGGAATTGCAGATGATTTCGTCTTTAAACAGCGGAGCAGTTCTTGGCATCGACGGCTATCTGGTGGAAGTCGAGGTGACGCTCAGCCCCGGCCTGCCCGCGATTTCCATCGTCGGCCTGCCCGACGCGGCGGTGAAGGAAAGTAGCGACCGGGTCTCTGCCGCGATACGCAACGCCAATCTGGAATTGCCGCAACAGAAAATCACCATCAACCTCGCTCCGGCGGATATCAAAAAAGAAGGCTCGTCCTTTGATCTGCCCATCGCCCTCGGCATTCTCGCCGCCAACGGTCTCATTCTTGCGGAAGCGCTCAAGGACACTTTGATTCTCGGCGAACTGTCCCTCGACGGACGCGTCAAAGCCATACGCGGGACCCTGTCCATCGCCGCCGCCGCGAAACAGGAAGGCGTTCAACGTCTCATCCTTCCCGCTCAGAACGCCAACGAAGCCTCGGTGGTGGAAGGACTGCAGATCATCCCCGTCGCCACGCTCCCGCAGGCCCTCGACTACCTGAACGGTCAGATCGAGATCGCCGCCACGCCGGACGACACCGCCGCGAACCTGTTCGCCGAATCGCAGTACGAGGTCGATTTCGCAGACGTCAAGGCCCAGCACCAGGTCAAGCGCGCCCTTGAAATCGCCGCCGCAGGCGGACACAATGTTCTGTTGATCGGCCCGCCCGGTAGCGGCAAGTCCATGCTCGCGCGGCGCGTTCCCACAATTTTACCGACGATGGCATTGGACGAAGCCATTGAAGCGACCAAGATTCACAGCGTCATGGGCCTGTTGAGCAAGGACAAGGGACTGCTCAAGGCCCGGCCCTTTCGCACCCCGCACCACACCATATCCGACGCCGGGCTGATCGGCGGCGGACGTTACCCGCTCCCCGGCGAAGTGTCGCTGGCGCATAACGGACTTCTTTTCCTCGACGAGTTGCCCGAATTCAAACGCAACGTGCTAGAGGTCCTGCGGCAACCCCTTGAGGACGGTCAGGTCTCCATTTCCCGCGCCGCCGCCTCGGTTTCCTATCCCGCCAATTTCATACTGGTAGCGGCGATGAACCCCTGCCCCTGCGGTTACAAAAACGACGCCAAGCGCGAATGCACCTGCACGCCGCACGATATTCGCAAATACGTCTCTAAAATTTCCGGCCCGCTTCTTGACCGCATCGACATCCACATCGAAGTGCCCGCGCTCAATTACAATGAATTGTCCGACGAGGCCAGCGGCGAACCCTCGGAATCGATCCGCAAGCGCGTGGAACAGAGCCGGCAAATTCAATTGCACCGCTTCAGTAAAGATTCGATCTATTTCAATGCGGGAATGAGTTCTCGGCTCCTGAAAAAACATTGCGCGCTGGACGCCAACTCCAAAAACATCCTGTCGCTCTCGATGGACAAACTCGGGCTGAGCGCCCGAGCGCACGACCGCATCCTGAAAGTCGCCCGCACCATCGCCGACCTCGCCGGGAGCGAAAGCGTGATGGCCGAACATGTCGCTGAAGCGATCCAGTACCGCTCCCTCGACCGCGAACAGTGGTTTTGATTTTTATCACGGCGGGCTCTCATCCTTGCTTATTTTCCCATGCCTGTTTGCCCTGCATAAAAAATAACTATTTACTTAAATCCAGAATCTGAAATAATGAGGGGGCCATTAACTCGTTAAAAAACTTATGGATGCCTGCGAAATAAAAGACTATTGCGACGAAGCTCAGATCATTGCCGACAGCCACGGTATTTACGCGGCCCTGTCTTATGTGCTGGGGCAGAAGTTTTGCGCGGAATTGTTTCGATTGAAGGAGTTGAATCGGAAATTAAAATTCCTGCAACCCGCCGAGATGGACAGCCTCGCCCAGAAATCTTCGGGCATTCAGTCGTTTCAACTGAGTTATGCGCTGACCGCTGAGGATAATTTCCAGACCGCTCTGGAGAAAAGTCGCTTCCTTAAGGATCGGCTGGATAATTTCAGGAAGGAAATTCAGCTCCGCTTCAAGCAAAGCGATATCGAAGAATATTTCAACACCTACCCGCGCCTGGAATACAAGCGGACTCTGACCGCGCCCGACGATGCGCTTAATAACGAGGAACTGATGACGGGCAAAGCGGTACTGGAAGAAGCGGAAGATATCTTTATCATCGAAGAGCTGAAGCGGATTTTCAAATGATTGGACGCCCTCTTCCGGTCCTGAGCGCTCACGACCACCCCCATAGATCATCATGCTGAAACCTGTTCTGGGGCAACGAACGCGACTCGTTCTCGCCTTTCTGATTCTGTGCGCCTGCACGGTTTTGATTCTTTACACTGGGCCAGAGTTCAATTTTGCGCTTCAGGTCATTCTCTCCTGTCTGCTGATGTTTTTCCTGTTCTGGCTGGTCACCTGATTTTTTCTACTTTGTAACGATAATTGATTCATCTCTCAGGCGGGCTCCTCCATCTATTTAATTTCACATAATGAAAGCGCCGGAGCCACGGTGGGAATGCTTGCGGAATTTTTCTATCTCTGTAGAATATACAGTTACAGCTTAAAATAATTAAAAACACATCCATCATGGGGTAGCAGCGCCGCCGTGAACCAGCCCATTCAAATCCTCGCCGTCCAGAACAGCAGCGCTCAGGCGATCATCCTGACCAACATACTGGAAAAAGGCGGCTATAAGGTACGGGTTCTGAATGACGGGCAAGAGGCTCTCGATTCCATTATCAAGGCTCCACCGGACCTGGTCATCACAGACATTCACACGCCGGGTCTCGATGGCTTTGAATTATGCGCCAGCGTAAAAGACAATCCGGCGACCAAGAATCTTCCCATCATCATCGTCACATCACTGACCGGTATTGATAACCTGTTGAAATGCCTTTCTTCCGGCACTGACTATTTCTTCACCAAACCTTACAACAGCCAATCCATCCTGCCCCGCGTTAAAATGGTTTTGTCGACGCAGGATTCCAAGGAAGACAAAAGAACAACAGCGCGTCCTTTCGAATTTGAATATGCAGACAAAAAACATTCTGTCGTCTCGGACCGCAGAAAAATTCTCAACTTACTGCTCTCGACCTATGAAGGCGCCGTCAATCAGAATAAAGAGCTTTTGGCCGCCCAGGAGGCCTTGAAAAAAACGAACGCTGAACTGGCGATCCAGATCGAAGAGGCGGCAAGGGCCAGAGAATCCGCCAATCTCGCCAATCAATCGAAGAGTATTTTTCTGGCGAACATGAGCCATGAAATTCGCACACCTATGAATGCAATCCTCGGCTTCGCGCAAATACTCAAACGCAATGCGTCCCTGTCCCCGGAGCAAAAAGGACAGCTGAACACCATCATGGAGAGCGGCAATCATTTGCTGTTGCTCATCAACGATATTCTCGATATTTCCAAAATTGAATCGGGCAAAACCGAACTCAGCGAAAATGATTTCGACCTTCAAAAACTGGTCGCCAGCATCGTTCCGATGATTCAGATGAAATGCGAGGAAAAAGGCCTGCAGTGGAACATTGAGGGATTGGGAGAAGACCCGATACCCGTCCACGCAGACGAAACAAAAATGCGGCAGATACTAATCAACCTGCTCGGCAACGCCAGCAAATTCACAGATGCAGGCTCCGTTACCCTGCGCATGGTTGAGGTGGAATCGAAATCGGACACTATCCTTGCATACCGCTTTGAGGTGATAGATACGGGCGCAGGCATGACTGCAGAGACGCAAAAGAAACTGTTCCAGCCCTTCCAACAGGGCGACGAGGGGATAAAGAAAGGCGGCACCGGACTGGGCCTGTCGATCACAAAAAAACAAATCGAAATGATGGGAGGAGAGTTGTCTCTGGAATCAGAGGCGGGCAAAGGAGCGCGATTTTATTTCACCTTGCAGATAAAAAAAGCTCTGCAGACGATCGACGCGCCAAAAACAAAACTAACCATATCGAAAGTACTGGATTCATACAAAGTCACGGCTCTGGTCGTTGACGACAATGAACTCAACCGAAAAGTCCTCGACATCTTCCTGCGCAATTATGGAATCGAAACAATCATCGCAGTAAACGGTCAGGAAGCGATAGACAGGTACAGGGAACACCGCCCGGACCTGGTGTTTATGGATATTCACATGCCGGTCATGGACGGCATCGAAGCGACAAAAATAATCATGGATGAATTTTCAGCCGACGATCCCAAAATCGTCTGCGTCACAACCTCTGTATTCAGCGACCTCCGGGCGAATTACAAAGAGAGCGGATTCAAATATTTCATCCTCAAGCCTTTTTCAGCGGAAATCCTGTCTGAATGCCTCGTGGAAATCCTCGACGTCGAATTTGACTTTGCTCAAGATAAAAATGAGGAGGGGGAGCAAGGAACGCCTGGCCTTGGATCATTCGACAGCGCCTCCATATCCCTTCCTGAAAGCCTGTTGGGCCGAATGAATGACGCGCTAACAACTTACTCCGTAACAGAGTTGGAAAAATGCCTTGAGGAAATCAAGCAAACGGGAGAGACGGGCGCTCGCCTGGCAGATGCGCTTGACAAGCATGTCAAAGAATATAATTTTGACGACATCAAAAAATTTCTCACCCGAATCAAAACCACTTCCTGACAGGGGACAAAACCAACGACAGGCGCGCGGAAACATGGAGCGCGCATCCATTAATGCGGAATTTAAACATCAGGAGAGTAGTTTTGTAATCACTATCCCCACTCCCACCACCGTGGTCGCGCCTGCCAGAGCCGTCGCCAGCGCGATTTTCTTGTTCATCGCCTCGCGTTCCAGAGCCGCCGCTTCTTCCATCTCTTTTTTCAACTCCAGCTTGACCGAAGCCTTCAAGCCATCATGACCGGCGCGTAATTTTTCGTCCAATGAGGCGTCCGCCTTCTCCATGAGTTCTTCCATGAATTCCGGCCTGGATTTCTCCAGGTGTTCGCGGACCGCTTCAACGTTATCCTCTTTGAAACGATCCATCTGCTTCTGAATCACTTCCAAGCGCTCATTGATATGAATTTCGAGTTTCGGCTCGATGTTCTCGGCGATTCGTTCGAGCGAATCACGACCGTTTTGAATCGCCTCGTGGAGCTTCTCTTCGATTTCCTCGTCCAACGCTTCTTTGCGTTGCGAGACATGCGCCTCCAGGAGTTTCATTTTCTCTCTCAAATCCGAGATCACTTCGAAATCGTCCTGAGCGCGTTTTATTTTTTCTTCCAGATCCTCGCGGGGTGGCTCCATAATCCCTTCCTTACAATTCTTGTTTTATTGGTTTAGATGCGACCGACCGCCAAACTCTTCAAAAAAATCTTCCAAGATGAAAAATCGTTTGAGGCTTGACCCTTTTAAATCGCTCTAGTATATTGTTTTAAAAGGACTTAATATGAAAAATGACATCCAGAAATTCACCGCTTATCTTGCAGGCGAAAAATCTGCTTCGCCTCACACTATCACGAATTATCTATCCGACCTCAATCAATTTTATGATTTCCTGAAACAGTCCGGGCATGGAATAGAAAACGATCAGGTGCGCTCCGACCGCGTCGACCGACTGGCTCTGCGCTCCTATGTCGCTTCGCTTCACGAAAGATCCAGCAGTCCCGCAACCCTTTCAAGAAAACTCTCTGCAATCAGTTCTTTTTTCAAATTTCTGGGACGCGAAGGCGAACTGGAAAGCAATGTAGTGAAAAGCATTCCACGCCCCAGGCAAACGAAAAAATTACCGTCTTTTCTCAGCGTCGACGACATGTTCAGCCTGCTCGAACAGCCGGAATCCGACGGTTTTCTAGGAGTGCGGGATCGCGCCATTCTCGAGTTATTCTATTCAACCGGCATGCGTATCAGCGAGTTGACGGGCTTGACTCTGGAACGACTGGACCTGAATGCGCGCTTTGTCCGCGCCCTGGGCAAGGGCGACAAGGAGCGCTTGATTCCCATTGGCGACAAAGCCGCAGAGCGACTGGAAACCTACCTGAATTATCGAAAAGAAAAAATCAGGGAATCCAGACTGGATGAAATCCCCGAAGCCGTTTTCCTAAACTATCGCGGCGAAGCCTTATCGATTCGAGGAACCCGCAAAATCGTCGACAAATACCTGCGCATCAACGGATCGCCCTCCAATCTCTCCCCCCACTCCCTGCGCCATTCATTTGCGACGCATTTGCTCGAAGCGGGCGCAGACTTGCGATCCATTCAGGAAATGCTGGGCCATGTCAGCCTGTCGACCACACAGAAATACACCCACCTGAGCCTCGACAAACTCAACGAAGTTTACGATCAGGCTCACCCCAGAGCGCGCCGAAAAAGCCAATAAATCAAACGGAAAAGCCCCGTCCGGCCTGCTCCGTGAAAGGTGTAGGATTCAACAAGCTTTTTATGTTAATCTGAGCGTTATTCAATGCCCGCTGGGTTCCCGACAAACTTCACAGATTATTTTTAACCTATGATGCACGCAACCACCATTTTAGCGGTTCGGGTGAAAGATCAGGTCGCCATTGGCGGCGACGGTCAGGTCACTCTGGGTAATACCGTGATGAAACATTCCGCCAACAAAGTGCGCCGAATGTATTCAGGAAAAGTCATCGGAGGCTTTGCAGGCTCCACCGCCGACGCCTTTTCCCTGTTCGCAAAATTCGAAGAGAAACTGGAGAAATTTCAGGGCAATCTGGCCCGCTCCGCAGTGGAACTGGCGAAGGACTGGCGCACCGACAAAATGTTGCGACGTCTTGAAGCCATGCTCATCGTTGTGGATAGAGAAAGCTCCTTCATTATATCGGGCACCGGAGACGTGGTGGAACCCGAAGACGGCATTCTGGCCATCGGTTCCGGCGGCATGTACGCCATGGCGGCGGCGAAGGCTTTAATCAAACACACCGACCTGGACGCAAAGCAAATTGTTCAGGAGGCTATGGACATCACCCAGTCCATTTGTATTTACACCAATTCAAACATCACCATTGAGGAGTTATAGTCAGTGGATATTTCATTATCGCCCGTTTCCGAAACGGCGAACGCAACGGAAGATTTTTTATCCAATTTGACCCCGCGAAAAATTGTCGCCGAACTGGACAAATTCATCGTGGGACAAAACAAGGCCAAACGCGCCGTCGCCATCGCCCTGCGCAACCGCTGGAGGCGACGCAAATTGCCCGACGCCCTGCGCGACGAGATCGCTCCAAAAAACATTTTGATGATCGGCCCCACCGGCGTGGGTAAAACCGAAATCGCGCGGCGACTGGCAAAGCTGGCTCAGTCCCCATTCATTAAAGTCGAGGCTTCCAAATACACCGAAGTCGGTTATGTCGGGCGCGACGTCGAATCCATGATTCGCGATCTCGTCGAATTGAGCCGCACCATGGTCAAGGAAGAAAGTAAACTGAAGGTCGTGGAACAGGCGCGCGTGGCGGCGAAAGAACGTCTTCTCGACCTGCTCCTACCCCCGCCGCCGGGTTTTTCCAAACAAAAAGAGAACATGGAACTGGACCCGCTGGGACGCCAGCATTACGAAAAAACCCGAGAAAAATTCTCCGCCTATTTGGCAGAAGGACGCTTTGACGACCGCGAGGTTGAAATCGAAGTGCAGGAAAAAGCCGGCCCTTCTATGGACATGATGGGAACCGGAATGGACGAGATGGGCGCCAACATCAAAGACATGTTGCACAATATCATGCCGCAAAAAACCAAGAAACGAAAAGTCAAAGCGCCCGAAGCGTTCAAGATACTGGCACAGGAAGAAGCCGAAAAATTGATCGACAACGACAAGGTCGAACAAGACGCGCTGGACCGGGCGCAGAACAGCGGCATCATCTTCATTGACGAGATCGACAAAATCTGCGGACGGCAGGGAATGCAGGGACCGGATGTTTCGCGCGAAGGCGTGCAACGCGACCTGCTCCCGATCGTCGAAGGCGCTTCCGTCAACACGCGCTACGGCATCGTCAAGACCGACCATATTTTATTCATATCGGCGGGAGCCTTTCATTCGTCCAAGCCCTCGGACCTGATTCCCGAGTTTCAGGGCCGCTTCCCGATCCGCGTGGAACTCGATTCGCTTTCCGAATCGGACTTTGTGAGAATTCTGACGGAGCCAGACAACGCGCTGATCAAACAGTACATGGAGTTGCTCAAAACCGAAGGCATCGAACTCACTTTCAGCGAGGATTCCATCGCCGAGATCGCCTCCATGTCGGCGACAGTGAACGAACGCACGGAGAATATCGGAGCGCGCCGCCTGCAAACCGTTCTGGAAAAATTGCTCGAAGATATTTCCTTCGACGCTCCCGATCTGGAAGACCAGGTTGTTTCCATCGACCGCAAAGCCGTGCAGGACAAACTGTCGGATATCATTCAGGATGAAGATCTCAGTCGCTACATTCTCTAGGCCCATCTCAACAATGCCCGAGAATAACTATCATTCATTGTGCAAGCTGAATATCTCAATCGTCACGCTCTATAGGTCGCTATGAAAAAAGGATTACAGAAAGCCGAAGTCCTGCTCGAGGCTCTGCCTTACATAAAAAAATTCTTCGGGAAAACCATTGTCATTAAATATGGCGGCGCCGCAATGGTTTCCGAAGAGTTAAAGAAAAACTTTGCTCTCGATATCGTGATGATGAAGTACGTCGGCATGAATCCGGTGATCGTGCATGGCGGTGGACCACAGATCAACAAGACCTTGGACGCTCTCGGCATTCCCTCGCATTTTGTCGAAGGCCAGCGCGTGACCGACAAGAATTCCATCGACGTCGTGGAAATGGTTCTCGGCGGTCAGGTGAACAAGGAAATCGTGTCGCAGATCAACGAGCAAGGCGGCAACGCCGTGGGCATCACCGGAAAAGACGGCGGCTTGATCGAAGCCAAACGCCATCGAAAAATAAAATTATCCCCGGAAACGGAACGACCTGAAATCATCGATCTGGGTCTGGTCGGCGAAATCACTCAGATCAATCCCAAGATTCTCAAGGTTCTGGACAACAGCGGCTTCATTCCCGTCATCGCGCCCACCGGAAGAGGCGAAGACGGCGAGACCCTTAATATCAACGCAGACTTTGTCGCTTCCGAAATCGCCGTGGCGCTTCATGCTGAAAAACTGATCCTGATGACAGACGCGCCAGGCGTGCTCGACAAAGATGATAATCTGCTGACCAATCTCACGCCCAAGATGGTGAACCGCTTGATCAAGTCCAAGGTCATCATCGGCGGCATGGTGCCCAAAGTGAATTGCTGTCTGACCGCCTTGAAAAAAGGCGTGCTCAAAACGCATATCATCGACGGTCGCCAAAAGCACGCCCCGCTCCTTGAAATTTTCACGGAAAAAGGCATAGGCACCCTGATCGTACCGGAATAATTTTTCAAAAGGGAATCAGGCCGTGTTGCTATTTGACATCGGTCGAAACACCGCCCCCGCCAGATATATTGACAAGACGCGGACGGATTGATAATTTGAAATCAGTTAACGATTCCTATTACTGGCAAACACAATGACAACTCTTGCCCTGGACGAACGTAGCAAAGTGATATTGCTAGAAGTCGTTCGAGACTATATTCAAACAGCGGAACCCGTCGGCTCGCGCACCGTTTCCAAGAATCTGTCGGAGCCATTGAGTCCGGCAACCATTCGCAACGTCATGGCGGACCTGTCCGATCTCGGTTACCTCAAGCAACCGCACGTATCCGCAGGCAGGGTCCCCACGGACAAAGGCTACCGTTTTCTCGTCAATCACCTTCTCGACCTCGAAAAAACGCAAGGCAGTCAGTCGCATGCGCTCCCCGGCGACGTGTTCAACGCGCATCCGAATCTGCAGGAGGAACTGGAAAGAGCCTGCGCGAGCTTGTCGACTCATTCCAACCAGACCGGGCTGGTCATGTTACCTTGTTTTTCCAATGCGCTTTTCAAACACATCGAATTCATCAAGGTCGGCCCCAAAGAAGCGCTTGCCGTGTTTTATTCCGAACTCGGCGTCTTGCAGAATAAAATCATTCCCATTGAGCAGGGCGTCACTCAGGAGCAACTGGCTTCGATATCGAATTATATCAATCGCGAGTTCAAGGGACTGTCCATTCGAAGCATCAAGAAAGAAGCGCTCAGAAGGATTCAGAACGAAAAAGCGCATTACGATAAATTGATGCAACAGGCTTTGAAATTTTCGGCGCAATTGATGGAAGATGAAAATGAAAAGAGCGGACTTCTGGTTGAAGGCGCCTTTCACCTGCTGGATTCGCCGGAATTTTCCGCCAATCTGGAGAAAATGAAAACCCTTCTGCAAACAGTTGAAGAAAAAACAAAACTGATCACCCTGCTCGATCATTGTCTGAAACAGGACGGAGTCACCATTTTCATTGGCGGCGAGGATCTGGAAGAGGAGATGGAGGACTGCAGTCTGATCGCAAAAAATTACGGACACAGCGGCGAAAACCTGGGAACCATCGCGATTTTCGGCCCCAAGCGCATCGACTATTGCCGCATGATATCCATTGTCAATCAAACCGCCCAGGCAGTCTCTGGCGTGTTATCCAATGTAAAAAAGGACGTTTCATTATATGAGTAAGAAAAAAGCAGAAACCGAAGAAATTCAGGACGAATCACCCGAAGTCCTCGACGCGGATGAAGTTGTTGAAGAGTCTTCTGTCGACGAGGTTCTGGAAGACATCGAACAGGATGCGGTCGCAGAACTCCAGAAACAATTGGATGAAAAAGAAGCGGAACTCGTCGAGTTGCGCGGCGTGGCCTTGCGCGTCAAAGCCGACGGCGAGAATTACAAAAAACGACTGGATAAGGAAAAAGCGGACCTTTCCAAATTTGCCAATGAACGTTTGCTCAAGGAACTGCTCACCATTCACGACAATCTGGACCGCGCTCTGAACGCGCCCAATATTTCCATTGAGTCTCTGCGCGAAGGCGTTGAAATGATTCTCAAGGAATTCGAAAAATTCATGGAAAAACAAAACGTGGAGCCTATGGAATCGGTCGGCAAACCTTTCGATCCCAATATCCACGAAGTCCTGAGTCAAATCGAATCCGCCGATCACGAAGACAATCACGTGATTCAGGAACATGCGCGCGGCTATTATTTGCAGGGACGCGTCCTCCGCCCGGCGCAAGTGGTCATTTCCAAAGCGCCCGCCAAAGCGGAATAATCCGGCGCATCGCTCGCCGCGCGTTACCTAACTCAGGGATCGATTTCACATGCCCGAATTGCCAGAAGTCGAAACTTTGAAAAACGCCCTGCTCCCCCTCGTCCGCCATCAGGTTCTGGAAGACATTCATTTTCATCGGAGCAATCTGCGCTACCCGATCCCCATCGCCGACCTGAATGAACGTTTCAAGGGGCGCCGCATTGACAATGTCTTGCGCAAGGGGAAGTACATTCTGTTTCAGGCCGAAACGGGCGCAATGATCCTGCACCTGGGAATGAGCGGACGGGTGACGCAGTCGCACTCTGCCGAGGCGAAAGAAAAGCACACGCATATCGTCTTCAAATTTCAGTCCAACTTGTATCTGCATTTCGTCGACCCAAGGCGCTTTGGTTGTGTCGCCTGGGCGCCGGAAAATAAAGGACACCCCCTGCTCGACCGGCTCGGCGTCGATCCCATGACGCCCGAGTTGACAGCGCAGGCCATGAAAACTCTGGCAAAGGGTTGCACCGCATCCATCAAGTCGTTTCTGATGGATTCGCATCGTCTTGCGGGCGTCGGCAATATTTATGCCTGCGAATCGCTCTTTCGCTCCGGCATCCGCCCCACCTCCCCAGCCGGACGCGTGTCGCTCAAGCGCTGGGAGCGTCTTGTCGCTGAATTGCGTTTTGTCTTGCAACAAAGCATTGATGCGGGCGGGTCGACGCTACGGGATTTTTTCAACGCCGACGGAGAACCGGGATATTATTCGACCCAGTTCTGCGTCTATGGAAAAGAGAAACAGGCTTGCCCGCAATGCTCGTTTCCCATCACGCGCATCACCCAAACGGGTCGTTCCACTTTCTATTGTAAGAAATGTCAGAAATAAACCGCATCTGATTTCATGAGCGCTCAATCCACAATCTCAAACACGCCAGAGACCGCGCAATCGCTTTCCATCGGCCTGGTCACGCTGAACGCAAAATTCGTTCACAGTTCATTGAGTCTGCGTAATCTGCGCAACGCGGCGCGACGCGCAGGCTATGAAAATGTATGGCTCCTGGAATTCTCTATCGGTCAACCTGTATGGAAACAGGCCGCAGAAATCCTTGCCCGGTCTCCGAGCATTCTGGGTTTCGGTATTTACATCTGGAACCGCGCGCAAACGTTCGAGCTGATCGAACGAATTCACAAACAGGCGCCTCATATTGCCATCGCCATTGGCGGCCCCGAAGTTTCTTTCGATGCGGAAAGCCAGGCGCCCTGCACCCTGCTCGCAGGAGAAGGCGAAGACAAGTGGGTGGAATTTCTCAACCACTCAGCCCTGGGCCTCACGCCTTCATCCGCAACCCTGCAGGAATGGAAAACTTACGGCAACAGTCTGCCCGACCTGCTCCCGCCCTATGGCGAAGAAGATTTGCCGAATTTAAAAAACCGGATCGTGTACCTCGAAACGTCGAGAGGTTGCCCCTATCTCTGCTCGTTCTGTTTGTCCGCGCTGGATAAAACCGTTCGCTATTTTGAAGACGCCGACACCGAAAAACAAATCGAGCTTCTCATTCAGGGCGGCGTCAAGCAGATCAAATTTGTCGATCGCACCTTCAACCTGAAACCCAAAAGGATGAAGGAATTGATGTCATGGCTGACGCAGTTTGAAGACTGCTCGTTTCACTTCGAAGTCGTCGGGGATATTTTGTCCGCTGAACTGAATGAATTTTTCAAGACCGTGCCCGAGGGAATGTTCCAGTTTGAGATCGGAATTCAGACCACCAACGAAGAAGTCCAGAACGCCATCCAAAGAAAACAGAACGCGCAAAAGCTCCTGAAAAATTTAAAGAACCTGATTGAGCTGGACACGATACACCTGCACTGCGACCTGATCTTTGGCCTGCCCGGAGAAAATTTGCAGGACATTCTGCAATCCTTCGAAGAGATCGTTTCGCTCAAACCGCATGAACTCCAACTGGGGTTCCTGAAATTTCTGCCCGGCTCTCCCATCTGCAAGGACATCGAACCGCACGGTTATCAATATCAGTCCACGCCGCCTTATGAATTGATCTGCCACAATCAGCTTTCAGCCGAGGAAGTTGTTTATCTGAAAAAATTCGAGGAAGCCTTTGACCTTTTCTATAACACCAAACGCTTCTATTTTTCTTTTCAGCGTCAGATGGAACGACTCAAGGCAAGCGAGATTATCAATCGGCTGATCGAGGTCATGGAATCGCGAAACCTGTTTTTCTCCGCGCTGTCTCTCGACGCCCAGTACCGGATTTTTCACGACGCATTTGAGATACACGCCAGTCCGCTGGAATTCGACCTCCTGCGTCTGGATTATCTCTATGCGCAACGCGTCTACCGACTCCCTGAATTTTTACGCCTGCCATTTCTCGGAACCGGAAAGGAAAAATTGAAAGCCTGGTCCGGCGACGGCAAAACGCCGCTCATGCCCTTTCGTCACAACATCAAAATTGAACGCGGCGTCGTTCAAACCACCCCCTCCGACGCCTACCAATACTACGCCATCGAGCATGTAACGGGGGAACGCGGCTACCATCGCAAACCCCGGCTTCGCCAGGAAACGCCTTAAAAAAATTTTTGTTATCCGCAGGTAAAAAGATATACTTGTGGAATTAATCCAAATTCACCATTTTTGCGCCACAGGAGTTAATTTTGAGCGACACAACGCCCCCCATTTTGAATCGTAAAAGCCGAGTCGTCACCCAGGGTGACAAACGCGCGCCCAACCGCGCCATGCTACGCGCCGTGGGCTTTCAGGACGGAGACTTCAACAAACCCATCGTCGGCATCGCCAACGGACAGAGCGACATCACGCCCTGTAACGCCGGCCTTGGTAAACTTGCCGATGTCGCCGCGGCGGAAATCCGCAAATCCGGCGGCATGCCCCAAACCTTTGGCACGATCACCGTCAGCGACGGTATTTCTATGGGAACCGAGGGAATGAAATGCTCCCTCGTCAGCCGGGAAGTGATCGCGGACTCCATCGAAACGGCCTGTCGCGGCGCCAATATGGACGCCGTCATCTGCATCGGCGGCTGTGATAAAAACATGCCCGGCGCGATGATCGCCATGGCGCGTATGGACATTCCCGGTATTTTCGTTTACGGAGGCACTATCAAACCCGGAAAGCTCGGCGAACGCGACCTGACCGTGGTGAGCGTTTTCGAGGCAGTGGGACAACAAAGCTCCGGCACGATCAACAACGATTATCTGGCCGAAATTGAAAAGAACGCCTGCCCCGGATTCGGTTCCTGCGGCGGCATGTACACGGCGAACACCATGTCCTCCGCTTTCGAGGCGATGGGAATGAGCCTTCCTTACAGCTCCACCATGGCCAACGAGGACAAGGAAAAAGAACTCAACACAGGGGAATGCGCGCGCGCCCTGCTGAAACTTGTCGAGAAAAATATTGTCCCGCGCGATATTCTGACACGAAAGGCTTTTGAGAACGCCATCACCGTCATCATGGCGCTGGGCGGCTCGACCAACGCGGTTTTACATTTGCTGGCCATCGCGCACACCGTCAACGTCGACCTCACGATCGACGATTTTGAAACGATTCGTCAGCGTTCGCCGCGATTCTGCGATCTGCGCCCTTCCGGCAAATACGTTGCGGTCGATCTGCACCGCGTCGGAGGCGTCCCGCAAGTCATGAAAATGCTCTTGAACAAAGGCCTCCTGCATGGCGACTGCATGACCGTCACCGGCAAGACCATCGCGGAAAATCTGGCGGACATTCCCGACATGCCGTCCAGCGATCAGGACGTTATTCTACCGATTGAAAAACCGCTTTCACCTGAAGGCCATCTGGCGATCCTGAAAGGCAACCTCAGCCCCGAAGGCTCTGTCGCCAAAACCAGCGGCGTGAAAGTCAAACGCCTTGAAGGCCCGGCGCGCATCTTCGAATCGGAAGAAGAATGTCTCGATGCGATCATCAGCGATAAAATCAAGGCCGGAGACATCGTCGTCATTCGCTATGAAGGTCCCAAAGGCGGTCCGGGCATGCGAGAGATGCTGGCGCCCACCGCCGCAATCGTGGGCAAGGGACTCGACGACAAGGTCGGACTCATCACCGACGGCAGATTCTCCGGCGGCACGCATGGGCTGGTCGTCGGCCACGTCGCGCCGGAAGCGCAGGTCGGCGGAACCATCGGCTTGCTCCAGGAAGGCGACCCCATCGTCATCGATATTGAACACCGCATTCTCGAAGTCAAACTGGATGACGCGACTCTCGAAGCGCGGCGAAAACAATGGTCGGCTCCAGCGCTGAAGTATACCCGAGGCGTTTTGTCGAAATTCGCCAAACTGGTATCCTCCGCATCCCGCGGGGCTGTAACCGACTAGTGAGACTTTTCGAACGTCCCCCTGCATATCGCAGGGGGACGTTCTCTTCAAGCGTTTTCTATGACTGTGGAATCAATCAAGGTAAATCGAAAGATACTGGACCGGGAGGGGCGATTAAACCTCTACTACCTGCACAAACTGTACGGGCACATCGCGCAGACCGTTTCCAGACGATTGTTCGAGGAACATTTCATAGACATTCCCATGACGGCGGGCATGTGGGGCGGTTCGTACATGGTCGCCAACGACGAAGGAATCGCCCGTTCCAACGTGACTCGTCTTTACAGCATCGTCAATGTTCCACAAAATTCCCGCCTCGATGATCCCAAGAACTTTGAATTGTTGATGATCACCTATCATCAGGTTCTTAAGGAAACGCTGGACGCTTACGGATTCAATTTCGTCGACCCGCAGTGGGGAGAAAAGATTCCCTACACCAACAATCTAAAACCGACAACCTCTCTGCAAATGTGGGATCAGAGCAAGCGTGTGCACTATTTGCGAGTGTTTTTTGTCTGGAACATCACGTCCTGGGAAGAGTCGATCATTTACGACGCTGTGCGAAAAATCAAGGTTGTGAAAGAAGTTCTCGACCTGAACCGTCCGCCAATGATCAAGGACATGGCAGAAACAAAATTCCTATTGCAGGACACTCTGATTCTTTACTACACCCTTTATGGGGCCTTGACCGAAGATTTCAAGGAACATGCGGACGCCATCATGCAACCCTTGCTCAAGGAATTTCTGGGGGGGATACGTAGCGCCGAAGTGGCGGAAGAATGGTTCCTGAAAATCTATTCCAACGCCATTGTCTATGGCTTTGAAGAAGCCCTCGAAGGCGCCTATCAGAAATATGGTCTGGAGATTAAGAAAGTCGAAGAGTGGCCGGTTGATAAAATCAACTGGGTGCCGCCAGAGCTTAAAGAAAAACTTGTCCCGCAATTTCAGAAGCTGTTTCTGAAATTCCAAACCAATCTGGAAAAAAAATACCTCGACGAAAACGCAGACTGACCCGCCGTTTCAGACAAATTTAAGCAACAACCAGCCGACCAGACCTTTTTGTCCATTGCGCTCGCGATTGGCTCCGTTCCAGACCGCGACGGCCATGAGACTTGAACCCGTGAGCTGAACGTCGTTATCGTCGCCGGTGTCCATGCGTCGTTTGAAAACGATCCGCCATTTTCCATCGTTCCAGAAACTGCCGCCCTGAACGTTTTGCTCATCCTGCTCGGTTAAGGTGCTGTAACCTTCCGCATTCAAATCTTCAACGACAATCGGGAATTCGCTTTTGGATTTGACATGTCCGGCGCGCTCACTGCGAACGCTTTCGGGAGATTGCGGGTCCTTCCATTGCCAGATGTTCACCATTTTTCCCGGCTCCCCCATCGTGATGGCGGGAAACTCGCCCTGAAGAGAAAGCGGAAACATCAACGCCGCCATATCTATGTACAACGAAGAAATGCCAAAAGTCCGGTCGCGCGTGGGGTCGTCCCATTCCAGACAAATAGCGATGTCTTCCCCATCCCTTGCCGCGGCGATGCGCACATTCTTGATCGACGGATCCGGCCATTTGGGGTTGGTGATCATCTGCGGGCCTAACTCCACCAGCGTGAAACGCGAATCCGTAGTCCAGAAAGTATCGGAAGGGTCGAGAGGAAGCGCGCTTGCGCTTTTTGGCACTTCGATCACGGGTCCGCAGGTTTGTTCTTCAAGACAACTTTCCACATTACCGCCGCAACCCGCGAGGGTAAAAACAACAAGCAGTCCGGCAAACAGCTTTCGACTTTCGCTAATAATCGTAAACAATCCGTTCAATTTCTTTTTTGATTTCATCGTTAAAAGGGCCGACAACAATAACATTTAGCTTTTCCTGAATCAAAATTTTTCCAGCCACATTCCAGATGTCTTCGGTTGTGATTTCATTGACGCGATCCCATTCTTCTTCCGGCCCCAGGTCCTGCGAATACAGTTTGGAGAAACCGTAACGCAGGTTTTGTTTATAAGGATCATCCAGATCAAAATCCAGTTCATAAAAATAACGTTGCTTGACGTGGTTCAACTCCTCCTGCGAAGGGCCTTCCTTGATGAAGGTTTTGATCTCGCGAAACAACACGCGCGCCACTTCCAGAATTTTTTCCTTGCTCACCATGACGTCAAAATCCAGCGTGCCCGTGTCCGAGGAACTGGTCGCCCGACACTCCACAGAGTAAACAAGGCCGCGATCTTCACGAAGAGCCTGTTGCAATCGAGAGGTCACGCCATCGTCAAAAATTCGTTGAAGCAGACACACTTGAAAATATTCCGGGTCGTTGTAGGAAACCGCTCGAAAGCATATCTGCAACTGTACCTGACTGTCACTGTCGAACTGGAAACGGAATGCCGGCCTGTTTTGCTTCTCTTCCAGCGTGCCAACGAAGACGTCTCTCGGCACGCGCTTGCCGCGTTTGGGGATCCTGAGAAAATGTTTTTCCGCCATCGCCTCCACAGGAGTGTGCGTCACCGGCCCGGCAACGGCCAAAATCATATTCTCAGGTGAATAGAAAATTTTAAAATAATCTTCCAGCATTTTCTTGTCGATTGCGGTGATCGTCTTTTCTTTACCTATGGTCGGCCAGGACAGCGGCGTTCCTGGATACAGCAATTCGCAGGCCTGATTGTCGATGTCGACGTTGACGCCGTCTTCGTTGAGTTCTTCGAGATACTCTTCCAGAATGATCTGCCGTTCCAGTTCGATATTAGGAAAAGTTGGCTCTGCAAAAAAATGTGAGAAAATCTCCATGCCGCGTTCCAACTGGGTCAGGTGCGGATTGAAGCCATAATAAGTATATTCCGTGAGAGTCGATGCGCGCAATTCGCGACCGATCATTTCAAACTCGCGGTTCAATGAAACCGAGTCGGGAAATTCTTTATTACCTCGAAACAACATATGCTCGAGAAAATGCGAAACGCCGTTGTTGCGTTCGTTTTCAAACCTCAATCCGGCGCGCACGAACATGGCCACTTCCAGAATGTGAACGTGCGGCATTTCCACGGTAACAATCGTCAATCCATTCGACAGGACTTTATGATACGGGCGAATGGAGGAATTAACTTGATATTTTGAATTCATAAAAACGTAAGGACCGCCAAAAAATGGGTTGGATAAAATGCTAAGATTCGAGAGCGCGACCGCCCTCGACAAACTCGTCAATAAAAACAGGTGAAATTTAGTTTACCATTTTATCATTCAATTTGATAAAACAACCCGAATCAAATCACACTTTAATACTCAGGAAATTCGTTATGGAGCAACCACAGTGGGCAATCAAGGATTATGAAACCGGGCACGATGCGCTGATCGACCTCGAAGACCCGGAAACGCCATCCCTGTACGCCGTCCGCCCGGATCTGACTCTGGTCCTTGCCGAAGGGCTTCCCGTCTTTGGCTTTCACTGGATTGGCGCAGTGATGATAGCGCCGGCTCTGGTTTTCATGTTGATTCTCATCCTGCTCCCGGTATTCGTTCTCACCGGATCGGATGTGACATGGATCATGGCCATCGTCACCCTTGTCGTTTCTTCAAGTTTCCTCTGGGGATTCACCTTTGCCCTGCAACTCATGGTCCAGAATCGAGACATATTCCCCCGCCGTTATTTCACGACGCTTGGAAATGAGGGACTCGCCCTGCATTTTTCAAGAATCCATCTTCCCGGTCAAAACCCCAAAGCATGGATGGAATGGGCTTCCGTCCAGTCCGTTGAACTGAGCAGACGTTTTTTCCTGCCCGGCATCCTCGTCGCCAAACCCTTCATCCCCTATATCGACTTGAAAGGGAGCGGGGACCGGCGCTTGTCCATTCCCCTGTCCCCCAACGAAAACGATATCCAGTCCCTTGTGGAACGCATCCGGCGCCAGGCGAAACTGATCTGAAAGAGAGGCGCTCACTCAAAATGAATGGAGTGTTCGCCTAGAATTTCTTCGATTTCCTGAACGATTTCATCCGATGCGCGCGCTTTCAGATGCGGGCCAACCGTCACCGTCCGTTGCTTGTTGTCTGGGAAGATAAAATGGATTTCCACTTCATTGTTGCCCCGATTTTTTTCAAGCGCATCGCGAACAGACAGCATCATCGCCCTTTCCAGTCCGGGAGTTCGAATATGAATATGAATCGTTCCCTTCCAGTTCTGTTTCACATCATCCAGAGAACAAATCTGCTCAACGATCAGCTTCGGCGTGTTGCCCTCCGCATCGACTTTGCCGCGAATCCAGACCGGCGCATCTTCAGCCAGCAATTGTTCAACGGAGACATATAAGTCAGGCCAGATGATCGCCTCGACCGAACCTTGTAAATCTTCCAGAAGAACGATAGCCATTTTATCGCCCTTCTTTGTGTTCTTGACGGTCACTTTTGCGGGCAGTCCGATCATGTGAACGGTCTGTCCCTTGTGGTCGCTGATCGTGGCGGATGCGGCGTCTGAAAACCAGTGGATTTCCTTTTCATACTTATTCAAAGGATGACCGGAAATATAAAAACCGATCGTCTCCTTTTCGTAACGCAAACGATCTTCATCGCTCAGGCGTTCCTCGTTATCCGGCTCATCGGGAGCCGACGCTTCGTCTTCAAATGCGTCGAACATATTACTTTGCCCCATCAAGCGATCCCTCTGCTTTGCCTGGGCCATCTCCATCGCTTCGGGAAGATGTTTGATCATGTACGCGCGGCTTTGCCCGAGTGAATCGCAGGCTCCGCTTTTGATCAGACTTTCGATCACCCGCTTGTTCGCGGCGCGCAAATCGATCTGCTCGCAGAAATCCTTCAGGGAAGAAAAACGCTCCGCCGTCTTGCGAACCCCTATGATGGATTCAATCGCCGCCGAGCCGACGTTTTTAATAGCGCCCAAACCAAATAATAATTTCCCGTTCGCAATGGAAAAACTCCAGGAACTCTCGTTGATGTCGGGCGGCCGCACTTCGATTTTCATTTCCCGGCAATCGTTGATATAGCGAATCACCTTGTCGGTGTTGTCCATATCGCTGGTGATGAGGGCGCCGAAAAACTGCAGGGGGTAATGCGCTTTCAGGTAAGCGGTCTGGTAGGAAACCAGCGCATAAGCGGCGCTATGGGATTTGTTAAATCCGTAGCCCGCGAACTTTTCCATCAGGTCAAAAATTTTCTTCGCCTTGTCTTCTGGGATCGATTTGGAATGCGAGCCTTCGAGAAAACGTTGCCGCTGAGCCGCCATTTCCTCCGCCTTCTTCTTACCCATCGCGCGTCGCAGTAAATCCGCCTCGCCCAGACTGTAGCCGGACAACACGCTGGCGATTTTCATGACCTGCTCCTGATACAGAATGACGCCGTGCGTTTCTTTCAAAATGCCTTCGAGTTGCGGCAATTCGTATTGCGCCGCCATCACCCCATGTTTGCGTTTCACATAATCGTCCACCATGCCGCTTTCCAGCGGACCGGGACGATACAGGGCAAGCAGGGCGATGATGTCTTCAAAAGAGTCCGGCTTCATCTTCTTCAAGAGATCGCGCATACCGCCGCTTTCCAGTTGAAAGACGCCAAGGGTGCGGGCTGAACACAACAGTTCGTAAGTTTTTTTATCGTCCGTGGGAATCAGGCTGATGTCGATATCGTCGGAGGTCGACTCCCGGATGAGGCGCAGGGCATTGTCGATCACCGTCAAGGTGCGCAGGCCGAGGAAGTCCATCTTGAGCAGGCCCAGTTTCTCCACATTGCCCATGGAGAACTGGGTCACGACTTCATCATTACTGCCTTTATAGAGCGGGAGAAATTGTGTCAGCGGTTTGGAAGAGATCACCACGCCCGCGGCATGGGTCGAACAATGGCGAGGAAGGCCTTCAAGATTTTGAGCGATTTCAAGAAGTTCCTCTACATGTTCGCTTTCCTTGCGCAGTTCCCCAAACTTGTTCTCTTCCTTAAACGCCGCGTCCAGGGTGATGTTGAGCCGATCCGGCACCAGCTTGGCGATCCGGTCGACTTCGCCATAGGGCATATCCAGCACACGGCCCACATCGCGCAATACGCCTTTGGCGTTCATGCTTCCAAAGGTGATGATCTGCGTGACGTTCTGCGAACCGCCGTATTTCTCCGTAACGTACTGAATAACCTCTTCGCGCCCGTCCATACAAAAATCGATGTCGATATCCGGCATGCTGACCCGCTCCGGGTTCAAGAACCGCTCAAACATCAAGCCGTAAGGCAGAGGGTCCAGATCGGTGATGGTCAACGCGTAAGCCACCAGACTGCCCGCCGCAGAACCGCGCCCCGGCCCCACAGGAATTTTTCGTTCGCGCGCGTGGCGTATGAAATCCCAGACGATGAGAAAGTATCCCGGATAGCCCATGCGCTTGATGATGCCCAGTTCTTCTTCAAGTCGCTC
The DNA here is from genome assembly GCA_015698305.1 of Candidatus Nitrohelix vancouverensis. NCBI lineage: Bacteria > Pseudomonadati > Nitrospinota > Nitrospinia > Nitrospinales > Nitrospinaceae > Candidatus Nitrohelix > Candidatus Nitrohelix vancouverensis. The sequence goes on from CP048620.1 coordinate 2,846,335, forward strand.
TTTATAGCGTTCTTCATCAGGCTCCTGACCACAGCGCCGCATCACTTCCAGTCGATCTTCCAGCCCTTTCCGCGTCATTTCCTCCAGATAGCCTTCCAGCGTATAGGTCTCGGGGATCGGGTAGTCCGGTAAATTGATCTGGTCAAAATCCAGATGCAAATTGCAACGCTCGGCGATTTTCACCGTATTTTCTATCGCGTCGGGGACGTGTTTGAAAATCGCCGCCATCTCTTCGGTGGACTTGAAATACATCTCTTCGGTGTCGTAGCGCATTCGGTAGGGATCGCTGATCGTTTTCCCCGTCTGCAAACACAGAAGGATCTGGTGCGCCCGAAAGTCTTTTCTGTCGAGGTAATGGCAATTGTTCGTCGCCACAACGGGAATGGAGAGCTTGTCGCCAATCTGAACCAATTCCTTATTGATCCGTTCCTGATGTTCGAGTTTGTGATACTGCAATTCCAGAAAGAAATTATTTTCGCCCATGATATCCCGGTATTGCGACGCCACCTTGATCGCGCGCGGGATATTTTCCTTGTACACGTTATGCGCCACCTCGCCGCGACCGCAGGAGCTGAGGGCGATCAGGCCTTCGGAGTATTCGGCAAGCATTTCTTTGTCGATTCGGGGCTTGTAATAGAAACCTTCCAGATAGCCCGCTGTGACCAGTTTCAGCAGATTTTTGTAACCCTGATCCGTTTCAGCCAGCAATATCAGGTGATACGATGCGTCCCGAAGATCGTGCTTTGAACTTTTTTCGAGACGACTTTCCGGCGCCACATAGACTTCGCAACCAATGATCGGTTTCACGCCGTGCTTTTTCCCCGCATTGTAAAACTCCACCGCGCCGAACAAATTCCCGTGATCCGTCATGGCGACGGCGGGCATGTTGTACTCCGCCGCTCGTTTGAACAGGGCATCGTGTCTTAGGGAAGAATCGAGAAGACTGTAAGAGGTGTGGAGATGAAGGTGGACGAAATTTGTAAGGGGCATATTGAAATGAAAGCGGTCGTCAAAAAATAAAAAAGATGCCTGCGACTCTATCAGGAATTTTTACATTTTCCAAACCCCATCCAGAGGCTCTCCCAAACGTCGCATTTCGAGCCGAAAAGGGATTCAGGATTGCAGAGCTTCATCCGGCGATAACACGGGGTATCCCAACGCTTCTGCGACTGCGGGATGCGTGACCTTACCGCGATACAGGTTCAAACCCGCCTTCAATGCAGGGTCCTCGCTCAATGCTCGCTTGAATCCCTTATTCGCAAGCGCCAGGGCAAAAGGGAAGGTTGCATTGGTCAGGGCAAAGGTTGCGGTTCGGGCGACTGCGCCAGGCATATTCGTCACGCAATAATGCACAATACCATCGAGTTTGAAAATCGGGTCGCTATGCGTGGTGGGTCGAGAGGTTTCAAAAATTCCGCCCTGGTCAATTCCGACATCGACGATAACCGCCCCCGGACGCATCAAATTCAACATCTTGCGTGTTACGAGTTGAGGCGCCTTGGCGCCGGTGATAAGAACCGCGCCGACCACCAGATCGGCGTTGGACAGAGATTCTTCGAGATTGAAGCGGTTCGACATGAGGGTTTTGAGTCGGGCGCCGTAAATATCGTCAAGATAGCGAAGCCTCTGCAAATTGGTGTCGAGAAGCGTCACGTTCGCGCCCGTGCCGACTGCCATCTTGGCCGCATTGCTACCGACCACGCCGCCGCCAATGATCACAACATTTCCCGGATCGACGCCCGGCACGCCGCCCAGCAAGATGCCGCGACCGCCGTTTTCACGCTCCAGATACTTGGCCCCCTCGTGGATCGACATGCGCCCCGCCACTTCGCTCATGGGGATCAATAGCGGCAGGGAACCGTCGCGCGACTGTACCGTTTCGTATGCAATGCCGATGATTTTTCTCTCCAGCAAGCGTTTTGTCAATTCAGGAGCAGGCGCCAGATGCAGGTAGGTGTATAAAATTTGTCCCTCGCGCAGAAGTTCGTACTCCTCCTCCTGCGGTTCCTTGACCTTGACGATCATATCCGCCTTGGCAAACACGGTGTTTCTATCAGCAATTTCAGCCCCTTCGGCTTCAAAGTCCGCGTCTTCGATGCCGCTTCCCTCGCCGGCGTCAGACTGCACAAGAACCTGATGGCCCTGCCGGATCAGGTCGTGCACACCAGCAGGCGTCAAAGCGACGCGATATTCATGAACTTTTATTTCCTTCGGGACGCCAATAATCATAATCGCTATCCTCTGTCGAAATTTTTCAAGTGCCCCCTCCGGTCGCCTGAAAAGGGGTTAAATACTCAGTTTTCTATTCCATACTAAAGGAAAATACTCTCAATGGGAATTTGATATTTCCACTGAAATCATATAAATTGTTCTGTAAAATCCGGCAACCCTACAAGGCTATCATTTTGAATATCGACCTAAAAACTCAGTGGGAAAAGACGATTCAATCCAGGTTCTATGCATCCGACCTGTCGCTTGATCTCGAGAACAGAATACCTGGCAAGGAAGAATTCAAACTGCTCTTGCAGAGCAAGGAAATTTTCGAATGCGAGCAATTGTTCCTCAGCGACAATCGCCTGAAAGATGAGGATGTGATTCTCCTCTGCGATACTTTCAAAGGCGAAAAACTGAAGTCCCTGTATCTGAATAATAACCAGATTGGCGACAAGGCCGCCGAAGCGCTGGCCAACTCGGAACTGGCGCAGAACCTGAAATGCCTCATGCTTGAAGGCAACCGCATCGGCCCCAACGGAGTCCGGGCGCTTGCAGAATCGCCCAGTTTCCAGCATTTGGAAACCATTTTTCTAGACAGCAATCCGGTCACAGCCGAGGGAGTCAAAAGCCTGTCCACTTCCGACAATCTGCCGCAACTGCGCAATCTGCACCTCGATAGCGCGGATATCGGCGATGAGGGCGCGCAATACATTGCCGCTTCCGAACGTTTTTCCGGTCTGGAAAAGCTCTATCTTTGTTCGAACAAAATCGGAGACGCTGGAGCCATCGCCCTGGCCAATTCGCCTTATTTGAGCAACCTCAAGGCTCTCAGCTTCTGGAGGAATGAAATTCGCGATGAGGGGGGAAAAGCCATCGCCGAGTCGAAAACCTTCGGCAAACTGGAACGCCTGTACATGAGCCTGAACCTGATCGATCGGCCGGTGAGAAAAATCATACGCCAGTCGGAATTGAGCGCGCGATTGAAAACGCTCGTTATGGACTAACGTGAAATATTCAGGTAAAATAGAGCTATTAATAGGATAACTTTTTAGGAATCAGGATCTGATATGAGCTACAAATACGACTACGGAAAACTCTTCAACGTCATCTTCCATGTGGGCGTGGTCTTCAATGTCATGCTGGTTATCTGGGTGTACCTGGTTTTCTTCGACGTTATTTAGCCCGCGCGCGCCTAATAATCTTTCCTTGGCGTCGCCTGAACGAGGAACTCCTTGTTCTCCCATACCAGCTTGCTTTCCGGCAACAAGCGATCCCCCGCCGCGTTGCGCAACGGTCTCCACACATTATCAATATAGACTTCGTTCGGCCTGAAGTTGGCCTTGTACATGAGCGATTTGTTCTGCGCGATGTAATAACCTAAATAATAATAATTGATGCGATGTTGGACGCAATACTCCAACTGTTTCAGAATGCTGAAGGTTCCCAGCCCGATGCTCGGGTCGGGAGCGTCGTAAAAAGTATAAATTGCCGAGAAGGCATTTCGCGTGATATCCGCCAGCGCCACGCCAACCAGCTTGCCGTCAAGAAAATATTCGAACTCCACGCCGAAAGGTGTGCTCGAGTAAAACGACAACCTGAAGTTCTGGGAATCTTCCACATCGTCAACCAGCGAGGTGAACCTCTGCTTGTGGGTCAAATACAGAGCGAATTTTTCATCGCTGAATTTTGGCTTGCCCATGCGAATTTTCACATCGCGGCAGGATTTCAACGATCTTTTCTGACTGCGAGTCGCCTTAAAATCCCCCACCCGCACGCGGATGGGAACGCAAAGGGAACAACCCTGACAACGAGGCCTGAAAAAATAGTCCCCGAAATGCCGGGTTCCATGGGCCAGCAAATAGTCGAACTCTATTTCAGAAATATCTTCGAGAAGGTATTCCTCAAACAGCGACTGGCGGTCCATAAAATACCCGCACTGAAAAGATTTTGAGTCGATAAAATGTGCCAGCATCGGTCTTAAAAAAGAAGCACCGGATCAATCCGGTTTGAAAACAGGTCGGTTATCTATAAATGCATTATAACTATTTTATATCATGAACCCGGATCCGACGAAACAAATTGGATTTATTTTTTGGCTCCGCTCAAATTGCGAAAGCTCTGATTATATGATTTACTTGTCCAGCCCAATGAGCGCAACCCAGCCCGAACAGAGATTTCAGCAACTTGTTTAAGCCATGAACGTATCTATCATCATCCCCGCCTACAACGAAGCTGGGGTATTAGAACAGACGCTGAGCCGCATCCGGCGACTCAATCCCCACGAAATCATTGTCATAGATGGAGGAAGCGACGACGCCACGCGATCCATCGCTGAACGGGAGGGAGCAAAAATTACATCCTCCCCTTCAGGGAGAGCATTACAAATGAATGCGGGCGCCCAAATAGCCGGCGGGGAAATTCTACTCTTCCTGCATGCGGACAGCGCGGTGACTCCTGAAGGATTTCAGAAAATGATCGCGGCGATGAACAACGACTCCGTTCTCGGCGGCGCTTTCAGTCTGCGCATCGACTCTCCCAAATGGGCGCTCCGCCTGATCTCGAAACTGGCGACCCTGAGATCGCGATATTTCCATCTCGTCTACGGCGACCAGGCCATTTTCGTGCGCAAGTCCATTTTCGACCAAATGCAGGGTTTCGCAACGCTTCCCATCTGCGAAGACATTGAATTTTATCTCCGGCTGAGAAAACAAGGCCGAACGATCCTGCTTCAAGAAACCGCCCTCACCTCGGCGCGGCGATGGAATCAGGAAGGCATTTTTTATACGACCGCGCGAAATATTTTGATCGCCGGATTATTCCTGATGGGTTTTTCGCCGCGAATATTGAGCCAATGGTATCTTTCCATCCGCTGAATCGCGTTTCGTATCTTCTTGAATACCGCCGATGCAGATAATATAATGAATGCATACATAAAAAAATGCATTAACCTTATAACGCAACTCATGGCTAAAAAAAAATCAAACAATAAAAAATCGAAAACCGCGCCGGACAAATCCCGCAATCTGTTTTTGAGCGTCATGGCCCTCCTCTTCATTGGAGGCGGCGTCTGGATTTCAATGTCTCCGTCGGAATCGACGCCTGTCGCCCCGGCAACCGGGAAGTTGATTGAAACTCGACCCGTATTGTCACCGGCTCTGTTCACCGGCAAAGTCGCGCGAGCGTATCAAATCGCAAACGAAATTCCCAAAATCATCGACAGCCAGTTTTGCTACTGCTACTGCAAGAAAAACGACGGGCATAAAACCTTGCTGACCTGTTTCACCAATCGCCACGGTTCCAAATGCGATATCTGCATCAACGAAGTTTTATATGCCTACGAACTCTATAAACAGGGGAAAACCCTCGACGAAATTGTCGAACTGGTGGATAAGAAATTTTATCGCCCCTATCAACCTCATAAAATTTGAACGGATCCATGGAAAACGCAATCGAAACACGACCTTCTAAAATATATTTACCCTACGGACTGCTAGTCGCTTCTCTGGTCTGGATATTCGTCACCTTTGTGAACAAGGTGGAGCTGGAACCTTTCAATACGGAATACCCGGCGGAAGCTTTTCTTGCGCCTTCGTTTGAACTGACTTCATTGAAAGGCGGCAAAGTGAATCTTGCGGATTATCGCGGCAAGGTCGTCTTCATCAATTTCTGGGCGACCTGGTGCGGAACCTGTAAGGTTGAAATGCCTTCAATGGAAAAACTCTATCAGCGCTTCAAAGATTTCGATTTTGAAATGCTGACCATCAGCGTGGACAAGGACGTTTCTTTAATAGAACCTTTCCTCAAGGAATACAATCTGACCTTTCCCGTATTACTGGACCCGGGCGAGGAGATCGCCAAAAAACTTTATAAAACCACCGGCGTTCCTGAAACGTTCATTGTCGACAAGAAAGGCATCATTCGCTTCAAAGCGATCGGTCCCGACGACTGGGCCACCGATGAATACATGGAAGCCTTCGCGCAATTGATTAAAGAAACCTGATCCTATGACTTCTCGCTTCCTCAAAGCAGTGATTCTGAGCGCCTGCCTGTGCATGGTCCCGGGGATAGCTCTGGCGCATGGCGGGGAGAAACATGAAGAGCATGCCGAGGAAGCCAGCGTCTCCGGCCCGACGGATTCAATGTATGCAGTGGAAGAAGCCGCTCCAGCGCTGGACGGCGGACTCGGATTGTCCTCGCCCCTATCACGCTCCAACGATTTATTTGCCGACGATCTCCCCAGCATGGCGCCGCATGAGGAACACGGCGACTCGCACACGATGGAACATTCCACTCACACGGAAATTGAACTGGCAAAGCGGGAATGGAACAGTTCATCCAGAAAAGGCTATGGCCTTGCCGTTGGATTGACCTTATTGACGATTGGAGCGTTCGCTTTCCTTTCCATCAAACGCCCTGGGGAATAACTTTGGATTCACTCTCATGACAAATCGAACGGTTGAAACGGTTAAGGAACGTTTGGGCATCGGCGTGCTGGACTACCCGGTACCCGCCCACGCCAACAGCATCGGCTATTCCCTCGGAGGGATGACCGCCACCGCCTTCACCGTTCTCGTTGTCACCGGCATGTTGCTGGCGCAATTTTACGTGCCCGACCCGGAACGCGCCAACCGGAGCATTCATTACCTGATGGATCAAGTGTATCTCGGCTGGTTTCTTCGCGGCATGCACTTCTGGGCGGCGGAAATTCTGAGTGTGACGATGTTCCTGCATCTGGTTCGCGTTTTCATCACCGCCTCTTACAAGAAACCAAGAGAAATCAACTGGCTCATTGGCGTCGGACTGCTCGGCCTGATGGTCGGCCTGCTGTTCACGGGAACCGTGATCAAATGGGATCAGGAGGCCTATGAAGCTCTCGCTCATTTCCTCTGGGTCGCAGAAAAAATGGGGATTTGGGGCCTGCCTCTAACGGAAGCTTTCGCGCAGGGCGTGCCTCTATTGTCGAGAATCTATATGGCGCATATTTCATTACTGCCGATCGTGACCATCATGTTGCTGGGCTTACATCTGTTTTATGTGAAATACCACAAACTGTCCCCGTTGCCGAACGCAGACGTCGCCGAAACCAAAACCATCTCCTTCACGCAACACATGGCCTATTTACAACGCGGCGGTATCGGAATATTTGCTCTGATCTGCCTGCTGGCAACGCTGATTGCGCCGCCGCTTGGAGATCAGCCGTTCATGGGCATGGAAGTCACCAAGCCGCCCTGGCAGTTTGTCTGGATCTATGCGCTGGAAAACGTATGGGTTCCCTTTCTCGTTGTGGCTCCCGCCATCATCGGTCTGGGTCTGGTTTCGGTTCCCTTTGTCGACCGAAGCGAAGAACGTCACTGGAAACGCCGCCCCATCGCGATGGCGATACTGGCGCTTTCCATCATCACCCTTGTCGCCTTGATCATCTGGGGTACCGTCACCACCATGACGCATTCCATGTGACAATGGCCCAAATCGTTCTCGAAATTTTCAGTAAAAAAGACTGTTGTCTGTGCGATGAAATGAAGGAAATCGTGGAGAGCGTCGCGAGGGATTTTTCAGCGGAAATGATTCTCACCGACATAGAAACCAGCGAGGAATTGATGAAGGCCTACGGAGAGAAAATTCCCGTCCTGAAAATCAACGGGGAGGAAGCGTTTTTCTACAAGGCCCCCGAACCACGCCTGTCCCCCTCCACTTTTCCAATCAAGCGTTTCTGATTTCTTCTTCGCGTTGCCGGACAATCGCCTGCAGGCGCGTCTTGAAGAAAGGGTTCTTGTTAACGATGTACTGAAAGCTGGATTTGAACAATACAAAACAGGAAGAAAGCTGTTGAGTCACCAGCGTGGCGTTCCGGTTCGAGTGCGTTAGCAAAGCCATCTCTCCAAACACGTCCCCTCGTTTCAACACGGCAACCTGCTTCTGTTGAAAAAACATTTTCTTGACGGTGACCTTAATCGATCCTTCATAAACAACAAAGAAGAAGTCAGAGGCTTCGCCCTGTTTGATGATGGTCTCGTTTTTTTTAAACTGATAAAATGCCATCTGATCGATGAAATCATTCACTTCATCATCTTCAAGCGTTGAAAATACCTCGATCCCTTTTAGAACGCCCCTCACCCACTCAACGTCATGTTCCATAAATTCATCCCGATCAAAAAGGATTACTATATAATTACATTATAAGGAATTATCCTGAAATCTCACAAAAAATAAAGGCATCTCCAATGGTTGAAAAACACGCGCTCACTCAATCCGAACTGGAAGCAAAATTAAACGAACTTGCCCCCAAATGGAAAATGGGGAAAAACGAGAAAGGACTCAGCCACATTGAACGAGTCCATCACGCCGCCAAATTCATGGAAGGAATCGACTTTGTAACTAAAGTCGCCGAAGCCGCTGAAGCGAACAACCATCACCCGGATATTTTCATCAACTACAAACGCATCACCGTCCGTTACTGGACGCACAGCGCCAGCGGCGTGACCCTTGCCGACGTGCAAATGGCGCAAAAAATCGACCCACTGTTCAACTGAAGAACTGCTCAGCCCGCAATCTCTTCGCGCAAAATATCATCCAGCGTTTGCCGACGTCGAACCAGGCTCCATTGATCGCCATCCACCGCCACCTCGGAAATCAGCGGTTGCGTGTTGTAATTGGAAGACATCGCGTAGCCGTAAGCGCCCGCCCCTCCGACAACGATCCGGTCCCCCGCCTGCGGCATGGGCAATCGACGCGCCACCGGCTCTTCATCCTTTTGCGTCAGCACATCGCCGGATTCGCAGACCGGACCGGCGACGATCAAATCTTTCTCCGGCCCAAGGGATTCGCCATCGAACCAGATCGGGTGATAGGAACCGTAGGCCATGGGTCGCAGTAGATGACAAAAGCCGACATTGGTCAGAACATAGTCCAGACGATTTTTATTCTCATCATAAGTGTGGTTCAAGGAGCGCACCTCGCCCACCAAGTAGCCGCAACCCGCAACGAAACGACGTCCCGGCTCGATCTCGCAATGAATGGAGCGACCGAAATGCTTATCAAGATTCGCCGTTCGCTCTTCAAGAATCGCCTTGTAAGCTGAAATATCCTCCTGCGGCAAATCGGGATTGTACTGATAGGGCAGACCGCCGCCAAAGTTAATCACTTCGACCGCGTCGAACTGTTTCGCGAATTCCACCAGCTTTGCTGTGATGCGTTTCAAATGTTCCATATCGCCGCCGGAACCAATATGCATGTGCACGCCAGAGATCACCAGTCCGTAGGTCTTCGCAAGTTTCTTGACCTCGTCCAGATTCTCATGCCAGATGCCATGCTTGCTGTAGGGGCCGCCGGTGTTGGTTTTTTTCGAATGCCCAGCGCCTTCGCCGGGGTTGATGCGGATAGAAATTTTATTGGAACCCTTGCCCTGTTTCTGAAACGCCTTGCCATACTCTTCAACCATGCCGAGGGAACCGCAGTTGACGTAAACGCCCTGCTCCAGACAATAATCAACATCGTCGGCATTGAAAAACACGTCGCTTGTGAAACATATGTCTTCCACCGCAAAGCCCGCGCGCAAGGCCCTCTGCACTTCGTAGACGCTGACCGCGTCGATCTTCACCCCATTGACCTGCATTTCCTTGAGGACCCGACCGTTGGAGCAAGCCTTCATGGCATAGCGAACCACTGGCGACAATTGCTTTATTTCATCTATGGAACGTCTCAGGGCGTTCATGTCATAGATATAGACAGGGGTGCCCGTTTCAGCGGTGATATCCCTGATGTTCACATTTCCTATCTTCATATTCATCCCTCAAAGTTGATGGCAAGCGCAGATTTAAATTGAATAGCGGGAACTTTAACATAAAAAAGATTGTTTTCCCCGGGCTTTGTATTATATTTGCAAGCTGATATAATTCAAGACTCTAAACTGAAAACCCATAAAGAATTCAACGGAACGCAAATGTCGAAATGGACGGTAGACGACGCAAAGGAACTTTATAATATCCCGGGTTGGGGAGCGGGCTATTTTGACGTCAACCAGCAGGGCCATGTCGTGGTCCGCCCGGATAAAAGCAGTAAGCATGTCATCGACCTGAAAGCGTTAACGGAAGATATCCAGGCCAAGGGCTATTCGCTTCCCGCGCTCATCCGTTTTTCCGACATTTTAAAATCAAGCATCGCCTCTTTGGTAAACTCGTTCAAACGCTCGATCAAGGAATATGGCTACGAAGGCGAATATCACGGCGTCTACCCCATCAAAGTCAATCAACAGCGCCAGGTCGTCGAAGAGATTGTCAAATTCGGTCGCCCCTTTAATATCGGTCTTGAAGCCGGTTCCAAACCCGAGTTGCACGCCATTCTGGCGATCATGGACAATCCCGAAGCCCTCTTGATCTGCAATGGCTACAAGGATGAACCCTTCATTCGTCTGGCCTTGATGAGTCAGAAGCTCGGCAAAAAAGTTTTTATCGTCGTCGAAAAACTGAACGAATTAGCCCTCATTCTCAGAGTCGCTGAAGAACTCAACATCCGCCCCAACATCGGCCTGCGCATCAAACTCGTGAGCGCGGGTTCCGGCAAATGGGCGTCGTCCACCGGCGAATACTCGAAATTCGGACTCAACTCCATCGAACTGGTGGAAGCGCTCGAGCTGGCCAAGAAAGCAAACGCGCTGGATTGCATTCAATTGATCCATTTTCATCTGGGGAGTCAGATCACCAATATCCGCCGCATCAAAGACAGTCTGAAGGAGATCGGGCGATTTTATTCCGAACTTCGCCGCTGGGGATGCAACGTCAACTACATCGACGTCGGCGGCGGCCTCGGCGTCGATTACGACGGTTCTCGATCCACCTTTTCATCCAGTATGAATTACTCCGTTCAGGAATATGCAAACGACGTGGTCTATCATATTCTGGAAATTTGTCAGGAAGAAAATCTGCCGCATCCGAATATCATTTCCGAATCCGGTCGGGCCATGACCGCTTACCATTCCATGCTGGTCTTCAACGTGCTTGACGTGACTTCTTTCCCGGAATGGGACGATTCGATCAAGGTTCCGGAAAACGCTCCGGATGTGGTGCATGAAATTTACGACGTTCTTCAATCCACCTCGAACCGCAATATCAACGAGTCCTGGCACGACGCGATGCACCTTAAAGATGAAGCTCAGTCGCAGTACCTTCTCGGACTGATCAAGCTTGAAGACCGCGCCCTGCTCGAAAGAATCTTCTGGGGCATTGGCAGAAAAATTGTCAAGCTGGCGGCTCGCCTCAAATACATGCCGGAAGACATCGAATTGCTGGACAAGAATCTACGCGACAAATATTTCTGCAACTTCTCCGTCTTTCAATCCGTTCCCGACTCCTGGGCCATCGACCATATTTTCCCGGTCATCCCCATTCAGCGATTGAACGAACAACCAACGCACAAAGCGACGCTGGAAGACATCACCTGCGACAGCGACGGCACCCTCGATAATTTCATCGGGCAACACAAGGGACCCGACTCCAGCCTCGCCGTTCATAAAATCGAACACGGAGAGTCTTACCAGATCGGTATTTTTTTGATTGGGTCCTATCAGGAAATTCTGGGGGACTTGCACAATTTGTTTGGCGACACCAACACCTTCCACGTTTCCCTGCAAAAAGACGGGTCGTTGAAGTATGAGCAAATCATCGAAGGGGAAAACGTGACGGATGTTCTGGATTATGTGCAGTTTCGCGCCGATGAGTTAGCCGGGCGCGTTGCCGGTTACCTGATCGGTTGCGTGCATAAAGGCTCCATCACGCAAGAAGAAGCCGACGAATATTTGAATCTCTACAAAAGCGGTTTGAACGGATACACCTATCTGGTCAAGCCGATGATTGAGGAAGAGACCGAAACGTCTTAGAGGGTAGAATTCAGGAGACCGCGATGCCCTGAGCCAAAATGGCGACCATCGCTTCATGCACCCGGCCGTTGCTGACCAGAATATCCTTGTCGTAGATGGAATAAGGACTCCCGTCGAAGCGTGTCGCCTTGCCACCCGCTTCCGTCAGGATCAGGGTTCCCGCCGCAGTATCCCAGGGCTTCAGCTTCATTTCCCAAAATCCTTCGAAACGACCCATCGCCGTGTAGACCAGATCCATCGCCGCCGATCCCGGTCGGCGCACCGCCTGGCAGGACTTCATCAAATTGCCAAAATGCACCAGATTGTCTTCCAGAGTCCGCGTGATTTGCGGGGTGAAGCCGGTGACCAGCAGACTCTCGTCCAGATCGTCCACCGTAGAAACGGAGATCGGCTTCGAGTTCATCGTCGCGCCCTTGCCTTTTTCCGCAACGAACAATTCATCAAGACAGGGATTGTAAACAACGCCGAGCGCCAGTTCGCCTTCCGACTCCAGACCGATAGAAACGCAGTAGCAAGGATAGCCGTGCGTGTAATTCAATGTTCCATCCAAAGGATCAATCACCCATTTCTGCGCCGACGATCCCAAATCCTCACCCGACTCTTCGGCTAAAATGGAATGGTCTGGAAACTTGGAGCGAATGCGCCCGATGATTTCCTTCTCGCAGAGGATGTCCACTTCGGTGACAACGTCGCCCACCCGGCCCTTGTTCTCGACCCGGCCCAGATTATCGACCCTCTCCTGCTGAATGCGTCCCGCCGCCAGCGCCGCTTCAACCGCTACTTGCAAGGCTTCGCTCATTCGATCCAGCCGCCTCCAACGATGCAATCATCCTTGTAGAAAACCGCCGCCTGTCCCGGCGTGATCGACAATTGCGGATCATAAAAAGAAACCTTCGCGCGCCCGTTCTCCAAAGGCGTGACCTCCGCAGGAGCCGCGCTATGCCGGTAGCGAATCTGCACCTCCGCCTCCACCGGGCCGGTCACATCCAGACACCAGTTGGCGCGACTCACATAAAATTCGCTGGCGATCAAATCATCCTTCGGCCCCACGGTGATGCGATTGGATTCAGGATCAATGCCGGTGACAAAATGCGGCTCTTTCAATCCGCCAATGTTCAAGCCCTTGCGCTGGCCGATGGTAAAAGCCGGGTAACCGCCATGACGTCCCAGAACCGCTCCCGACTTATCGACGATCTCCCCTTCCGCAAAGGCATGCGGCGCCTCGGAGGCGACAAATTTCGCGTAATTATTATCGGGAACAAAACAGATTTCGCGCGACTCCGACTTCTGCGCCACCACGAGGTCCAGCTCCGTCGCAATGCGACGCACCTCGGTCTTCGCCATATCCGCCAATGGAAACTCAAGCCGCGACAACTGGCTCTGACTCAAATTGAATAAAAAATAACTCTGATCCCGGGTCCGGTCTTCGCCGCGCCGGATCGTATAGCGGCCATCCACCTGCACGATGGAAGCGTAATGCCCCGTCGCCACGCGCTCGATGCCAAACGCCTCCGCCTTCTGAAACAGACGGTCGAATTTCAATTTCTGATTGCACAAGGTGCAGGGGATCGGCGTGCGTCCCTGCAAATATTCATCGACGAAATAATCCACCACCTCCGCGCGGAACTCGCTTTCCAGATTCAGCACATAGAAAGGAATATCGATCTTGTGCGCCACGCGACGCGCATCCGACAAATCGTCCAGCGAACAGCAAGTGCCAAAGCGGTTGTCCGACTCGCCGCTGTAATTCCACAACTGCAAGGAAATGCCCACCACCTCGTGGCCGCGTTCCTTCAACAAGGCCGCCGCAACCGAACTGTCCACCCCACCGCTCATGGCGATGACTATTTTTGGTTTTTCCGTCATGAATTCAATTGATTATCAAGAAGAGAGAGAAAAGAAAGACAAGCGCGTATCCCCAAGCCGCCGCTCTTTGAAAAGGCTCAGTGTATCATAATTCCCCAGCAATTCTTCCTTTCGATGACTTTCCGTCACCACAAAAGCGCCCTCATTCAAAATCCCCGAATGCGCGATCTTCGTCAGGCATGGCCCGTAAAGTCCCTTGGAAAAAGGCGGGTCCACGTACAGCAGGTCAAAACGATCCGGCCCCTTGCTCAGAATATCCAAAACACTCAATGCATCCCCCGCGACCAGGCGCCAGCGATTTCCCGAACCCTCCGCGTCCTCATTTACGAAACCGCACCGCTTGAGATTATCCAGAATCAAACGCCGCGCCTCCGAATTTTGTTCCACAAACACCACCCGCTCCGCCCCCCGGCTCAAAGCCTCCAGCCCCATGCTTCCCGAACCCGCGAACAAATCGAGGAAGTTCAAACCATCCAGATACGGCCCCACCTGATTAAAAAAAGACTCCTTCACCCGGTCCAGCGTCGGGCGAATATCCCGATCGCCCAGCGCCGCCAGTTTGCGACCCCGCGCAGACCCAGCTATGATGCGCACATCCACACTCCCAAAGACTTTTAATAAGGGAAACCCCTCTATTTCAGGCAATTTAACTTGACACCCACGGATAATCAAATTAAAATTTTCAGATCATTCGGGCATCGTCTAACGGCAGGACGTCAGGTTCTGGCCCTGAAAATTGAGGTTCGAATCCTTGTGCCCGAGCCAAATTTTCCCATCAATCGACACAAAAACAAACAACGGCGATGAATCTTTACAGAAATCCATTCATAGTAGCGCTTTGGGGTCCGGCCTATTTGCTGGCCGCCACCGTCGCCATCACTAACGACTTTTTAATGGCCGCCATGTTCATCATGGGAACGCTCGGCGTGATCGGCGCTTATGTGTCCGACTTTCCGCTGATGCCCACGCTCTACATGAATGAAGTCGCCCACAAAACCGCGCTTTCTTCCTTACTGGGGATCATGCTCGGGCTGGTTCTGTTTCTGGCCTTTCTGGGAGGCTCCGACGTTGAGGACTCCTCCCCCATGTCGCCCGGCGGAAAATTCGGTTTGACCTGGCTCGTTATGTCCACGCCCTCCTATCCCTTGATGGTGTATTTCATAACGAAAGTCAACAAACGCGATCTGGAAGGCGAAGAAAAACGTAGAAAAGAAAAACGCGAAGAACAGCGCAAACGCGGCGGCGGTCCCCCCATCATGGATCGCGATAGCTTCTAATCCCGCATCACTCTGACCTTTCAGGCCCCATCGTCTAGCGGTTAGGACACCGGCCTCTCACGCCGGTAACGGGGGTTCGATTCCCCCTGGGGTCACCAATTTACAGCACCTCGCAAGTCTCTTTTCTTGGTCAATTTCAGGTAAAAGTCAAAAAATTCTAATTATCAATATGACGGTTTCCGGTTGGCGGAAAGTAGTCTGCAATCTAATCCCACGTTCTGCCTTTATGGTGAAGCGTTTTTTTTAAAGTGTTCTCTCGCCCCGCCCACGTACTGCTCTTGGTCCAAGCGTATTTGTAATTCCCCCATAGCTATTAATTTGCCTCTTTCGAATTCTTCACATCATCTTTTTTATTTCCCAAAGCTTGAATGGCCGCTAATCTATCTTGACGTTCTTTTTTTGCTACGTACCACTCTTTGAAAAGCATTTCTATCAAACCTATCAACTGTTGAGCTTCATCAGGATCAACATCGATTATCACATTAATATCTTTCTCCATATGGGCGCCGATGTTTCCCATTTTCCTTACAGCATCTATAGCAGTCCACACTTCACTTTCAATTGTGTCTTTTATGGCTTCGATTTCATCTATTAAACGCCCTTTTGTTATATCGTGAAAATCACGAATCATTCCCTGGAGGCATCTACGAGCCAACGTTGCGGAAGCTTTAGGACTTAAATCTCTTATTTTACAAGCTTCATAGTAATCTTGCTTGATTGGGTCGGGGATGTAATCCGGCTGTGGCTTTGCAGAAGAATCAGGGAGTAAAAACCATTTTTTGATTTCGCTACCTACTTCCAGTCTCCCACTCACTTTCACCGCACTACACAAAATGTAGATGAGTTCTAGTTCTTTACATTCCAAGTTTGGACAGGAAACTGCGAGTACCTCATATCCAATTTTTCCATATTTGGAGTTGTCCAGATAAATTACTTGGGAATCAGAATGAAAATGTGGATCAGTAATGGTTGTTGGTTGGTTGCAGTATTTACAAGTCCATGAAAAAGCATCACCCATACGAAACTCCCCCTAAATCATTTTGAATTTGGAATTCCGAATTATATCATGAATTAAGCTACCAATATCTACACAATGTGTCTACGGTCCAACAGCTTCCTGGATTGCTTCGTCCGCTCCGCATCCTCGCAATGACGGCGGCTTAAATTCATAACTGCTCTTCTTAACCAACCTTTTCTGTGAGGGCCTGTGTGCAGGCCAACGGAAAAAATGTTTTTCCATTTACCCTTCAATAACACTATAATACGTCAATGACGTATAGCTGATTTTCACAGGGGATTATGGAATTCATTGAAGCGCCTATTTATTCCAAACTGATTCACGACTATCTGAATAATGAAGATATTCAGCCTTGTAATGGTTCCTGGCGCTTCACCCGGAGTCGGGAGATATTATTCCCAAGAGCGGCGGCATCAGAAAGCTACGATGGCCGGTAAAAGGTAAGGGAAAAAAGGGGCGGGCTTAGAATCATCTATTACTTCCAAAATCGCAAAGATGAAATCTGGTTATTGACTGTTTATGCCAAAGGAGAAGCAGACAACATACCTGCCGCTATCCTTCGCCAATTACGTGAGGAGATAGACTCGTGAAAAAACGCGACATCGGTCATGAAATCTTGAAAAGCCTGCAGGATATCAAACAAGGAAAAGGGAAGCGCATTAAATCCAAATTGCCGCCCAGCGTAAAAACGATTCGCGATAACATGGGGCTGAGCCAATCTGCGTTCGTCGGCTTTTTAGGCGTCAGCGTTCGGACCTTGCAGGAATGGGAGCAGGGAAGAAGAAAGCCGAGCGGCCCTGCCACCGTTTTGCTGAAAGTGGCGCACACTCACCCTGTGGTCCTTTTACAGTCAGAGAATTAGCAGGGTCGTTGATTAACTCCCATCCAAACTATTGCAAGGCCAAGAGCGTCATCGCGAGCGACTGAAAGGAGCGCGGCGATCCAGCGTCTTTAGGCCTTTCATGAAAGCCTCTGGATTGCTTCGTCGCCTTGCTCCTCGCAACGACGGCGGCTTAGGATGCAGGGCTCCCTATCTCAGCAGAGCGTGTTTTTCTGAACACTATTTAAAATCGATAAGCCAGGCTTGCGGCTCCGAAGAGATCTTCCTCGTCCTGGGTGTCGAATTCCTTGAAGCGATACACGAGCGTGTAGCTCAGGCGTACACGACCGAAAGTAAAAGCCAGTCCCAGATTGGCGTCGCCCACAAGGGGTTTTTTATCGACGCTGTGGCTACTCTCAAAGGTATTGCCATCGAGGAAGATGTTGCGCGCGACGGCGCGGCCTTCCATGCCTCCGAACAGAAACCAGCCCCAGCCATTTTTCGGGACTTCAAAATAACCCGTGCCGGGTAGCGCGGGCCGAACCCTTGGCGGCATATCGCTCAATCGGGATTTTTTGGAGCTGATGCGAAACGAAAACCCGGCATTGCTGTAGGTATAAACATTGCCGAGACTGACTCCAAAATGGGGAGCGACGGACAACGCCAGCAGGGACGTTTCGTAAAACAGGGCGCGGGGCCAGCGCCGTTGCCATGACAGGATCAGCCCCAGTTCGTTTTCGAGTTGATGGGACCAGCCGTTTGGCGTTGGACTGTTGGTGATGTTCTCATGCACGAAGGTTTGCACCGGTTCGCCCAGCGCCATCGGCCCGACAAATCCGATCGTGGCTTCGAGTTCGTCAACGTGGTTATCGGTCAGCGTGGCCATGCCGATCGACCCGTACAGGAATGCCGCCCAGGGGCGGTCTCCTGCTTCCTGCTCGCGACTGCTGATGTCGTCCGGCGTGTAAAGATTCTGCCCCAGAGAATAATAGACGCTCGACGTCGGGTTGATGCTGAAGGTGGGAACGTACTCTGCGAGGGTGTGAGCGATGTCCGGAAATTCTGCTTTCAGGTCGAAATAAGTCAGTCTTACGCCGTTGGTATAGTTCTGGTCGGTGCCGCCGCCGATGGAATCGTTTTCAAAGGTGAAGGTGATGAAGTTGTCGTAAGAGCTGTCCGCCAACTCATGGGACACTTCATTTTCCAGGCTCTCTTTCGCATCCTGAGCCTGACCGGGCGCGACGATAAGAAAAATCGCAAGAATAGAGATGACTATCGGTTTAAAAATCATTCGCAGACGCTTGAGAAAATGAGGATGATACCACAAACATTCTATACCAAGCTTATTGAAAAATCTGAAACGAGTGCGCGTCTGCTTGTCATCGCAAGCGACTGGACGAAGCGCGGCGGTCCAGATTATCAGGAATGGCTTTGTCCGATTCGCTTCCTTGGGATGATTTGAGCCGCGCCTTACGTTTTCTCCACCAGACCCATAAGCCAGTGGCGTAAAGAGTGATCGGAACAAAGCCGGTCAGGAACACAAGGATGCGGCCGGGCAATCCGAAGGCTTCGCCATTGTGCAAGGGGAACATCCATGAGAGGAAGGCATCGCCGCCGGGCATGCTTTGCGGCTCCTGGATTTTCAGTATATCTCCATCATAAGTTGATATCCAAAGCTGGACGTTACCGCTGGTTTTTCGTATCTCTCCAGGCTGACGCATGATGACGCGGTAAGGGCTGTCAGCAGAAGCGGGGAAAAAAATGCGCTGTAGCTCCGCCTGCGGAAATGTATCCCTGGCTATCGTCTCAACTTCATCGACATTGACTCTTGGAGTCTCATTGTTCCCGACCGCGGACTGCTTGAATGGAGAGGGTTCCGAAACAGACAGCGCCATGCCGACAAGGGGCTTCACATACTGCGGGAAAATCATGTAAATACCGGAGAAGGCGATCACCAGCAACACGACCGAGGAATAAGCGCCAATCGTCTTATGCAGATCGTAAATGAAGCGGGTAAGGTTGGCGCTCCGCCTGAATGTGAACGCTTGAAAGAATGATCTGAGTTTTGGCCGCCACAGGACGAGACCCGTCACTATGGAACCGATCAATAACGCCCCCATCGCACCCATGATGCTTTCCCCAATATCGCCCAGCGCCAGGGTGTAATGTATCTTGTAGAGGAAGCTCATCAGATAGCCGCCCCACTCCCGTTGCCCGAGCGCCTCGGCGGTGTAGGGATTGACCATCACGTCAAGCAGGACCTTCTCGCCGTCCCTGGAGAGAGAAAACCGCACTTTGATTGGCATTTGCGGATGACGTGGAAGATACAAGCGGGAGGGCTTTGCCTCAACCGGCGCCGCCTTTTGCGCGGCCAAGGTGATTTCGCTGAGCGGGAGGTGATCTTCCCCCGGCTCCACTTTCAACAAGCCGGGGTTCAGAAATTCATCGATATCCTGATAAAAAACCAGGGCGCTACCGGTCAGCCCGCTGAAGGCGAACATGAAGCCGAAGAACAAGCCAGTATAAAGATGGAAATGGCGCCACATGCGAAGGTTAGCGGGATGGGCTATGCGCGTTTTCCCGAATGAGGGCAAACGCATACACGTTTCTGGATACCCGCATCGCCCGCTTCGCGGGACAACTTGATACGCGCTTCAAATATTTCGATACGGCGGTCACCAGTTGAACGTATAGGCAATGCGCGCAGTGGCGCCACGAGCGGTGATATTACTGGTATTATTGCTGTTACGAAGCAACTGACCGAACACGGTCTTGTACTGGTTGTTCAACAGATTTTCAACGCCGACCTTCAGCTTGCCATGACCGAGATCGAAGCCGCCGTATAGGTCGACGACGGTATAGTCGCTGACCTCGCGCCCGCCGAAGCTGATATTGTCATCGGCGGCAGAGGTGCGATTGCCCGAGTAGAGAGCATGAAGGCGCAGGTTCCACCAATCGCTCGGATGATATTCCATGTAGCCGGTGAGCTTGAGCGGCGGAATGCGGAAGCCGTCCAGAGCGATATCATCGCCGCCGCTCGGATTCGCGCGTATGCCCTCCAGCCAGGTGAAGGTACCGCCCATATCGAGTTGATCGCTGAATGCATAATCGGCGGTCGCCTCGACGCCATAAATCTTCTCGGTTGTGCGCGCCTGGGCAATCGTGAAGTTTTCTATGAAGATGTTCCCCTCGTCGGACTCGCTGTAAAAGCCTGCGATGCTGGCCCTGAGCCTGTCCCAGGACCTTCTGATTCCGATCTCGACGTTGTCTGTGATTCGCGGATTGAGACTGGCATTGTCAGAAGAAAAACCCACCCCCGCCAAACGCAATTGCAGTCCAATGTCCGGCAGTTCGAAGGACTGGGAAAAATTCGCGTAGACGTCGACGTCCTCTACCGGTGTGACAACCGCACCCACGTTGAATGTGGTCTCTGCATAGTCGATTTCACCGCCTTCGATATTGTTGCCCGCGCCGAGCGTTGTAAAAGCTCCGTAGCTGACATCAACGATCTCGTGACGCAGACCGCCGCGCAAGGTCAACCAGTCAACGGGGTTGGCCTCCAGTTGAGCAAATACGCCGTAGGAGTTGGTCGTCATCTTGGGAACGTAGGTCTTCTCTGCATTGGTGACCACAAAGTCGGTCCCGCCGGAAGAATCGAAAATCGTTCCGTTAAAAACCGTAGCGGGCTGTTTGACGTCCTCGCTTTTAACATCCGCTCCCCAGAGTAATTTGGCATTGATCGACTCGAGTCCAATAATGGGCGTGTCCACCGTGACACGACCGCCATAGACCTCGGACACCAGAAACGTCTGAATCACCGCGTTAACGCTACCGATCGTCCGCCCATCAAAAGGAGAGAATCGCGTCTCGTAGTCGCGGAAATAGGCCTGAGTCTTCACGGAACTTCCAAACAACTCCCGATTGCTATAATTGAGATTGAGTATGAGATTCTCGCGCCCGGCCTGGTTCTCAAGCGACAGGCCGCTGAGCGGACGCGATTTCACGGAACCTTTCGCAAAATTAGTGACGGTCGGATCTGAAACGAAATCCGTATCCTGCTCGGAGTCCAGATAGCTCGCAGAAAATTGCACGCGCTGATCGGACCACTCGTAGCCGATCTTGGCAAGCAAATCCACGGTCCTTGTGTCCGACAAATCGCCTTGGCTCGGCTCGGGAGCGATGCGGTCGGCATCCGCGTCGAAAAAACCCTGGGTCTGCTCGCCGGAGAAGGATAGGAGATAGTCAACGTCGTTTTCCTTGCCGCTGACTTGTTGTTCCATTCGCCCGGATAGCGCGTCGTGACCCACTCTGGAGAGACCACTGCTACCGGCCATCGTGGTTTTGAAAACCGGCTCCCCTGTTTCGCCCTTCAGGGTATTGATGTGAATAATTCCGCCCGCCGCGCTGTCGCCATACAAGGCGCTACCGCCGTGGACCACCTCGATGCTCTCGATGTTGGACGGCGTGATATTGAACAGATCGCGCGATACATTGCGACTGGTATTCAGCGGCACGCCGTCAATGAGCACAAGCACGTCGCGCCCGCGAAGCCTCTGACCGAAATTGGAAAGCGTCTGGCTGGAGGGAGACATACCCGGCACGAGCTTGGCGATCATGTCTGCGAGACCGTGCGAGGTCTCCTGTTGCCTCATGATCTCATCCTTGGGGATGACTGTGACGTTGCGAGACAATGTGTCTAGCGAGCCGCCTTCACGCATGCCCGCAACCTGAATCGGCTGAAGAGATATTACCTCTGCATCCACTCTCACCACGCCGGAATCCGTAAACCGGGCCGTCAAGCCCGTCCCGGCAAACAAAATTCTCAAAGCCTGTTTGGCAGTGTATTCTCCCGCAAGAGCGCCAGAGCTAATGCCATTTAGTTTATTGAAATCGTAGAAAACCTGAACGCCGGTCTCTTCGGCAAATTTCAAAACCGCGGCATTGAGTTCCTGCGAAGGAATATTGAGATTGAAGGTCTGCCCCGATTGAGCAAAGGCGCTTCTGGTTTCCCCAGCTATCAAAAGGACTATTAAACTCAACGCGATTAAACACAGGTTGCGACCGCTTATGCTTCTTCCCATCCCACCCCCCATTTGGTTATCTTTATTGCGAGTGAATACTCGCTTTGAATTATTTCGGGTTTGTTCTTTACTAGCTATCTTGTTGACGATCCTAGAGAGGGAATACAGTAATGCGCAGGGACTTTTTTCTCGGGAGGAAGGAGATTCTAGAAATTATACCTGTCCGGCATGATGCGTAAATCGCCGGAAAGGGAATCAGACCTCCCCAACATTAAGTTTCGTCTTGATTTTGAATGAAGACTTGGGACAGGCGGGAGAGCTGTTTTTTTCCGACAGATCAATTCCTCAATCATCTCCCTTTCAGGGCTGGATGCCAGGGATCTGCTAACTATCAGTAGAGGAGAGTGACAAAAGGAAATATCTGAACGGATTGCGCGCCAACCTCAGCGGCGATGGTGTCTGCGGCGCCGCCAAGACGGTCAATATGGAAGACTCCGCTGACCTGACGACCGGACAGAGCCGCGTCGCTAATCAGAATGCGACTGCGACGATATCGGTTCAGACTATCAACAACCTCAGACAAGGGAACCCGGTCGAAAACAAGTTGCCCCCGCTGCCAGGAGGCCTCGCTCTCAAGGTCCACCGTTGTGACAGGGCCGAGCGCTTTTGCCTTGCTTAAGTGAATGGCGTTGCCGGGATGGAGCAGGATTGGCGATTGCTCTGGTGCGGCTCTCTCCGAGGCGGAAACTTCAACCCTGTGTTCCAGAACGGTGACATTGACCGCGTCGCCATCACGTCGGACAATGAATTCTGTGCCGAGGGCTTTTGCCTCCCAGTTGGCGGCTTCGACCACAAATGGCGGCAAAACGCCGTTGGATGGAGCTACTTTGAAAGCCGCCTCCCCTTCGATCAATTTGATCCGCCTTTGCCTATCATCGAACTGGACTGCAATGGCCGTCCCCGTATTCAGTTGAACGGAACTGCCATCTGCGAGAGCGACCGTACTGATTTGACCTGCGCTTGTGTAGTAATCTGCTGTGATGATAACAAGGGGATTGATGCGAAAAAAACTTGTAACTACGAATAACAACAGTATCGACGCCGCAATTGTTGTAATAAATCTGGCTCTGGGTTTGGCCGCTGGCGGGAATGTTTTAAATTGACGCTTTTGAATCTTGGCAGATGAAGGTAAATCTTCCCGGGTCAATTTCCCAAGTTCATCCCATGTCTGGCAGGCAAGCTGATAAGCCGCTTCGTGTTGAGCGCTTTGCATGCGCCAAGCTTCGAGACGGGCGCGTTCAGCCGGGCCGAAGTCAGGCGAACCTTGTCGCATAACCCATAAAGATGCTTGCGCGTCAATTTCTACAGCGCCCTTTTCTTCTTGATTCATCAGCATTCCAGTTCATTGATGATTGCACATAAATAGATGACGAACCAGAATTGGTTTTACCATAGCGAAACTTGGAATTAAATGGATTTCACGCACTGCATGGCTTGGCAGAGGGCCTTGGCTAAATGCTTTTGAACCGTACTCTCCGATATCTTCAAACGGTCGGCGACTTCTACGTAAGTCAGACCTTCCATGCGGTTCAATTCAAAAACCTGCCGCGTCAAAGGGGAGAGACGTTCAATAGCTCCAAGCAGGAGCCTGATTCGTTGCTTGCTGGAAACGGTGTCTTCAAGGCCGGGAGAATGATCTTTTACATGCGCAAGCTCCTCGTGATCCGTAGGATAAGTTTGTCGTCGTTTTTCCTTGCGAACATGGTCGATCACCAAATTTTTAGCGATTTGGTACAGGTAAGGGCGAGGGTTCTGGACAATCGTCGTTTGCTCGGCCAAACGCAAAAAAATTGTTTGCATCAGATCTGAGGCGGTTTCCTGACACCTCACCTGGCGGAGCAAATAGCCCATCAACTCCTTGCTATATAATTGGAAAATATTTCTTAGTTCGATTTCACTCAAACCCACTCCCTCATTTCGAGAAATATAATAATTTAAGCATCATCATAATTCGCGCATTGTAATAATAATGATAACCATTTTCAATATCAAAATTAAGCGAATATAACTTATTCGTTAATAATCCTGAAAAAGACCCTCGAATGAAGGTTTTTCAAGATGAATTGTCAAAATTCCGGCTTTCTGATTGAGCATTACTTTAGCTACTATGATTGATTAAAAAAACACTGAACGAGGGATGGAATCGTTTTCCAAGCTGAAGCGACCGTCGGAACGGCGAGAGGAAGAATGCAGGGAGCGCGGCGATCCAGCGCCGTCAAGCCCTTTCAAAAACGTTCTCGAGCGCATCCTTAATCAAAACTCAGCGGCTAGGTCGAATGGCGCTAAGAAGTCCTGCACCATTTCATTATTGTGAGCGCGGCGTGTCACCATTTGCTTGGCAAAGGCGATCTTCCTTATCTTGTCCCTACCCTGAAGCTGACTGAATGTTATGGGTTCGGGCAGGTTATCGACGATGGTATTCTTCAGCCAGTAATCCCACATATTGTCGGGAAAGGGGGGGAGTTTTCTTTTTTTGAACTTAAACTCGGGCTTGTCAAAAAGGAGATAAAGAAACAAGGTAGGCGCAGGGTAAATGGTGATGTCTTTTTCGTCGACCTGAAAGTCATACATATAGCCCCATATGATGGATTCAAAGGTCTTGATCATTGCGTCGCGCGGCGAAAGACTTTGATTGTTCAGCATGATCAAAGTTTCGTTCAAATCAACTGACCGGGCGGAGGCGCGGTATTCGGCTTTACCGAGAGCCTGCATGATGATATCCAACTCCTCCATACTTTTATAAATTCCCGTATTCAATCCAAAAATAATATGCCTCAATTTCAGCTTGACCAGTTTGGTCTGCATGTTCGCATAAGAATGCAATGTGTCGAGCAACTGAGCGTCGGGCATTTTGCTTTCCTCCGGCCCCGCCATCATTTCCGCCACGGAAACTTCATTGGATTTTTTAATTTTATCAGCAAGGCCTTTAATCAGATATTCTTCGCCAAGAGCGATTTGCGGGGCGTAAGCTTCCACCAGTCCCTTGATCCGCGCATTGCGACTGGCCTGCGCGGCCTTCAAGGTCAGCTCTTCGATGGTCCGCAAAGCGCTAACGGCTCCCTTGGTTGTGGTGATCCGCGCGACAGGCACGGCTTTTGTCAGGGCTTTGCCTGCGGGCAGAGCTAGGATGTTCAGCCTCTGCGCAATCACGCTCAAGCCCTTCAAGGCGCCGGCGGCCACCAGCGCTTCCGGGAGCAGAAAAATTGTCGCCGCGATCACAAAATCAAAAAGCATCGCTTCGACTCCGGGCGAACTCTCGGCGTAAACTTTTTCGTTGAGGAACTTGATTCGGGTGGATGTGACCTGCTGGACGGCGGTTTGCACCATCAGCTTGAAATCTTCCCATTCCGCTTCCTGTTCGAGCTCGGCCTCCTGCAAGGCCCAAATCACTTCCAGTTTACGTTTTTCAAATTCTGCCGACATTTCGCACCCCCTTGATTGGCTATTTGTGAATCAGGCTACCAACATGCCTCGCCTGTTGTTCATTTTCTAGATGAAACTGGACGACGACGCCCTTTTGCGCCAGCGATACCAGAGGAGCGAGAGCGCTTTGTTTTTCCGTGGATAAAATAAATTGCTCTATATCTGAAGAATGCCCAGTGTGCGAAGAATGCACCTTGAGACATACCCCCTGCCCCACGGATACGTTCTGCTTCTTTCGGTTGCGACCAAAGACAGGACGCTGGACAGCAAGAGTTTTTAGAATGCGGCGCCAGCCCCAGCAGATGACACCCCAAATCCATGCTTCCGTTTTTGAAGGTTTCATCGGAACAGACTCACCCAATTATAAATTGCATTGAACAGCTTGAAAAAATATTCCGAAGTTTCCTGATCCAGTTTGCTTGAAAGCGCCGACGCATTCCCAAAAAACAAGACATCAAGGCTCGAGCTGTCGAGTTCAGGAGGAAATTCTTCGCTCAAGCTCTGACCGGGTTCAAAAATAAATTTAACTCGCAATATCAGGATTCGCTCAGCGCCGAGCATGCTCCCACGCAAAACTATGACATCGGTATCCTTGAATTTGCCGCCGGATTTTTCCTTGCGTTTCGTTCTGAACACCAGACAGTCATCGGAACAATTTTCAAGATAAGCCGTGATCTGATCGTCATCAGGAAACGTGTCTTTCTTTTTGAGCGATCTTCCCAAAGCCGTCTTCTCCAGTTCGCGGCGCAATTTTTTCAGCACATTGGAATCATGAAGTTTTGAAACGAAGATATCCTTCAACTCGCTTCCCACCAGAAAGTCGGGAATTTTGGAAGTCACCCGCATACGCGGCCTTTCTTCGCCATGGACCGCTTCTAATTTCATCCTCAATTGGAAAGCATCCTCTTCGTCATCGAAAGCAATATTCCCGTCTGCGTTGAGCCGGAGAACCGCATCAGAGTGAAAGTTATCCACCTGGTGAAGGGTGAGCAAGGGGGGATAGGAACCAGCAGGGAGGTCTAGATTGCTCGCGGCGGTGACATAGGTTTCACGCAATTTTTGCAGAATGGAGATCACATCGTGATCCGGCTGTGTGTGATCAGACAGGGGAATGAGCGCGCCCTCTCCTTCGTCGAAATCCCAGAGCGCCCATTCTCTCAATATTTCCATCATGCTGTTGAACGCCTCGATACTGAGGGAGTCTTTTTTATTCTCGATCAATCGCGTTTTTTTCCCAGGCGGCGTATAGCATAAAATGACAGACTTTTTATTCCTGTCGTCCTGCGAATACGCAAAGACGCCTTTGGTCTCGATATCCAAAGACAGCAACATCGAATTCGACGGAGCAGGACGGAATGCCTGATCGAGGAGGCTGTGCCTCCTCAGCTGATTCGATAAAGGGGAACTATGGATGAATGGAGGGGAACAGAAAAACAGCTCCGTGGCTTTGACATCGTCCCGTTCCATTCGTTCCGCTTCAGGAACCGGAAGGAATCGGACTGACAAATTGAAGTCTACCAGTACTTTTTCAGGGCCCTGCTTTTTTAGTAAAAATAACAGGGAGCCGCTTTTACTTTTAGAAATCGTAAAATTTAAATCAAACTGGAGGGGACCGATGAAAAAAAAATCATGAAAGAAGGCCGGTTCTGCTTCGTCGCGTTGTTGAGAAACTTCCAGCAATTCCAGATTTGCCGCGACAAGCCCCTGGCTCAAATCCCCCACAACTTCGGAAAGCGCCTCTAAGCGATCATTCACATCAACCATTTTAAAATGCCCCCGGTTTTATATTAGGCATGCATGGCTATTCATCATCATCTTCATCATTTTTAAACGACAAGGCCTCTGGCGGCAAAGGCGCGGCAATGATTTCAAATTGAATGCTTTGCTCGTTGAGTTCTTTGGACGTTGTTTTTTTAGAAGCCACAATCACATTCAATTTGCCGCTCGATTCATTATCCAACGCCACCTTGAGTTCGGCGGTTAATTTTGGTATGCGAAATACCGTAGGAAACACATAGTCCTTGTCCTGATTCTCCAGATTGTACTCGCGGGAAACATAGTCCATCATACGCTGTGTTTCCACCATGCTTTTCCCAATGTCCGCCAGAAATTTTGCGAATTGTGAAAACTCCTTGTGAGATGCAGGCGGACCGGCTTTGACAAAGCTATCCAATTCAGCGTCCTTCTTCGCTTTCCTTTTGGCCTGCCTGGATTGTCGCTGAGTTTTCTCTTTTTCCCGCTCCGCTTTTCTCCGGGCCTCTTTCTTTTCCCTTTCTGACTTTCTTTGGGCCTTTTCTTTTTCTCGTTCGGCTTTTCTTTTAGCTTCCGCCCTGTCTTTTTCCGCCTTTCTCCGAGCCTTGTTTTTTTCTCTTTCTATTAGATTTTGCTCTCTCTCTTCTGCTTTAGCGGATTTTTTCTGAGATTTAGCGGCTTGTCGCTCCGCGCGTTTTTGAGCGCGATCAGCTTGCCGGTCCGCTTTCTTCGCAGACCGTTTGCCTGACGTCGTCTTCTTCGTAGCCATGAACTGATCCTTATTTATCGCCCACGCTAACGGAATCCATCAGCGTGGGCGTCATTGTCAAATTTCAACAAACCTGATCTTAATTACGAAGCGTCCTCTTCCTCTTCTTTTTTATCTTTCTCTTTAACCTTTTTGGCCCCCTCGGCCAAGGTATCCAAAATTGAATTTGCCTGGGCAGACAATTCGGGATTGACGGTAGAGTTCTCAGGCATCGTCAGGCTCAATTTGCCCAACTCCTCAGCCCGGTCGAGCAGAGTGTTCAAGACTGTTTTATCCATGGGAACGGCGTGAATGACCGTTCGCACCTCGGCGGCGGCCCGGTAGTCGCTACCATAGGTCAAACTGGTTGCGGCCTGTACCACCCCGATGTTCACTCCACCCGCAACGCCCGCTTCAAAACTTTGGGAAATATCCATCTTCATTGTGAAGGTGGTTTCTGTGAACTGGTAGCGCGAAGGCGCCATCGCCGGGAGCATGGTTTCCAGAACGGCCTGAAAACCCTTGGTTCCATCGCCGGCGCTTTTCGCGCCCATATCGCTCACCATGGTGAGCAGGGCTTCCATGTCCTGCAAAAAATTCAGGTTGAAATTTCTCTGAGCCTCGGCAATTCCCAAACCAAGTCCGGTGATAACGTTAGGCAAGGATTGCAGATTTTTGATGATTTTTTTTGACATGGTTTTTTCTCCGATAAATTTACTCAATACTAAGGTTTCAATCTAGTTGACCTGTTTTTGACCGGGACCTGTTTGATTTCTAGCGTGATCTTTGATTGTTGAAAGGAACCATAACGAATGCGATGACTGGAATTGATCGGAAGAGCCCTCAGCTTTTGAACTTTTTCCTGATCAACGCTGAGTTGAACGCCGCATTCAAGTTTCGTGGATGTCAGTAGTTGACGCGAGGGCTGAAGTCCGGATGCGGCTTCCCCCATGATTGCTTCCAGCTGAGGATAAAGTTTCAGAAAATGGTTCAAATCGGACAAAAAATCGTTGTCCAGTTTTGCTTGCGCAAGAGGAAAGGATTCTGCAAGGCGCAACAATAGACCTTGCAGGGAAGCGTGCATCTCTTCTGTCTTTATAGAATAGCTTCCCGGCATAATCCCTCAAAATTTAAGAAAACCGAAATACACTTTATCAAACATGGGTATTAAAGTACAATTGTCTGCGAAATTTCAACATTTTTACTTTTTTTGACAAGAATTTTCTTACAATTCAGGGATAACTCTGTTCGAGAAACTTGAAAAAACCAAATTCGCCAGGTTATTAGAATTTCTCAAGAAACTTCACTGCGTAGCGCTTACAGACAACTTTTTTGATGAGGTGGCCCATGAAGCTAATACCTGTCATTTTATTTTCAGTCATTCTATCCCTATTGCCGACTCAGCCAGCCTTTTCATTCACTCAATTTACGAGCAAACCCGTTCCCAGTCCTATGGGGCATGAATGGCTGACACGCTTGGGCGCAGAAAAAATATTGGACCTCAAAAAGCTGAACACCTTGATGAGTCGTGTTCAAAAACTTTCTGATATCCCCTTGGATAAGGGTGAAGTGAAGCGAATCTATTCGGAAAAAGTGGAGGACGGAAGATTTGAATCCACTTATATGGCGGTATATTCAGCAATCATCGGGCAGAGGTTTGTTGATTTTGGCGGCACGAGAGTGGGAGCGACCGCGAATGATCGGCAGTGTTTTGACGCGGTCGCGCAGGAACCCGTGTCGGCCTATATGGATCATTTCATGCGAAGTCCCCATGACAAGAATGCAATAGGCGGTGTGCAGGCCATCCAAAGAGCGAGAAATAAATTCGTCAAAGTTTTTGTGGAAGCGGCAATGGCGGAACCCAAGTCCATGGTGGTTAAAGATGGCGGTATCATCCCCGGCCTAGTCACTGTGGAGAGCAACTATTTTCTATTTGGCAGGGCAGTGCATCTCTTTCAGGATTCATTTTCTCTCGACCACGTGGTCCGCTTGCCCGAGGATGATTTCATGAAAGTCAGAAACCTCAAGGGCTATGGTTGCACAGCGGGTGTGGAAGAACACAACCATAAGATCATTCAAAACGTAATACTGAACGCCAGCGCTGGTGATGTGGTCTGGAATGAACGAAACCCTCTTGAAACTTATTATGCCGCCCGATACTCCATCACCTGGATCGGTTACGGCGAAGAGTACATGAAACCCAATGCCGTGGTCGCCGCAAACGCAACCGCAGAACTGTGGGGAGCCTTCATCCGGACGATGGGGCAGAACCGGTCAAACAGAGAATCCTTTGCTCGCAAAGAAGCGCAGGCGCTCGCCGATAAATGGCTCAACTATGACGAGAGCGAAATGCTCGCCTGGTACGATGACGAAGCGAATCGCGACGACACCTACCTTCTCGCCGACGACAACTCCCCCGCCTCCAGAGGCAAAGGAAGAAAGGTTGAAGATTGCACATCAAGCAACGGAGAAACCGGACTTGCCGGCAAGATAAAGCATGAGGAAACGATCGCAACGAATCGACTGATCTGCCTCGCCTCCATCGAAGCCGTTCCCGGATACGACGATCTCTACGACCCTTACCTGCTCATCCCCTTCAACTGGCAATGGAAAAAAGAAGCCTCCCGATCATTCTTGCCGCCGCTGGACAGGTTGCCGACGCCCAGCGCAAATTCCGCAATCGCCGATCATGTAACGATTTGGGATATGGATGGAAAGGCGATACAGTCGAACAGAAATGACTGGTTGATTATGGGCAACACTCCTATGGAGTTCACCGTCGTGGACGCGGGAAACGGAGCGGTCTACCTGCGCTCCAATAGCGATGCGACCGAGTTCTTATCCTATCGAGCGGCTACGGGCGCTGTTGGGCTTTACCCAAGCGCAAACAGCGCCGAGTTGAAACTGATCCGGCACGGCGATTACTGGGAGATTATCAACACCAAGCTCAATCACCATATGTACCGTTACAGGAAATCCATCTATCTTCATGCCGATGGCGATGAGGCTTTTGAAGCCGGCAACCCGGATGCGCGATGGATCATCAAGGGAATGCCCAATTGAAACGGACTCCCGATGGCTCAATCCGGCGACAAAGACCGCATCACTAGTTTCTAAAAACCAGCGTTGTCAGCGACACAGATACTTTTTAAATTTGAATCCGGGGTCTGGTATATTTAAAGAGTCTGTTCCACCTCCTGAATATTTAAGGGAACGTTTTAATGATAAATCAAAACAGTCGTATCGGTTTGGTAGGCGTGGGTCGCATGGGCGCCAATATGGCCCGGCGTCTCAAGGACAAGGGGTATGCTGTCTCTGCGGTTCAGGATATCAACCCGTCCGGCGCGGCATCATTGGCGAAAGAGTTGGCTTGCGAGGCCGCCGCGACACCTGCCCGGGTTGCGGAATTATCCGATGTTGTGCTGACAATTGTGCCGGATGATTCCGCCATGCGCGAAATTTTTTCCGAGGGAAATTCTTCAAGCCTGCTGTGTCATGCCAGGGGTCGGCTGTTCATCAATTTCGCCACGGTCTCCCCTGAAGCGCACATCGAGGCGGAAGCGCTCGTCGAAAAGCATGGAGGAAACGCTCTCGAAGCGCTCATGGCCAGCAGTATCACGCAAGCGCGGGAAGGGACGCTCTACCTCATCTGCGCAGGAAAGGAATTGATTTTTGATCAGGCGCGCCCTCTTCTTCAGGACTTGAGCGTCAAGAATCTCTATACGGGGCCAGCCGGTACTGCGGCGCAGGTCAAGGCGCTCGTCAATATGGTCATGAACTGCAACACCGCCGCATTGGCAGAGGGCCTGGGACTGGGCGATGCGCTCGGTCTGGACCTGAGCATGCTACGCGAGGTATTCGGTCAAACCGGCGCGGCATCCCGCGTTCTAGAAACGGACGGGCAAGACATGCAGGAGCGGGATCACGAATGCTATTTCTCCGCCGCGCACGCCGCCAAGGATTCCGGGATCGCCCTCAACATGGCGCAGTCGGTCGGCTTGCAGTTGCCGCTGGCACAGGCCACGCTTGACCAATATCAGCGTCTCGTTCAAGCCGGGAAAGGCGAACTGGACAAGTCGGGCGTTGCCGAGTTGACATTCAAGGGACGAATGAAATAAAGAGTTTTAATCAATTTATATTATTTTTTAAGGAAAGGAACGCAATGGCGCTTGAAGATGAATTGGGGGATATTTTACAAAAGGCCAGAGACGGCAAAAACTGGTCCCAGGACGACCTTGCTCAGGCAACGGGAATTTCCAGGGACGATCTCCAGCGGATTGAAAGCTATCAACTGACGCCCGAGGATTCGCAAGTCTTAAAACTTGCAGACGCCCTGGATTTAGACGGCCCCGCCCTGATCGACAGCGCTCAAGAACGCTGGATTCCCCAGGCGCCCCTTGACGATCCGGATTTCGATCTGGTTTGTCTCAATGTATTCATGGGGGAATATCCCGTCAATTGTTTCCTGTTACGTTGTAAAGCAACGGGAGAAACAGCGGTGGTGGATACCGGCGCGAACCCGAAAACCATCATCAACAAGGCGCGGGAAATGAACGTGAAGCCCAGCATGATCCTGTTGACCCATGCCCACCCGGACCATGCCGGAGGCCTGGGAGAATTGACAAAAGCCTTTGAATGCCCAACCTATATTGACCACAAGGAACCCAAACCCAAAGGAAGCTCCGATTTCAAAATCGTCAAGGACGGAGATGAGATCAGGCTAGGCAACTTACGCATCCAGTGCATAGAAACCCCCGGTCACACAACGGGCGGCGTCTCTTATCTCATCAACCAGACCCTGCTGTCAGGCGACGTTATTTTTGCCGGGTCCATGGGGCGCGCCAATTCCTCCTGGCAGGATCTCTTCAATTCCATCACGCAAAAAGTCCTGCGTCTGCCAGACGCCACCGGGCTTCACCCCGGCCACGGCCCTGCGACAACGGTCGCGCAAGAAAAAGAACACAATCCATTTTTCAAGGGACGCGCCGCTTAGATTATTCTTTTAGAATTGATTTATTAAATGGTTAACGCTTACGAAAACCAATCGCTTCTTCAAATCATTTTCTTACCTTGCATTAAATCCCCTGGATAATTGCGGGGAACCCTCATTAAAAATCGTAATCCAGCGCGAGAGTGCTTGTGACATCGGTTTCCTTGATCCCGGTGGTGGGCTTGCTATCATATTCGATGAGATTAGTGAGCTTCAAGGCCCATCCAGAACCCAGACTGGTTTTAATGTTGGATTCATTTCGCCACTTGTAATCCCCTGTATCGTCAACGCGAGGATAGAGCTGGGACTCCACATTAAACTTCAATCGATCGCTCCAGTGAAGAGCGTACTCCGCGCCCAAACGATAGGTTGCCCATTGCTCGTCCACTCCCAGTTCATGATCCTGGGAGAAGTAGGTAACGCCCGCCTCAAGGTCCAAAGAACTTTTAGCATCGTCCCACAAACTGTAACCCACCCCAGGGCCAAGGATCGTCCGCAAATTAAGGTCCTTGAATTCATCCTTCAACATTTCCGCCGCAAAATACACATAAAGCGGACGTTTCACGAAATGGTCGATTTTCATTGACCCATAGGTATTACGACTGGTCACGCTGTCGTCTTCATCAGAATAATTGTGCAGGAAGCGAAGCCTGAAACGGTCGTCTTCGGTCTTTCGGTTTGTCTCAAAACCCAGAGTGATACTGTTCAAATCGGTGTTCCCAGACTGCATGCTACCCCCTGCGGAAATACTTCCCGACCAGTTAGATTCCGGCGGATTGACCGCTGTGATGCGCCGCCAGTCGACGACCGCGCTTTGGCCCGTCTGCGCGCTCTTCACCCGCACGCCGCCCCCCTCTATAGGAGTCAAGGATCCTTTCAGTTTCCAGCCATTGTCCAAATGAATTCTCACCGGTTCTTCTGTGATAATTTTTTTCACACTCGACAACTTAATTTTTATATCTCCTCCATATTCCGTGGATAGCGTCAACTTACCCCCATCCATAGACTTCACCGTGCCGCTCAAGCGGTCGCCATTAACAAGCAGTAATTCGTCCGCCTGAACGGGCGCTGCGAAAAGAACCAAGATCAAGAACAAATGTTTCCATTTAATAAAACCGCTATTCAGTTGAAACATATTTTCTCCCAGTTGCAAACGTTCAAACACAATCAAGCCATCGCCTGATTGAGAGATGTTTAGTTTTAAAATATAAGGAAAAGCATAAAACCTTTCCATTCTCTAATAGGATTCTAACAAGGAGCCGGTAAGATTAAAACCGGCGGTCGCAAGCGCTCACTCCCGGAAAAATGAGAAGGCTCTTAAAACATTGAAAATCATCTTCCAAGGCGACAAAGCTTTGAAGTATTCCCGGAAAAAAAGATACAATTAAAAACACGTGACAGTTAAAACCAGTCGACATTTCCCCAAGGTATAGAAAAGAATGGATAAATACCTGTCTGAATACATCGCAACGTTTTGTCTCGTTTTTGCCGGAACGGGAGCCATCATCGTGAATGATTTGAGCGGTGGGCAGATCACTCACGTCGGCATTTCCTTAACATTTGGACTGATCGTTACGGCAATGATCTATGCCATCGGCAATGTCTCAGGAGCGCATTTAAACCCTGCGGTAACGATTGCGTTTATGGTTTCGGGACGTTTGGCAAAAAACCAGGTCATGCCCTTCGTTGCCTGCCAGTTTCTTGGGGCGCTGACTGCAAGTTTATTTTTAAAGTTTATTTTTCCGAGTCATGAAACTTTGGGGCTGACCGCGCCCCACGGACCGGTGTATCAAAGCCTGATCCTGGAATTTTTACTCGCCTTCATACTCATGTTTGTCATTTTAAACGTTTCAACCGGGGCCAAAGAGAAGGGAATCATGGCGGGAGTGGCGGTGGGTTCAACCATAGCGCTGGAAGCGTTGTTTGCGGGTCCCATCACTGGAGCTTCCATGAACCCGGCGCGCTCCTTAGGCCCCGCGCTTGCCAGCGGACAGTTGGAGCATCTTTGGATTTATTTGAGCGCGCCCGTGCTGGGAGCTCTGGCGGCATGTCCTTTTTGCAGAATCATTCAGGGAGACGATTGTTGCCCTAGCATCGAATGAACCGATCAAACTCAACGGTATGGAGACCCTTAACCGTTATTCCTGGGCCTCAACTCTAACGCTCGATTGTGGAGGATTTTGTTTTTTACTGGTCAGTAATAACCACAGGTAACCAGAAACGCCAGCGATCAGGGAAGCGAATAGTACCCCGGTCTTCGCCATCAGCAAATCCTCGGGGTGATGAGCGAAGCCCAGTTCAGAAATGAAAATGGACATTGTGAAACCGATCCCTCCCATGAATCCAACGCCAACGATGTGATTAAAGTTCAGCCCCTTGGGTAACTGGCAATAGCCAAGGCGCACCGCCAGCCACGAAAAAAAACTAACCCCGATCAATTTCCCAACGGTCAGACCCGCGATGATTCCCAGAGACACCGAATGCGAGAGTGTGTCGCCAAGGGTTGCCCATTCTATCGGTACGCCTGCATTTGCCAACGCAAAAACCGGAATAATAATATAGGCCGCAGGTAAATGCATTTTATGTTCCATCGCCTGAGCGGGAGCCTGCACTTTATGAACTCCCTCGCTTAGAGCCATCAAGCGTGAACGCATCCGGTCATTCTTTAAAATACTTTTCTCTTTCTCGTATGCGTCCTGAATACGGTTAACCAGTTCGTTAGCCCTCTCAAGAAACCGTTGCGGATCGTATTTCGGTCTCATAGGAATAGTGAAAGCGAGAAGAACTCCAGCGAGGGTCGCATGCACGCCGCTCTTTAACATCGCCAGCCAAAGAATGAGACCGAAGAAAATATAGGGAAAGGAATGCCGGATACCGCCGAGATTGAAGCTGATCAACCCGCCTAAGACCACAAAAGCCAGCCCCAAAGCTGCCCAATCCAAAGACGCTGTGTAAAACAGAGCGATGACTATAACTGCGCCCAGATCGTCCACAATCGCCAATGCGACCAGAAAGGTCAGAAGATTTCTGGGGATGCGTTTCCCC
Organism: Candidatus Nitrohelix vancouverensis; assembly: GCA_015698305.1. Lineage (NCBI taxonomy): Bacteria > Pseudomonadati > Nitrospinota > Nitrospinia > Nitrospinales > Nitrospinaceae > Candidatus Nitrohelix > Candidatus Nitrohelix vancouverensis. The sequence goes on from CP048620.1 coordinate 2,882,440, forward strand.
AACAAAGCCAGGGCGCCAAGCGCAAAAGCAATATCCGTCGCCATGGGAATCCCCCATCCGTCCAGGGTATGTCCCTCCGGATTAATCATTACATAGATCAGCGCGGGAACCGTCATTCCGCCAATCGCCGCGATGATTGGCAACAACGCTTGCTTCGGATCAGATAATTCACCGACCAGAATTTCTCGCTTCAACTCCAGCCCAACGACAAAAAAGAACATTGCCATCAATCCGTCGTTGATCCAGTGATGAATGGACATGGAAAGGGAAAAATTTTCAAATCCGACGCTGAAATAACTTTTCAGCAGGTGATGGTAAGATTCATTCCACCCGCTATTTGCCAGAATCAAGGCCAGCACGGCGCAGACCATCAGGAGTATTGCGCTGGTGGTCTCGCGGTGAATAAAATCTTCCAGTGGACTCAGTACGCTATCAAATGCCTTCTCCCATGGAGCCACATAGACCTTGCCCTTTTTTTTCATTCCGTCGCGTCCTCCCAATCAAGGTAGTCCAAATTGTAAAATCGCTGAGTCATGCATTGGATTCGAAATCTTCTGAAGTGCAATTGTAATTCGGAAAAAATGAGGTGAACTCCCAAAGAGCATGGCGAGTTGAAGCGATCATGAGGATAGGTAAGCAGAATTCGGCAATGACCCAAAAGACGGCGCCAAAATCCACCGCAAACTTCACAGAAGAACTAGCTGAAATTGAAACGTACTTACAGCACACGATCCGGTTAATTACATTTTAAATATCATGAGTAAAAAACCAAAAAAGACGCTCAACCCCAACATCCAAGACATAAATTTAAGCATGCCGCTTCTCCGATAGAAAAAAAATCGACACGATCATCCTGTCATTCAAAATCCTGAACATCTTCACCGTCCAGAATATTCTCATCCAAACCCTTTTCAATAATGAGGTCTGCAACATCGCCAATGATCGTTCCTTCATCCGCTACATTCTCTTCATCGAAATCGTCGAAAAACAAAGAATGCTCGGATTCACACCATTTGCGAACCCCGGTACTAAATCGTAATACTTTTTGAACCGCTTCGAGTTTTTCCATCCTCTACCCTTAAATCGTGTTTTAAAAATATCTTTAAACAAGCGCCTCAACCTGCAATGCCACTCAAGCGTTTCAAGGCGTCAGTCAATTTCACCAACAGTGATAGAATCATTTCAATTTTAACTATTTCGCCAACGACTTCAACAATAATAGGAAAGCCGCCGGACCATGTGTTCCGAAGCCGTGTGAATACAGACTCCATCGGCAAGGTTCAGACAAACTATGCGCCCTTCCGGCTTTCCCTCTTCAGTCACTTCAAGCCTTACATTTTTAACGGAATAATTCCAGCACATTTGATACAGCTTTTAAATTGCGCAAGCCCATCGCATTCCCTGCCATAACAATTGCCCCCACTACAAATAAGCGATGACCTTGCCCAGGTAAATGCCAATTAAAGATAAAATCACTGTAGCCAGAATATTAACAGTAAATAGAACAAGCTGATCTTGTTGTAGCAATCGAAAGGATTCATAACTGAAAGTAGACATGGTTGTGAAGGCTCCCAGAACGCCGATCGACAAGAAAATACGGATCTCATCAGAAAACATTCCCTTTGACTCTGAAAGAAACATTACGAATCCCAATAAAAAGCTTCCCACAAAGTTAACGAACAGCGTGCCTGCTGGAAACGACAAAAATCCGGATTGCACCCAGCCGCTCACCCAATAACGAAACAGGCTTCCCGCAAAACCTCCCAATCCAATATAAATCCATAGTGGCATAACAATTGATCCGGTATATTGAAGAATTCAATCACTTCACTCGTTTTTACATATTTTGAAACAATATTTTATGATTTAATGAACCGGTTCTCAAAATCAGAACACCAAACCGCCCAGTCGCCTAAAAGCCGAGTGGGCCGTCCAGCTATATAATTTCGTCGTCGTTCCCAAGACAAGAACACATTCAGCAAAATAATGAAAACAATTTGTTATATTACGGGCACTACCTCCCTTGGGGGCGGCCCGGAACATTTATATCAACTTTTAAAACGTATGGACAGAAAGGAATGGCAACCTTTCGTGTGCTCGCGAATGGACGGCCCCTACTGGAAACGATTCAAAGCTCTGAAGGTGCCCTTATATCCATTCACTCTAAGAAAATTGTCTCCGCTGACTTTTTTCGCCCTGTACCGTTTTCTTAAAAATAAAAAACCAGACTTGATTCATACCCACGGGAAAGGGCCCGGCTTGTATGGCCGCGTTATAGCGCGCTTGCTGAACATTCCTTCAATCCACACCTTCCACGGCTTTCATTTTGACGATATTCCCCCTCTCAAAAGAAAGCTCCATCTGTTCGTGGAAAATTTTTTAAGCAGAATAACCAACTGGCATATCTTCGTCGGAGAAACAGAAAAAGAACGCTCCCATATCCTCAGCCATATGAACCGAAATCAATACAGCGTGATTCCTAACGGCGTCGACGCGGCCGCCATAGAAGCAATACGCATCGATCGGGCGGAAGTCATGCGCAGGGAAGGACTCAAACATTATCTGTATGGAACGCTTTTGGGGACCGTATCGAGGCTCTCCCCTGAAAAAGGAATTCACATATTGATAGAGGGGTTTGCTCTCGCCGTTAAAAAAAACGCTGACTTAAGACTGATCATCATCGGCGGCAGTCTGGACGAACATAAAAACTATGAAGCGAAATTGGTCGAACGTATTAACGAATTACAGCTGGAATCTAAAATAGCCATGGTCGGAGCGCGCGAGGACGGTTTGTCCTATATGAAATGTCTGGATTATTATATTTCGCCATCATTGAGCGAAGGCCTGCCTCTCAGTTTGCTGGAAGCCTTTTCAGCGCGAGTACCCGTTCTGGCATCTGCGATCCCCGGCAATGAAGAAGTCATGGGATCACCCGCCTGCGGAACGCTCTTTCTACCTAATTCGCCCGAAGCCTTAGCCCAAACTATTCTGGCCACCTGTAAGAAGAACCATCCTGAAATCGAAAAACTAAACGCGCAAGCCTTCAGTCGCGTTTCGACAGTATACTCTGCGCACTCGATGGCGGAAGCCACATTCAAACTTTATCAAAACCTCGCCGTCCATAATCCCCAGTAAACCGCTTCACTATCTCCAGCCCCGAAACAATTAAGATTTTTCACAGGCGCCGTCGCCGATTTCAATGATCTTCCTGGCTTTGACCAATGAAGCGTGACGTCCAAATAAAACCAAAACATCGCCAGCTACAACACTGAACGCGGCGTCTGGATCGGCGGTCACTTCATTGCCTCGAACGACTGCGATCAACTGCGCTCCACTAAGAGCCTTCAAGTGCAAGGCTTCAACCGTTTTACCGTTGGCCCAGCATTCGCCTGAGACTTGATACGATTCGGTCAGGGTGGCTGTAAGGTAGGTCGAAAATTTCCGGAGATTCTCCGCGTCGAGAGAGATACCGCGGAACATTCCATAGCCTTCCATGCGCACCAGTTCAATTTGTTGCTCGATCACATTACTGGGGATCTTGAACTCTCTCAGCACGCGACTGAAAATTTCAATGGAGGTTTCAAACTCCTCGGCGATCACTTGATCCGCCCCCGCGTTCGTCAATTCTTCCACCTCCCTCGCAAATCGGGTGCGAACCAGAATATGGATATCGGGATTCAGTTTTCTCGACAATTTGATTCCCTGCTCGGTCGCCTGAAAATCAGAGATCGCAAACACAATTGCTTTTGCGCGCATGATCCCAGCCTGCACCAGAATATTCGCGCGCGTCGAATCGCCGTACAGCACCTTGAAATTTTCAATGAGCGCGCGCCGCACCGACTCCCCGTCCAACTCGATGATTTGAAATGGAATCTGAATCTCGTTCAATACCTTCGAAAGGTTTTGACCTCCATGACCGTAGCCAACGACGATGACATGATCTTTCAAACTGCCTGAAGATTTTTTAGGACCTTCCGCAGTTTCGTCTCCGGCTCCAAAAAGGCGAAGCGACCATTTGGAAGAACCCTGAATAAGTAGAGGCGCAATCAGCATGCTGAGCGTCGACACGATCAGAAAAATCTGGTATTGAGACGCCTCGAAAATGCCTTCATCCAACGCAATTTTCGCAAGCACAAGAGAGAACTCTCCCGCTTGCGCAAGACGCAAACCAACGACAAAAGAAATCCTCGAGGAATTCTTTGTCACGACTGCCGAAAGAAATGCGCCGGCGATCTTCACCACGACCAAAGCCGCCAGTAAAGTAAATATCAAAGTTCCTGATTCAATGAATATGGACAGGTTCAGCAACATGCCTATGGAGATAAAGAAAATTGCGCTGAAATAATCCCGCAGGGGAAGGATGTCCAAAAATATTTGATGACTGTATTCCGAGTCGGAAATGATTATCCCGGCGATGAAAGCGCCCATCGCTAAAGACAACCCCAGACTTTCCGACGCCAGCCCTGCGCCCAGAATGATCAATATAACCAGCAGGGTGAGATGTTCGCTACTACCGTAGCGGGCGACCCACGACAAGGCCTTCGGCACCAGTAAACGCGACACAACGACCAGCGCCGTCACCGCGACCACTGAAATCAGAAACGCCATGCCGACGCTCGACGATCCGCCTTCTGCCGTTCCCGCCAACAAGGGAATCATCAATATGAGCGGGACCACCGCCAAATCCTGCACCAGCAATATTCCAATGCAGGTCTGGCCATGCAGTGTTTCAAGTTCTGCACGGTCCGTAATCATTTTCATGACGATGGCGGTGCTACTGATCGCCCCCAGCGCAGACAACAAGATGCTTTGATTCTGCGGCACGCCATAATACGAAAGGATGCCATAGATCGCCAGACCGGTGAAGGTCAACTGCGCTCCACCCGCGGCCAGTAAGGGGATGAAGTTTTTAATCAATCGGCTTATCGAAAATTCAAGCCCCACAACAAACAACAGCAGAATCACGCCGATTTCTGCCAGGTGGTTCACCGACTCGACGTCGTCCACCAGTTTCAATCCATAGGGGCCGATCACAACGCCCGCTACGATGAAACCCATCACCGACGGCAGTTTCACTTTGTGAAATATAATATTGATTGGCAGAGACACCAACAACAGCAACACCATGTCTTGAATCAAATGACCCACCCTCAACTCCTGGCTGTTATACGTTTTTTTACCGTTACGACCTGATAGAGATTCTGCTTAAAAATGTCTTCGCACGCCGTTGATTTAATTTATACTGTAAACAAGAGGTGATTATACCCCGATCAACAAATGAATTCCGATAGCTTTATTCGGATTGACTTGACGGAGGTTAACATGCCGGAACGAGTTCATACGCTCCTCAAAACTTTATATTTCCTGTTTCTCTTTTTTACTTTTCTACCGAGCGCCCAGGCCAATTCAGTAGAAAAAGGAGTTCTTCCAGCCGTTACGGCGGAATACATTCACTCCATCATCGAAGCGAACCGTACCATCTACACGGAAGTGATCGTTGAAAGACTGGGCGCCGCCATCGCTTTGCCCGCAACCGAAAATTGGGAAAAAGATAATGCATTGATGCTTCCCGCCCAATTTTTACTCGCATCATCCCAACACGCCAACAGCAAGAATATCGGGATGACCTACCGTTTGCTCAGTCTGTGGCCCATCAATCCCAAAAATGGACCTAAAACAGATTTTGAAACTAACGGACTCAAACAAGTAGCTCTGAAACCCGAGACGCCTTTCGCGCAAGTGATCACGATGGAAGGTAAAAGCTTCTTCCAGGTCATTTATCCTGATAAAGGGGTGAGCAAGGCCTGCGTCAACTGTCATAACCAGCACAGCAAAAGTCCCCGAACCGATTTCAACCTAGGCGACGTCATGGGCGGCATCATCATCAATCTGCCCATCAGCAAGCCGGACGCTTCCAGCCTGATCCCGCCGGAAGTCGTTGCGGATTACATCCATTCAATATTAGAGTCGGCTCGCGCCGTCTACGCAACGTATATAGTTGACCGCCTGCAGCAGAAAAAAATCGCTTTCGCATCCGAGCAATGGTGGGAAGACAACACCCTGCTTCTGCCCGCACAGTTCCTTCTTGATTCATCTGATCTGATCGCCCATAAAAAACTACCTCTGGATTTCAATTTGATCAGCCAATGGCCTATCAATCCTGCTCACGGCCCTGCCAATGAGTTCGAACGGACGGGACTCAAATACGTCAATCAAAACAAGGTTCGGCCCTTCATTGGCAAAACCCAAGTGGGAACGCAGGATTTTTTCAAAGTGGTGTACCCGGACTTTGCAGTCGCTCCGTCATGCGTCGACTGCCACAACAAACATCCAAACAGTCCGCGCAATGATTTCAAGTTGGGAGATGTAATGGGTGGGATCTCACTCTCGTTTCCCGTACAAACCGGAGAATGAGTGTTGTGAATCAATTTCTAATCGCTGGTTGCAAAATCGAGCGCGTCCGCAAACTCTTCCAGCCCTTCTTTTCGCGCCGACGTGGCTATCTTGGGAATGGCCTCTGAGCGATCAATCGCCTGCGCTGTTGTGGAGCTTTGCTTCAGCGTTTTTCTGACTCCCTTAATCATATCCGAAACAATGTATTCAAAAGCTTTCTCATCCAACGCGCATTCAATGTTTCCCCAGAATTTCTTCACGGGGTCTGTAATGAGCTTCATATCAATGGCTTTCCGATATATGAATAATCGTACAAGTCATACAATTATAATTCATATCAAGCCAATTTCCTACACATAATTCATACTTTACAGCAGTTTACAACGAATATCCCAATAGCCCATATCTCTAAAAATCATCATTCATAATAAGCCGCTCCACATTCTTCGAACTCTCGCACTTCCACCCGTTTCAAAGTCACATTCTCATTATTGACCGTCGTTTTGAGGGAGAAAAAAATCCAGCGCGCAATATTCTCCGCAGAAGGATTCATTTCGGTGAAAGGCTCCACCTCGTTGAGATTCTTGTAGTCCAGTTTTTCTATACACTCATTCGTCCACTTCTTCAATTCTACAAAATCGACCCCCAGGCCAATAGCGTCCAGTTCCTTAGCCGTTACGGTAACGAAAACCGTCCAGTTGTGACCATGAAGATTCTCATACTTGCCGTCGAAATATTTTAATTGATGCGCCGCTGAAAACTGAGTTTTGATATTCACATCGTACATGGATCATCCTCTAAGTTCGTAATGCCGCAACAATGCTGTCGCGAGCAATTTCCACCATTCGTTCGATCTCTCCCACCGTTATGATATACGGCGGCATGAAATACAGAACATTTCCCAAGGGTCGCATGAAGACCCCTCGCTTGAGTCCCTCCGCATAAATTTTATAGCCAATACGTTCTTTAAAAGGAAACGCAATCTTCCCGTCTTTGGATTGAACCAGTTCCACCGCCGCAATCATTCCGGTCTGGCGAAATTCTCCACACCAGGGCAAATCCTGTAAGCGTTCACCGCCTCTGCCAATCGCTTCGACCTTCGATTGCAAGGACTCCCAGAAACCTTCCTCGCCAAACAAATCCAAACTGGCATTAGCCGCGCTACAAGCCAAGGGGTTCGCCGTGTAACTGTGGCTGTGCGCGAACCAGTTCAAAGTCTCAAAGCCGCCGTCAAAGGCCGAATGAATTTCTTCGCTTGTCAAGGTCGCCGCCAGCGGCAGATAGCCCGAGGTCAACCCTTTTGAAAGGCAAAGGAAGGTCGGTTGCAATTCATGAGCGCCGCACACAAACAAGGATCCGGTGCGCCCGAAACCAACTGCAATTTCGTCGAAGATCGTGTGCACTCCCGCTTTGTCGCAAGCCGCCTGAAGTTTTTTCAGATAGACCGGCGGATACATCTTCATACCCGCCGCTCCTTGCACCAAAGGCTCCAGCGCCGCCCCTGCCGTCTGTTCCGCATGTTCTTCCAGCGCTTTTTCAAAAGGCTCAAAACACTCGGCGTTGCAACTCTCCCGCTTCAAGCCATAAGGACAGCGAAAACAATCCGGCCCTTCCACTTCGATATTCTCATGCAGAACGTCTTCAAATTTTTCGCGAAACAAAGGGATGCCGCAGACCGACAAGGCGCCCAGGGTCTCGCCGTGATAGGCGCCCTTCAAATAGAGAAATCGCTTCTTCTCCGGCTTGCCCCTTTGTTTCCAGTATTGCAAACTCATCTTGAGCGCCACTTCGATCGATGTGGAACCATTGTCCGAAAAGAAAACCCGCGTTAAATTCGGCGGCGTGTGTTCCACCAGCCGCTCGGCAAGGCGTGTGGCCGGACGGTGAGTGATCCCGGCAAACATGACATGCGCAAAGCGTTTCAACTGATCTTCAATCGCCTCATTGATTTTGGGATGATTGTGTCCAAACAGATTGACCCACCAAGACGAAATGAGGTCCATGTAACGCGCACCGTTCGCGTCTTTCAGATAAATCCCGTCGGCGCTATCGATCAGCAGAGGCGGCAGATTTTCATGGTCTCGTAAAGGCGTGCAGGGATGCCAGACATGCTGGCGATCCTGCCGCAATTCAGGGCTGTCGTTATTTTCCTGCATGGTCATTGAGAAGAGAGATTTAACGCTTAAAGATCATAACGCGCTGGAGAAAATTCTGGAATCTCGACGGGGTTCGATTTCAGGATCGTATCCGCAAGGTAATCCGACTGGTTCGGCGTCTGCAAAATACCGTTGCGGTAATGACCGGTGGAATAATAAAGATTTTCGTAACGCGCGCTTCGCCCCATGATAGGGGACATGTCTTGCGGCGCCGGACGCAATCCCGTCCAGGTTTCCAGCAAGGGAGCGCGGCTCAAACAAGGCAGTATCTGCGACGCTCTTTCAATGAGGTCTTGAATGACGTCGGACTCCACCGAAGGATCATAGCCCCGGTCTTCCATGGTCGATCCCACAACGAAACCAAAACCTTCGCGCCAGGGGGCGATGTAGGTCATCTTGCCATGCACCGTGTAGCCCAGAGCATCGTCTTCCACAGCCAATCGGCACATCTGCCCCTTGATCGGTTTCAAGGGCACTGAAACGCCCAGAATTTTTCCCAGTTGCGGCGACCAACTGCCAGCGGCGATCACAATTTTTCTGCCGACAATTTCGCCATTATCCGTGATCGCCGATTCGATCCTGTCTTTTAAAAGTCGGAATCCAGTCACGTTCTCCCACAACGTATGAACTCCGGCCTTGACCGAAGCCGTTTTCAGGGCATCGTGCATCTGCCGGTTGTTGACCTGAGCCTCCGGCGTCCAGATCACGCGACCGCAGTTTTCAGACAAGCCGGGAAGTCGGGAGCGCACCGTCGCCTTGTCCCATACCTGATACGCAATATTCTGATCTTCAAAAAAACGGATGCGTTCATCCCAGCGCTCGCCGAACTGAGATTCCGGCATCACTGACCCCGCCTGAGAAAAATAAACGGATTGACCGCTTTTCTCCTCCAGCGACTGAATGAATGCCGGGTATTTATTCAAAGATTCCCTGCAAAATTCAAAAAAAGCGTCCGCCTTTTCGCATTCGCCATAGGGAGCCAGCATTCCCGCCGCCGCACGCGACGCCATCAGGGAATTAGCCGGGTCGCCTACCACCGCAAGGGATAAGCCCGGATCGTTCTGCATCAGGCGAAACGCAATGCTGTAGCCGATGACGCCCGCGCCAACGATGACAATGTCGTAATCAGGTTTCATAGAGTTCATTTGAAATTTTCAATTTCCGCGTGGATGCATTGTACCGAACTTTGCCCGCCTCCGCCACGCGAACATGAGCCAAAATCAATATTCTTCCCCCGCAAGCATCTCTTCTTGATCCGCAATTTGTAAATATGATACTTTGATAGTCACTAAACACTCTAGACCCCGGGCTTATCATGACTGAAGAAAATGAAACCACCGCCGAAGATTACGGCTTGAAAATCGACCCACTGCTCGACCTGCTGGATACGGATGAAAATCCTGTGGACAAGGGAAAGATACGCGAAGCGTTTGTAAGCCTCTGGGAATTTGAGAAAGCCAGCGAACTCGAACCCACCGATCAGTACCTGACCACCGTCGCATTATTCATTTACACCAGTCACAACATCCTGAACGATCACAATATCCGCCAGGATCGCGCGCGCAAATACATTCTGGAAGCCTTGCGCAAATGGAAATCCGAGGAAATGGAAGCGGGCGTCGCCAAAGAGAAAGCCACCGACAATCCTTTCAAAGCCTTTGTCGAAAACAATATCGAAAAAATTGACGAAATTTACAGCTGGGAAAACTTCCTTCTAGAACATAAGAAATCCGACGAAAAGGAATGGACCTACAAAATGAAAAAATGCTGGTTCGCCCAGTTCTTCATCCGCTTTGGAAGAACCGACTATATCGAAACCGCCTGCGGCTTCGATCAGCTTCCGGCCCAGGCCCGCGAGGAGTATGTGGATTTGAAACTCAACAATAATTTCATGAAGCTGGGCGCCTACTGCCAGTTCCGATACACTCCCAAGAAAGACAGTTGACCCCTCTGGTTGTGAGACGCCCATCAATCGCAAACGGATAGCCTATTATATCAGCGCGCACGGCTACGGACACGCTCAGCGTTCCGTAGTCCTCGCCCGGCGTTTGATAAAAGACAACGACCTCTTCATTCGCTCGCAAATTCCTCTTTCGTTTTTTCAGCTCTATCTGGACCCGCCGATCGAATACAGTTTCTGCCCTTCTCCACCGCTTTGCGCGCAGAAAAATTTTTCAGCAATTGATTTTGAACGATCCTTCAGCAATCTCGATCAAATGGCCCTGTCTTTCGAACGGTCAATCGAAGCAGAAACGGCTTGGCTGTCAGAACAAGGCATCGACCTCGTCCTGACAGACGCCGAACCTCAGCCCCTGCCCGCCGCGCGTCGTTTACGAATTCCTTCACGGGTCGTCAGCAATTTCACCTGGCATGATATTTTCTCCAAGTTTCCCGGAGCAAGCCAGCGCATCGCATCTCTTGATGTGCTGGAGAAAGCTTACGCGAGCGCCGACGGCCAATTGCTTCCGCAAATGCACATTAAGAATCAGGTGATCGACAATCAACAAGAAATCGGCCTGCTCTCCATGCCCGGAAAAAATATCAGGAAATCGCTGGAAGCCTCTTTCAGTCAATTCTCAAACAAATCGATACTGGCGTTTATTTATATGGGGCAATATGGCGCAGAAACGGTGCAATGGGAGCGTCTCGGGCGATTGCAAGATTGTCTGTTCATCACCCGCGACACAATCCCCAATCCCCCGGCCAATGTCATCGTCCTTGACGAGCGCTACCGCTACCCGGACCTCATCGCCAGCGCGGACGTCGTTTGCGCCAAACCCGGCTACTCCACCTTGGCCGCCGCTTTCGCGCATGGAAAACCCGTATTGACTTCTCCCCGTAGCGATTTTTGCGAGTATGAAGCGATTGAAAAATTCATTCAGGACTATAATGTAGGCGTCGTGCTGAAAAGCGATGATTTTTTTAGCTGCGACTGGCAGGTCGCCATTGAGAAAGCGCTCTCTCTGGACGATAAGAAAGCGACGCCCCTGAACGGCGAAGTCGAAGCCGAAGCTATCCTGCAAACCCTGTTATCGCGATGAATCCATCATGAGTTCCATTGATATCACCCTCGTCATCACCAATTGGAACGGGGCCAGTCTCCTCCGGGAATGCCTGCCCTCGATACTCCGGGCCGTGCAGTTCGACTCGAAACGCTCCTATGAAATCATGGTCATCGATGATTGCAGTTCCGATGACAGCTTGCAGATTCTCGAACAGGAATTCCCGCAAGTCCGCAGAGAACGCACGCCGCGCAACCTCGGATTTCAAGGGGCGAATAATTATGCGGTCGAACTGGCCAATTCGCCTCTCGTCTTCCCGATGAACAACGACGTCAAATTGCATGAAGAATCTCTGTTCCATCTGGCCGAGCATTTTTTTGAGAAGAACGACGATGGTCTTCTGTTCGCCGTCAGCGGCAAATTCTACGGCTTCGATGAGACGACCTTCCTATACGGAAACCGGGGCGGACGATTCCACGAAGGACATTTCTTCCTCTATGAAAAACCTGCAGAAGACACAAGCCAGACCCTGTTCGCCTGCGGAGCGGGCTTTCTGGTCAATCGTCAACGCTATCTGGAACTGGGAGGATTCGATTCGCTCTACCACCCTCTCTATTACGAAGAGATCGACATGTCTTATCGCGCCTTGAAACGCGGCTGGAGGGTGGAATACGAACCGCGATCCATCGCATACCACAAAGTGCAGGCCACCATCACCCAACAAGAGAAACGCAAACAAATCGGCTATATTTCCGGCAGAAACAATTACCTGTTCCTCTGGAAGAACATTCTGGATCGGGGAATGACCGCCGCCTTCCTCGTCTACACGCCGCTCTATTTATTACGCGACCTGTGCCGCTTCAAGTTCCGCTTCTGGATCTGCTTTTACATGGCCTTGAAACGCATCGGACCGGCTCTTGAAGGGCGTCGCAAAGAACGCGAGGCGCGACTCCCGGTTTCAGATAAAGAAGCCCTGCAACGCATCAACGCTCAATCTCCCACAGCGCCAAAACCATGAAACTCGCCATTTGTCTGGACGCCGGAGACATCCGAGGCATGGGCCATTGCTACCGCCAACTGAGACTCGCGCGCTGTCTGCAAAGCAAAGGCTATTCCATCGACTTTTTTTTACCGGACTATGCTCCAGCCATAGAATTGCTCCACGAAGCCGGATTCGTCTCCCGACCCTGCGAACCAAACGACATTCTCCCCACGGCGAATACTCGATACGATGCGGCGATCGTTGATCTTCTCGACACCAAACCGGAATACATCAGACAACTGAAACAGCGCGCTCGCAAAATCGTCGTTTTTGAAGATTTGGGCGACGGTAGAAATCACGCCGACTTGCTGATCGACGCCAACCTGTCGGAGCAAAGCTCAGCTCCCGTACCCTCTTCCGTCCAGACCTTGTTTGGACTGAAGCATCTGGTCCTGGCGCCTGAATTCGCCTCCCCGCTGGCGCCGCCCGCTTCAGATAACGAAGGAAAATATCTCATCGCCATTGGCGGCGTGGATCATCAAAATCTGACGCAAACTTTTGTTGAAATCCTGCAGACCGTCGCTTCCAAACCGGGAGGAACCGTCATCGTCGGTCCGGGTTACGCGCATCTTGAAAAGCTGTCCCGAATCTGTTCAAAAGGGAAATACAGGCTACTCAATAAGGTGTCGAACATGGCCGATATCATGCGCCAGCACGCCATCACCTTTTGCGCAGGAGGCATCACCATGCACGAGGCCATGGCGGCGGGATCCGTCCCCTTCGTCACCAGCGTCGCACCGCACCAAATCCTCAAAGCGCAACATGCGGAAACAACTCAAACCGGAATTTTTCTGGGCACGGTGGAACAAATCAATGCGCCGCTCGTTGCCAGCGCATTGCAAAATAATCAGGAGCGAATTGAAGCAATGAGGGAACGGGGCCGGCGGATGGTGGATGGCAGAGGAATGGAGCGGGTGGTCAGCGCAATTCAGAAATTGCTATCCTGAGATTTCAAGCGGCGCCGCTCAGCGAGCAGGCGAGGAGTCAAGAAAAAGAACCTTGAAGGACGCCGTGGCTTTGCGAACCCCCTTCGTTATAGCTCGAACCGACAAGGTAGCGCCGGTGATCGAATTGATTTCCCGATAGTCGAACTCGGCGTCGCGACCAAAGAACTGACTCATGAACGATTCAGAACGTACTTCATAGCCGCGCGGTTCACGGTAGACCATGATTTCAACGTCGCGCACCGTGCCGTCCACATTCATCACAATCATGAAGGTGATCGGAAAAGACTTGCCAATGATATTCTCAATCACCATGTAGCCCATGGCCTTACCCGATTTCATTCCGATATAAAAATCCATGCGCCTGTCGTCTACCTTCAGCAAGGAAATTGTACTGATCGCCTCGCGTTGCGCTTCAGTGAGCCAGATTTTCTTTTTTTCAATCGAGTCCGCGCCGGGAAAGGCAAGTTCCAAAGCCTGTTTCTTGCTGAGGTAGACCTGAAGAGAGAACTCTTCCTCTTCCGCGCCCAAAGGCGTCTTCATAAATACAATCGCCGCCAGAATCAGCAGACAGGCGGCGGCTTTCCGTTGAAACCCAGTTATAAAAAATGCTTTCATTTATGTATTATATACCAAAATCCAATAAAAAAAATCCTGGCAACCGGACTCTTGGAGGAGGATGGCCCGGTCGCCAGGATTATGAGCCCCCATGAAGGGGGGAAAAACTAGTACATATAAGCTACGCCCAGATTGAACTTGTCGGTCGTCGCGTTGGTGCGATCAAAATCAAGATGGGAATAATCCATCTTCAGCGCAACAGAAGGAACAGGCATGTAAGACATACCCACCGTGACTACGTTAAAGTTACTCGTCGGGCTGGTCGCCGTAGCTCCCGCTGGCATTTCATCCTGGGGACGAATGCTTTCATAGAGAACGAAAGGAACCAGATCCTGAGTCGTGTTTTTACCCAGCAACTGGAACAGGTGAACGCCGGCTTGAATGTTCCAGCCAAAAATGTTCTCTGCGATATCCGTCGTACAACCCGAATGTGCTCCACAGAAGGTATTCAGGGCCGCCGCATCATCGATATCAATGTTTGCGATGGAGGAATTCATTTCAAACCACTGCTTGCGGTAACGAACGTCCGCTTCCAGAATCGTGGTGTTGCCGCCTTCATCGATAAAACCATGCGTGGTGTCGCCATTGTAGAAAGACACGCCCACGTTCAAGCCTTCATAGAGTTTCGTGAACTCAAGGCGACCCGATACTGCGATATCGTCCATAACGCGATTGTTCGGCTGGAGACGACCGCCGCGGATACCGTCAGAAGCGCGGAATCGTCCATTTGCACCGCCGTTGCCGTTGCCGCTACCGACGTCGCTGGTCGAATCGGGGCGGATGGATTGGAGGGAATTGGTGACGTATAATCGATAGTTGACGCCGTCCATCGCGGTGCCGAAGATACCTGCGCCGCTTGCGTTCCATGTGGTGGGAATGATTTTCTGATGAAACTCTGGGCGCTCTACCGTCCAGAACAGCGGCGGCTCGTGGTTTTCATTCAGATAGCCGATCGGCATCAACACAACACCTGCGCGCGCATTCAAGTTCTTGCTGAGCAAGAAATCCAGGTAACCGAATTCAAACTCCAATTCCTGCGCCGCATGCTCAAAATCGATTTCAGCGTTCAAATGGATCCAGTCCGCCAATTCTGCATGCACGCCGATAACAAAACGGTGATTGTCCGCTCGGGTTTTAGCGCCGCCCTCGCCATTGATGTGCATTTCACCGTAACCGTGTACCGACACCCGGTCGTGCGAACCTGCTCCGCCAGACCTTTTCACCTGATCCAACTCTTCAGACAACGAATTGATGCGTCTTTCCAGCTCGAACACATCTGCCGCCCAGGCAGAGGTGGTCAAACCCAGAACCATCAGAGACAACACGCATCCCTTAAAAAATGTTTTAGCCATTATTTCTCCTTCCTGAATTAAACGCTTAAGGACATTAATTTATTTAGCCCCACCTAAACTACACCACAACCATTTTGATAATGGTTTTCATTTATATTAATAATATTTAATATTGTCAATACTTATTTGCATTAAAAATCCATATAAACATAATTTACGATCAAAAATTATTAAAGACATATTGATGCCCAGTTGAGGAGCCGAAGGAGAAACAAGACATCCAAGACAATAGAAATGATAATTATTATCAATATTAATAATTATAATTGGACTCTGGATGAACCGTCATCTCATCTTTCGTTAAAAATTCCTTTAAAGTCTCTAGCCCCATCGGCTTTCCCAATAGATAACCTTGAAGCGACAACGGAGCGTATTGCAGTAAAAAATTTCTCTGCTCCCAGGTTTCAACGCCTTCAACAACGATATTCAGTTTAAAATCCCGGGCTATTTTCACAATGCCGTCAAACATCAAACATGCCGAAGGTCGAGGAAGATTCCGAGTGAAACGCGCGTCTATTTTAATAATATCGACAGGCAACTCCGCAAGGCGACTCAAAGATGAATGCCCCACGCCAAAATCATCCAGCGCGACCCGAATGCCCATGGATCGCAATTCATGCAAACAAGCAACAATCGCCTCAAAATTTTCAACGACTCTGGATTCCGTAATCTCAACCGTCAAACGCCATGGAGGCAAGTCGGCCTTTGCAAGCAGACCGCCAATAAAGCCGGGCAATCGGGAAGATTCCAATTGCCTGGTAGAAAAATTTACCGAAAGAGAAATGTCATTTGTAAAGAAATCTGTTTGAAAGGAACGCATTGAATGACAGGCTTTGGAAAAAATCCAGTTTCCCAGCGCAATGATAGAACCTGATTCTTCAGCAATCGGTATGAAGCGAGAAGGAGGCGCCCATTCAGTGCCGGCGCGGCGCCAGCGGGCCAGGGCCTCCAAACCCACCAATTCCATCTTTTCGTCGACCTGAGGCTGGAAATACACTTCGAATTCATTTTTTAAGACAGATTCCAGAATGTCTCTGGACATGACAGTTTTTGAGAATCCATCGGTCTGCATCAACATAGAGCGGCTCCAAAACATCCCGCCTTACGGCGGGATGTCGGACTGAGTTTAATCAAGAGCATAGGGGGTCAGGGAAATACGCTGACTACATGCCAACAAAACCCTGCAAACTGTTCGAAAACGAGGTCATCCCGCTGGAGTGACTGCGCTCCACAGGAATGGAATTCTGCTTCGCCGCTTTCAAGGCTTCGTTCACCATGCGATGAGCGACGGTGCCCGTGAAAATAACCATCCCATTGACCTGGCTCAATCTCTGCGCCATATTGGGGGAACGCTGGCTGAACACGCGAATGTCCACGCCCATTTCTTTCCCCTTCTTTTCGTAAGCTCGTTTCAATCGGTCCAAACCACCTAAAACAGCAATTGTCATGTCAATCTCCAGTAAAAGTTGACTTGGCCCGGACCGTTTGGTATAGTCATCTTGTCTAGATGTGGTCCAAAGCCATGTTAATAGATAAGTGCAGTTTGAAAGGCCGCCACCTTTCAAACTGCTTTTTTTTGTCCGGAAAGAATGATCCCCTCATTACAATCACCGGACAAAAAATCAATAGCTCACTCTCTCTCTGGGAAGCATCCGTTCTGGCACAAGAACGTCGAGCGCCTCCTCTGCCTTTCTGAATTTAAGAATCGAGTCGCAGTCGGAATGAATGACGGAAATTCCGCCGCCGCATTTCTTTAAGCACTTGGTTTTTGTTACAGAACAACCGGTCAAGGTCCCATCTTTTTCAACTTCGTTCAATTTCCCCAGCAACTCCAGAGACGCCCACGCCTTGCAACCGGCCCCGCTACAAACTCGAACGCTTTTCTTATTTTTAGTATCCATGACCGCGATCCTTTTTAATTTTGAGAACCATTATCAAAAATATAAAGCAAAATCGGATTCCTGTCAAATCTATTTTTAGAATTTTTTCTTTTATTTCTGATCCTGCCTTTATAAGTTGGGACGAACAAGCGCCCTATATCCACCCCCTGGCTCCATAAAAACACACAAGATAGGGAAGAATTTATTCGTAAAACGACAAAATTATCCATCCCGATCTGAATAAGTCCCGTATTTATAATGTTTTCAATGTTCTCCACCCTCTTTATATTTTTCTATTGTTTTTTTGCCGGGAGATGGGCTAGATTAACAATATTGATAATCATTATTAAAATATAAAAATGAGCGATAACGGCATATTTAAAGATTTCATCAAACAGAAAAACCTCAGATGGACTCCGCAAAGGAATCTGATCTTGAAAACTTTTTTACAAACACAGGAACACTTCACCGCAGAGCAAATTCATCAAATTGTCTTGAGTCATGATTCTGCGATAGGGATCGCAACCGTCTACCGCACGATGGCTTTGCTTGTGGAGGCCGGACTGGCTAAGGAAATTTCACAAATGGGCGAGAAAAAAATGTTTGAATCGATCTACAGGAAGAGTCACCACGATCATTTGATTTGCACCGTGTGCGGTCGCATTGTGGAATTTGAGCACCCGCTCATCGAGAAGTACCAGCGCGAGGTTTGCCTGGCTCACGATTTCCTGCTCAATTCTCACTTGATGGAACTAAGGGGAATTTGTTCCAGTTGTCGGTGAAACGCCCCGCTCCCTGAGAGGAAGCGGGGATTTTTATTACATATGTTCCGCCAGATAATTCTGAATACCAATGTCTTTGATACGACTGAACTGCGTTTCCAGCCAATCGCAACTGTCTTCACTGTCTTCCAGAATCTTATCCAGTATTTCTTTTGTTACGAAATCATTCGCATCCATCGCCTGCCGGATCACTTCTTTCGTTCGCGTAACGTGCCCCGTTTCCAGCGTGTATTGATTTTTTAATTGCGTCTCACAATCATCGCCAACCAGAATCTCATCATAACGCGACATGTTGGGAATGCCCTCCAGAAACAGAATGCGCTCGATCAGTTGATCGGCATGCTTCATTTCGCCCATCGACTCGCTTCGGGAATGCTCGGCCAGTTTGTCATAGCCCCAGTTTTCCATCATCTTGTAATGGATGTAATACATATTGATGGCCGTCAATTCACCCATTAGAATATCATTCAGACCGTCAATAACTTTTGCATCACCTTTCATCAGTATCCTCCTCTAAATACTTTCTCATCTATTAAGCCGCAAGCCCCGCATGAGCGGGACCGGGAAGGACAGAAACATCCTGCGGATTGTCCTTTCACGTCTAACATCCCAGATGCGAAAAATGAAGTCAACTCTTTTATTTATATAGACTTACAGATTTCGATCGGCTTTGATAAAGGTTATCAATTATTCGCAAATCGAGCGCAAAGGCAGGGCTTCTGAATGACAGGGGCCGCGTCTTCAAAGCCTCTGACCTTCAGGGTGTGAAATACTCTCGACGCCTTTTGATAATTCATATCATTTGGCGCCGAAAAAATTATTTTAGGAATTTTCAGAAGGGAGTGCGTCCGTCGAGTCGCGTCAATACGTCGTACCCGGTTTCTGTCACGTGGATGGTGTGTTCGAATTGCACCGAGGTAGAACCGTCTTGAGTGACCGCAGTCCATTTATCGGCGAGAATGCGAAGGTCTGGCTTGCCTTCATTCACCATCGGTTCAATGGTGAAAATCATGTTCTTCTTCAGTTCGAGTCCCTCGCCAAAGCGTCCGTAATGCAGAACCTGCGGCTCTTCGTGAAAATTCTTGCCGATGCCATGCCCACAGAATTCGCGCACTACGGTGTAATCGTGCTTCTCGACGAATTGCTGAATGGTCGCGCCAATATCCCCCAGTCGGGCGCCGGGTTTGACCTGCTCGATGCCAAGCCCGAGAGCATCGCGACAGACTTCGACCAGTCGGGAGGTGCGCTTGCGCGGCGAGCCGACAAAGAAAGTGCGGCTGGTGTCGCCGTGATACCCGTTCAAATAGGTGGTGATGTCCAGGTTGACCACATCCCCGTTGCGCAGAGTTCGATCGCTTGGAATGCCGTGGCAGATTTCTTCGTTGATAGATGCGCAGATACTTTTTGGAAAGCCCCGGTAATTGAGCGGAGAAGGCGTCGCCCCATGCTCGATGATATAATCATGACAGATCTGATCCAGCTTGTTCGTGGTCACGCCCGGCTTGACATAGGGTTCGATCATCAACAAAACCTCCGCCGCCAGCGCGCAGGTTTGCCGCATCAATTCGACTTCTTCATCTGATTTAATATGTATCATTGATATATCCTAGCTCCCTCAGGTCGCCGTTGGACTGGCTCCATCCATTCTTGACCTTGACGAATAAATTTAAAAAGACCTGGCAGGCAAAACGTTTTTCGATTTCACCCCTTGCCAGTTTTCCAATTTGTTTAATACGTTTTCCTTTTTCACCTATCATGATTTTTTTCTGGGATATTTTTTCCACATAAATCGTCGCGTGGATGTTCAACAATCCCGGTCTACCCTCTTCCAACACATCTGTCAAGACGGCGCAGGAATAAGGAATTTCGAGATGGGTCAGATTCATTACTTTTTCGCGAATGATTTCGCTGACCCAGAATTTCTCAGGGCAATCCATGACCATATCTTCCGGAAAATAACGCGGCCCTTCGGGAAGACGGTCCAGTATCGCGCGGATCAAAACGTCGATGCCGTCGTCTTTCAAAGCGGAGATCGGGATGATCTCGGCAAAATTAAATTTCTGATTCAGATCGGAAATGATTTCAAGCAACTTCGGTTTAACGACGGTATCAATTTTATTAACGACCAGAAACACAGGAACCGACACTCTTTTCAGCATTTCCAATGCGTAGGCATCGTCTTCGGTGAATCCCTGTTGCGCGTCGATCAAAAACAAGATCAAATCCACGTCGGACAAGGTGTTGAGCGCCGCTTTGACCATCAACTGGTTCAGTTTGGAAAAGGCCTTATGAATTCCCGGCGTATCGAGTAGAATGATTTGTCCGCCGTCCAGATGCGCAACCCCTGTGATGCGGCTTCGCGTGGTCTGCGGTTTACTGGAAATCGCGGCGATTTTCTCAGAGGTCAAGCGGTTCAGCAGGGTGGATTTGCCTACGTTCGGCTTGCCAATGAGGCTTGCATAACCGGATTTAAAAACAGACGCTTTGTTTTTCAAAAGTTCTCCTGAGATACCTTGCGCAATTCATAAGCTGGACAGGCCGTTCGCAGGGAGCAAACTCCATTGCAAAGACGCGGGCGCCCGTCGCACATTTTTATTTCCACTTGGGAAAAACCTTGATAATACCATGAATCCGCTCGGAATCTACATCCACATTCCCTACTGCATCCATAAATGCGGCTACTGTGATTTTAATTCACATAAAATCAACGAGGCCGAAATGCCTCTCTATGTTGAGGCCCTCATCAAAGAAATGCAGTGCGTCTCCAAAAGGATTCAAGAGCCGCGCCCCGTTCCTTCTATTTTTCTTGGAGGCGGCACGCCCACCACCCTGCCCGCTCATCTGTTGGCGGACATCCTGCAGGCCTGCCGCGACTGCTTCCAACTTAACGACGATTGCGAAATCTCGCTTGAGGCGAACCCGGCGACGGTGAATATCGACCATTTTTCAGAAATCCGGGAGAGCGGCTACAACCGCATCAGCATCGGCGTCCAATCCTTCGATGCGGACGATCTGAAAGCGCTCGACCGCATCCACAGCATTGACGAAATTCACGCCACAGTGGAAACAGCCCGGCAAGCAGGTTTCGATAACCTCAGCATCGATTTGATGTTCGCCCTTCCGGGACAAACGCTCGATTCCTGGCGAAAAAATATCAACAAGGCTCTGGACTTGAAAACGGACCACCTTTCCGCCTACAACCTGACCATAGAAAAA
This sequence comes from Candidatus Nitrohelix vancouverensis, assembly GCA_015698305.1. Classification (NCBI taxonomy): domain Bacteria; kingdom Pseudomonadati; phylum Nitrospinota; class Nitrospinia; order Nitrospinales; family Nitrospinaceae; genus Candidatus Nitrohelix; species Candidatus Nitrohelix vancouverensis. The sequence goes on from CP048620.1 coordinate 2,903,825, forward strand.
GGAACCGCTTTCGACGCCCTCTACAAGCGCGGCGCCTTGACGCTTCCACAGGAAGAGGATCAACTGGAGCTTTACAAGGAAGCGATCCGCTCCTTCACGAACGCCGGTTTCTCGCATTATGAAATATCCAATTATGCCCGGCAAGGTAAAGAATGCCGCCACAACCTGCTCTACTGGCACAACGAAGACACCCTGGGCTTTGGCGCGGGCGCGGCCATGTATTTTGAAGGAGTGCGTAGCAAGAACGTCAACCCTCCGGCGCATTACATTCGCCGCATTCAGGAGAACGGATCCGCCGTCGAGTCCAGCGAGCGCCTGGAACGCGAACACGCGATGAGCGAAACGCTCATGCTGGGCTTGAGATTGTTGCAGGGACTGGATCTGGAGCGTTTTGAAAATAAATTCCAGACTTCCTTCTTCGACGTCTACGGCGAGACGGTCGACAAATTATTTGCAAATCAACTGCTCCAAAGGAATGGCGCCCGGCTTGCGCTGACAAGCAAGGGACTGTATCTTGCCGATTCCGTCATCCTCGAATTTTTTTCATAACGATTGGACCTTCAACAATGAAATCTACCGGAAACGCATTCCAACAATTAACCGAGATCGTGGATACCCTGATGAGCGATACGGGTTGCCCCTGGGATCGCGTGCAAACGCGCGAAACGCTCAAGCCCTATCTCGTTGAAGAAACCTATGAGGCGCTGGAGGCGCTGGACGCCAACGATCCGGAACGGATCAAGGATGAATTGGGTGATTTGCTTTATCAAATCCTGTTTCATGCGAAGATTTCAGAACAACGCGGGGAATTTGATATGAACGGCGTCATTGAATCGATTTCGCAGAAGATGATTCGACGCCATCCGCATGTCTTCGACAAGGGAGACGCCGACACGCCTGAAAAAGTGGTCGATCAATGGGAGGAGATCAAAAAAACCGAATCTGCGGGACGCTCCAGAAAATCTGTTCTGGATGGAATCCCAGCGCATCTTCCCGCTCTGGCCCGTTCTCAGAAGCTACAGAAAAAAGCCGCCAAAAGCGGTTTTGACTGGGATGACATTGAGGATGTCTTCGCCAAACTGGATGAGGAGGTCGCCGAGTTCAAAGAGGCCGTGCGTTCCATGGATTCCCAGGAAGCCACATCCGAGCTGGGCGATATGCTTTTCGTGATGGTCAATATCGCCAAATTCAAAAAGCTGGACGCGGAAGAAGCCTTGCGACAATCCAACAATAAATTCATTCGACGCTTCCAGCACATCGAAGCGCAGGCGGCTTCACTGGGACGCGACTTGAAATCCATGACCCTCGAAGAAATGGAAACCTACTGGCAGGAGGCCAAAGGCAAAGAGATTTAGGAACGTTCCGCTCTTGCCCGCTTCTTCATCCCGCAAAACGCGCCGCTTTCTCGATGGACTCTAGCGCGAAGACTCCGGCGCGTCTTTGGACAATATGAAGAAAATATTGTAGGCCATGATCAGCATTCCCGACGCCGTCATCACCGCGCAAAGTATAAAAGCGACGCGGAAAGGACCGGGGTGATGGTATCCTCCACCGATTGCATAAGAAGACAACAAGCCCACCAGCCCCACATTGTGCAACCAGAAATGGTATTTCACTCCCCCAGGCCAGGGCAAGGCGCGTCCGCTGAATCGCGGCAATACATGATATGCCACCCCCGCCACGAACATCGTCATGAAACCCATCAAATTGAAATGGATATGAATGAATCGAATCTGCCCGGCATGATCCGGCGCCAGGCCCATTGCGATTCCTAATACGATTCCGAGAGTCAGGTAAACAACGCTCGCCCGGATGAACAACCTTGGATAATTATCCATTTCAATTTCCTTTATTTATTGCGAATACACGCGGCCGCGCCACTCCGACCGCTTACGAAACATGATTTGAAACATCGAATCCAGCATGATGCCTGACATGACAAGCGCGCCCAGCGGAAAAGTGAAAGCATACCAAGCCTTCAATCCCAGCTCAACACACAAACCCAGAGCCGTTAACAAATACAAGATCAAACTGAGCAAACACAGAGCCAGCGCCCAGCCCGCCGCGCCGTCCGCCCAAGCGAACGCCGTTAATAGAAAAGGCCCGCCAACAAAGTTATTGATCATAAAAATATAGAAAAAATTCCTCAACGGGGATCTTTTCAGGGCCAGAAAAATATTCTTTCTCCAGCCCGTCCAGATTTCTTTCAATGAATGATACATGCGTATCGAAAAAATCGCCTTGCCATCCGCCACGAATAACCGATAGCCACATTTCTTGATTCTCTTTCCCAGCCCAATGTCTTCAAGTATTTCCGACTTGACCGACTCGTGCCCGCCGATCGCCTCGTAAACATCTCGCCTGAACATCAAGAAGGCGCCAAATCCGATCGCGCTCTTATCGTCGCGTTGGTTGACCTTGCCAAAGCGCGTCAATCCGGCGATGAAACCAAAAATCACCGGTTGAACGCATCGCTCCCAAAACGAACCGAAGGTCGTCGCCGGCATGAGGGTCATCGCGTCAAAATCATAGAGGCTGGTCGCGTGAATGGCGGTCGACAAAGCATTGGGTTCGAATTTCAGATCCGCATCGGTAAAAATCAGAATATCGCCGTTGGCATGGGCCTGCGCCTGATGGAGCGCATAAGGCTTGCCCAGCCAGCCCTCGGGCAAAGGCCCGCCCTGCAAGGCGGTGAAATTTGAATAACGCTCGGCGTAAGACCGGATGATCTCTCCCGTCCCATCCTCTGAATTATCGTCAATGGCGACAACCTCAAAATTGTCGTAATCCTGACGCGCCAAAGATTCCAGACAGGCGCCGATATCTCTCGATTCATTCCTCGCCGGGATGCACACGGAGACCCGGGGGGATTTCGCCAGGGGACCGCTTGCGGGCGTCAGGCGCTTCAAATCAATCATATTGCTGGACAGGTAGACAAAAACAAATCCAACCAGCAACAAATGCGCGAGGATAATAAAAGTCATGAAAACGATTCCAGTGGGGAAAAATCAGACTCAAGAAGATGAAACACGCCCTTCAAGGGTTATAGGCTAATCCCCTTTTCAGGCCAAGCGTTTTTTGCTAGAATGAGTCTCTGATACTCCACATCCCGTGGACAGGGCGCGATTTTGGCCCGACAGGATTCTCCTGACAATTCTCCGCAACGCTTCTGCATTTTTTAAATTATGAGATTTTCTATTTCAGTCAGCTTCACTTTTTTAGTCCTGTTCAGTTTGCTTGCGCCCAGCGCTTCGCAGGCTTTATGCATCAAAAATTCCAACGCCAATCTGCGACAGGGCCCCGGAACGCACTACCAAAAACTCTGGGAAGTTTACCAGTACATGCCTTTCAAGAAACTTAAGAAGAAGGGCAATTGGTTCAACGTTAAGGACGTCGATGGAGACGTCTATTGGGTGCACAAAAAACTGGTCACGGAATCCTATCATTGCGCGGTCATCAAAAACGACAAAACCAATTTACGGACCGGCCCATCGACCGACTTTGCAAAAGTGGAATGGAGTCCCGTCGATAAATTTTTTTCGATGAAGGTGCTTGAGATACGCGGTCAATGGGTTCACATCGTTGACAGCGCCGGCGACAAGGCCTGGGTCTACCGTCCTCTGGTCTGGATTCAGTAATCACCGCCACCTTATTACTCAGCGATGAATTGCCCGTGCGGCGCGAAAATCATTTCGCCTGACACCCCACAGGAAACGATCAGTTTTGGACGGGCTGAAGCGCCGGGCTTTTGGGAAGCGCGATCTTGAACTTACTGCCACTGCCCACTTCGCTTTCCACCTCGATCGTTCCCAGATGCGCCTGCACAATGAACTTGCAGATGCTCAGGCCCAGGCCGCTACCGCCTTCCTTGCGCGAACGCGCTTTATCGACGCGGTAAAAACGGTCAAAGATGAACGGTAAATGATCCTGGGCTATGCCGATTCCCGTATCCTGAACAACGAGTAAAGCATGTTCGCCCTTGTCCTCCAGGCTCACCTTGACCTCGCCCCCGTTCGGCGTGTACTTCACTCCGTTATAAATGATATTCCACACCATCTGACGCAAGCGCACGGGATCGCCAGTGATCGTCAGCGGCTCCAGATAAGCCGTCACAATGGCAATCTGCTTTTCCATGGCAATCACCTCGGCGTGGCGGCACACCTCCTCGATGATGTTCTGCAAATTGACTTCTTTATAATTCAGTTGAACCTGATGCTCATCCGAACGGGACAGCAGAAACAAGTCTTCGAGAACCTTGGACATGTAATTGATTTCCTCCAGGTTGCTCGACAACACATCCTGATATTCCTCCAGATTCCGCTCCTTGCCAAGAACCAGCTCGCTTTGCCCCTTGAGAACCGTCAAGGGCGTTCGCAGTTCATGCGAGGCGTCGCTGGAAAACTGCCGCATCTGTTGAAAGTTCCGATCCAGACGATCCATCATGCTGTTGAAGGTGAGCGCCAGTTGTCCGATTTCATCATGCACTTCGGGGACCGGGATACGACTGCTCAAATCGGCGCCCAGAGCAATCTCGCGCGCGGTCTGGGTGATTTTTGAAACCGGCTTCAACGCCCTTCCGGCAAGGAAGCGTCCCATCAAGGTCGCCAACAGCAAGACGGTGGGAACTGCGGTGAACACAAAAATTTTCAGGTTCTTCAAAGTCTCCTGAACCGATTTCAGCGAGGTGCCCACCTGCACCAGATTGGCCAGTTTGTCGTTGTGCATCAACGGCATGGTGATGATGCGAATGGGATGATCGCCGTCGATCATCGTCGTCTCATAAGTCGTCTCCCCTTTCAGCGCATTGGCATACGCGCCTTGGGACAAGGGAAATTGTGAAGCTGTGAGGTTTTTCGAACGTGAACCGATATTGCCGGAACCGTCGTAGATTCGGTAAAATTTGTTGAGGTTGCCGCGACCCAGAATTTGTTCGAAAAAATTCTCCAGACCCGGTAAAGGGTATTGCGAAAACTTCATGGTGGCGGAGCGAGACACCACCACTGCGGACACTTTGAGAGAGTTATCAACGCTTTCGTAAAGCCGGTTGGAAAGAAAGAAATAGAGGAGGATACTGAACAGAATAAGAACGACGCCGAGGAGGCCGACATACCAGCCAGTCAATTTGGTGCGAATGGAATGGGAGAACATCGTAAATTATTCCTTCATGACATAGCCAACCCCCCGCATGGTATGCAAAAGTTTCTTAGCGAAATTCTTATCTATCTTTTTGCGGAGATGATTTATATAGACGTCGATGACGTTTGTGAACGTATCAAAATTGTAATCCCAAACATGCTCCGCGATCATGGTGCGGGTGAGCACCTTGCCCTGATTCCGCATGAAGTATTCCAGCAAACTATACTCCTTGCTCGTCAATTCAATCTCAACGCCGTCCCGGTTGACCTTGTGGCTGACCAGATCCAGAGTCAGGCCGTCGATGGAAAGAACGGTCTTGGTTTCCTGCCGCCCTCTTCTCAGCAAAACCCGAATGCGCGCGACCAGTTCCGAAAACGCGAAGGGTTTGGTCAAATAATCATCGGCCCCCCGGTTGAGTCCCGCCACCTTGTCTTCAACAGCGTCTTTAGCGGTCAGCAGAATGACAGGCGTGTCGTTCTTAGCCTTGCGCAACCGGCTCAAAACTTCCATCCCGTCGATCTTTGGCAACATCCAGTCCAGGATGATCAAATCGTACTGATTTTCTTTTGCCAGAAATAAACCTTCCTCGCCGTCGTAAGCCACGTCGACCGCGTAGGTCTCCTCCTCCAGCCCTTTTCTGATAAAACCCGCTACTTTTTTTTCGTCTTCAACGACCAGAATACGCATTCACGCGTCCCATTTTTCCTGTTGCTTATGCAGTTCTATCTCGCCCTTCAGCATTTCTATATGCTTTTCGCAATCCTTGAAAATAGCCGAATACATGGCCCGGCAACTGTCGTCATTGGCATCCACCATCGCCTGTTTGCAAATGCCAGCCGCTTCCTGAGCGGCTTCCAAAGCCTTCAGAATATTTTCATTAAATTTTTTTGTCATAAAGCCAAACCGCCCCTTTCAATTCCCACATTCTAGCGCTAAATCAGATCCCAATAATCGTAAATCTGACAAAAGCGATCAATCTGTAGAGCGGTCCAATTCATCTTTAAACAAGATTCGAACCAGTAGAAATCCGCACACAATGCCGATATAGGGCAACATATTAACCAATTCCGCAATATACCTTCCAATTAAACCATAATCGCGAACCAAATTGGAGAGCAAGGGCGTTCCCGACTTTTCCAGCCAGAAAAAAATAAGGCTCACCACCACGCCGCACACAAAACCGATAAAACCGCCAAAACCGTAATAGATAAATTTCATTGAATTCTTGAAAACAAGTCGAGTATCCTTGCCCGTATTGATAGGGTTCATCCTCATCCAGCAACAAATGTAACGTTGCAAGCTATTATATACAATGCTTTTGTGAAATTTCAAAGGCGGAGATCAATTAATGCGACTTCAGAATAAAATCGTCATCATCACCGGCGGCGGAGCCGGTATCGGACGCGCCACGGCTATCGCCTTCTCAAGGGAAGGCGCCTCGGTTGTCCTGTTCGGACGACGCAAAGACAAACTCGAAGAAACCGCATCCTGGTTGCATGGAAAAAGCCTGATTGTTCAGGGCGACATGACCCAGGAAGCCGATCTCGATCGCCTTGTTCAAACCACTCTGGACGCCTTTGGCTCGATAGATATTCTCCTTAATAATGCAGGAATCTTCACCGGTAGCTCCATTCACGAGATGGAAAACAAACAATGGGACGAAATATTCGACCTCAATATATCTTCCGTCTTTCGCCTGACCAAACGGGTATTGAAACCCATGATGGAGCAAAAAAACGGCAATATCATAAATATCAGTTCCATATTGGGAATGATCGCCGTCCCGCAAGTCGCCGCCTACAACGCCTCCAAGGGCGCTCTCATCCAGTTCAGCCGTTCCCTGGCGGTTGAATACGGATCGCATGGCATTCGCTCCAACGCCATTTGCCCCGGTTTGATCGCCACGGAAATGACGGAAGGGCTCATGTCCGACCCAAAACTCATGGACGAATGGAAAAAAGATTATCCCATCGGTCGTTTTGGAGTTCCTGAAGACGTCGCCAGCGCCTGCCTCTATCTGGCGAGCGACGAATCTTCCTTTGTCACCGGCATCGTTCTCCCTGTGGACGGCGGATTCACAGCGCATTGAGGCGATACGATGGCGCTTGACCTGAATTTGCCCGACGATTACAATATAAAAAATCAAAATCCTCAGTGATTCGCCCCGTAATTACGAATTCCTATAGTGAATTCCCGTAGAGAACTCCCAAAAGGACTCACTTTCAATGAACTATGAAGTGGTGATTGGGTTGGAAGTACACACCCAAATGAAAACAAGGACCAAAATATTTTGTTCCTGTTCAACCCAATTTGGGCAAGCCCCAAACGAAAACACCTGCCCCATTTGTCTGGGCCTGCCGGGAGTCCTGCCAGTCCTGAACAAACAAGCGGTGGATTACGCCATCGCCGCCTGCATCGCCACCCATTGCGAAGTTCAGGAGACCAGTCGATTTGATCGCAAGAATTATTTTTACCCCGATCTACCCAAAGGCTACCAGATTTCGCAGTTCGCCCTCCCCATCGGGCTTCGCGGACGTGTGAACATCACCGTCGACGGCGTGGACAAACGCATCGGCATCACCCGCATCCACATGGAAGAGGACGCCGGCAAATCCATTCACGGCGAAAATCTTGGGAGCCCCGGGAAAAGTTACGTCGATTACAACCGCACCGGCGTGCCGCTCATCGAAATTGTCAGCGAACCCGAGTTGCGCTCCGCCGAGGAGGCGAAAGCCTACCTCATCGAATTGCGCTCCATTCTTCAATACGCCGGGGTCAGCGACTGCAACATGGAAGAGGGAAGTTTTCGTTGCGACGCCAACGTCTCACTGCGACCCGTTGGACAAGAGGCCTTTGGCACGCGCGCGGAAATCAAGAATCTCAATTCCTTCCGCTTCATTCAAAAAGCCATTGAATACGAGACCGACCGGCAAGGACGCATTCTCGATCAAGGCGACGTCGTCGTTCAGGAAACACGCTTGTACGATTCCGACCGCGGCGTGACCTTCAGCATGCGTAGTAAAGAAGAAGCGCATGACTACCGTTATTTCTCAGAACCCGACCTCGTGCCCATCGTACTCAAGCAGGAGATGATCGATGCCATTCGAAGCGGCATTCAGGAATTGCCGGAAGAAAAGCGCGATCGCTATACCCGCGAGTTGGAAATCCCCGATTACGACGCGCGTGTGTTGACCGCCACGCCAGCGCTGGCAGACTATTTTGAATCCTGCGTGCAGTCTGGAGCGCAGGCGAAAACAGCCAGCAACTGGATCATGGGCGACCTGCTTGGGAAATTGAATAAAGAAAATAAAGACATCGTCGACTGCCCCGTCCCCGCGCCCGCTTTCAGCGAATTGCTGAAAATGATCGACGACCAGACGGTGAGCGGAAAAATCGCCAAAACCGTTTTTGAAGAAATGTACGCCTCCGGCAAATCAGCCCCTCAAATTGTCGAAGAAAAAGGCATGACCCAGATTTCAGATGAAGGATCGATAGAAACCTGGGTGGATGAAGTGATCGCCGCCAACCCCGGTCAGGCCGAAGAATTCCGCAACGGCAAAGAAAAACTGCTCGGATTTTTTGTCGGTCAAGTCATGAAAGCCAGCAAGGGGCAGGCCAATCCGGCCCTGCTCAATAAAATCATTAAAGAAAAACTAAGTTGATTGTATGCATGCTCAACTTCCAAACGGAGCGTTCTCCATTGATTGATTCATCCGCCATTTTTTGCAAACGTCTTGTCCTGATTCTGGCGTTGACCCTGTTGACAACCTTGCCCGCAACGCTTTGGGCGGTGCCCGTCCAGTCTGAAGACAAACGATTCACGGATCACCAGGACGGCTCCATCACCGATACGCAGACCGGGCTGATGTGGTTTAAAAACGACTCCTACCTGCAGATCGGCCATTGGCTCAGCTGGCTGGAGAGCATCATGTATATCAAACAAATGAACGACACCAGCTTTGCAGGGTACAGCGACTGGCGCATGCCGACTGTCGAAGAATTGAAAACGCTTTACGAACCGGAGAAAGTGAACAGCCAGCAGGCCGGAACCGAAATGATCATGTATTTTGATCCCATCTTCGGCAAGAACGGCTCCGGTTCGCTCTGGTCCTCCACATCCAACGGCGCCTACAACGCCTTTGGGGTCGTATTCAATACGGGAAAAGCTTTTAGCAGTAACAGGAGCAACAAGGCCCGCAAAGGGGTGCGCCCTGTCCGCAATCAAATCCAATAATTTTCAAGTCATTCACTACAGGAAATAACCAATGAAATATTTCTCAATCGTTTTCGGCGCCCTTCTTATTTCATGCGCCCTGTTCGCAACCCCTTCGCACGCGACCTTTCCAAACGCTGACATTTCGCAGTGGAATACCAAAGAGGTTCAGGAATTGGACGACCCCGACTATGCCAGCGCACGGGAACTCGTTCATCAAAAAAAATATCAGGAAGCGCTCGATCTGCTCAACACAAAGATCGAACATTATCCGCGAGAAGCCACCCCGGTATATCTCAAGGCCTCGACCCTGATAGAAATGGGGAAATACAAGGAAGCCTCGGTCGTATTAACGCAAGCGTACAAGATGGAGCAATACCATCCCGCCGCGCATTACACCTTTTGCCAGCTACACCGCGAAATGGGTAAGGGGGAATCGTCGCTCCGCTCCTGCGTCATCACGGCACAGCAACATCCCGACTCGGCGCAAGCCTTGTATGAATACTCCGTTACGCTGAATGCCCTGGGGCAAATGGAAAAGGCTAACACTCAATTACTGAAAGCCGAACAGCTCGATCCCGGCAACCCGGAGTACTCTTATCAGATCGGTTTGAATTACTCATACCTCAACGACAATGCACAGGCCGAACAAGCCTTTCTCAATGCCCTTAGAATAGATTCGAAACACCTCAATTCGCTTTATCAGATCGCCTACCTGTATGCCGCTCAGGGAAAATCAGAGCAAGCAATGTCCTACCTGAAACAGTTGCTGGATTCCAATGAAGTATTCCCAAAACAAGAATCAGCCGAACGACTTCTCGACTACATCAAAAAAGGGGAAACGAGCAAGCTGCCATTGAAAATCGTTCCTCATAATTATCATGTCGGTCGCTCCAAATCTTTTTACCAATCCAAGAAATACGGCCCCGCTCTCATTGAAATAGAAACTGCCGCACGACTCAGGCCCAATGATCCTTCCATCCTGGAAATTAAAATCGGCGTCAGCAGTTTCCTCCTGCGCCTCAAGGAAACGGAAGATACAATCAATCAATTACTCGAAGTGATTGGCAACAATCCGCAGATATCCGCGCGCAGTTTTCAGGAAATGGGAGACGTTCAATTGATGCGGGGCAATCTGGAAATGGCGAAAAAATTATATGAAAAAGCGAAAACTCTGGACGATCCTAATGGAATTTCCCGGATCAGTCTGGATGAGTTCCCGGATATGGACGCCAAACCCTTTCCAGAAAAACTTGAAAATGAATTGTTCATCGATCCTGCGGAAGCCTTGAATAAAAAAGGCGAAGTTTTTCTGTTTTACGGCATGTACGAGCGAGCGCTGGCCAATTTTTCCCTCGCCCTCAAAGTACAGCCCAATCATCTGTTCAGCATTTTGAATACGGCGACTGCCTACAAGAAAAGCGGGCAACGCAATCGCGCCATATCGATCCTTGAAGGCTTGCTGGTGTCGCAACCCAAACACGCCTACCTGTCCGCGCATTTATTATTACTGGGACAATGCTATTTTGAAGCGGGAAATTCAGCGAAAGGAATCACTCATATCGAAAATGCCATCGCCATCAGCCCTCAAATTCGGCAGTTGATTCAAGAAGACCCCGCTTACGAACAGATCAAGGAAAGCGCGGCCTTTAAGGATAAATTCCCTGAATAAAGGCATATGAATCAATTATCAATTGACTTTATTTATCTAACTTGATAGAGCTTAGAGAATAAAGTCTCTTTCCATCCCCCTTGCATGTTGGTCCCTAGTGGGAGGAGGCTCTTCCAAATTACATAAGGAGGCCTAAGGGAATGGTTAAAAAATTGAGCATCAGTTCATTTCGCAAAATAGTACTGTTCGGAATTTGTCTGACAATGTTAGCTATCCCCTTCCAGGCTTATGCGGACCAAATATGCAAAACTGGTTTGAAAAACCTACGCGGAGACAACGACCTCGTCCAATCGCGCGGCGGAATCTGGTCCTACATGGAAACGAATGGAATGAACGATTTTTCCATGGTTGGAATGCAAGCCGACGGGAAACTATCACGCCTGGTGTTCATTGTTGAAACCATGTGCAAGGAAGGTAAAACCCCGACTCCAGAGCTTATGAAAAGCGTCTCAGGTGTGATCGGTCAAGGTCGGGACATCATGAACATGAGTCCGGAGCGCAGTCCGCTGGATAAAATCATGGAAAGCATCAAGTCATTGAACGAAAACGCAGATAAACTGATCGCGAAAATTGACGGCTAAAAAAACAACATCTCAATCGCTCCTTCCCGAAGAGGGAACACAAGCTCCCGATTTCTGCGGACTGAATCAGAACGGTAAAGAAATCAAATTGAGTTCCTTTAAAGGAAAGAAGAACGTCGTCCTTTATTTTTACCCGAAGGACATGACTCCCGGTTGCACCACCGAAGCCTGCGACTTCAAAGACCAGTTCAAGGCCTTCAAAAACACGGTGATCCTGGGCGTGAGCGCGGATTCTCCAGAACGTCATTTGAAATTCATTGCGAAGTACGATTTGCCGTTTGACCTGATCTCCGATGAAGATAAAACGATTCTGAATCAATACGGCGTCTGGCAGGAAAAGAAACTTTACGGAAAAACCTTCATGGGCATTGTGCGCTCCACCTTCATCATCGACAAAAAAGGCATCCTTCGCAAGGTCTTCCCAAAGGTCAAAGTCAAAGGCCACAGCGACGCCGTACTCGAATCCCTCAAAGCTCTCTAAGCGCCCTCCCTCCAAGCGTTTCCGTCACTTTGCCATAATACGTTCGATCTCCTTGACGCTCTTGGGAATGTTTCTAGACAGATTAACGCAACCAACTTTTTGAATGAGCAGGTTGTCTTCCAAACGGATACCGATCGCCTCTTCGTACAATTTACCCTCCAGCCGAATCTTGAACTCCCCGTAGACCCCAGGCTCGTTACTGATCAGCCATCCCGACTTCATCGGTTGCGTCGCGTAATTGCGAAACGGATCGCCGTCATGCTCCTGTTCTCCGATCAAATGGCTCACACCGTGCGGGCGTTCGTTGTAGACAGTTTTGTACTTTCCGCCAGCTTTCTCAAAACGGTTTTTCAAGCCATCGTTCACCACGTCCCAGCAAAGATCATTGAGGCGAGAGATGGTTTCTCCTTCGGTCGCTCTTTTTTCCACTTCACGTTGCGCCTTCAATACAATCTCATACAACATTTTTTGAAGCGGATTGAATTTCCCAGAGGCTGGAACCGTACGCGAGATATCCGCATGCATGGTCATCCATCGCACGCCAAAATCGAGCAGAACCATTTCATCTTTTGAAAAGGCGTCGTCGTTTTTCATGTAATGTAAAACCGTCGCGTTCGGACCGGAGGCAATGATCGAGGGGAAACTCAAGCCGTAAGGCGACCCCATCGTCATCTGCCCTTCGATAAAACCCTGCACCTGATACTCGGTTTTGAATTTTTTGAAATTCTGAAGCGTCTCCTTGAACGCCTTCCCCGTTATCTCTTGCGCGCGCGCGGTGTTGGCCACATCATAACGATCCAAAGGCAATCGCAGATCGAAATGATTGTGCATGACATTTTTCAAAGCCGACGTCGCGTAGCCCCAGCCGCGCAACCAACCCGCCAGTTTCTGACGAAACACCCAATTATGATCGTTGGTGAAATTCCGAATCGAGCCGTTCACATTGCCTTCCATCCAGAAAGTTCCCAAACGCTTGCTTCTCTGTTTTTTCAAACGCTGTTGCAAGACTTCCTTGAAGGTATCGATATTCCGCACATCCTTGATGCCCGTCACCTTCTTCACTTCCGCAATGCTCCGATCATCACCCACGCCAAAACGCACGCCGTCCCAAAACTCCCGTGTTGGATCTTTACTTCCAATGAACAGGATTTCGTCCGACTCTTTTGATGTTGGGTCCAACAGCAAAATGACTTTGAACTGGTTGATGCCGGTCAAGTACATGACTGCCGGCTCCTGGTAGGTAGGACAGTGCGCATAGGACCACGATGTTTCCCCGCCGGGGCCATACGGCACTCCCGTTAAAACCATCAGGCAATTTTCACTCTGCATCAATGCTTCGCGTCGTTTTCTGAATCGTTTCTTCGCCTGCGGTCCGGCGCCGCCGTCTCGAAAAATTCCGGAATATGTATTCTTAGTATGAGCCATGTTTAAACTGCTTTCTCAATGAGGGATCGAATAAAATGAGTATCAGGGAAAATTTCAGATGGAATACTTCCCAAGCGCTCATGATAATATATAATTGCAAAAGAACAAAATCGACTCCTGATTTTCTCGGTGAAAATTCATGTGCGGAAGATATTCGCTGGCTAAAACAAAAAAGGATATGACGGATCATTTCTCCGTAGCCGCCGATACCCCGCAGAAAAAACGTTTTAATATTGCTCCGACTCAATACGCGCCTGTGGCGATAAGCTCTCAGGGACAACGGGCCTTGCAGGACATGCGCTGGGGGCTGGTGCCGAACTGGGCGCGAGACGCTTCCATAGCCCATAAGCTCATCAACGCCCGATCCGAAACAGCGCATGAAAAACCAAGTTTCAAAGAATCATTCAAACGACGACGCTGTCTGATTCCTACAGACGGATTTATCGAATGGCAGGGCGGGCAGAGTGTGAAACGCCCGCATCATATTTTTCTACCGGGTCGGGAGATTTTTTGTTTTGCAGGAATTTGGTCGCAGTGGGATTCGGGAGGAGAAACATTAATCACCTACAGTATTTTAACGCGCCCCGCCAATGAGCAATTACAAGCGCTTCACCATCGCATGCCCGTCGTTGTCCGGCCGGAAAATTATGACGAATGGATCGACCCCGATGCGCAGAGACCTGCTCTAAGTCAGATCATTGATCGTTCGGAAGATATACGCTTCACGATTCAGGAAATATCGACCCGGGTGAACTCCGCAAAGAACGACGATCCGGACTGCCTTCGCCCCGTTCCTGTCAACGCAAGCTTGTTTTAGCTGGACTTTTTTACGAGCAGAGCCGCCCATTCCTTGCCGCGTCTCTGCTCTGCGGAATGCGGCGTCTTCTCAAGAAATTCAATCTCAAACGCAGGCGAGAAAAATTTCAGGATATCCGTCTTCGGCGTATTGAAAGGCGGTCCGCCCTCTTCGCCGGTCTCGTAAAACAACCCCGCAATCTTTCCCTGCGGACTCAAAATCCGCAAAGCGGTTTCAATGTAGCGAGATCGATCTCTGGGGGCGATCGCGCAAAAAAATGTGTGCTCGATCAACAGATCGTATTTGCCGTTATGCGACGCATCCAGTTCAAAAAAATTTTCCAACAGCGCCCGACCTTTTAAATTCTTTTTCGCAATGACATCAGACAGATGATTCACTGCGCCCGAACTGAAATCAACTCCGGTGACATGAAATCCCTTCTCCATGAGAAACACCGCCTCATGTCCGCGACCACAGCCGGGGATCAGAGTCGCGCCGGGCTTCAGCCATTGATCCTGCCACATCCTGACGATGGGCGGCGCAGGTTCGCCCAGATCCCACCTGAGATCGTTTTCGTCGTAATGTTTCTGCCAATCCGCCTGTTCGTATTCGCTTGTTGAATCAGTCATAAAATTTAATCGAGCGCTTGAGTAAGGTTTCTAATCACAAACGTGCGCATATCAGGGTTTGAAAAAATCGATCAGCCGCTGGATTGGAGCGCGCCCCATAGCCAGCACGGCTTCTTCCGCATTGCCGCCGATATGCGGCGTCCCTGTAAAATGTTTCAAGTTTAGAAATTCATTATCCACAGGAGGTTCCGGATCGAAAACATCAAGCGCGGCTCCAGCAATGCCAGAATCCATCAGGGCCCGTTTGAGCGCCGCCGCATCCACCACTTCTCCCCGGCATGTATTGATGAGATAGGCCGTCGGCTTCATACGATTCAAAAAATTCGCATCCACCATGCCCAGGGTCAATTCCGTCAATGGAACATGCAAGGTGACAATATCGGATTCGCTCGCGAGTCGATTCAGATCAATTTGTTCTGCGCCCCAGCGCTTGCAGACCGCATCTTTGGATACGATATCGCATATCAGAATGCGGCATGAGAAGGGGGCCAGTAGCTCAATCAGGCGTTCGCCAACATGACCGCAACCGACAATCCCGACCGTTTTTCCCTGCAGTTGTCGCCCCCCATCCTTACGCCAGACCCCGGCTTTTAAATCAAAGCCGGTAGAATACATATTGTGCATCAAACCAATCATGAAGCCCAGAGTCAGCTCCGCCACCGATTGACGATTCACCCCCGCATCCCACTTGAACGCAACGCCGCAGGATTCCAGATCCGCTTGATTGATCGTGTCCAGACCCACGCCATACTTGGCGATGATTTTCAGACGCGGCAGACGTTTCACAATGCCCGCGTCGATACGGTCTCTGCCAATGATGGCGCCCTCCGCATCTTCGAGGAAGGAGACCAGTTCCTCTTCCGTCAGGTAACGGCCCTTATCATTGAATCGGGCATGAGGAAAGACCTCCAGCAATTCTTCTCTCAATACTTTGGACTTACAGAAGGCGGGAGGCGTCACTCCAATTCGCGGAGACACCCCTCAACCCCATATCTGCGTAACGATGGACGCTCCGGCGACATAGGTGCCGATCGCCGAACCCGTGTTGGCGCAAAAGAAAATAAGAAAGACACGCAGAACGCCGTTGCTCCGCCAGCCGGATAAATGCGACAGGTCCGTTCTGAGCAATTCAAAATCAGAGACCTTGGGCTTGCGAATCCACGACTCCACCAGCCCCACCACCATGCCCGCGCCGACGGTCGGATTCAACGAGGTCAAGGGCGCCGCAAAGAAAGCGGTAAGAACCGATATCGGATGCGCCAGGGCGATGGCCGCTCCCAGTGCACTCAGTCCTCCGTTGACCAACACCCAGGTGCCGATGATCTGCCAACCCAGTTCAGGCGACTTTTGATAGCCCACATAAAAGAAACTCAAAACGATCAGGCAGATCGCCCAACCAAAATAATAACCGCCTCGTCCTGGAGGCGGTCTGAAGTCAAGTGATGCGAACTCTTCCGCTTGCGGCGGCGAATTGAAGGCGGGCAACATGCCATAGAGGTGACCCGCGCCGACTACGGCGAGAATGTTTTTTGGCGCGTCGGCGGACTCGGCGAGTTGAACCAGTTTGCCGACCATGAAACGGTCGCGTTCGTCGATCAGCACTTCCTTCACTTGCGGCAGTTCGTCGCTGAATTCCTCGACAACGGAATGCAACATATCGCCCTCTTTCAAACTTTCTATCTGGGCTTCGTCGATTTCTTCGCCCACGAACAGGCCGGTGACAAGGCCCATGAAAATCTTCATCTTCTGCCAGAGCGACACCTTGGAAAGCAATCGTCGCAAGGTCGTCGAGACATCCCGGTCGATCAATTCAAGGCGGGTGTTTTTTTCACCGGCAAGATCGATCGCGCGAATCATCTCCTGCCCTGGCTCCACGCCGAGTTTTTCCGCAAGGCGCTTCTGGTACGCCGCCATGGCGAGATTGACCAATAACAACGAAGCCTTGCCCTGCTTGAAGACCTGAAAAATATCCATATCCTTCCAGGCGTTCTTATCGCGGATTTTTTCGAAGCGAGGGGTGCACAATTCGACGGCGACGCAGTCAAAACGGTCGGATTCGATCATCTCCTCAACCAGGTCGACGCTCTTCTGAGACACATGCGCGGTGCCAACCAGGGTGATTTTGGAGCCTTTGTATTCAACTTCCTTAACGATGTCCTGATTCTCTTCCACTAAGAACTCTTTTCATTATTCGGTTGAGCCACGATTGGACAATTCACATTGTTTCTTTGCATCGGCTAAGTTATTTTATAGAGGGTACAAAAGATTTTAATTATAAAAGCATTCGACGTTTACAGGCAAATTCATTTTAGGGTCGGCATTTAAAGCCTGTTGAGCGTTTTTTTGATATTTCGTTGATATAAAAATCCTCGTTCCAAAGATTCATGCAACCTTTCAAACTTGTATCGCAGTTCAGCCCGGCGGGAGACCAGCCCGAGGCCATCGCGAAGTTGGTCGAAAACCTCAATGCAGAGCGTAGCGCCCAGACTTTGCTTGGCGTCACCGGATCGGGAAAAACCTACACCCTCGCCAACGTGATTCAGGAAGTGCAGAAACCAACGCTGGTTCTGGCTCACAACAAAACTCTGGCGGGGCAACTGTATGAAGAATTCAAACAGTTTTTCCCCGACAACGCCGTCGGCTATTTCGTCAGCTATTACGATTATTATCAGCCCGAAGCCTATGTGCCCACGTCAGACACTTTCATAGAGAAAGACGCCTCCGTCAACGATGAGATTGACAAGATGCGGCATTCAGCGACCCACAGCCTGTTTGAGCGAAAAGACGTGATCATTGTCGCCAGCGTCTCCTGCATCTACGGTCTGGGTTCGCCGGAAGCCTACCACGGCATGCTTCTCTTCATGGAAACCGGCATGCAGATGTCGAGGGATCAGGTGCTGGAAAAACTCGTCTCCATCCAGTACAAGCGCAACGATATCGATTTTCAGCGCGGAACCTTCCGCGCTCGCGGCGACGTTGTCGATGTGCTGCCGGTCTACGAACGCAACGAAGCCATTCGAATCGAATTCTTTGGCGACGATATTGATCGCATCTACAGCTTCGATCCGCTCACACAAAAAACAATTTGCGAACTGGACCGCATCGCCATCTACCCCGCAAGCCATTATGTGACGCCGGAAGAGCCGCTCAAGCAGGCCATTCAGTCGATCAAGGAAGAATTGATCGAGCGCATCAGTTATTTTGAAAGCCAGAATCAACTGATCGAAGCCCAGCGAATCGACCAGCGAACCATGTTCGACCTGGAAATGATAAGGGAAATGGGCTATTGCCAGGGCATCGAAA
This sequence comes from Candidatus Nitrohelix vancouverensis, assembly GCA_015698305.1. NCBI lineage: Bacteria > Pseudomonadati > Nitrospinota > Nitrospinia > Nitrospinales > Nitrospinaceae > Candidatus Nitrohelix > Candidatus Nitrohelix vancouverensis. The sequence continues at coordinate 2,922,061 of CP048620.1, forward strand.
ATTATTCCCGTTACCTGACGGGAAGGCAACCCGGCGAACCGCCGCCCACCCTGCTCGATTATTTCCCCGACGATTCCCTGTTTATCATTGACGAAAGCCATGTGACGCTCCCCCAATTGCGCGGCATGTACAAAGGCGACCGGGCGCGCAAAGAAAATCTGGTCAATTACGGCTTCCGTTTGCCTTCGGCGTTTGACAATCGCCCTTTGCAATTTGAAGAATTCGCCCAGCATATCCGCCATGTGGTTTACGCTTCTGCTACGCCGTCGGAATACGAGATCACTTCATCAAAGAAAAATGTTGTGGAACTGATCGTTCGCCCGACGGGTCTGGTCGATCCGCCCATATCCATTCGCCCCATCCACGGTCAGGTGGACGATCTCTACCATGAAATCCTTGAGCGCGCCGCCAAAGGGGAACGCACTCTCGTCACCACGCTCACGAAGCGTTTTTCAGAGGATTTGGCGGAACATTTCACAGAAGCCGGACTCAAGGTCAAGTATCTGCACTCCGACATCATCACACTGGAGCGAGCCCAAATCATTCGTGAATTACGCCTGGGAGAATTCGACGCGCTCATTGGGATCAATTTATTGAGAGAAGGTCTCGACATCCCGGAAGTATCGCTCGTCGCCATACTGGACGCCGATAAGGAAGGATTTCTAAGGTCCACATCGTCGCTGATCCAGACTTCCGGTCGCGCGGCGCGCAATCTGGCGGGAAGCGTCATCATGTACGCGGACACAATCACTCAATCCATGCAACGCGCCATTAATGAAATGGAACGCCGCAGAACCATTCAACTCGCCTACAACAAAGAGCACAATATCGAACCGGCATCCATCATCAAATCCATACAAAGCTCCATGCTGTCCAAAGACCTCTCCCCTGAAATTCCGATGGTCGCAGAAGAGGAGGATGAGTATCTCGCTTCGAGCAATTTACCGCAATGGATCAAAAAGCTGGAAAAGCAGATGCATGCATCGGCTAAAAATCTTGAGTTTGAGCGCGCCGCCGAGTTGAGGGATAAAATTCAGAAATTACGCGAGCGCGATTTAAAAATCGTGGGTTGAGGATTTTTCAACTCGTGAATCGAGGCCCTGTCCGGCGATCCGGCTGGACCCGGCTTTCCAGAAGTTTCCTGATCACGTCGCTGTTTTCTGGAGAGGGGTTGATAAAACGAATCCCGGTGACATAGGATTCGCTTTCATTTCTTGGGTTTTTTCTCACATTACAAACGTTGCACAACATCTTCGTGACAGTCCCCTGTGGAAAGGTGATGTTGACGATGATATTGGTTTTCTTTGTAAGAGGTTTGGAGTGCGTCAGCAAGGCTCCCCCCATACTCACGTCGCGAACATAACCCCGTTCCTCCACCGCCTCCTTGGCGCCATCAAACACATAAGTGAAGGGGAAGCTGGTACGAAACCTTTCGTTTTTTCTTAAATTGAAGATGTCGTGCGTTTTGGGATACTCGATCAACATGGCCAGCGCCTGATTGAATGAATAGACCACGCTGGACTTGAAACTGACCATCTTCCCTTCACGAATATAATTGATGTTACAACCGGTCTGAGGAGCCACGCGCACGTTCTCTCCGTTAACGGATGGAAGATCGATCACCACAAAACGGTTGATCGCCCAACCCCGAATATAAACGTCGTAACTTTCTCCTCGGATATGCGCGATCACTTTGCGACCGATATCCAGCGGTAAGGTTTGGTGAGTAGCCATGGCCCCGTTGATAAACCGAAAATGATATATTGTGAAAACGATACGCCCACTATCATTTCCCCAATAAAATCAGTTAGTTGTTAAATGTGTTTCTTTGAAAATACGACAGGTTGAGTGAAATTTCAACTCAAATATGACGATAAATAGAAAACTAATTGGGGTTGGAAATGGACACAGGGAGCGTTTGGCGAGCAACCACAGGGTACAATTTAAAATAATGATTCAATACTTTTTTGGCGATGGGGGCCGCCGTCGCGCCGCCATGACCTCCATGTTCGACGAGGACCGCAACGGCAATATCTGGATCCGCATAAGGAGCGAAGGCCGCAAACCAGGCATGATCGCGAAACTGATACGGAATCTCCTCTTCCGGCTCAGCATCGTCTGATTTCATTCGAACAACCTGAGCGGTTCCCGTCTTTCCAGAAACCAGAATGTTTTTCAATCGAGAACGCTGTCCAGTCCCATGCGCCTCGTTCACAACGCCGCGCAAAGCTTCAAGAACCGCCTTCAACGATTCTTCGGAGAAAACAACAGAAGAGGACTGTTGCGGGGGGAATTCCTTGACTAGTTTCCCATTGGGCGTTTCGATTTTTTTAACCAGATGCGGTTTCAGCATGATGCCCTTGTTCGCGACAACCGACATCAACATGGCCTGTTGCAACGGCGTGACTAAATTAAAGCCCTGCCCGATCGAAGCCGAGATGGTTTCTCCCGGCAACCAGGACTCCCCTCGCGCCCTTTTTTTCCATGAAGTCGTTGGAACCAGGCCCTGTTTTTCTCCGCGCAGGGCGATGCCAGTCTCCTTACCCATGCCAAGCATTTCGGCGTATTGAGCGATCTTGTCCACGCCAAGTCGATAGCCCAGAGTGTAAAAATAAACATCGCAGGACTGGACAAGCGCATCGTGCAAATTGACCTTGCCATGCCCGCCTTTCTTCCAGCAACGATAACGCCCTTTTCCCAACCGGAAATGCCCAGGACAGTAGATGGTCGATTGCGTATCAATCACCTTTTCCTCCAGAGCCGCAAGCGCAACAATTATCTTATGCGTCGAACCCGGTGGATACTGCCCGTTGATTGTCCGGTTTTGAAGTGGATGAAATTTATCCAGAATCAATTCGTTCCAACGCTTTCTGGAAATTCCGGCGGCGAACAAGTTGGGATCGAACGAAGGACGACTGACCATTGCCAGAATCTCTCCGGTTTTAACTTTCACCGCGACCAGAGCGCCCTTGAAAGGTTCGCCGGGCTTTCCCTGCAAAGCCTCTTCCGCTATCTGTTGCAAACGCACATCCAATGTCAGCGTCAAGATATCCCCTCCCACAGGAGGAAGTTTTTTCAACACAGACAACTCCCGCCCAGAAACATCCACTTCTACCTGTTTGAAACCTTTCTGGCCGCGAAGTCGGTGTTCGTACACGCTTTCAATCCCATCCTTACCAATCAAATCGCCCATCTGGTAATGCCCCTCTTCCACCTTGTCCAATCGCACCTTGGAGATTTCACCGAGGTAACCAAAAACGTGAGAAGCCATTTCACCGAAACGGTAACTACGGAGGGGTTCCGCCTGGATTTTAATACCCGGTAGTCGCATCTTGTTTTCCTCAACAAACGCAACTTCTTCGCGCGCAACATCCGCCTTGATCAAAACATTTTTAAAAGAACGCGCTTTTTTAATCCCCTGGCGCACCGACTCTTCATCGAATTCAATGCGCTCCTCCAGTAAATCCAGAGTCGGCTCGAAATCCCCCGCGTCTTCCGGGGTGATGTATAAATTAAACGACGGACGGACGCCGACAAGCAGTTCTCCATTGCGATCGCGAAACTCACCGCGAAACGGAGACAGGGAGTTCATCCGAACGCGATTGTTTTCAGACAACTCCTTGAAGTTCTCGCCTTTCAATATTTGCAGATACCAGATCCTCATCCACAAACAAAGAAACGCCATCACAACCAGGATCACAAAAAAACGGATTTTCTTTTTCAGGCTATCCGTCGCATCTGTGTTGTAGCGATAAAGGGTCATAGAGCCGTCGCGTTTTTATCCAGCAGGTTCTTTAACCAACGTTGTTTGAATGCGTCCATCATATGAAAGAGAAAAGGCCCTAGTAGCGCGTTGTAAAGGCCGTAGCCCAGCACCGGCGTGATGACAAATTCTCCGCTTGAACTTTTCAAGAGCGCGTAATGGATCCAGTAAATGATCAGTCCGTCAAATAGCGACGCGAAAAAAATAAAGAAACAAATGGGAATCACGCCTTCGACCATAATTTTATCTTTCACACGGTCAAAAGCAAATCCCAGCAAGGATTTGGACAATGTGTTTGCCCCCAACAAACCGCCAGAAAAACAATCCTGAACAAAGCCCAGAAGCAAACCCATTGTCGCCCCGCCATGACCGCGCACATGAATTCCGCAATAAACCACGACGATGAGAGCTAAATCGAATGTGACGCCGGTGAATTCAACAAGAGGGATGAGCGTAGTTTGTATGGAAAATAAAATCAGGACTAAAAAAAAGAGAATCAAAGAAAGCATAAAAATCTTTTGATTAAGGCAAGAGAACCATCACTTCTTCCAAGCGCACCAGGTCTGCGGCTGGAACAAGCCGAATACTTTTAAACAGGTCCTGCTTGCTATGCGTGACTTTAGCTACTTTGCCAACGATCAAACCTTTAGGAAATATACCGCCCAAACCCGACGAAATGACAATATCGTCCACCTTCACTTCAGAGGTCAGCGGTACATATTTCATATCGCACAACTTGCTCCCGGCTCCAGCGACGACTCCGGGGTCTCTCGAATTTTGAAAAATCGCGTCGACAGAACTCCGACTGTCGGTTATCAGCAAAACTTTTGAAGAAACCGGCCCCGCCTGAATGATATGACCGATGATGCCCTGATCTGTAACCACCGCCATCTTTTCTCGAATTCCGTCCCGAGATCCTTTATCAATGAAAACCATCTTGGACCATTGTGAAGCATCCCGTCCGATCACGTTCGCCAGTTGCGTCTTGTAATTATTTGAGTCGCTGAAAGAAACCAGTTTTTCTACGCGTTCATTTTTTTTGATTTTTTCAAGGAGTTGATTTTTTTCCCAGGTCAGGCGATCGATCTCTTTATGAAGATTCTCGTTTTCAATTGAGACGCCGACAAGAAAAAAATAATGCGCAAACATGTTGGAGATGGCGTCGACCCCGTCGGTGATCACGGTTTGAATGGGTTGAATCAGAAGGAGGGCAAAAGATTCCGGCCAAGTCAGACTCTCGCCTTTCTTGGCGGTCGCCGTCATCAAGGCAAACGAAAAAAGCAGTAGAAATGCAAGGAGAGCCAGAGTTCGTCGTTTGCCTTTAATTTCCCTGTCGGGCAACATTCGCTATAAAGTGACTTTTTTGAGGAGTTTGGGATCGTTCAACACATAACCTGCGCCGAGGGCCACTGCGGACAAAGGATCTTCAGCAAGCGTGATGGGCAAACCAGTGGCTTCCCTCAACAACACATCCAGACCTTTGATCAATGAGCCGCCGCCTGCGACGACCACGCCCTTATCGACAATATCTGCGGCCAGTTCCGGAGGCGTTCGTTCCAGAGCGATTTTGACCGCTTCGACAATAGAACCGAAGGTTTCGGCGAGCGCTTCGCGCACTTCTTCATCGGACACCACCAGCGTTTTGGGTATTCCAGCAACCAGATCGCGGCCCTTGACCTCCATCGTAATGCGTTTTTCCAGGGGGTAAGCTGAACCGATATGAATTTTAACCTCTTCCGCCGTTCGACTGCCGATCAATAAATTGTATTTGCGTTTGATGTAGTTGACAATCGCTTCATCCATTTCATCTCCGGCGATGCGAATGGATTTACTATAAACAATACCCGACATGGAAATGATCGCCACTTCCGTCGTGCCGCCTCCGATGTCGATGATCATGTTGCCGGACGGCTCCTGCACCGGAAGCTCCACGCCAATAGCCGCCGCCATCGGTTCTTCTATAAGAAAGACTTCCCGAGCGCCCGCCGATAAGGTGGAGTCGCGCACTGCGCGCTTTTCGACCTGCGTGATTCCCGAAGGAACCGCAACCACCACTCGCGGTCGCACCAAAGTTTTTCGATTGTTATGAACTTTTCGGATGAAATGAGCGATCATCTTCTCGGTCACTTCAAAATGAGCGATCACGCCATCCTTCATCGGGCGAATCGCTTCGATATTTCCCGGGGCGCGCCCCAACATCTGCTTGGCTTCCGATCCCACCGCCTGAACGGTTTTTGTATGGTTGTTCATCGCCACAACCGAGGGTTCTCTGAGCACGATGCCCTGCCCTTTGACATTCACCAGGGTATTGGCTGTACCCAAATCTATAGCAAGATCATTTGAAAAAAGACCCCAGAAAAAATTCACGATGAGAAATTCCTTATCTTGGGAAGGGAGGGAAATGGATGAATGTAACCCATTGTTTTTTAGACCGCTACTTTTTTATAGCAAGGGCCATTATAAATTGCAAGGAAATTAGATTGGCTCCGGTCCTACAGCGCCGAAAGCGTTTTTTTAATGCAGGTAATTCATCAAAAACCTATTTAAACGGTTGCGCTTTGGCTCAGCCTTCCTATAGAATGAAAAGTTTATTATAAGAGACATTTTCGTCAGGAATAACAAGCAATGCTCAATTTAATCAGACAGCACTCAGACTCTTGGTTGGTCAAAGGTATTTTGTGGCTCATCGTTTTGGCCTTTATCGGCACTATTTTTTATTCCTGGGGAATGGGCGGAGCCTCGACTGCCCGCGGCGGAGTCATCGCCTCGGTCGATGGGAAACCGATCAATTACAACGAATACAACCAGACCTTCAATAATCTGGTGCGCTTTTACCGCGAACAATTCCGCAACCAGTTCAACGACGAGTTGATCGAGCGTCTCGACATCAAGGGACAAGCCCTCGACTCGCTCATCCAGAAGAACTTGCTCCTCAAGGAAGCCGAGCGACTGAATATCCGCGTCACCAACGAAGAGCTTGCGGACCATATCAAACAATACTCGGCGTTTCAAAAAGACGAAAAGTTTGATCCTGCCACCTACAAAAATTACCTGCGTTTCAATCGCTTGAACGCCCTTCAATTTGAAGAAGGACAACGCCAGGCTCTGGTCATTGAAAAGATCGAAAATCTCGTCATGAGCGCCGCCAAGGTCATGGAATCCGAAGTCATGGAAATCTATGAGCGCGAAGCGGAAAAAATAAAGATCGACTACGTCTCTTTTTTCGACGACAAGTTCGAGCGGGAATTCCTCCTCGGGGATGATGAGATCAAAGCCTTCTATGAAGCCAACAAGGCGAAATTCCAAACGCCTGAGCAGTTCAAAGTACAGTACGTGAAACTGGCCTCCGCATCATTTCTCGACGAAGCGACTCTGGAAGATAAGGAAATTCAGGATTACTACAATGCAAAAATCACCGCGTTTGAAGTGAAGAAAAAATTCAAGGCGCGACACATCCTGTTCCGCCTTAATCCGCAGGTCGGCGATCAAACTGCAAGCATTGAAGAACGCCAGAAGGCGTCTGAGAAGGAAGCGCAAGAACGCGCCGAAGCCGCGCACGCAAAAATCAAAAGCGGCGAGATCAACTTTATTGACGCCGCGAAAGAATTTTCCGACGACGCCGCTTCGGGTGAAAAAGGCGGAGACCTCGGCGAATTTGACAGCGGCGTGATGGTTCCAGAATTCGAAGCCGCATTGGATAAGCTGAAAGATGGCGAAATCAGCGACGTCGTTCGCACACCATTCGGCTTCCATATCATTCAACGCGATGGCTTCACCCCCGGTCGAACCAAAACGCTCGACGAGGTTAAGGACGAAATCACCCAGGCTTTGAAGGAGATCAAAGCGGAGCAGAAAGCGCGTAGAGCGGCTCGCCGTATTCAGCGCGAAGCCGAGAAATCGGGCGACCTGGCCGCTGCCGCGAAAGCGCATGACGCCGAAGCGAAAACCACCGGCTTTTTCTCACGACGAGACCGGGATTTACCAGACATCGGTTCGGCCCCGCAATTTTTTGAGCAGGCCTTTTCGCTGAAGGAAAACCAGATCGGCGAAGCAGTACACACGCCAGAGCATTCCTACGTGATTAAATTGGTTGGAAAAGCCGCGCCGGCAATCCCGCCCTTTGAAGAAGTCCGGGAGGAAGCGAAAGCGAATCTCTTAAAGAAAAAGAACAAGGATCATGCGCAGGAACAATTTGAGAAACTGAGCGCGCAGTACCAGCAGAACAAAGATCTGGAGAAACTGTCTAAAGATATGGATGTTGAAATCAAGACCAGCCCCTTGTTCAGCCTGATCGATTCAATCCCTGGAGTCGGAAATATTCAACCTGTGAAAGATAAAATTGCGAATCTGAATAAGGGCGAGGTGACGGCCGTCTCCGCGCTGGGCAGGAACTTTTTTATCAGAATCAACGACCGGGTGAACGCAGGCGAACCGGATGCGGATCAATACAAGAAAATTGCCGACCGTCTCCGCGCTGAAAAAGGTCAGTCGATCTTTCAGGACTGGATCACCGGAAAACGCGCACAGGCTGAAATCCTGATCAATCAGGAAATGTTATAAAGCCGGTTCGAATCATTTTGCGTTATAGAGCTTGCCGATCTTCAGAATGAGGTCGGTCAAGCTCTCCATATCATTGGCGATCACGCGGATCATTTCTTCCTTACCAAATCCGCCGATATCATAGATGATGTCCGGCACTTTTCCCATCGCTTCAATCGCCGATGCCGTGCCCCACTCCAGACTGGAGCCTTCTTTCGTTTTTACTTTTTTCGGTTCATCCGCGCGGTCGAAAGACCCAATGGATAATTTCAACTTCTTGCAAATCTGAATCAAGCGCGGTTCGTATTTGATGTTCATCACCGCGCGCTTCTCCCGATCAAAATTCATCGCCGTCAATACGATATCCGCCACATGACGCGAACCGCCAAAACACGGCGGCGCAGGAACCGCGATTTCGTTGCCAATTTTGGTGATCCGCCCCGGAAAGCCGACAACATCGTCGCGATTGAGAGCCAGCTTCAAACCATAGCCGATATTGGATTGCACTTCCGGAACCAAACGACCGATATCGTTTCCTTTCAGTCTCTCAATCGACGCGCAGACCCGATTCAAGGCGTCAAAGCGTTCCATTTCTCGATACAGGGAAGCCATGGGATTGGCAAATGGAGCGCCTTTACCGCTACACTCAGAAAAAACGATGGCGACGTTGATGAATTGTTTTGCACGCGTCACCGCTTCCAACAAATCGTCGCCTTGCGCAAGGTGAGCCGCAATCGCCGCTGAAAGCACGCACCCCGTACCATGAACCGACACCTTGCCGCCAATGCGCTCGCTGACCAGTTCGTGCACTCGCCCCTCCTCGCAAAAGGTATCCACAGGATCGCCCTTACCATGCCCGCCGGTGATCAAAACCGCTTTCGGACCTTTTTTCAAGATGGCCCGCGCCGCCTTCACCCGATCCGCGCTGGATTTGATGCGCATTTCTGACAGAACCTCGGCTTCCTTCAAATTGGGAGTGACCAGAACCGCTTGCGGCAAGAGATGTTCTATCATGGCCGCAACGCCTTCCTTCGACAACAGGGTCTTGCCGCTGGTGGAACGAAACACCGGGTCCACCACAAGGTTCTTCGCCCTGCGCACTTTCAAACTGTCCGCCAGAGCCAGAACCACCTGAGCATCCCCCAGCATTCCGGTTTTCACCGCCAGGGGCGGCGTATCATCGAATACCGAATCCATTTGAGCCAGAACCGTTTGCGGAGGCACGTCAAAAGTTTCGCTAACGCCAAGTGAATTTTGCGCCGTCAGCGCCGCGATAACGGAGCGGCCCGAGACGCCCAGCGCCGCGAATGTTTTCAAATCAGATTGAATCCCCGCTCCGCCGCTCGGGTCGGAACCTGCAATGGTCAACGCTATGGGCGTCTGTCTCGTTTTCATTCTAAAATCCTTATCAGCCGACCGTCACCGATTTTGCCAGAAATCGTGGACGGTCAACGTTGCATTTGAGTGAGGTTGCGGTGAAATAAGCAAAGAGTTGCCCAATCACCAAATGAATCAAGGGCGCCAGAATTGGAGGCACCGGAGGAAGAATCAACTCTTCCGAAAACAAATCTTTATTCTTGCCGCGTTCGTCAAAATGAATTCCCAGAACAAACCCGGATCGCGCGCGCACTTCCTCAACGCAGTGCATGGTTGAAACGTACAGGCTCGAGTCTGATTTTGGCGGCACAAACGCAATTGAAAAAATATCGTCGTCGATCAACGCCAGCGTTCCATGCTTCAGAAAGCCGCCCGGCATCCCTTCCGCGTGAACATAGGCGACCTCTTTCATTTTCAGCGCCGACTCCAGAGCGATCGGGTAGTACACGCCGCGCCCCAGATACAACCAATGCTTGGCCTGTGAGTAACGATTGGCGATGCGATGAATGAAGCCGGAACGTTCGTTGAGAATGCTCTGGATGATTTCAGGCAATTCCGCCAAAGACCGAAGACTTGCGTTGTATTGTTTTTTTGTGATGTGTTTGTTTTTCAATCCGAGGCGCAGGGCCAGCAGATTCATGATCGTCATCTGCGTTAAAGCCGCCTTGGTGCTGATGACCGAAATTTCCGGGCCGGAACCTTGTAGAATCAAACGATCCACCATCCGCGAAATCGCCGATCCCATCACGTTGACGATTGCCGCCGTCTTGCCCTTCTGCGCTTTGGCAAACTTCAGCGCCTGCAAGGTATCGTAGGTCTCCCCCGATTGAGATACCGCAAACACGAGACAGTTTTTATCAACCGTCGCCAATCCGCTGAACTCATCGGAACTGATCGTCGGAAAAAACTCTCCAGCATAATTCGAAAACACATACTTCCCGTACTTGGCGACATAAAAGGTACTGCCAACGCCGACAAGATAGACCCGCTTTGAATCAGCAATCAATTCCGTCACCGCGTCAAGAGGTGCGTCGAGAGATTCCAGCGCATTGGAAATTGTTTGCGGTTGCTCGTAAATCTCCTTGAGCATGTAATGCGGATAGCCTCCTTTACGAGAGGTATCGCTGTCCCATTCGATCTTTGTGATGGTTTTGGCGGATTCAGCGCGGGTGAGGAAATTCTTAATCACATAGGCGTCGCGGGTCAGAATCGCATACTCGCCGTCTTCCAGAATCACCGCATTGCGCGTGTACTCAATGAAGGCGTTGAAATCGGAACCGACAAATTTAAACTCGTCGCCAATGCCCAGCATGAGCGGCGATTCGCGCTTGGCGCAAAAGATGGTGTCCGGTTCGTGTTCGGTGATGAACGCGACAGCGAAGGCCCCTTCGAGAAGGTTGAGCGTCTTGAGCAGGGCTTCTTCAACGCTTCCGGTCGCCTTGTAAAATTTTTCAAGCAGATGAGGAACCACCTCCGAGTCGGTTTCGGAAACAAAGCAGACACCCTCCTTTTCCAGTTGATCGCGCAAGGCGCGGTAATTGGAAATGATTCCGTTATGAACAACTGCGAATTTTTTATCCGTCGACGTGAAGGGATGCGTGTTCTTGCGCAGAACTTTTCCATGCGTCGCCCATCGGGTATGGGCCAGGCCGATCTTACTTTTATGGGACAGCACTCTTTCCTTGCGAAAGAACTCTTCAACGCCGCCGATATCTTTCTTTATCAGCAACTTTTTTTTGTCAACCAGCGCAACGCCGCACGAATCGTAGCCCCGATACTCCAGGCTGAGGATTCCTTCGAACAACATGTCTGTGACGTTTTTCAGTCCAACAACGCCGCTGATTCCGCACATAGTCTGGCTTATGAATTAACGAGTTACTGAATATCGGGGTTCTAATATTTTCCCCGGCGCTACGGTGGTTCCCGGCTCGATGGTGTTGCCCGCTCCGACGACCGCGTCGTCGCCGATAAAGGTTCCCAGTTTATTGAGACCCGAATCCACCAAACGCTTGCCGTCTTTGATTGATACCGATTTCCAGTCCACCGTACGGTTGACGGTCATGGACCCGGCGCCAATATCGACCCGCTCGCCCAGCACGCTGTCGCCGATAAAGGACAAACGCCCCACGCGCGTGTTGTCGAGGATCACGCAGTTTTTCAACTCCACGCCGTAGCCGACCGAGCAATGGTCGCCGAGAGAAGTGTAACTGCGTATCAAAGAATTGTTCCCTATATAACTGCCCTTGCCGATGGAACACGGCCCCTCTAAAACAGCCCCCGCTTTGATCACGGCGCCCTCTTCAATATGAACCACGCCCTGAATCGTCACGTTCCCTTCGAGAACCGCCGACTTGGCAATGGATGATTCCTGCCAGGAATCCATCAAAATTTTGTTGGCTTCGAGAACATGCCAGGGGTAGACGATGTCCAGCCATTCATCCTCCCACATGGAGGCCTTCATGCTTCCGTCTTCCACCAGCTGTTTGAGCGCCTTTTCCATCGAACCGCGATTCTTTTCCAGCAATCCAAAAAACGATTCCGGTAGCACAAAGACGCCTGAAAGCACGTAATTGCCCAGGCTGTCGCCTTTGGGCTTCTCAATGATTTTTGTGATTTGCATTTGCGCGTTCAAGAATACGTTGCCAAACATTTCGTTCGACGGCGGCAGGCAGATCGAAGCGATGGGGCACTTGAAAGCGTGAAAGGATTGTTGCGCCTTGAAAAAAATATTCTCCGCCGTGACGGTGTCTCCGTAAATGAGAAGAAAATATTCGCCAGGGGAAATTTTATCTTTTACTTTTAAAACCGCGCGACCGATTCCGCCGCTCTTCTCCTGCACCATGTAATGCAGATTGAGGCCGTTTTGAGAATGATCGTTGATACGCTCGATCAGCTTTTCTTTCTGGTGACCCACCACCACGAAGATATCGTTGATCCCGGACTGCTTGAGCAAATCCACGGTATTGTCGAACAGCGTCCTGCCTGCCATACGAATCATCGGCAAAGGGCGAGTCATTGTGATCGCTCCCAAACCAGACCCTTTTCCAGCGGCTAGAATGACGGCTTTCATCTTTGTTTAATATTCTGAAGTGACGGGTATTTCAAAGGAATGGATCATTCGAAAGGGTGAAAGTCGGCTACCATGCGCTCAGCCTTGTTTAAGTCGTCCAGGGAATTGATACCAAACACTTCGCGAGTGTCTTTCGCCAACACCGAATCGACCCTCAAGCCTTCGCATTTTAACAAATGAATGGTATCGGTCAAATAGTATTCATTTTGCGCGTTCTGATTGTCGAGCTTATCTAAGGCTTTAAAAAACAATTCCTTTTCAAAACAATAAACGCCGGCATTTAATTCGTCAACCCTTTTCTCCTGCTCCGTCGCGTCGCGCATTTCAACGATCCGATCCACCGAACCATCCTCCCCTCGCACAACGCGACCAAAATCCTGATTCTCCGGGTCGATAAAACTCAGCATGACGCAGGCCGCCTTCGTGCTCTGTCTCAAGGACAGCATTTCCTGCAAGGTTTCGGTGCGAATGAATGGCATGTCGCCGCAAAGGATCAACAAATCGCCGCTGAACTCCTGCAAAACCTCTTTCGCTTGCGCCGCCGCGTGCCCGGTGCCCAACTGCTCGGCCTGCAGAACATATTGCAAGTCCGCCTCGCCCTGAAACGCTTCGCGCACCTGCTCCGCCTGATAACCGATCACCGCGATCGTGGCTCCCGGCTTCAGCGGTCGCACCGCCTGCAGAACGTAGGATAACAGGGGTTGCCCCGCAAGCGGTTGCAACACCTTGGCCAGCGGAGATTTCAGCCGGGTTCCCTTGCCCGCCGCGAGAATGATCGCCGCGAGATTGCTCAATCCCATTGAATATTATGATCCTGAATTTTTTTTCGGAGGGTGTTACGATTGATGCCCAGTATATTCGCCGCCTGGGTTTTGTTGCCCTTGACCTCTTTCAAAACAATTTCGACTAGAGGTTTTTCTATGCCGCCCACGATGGTATCATGCAAATGACCGTTTTGCCCGCCATCCATATGCGCCACATATTCCTTGACGGTTTTATGCAACCATTTTTCCAGGAAGGAGCGGGCTTTTCGATCCACATTTTGCATGGGAGCCTTTGGTTGAGGGAAAACCTGCGTCAACAGAACTCGCGCACACTGTTCCACGACATTTTAGATAATGAGGGGGGAATAGTAACAAACCTGTTTTGCAGAATCAAGAGCAGACTAGGGGCGTCTGGGTAAGCCTTTGTAAATTCATATTGATTAAATTCACCCGCTTGCAATAAGATACGTTTCCCGTTAATTTCAAATTCCATAGACCTTATGAAAACCGCTAAAAACCGAGTTGCGTTTACAACGCTGGGTTGCAGAACCAATCAAAACGACACCGCCGAAATGCAGGCCATTCTCATGCAGGAAGGCTTTTCCGTGGTCGATTCTGGAGAGGAAGCCGACATCTATGTCGTCAACACCTGCACCGTCACCCAGAAAAGCGATCAGAATTCCCGCCTGGCCGTTAAAAAATCACTTGCCATCAACGATCAGGCGCTGGTGGTGTTCACCGGATGCTACGCCCAACTCAACCCGGAAGAGGCCGCGCAACTGAACGGCCTGGACATCGTCCTGGGCAACGCCAATAAACTGGAAATCGCAGACGCGATCAAAACCCGACTCGAACAAGATTCGCCGAAAGACGCAGAGGCGGTTGCGGACATCGTCATGACCGACATCCATGCGCCGAGAGAATTCAAGGCCCTTCCCATCTCAGCCATCCAGGGTCGAACCAAAGCCTTCATCAAAGTGCAAACCGGATGCGACGAGAAATGTTCTTTCTGCACCGTCGTGCGCGCGCGCGGCAAGTCGATCAGCGATACCCGCGAGAATATATTGAATAACGTAAGGCATGCCATCGACTCCGGCTTCAAGGAAATCACCCTCACCGGAATCAACCTCGGAACATGGGGAATGGATTTCACGCCAGCGCAAACCTTCTCATCGCTGGTTAAAGACATCATCGATCTGCCCGGAGACTATCGCGTCCGCCTGAGTTCGATCAATCCCATGGAAATCGAGGATGAATTGATCGACCTGATGGCGCAAAGCGACCGCATCTGCCCTCACCTTCATATCCCCCTGCAAAGCGGGGACGATACGATCCTGACGCGAATGCGACGCAATTATCTGACGCAACCCTTCATCGACGTGGTAGAAAAAGCCGCCTCCGCCATACCGGAGCTGGCCCTTGGAGCCGACCTCATTGTCGGCTTCCCCGGAGAAACCGACGAACAATTCGAGAACACCCGACGCCTCGTCGAACGCCTGCCCTTCACCTATCTGCACGTGTTCACTTATTCGCCGCGCGAAGGCACAGAAGCCTACGATTTTAAAAATGAAGTCCCGAAAAAAGTTAAGAAGGAACGCAATCGAATTCTCACGGCAATCGCCAAACAAAAATCTCTGGATTACCAGAAGCGATTCCTGAACCGCAAGGCGACCGTGCTGGTGGAAGCGCAACGGACGCGCAAAGAGTCCCTGCTGAAAGGACATACCGAGCATTATATCGCCGTTGAGTTTTCCGGCGACGACGCGCTTGCCAACCAATTGACCGAGGTGCGCATCACCGACGTCTCCGAACAGCAGGTCGCCGCATGCCTCCCATCGTGACTCTGACCAGCGACTTTGGTCTGCGCGACCCCTTCGCAGGAATTCTGAAAGGGGTGATCTGGAATATTGCGCCGAAAGCCCGCATCGTCGATCTGACGCACGAAATCGAACCGCAAAACATTCGTCAGGCGGCGCTCACTCTCGAATCTGCCGCTCCGTATTTTCCGAAGGGAACCATTCACCTTGCCGTCGTCGATCCCGGCGTAGGAAGCGAACGAAGAGCGATGGCGGTCGATTGCGGCGACTGTTATTTCGTCGGCCCCGACAACGGACTGGCCTCCGCCTTGCTGACGCCGCGAAGCAAGTGCTATGAGCTGAACAAAAAAAAATATTTCCTGTCCCCTCTTTCCGCAACCTTTCACGGCAGAGATGTGTTCGCCCCAATCGCCGCCTGGCTGGCAAAGGGAACGCCCATCTCACAACTCGGGCGCAAGATCACAGACGCTCAACGCCTGAGCTTCCCTGGGCCTGAACGCAAGGGCGACACATTGAAGGGGGAAATTTTGCACGTTGACCGGTTTGGCAACCTTTCAAGCAATATCAAGGCGGACGATTTAATACCTTTAAAGAAAAAACAAAGCAAACTCCGCATCCGAATTTCCAGAAAATCCATCGCAGGACTGGTCGAAAATTATACGCAGGTCGCCGCCGAGCAATACGGCGCGCTGATCAATAGCTGGAATCGCCTGGAAATCTTCTGCAATCAGGAAAACGCCGCCGAGCGGCTCAAGGCAGGCATCGGGAGCGCCATCACAATATCTCAGGAAGTCAAAAGCCAATGAGCGAAATCAAGATCATCTGTCAGAACAAAAAAGCCCGTCACGATTATTTCATCGACGAATGCATGGAAGCAGGAATCGCCCTCAGAGGCCCGGAAGTGAAGTCCCTGCGCGCAGGCAAGGCCAATCTGTCCGACAGCTACGCCACCGTCGAAGGCGGAGAAGTCTGGCTTCTGAACTGTCATATCACGCCCTACGACCCGGCGCACCAGTTCAACAGCCACCCGCTACGCAAGCGCAAGCTCCTGCTTCACAAAAGAGAAATCGACAAACTGATCGGACGCACGCAGGAAAAAGGCTGGAACCTGATCCCCCTCAAACTTTATTTCAAAGGCGGCAAGATAAAAGTTGAAATCTGCCTGGCGCAAGGCAAGAAGCATTACGACAAACGCGAAAGCATCAAACAACGCCAGGCCAAACGAGAAATCGACCAGGCCATGAAGAACAACCGCTAAGCAGACCCTCTTGCAAGGTCTCGAACATATCAGTCAGGAGCGCTCTTGAAGCACGAAAAGTTTGTAGAAAAATTAAGAAACGGTGATATCCATATTGTCATCGACAGAGCCGTCGCCTTCAAAATCGTCGAAACCGGACGCCTCGGCGCCGCCTACCAGAAAACCCAAACCGTCTACACCTGGATCTGGTTCCTCGGCCTGCCTCTTGGCATCGCTTTGGCCCTGCTCTATAAATGGTGGCTGGGACTGATCGTTATCTTCATCTCACTCGGCCTGCCCCAGGGCATCAAACGATCCGCCTCCAGAGGCGTGCGAGACAAACTCATCGAAGACCCCGAATTTTTCGAGTTCGCCCTGCAATACAAAGCCTTTGAGATCGTCAAAAACCGCCGCTGAACTCAAAAAAAATGCCGCCTCAAAAAAGCGGCATTCTCTTCATCAAATTGGCCACATAAAATTTATCAAGTCTCAGGGGCTTTGAAAAAATCGCCGCGCTTGTGCGATTCCTGATCCGTTCCCCAATGGATCTGTTTGCCCATATTTTGAAAACGGGGGATGTGTTTGGAGCAATGGATGTAGGCTTCTTCGATTTCAATCCACACCCAGCATTCCGGCGGCTTGCCGCCTTCCTTGTATTTTTCCTGCTCCAGAAGGATGCGCGTTTCTTTCTCCAGCTCCAGTTCGTCGTTTTTTACAATGCGCGCTTTCCCATTCACATGCAAGCCAATGGAATTTTCCTCGAAGTCGATGAAGATCAATCCGATATGAGGGTTTTCGCTGATGTTGCCCAGACTCGCCAGCACCCCGTTGCCGCGATATTCCGGGTAGGCCAGGGTTCTGTCGTTGAGGATACGCACAAAACCGCGAGGGCCGCCGCGAAATGAACAATCGCATTCGCCGCCAGCATCGGAGGTGGCGATGAAAACCAAATCCCGCTCTGCAATGAACTCCTGCATGGCGGGATTGAGAATGTCGCGCATCTGGTTTTTATAGAAAGAAGTTGCGTTGCGTTCGCAACCAAACTCTTTTTGTAACTTTTTTTCACCCTTCGAGCCGAAGGCAGTCATGATGGAACCGGTGGAAAGTTTTCATAACGCCCGAACCGCTCGTTCAAGAGCGGTTCGGACATCTATTTATTTAACCGCGATCAATTCAATATCAAAGATCAAGGTTGCGTTCGGGCCAATGATGCCGCCCGCTCCGCGTTCGCCATAAGCCAGTTGCGGCGGGATGAACAGGCGCCACTGCCCGCCCTCTTTCATCAACTGCAGAGCTTCCGTCCAACCGCTGATGACGCCGTTGACGGGGAACACCACCGTCTTGTTGCGCTTGTGAGAGCTGTCAAATTCGCTTCCGTCAATGAGCGTGCCGCGGTAATGCGTCTCGACCTGGTCAGCGGCGGTGGGCGTTTTCCCCGTTCCCGCTTTGATGACTTGATACTGCAATCCGCTCGGAAGGGTCTTCACTCCCGACTTGGATTTGTTCGCTTTCAAAAAAGCCTCGCCGGCCTTTTTATTGACCTCGCCCTGCTTTTTCATTTCCTCTTCCATGCGCGCCATTTCTTCTTGCTGACGTTTGCGTTCGATCGCCTGCATTTGTTTCTGGAATTCTGCGAGAGCCTGACGCGCTTCCTCTTCCGAGAGCAGGTCTTTCTTATCGTCCATTCCATCGGCAAAGCCCTTGAGGATGATTTCAGGATTCAGATTGGTGTCCTTCGCCAAATCCTGAATGCCCTTGGCAATATCCAGGCCCAGGCTGTAACTGGTAATATCTTCTTTCGATTTCAACGTTTCCTGCCCGGCGAACGCCGCATTGGCGAAAAAGGAAACGATAGCAATAACGCCGATGGTGATCTGTGTTTTCAATGGAACCTCGTGTATAAAGTTAAAATTAAAATGGATTGGCGGCGGATTCTTCCGAACCTGCCGTCGCCTTCAACAACTTGAAAATTTCACTTTTCCCTAATTGCGCCGCCACATATAAAGCCGTCCAGCCTTTTCGACTCTTCGCGCCCGGGTCCGCGCCATGATCCAACAGGGTTTTGGCGACAGCGGGATTCCCCCCTGCCACCGCAACCATCAGCGGCGTCCAACCGAGTTTACTGCGTGAATTGGCGCTCGCTCCGTGTTTCAACAAAACTTCCACCGCTTCCAAATGTCCTCTCTCTGCGGCGATCATCAATGGCGTGGAACCGTTGGCGATGGGAACGTCCACAGACGCGCCCTGTTCCAGCAGAATCCGAATCACATCGGGGTCGCCCCCCGCCGCGGCGCTGGCCAAAACGCCGCTACCATTTTTGCTGAGGGAAAATACACTCGCCCCATGATCCAGAAGAATTTTTACAATGTCCGCTTCCCCGCGTTCGGCGGCGATCATAAGAGGAGTCGCTCCGGCCCGACTGCGCAGATCAACGGTCGCGCCTTTCTCGATGAGCAGTGAAGTGATTTCAAGACGCCCGAATTTTGCGGCATGAAACAACGCGCTCCAGCCATTTCGCGTTTTGCTGTCGGGGGAGACATTTCTATCCAGCAAGGTTTGCGCCGCGTCCTTAAAACCGCGCTCAGCGGCGACGACCAGCAAGGGTTGTCCCCAACGATTGTTCAAATTGGGATTACCGCCGTTTTGAATCAGCGTTTCCATGATATCCGCCCGGCCTGTCGCCGTCGCTAAAAGCAAAGCCGTTTCACCGCGTCTGTTTTTCAAATGCAAATCGGCGCCGACTTCAATCAGTTCGTTGACAATGAGGGAATGCCCCTCGCCTGCGGCGATAATCATCGGCGTGTTGCCGTCTATCAAACGGGCGTTGATATTGGCGTCATTCGCCAACAGGTAACGTGTGATGTCCAGCCTGCCGTATCTCGAAGAGCGATGCAGCGCTGTCCAGCCAAAGCCGTTCGCTGAATTTATCCGCGCGCCCGCATCCAGCAACAGCTTCACAGAAGCCAGGTTTCCGCTTGTAGCGGCGAGGATCAAAGCAGTGTCGCCATAATGATTATGCGCATTGGCATCCGCACCCTGCTTTAAAAGAAAACGAATGAGTTCAGAATTCCCGGCGATGGACGCCGTCATCAACGCGGTGCTCCCTTTTGTAGTTTTGCTTTCAAGCTCCGCCCCGGCCTCCAGCAAACGAGCCGTCGCCTCCACATCACCCCCATGAACAGCGTTGAGAAATTCCTCATCGACTCCCGCAAACGACCGGGTCGATGTGGTCATCATCAACAGCAAAACCGCGCCTATAAAAAAATATTTCATCGAATCCAAACTCAGCTAAACAGTTTAATCGCTTCCGCGAATCGCTCCTGCGATTCTTCGCGCATCGACAAGAGGATAGTCTCATTAAGTTCCAGAGACTTCAGAACAGCCGGGTCGAGTTTTGGCGGCGACACATCGCCCAGATCTCCCGAACCGATCTGATCCGCCAGATAATCTGCAAAATAGATAATTGCCGCTTCTTTCATATTTCTCTTGGCATCCAATGGATGGTGATGAAACGACACGCAATCCAATAAGCGCTGGGGTAATTTCCAGGCCCTGAGTAAAGACGAGCCAACGTCTGCGTGACTGAAGCCCATCACCTCGCGTTCCGTTTCGTGCATCGCTCCCGCGCCTTCCTTCTCCAGCTTGACGGCCCGCATCATTTTTTCGGGAGCCTTTTTACAAATCACCAGAGTTCCAATGTCGTGCAACATCCCGGCGATGTAAAACCGCTCCAGTTCTTTTTCCCCCAGATACCCCGCCAGTATCTGAGCGGAGACGCCAACGGCGACGCTATGCTCCCAGAAAGTATTCATATTGAGTAAATCTCCGGGAACGCCGCTGAACTCGTTCATGATCGTCGTCGTCAACACGAGATCGCTCAACTGATTCAAGCCGACGATGGTCATTGCATGTTCCACCGTTTCCACCTTGGCGTCCAATCCGTAAAAAGGACTGTTGACGATCTTGAGGAGCCGAATCAGCAAGCCCGGGTCGGCGCTTAATATCTCTGAAAACTCCTTGAACGAAGTGTCAGGATCCTCCACCGCCTCTTTGAACTTAAAATAAACAGCGGGGGGAGTGGCCACCCAGTCTTCCGTGATCGCGTCGATATCTTTATTTTGCATAGAGTTCTAATTTAAAAGGCGACGGTAATTTGTCAACATTGATTTAGCTCCCGTAATAATGTTAATCTCAAGCATGATAATTATTATTGCAGGGGAAGCGCGTTTTCGCAATTGCCGATGGTAAATAATTGCATTAAATTGGGTGTCCTTGTTTCGGGCCGCGGGTCCAACCTGGTATCCATACTAGATCATATTGAGCGCGGCGAATTACAGGCTCAGGTCGCCATCGTTCTTTCCAACAAAGAATCCGCGCCAGCACTGGAGAAATGCCGCGAGCGCGGCATTACTGCGAAATTTGTCGACCCGAAAGCATTTTCCGGTAAGACGGAATACGAAACCGCTCTGATCGACGAACTCAACGCACATTCAATCGATATCGTCTGCCTCGCCGGATACATGAAAATTCTTGGCAAGGAATTCATCGATGCATTCAGGGGGAGGATCATCAACATTCATCCCTCCCTCTTGCCCGCATTCCCGGGCCTGAACGCCCAGAAGCAGGCGCTCGACTATGGCGTCAAATTTTCAGGATGCACAGTGCATTATGTCGATGAAGGCGTCGACTCCGGCCCCATCATCATGCAAAGCGTGGTCCCGGTTTACGACAACGACGATGAAAGCGCCCTCAGCGCCCGAATTCTGGAGCAGGAACATATCATCTACGCTCGCGCGCTACAACTCTTTGCAAATGGAAGCATCGTTCTCAATCCACAACGCTCGCCCTCCGGCGCTACCAACAAATAATCCCAATGTCGCGTTTATTACTATTTGCCCTGCTCATTCTATGTCCCGGCCCCGCACACGCGGAAAACGATACGCTCGCAACGATGGAAGCGATTCAAAAGCAGTATGAACTCGTCAAAACCTTTTCCGCCGAATTCAGCCAGAAGTCCTACGTCAAGATGATGGGCAAAGCCCAGCAGTCGAGCGGAACGGTGGTGATTAAAAAACCCGGCAAAATGAAATGGGTCTACAACGCGCCCGATCCGCAAGTGCTGATCAGCAACGACAAGACATTATGGCTCTACGTTCCCGAAGAAGGCCAGGTTTCTCAAATGCCGGTTGAAAATGTCTATTCATCTAATGCCCCCGCCCTGTTCCTTTCCGGCAAAGGAAAACTGATGGAAAGTTTCAAAACCACGGGAATTAAAAAAATCGACAGAGAACTGGTGGTCAGCATGGTTCCAAAACAGGAAGACCATTCCCTGACCCGGCTGGCCCTGTACGCGGACAACAAATCGTTTCAAATTACCGGGGCAACCGTGTATGATAAATTGGGTAATCAGACAGAAATCCGGTTCACTAAAATCCAGATCAATCTGGACGTCCCTGAAGCAACTTTCCAATTCGTAAAACCCCAAGGCGCTGAATTACTGGATTTTACCAACAAAGAGTGAAGAGATAACATGTTCGAACTGTTTAGTTTGCCCACAGACGGGGCGTTTGGATTCGCCGCCAAGATGCTGGTATTTTTGATCGGCCTGGCCGCGTTGATCTTTGTCCACGAACTGGGTCACTTTCTTGCCGCGCGCAGGGTCGGCGTTGAAGTCGAGGTTTTTTCCATCGGATTTGGTCCGCGTTTGCTCGGCTTTAAATCCGGCGGCACGGAATACCTGCTGGCCGCGATTCCTCTTGGCGGTTACGTCAAAATGAAGGGCGAGGACCTCGAAGAATCATCCTTGAGCATTAAAGGCTCCTTCGCCGCCGCGCCGCCACAGCACCGTCTGCTCATTGCCTTTGCCGGCCCGCTCTTCAACATTCTCTTCGCAATCGCTATTTACTACGTCATTTTCCTGATGGGTTCCCCCAGCCTGGCCCCAGTGGTCGGCTCCATCAAAGACGGCTCCCCGGCCCAGGTCGCCCAATTGAAAACCGGCGACAAGATCACCATGATCGAAGGCACGGAAATCCGATTCTGGGAAGACCTTCAAAAAGTCGTCCATGATGCGCCGGGGAAAAAACTGTCTCTGACGCTGGAACGCCAGTCCACATTGATGGACATGAGCATCACCCCCATGGCTGAGGAAATCGTCAATCTGTTTGGCGAAAAGGAAACCGTGGGCCTGATCGGCATCTCCCCTCTCGTGCAGAACGTAACCTTTGTGAAGAAAGATTCCGCCGCCGACAAAGCCGGCATCCAGATCGGCGATAAAATCATTGCCGTCAATGGCGAGCCGATTCACGGCTGGGCAGACCTCAAACCCGCCGCTGTTGACAAGCCGGGAACCGAACTGACTTTTACGATTCAACGCGATGGCTCCGAACGCATGCTTCAAGTCACCCCGGAGCCTAAAACGGTAGAAGACGCAGAAGGCGGCAACACCACCATCGGCGTGATCGGCGTGGGCCTGAGCGGGCAATTGTTTGAAGAAAAGTACGGTCTCTGGGGCGCCTTTGAGCGCGCCCTCGAAGAAACCTGGCGTTTGACCTATCTGATTGGCGTCAGCATCAAAAAAATGATCACAGGCTCTATCCCCTCCGATTCCATTGGCGGACCGATCCTGATATTCCAGATTTATGGCGAACAGGCAGAACAGGGATTCAGCGAATTCGTACGCCTCACCGCCCTGCTCAGCATCAATCTTGGTCTCTTGAATTTGCTCCCCATACCAGTCCTCGATGGCGGACATATTTTCTTTTTCCTCATCGAACTCATCAAGGGAAAACCGGTCAGCGAGAGAAATAGAGAACGAGCGCAACATGTAGGCATCGTCATGCTCATCAGCCTTATGATTTTTGCGTTTTACAACGACATCATGCGCCTGATTGGCTAAAACAAGTCCTCAAACAGGGCCGTTTTCACGAAACTTATATTTTTCCTGTTAATTACCAAGAATTTATAATAAAACATTAATCAGGCGGCGACGTAGAGCGTGGACGACGCAACCAAATTACAAGCGCTGGAACAGGTTGCCCGCAAACTTTCTATCAACATTGAAGTCACCCGATTTGAAGAAAGCGAAATTCAGACCCAAAGCGGCCACTGCAAACTCCGAGGGCAAGATTTGATTCTCCTCGATCGCAACCTGACCCCGAAAGAAACAATAGAAATTTTTTTAACCACCTTTCTGAAATTTGATCTGGAAAACGTCTACCTTCCCGCATGGTTGCGCGAGGAAATGGACGCTCGCCAGTCTTCCGATACCAATCAATGACTCTGCTAAACAATACCCTGCCTGAAATTCGAAGAGGCAAACTGAAATCCCTGCTGAAGCAAAAACGCCCGGTGAGAGTTCTCGAAGCGCATAATGGAATCAGCGGCATCATTGCAAATAATACAACCGTGGAAGGCGAGGAACAGGGCGACGCCGTGAAACTTGAATTTGACGCTCTCTGGGAAAGCAGTCTGACCGACTCAGCCTCCAAAGGACACCCAGACATTGAAGTCGTGAGTTTTGACTCCCGACTGCAAACCATCTATGAAATTCTGGCCGTCACCAACAAGCCAATGATCGTCGATGGCGACACCGGAGGCGACGCCAATAATTTTGAATACATGGTCTCGAAACTCGAACGCGCAGGCGTTTCCGCCGTCATCATCGAAGACAAGGTCTTCCCAAAACGCAACAGCCTGGAGACCGGAGCGCAACAAACGCTGGAAGACCCGCATGTGTTCGCGCAAAAAATCAAACGCGGCAAACGCTCTCAATTGACGGATGATTTCATGATTATCTCCAGAATTGAAAGCCTCATTGCCGGCAAGCCCATGGATGAAGCCCTCGACCGCGCCCGGATCTATCTGGAAGCCGGCGTCGACGGCATCATGATCCATTCCAAATCCAAGAAACCAGACGAGATCATCGAATTTTCCCGCAGGTATAAACAAGAATTTCCCGCCGAACTCATCAATGGAAAACCCCTTGTATGCGTGCCCACGACCTACAACTCGATCACCGAAGAGGAATTGGGAGAACAGGGCTTCAATATTGTCATCCACGCCAACCACTTGTTGCGCGCCGCCTACAAAGCAATGGAAGAAACGGCCAAAACCATTTTGACGAGCCAGCGATCTTTTGAAGCCGATCCGCAGTGCAGCGCCGTTAGAGAAATTTTTTCCGCAGTCGGTTTTCTCGACGTAAAAAAGAAGGACGAAGAAAACGAGTTGACCAGCAATATCGCCGTAATCATTCCCGCCGCTGGCGAAGACTCGCTCTTGAAAAAACAATTGAACGGCAAACCCAAGGCCATGCTGGAACTCGGTGGAAAAACCCTGCTCCAAAGACAGGTCGCCGCCTTGAACCATAACAACCTGACCGACGTGACCGTCGTCACCGGTTACGCAAGTAATCAAATCGCCGCAGAAGGCGTTAGTTTCATCGAAAACAAGGACTATAAAAACGGCACCCCTCTACACAGCGTGTTCGCCGCCAAAGAAAAAATGAGCAACGGCTTTTTGATGCTCTACTCCGATATCCTTCTCGAAGAACATATCATCACCAAGCTGTTAGGCGCCTCCGAAGATATTGTGCTGGTCGTCGACAATGCCGTGCAATACCACCGGGCTGATAATGAAAAATTATTGGACTACATTATAAGTAAAAACAAACACAAGCTCAGCCACCGGAAAATCAGCTTCGTCCATGAGAATCTGATCACCAAGATCGGAAACAAACTTCACCCCGATACCGTGACGCATGAATTCATCGGGCTTGCCAAGTTCAGCAAGACCGGCTCCGAGCAATTTATCCAGACCTATCAGGACTGCCTGCAAAATTATGAAGGAAAATTTCAGGAAGCAGAAGACATCACCCAGTTCACCTTCACTGATCTGATACAGGAAATGATCGACCGGGGCTTCGCCGTTAATTTTCTGGAAATCCACAAGGGATGGATGGAAATTCACCATCCCGAAGACATCGAACTTGCCAACGAGCTACTCTAACGCCTGTGCGCGTTTCAAACCCCTATGCGTTTCAGCCAACTTTTCATCCCGACATTAAAAGATTCCCCGACAGACGCCGACGTGGCGAGCCACAAGTACATGATCCGCGCCGGAATGATCCGGCAGATCGCCGCTGGCATCTATTCCGTTTTGCCTCTCGGTCTGCGCACCTTGAGGAAAATTGAAAATATCATCCGCGAGGAAATGAATCGCGTTGGCGCGCAGGAAGTGTTTCTACCCAGCGTTCAACCCGCCGAACTCTGGAAGGAAAGCGGACGCTGGGAATTTTACGGTAAAGAACTCCTCCGCTTCAAGGATCGGCACGAGCGCGAATTCTGTTACGGCCCCACGCATGAGGAAGTCATCACCGACATGGTGCGCAAGGAAATCAAATCCTATCGACAACTGCCCGTGGCCTTCTACCAGATTCAAACCAAATTCAGAGACGAAGTGCGTCCCCGATTCGGCATCATGCGCGGACGCGAATTCATGATGAAAGACGCCTACAGCTTTCACGCCGACGAAGCCAGCGTCGATAAAACTTACGACGACATGGCCGCCGCATACTCCCGCATCTTCGAACGATGCGGTCTGGAATATAAAAAAGTCGAAGCCGACACCGGCTCCATCGGCGGCGCCCGCTCGCATGAATTCCATGTTCTCGCCGATTCCGGCGAAGACCAGATCGGATTCTGCGACGCCTGCGAATACGCCTCCAATATCGAACTCGCGGAATGCCGACCGGACGCACCGGACAACGGAGCGCAAACAGACACCCCAATTCAGGAAGTCGAAACCCCCGGCAAGAAAAGCGTCGAAGAAGTCAGCGCCTTTCTTTCCGTCAAGCCGCGTCAAATCATCAAGACCATCTTGTTTGAAAGCGATCAGGGCATCATCGCCGGACTCTGTCGCGGCGACCGGGAAATCAACCCCATCAAACTGAAGAACCATATCGGCTGTGAATGGTTGCACCCGGCCCCGGAAGCCATCCTGTCCAAAGACGAATCCATCCACTGCGGCTACGTTGGCCCGGTCGGTTTGAAATACCCCATTTACGCCGACCTTGAAGTGCCCGGCATGGCTAACGCCGTAGCAGGCGCCAACAAAGCCGACGCGCATCTGACAGGCATTCAAGCCAACCGCGACCTGAAAGCCACGCAAATGGTAGATATTCGCCTCGCAAAAGAAGGCGACCCCTGCCCCAAATGCGACTCAGGCAGTCTGAAAGTGAAACGCGGCATCGAGCTCGGGCATATTTTTGTGCTCGGAAAAAAATACAGCTCCGCCATGAAAGCCCAGTTCCTCGACCCCAATGGCAAGGAACAAGCCATGGTCATGGGCTGTTACGGCATCGGCGTCGGACGCACCGCCGCCGCTGCGATTGAGCAACGACACGACGAAAAAGGCATCTGCTGGCCCCGCTCCATCGCCCCCTTCGAAGTGATCCTGTTGCCCGCCAACCACAAAGATGATGCCACCCGGGAGGCGATCGAAAAACTATACAAGGACTTGTTGGCGCAGGGAATCGACGCATTACTCGACGACCGCCCGGAACGCCTGGGCGTCAAATTCAAAGACTCCGAACTATTGGGAATCCCCGTACAAGTGGTCATCGGCCCCAAAACCCTGGAAGCAGGCGTCGCCGAGGTCAAAATCCGCTCCACCGGAGCCGTTTCCACCCCCAATCTTTCCTCGGCCCCGCAACAAATACAGGAAATATTGCAAACTCTTTAGAAACAATCCCCGCTCTATAAATTTTCGCTTGCAACCCCAATCCCGGTTTAGTAAACTTGCATGACAAATAGACCTGCTTGAGTTGCGGGCGCGAAGCCCGCATTTTTTTTGCTCAAAAAGCGCCGAGCCGTTAAAAGGACGTAGTTAAGATGGCCAAATCCTCAATTTCTCATCAAGTTACAGAAATTGTCGAACCCATCGCTCAAGAGGACGGTCTCGAACTGGTTGACGTAGAATATAAAAAATCCGGCCCCTCCTGGATATTAAGAATATATATTGATAAAGTCGGCGGAATCACTTTAAAAGATTGTCAGAACCTGAGTCGCCAAATCAGCGATCTGGTCGACATCAACGAAGTCATTTCAATCCCCTATGTACTGGAGGTATCCTCTCCCGGCCTGGACCGACCGCTCAAAAAAGAAAGAGATTTCACAAAGTACGCTGGAAAGAAAATTAAACTGAAAACGTTTTCGCCCATCCAGGGCCAAAAAAATTTTACGGGCGTGATTAAGGATTTTCAGGAACGAACCCTGTTCCTTCAAGTAGACGCCACAATAAAAGAAATTCCGTTTGAACAAATATCGGTCGCTAATCTGGTCGTGGAAATCTAACGATCCCGTTTTTGATTTCACAAACAACACTCGATTCAAAGCAATCCAGGAATTACAGAAACCCCGCGCCACTCGCGTGAAGGGCCATTTTAAAGGACTTTGAAATGAATTTAGAAGCGCTCTCCCTATTAGAGCAAATCAGCCGCGAAAAAGGCATCTCGCCGGAAACGCTGGTGGAAGCCCTGCAAAGCGCCGTGGCCGCCGCCGCTAAAAAACGCTGGCCGGAGTTTAAGGAAATCCATAGCGAGTTCAACCCGGAAACCGGAGAAGTCGAGATTCTGGTTGAAAAAACCGTCGTTGAAGACATCGAAAACGACGCCGAGGAAATTTCCCTTAAAGAAGCGCTGAAGATCAATAAAAAGGCAGAACCCGGCGAAACCCTTCTGGTCAAACAGGAACTTGCCGAATACGGACGCATTGCCGCTCAACTGGCAAAACAGGTGATCCTGCAAAAAGTCAGGGAAGCGGAGATTGAAAATACCTACAACGAATTCAAGGATAAAAAAGGCGATTTGATCAACGGCATCGCTCAACGCGTGGAACGCGGCGACCTCATCGTCGACCTCGGGAAAGCAGAAGGCGTGTTGCCGCGCCGCGAACAGGTATTTCGCGAAACCTTCAACCGCGGCGAACGCATTCGCGCCTATGTGGTTGATGTGCGCAAAACGCCGAAAAGCGCCGTCGTCGTGCTCTCACGCACCCACACCGGCCTGGTTCAGCGCCTTTTCGAGCTTGAAGTTCCTGAAATCAGCGAAGGCATGGTCGAGATCATGGGTATTGTGCGAGAACCCAACGGACGCACCAAAATTGCCGTCCGCACCAACGACCGGGATATTGACGCCGTCGGCGCCTGCGTCGGCATGCGAGGCATGCGCGTCCAATCCATCGTTCAGGAATTACGCGGCGAAAAAATAGACATTGTCGAATACTCCGAAGATTCTGAAGTCTTCATGCGCAACGCGCTCAGTCCTGCGAAAATTTCCAGAATCATTCGCAACGACGCCGAAAAACACATGATCATCATTGTCGCCGACGACCAAATGTCTCTGGCCATTGGAAAGAAGGGTCAGAACGTGCGACTGGCGGCGAAGCTGGTGAAATGGAAAGTCGATATCAAAGGCGAATCCGAAGCCGGATCGCTTGGCGACGCGGGAACATGGAAAACGATGCCCGCGCAAAACAACCAGATTGACTTTTTGGATATCATCAAAAACGCCAAGGGACTGGGTCCAAAAATCATGACGATTCTGTTTTCTAACGACGTGGTGACGGTTCAGGAAGTCGTCAAACGCGATCTGAAAGGCTTGACCGCGCTGACAGGAATCGGCCCCAAAAAGGCGGAATTGATTTTGGAAATCGCGAAATTGCATACGACCCCGGAGCCTGTCGAGGAAGTCGTAGAAGTGGAAAGCGCTGAAATTGAAGAAGCCGGCACGGCTGTGGAAGACGACGCAATCGTCGAAGAAACTCAGCAAGCAGTCAGCGACGCGACGGAAGAATCCATCGAAGTCGAAGATGAGGACGGCGAAGAAGATCCAGACATCCCAATCACGCAACTGGCGAACGCTTCGGATGATACCATCACCACTTTGCAGGACAGCGGATTTGAAACAATGGCGGAACTTTCAGTGGCAACCGTCGAAGAATTGTCTGAAATTGAAGGAATTGATGAAAGCATGGCTCGCGACGTGATTGAACAAGCAAAAAACCGAGTCGATAATCTGGAAATCTCGTGATGCCGAATTCCAGAAAAAAATTGTATAATATCCCACATTAATCCAAACCCTTGTAGGAGGTTTATTTGGCTAAGATTCGAATCAATAAGTTAGCCCTGGAACTCAACGTGCAAAACGACCAGGTCATCGATGCGCTTCAAAAGAAGGGCATTCCGGTCAAGAACTATATGAGCTCCATCGACGATAAGGCGGCCGCCTACGTAAGGGATATGTTTTCTGATTCGAGCAGTGACTCGAAAAAAACCGTCAAGGCCAAAGCTACGGTCAAGGCCAAGGGCAAAACCAAACCCAAGAACGTCATCAAGGTTAAGGTAAAGGCCAAAGCCGCGAAGAAAAAAACCGATGCGGTTGAGGAAGCTCCTGCTCCCAAAAGTCCGGAACCTGAGGAAAAACCTAAAACGGTAGCCAAAACCCCTGCAGGCAAAGAAAAAACTCCTGAAAAATCCGAGGAGAAACAATCCAAGGCTAAACGTCCGCAGTCAAAACCGCCGTTCAAGAAAAAGACCGCTCCTTCAAGCTCCGATGACGCCGATCAAGCGGCTAAAAATGCGCGAAAAAACACCTTGAAAATTGTCAAGGCTGAGGACAAACCCAAACCGGCTCCGAAACCGGTCGCCAAGAAAACGCCGCCGCCAAAACAACAAGCTCCCAAACAGGAACCCTCTATCAGTAGCCGTGCGGCAAGAAGAAAATCTGCCGCCGCCGCGGCCGCTGCTGCGGCTCCCGAGCCGGCCGCAAAGACTCCTGAAACGGGCGGAGAAGGCTTCGAAATTGTGCAACTGGCTGAGAACATGCCGGTTCGCGAACTGGCCGAAAAGCTCAAATGCACGGTCAACGATGTCATTAAGGAGTTGATGCTTTTTGGAATCATGTCCACCATCAACCAGAGTCTGGATTTCGAAGTCGCCGCCAAAGTCGCCGACAAACTGGGATTCGAAGTTGAAAAATCAGAGAAAAAGTCCGACCTGGATTTCGAAGAAGAAGAGCAGGATTTGGAAAAAGATCGCCTGCCTCGCGGCGCCATCGTCACCATCATGGGCCACGTCGACCACGGCAAAACCTCTCTTCTCGATTCCATACGCAAAACCAAAATTACCGAAAGCGAAGCCGGCGGCATCACCCAGCATATCGGCGCCTATCAGGTGAAGCTGGAAAACTCTTCCGTCACCTTCCTCGACACTCCCGGCCATGAAGCCTTCACGGCGATGCGCGCCCGGGGCGCTCAGGTTACGGACATCGTCGTACTGGTCGTCGCCGCCGACGATGGAATCAAACCGCAAACCAAAGAAGCGATCGACCATGCGAATGCGGCGGGTGTGCCCATCGTTGTCGCCATCAATAAAATTGACAAACCCGACGCCAATCCGGAAGAAGTCAAAAAACAATTGGCCAATCTGGGACTCTTGCCGGAAGACTGGGGCGGACAAACTATTTACGCGGAAGTTTCCGCGCTCCAGAAAATCGGAATCGATCATTTGCTTGAAGTGATCACTCTTCAGGCTGAGATCATGGAACTGAAAGCAAACGCAAAATTACGCGCCAAAGGCATCGTCATCGAGTCCAAACTCGACAAGGGCCGCGGTCCCGTGGCGACCCTCATCGTTCAGTCTGGAACGCTCAAGATCGGCGACCCCTATATCGTCGGCCCCTACTTTGGCAAGGTGCGTTCCCTGATCAACGACAAGGGACACAAAATCAAACAGGCCGGACCCTCCACTCCGGTCGAGGTGATCGGGCTTCCAGCAACGCCGGAGCCTGGCGAAAAGTTCATCGTCGTGAACGACGAAAAAAAGGCGCGTCAGTTGAGTACGCAACGGATTCAGGAGAAACGAGAAACGCAACTCGCCAAATCCAGCCGCGTCACTATGGAAGACCTCCATCAGCAGATTGCCGAAGGCACGATCAAGCAACTCAACCTGATTATCAAAGCCGACGTGCAGGGTTCGATCCACGCCGTGCAAGAGGCCTTGTCCAAACTGGAATCGGAACAAATCAAAATCAAGATCATCCACGACGGCGTTGGCGGCATCACCGAATCCGACGTCCTGCTGGCCACCGCATCCAACGCCATCATCATTGGATTCAGCGTGCGCCCGACAGAAAAAGCCACCTTGCTCGCGGCGAAAGACGAAGTGGATATTCGCATGTACAGCATCATTTACGACGCCATCAACGACATGCAACAGGCGATGGAAGGCATGCTCGCGCCCAAATTTCGCGAGAACATCATGGGCCGCGCCGAAGTTCGACAGGTCTTCACCATCCCCAAAGTGGGTTCCATTGCCGGTTGTCAGGTCTTGTCGGGAAAAGTCGAGCGCAATATCAAGGCGCGCCTGATCCGCGACGATGTGGTGATCTATGAAGGAAAAATTCTCAGCGTCCGACGCTTCAAGGAAGACGTCAAGGAAGTGCAATCGGGCTACGAATGCGGTCTGTCCCTCGAAAAATACTCGGACGTGAAGCAAGGGGATATCGTAGAACCGTACACGCTGGAAGAAATCACAGCATAAGGCGCTACCGGACGGCTTAGCAGACCATGCACGTCGCCTGTTGTTCCATTAAATTTTTCTTGCACGGCAACCGATCCCTGAAAGAAAAACGCAGGGTCACCCGGGCGATCAAAGATCGTTTGAAGAACAAATTCAACGTATCGGTTTCCGAAATCGGCGATCAGGATGTATGGCAAAACCTGCACCTCGGCATTGTCTCCGTCGGATCCGACGCGGCTTATCTCGAAGGCATGATGCGCCAGCTGATTTCAGCCATCGAACACATGCACCTGGCGGAAATCATCGACAGCCAGTTTAAAGTTTTCAATATGAGCGACGCAAGTTCTTGAAATTCAAAGTTTTCAATAGGGCCAATGCAAGGCCAGGTAACTCAAAGATATTCATTCAGACCGACACAAACCCATGAGATTCAAACGATCACAGCGCGTTCAGGAATTATTGCTAGAAGAAATATCGCGTTTGATACAAAACGGGCTGAAAGACCCGCGAATCGGTTTTGTGACCATAACGTCGGTCGAATTAACAGACAACTTAAAATTCGCCAGAGTTTATGTCAGCATTATGGGAGACAAGAAAAGCGCCGAAAGCGCTTTAGAAGGTCTGCAGAGCGCGCGGGGCTTTATCCGCAAAGCTCTTGGCAAGAACCTGTATCTCCGATACATTCCCAACATCGATTTCAGAATCGACGAAACGGCTGAAAAGGTGGATAAAATCAATCGTATACTCAATGGACTGCACACTGAATAAGGTCGTCAATCTCTACAAACCAGCCGGTCCGACCTCCTTTGACATGGTTTGCAAGGTCAAACGCATTCTGGGGGTAAAAAAAGCGGGCCATATTGGCACTCTCGACCCCGATGCGGAAGGCATGTTGCCCATCTGTCTGAACCGATCCACCCGGATCATTCCGTTCCTTACCGCCCAGCTCAAGGTCTATGAAGCCCAGATGACCCTGGGCTCTGCCACGGACACTCAGGACTCCACAGGAAAGACCATTGCAGAAGGTTCCGTTGAGGGCATTTCCAGAGAACAGGTTTTACAAGTTCTGAATGAATTCCGAGGCCCGCAAAATCAAGTACCCCCAATGTTTTCAGCTAAAAAGAAAAACGGAATTCCTCTTTACAAATTGGCCAGAAATGGTATTACTATCGAACGAAAAGCCGTTCCCATCCATATCCATTCTATAGAAATGATCGGAATGGAGGATAACCGCGTTGATTTCGTGGTACAGTGTTCGTCTGGAACTTATATACGGACCCTGTGTCACGATATGGGGGAACGTTTGGGCTGTTATGCTCATATGTCGCGACTGGTAAGAACCGAGGTAGGCATATTTAATAGAGACACCTCTTTGACGCTTGAGAACCTGCAAGCCGCCGTCGACGATGGAAGCATCAGCTCTAAACTATTTTCACAAGAAGAGGCGTTGCAGTTTTTACCCGCAATTCAGATCAAATCCGATCACGCCGCCGCAGTGGGAAACGGCAAAGCGCTTACCCGGCAGAGCATCGAATCCATTGCACATCCTGTTGAAACAGGACAACATTACCGGGTTTCCGACGACGCAGGATTGACGCTGGCTGTCGTCGAATCGGCGATCACGGAAGAAGAGTATGCGCGGTTGGAACCGAATGAAATCGCCTTCAAATTAAAACGCGTATTAATGTAATTTATTTTTTTAATATAGAACAAAAAACCAATGACAGCTAATTCGGGAAATGATGCGGAATGTTTTCGTAGCGGAACGAACCAGGGCTTGCCTTTCAGGAACCCGGCCTTTCCGTTCCACTTCGAAAACATTCACCCATCCTTGCCCGGACATGCGTCGCTAACATGAGGAAAGGGAAATGCCTTTAGAAAAGAATTACAAAACCGACATTATTAACGATTACAAACTCCATGAGAACGATACCGGTTCCTCGGAAGTTCAAATCGCATTGCTCACGACCCGTTTGAACGAGTTGACCGAGCATTTCAAATCCCACAACAAAGACCACCATTCCCGCCGCGGACTGCTCAAAATCGTCAGTCGCCGCAGGAAACTGCTGGATCATTTAAAAAGAGAAGATGCCAATCGCTACAAACAGATCATCACACGCCTCGGCATCCGAAGATAATCAGACAACGGAGAAAAATTAATGGAAAAAGTTGAAATAGAAATTGACGGGAAAACTATATCTATAGAAGCTGGCGATCTCGCCAGACAAGCAGGTGGCGCCGTCGTCATTCGAACCGGAGACACCATGGTGCTGGTTACCTCCACCATGGCCAAGAGCGCCCGGGAAGGAGCGGATTTCTTTCCGCTGACCGTAGACTATCGAGAAAAAACTTACGCCGCAGGAAAAATTCCCGGCGGCTTCTTCAAACGCGAAGCGCGACCCAGCGATCTCGAAACGCTGATTTGTCGATTGATCGACCGACCGCATCGTCCCATGTTCCCCGACGGTTTCCGCAATGAAACGCAGATCATCTGCATGCCTCTGTCGCATGACTTGAAAAATCCGGCGGACGTAATCGCCATCACCGGCGCCTCGGCGTCTCTGATGATTTCCGACATTCCTTTCACGACCCCTCTGGCGGGCGCGCGCGTTGGACGAATTGATGAAAAATTCGTATTCAATCCTACGGTTGAAGAAACCGAACAAAGCGACCTCAACCTCATCATGGCCGGCACCGCAGACGCCATCGTGATGGTCGAAGCCGGTTCCAAAGGACTCAGCGAGCAAGTCATGATGGACGCGCTGGAATTCGGACACGAACGAATCAAAAAGCTGGTCGAAATACAGGTCAAACTCCGCGAATTGCTCGGCAAGGAAAAAGTTCCTTTCGAAGCGCCTCCGGTCGATCAGGAGTTGCAAAAGAAAGTTCGCGAACGCGGATTGGCGGAACTCGAAGCCTCGATGTCTATCACCGGCAAGCATGAACGAACCGACAAGATCAAGGCAATCGATAAAGCCATTCAGGAAGAATTGAACCCGGAGCAGGATCCAGCCATCAAAGCCGCTCTCGGTTCCTTATTCCACGATCTCGAAAAAGAAGTCGTGCGCAATATGATTCTGGATAAGAAACTGCGCGTCGACGGTCGAAGTCTCGATCAGGTTCGCCCCATTTCGATCATGGTTGGATACCTGCCGCGAACGCACGGTTCCGCCATCTTCACTCGCGGCGAAACCCAGGCGCTGGTCACCACCACGCTGGGCACCTCTTCGGACGAGCAACGCATGGACACGCTGGAGTTCCGCGGAACCCGCTCCTTCATGTTGCATTATAACTTTCCGCCATTCTGTACGGGCGAGACGAAATTCGTTTCCGGCCCCGGACGACGGGAGATCGGTCACGGCATGCTCGCAGAACGCGCGCTCACCCCGGTGCTTCCCGGCAAGGACGTATTTCCCTACACCATCCGCATCGTATCCGAGATTCTCGAATCGAACGGCTCTTCCTCGATGGCTTCGGTCTGCGGCGGCGCCTTGTCGCTGATGGATGCAGGCGTGCCGATCAAGGCTCCGGTTGCGGGTATTGCAATGGGTCTGATCAAAGAAGGCGACCGAACGGCGATCCTGTCCGACATCCTCGGATCGGAAGATCATTTGGGCGATATGGATTTCAAGGTTGCAGGCACGAAAGACGGTATCACCGCTCTGCAAATGGACATCAAGATTGACGGACTGTCCAAGGAAATCATGGCGCAGGCCTTGCAACAAGCTAAAGAAGGTCGTCTGCACATCCTCGGCGAAATGGACAAGGCTCTCGAATCGCCTCGTCAGGAAATGTCTCGTTACGCGCCGCGTATCGTTACCCTGACGGTGCCGAAAGACAAAATCCGCGACGTCATTGGACCGGGCGGAAAAGTCATTCGCGAAATCATCGAGAAAACCGGCGTCAGCATCGACATCAACGACGACGGTCTGGTCTCCATCGCATCTGCGGATGAGGATGCGGCCAAAGCCGCGGTCGATTATATCGAACGTCTGGTTCAGGAAGTCGAGATCGGTCGCATTTATCTTGGCAAAGTGAAGAAGATCGTGGATTTTGGCGCCTTCGTGGAAATCCTCCCCGGCACCGACGGTCTGGTTCATATCTCTCAAATCTGCGACCGCCGAATCCGAAGCGTGAGCGACGAGATTCAGGAAGGCGATGAGATCAACGTCAAAGTGATCGACATCGATTCACAGGGCAAAGTCAAGCTGAGCCGCAAAGAAGCCTTGCGGGAAAAAGCTGGCGATAAAGCCGCTAGTGAAAAGGCCGGAGAAAAAGCAGGCGAACCGGCAGTCTGATTCAATCGGAACGTTAACCCCTCTATCGATTTTCGATAGAGGGGTTTTTTTTGCCTGTTTTTCAACTTCGGCGTTTTTACGCGTTACACAAAACAAAGTTCGCGCTTTTATTAGCTATTATGGGAGTTTTTGCGCCGGAGCGACGCGGGTGAAGGAGGGAGTTCTATTCTTCTATTTTGAGGTTCCAGTCTTTCAATTCGTCGATGAACTGATGACGCGTCAGGTCGAACTGAATCGGCGTGATCGAAATGTATTTTTCAGCCACCATTTCACAGTCCGTGTCCTGTTCCACCTCGTCGAAACGCATTTCCCCCGCCAGCCAGTAATAAACGTTGTTCCTCGGGTCTTTTCGTTTATCAAAGGTTTCAATCACACGGGATTTGCCCTGGCGCGTGATCGCCAGGCCGCGAATCTCGCTCTTTGGGACGGCGGGAATATTGATGTTCAAAGCCACGCCCTCAGGAAATTTCTTGTCCAGAATTTGCGGAACCAGCCCTCTCACAAACTCGGCGGCAAAGCTAAAATCAGGATCGATGAAGGTGTCCAGAGAAACCGCAATTGCAGGAACGCCCATGATCGCCGCTTCCGTGGCCGCCGAAACGGTACCGGAATAAATCACGCAAGTCCCCAGATTGCCGCCCAGATTGATTCCTGAAATCACCAGCTCCGGCGGCTCGTCCAGTAAAACAGACACTGCCATCTTGACGCAGTCCGCAGGCGTGCCGTTGACGGCGTAGCCGATGCGTTCGCCGTCCTCCACCACTTCGCGCACCTTGAGCGGAGCGGATATGGAAATGGCGTGTCCCATCGCGCTCTGCTCCGTTTCCGGCGCCACGATCAGGACCTCGGCTATTTTCGCGATCTCTTTACGCAGGGTTCGCAAACCCGGCGCATTGAAACCATCGTCGTTGGATAAAATAATCATAAAATAAAAAAAGGGCGGCAACCCATAAGGTTCCCGCCCTTAAGCTTCAACCGTTACCTTGTTACGAAGCGACGATTAATTGTGCTTCTCGAAATAGTCCTTGGAACCTTTCGGGTCCGCTTTCATTCCATCTTCGCCCTGTTTCCAGTTCGCCGGGCACACTTCCCCGTTATTCTCATGGAACTGAAGAGCGTCTACCATGCGCAGAGCTTCGTCGATATTACGTCCCAAGGGCAGGTTGTTGATGACCTGATGTTGAACCACGCCTTCCTTGTCGATCAGGAACAGACCGCGGAACGCGATTCCCGCAGGGTGCAATACGCCGTAGTCGCTGGTGATTTTTTTCGTGACGTCTGCAACCAGAGGATACTGGATGCTTCCCAATCCGCCATTTTTTCGATCCGTATTTCTCCAGGCCAGATGAGAGAAATGACTGTCGATGGAAACGCCGAGCACTTCAACATTTCGCTTGCTGAAATCGTCCATCTTTTCGCTGAAACCGATGATTTCAGTCGGGCATACAAACGTAAAATCGAGAGGGTAGAAGAACAATACAACATACTTGCCTTTGAGA
Organism: Candidatus Nitrohelix vancouverensis; assembly: GCA_015698305.1. Taxonomy (NCBI): domain Bacteria; kingdom Pseudomonadati; phylum Nitrospinota; class Nitrospinia; order Nitrospinales; family Nitrospinaceae; genus Candidatus Nitrohelix; species Candidatus Nitrohelix vancouverensis. The sequence goes on from CP048620.1 coordinate 2,960,001, forward strand.
CTCGACAATTGGATTTCTTTGAAACTGCCGTCTGGCATTACCGCTTGCGCTTTAAAATCGGGCGCCTGTTTTGCGACCAACGTGGACATATGCAACTCCTCTTATGATAAGATCATGTTCAATGGAAAAGAGGTAATTTAGCACAATTCCAGCGAAAAATTCAATTTTCTTCCTGATTTGCCGATCATGCAAGGCGTTTGAAACGCGCCGGGAAATTCTGGGTACCCGCTCTCGCTTGACTTCCTCAATACCTGTTTTTAAAATGATGGTGCAACTCGGTTTTTTATCAATCGCTTAACGCACTTTATACTGGCGACCGCCTGAAAGATATTTGATCTATGAACACCAGCGCCCTCGTTCAAAATCGCCTCTTGTGGGCGCTTCTGGTCACAAGCTTTATTCTGGTTCTCGAAGTCGTCGGCGGTCTCATTGCAAACAGTCTGGCCTTGCTGGGCGACGCCGCGCATATGGCCTCGGACATGTTCGCTCTGGGGCTGAGCTGGCTAGCGCTCAAATGGGCGCACCGCCCCTCGCCCACTGACAAGACCTTCGGCTACCACCGCGCAGAAATCTTCGCCGCCTTAATCAATGGTCTGCTTTTGATCTTCCTGGCCGCCAATATCCTGATCGAAGCCTGGGAACGCATGCAGAATCCCGCCGACGTAGACTCCGCGACCGTCGTTCTGGTTGCCGCTGTGGGACTGGCCGCCAATCTGTGCGTCATTTTCATACTCAAGAACCCGATGCATCATTCGCACGACCTGAACCTCAGGAGCGCCTATCTGCATGTGCTTGGCGACACCGCCGCCTCGCTGGGAGTCATCATCGGAGCCGCCGTTATCTATTTCACAGGCTGGACGGTTATCGACCCGGTGATCGGCGGACTCATTGCGCTCCTGCTGATATGGAATGCGCGCAAAGTCGTGTCCGACGCCTTCCATATTCTGATGGAGGGAGCGCCGAAAAATCTTTCCGTGAAGGAAGTCGCCGAGGAATTGAAGTCGCTCCCCGGCGTACTCGACGTGCATGAAATGTATATCTGGAGCATCTGCTCCAATGTCAACGCCCTGAGCGCGCACGCTCTCGTGCACGATCAGCAACTGACCCAGGCGGAACGGGTTCTTGCCGACATTCAGACCGCGTTGAAAAACAAATTCAACATCACGCATTCAACCATTCAATTTGAATCTGCTCCCTGCAAGTTTTCCGGAAGCCTTCAGCAGATTCAACATTAAGGATTTTTTCATGGAATTACTTTTTCTCGGAAGCGGAACCTCCACCGGAGTCCCGTCCCTGTGCTGTCATTGCGAAGTATGTAAATCCGAAGACCCCAGAAACAAACGCTTGCGTTCTTCCATTCTGGTTCGAAACGGCGACTACCATTTGCTGGTGGATACTTCCACCGATCTGCGGCAACAATGCCTGGCTCACCAGATCGACCGTATCGACGCGGTGTTATACACGCACCACCACGCCGACCATGTGCACGGCATCGACGAACTGCGCAGCTTCAATTTTTTCAATAAAATGGTCACGCCCTGCTACGGCAACCAGAAAACCATCGACGAAATTCAGAGCAAGTTCAATTATATCTTCACTCCTCCAGACCAGGTCGGCGGGGGACTGCCGCAACTGCAAATGCATTTGCTCAACGGGAATTCATTGCAACTGGGAGGGATCGAGGTGACGCCGGTCGACGTGTGGCATGGGAAGATGATTATCACGGCCTATCGCATGAATAACATGGCTTATGTGACGGATTGTAGCGGCCTGACGGACGACGCAAGAGAAAAACTTCAGGGTCTTGATCTACTCGTCATCAATGCCTTGGGATTCGATCCGCACGCCACGCATTTCTGCCTTCCCCAAGCCCTGGAAGCCATTGAAGAACTCAAACCGCGCACCGCTTTGTTGACTCATATCAATCATAAATTCGACCACGAAGAAGTCTCAAAAACGCTTCCTGAAAACGTCGGACTCGCCTACGACGGTTTGACAATCGAATTATGAATTCAATCCAGATCAATATCTCTCAAAGGGATATCGCCCAGTTTGTCGACGTTCTTTTGGGCTTCCTTGAATTTTTCCTGAAGTATACGGTCGCGCTCTTTCTCGCTCTGGCTTCGCTTTTTGAACAGGTTTTCCTGCTCCTTGCGTTGCGAATCAAGATTCTTGACCATGTCGGCGAGAGAGGCTTTGGGCTTTTCTTTCTTCTCTTCCCAGATCACTTCTCCCGTGAATTTATCCACCTGCAATTTGGTCTCGCAACAGGGGCAGAGAACTTCCAATCGATCTGAACTCATAATTAAGGCCTCGAATTAAAAAACGGCTCCAGTATAACAAAAATAAATTTTTCATGATAATGCGTAGATGACCCAGCAAGGATTTTTTATCACGGGAACCGACACCGGTTCTGGCAAAACAGCGGTCACAGCGGGACTGTTGGCCTGCTTTCGCAACATGGGCTACAAGCCTGGAGTGATGAAACCGATCGAAACAGGCGTCAGCCCGGACTGCAGTTCGCCCGCCAACTCCGACGCGCGTTTTCTCATGGAGGCCAATCAGGAAACCTTGGCTCTCTCGCAAGTCTGCCCCTACCAGATAAAAACCCCGGCGGCGCCTTACCAGGCGGCTCGGCTGGATCAACGCGAAATCGATATCGGACTGATACTCGATGCATTTTCACATATACGAGAGACAAGAAATCCCATGCTGGTGGAAGGCATAGGCGGCCTCATGGTTCCCATATGCGAGGATTACTCCGTCGTCGATCTCGTACGAGACACGCAATTGCCGTTGATCGTCGTCTCCCCGCTTCGGCTCGGCGCTCTGAATCACACGCTCCTGACCCTGAAAGTCGCCGAAATGGAAGGACTGCTCATCGCTGGAGTCATCCTCAACAACCTTGAAAATCGCGCAGACGACCCGGTCATGGCTGGCATGGCTGAGTTGATTCAAACTTTTGGCAAGGTTCCCGTCCTCGGTCAATTTCCCTATCTGGAGGAATTATCCAGCGAATCCATTCAGGAAAATCTCAGCGAAATTATGAACGGACTCCATCTGGACACTCAAACCAACTGGGCCTTCCCCTGAGCATATAAGACCTGACAAGCCACCTATGCAATAAATGCGGATCGCGGGGTGTTCTATTCAGATTATCAGGAAATTACGAAAAGATGATGAGGCAGGCCGTCCGGAATCAGGCTTCAAACATATAGCCTTTTTCCCTGACAGTGATGATGCGTTTAGGTTTTTGCGGATTTTTTTCAAAATATTTTCGGAGCTTGGCGATGAAATTATCGACCGTGCGGGTTTCGGTTCCAGGATCATAGCCCCAGACCTTTTCCAGCAGTTCTTCCCGGCCCACGACGTTTCCCTTGTTTGAAACCAGAAGCTTCATCACCATCGATTCCTTGACAGTTAGAAAAAATTCGCCGTCTTTGCCCAAAGCCCGCCCCACGCTGAAATTGATCCACATGCCGTCGAAATGAAAAATTTCATTATCGTGGACCGGTTCCTTGTACCATTCGATCCTGCGAAAAATCCCCTGCACTCGCAACAAGAGCTCCGGCAGGTGAAAGGGTTTTGTCAGGTAATCGTCCGCCCCCGCTTCCAAACCGATCTCGCGGTCTTCCGCAGTGGACTTAGCCGACAGCATCAAAATGGGAAAACGAATATTCGTCTTGCGAATCCGTTTGGCGACTTCAATGCCGCCGAGTTTTGGGAGCATCAAATCGAGAATGATCAGATCAAATTCTTCACGGTTGAGCAGTTCCAGAGCTTCCTCGCCGTCGCCTGCTACAGAAGTGTCATAGCCCTCCTGCTCCAGATTGAACTTCAACCCGCGAGCCAGGTGAGGCTCGTCCTCAACCAATAATATGCGCTTGCCCTTGGAATTCATTTAGATGGTTCGGTCCGGTAAAACAGAATTGAAAAGCAGAGATGTCTGCGCCCTATAATACCCGCTATCGACGCCCTTTTCCAGAGCTGGAAACTCAAACTGCGAATCAGACCGGTTTTTCCTGAAGGATCAGATTCAAAGCCAACAAACGGTTGTTGCGCCATACTTTCAGCTGAACAGAATCCCCGATCTTGTATTGACTCAGCGTTTGCGTCAAGTCGTTCATCGTTTCAATTTTGCGGTCGTTGAGGCCGAGAATGATGTCGCCATCCACCGCCAGGCGCATGTTTCCCAGACTGACTTCCCTTCGCCCGCCCTGCACGCCGCCCTTGTGCGCGGGACTGCCCATCACCACGTCGACCACCACGACGCCTTTGTCGAAGTCCACGCCGATCGCTTTCGAAAGTTCAGGATTCAAAGGCAGGCCGGACACACCAAGCCAGGGCACGGCAAATTTTCCCGATGTAATGAGTTGCGATGCCACCTGCCTGGCGCGGTTGATCGGAATCGCAAAACCAATGCCCTGATAGCCGCCGGACATGCTGAAAATAGCCGTGTTGATGCCCACCACCTCGCCGCTCGAATTGAGCAAGGGTCCGCCCGAATTACCCGGGTTGATCGCCGCATCGGTCTGAATCAGATTCTCAAGAATGCTCCCATCCTCATTCTGGATGTGACGGTCCAGCGCGCTGATGACGCCGCTCGTCAGGGTCTGCGACAGACCGAAGGGGTTGCCGATCGCGATGGCCTTTTGACCCACCCGAATCAAGTCGGAATTCCCCAATCGCGCAACGCGATCCACAAAGCGAGACGGAATTTTGATGACCGCAAGATCCGTCGACGGCGCCTTGCCGATCAAAACCGCGTCCGCCCGCTTTGTACCGTCCAGCGTGACCGTTATTTTTTGCGCGCCTTCAACCACATGATTGTTGGTCAGTATGTAACCTTGCTGATCAATGATCACGCCCGTCCCCTGCCCTTGCGTCGGAACGATCTGTCGCCAGAAATTCATCGACAAGGCCGTCGACGCGATGTTGACGACGGCGGAACGATTATTATCATACACCCGCGTCGTTATCTCTTCATCCCGAGTCGCCAACGGAGCGCCGCTGGAGCGGTTCTCCGGTCGATTGAAATCAAGGTCCTGAGCCATCGGCCGACCGAACAGGGAAAACTTGATCGTATCCCAGTTTTCAAAAGTTAACGCGCCCATAAAAAAGATCAGAATCCAAAGCGCGGTCTGTCGAAAAAAATCACTCCAGCTCATTTCAATTTTCCAGCAGGGTTAAAAAATTTTAATCTATACATTTCTTCCTCAGCTTGCGCAGTAGCTCCATAAAACCGCTATTTTACAGGAGAAAACGGGGCTGTAAAACTTAAAAAAATTTTTCACACAGTCGCTTGACTCTTCAAAAATCTAATTTTATTTATTTTGCAGAGGGTAGTTATCACTCAACCAATGCTTATTCAGGAGGATCATTATGTTACTCGACAGTTATACAAATTGGGAAACCTGGGACCCTTTCAGGGAGATCAATCAATTGCAGGAAGAGGTCAACCGTCGCTTTTCAAACCGCAGGGTCGACGCAGTCGCCTACCCCAAAGTCAATATCTGGCAGACCGATGAAGGTTGCACCGTGACCTGCGAACTACCTGGCCTTTCGCCCGAAGACCTGGATATCTCGGTAAAAAACCGAGAGTTGACTCTAAAAGGCGAACGCAAAACAGGCGAGTCGACAAGCGATGAAAGCTACTTCGTCAAGGAACGTTCCTTTGGAAAATTTTCCAGAACGATCAAACTACCCTTCCGGGTCGATTCCGATAAAACGGAAGCGCATTTTAAAAATGGAATTTTAACCATTTCCCTGCGCCTCCCGGAAGAAGACAAACCCAAAACCATTGCGATTCAATCGCATTAATACAGGAGAATGCAATCATGTCTGATACCAACGTAGCAACAGTAGAGCAGGATGAAATGAAAACTGAAGCGGCGGCTGTCGAGCCGATGCAAAAACGGGAGACCTATCTGCCGCTGGCGGACATTAAGGACCACGAGGAAACGGTGGTCGTTGCGATGGATATGCCCGGCGTCAGCCGCGAATCAGTGGACGTCACCGTCGACAAGGACGTTCTGACAATCACTGGCAAGCTGGAGGCGGAAGGACCGCGGGCGGATTGGAAAGCGATCTGGCATGAATACCCAGAAGGCAATTACAAACGTTCATTCCGCCTGGCAGGAAACTTTGAAACAAACCAGATCAATGCGGTTATGAAACATGGGGTGTTGACTCTAAGTTTGCCCAAGAAAAAAGAGCTCACGCCTCAGAAAATAACCGTCAGCTCAAATTGAAGTTCGGTTTCTATCGCAAGGAGATGACTCATGAAAATCAAGGATTTGATTCCATGGAGCCGTGAAAAGGAAATGGAGAATCCCTTCGCGGCTCTGCAAAACGAAATGAATCGTCTCTTCAATAATTTTTCCAGCTCGGGATTCAACGCTCCGTTCTTTAATGGCGAGAATGGGACAATGAAAGAAATCTACCCCAATATCGACCTGTTGGAAACGGAGAAAGAATTCATCGTGAATGCCGAGCTACCCGGTATTGATGAGAAGGACGTCGATGTGAAACTCACACACAACCAACTCATCATCAAGGGTGAAAAAAAAGAAGAGAAATTCGAAGAGGAGAAAAACGGCTATGTGCGAACAGAACGTTCCTTCGGTTCATTTTACAGATCGATCCCCGTTCCAGCGGGAATCGATCCACAAAAAATCAATGCCGAATTTAAAAAAGGCGTTCTGAAGGTCACACTGGGCAAATCAAAAGAGGCTCAGGAGGAAGTCGTTAAAATTCCGATTCACGCAGTGAATTGAGGAAACCTGGTTTCCTCAAAATAAGGCGCCAACGGGTTTAAACCCTCTCCACCCTTGGCGCCTTTCTTATTTTCCACACCACTCAATCGCAATTACAACCCGGGGAAGCGCCCGGGGCCGAATCACATCATCGCTTGCGGTTCACCCGCCGTAACCTGGTTTTTGACGTAGAGGTCGGGTAAATCGTTCACTCCAAAATGCGTGATGTATAGAAAGACATGCTCGCGCGCGTTGATGCGCATCGCCCAGGGGTCGAAATCATCGCGATAAAAATTCTGGTATTTTTCCATCGCTTCTTCAATCGTCAAACCGGATTCAGGCGTGTAATAATAATCCATCGCCAGATCATGTTCGGGATAATCCGTCACCTTGATTTTATAGTCGTCAATATTTTTATAAACCGGCGCGTTCTTATACAAGACGAAGAAATACATTTCAACCGAGTGGATTTTATCCTGATTCGCCAATAAAAATCGCCGCGTGTCTTCGGCTTCTTCAGGGGTTTCCGAAGGAAAACCATAGAAGGCCATGACATGGCTCCAGATACCCACCCGCCGGGCTTCCGACAAATTGACGACAGCCGCCTTGATGTCCGTGTCCTTTTTCACCAATTTGATGATCCTCTGATTGGCCGACTCCAGACCGAAGTACAAGGATCGACAACCTGCTTCGGCCGCCTTGTCCCACACTTCAGGTTCCAGCAAGCTGGCTTCAAAACGGATCAGGGTCGTCCAGAAAATATCCAGCTTTCGGTCGACCATGATCGGCGGTAACTTTTTGAATAACGCAGGGGGAAACGATTCGTCGGTGAACAGGAAATGCTGGGTGTTGTATTTTTTCTTCAAAAATTCCAGTTCATCGACAATCTGGTCTGCGTGTTTGGCGCGGAACTGGTCAATATAACCCGCCCCATGATCGCAAAAGGTACATTTCCCCCAATAACATCCCCGCGTTCCAAGATAAGGAACCAGTTTCTCGGGTGAGAAATATTTTTCCCAGGGGAAGCCGTCAAAATCCGGCGGCGGTAATTCGGTCACCCGCTCCTGATACAACTCGTTCACATGAACGGCGCCCGCTTCATCCTTGTAAATAAGATTGGTCACTTCAGACATCGGGCGTTGCCCGTCCAGAGCTTCGACCAGGCGGACAATGGAATGCTCGCCCTCATAGCAGATCATTGAATCAAACGCCTTGCCAATCAAATGATCCTTTTTCTGCAGGACATCCTTCAAGCGCGTGATGATATTGCCGCCAACGGTGATATGGATATTCGGGTAACGATCCTTAATCAAAGTGGAAAAGGTGATTCCCGCCATTAACTGCACCGGGGTGCCTATGGAAATGCCGATCAAGTCGGGCTTCTCCTCTTCGATGGCGGGAAAAACAAGCCGACGACAAACATCGGCATAAACATTAACGTCGTCGTCATACGGCGCCTTAGTCAAATCCTCGGACACCCAGGGTCGGTAAATATTCAGGTTGCTTTCCATCGGGTAAAAATTGATGCTCGCCGGAAAATACGCGGCGGATATATATTCCATCACCTCGCGGAATGCGTTGAGCGCCCATTCACACTTGTCCACCTCGTAGAATTCTTCGCAACGCATGATGACCTTGGCGCGTTCAACCTTTTCAATATGGTAGTCGAAATCGACATAAGTGTAGTCTGTCAACATTTTAGCCAGCTTGCTATCTTCCTCAGTCGCCTGACCGCGCGCCTCTTTCACCTTCAAATGCTCGATTCGGGAAAGGATCTTGTCGCGCGCAAATTCCAGAAACTCCCTCGTAAAAAAGTGGTCGTACATCTCAACATTGATGTCCTTTTGAACCACTTCTATGCCATTTTGGCGCAAAACGGAGGTCAAACTGGGCAACGCCAGATAAGGGGCTGTGGGAACCCATTCCGGCGGAAATAACAGCATCACTTTTTTCATGGAAAATTTCCTAAATAAAGTCGCAATACCTAAAACTACTAACTTTTTAATCGTATTACAAGCCCATTTGAATCCAAATAAGGACTACAGAAATCTTAAGAGTACGATTAGCGCGCAGTCGACAGAGCAAGTTACGAAATGCGCCCCTTCAGTCAGGAGTTTTCATCAATTTTGTGTGGGATTGGCAAAGGTTAAATGATACCATTAGAACATCCTGAAACCCTTGTCTGCCCCTCTCTCTGGATGGACATGACCGGGTTCAATCGAAATAACTAACGTATTTTCATTAAACTTTCATCTACAGGAGACAAACGCAACCCATGGCGGCACAAACCCCAACTCCCGAGACCATAGCAAAAATTTTACTGGATGAAGCAAACCTGGCATTTTGTGAAACTGCCGAACGTAAAGACGAAAAAGGAAAGCGCACGCTGGAAGGTTCCGGCTGGGATGAAGGCAAAATGGACGGCGAATACGACCAGTCCGACTATGAAAAAATCCTGGAATGGCAAATGAAGGCCGCTCAAATCTGCGACGAAAAGCCCGAACTGGAGCAAACCACGGCAGACATGTTTCAAACCGTTTCCGCTGACAACGCCGCTGACATCATCAAACAAATTCAGGAAGATGAACATCTTCTCGGTCTCGCTCGCGGCGCCATCACGGTTTTCATGCTTCGTTTCCCCACCGTTCAATCCTTTGTCAACAAGGGACACCCACTGGTGTTGGCCGTGGATGAATACATGCTTGAAAACGCCGATGCGCAAAACTGGCACGATTATCATTTCATAGGAAACGAGTTCCGCTGGCTCTAACCCGCCCGGTGTTCCAATCATGCGATTCCGATACAAACTCGATAAAAAAACGTTCAAGAACAAGAAGGTCGCACCCCAGCGCATGCCCGGCTGGGATCAGGCGCATGTCGACGCCGACCAGCGCGGCGACCACGCTTCGAATGACGGGGATGTTCTTGCTCTCGACGCCGACACGATTTCCAGCCAGCATCAAAAAGACGTAGACAAGAAAAATGCTGAAATCAGGGAGGTGTCGCGCCGCGATCTCTTCTCTTTCGCGCGACTCGGTGATTTTTCTGAAGCCGTGGAAGAGGAAGAAAAAAAACGCCGGAAAAAACGCCGCTCCTCTGAAGAGGACGAAGAACAGGACGAGTCCGAGGAAGAAACCCTCCATGAAGACGAGGTGAATGAAGATTCCGAAGAGGATGAAACTCCGCCTCCGCCCAAAGTCGGCTTCTTCAAAAAAATATTCAACAAACTCAAACCCGGTTCCAAATCCGAAGACGAAGAACCTCAAGCGGTTCCCGGCCCAAACTCCATAGCCGCCAGCGCCGCAGAAGCCGTGCGGGAAGAATTGCGCGCCGCAGAAGAAGAGGAAGAAGTCGAGATCGTTCCCGAAGAACCGGAGGCCGAATACGATCGCCGCAACCTGCTCAAACAAGGCATTCATTTTTTCGCCAAACCGGCGATGGACTCGGTTCAGGAGAAAATCGACAAAGTAAACACCACCGTCGATAAAATCACCAAACGGGTTCCCCTGATTCGTCCCCCGGGAGCGATTTCAGAGAAAGATTTTTTAAACGCCTGCACGCGTTGCGACAAATGCATTCACGCCTGTCCCAAGGACGCGATCAAAAGAGCGCCCAAGAAAATGGGCTTTTTCATCGCCGGAACGCCCTACATCGAACCGCTGAAAAATCCCTGCGTCATGTGCGACCATCTGCCCTGCATCTCCGCCTGCCCGGACGGGGCGCTGTTGCCGGTCGCCAGCCCCAGCGACGTGAACATGGGCTACGCCATTCTCGATAAAGGCCGCTGTCAGGCCTACGGCGACACCTTCTGCCAGCAATGCGTGATCGACTGCCCCATCCCCGGAGCCATCACCCAGACGGTCGACAGCAAACCCGTCATCCATAAGAATATCTGCACCGGATGCGGCGTATGCGCTCGCTCTTGTAGCACCGTCAATATTCCCGTCGCCATCAAGATCAAACCGCAAATGGTGGTCGAGCACCAGTTGAAGAAAAAACGACTGGAAAGAGAAAAAGCCGAACGCGAAGCGGAAGAGCAGGAAGCCCGCCTGAGAATGGCTGAAGAAGAGGCACAGGAAGAGGCACAGGAAGAAGCGCAGGAAGAAAACGAAGTCGAGTTGACCGCCCCCGCCGAAGACACAAAAGAATAGCTCAATTTTAAACTTGCAAGTTGCGCCTCGTTTAATTATCCTTGGTGGTCTTTGTCCACTGCCAGCCCGCGAGGGCGTTACCATTCAGCTTCCCAAATCATCATGTCCAATACATTGAATCGAACTCATTACTGCGGGGAACTGAACGCCTCCCTGATAGGTCAGAACGTAACCCTGTGCGGCTGGGTGCATACCCGTCGAGACCACGGCGGCCTCATTTTTATCGACTTGTGGGACAAGGAAGGCATCGCGCAAGTCGTTCTCAACCCGCAAATCGACCAACTCGCGCACCAGCAGGCCCAGTCTCTGCGCGGCAATTACGTGATCGGCGTGCGCGGTCTTGTGCGCGAACGTCCCGAAGGCATGGTCAACGAAAAACTCAGCACCGGGCAGGTGGAAGTCTATATCGACGAGCTGGAAATTTTCAATCCCTCGACAACGCCGCCCTTTTCCCCCTGGGAGCCGCAGGAAGTCTCCGAGGCGATTCGCCTGAAATACCGCTACCTCGACTTGCGTAGCGACGAACTGCAAAACAATCTGCGATTGCGTTACCAGGTCGCCAAAACCGCTCGCAACGTTCTCGACCGCAACGGTTTCATGGAAATCGAAACGCCCATGCTGACCAAGAGCACGCCGGAAGGCGCGCGCGATTATCTGGTCCCGAGCCGCGTGGCGCCGCATCATTTTTACGCGCTCCCGCAATCGCCGCAATTATTCAAACAGATTTTGATGGCGTCGGGAATGGATCGTTATTTCCAGATCGTGAAATGCTTTCGCGACGAAGACCTGCGCCAGGACCGACAACCGGAATTCACCCAGATCGACATTGAGATGTCCTTCGCCAGCCAGGAACAGATTTTCGAACTGGTCGAAGAAATGATCTGCGAAATTTTTCTGGAGACCCTCAAACAAAGCGTAACCGCTCCGTTCCCCATCCTGACCTATCAGGAAGCGATGGACCGCTACGGTTGCGACAAACCCGACACGCGCTTTGGCTTGGAACTGGTGGACTTGTCCGACACCGTCAAGGGAAGCGGATTCAAAGTATTTGAGCAGGCGCTTGAGAGCGGTGGCCAGGTGAAAGCCATCCGCATTGAAAACGCAACTGAGACCCTGTCGCGTAAAGCGCTCGACGATTTGACCGAAGTCGCCAAAACCTACGGCGCCAAGGGAATGGCCTGGATCAAGATTCAGGAAAATGAACTGCAGTCGCCCATCATCAAATTTTTTGAAAAGCCCATGCTCGACGCACTGCTGGAACAAATGCAGGGCAAACCCGGGGACGTTCTTGTATTTTGCGCCGACTCCGCGAAAGTGGTCGCTGACTCTCTCGCGCACATTCGACTCGCCGCCGCGAAACGTCTCAACCTGATCGACGAGAAAAAGAAAAATTTCATCTGGGTCACCGAGTTCCCTTTACTCGAATTCAACGAAGAAGAAAAACGCTTCACCGCAATGCACCATCCCTTCACTGCGCCGACCGATCAAAATCTCGAAGCCCTGCAAAACACGCCGCCCGAGAAATTGCTGGCGCGCGCTTACGACCTCGTGCTCAACGGCAACGAGATCGGCGGCGGGAGCCTTCGTATCCACCGGAAAGACGTGCAGGAAAAGGCCTTTGAATTGCTCGGCATCCAGAACAAGGAAGCCCGTGAAAAATTCGGCTTCCTCCTCGACGCACTGGAATACGGCGCGCCGCCTCATGGAGGCATCGCCTTTGGTCTCGACCGCATCGCCATGCTGGTAACGGGAGCGGACTCCATTCGCGACGTCATCGCATTCCCGAAGACGCAGAAAGCATCCTGCCTGATGACCGAAGCGCCTTCAAGGGTCGATGATCGGCAGATGAAGGAACTCAAACTGAAGTACGACCTCTCCTGAAGTTCAAGCGCTTCCAAAAGACAGACGACAAGCCGCCGCGCCCGCGGCGTTCTCTAGCCACGCCCATTCACGGGCGTTATGGCGTCGCGTTTCGCTAAAAAAACATCGATTCGAAATACTCTGAATTAGCGCAGGAAAAGTTGGAAAATGCGCCGCACTCTCAAGCCCTTCCTAGAGAAACCCGAAAACAAGGATAGAAGAAAACATTATCCAGGGAGGGATAACAGGATGTGGAAACCCGTATTAACGCTCATCATGGTGGCGGGAATCATCGCGATGGCGTTGACCAACGACTACTCAGACCCGCTCGGCGAAGCCATCACCCGCCATATCAGCAGTCAAAAACAAATTTCAAAAATTTCGCGCTGAGAGCGCTTTTGGTATTGGAGTGAAAATGGGTGGAAATAAAAAAGAAAGGGGTCGAAGTAAACCAATAAGCCGGGTTCTGTTCCCCGCCGAAACGGGGCGGCGACCATCAATCTAGGCCTGCCGTTGCCGACAGGCTCAAGCAGTCAACCCGAAAGCATCGGACGGGCCGTCCTCAAACGCTTTCCTATTTGACCTTGCTCCGGATAGGGTTTGCCAAGCTACCGCTGTCGCCAACGGTACTGGTGAGCTCTTACCTCGCCTTTTCACCATTGCCGCCGCCGGAAAACCGACGGGTAGGCTGTGTCTTTTCTGTGGCGCTTTCCTTGGAGTCGCCTCCACTCCGCGTTACGGAGTATCCCGCCCTGTGGAGCCCGGACTTTCCTCCCTCGCAGAGCAAGCCCTGCAACGGCGGCCGCCCGGTTTACTTCGACGCCGCAGTCTCCGATTCGGGTTCTTCAACCCAGAACAACATCCGTAGACAATTCATGCAATCAAGAATTTCCTTACCCGCCTTGACCTTGATCATCATCTGAGGCAGAACGCTTTGATGGCACCCCTGGCAGATCATCCCCTTCAAACCCACCACGCCAACCCCCTCGCGCGCCTTGGATATTTTTTCATAGCGTTTCAACAAGGTCGGTTCCACTTGCCGGGTGATCTGCTGTCGACGGTCTTCCAATGCCTGAATTTCGTCTTTGACGCGCTTCGCCTCATTTTCCTTTTTCGCCGTATATTCCTTAAAGTGCGCCTCTTCCTCATCCAACTGCGCTTTGATTGCTGGGAACTCGCTCTCCTTCTGCTCAAGCGTTTCCATGATCTCAAGCTCCTGATCTTCCAATTGCGAGATTTTCTCTTTCACAGAATCGACTTCGGTCAGGATGGCGCTGTACTCTTTATTCGTCTTCACGTTCGGCAATTTCATTTTTATCTTTGCCATGTGGTCGTTTTGATCCTGAACGCCGCGTTCGAGATCCTTGCGCTTCTTTTTCAGAGACTCGATTTCCTCCAGAGCCTTATCGGCGCGTTGTTTCTTCAAATCCCGTTCGCTTGTTCCGGCCTGGATTTGTCCGGGAATCGCGTTCAGGGCGCGCTCCATTCCCTGCGCTTCGGTGTCCATGTTCTGGAGTGAGATCAATAGCTCAAGCTGAGGATTCATTTAAAGCGCCTCGCATTCATTAAAAAGGGGTGAAAATAAATGTATCATGGCGCAGGAGGGATGACAACTCAATGTGCCGCGCCGGGGCAGAACCTAGCGCGCGCGGGCCCGCGATTCCCAGTAAACCAGAAAAACGCTGGCCACAAATATGGAGGAGTATGTGCCAATGCCCACGCCAATCAGCAACGCGAAGGAAAAATCATGAATGATCTCTCCGCCGCGCAGGAAAATAGCCATCATGACCAGGAGCGTCGTCCCGGAGGTGAGCAGGGTTCGACTCAAGGTCTGGTTGATGCTTCCGTTAATGATTTCCGTTAAACTGAATTTACCGCGTCGACGCAGGTTCTCGCGTATGCGGTCAAACACAACGATGGTATCGTTCAGCGAATAGCCGATGATCGTCAGGATCGCCGCCACAATCGTCAGGGTGAATTCTTTATCGAGCAGTGAAAATGCGCCGACAGTGATCACGATGTCGTGTATCAAAGCCAGAATGGCGGCAATCGCGTATTGGAATTCGAAACGCCAGGAGATATAAATCACGATACCGATGATCGCGTAGAGAATGGATAGCAGAGCTTTTTCACGCAGGTCTTTACCCACCTTCGGCCCCACCATCTCCACGCGTTCAACAGTAATATCATCTTTGTTGAATTTAGACGATAAGGCGTCGCGTATATTCTGACCCACCGCCTCCAGCTTGCCGTCGCTTCGTTGCACGCGGATGAGGATATCGTTTTTAGAGCCGAATTCCTGAATGGAACTTTCGCCCATACCCATCGTCTTCAATCCATCTCGCACGTCATTGATCGACGGCGGCTCTTTAAACTTCAATTGAACTAGGGTGCCGCCAGCGAAATCGATTCCGTAATTCAACCCGCCATGAAACGCGATAGAGGCGATGCTTATAAAAATCAAAATCGCGGACAAGGCCAGCGTGATGCGGGTCTTGCCCAAGAAATCAATTTTGGTTTCCGTCTTGAAAATTTCCATTTATATGCTCAACTTTTCTATTTTCCGGGCGCTCATCACGCTGTCGAAAATGGTTCGACTGACAAATACCGCCGTGAACATACTTGCGGCGATTCCGATACACAAGGTGATAGCAAACCCCTTGATAGGCCCGGTGCCGAACTGAAATAAAACCACGGCGGCGATGAAGGTGGTGATGTTCGCATCCACAATCGTTCGAAATGCCTTGGCAAATCCTGCGTCGATAGCGGCTCGCACCGTCTTGCCGATGCGGATTTCCTCGCGAATACGCTCAAAAACCAGCACATTTGCGTCGATCGCCATGCCCACCGTCAAAATGATTCCTGCGATGCCGGGCAAGGTCAACGAGGCTCCAAAATACGCCAGAGCGCCCAGCAATAATACGATGTTCAAGACCAGGGCAATATTGGCAATCACCCCCGAAAGTTTGTAGTACACCAAAATGAAGATGACCACCAGAATGCCGCCCATAATGATAGACTCGATTCCCTTCTGGATCGAATCTTTACCCAAAGAAGGTCCAACCGTTCTGTTTTCTAGAATCGTGACCGGAGCGGGCAAGGCGCCTGCGCGCAAGACAATGGCCAGGTCGCGCGCGTCTTCTGTTGTGAATTGTCCCGTGATCTGCGCTCGGCCTCCGGCAATCTCCTCCTGAATGACCGGCGTGGAATACACCGTATTGTCGAGAACGATAGCCAGGCGTTTTTTCACGTTGTCTCGGGTGATCTGCTGGAACAACATGGCCCCGATGCTGTTGAAGGTCAACGACACATACGGCTCGTTGAAATCCGAATCGTAACTCACGATCGCGCCCGTCAAGGTGTCGCCCGTCAGAACCGCCCTCTTTTTCAACAAATGTGGTTCTTTTTCCACGACGCCGGTTTCGCGATTCACCACGCGCTCATGCAGAATTTCGCTTCCTTCTGGAATGACGCCGGCCAGCGCAGATTGAATGCTGTTGTCTTCGTCCAGCAGTTTGAACTCCAGGCGCGCCGTCTTGCCGATCAGGTTGATCGCCCGACTGGCGTCTTTGATGCCCGGCAATTGCACGAGAATCCGGCGCTCGCCCTGAACCTGAATGCTCGGCTCGGACACGCCGAATTGATCGACGCGATTGCGAATGGTTTCCAAACCCTGACTCACCGCGTTTTCATGGATACGTTTGACCTGATCCGAGCTCAAATGATAAACCAGAGCCAGCTTGTCCGCTCCGGACGCCTGTTTCTCCAAAAAGGGATAGCGTTCCGAAATCAGGGTCGCAACAGCGGCGGCATCGTCTTCATCCAGCAAAGCGATTTTAAGGCCGGATTCCTCGATCAACGCGAGAATACGATCCGCTTCGATGTCTTTCTCGTCGATGTCGCGTTTCAGGTCGTCGGCCAGACGTTCCAGACTGGTCTCCACCGCCTTCTCGACCTCGACTTCGAGAACCAGGTGCATACCGCCCTGCAGGTCCAGACCCAGATTGATTTTTTCTTCCAACGGATAAGACAACCAAGACGCGCCCAGCAATACCAAGGCGATCAGTGGAATTTTCCATCTCAGGTTTCGATACATTCCGCTACGTTATTCCCTTTTAAGTGCTATTGAAGCACGGTTGATTTTAATCTTCACCGGGTGAGGCTGTTCGCATATCTGCAGAACAACCGTATCTTCTTTAATTTTCTTGATGGTGCCGTGGATTCCGCTCAAGGTCACGACGTTGTCGCCTTCCTTCAGCGCTTCCAGCATTTTCTGAGATTCTTTTTGCTTTTTCTGTTGAGGACGAATCAGGATGAAGTAAAAGATCAAAAACATCATGATCATGGGCGGCAACATGCCCAACAGTCCCGGTCCTCCTTCTTGCCCCTCTGGAGGAGGCATCATGGCAAACGCTAAATCAAGCATCTATTTTTTCCCCGATGATTATCCTTGGCGCAGGCGTACCGCCTGCCAGGGTTTCGTTTTGAATTAAAAATCAGCTAGTTGATTATGATTCTATGACTTTAATTACTGGAAGAATATAAACGGTTGCTTCTACCAGATCAATATTGTTTTGTCAAACCTAATAGGGAAAGCTCCTGCCCGATCACGCGCTATCTGGGCCTGAAAGCATCAATAGAAACTCGGAGCGATATTCTCTTCGCCGGTGAGTTCCCGGTAGAGCTTGTGAAATTCCTCGGTGGTCAAAGCGGGATTTCGTAGCGACTCCAATTGCTCGGGGGTGATCTTCGTTTCGGACTTGTCATCCCAGGCAGACGTTGCGATCGCCGCATAATTGGGAGGGTTGAGACTTTGAAAAATCAGGCCGTCGACATTATCGTTGTACTTGAGGGCAATGTCTATGACCAACTGCGCGTCTTGCGCTGTCAAACCGCTACCGAGAGCCACATTGGTGGGCGGGTGCCCCCCCCGTCGCTTCCAGTACTGGATCGTGTTCCGCAATACCTTGAAGGATTTGGATTTAAGAAATTCACGGATTTCTTTGTTGTTTTTCTTATGCTTGTATTCCAACCACATTTCTATCGTGCAAACGGTGGTGTCTCTGTCACCGCAAGGGCTTGCCGAAACATCGGTCGCCCAAACGGCTCCGCTAAATACAATCGCCGCGCACAGGCTTGTCAAATAGTTCAATCGATTCCTCCATATCCAATTCGGTTTTTTTGTTCATTGTAATCCATTCTCCCCCTACCCTGTCAAGAGACGACAACGCGCTTTTTGTTCCCCAATTTCTTACATTTTTTCTCAAATTTCACTTTTATTGGCTAAAGAATTTCTGAATTCATCCGTTAAGCAGAATAAGTCGAACTCTATTTGGGAGGTTTAGATCATGGATGTCAATTCCGCTTCCGGCGTTAGCCCGCAATTTCAGGCCGCCGCGACAAAAACTGCTTTGAACGTACAAAAACAGGAAGGCAATAACGCTGTGAAACTGATTGAATCTGCGGTTCAAGTCAGCGAACAAAGCGTTGCCAGCTCTAAAAGCGCCAATAAAGTAGACATCATCGTTTAAGCAAACTTCAAAAAACTTTCAGATCGGCAAGCTAAGGTCGCCGGCTGGAACTGCGCCATAAAATTCAGCAGGTCTACGCTTGCTTAGGCTTGATATTCCCTGCATCGCTCAGAAAACGTTTGGGTTCTGACTGACCTGTCGAATGATTTCTTCCTGTTGCTCGGGGGATAAAGTTTCGCGCTGGTATCTTAAAAAGAATTGCGGGAGCGCCGACAAGGGCGTCGCGCTGACGCCAAAATCGCTTCCCAATCGCGCATTCAAAAAAACCACAAGCGGAATGAGCGGATCGACTCCCAATTGCGGGGCGATCTGATTGACAATTTTTCTGTTCTCCAGCAGAGGATTGTAAACTGCGACCGTCTGCCCTCCCTGCTTCGCCCACCACTCCCGATCCCCCGGCCTTCCCGTCAAACGTCCCTTAAGACTGGAAATCGAGATGACAAAAACGCCGTAAGGCGAAACGACCAAGCGGTCGATGGAAACTATTCCCTGAGGCGTCGTCAAACTCACATCCTTCAAAATTTGATACGACTCGCCCAATCTGGAGAGACGAGCGTCCAGCGCCTGCGGCGTACCGCCTCCCTGCCAAAACCAGCGTTTCCAGATAAAAAAAGCGGCTGCCAGAGCCACCGCCGCTATTAGAAATGTCGTTGAGTCCCAGTGTTGCATCGTACGCTCTTAGAAATGAAGAAAACGACGACCCGTCCCCCGGTCGCCATTAAAAATGTCGTTGAATCCCAGTGTTGCATCGGGTGCGAGTCAGAGGGCTCACTGCCCCGGCGTGGCGTTCATATTCATTTCGACAGGGAAAAGTTGCGGCCCCTGCACAGACGACTCACTCAGTTTCTGCAAGTCCCGCTGAAACCGATCCGCCGCAGAGCGCGTCGCCGCCTTCCTCTCCGGCAACTGCGCTTTGATAGATTCCCCGGCGCGTCGGCCAAAGGTAATGATATCGAGCAGGGAATTTCCCATCAAACGATTCGTTCCATGCAAACCTCCCGTCACTTCACCCGCCGCCCAGAGTCCATTGATCTCGGTTCGACACCATTCGTCGACGCGCACGCCGCCATTCTGATAATGCAGGGTAGGATAGATCAGGATCGGCGTCTGCGAGGGATCGATTCCAAACGGCGCGAAGCGATGCACAATACCGGGAAACTGTTTTTGCAAGGTCCCGGCGCCATGTTTGATATCTATCAGCGGCGTGTCCAGCCACACCCCGCAACTTCCCGCCGGGGTTTGAATGCCTCGACCCTCGCGCACCTCGCGAATGATCGCCGCCGCCAGCACATCGCGATAAGTCAGTTCGTTGATAAAACAATGCCCCTCGTTATTCACCACCTGCGCTCCGACGGACCGGATCGCTTCCGTCACAAGGCGCCCGGACATCGCTTCCGGATAGCAACTGCCGCTGGGATGGTATTGAAAACTGCCGCCATGCTCCAGATGACAGCCCTGGCGATAAGCGAGAACGAGACCGTCTCCCGTGGCGCCCACATGATTGCTCGTGCCGAACTGCTGAAAACGGAGCTGACCCGCGCCCCCCGTCGCCAGCAAAACCGCGCGCGCGGAAACCGACTGCAAACAGTTCTTCTGACGATTCCAGATCGTCGCGCCGCTGACCTGCCCGGCGCCGTCGTCGAGCAATTCCAGCGCGGGACAATCTTCCATGATCTCCGTCGTCGTCAACCGCGTCGCATCTTTTAATGTGCGCATGATCTCAAGCCCGGTGTAATCCCGGCAAGCCAGCACTCTGGGAACCGACGCGCCGCCGCCAAGGCGAAGTCGAAACATTCCCTCTTCGGTCACATCGAACAGGCAACCCAATTCCGTCAGCCAGCGAATCCCCTCCGGCCCCTGCTCGCACAGGCGCTTCAACAATTGAGGATCGTTCTTGCCGTGGCCGCCCACCAGAGAATCGGCGAAATGACGTTGCGCGGAATCCTCCGGCCCCAACGCCGCCTGAATTCCCCCTTCCGCCATCACCGTATTCGAATCGCCCAGGCGCAATTTGGCGCATAGGAGCGTTTTCAAACCCGACTCGTTCAGAGCCAGCGCCGCAGAGCAGGCCGCCCCGCCGCCGCCAATGATGAGCACGTCGGTTTCTATATCCGCCGCTGGAACGTAGTCGTCCGGCAATCGACTTTTCGATTCCAGCAAGTCCGCCAGTTCGATGGGAAACGCCGTCGCGTTGGCGTTGGCTCCAACTGCAATGCTCCGCCCCTTGCCTGAGTGATCGGGATGGTGTTCCTGCAATAACCGATCAACCTCTTCTTGCGACAATTCTTCATGAACCGCGTTGCGACGCGCTTCGCGGGAATCCTCCAATCGTTTCAGCGAGTCTCTGGCCCATTCCATCATGATTCCACCCTCCCCGTTTTTCGAAACTCGCGACAGCGCGCCAGTCGGGTTTCTTCATCGCAATCCAGTAAAAGATCCCAGGATTCATCAGGAGAATTCACGGCGCTTCCTGCAAGCCTTTCCCAATTTTGCGCCATACCCAGGGAACGGCGCACCCACATGCCCATGTTATGCGGCTTCACCCGGTCTTCGCAGACGACCCGGCATTGACCGCAATGAATACAGGATGTGAAATCTTCCGCCGCCTCCTCAAAGGCGCCCGAGCGCATTCGCGTGACCGAATCCATGACCGGAATGTCCATCGGGCAGACCATCGAACAGGCTCCGCATTTGGTGCAACGGTCCAGAGTCGGAAAGGCCGCGCGGATGGATTCAGGGCTGATCTCCCGATTCGGCGCCACCGCCGGTATCGTTGGAGCTGGATAGGGAAAAACCGTCATGCCGTCTTCCACCTGTCGTTGACAGGCCAGATCGATGAGGGTTTTACTATCCCCTTTCAACTGGATTGAAACCGTGCAGGCGCCGCAGACCCCGCCGTCGCATCCGGTCTGCACCTCGCCCGCCCGTCCCGCCTCCCACAAGGCATGCGTCAGCGTCAGGCCGGGTCGGGCCTTCAAAGCTTTTCCTGAAACGATCACTTCAATATGTTCCTGGCTCATAACATTAATTCCCGCCATTGATTTTCATAATTTTTAAACTCTGCTGATTATCAGGCCTTGCAAAAGCCAGCGCAAACAAAAATCCGTCGCGTCCCCGGACAAAACCGCATTGAACCCGTCGCGATATCTGTGCTAAATTGAGCCAACAAAAATTCTCAAAAAGGAAGCTCCATGTCCGGTCATTCCAAGTGGGCCAGCATCAAACATAAAAAAGGCGCGGCGGACGCCAAGCGCGGCAAGATTTTCACCCGCATCATTAAAGAGATCACCGTCGCCGCGCGTTTGGGCGGAGGCGACGCAGACGGCAACCCTCGTTTACGCACCGCGATTCTGTCCGCCAAGCAGGCCAACATGCCTCAGGATAACATCATCCGCGCCATCAAAAAAGGAACCGGCGAGCTTGAAGGCGTTCAGTATGAAGAGATCACCTACGAGGGTTATGGCCCCGGTGGCGTCGCGATTTTTATCGAAGTGATGACCGACAATCGTAATCGGACGATCGGAGAAATCCGCTCCATCTTTGGAAAAAACGGCGGCAACATCGGCGAAAACGGATGCGTCGGCTGGATTTTTGAGCAAAAAGGATTCTTCACCGTTCCCGCAGAAGGCCGCGAAGAAGATGAATTGATGGAGCTCATCATCGAATCCGGCGCCGAGGATTTAAAACTCGAAGGCGAATATTTCGAGATCACCTGCGCGGTTGAAAATTTCGAGCTGGTCCGAAAAGCTCTGGAAGACGCCGAGATCCCGACCGAAACAGCCGAACTGACGCGCATTCCACAGAACACGGTTCCAGTCGAAGAGTCCAACGTCAAACAACTGATACGCCTCATGGACGGTTTGGACGACCACGACGACGTGCAAAAATCCTACGCCAACTTTGACATCTCCGACGAAGTGCTGGCAACGCTCGACTGAGCAGGGTCAAATTCAGTTCCGCAGGGTCGCGCTCTACCGGCGCCCGATGAAACATCAGGCTTGTCATTTCTTCCACCCGCATATCTTAAACCTTGCATGAACCCCTTTCGTTTTCCAACCTTACTGCGCCCAGACCGATCAAAATGAAAATATGGGTCGATGCCGACGCCTGCCCCCGACCGGTCAAGGACATCCTGTTTCGCGTCGCTGAACGCACCGAAGTGTCGGTGACGCTGGTCGCCAACCAATGGTTGCGCCTGCCCGATTCGCCATTCATTCATTTGATTCTGGTAGGACAGGGCGCCGATATTGCGGACGACGAAATCGTCAAACAATGCGATACAGGTGATTTGATCATCACCGCCGACATCCCGCTGGCGGCGCGCGTGGTGGAAAAAGGCGCGCTGGCGCTCGACCCTCGCGGTTCTGTTTACGACAAGGAAAATATTGGACAATTGTTGAGCATGCGCAATTTCATGGACAGCCTGCGCAGCGCCGGAGTCGAGACCGGCGGCCCGGACATTTTTGGAAAGAAGGAGCGCATGAAATTCGCCAATGAGCTGGATCGCATCATCGCGCGTCGATAACAATCATTTCTGCATATTGACCCCCCTCATTGAAGCGAGTAATATGAAGAGCGATTTAGTATGCAAGCCATTGAAATAAAATATTTTTCAAACGTTCTGCCAGACAACCCCGAGGCAGTCAGTGGAACGCCGATAACGATTCGCTTGCAATCGTATGGCCCCTGTTTTTAATATCTAACCGCGACCCGGTTTCTCTCCAAATGTTGCCTGAAAAATTTCACCAGACGGGAATTTCATAAAATGCGTATCCTTGGAATCGATCCGGGCAGTAACTGCACCGGCTACGGCATTGTCGAGGAATCCGGCTCCAGCCTGAAGGCCGTGTGCTGGGGCGGCATTCGCAATCCGGCCAAAGCTTCGTTTCCCGATCGTCTCAAACGCATTCACGATGAATTGCTCGGCGTGATCCAGAAACACCAGCCCGACGGAGCCGCCGTCGAAGACTTGTTCTTTGCGGTCAACGTCAAAAGCGCGCTGAAACTTGGACAAACACGCGGCGCCATCTTGCTGACCCTGGCGAATGCAAATCTGGAAATCGGAGAATACAGTCCATTGGAGATCAAACAGGCGGTAGCGGGTTACGGAAGGGCCGAAAAATCTCAGGTGCAGTCCATGGTCAAGACCCTGCTCAGCCTCAAGGAAGACCCGGAGCCGCTCGACGCCTCCGACGCGCTCGCCGTTGCGATTTGTCATATCCATTCATCCGCCTTGAAAACGCGCATCGCCGGGAGCCGAAAATGATCGCCCGTCTTTCAGGAATTCTGACTCTGCGTTCGCCGGAACGTTTGGTGATCGACGTCAACGGCGTCGGCTACCTCGTTCATTCGCCGCTCTCGACCTTTTACGAACTGCCCGCGCAGGGCCAGTCGGTGACTCTGAATATATACACGCATGTGAGCGATCAGGCCATGAAGCTGTTTGGCTTCCTCAGCGATGAAGAGCAGACTCTGTTTGAAAACCTCATTAGCGTGAACAAGGTCGGCCCCAAACTGGCGCTGGCGATCCTCTCCGGCATGGACCCGGAAAAACTGATAGGCGCGATTCAGGCCAACGACGTGGCCTTGTTGAGCCGCATTCCCGGCGTTGGAAAAAAAACCGCCGAGCGGCTGGCGCTGGAGATGCGCGACAAATTACCCAAAATGGATATCGTCGCGAATGCCGAAGCCTCCGTTTCCCATGAATCGGAAGCGCTCCGCGACGCCTTGTCGGCGCTGACCAATCTGGGCTACCGCAAGGCCGATGCCGAGATCGCTTTGAAACGTCTGTCGGAACAGGGCGACAAGGACCTCGAAACATTGATTAAAGAAAGTCTCAACCTGCTGTCTTGAACCGGACCCAATGAATGGATGAAGAACGTTTGACAGACCCGGCAGAAGAACAGGACGAAGTCCGCTTCGAGACCGCTCTGCGCCCGCTCACTTTCAACGACTACATCGGTCAGGATAAAGTGAAGAGCAACCTGGAAATTTTTATTTCCGCCGCGCGCATGCGTGGGGAAACGCTCGACCACTGCCTGTTCTACGGCCCGCCCGGTCTGGGCAAAACGACTCTGTCAAATATCATCGCCGCAGAAATGGGGGCAAATTTGAAAGGCACCTCCGGGCCTGCCATCGAAAAAACCGGGGACCTCGCCGCCATCCTGACCAATCTTAAAAAAGGCGACATCCTCTTCATCGACGAAATCCATCGTTTGTCCACGGTCATCGAAGAAATCCTTTATTCCGCGATGGAAGATTTTCAACTGGATATCATGATCGGGCAAGGTCCGAGCGCGCGCTCCATCAAACTGGAACTGCCGCCCTTCACGCTCATTGGCGCGACGACGCGCGCGGGTCTTTTGACTTCTCCCCTGCGCGACCGTTTTGGCGTCGTGCATCGTCTCGACCATTACAGCGCCGAAGAACTCGAAATCATCGTGTCTCGATCCGCCGCCATTCTCAAAGTGGAGATCGTGCCCGAGGGAGCGAGCGAAATCGCCCGCCGTTCGCGCGGCACCCCGCGCATCGCCAATCGGCTACTGCGGCGCGTGCGCGATTACGCCCAGGTCAAGGCCGACGGCGTCGTCAATCGCGCGGTGGCCAGTCACGCCCTTGAAATGCTGGAAGTCGATTCGATGGGACTGGACAAAATGGATCACAAACTCATGCGCACGCTCATCGAAAAATTTCGCGGCGGCCCGGTCGGCGTGGAAAGCCTTGCGGCTTCCATCAGCGAAGAAAAAGACGCCATCGAAGACATTCTCGAACCCTTTCTTCTGCAATCGGGTTTGATCCAACGCACCCCGAGAGGTCGCGTCGCCACCCCTTTCGCCTATCAGCATTTTGGCGTTCTGCCGCCGTCAGAACAGGGGAATCAGGACAACTTGTTCTAAACTCAGGAACCGGAGCATTCCCTCCAGGTTCTTTCCATTCATTTCGAATTCAACAGCGAGGATGAATCATGGGATATTTTTATCTCGGGCTTGCGCTACTGGGCGGCATCGCCATTCCCATTCAGGTGGGCATCAACGCCAGCCTTGCCAAACAACTGGACAGTTCAACGATGGCGGCGTTCATCTCCTTCGCCGTAGGGGCCATCGGCTTGCTGATCTACAATCTGACGACGCGGCAGTCTCTGCCCGCTTTCGACACGGCGGCGCGCCTCCCCGTCTGGATGTGGGCTGGCGGCTTGCTCGGAGCCTTCGTCGTCTGGGTCGCCATCGCCAGCGGCCACAAGATCGGCGCGCTCAGTTTGATGGGAGCATTTCTGGCGGGCCAATTGTTCGCCACTCTGGTCATCGACCATTATGGATTACTGGGATTTCCTGAAAGACCGCTGAACTGGGAGCGGATGCTGGGCACCGGTTTTCTGATTCTTGGCGTGGCTCTGATCCGAAAATTTTGAACATAAAAAAAGCCCCGCCAGAAACTGGCGGGGCTTAAAAGAGCAAGGGAGCTACCGTTAACCTGGCGTTAACAAGTTTTCCCGGAAGCTCCCCAAATTATACTGTGACTAGACAAGGGATCACCTCCTTTTGATCCAGGGGGGCCTTATCTGCGCTGTCGGGCTCCCTGGCGCCCAGAAGCGCAACGCACGATACCTACGCAAATATAATAACTTTTTTAATTCCAAAAAGTCAACGATCCAAACATCGTTTCAGACAGGGATTCAACCCCAGGCTTTTTTGAATTCTTCAACGAAACCGTGATCCATTTTTGAACTGCCCAGCAACTTGGCGGATTGCCCTGTGGAGAATCCATGAAAGTCCCGGCTCCCTGTGATAATCAAACCAAAACGTCTGGCCAGTCCCTTGTAATAGTCCACCTTGCCGATGCGCTCGTGGTAGGGGTAAACGCATTCCAGTCCCATCAACCCGTAAGACTTCAATTCTTCCACCATTCCGGGAACATCAGAATACTGTCGTCCTTTGCTGGGATTGTAGAGCGAATAGGCCCGCTCGCCGGGATGCGCCAGCACGGAGATGCCGCCGCTTTCGCCAATCAGGCGCAGGGCTTCTTCGATAACAATATTTTTTCTGAGAACATTATGCGGAGCAAGGTATTTGTCGAACGCCTCGCGCGTTGACGACACGATTTTCAGGCGAACCATTTCCCGCGCCAGATGAGGCCGAGCCAGCACGCCTTCGGCGGCGCGCCGAACATTTTCAAATTCGATAGTCCCTTGATGACGTTCCGGAACCAGTCCGTTGATTTTGTCCACCAAGTCGCGCATGCGCTTCTCGCGCAAAGCCGACATATCGTGAACCTTTGCCATCAATTCGGGAAGAATGGATTCATAGGATTTGAAATAACCCAGCACATGCAGTTGGAAATCCCGGTACGTCACGGTGATTTCGATGCCGGGAAAGCCCATGATCCCCTTTTCGCGCGTCGCTTCAAGAAATTCAGGAATTCCTTCGAAGGTATCGTGATCCGTCAGGCTGAGCACATTTACAGAATTCTTGTGCGCAATATCCACCAGCTTGCCCGGCGGAAATTCCCCGTCAGAATAATTGGAATGCATGTGAATTTCAGATTTCATCCTTCGACCTAGTGAAATAACCTGCGATTATCGTATAATAGCAGAATAGATAGTCTTTGTATAAATACTTTATAGAGAACCCTCGTTACCCATGCCCGGATTTCCAGCCCTTCTGGCCTTCATTACATTATGTTTCACCATCGCCTGCGCCAAGCCGCCCGTCCAGGCATCCACCTCTGGAGAGTTTTTGCTTGTCTATTCGGGCAACACACTTGGGGAGTTGAAACCCTGCGGATGCTCGGGAGAAGAGGACCAGGGCGGCATTGAAAAACGCATGACTTACCTGAAGAAAACCCGAGCTGAAAACAAACACATGGTTCTGGTCGACACGGGAGATAATTTTGATGCGCCGACGCGGCAGGGGAAAATCAAAGCGCGTTACCTGATCGAAAGCATGCAGGCGATGAACTACGACGCCGTCCTGACCGGCGACAAGGATTATCTTTATGGCGAGAAATTTTTGATCGACCGCGGCCCCCTGCCCTGGCTGGGAAGTAATTTCAAGCACGACGCCATTCCCTTCGCTCCGGCGAAAATCAAAAAATTCGATAACGGGATCAAGCTCGCCCTGCTGGCAGTGGGCGATCCGGAACTTTATTACGCCGCGCATTCATCGCAATTGCACATCGGCGACCCGGAGGAAGCTGTTCGTTCCAGCGTTCAGGCCCTGCAAAAAAGCGAGGCGCCTGACATTATCGTCCTAATGACCCACATGACCCGGGACCGCGCCCTTCCCTTTCTCGATATCGACGGCGTTCACATCGTCGTCAACGGGAATATCGAGAGCGCCGAAGATGTGATTGACATGAAAGCCGTCAGGAAAGACGGCAAAATTTTCGCGCAGACCAGTCCGCGCGGACAGAAAATGGGAGAAATTCGCGTGCAGATTGGAGCCGATGGAAGCCTCGACTTCAAGCACCAAATGGTCCCCCTGGCTTCAAAATTCGAATTTGATCCAGCCATGAGCGAACTCTACGCGCGCTATAATGAAGAAGTGGAAGGCCTGTTCTTTGAAACCATGGCCGCCCGACGCGATAAAAACAAAAACAAACGTTTTGCGTCCAGCAAGGTCTGCAAAAACTGCCACAGCGAAGCATATAAAACGTGGAAGAATTCCCGCCACGGGCACGCCTATGATACTCTGGTCAAGGTCAACAAATCCTTCGACCCCGAATGTCTTGCCTGCCACGTTGTGGGTTTGAATCAAGACGGAGGATTTGTCAGCGAAATCGACACGCCTGAATTGAAAAATGTACAATGTGAAAACTGTCACGGAGACGGAGCGGGTCACGCTCAGTCGCCTCAAGCCGGATTTGGTCGCAACGCGAACGCCGCGTGCAAGAATTGCCATTCAAGCGACCACAGCCCCAAATTCAATTTCAACGCCTATTGGCCCAAAATAAAACACTGAAGGAGACGCACATGAGATTTATTTTAACCCTGCTGTTAACCCTGATGATCCTCGTCCCAAATATCGCTTGCGCGGAAGAAAAAATTAGAGGAAATTACAAGGTGATCGGCGACCTTGAAAAATTAAAGGGCGCCAAGCAAATCGAAGTGAAGGAGTTTTTCAACTTCTCCTGCGGTCATTGCTACCGATTCCTGGCGACAGCCGAAACGCTTCACAAGAAATACAAGGACAAGCTCTACCATAAAAAGTATCCTATCTACTGGGGCAACCAGACTCCCTATCCCTCGCGCGCTTTTTATATCGCCGACGAGTTGGGAATCCAGGAAAAGTTCACACACGAATTGTTTGACACCAATTTCAAATTGAACATCAATATTTTCCAGGTAAAAGTTATCAAGTTTCTCGCCAGCGACATGGGCGTCGGCAAACAAATGCAGGAAGGGATGGAGAACCCGGCGATACAGGCAAAAGCTCAAGAGGCTCTCAACCTTGCCAAACAGTACAACGCCGATGAAACGCCCACGATCATCATCAACGACGTGTTGAAAGTCACCCCCAGTCTTTACAACGGAAGCGTTGACGAAATGACGGCGGGTCTGGATATGATTTTCGAAGACATTCTCAATCAAAAGTAATTTACGGATGCGCATTCCATTGAAACCGAAAATCATCGCCACGCTCATTCTCACCGCCCTGGTCGCCATTGCGGCTTCTCCGTCCGGCCCTGGGACCTACAGTCCCATGTCGCCTAAAATCGCGCATGCGGGATTTTTCAGCCAGGATCTGGAGCTGTTTGAAGAAGTTGTCGATCTGGTTTCCGACAAATACGTCTATCCTCCCGATTACAGGAAATTGTTCGAAGGGGCGTTTGAGGGCATGGTCGCCTTCGTCGACGACAAGGAACTGATCCATCAAAAAGCGGGCGCCAAAGGCATGCTCCGGTGGAAGGGACGCAACCTGCCCTACCGCCTGACCTACAATTTTAAAGACAATATGAACGCCCTCAAGAAGGCCTATTATTTTCTTGCCGAAGGCATGGACGAAAAATCTCTGAACAGAGACCTTGAGTTTGCGGGCATCAACGGCATGATGGAAACGCTGGACCTCTATTCTCAATTCATGGATCAGAGTATGTTCGACCGATCCATGCGCGACACGGAGGGCAAGTACGGCGGCCTGGGCATGCTGATCACCATGAAAGACAAGCGTCTCGAAGTGGTGAAGACCATGCCCAATTCACCGGCGCGGAAAGCCGGAATTCTTTCCGGCGACCTGTTTGTGAAAGCGGATGGAAGGGACGTCAAGGACACCCAGATTGAGGACCTTGCCGAAATGTTGCGCGGCTACCCCGACACGCGCGTCTCGATTTCTCTGGAGCGACCGTCCGAGAAAAAAATTTACGATTACGAACTGACGCGAAAAACGATCGAAATCGAAAGCGTCCATTACGAAAAACTCGCCGGGCCGGTCGGCCATATACGCATCACCAGTTTTTCAAAACAAACCGACGAGCAATTGATCGTAGCCTTGCAACAAGCGAAAAAAGATCGGGTACGCGGCTACATACTTGATCTGCGCGACAATCCCGGCGGCCTGCTCACCCAGTCGGTGAAAGTGGCGGGACATTTTCTATCGCCCAACCGCCTGGTGGTGTACACTCAGGGAAGAACCCGCTCCAACTATCAGGAGTATCGATCAGAAATAGAAAACACGCTTCACGAAAAGCCGATCGTCGCCCTCATCAACGGCAACAGCGCCAGCGCATCCGAAATTGTCGCTGGGGCTTTGCGCGACGTGGGACTCGCTCTGGTTCTTGGCGAAACTTCCTATGGCAAGGGATCGGTTCAAACTATTTTCAGGATCAGTGAAGGCGCCGGTCTGCGTTTGACCACGTCAAAATATTACACGCCGTCGGGAATCGATATCACGGAACATGGCATCATACCGGATATTATGGTGGAGGACGATCAGTTCGAAACCGAGAAGACTGCGGATACAAACACCGAAGTGGACGCCGTATTTCAACACAAGAAATCGCCTCTCCCCGGTTACCCATCGATTCGGATGAAACTGTCCGACGTGGAAAAACTGGTTCGGAGTCGCGGCATCAAACTGGATGAAGAACACGACCCTCTTCTGGGCTTTGCTCAAATGTCGCTTGAAAACATCGTCACTGCGGACAAATTAAAAACGCTGGAGCATGCAAAAGAGCTTGCGGCGAACATCATTTATTAAGGGAGTCA
The DNA here is from genome assembly GCA_015698305.1 of Candidatus Nitrohelix vancouverensis. Lineage (NCBI taxonomy): Bacteria > Pseudomonadati > Nitrospinota > Nitrospinia > Nitrospinales > Nitrospinaceae > Candidatus Nitrohelix > Candidatus Nitrohelix vancouverensis. Next base: position 2,990,497 of record CP048620.1, read on the forward strand.
AGAGTGAACATCATCAACATCGATTACGACAGCAACCTTGTGGAAAGCGAATACCATAAATGGGAGATCGTTTCCAACAACGACAATAAATTCTTACTGCTTCAACGCCAGGAAGGCGAACGCTTCGTCGCCGCTGAAGCGGACGTTAAAAAGAAACATATCTGGGAAGTTAAAGAAATCGCCTACCGCGGTCCCAATGGGGACACTTATTTTTACGACGAAGACAGCGGCATCATTAAACTCTGAGGAGGCTGACAGGTTCAGGCTTGTTTCTACGCCTGCTTGAAAAATTTACGGCTCAGTAGAGTTCGAGGGATTTCAGGTAGGATAATTTTTGCTTCAGCGTTTCCTTGGTATCGCCGGACAGAAAATTACCGCGCAGGTCCAGTTTCTTCAATCGGGGGAAACGATCCCGGTTCTCTGCAAACGCCAGCGCTCCCTCGTCCCGCACTTCCGCCCAATTCAGTTGCAATTCCTCCAGAACCGGGAAACCGGATGATGCGGCCACTTCAAGCGCGCCCGCGTCGCCCAGAATATTGTGGCGTAAGATCAGTTTTTTGAGTTTGGGAAATTGCGCCGAAGATAACAAGCGCGCGCCTTCTGCAGATAAATCATTATAACGCAAATCCAGTTTTTCCAGCCCGGCGATCACAGGGCTTCCTATTAAAAAGCGGACGCCCTCGTCGCCAATTTTCTTGCCGTTCAAATCAAGAAACTTTCCGTTGCGCTTCAATTGCGAATCGAAGAGCGATTGATAGTCAATCTCCTCTTTAACCGCCGCCTGAGCAAAACTGGCAACGAAAAAAACAAATGCCAGAGACAGCCAGACATAACTGAATCGCAATCGGCTAGCCATTGCTCGCGCCTTCTTTCGCCATTTTCTCTTTGTATTTTTTCAGATCTTCCAGACTGTTGATCACGACTTCATCATCGTCGTCGTCTTCCGCATCATCCTCATAAATAAAATCTTCGATATCGTCGAGATGCAAATGGCACAGGCGCGCATTACATTTAGCGGCCTTGAGCGCGTCGACTCCGTCGCGGCGTATCCGGTTCCCGGTCAAATACAAATGCTTCAACTTGACCAGCGTTTCAGACTCTGCCAGAGCGATGGCTCCGTCGTCTTCCACCAGGTTGCCGTAGAGCGACAATTTCCTCAATTTCCCAAAATAGGGAGATTCCGCGATCGCCTTGACGCCGTCGTCGCCGATCACATTGCCGTAAATATCCAGCTCTGTCAGATTTTTAAAAAACTCTGAGTTGGCGATTGCGATGATGCCTTCGTCGCCAATATTGTTATTGGGCAGACTGAGACGTTTTAATTTTCTCAGGGCTTTGGAATTGGAAACCGCGACCGCTCCCTTGTCTCCGAGTTTCTGATTGCTCAGATCCAGGGTTTTTTTATCAGCCGTCAGAAATTGTTTGATCAAATATTCAACGCTGGCCACACGATTCTCCAGTCAGATAGGTTTCTCAGATTGCTCTCTTTAGATTGCTTGACTGATTATATCACATTCTTTAATGCGAACCGTCGAAGGAATCAACTGGAGTTTTCAGGCCCAGGCGAAACGAACCAGAAACGCCGCCGCAATCGCGTAAAGGCCCCAGTGACACTCTCTGCCCTTGCCGCCCAGCAATTGAATTAAAGGATAGCTGATAAAACCCAGCGCCATGCCGTCGGCGATGCTGTAGGTGAAGGGGATGCCGCAAATGATGAGATAGGCCGGAAGCGCCTCGTCCCAGGCGCTCCAATTGATCTTCACGCACTGGGAAACCATCATGCAACCGACGATGATAAGTACCGGCGCTGTGATGGGGTACAGGGTCAGGTCTCCCTGACGATAACCGCCGCCGATCATTTCCGCTATCGGGAAAAACCAGAGCGAGAATAAAAATAACAGGCCGGCGACAACGCTGGTCAGTCCCGTCCGCCCTCCCTCCGCCACTCCGGCGGAACTTTCGATATAACAGACCACCGTCGAGACGCCAGCGCTCGCTCCAAAAGTCGTCGCCACGGCGTCCGGGAGCAAGGCTCTCTGCGCCCGGGGCAACTTGCCGTCTTTAATGAAGCCGCCCTGTTGCCCCACGCCCACCAGGGTGCCCGCCGTATCGAAAATATCGACAAACACGAACACCGCGATGATGGTGACGATGCCCAGGTCGAAAGCCGCCCCAAGTTCCATCTTCATCCAGGTCCCGCCGATCCCCGGCGGCGACGAGATGATCCCCTTGAATTCGGCAAGGCCGAGAGGAACCGCCAGAGCCGTCAAAACCAGCAATCCAATCAATATCGCGCCCGGCGTTTTGCGATACAACAAAGCCCCCATCAGCGTCACTCCAAACAGGGTGAAGAGCGCTGGCAGGTCGCGAAGATCACCCATCTGCACCAGCGCATCGGGATGATCCACGACCAATCCCCCTTGCGTCATGCCGATGAATGCGATGAACAAACCGATCCCGACAGCGATGCCGCATTTCATGGCATTTGGGATCAAGACGATGATTGCCTCGCGAACCCGAAGAAGCGTCAGGATGATGAGCAGAATCCCGGATATGAAAACCGCTCCCAATGCGGTTTCCCAAGGAATCCCCTGGCCGATGACGACGGTGTAGGTGAAGTAAAAATTGATGCCCATTCCCGGCGCCAGCAGGATCGGGTAATTCGCCAACAAGCCCATGAGCAGGCAACCGAGCGCGGAGGCCAGACAGGTTGCGGTCATCACCGAACCAAAATCCATTCCTGCTTGCGACAAAACGGCAGGCTGAACAAAAATGATGTAGGAGGCGGTGATGAACGAGGTCAATCCGGCGCGGATTTCGGTTCCAACATTCGTACCGTTTTCTTCCAGCGCAAACCAGCGCTTCAATCGGGTTTCAATGACTTGGGGAATCGCAATCATCGGTTGGGATCAGGCCGGGCTGGCGGTAAAGCGAAGGTTTGCAAGGACATGTTTTCAGGATGACAAATAATGTTCCCGCACCCAGCGGGCTTCATCTTCCCGGCTGTTGACAACGCCTTCGAAGCGGGCGCGGCGCAAGCCCTTTAAAATTGCCGCAAAAACGGGTCCAGCGGCAACGCCCATGAGAGCGAGATCGTTGCCGGTCAATTCGATTCGCGCCCGGCTCCGGTTTTTGCAATACGCGCCATACCATGCAAAAACGCGGTTGTCGTTGAACCGGGCAAACACGCAAGCCAGCGCTTCCGGAGAAAGCGCGTCGAAAACCTGGTGGATGTCCCAATCGCTCAAAGCAGAAGCGTCTTGAAGGCGACCGAGGCGCTCTTCGATGGTATGACTGTCTGCGCTCAATCGGTTTTTCAATTGCCGATTCCATTGCAATCGCCCGGCAATTTCCTTGAGCGTTTCTTCGCTGAGGTGAGAGGTCAACGCCAGAAGATAAAGATAGGGAAAGTCGACTACACTGCCTTCATCCAGACAGGAGCCGACGCGGCCTAAAGCCTCCCAGCCGGTTTCGCTGTCCGTGATTTCAGAAGCAAGATAAGCGATCAAGCCTTCCTTGCGAAACAGATGCAGGCATCCGACGGCGTTGTCTTCAGTAAACGCCAGTTTGAATTCATTCCAAAAACGCACTCCGCTCAACTGCCCTGGCATTTTCTGCTCCAGCGCGTCGCGCATCCAGCCTTCGCTGTCTGGTTCCCAACGAAAATTCAATCGATTCTGAAAACGAAGACCTCGCAAGATTCGGCAGGGATCGTCCCGGAAACTTTGCGCGTGATGCGCGCGAATCAAGCCTCGTTTTAAATCCTCTTCGGCGCCGCTTAGCGCAATCAATTCGTAAGCACTTACTCCATTGATCGGCAGAGCCATGCTATTGATGGTGAAATCCCTGCGCAGTAAATCCTCTTCCAGAGTCCCCCGAGCCACATCCGGCAGAGCGGCGGGCTTCGTGTAGGTCTCTTTGCGGCAAGTCGCGAAATCCAGGCGAAACCCATCCATCAACTCCAGCGCCACCGTGCCAAACTGCGATTCAGCCGAAGCGGTGACTTTATAGATTTTTGCCGTTTGTTGAGCCAGATCCACAGCGGAACCTTCGACCATCAGGTCAATATCCATCACGCTCTTTCCCAACAGCAGATCGCGCACAAAGCCGCCGACCACATAAACCCGCACATCCATTGCGTCGGCAAGCGAGCCGATCCGCTGAAACAGGTCCAGGGGTTTCGGTCCAAGTTGTGGCTTGAGATTCGTCATGAAGCTCGCAATGACACGAGGGACGATCAGTCCACTCGATCGAGTTTTAGGGAGGGATTCAAAATTTGCAAATTCGCCGTGAATTTTTCAAGGGTCGGCAGGGTGCAAATGCGATTGTCGCAGGCTCTGTATTCGATAGAACCCAGCAGGGGGTAGCGCCCTTCCGCCATATTACGCGGCACCCAGTAATGTCTTCGAAATTCAATCAGGTTTTTATGGGTTTTGACGACGCGACCGAGCGCGCCGTCGAGCATGATCTCTGGAGAAGGTTCTCTCCAGTTGCCTTGCGGGAGAAACCTCGAGTCGAAAATTTCGATACGCGTGGAGAATTCCTTCTCCCCTGGCGATGATTCCAGAGAATAGATATGCCAGCCTTCATCCATTTCGAGCCAGATGCGCAGTTCGAACAAATCGCCCGGAACGGCCTTGTTGGGGTCCGCCATGGCATCGACATGAACATGGTTTTCTTTTGAACCCCGACCAAAATCTTTGGCAGGGTCAAAAGCAAAGGCCTCCACGTTCCAACTGAACAGGAAAATGAGAAAAGCGATTCGGGTAGCCGCCATGAAACTCACCGATTGAGCTTGGCTTCGGAATTGATCTGGGAAAGGAATTTATCAATAGAGGTAGAGAACCTCTCTTCAGACACCGCGCCGGAAAACATTTCGCCCGTCACGGTGTTTGCTTTCTTATCGTAGATGCCTAGAATGAAGGTCGGTGTGCCTTGAATGCCGATACTACGGCCATCGTTGATGTCCTTTTCGACCTTGCTTTTATACTTGCCGCTCATCCAGCATTGCTTGAATTCGTTGATGCGCTTCACACCCACCTGCTTGGCAAGATCCGGCACTCGATTGAGGTCCGAAGCCATCGAATTTTTATCATAAAAGGCGGTTTGCAGTTCCCAGAATTTTCCCTGATCGCGCGCACATTCCGCCGCTTCAGCCAAAGATTTCGCTTCTTTATGAAAGGGTAAGGGAAAATGCCGGTAACCGAACTGCACGTCGCTCGCGTAACGTTCGCGCAATTTATTCAGCGTTTCCTGCACACGCTTGCAAAACGGGCATTGAAAATCCGAATATTCCAGAACGAAGACCTTGCGATAGACCGAATCATTTTCCTCAAACCACAGATTCGCATTGCCAAGCTCAACCACCAAATGAAAGTCGGAGGGAGGGGTCAGGTGAACCTTGATCCATCCCTTCTCCACAGCCCGGTCGTATTGCAGGTCGACAAACTGACTTTTATATACATTCTCCAGATAGTCTCGAACCTCGTCCCGCATGGTTTCAATACTGCCTAATTCCTTCACGCCCGGCGTGTTGAGATAGAATTTTTTAATATCTTCTTCAGTGACGCTCGGAACCCTGGCGGCGCTGATTTCCGGCCGCTTTTCAGCCAGCTTCTCGAGCGCCTTGCTTTTCAGAGCAGACAATTGCATGCGGTATAGTTGCTCCATGGACTCATGCATCTGCGCGGATTTGATCGCATCCATGCGGATGACTTCGCCGTCCACTTCGGCGATCATCGGATTGCTTTCAAACTGAGGAGGCTTTGGAGGGTCCGCAAGAACCGTCTCCGGTGAAAAACAAATTCCCATCAAAAAACATGCTGTCAGGGAACGGATCGTAACGCGCATTGAACTGGGTAGGGCTGTCGGATTAATCATGGGAATAAAGGACCTGGAGAACCATTTCGGGGAATAAGCTGGTTAATACCTACCTACATTATCTCTCAGGATCGGGGCAAAGCGCAAATGAATGTTGATGGTGAATCAACAAGGAAACTCGATGCAATTTCACCTCGCATCAAGCTGTTTTGACGTTTGCCCCCACCCTGGTCCTCAACTCGATTTCAACGACTCTTCCGGGTTGAGAAATTTATGACAATTTTCCGCCAGCGTCATGAACGCTTTAGCCGCTACGGAATCCGGCTTGGACTCGATCACTGGATCGCCGGTGTCCGACTGAATCGTGATATCAAGATCCAGAGGGATGCTTCCAAGATAAGGCAGGGCCAGTTCTTCCGCCAGTTTTTTGCCGCCGCCTTTTCTGAACACGTCGATATCCTTGGCGCAGTGCGGACAGGACATCGTACTCATGTTCTCAATCACGCCCACAATCGGCACGTTACTGTCGCGGGCAAAAGAAATCATTTTCCTAGCGTCCAGCAAGGCCAGATCCTGAGGCGTCGTCACGACAACGCAACCGTCGACTTCGCCGATGAAATCAATGATCGTGATCTGTTCGTTGCCAGTGCCGGGAGGCAGATCGAACAGCAGGTAATCCAGCTCGCCCCAGTTGATATTGCCGAGCAGTTCAATGATGAAGTCATATTTCACCGCGTCGCGCCAGGCTATATGCATGTTCGGATCTTCAATCAGAAAACCCAGCGAAGCCACCTTCAGTCCACTCTTGGTTTCATAAGGGTCGATGCCCTCGTCCGTGGAGCGCAAACGAACCGATTCGATATTCAAGAGTTTGGGGATGTTTGGGCCATGCAGGTCCGCATCAGCCAAACCCACTTTTTTGCCGCTTGCCGCAAGCGCGAGCGCCAAATTGGTCGTTACCGTACTTTTCCCGACTCCACCTTTATTACTGCCAACGATCAATTTGAATTTAATATCGCCCATTCGCTTGTTGACCAGCCAGCGATTGTGCTCGTTTTTATCCGCCTTACAATCCGTATCGTTGTTGAACTCGCACATTTCGCACGTGTGAAGAAGTCTACATTCCCCGGTAACCGCCATCAAACCCTCCAAGATCTATAAGTCGCATTAATCTAAAGACTATCCGCATGTCGTCCCGTCCAAGCAATTCCACGACAAGGCAGAAATCTATTTAAGAGCTATCATTTAAACATAATGATTTAAGGTTATTTAACCATATTTCCCTTGTCAAGGGAAATGAACTTATCCATTTCGTCATAAATAAATTCCACAAAAAACTTTAAAAACTCGAAACTTTTCTTGTAGGATATAATCTTACGAATTTGAATGATTTGTATTAGGCGCTCATGTTGTTTCAATGACTTTGTTTTAGCTTCACCCATCATTATTTTTATCTAAAGGAGTTAGTAAATGAAAAGGCAAGTTGTTCTATCTGTTGCAACCGTCCTGTTGTTTTTGGCCGCATCACTGGTTTCAGCTTCTGCGGAAAACTCGGTTACGATCGTTTCTCCTAAAAATGGAGATACGGTAGAAAGCCCCGTTGAATTCTGCATGGAAACCGAAGGCGTTGAAGTCGAGCCTGCCAAAAACGGCGTCAATGACGGCAAAGGCCACCATCACCTGCTGATCGATACGGATGTTCCTTCGGATCTGTCCAAGCCAATCGGCAAAGACGCGCAACATGTCCACATGGGTAGCGGCGACGACTGCAAATCCCTGAAATTGTCCGCTGGCGAGCACACCGTTACGACCTTGTTTGCCAAGGGCAATCATGTGCCTTACGATCCTGAAATCTCCGACACGATTCAGATAACCGTAAAATAAATCTGAACAGCTAACGAAAAGCCGCCCTCAGTTGAGGGCGGCTTTTTTTTCCTACTGAATCCTGACCACGTCGGAAAATCATTGTTTTCCCCTTCCCATAATTTTAAAATAGAATTTATAAGCAGGAAAATAATGTAACGCGATTTCACTTTCACCAAAGACCAATCCATGATTCGCTTGAAAACCTTCAAAGCACTTGCATCCTTTCTAATCGCCGGAATTTTTGTTCTGGTTTCCGTTGTCTCATCCAGCGCAACTCAGGCCAACACCAGCGCCATCGCTCTTCTTATCGCAAAAGACAAAGACGGTAATGATCTGGGAACGGGTAGCGGCTTTGTGGTGGATCCCACTGGAGTCCTTATTACCAATTACCATGTGATGGTGGATGCGGCGACCTTGACCGCAATTTTCAGCAACGGGCAAACCGCCCGGGTCGAGCGTGTTTTAAAAGTGGATCGCAAAAAAGATTTCGCCGTCGTTCAACTTGAAGAGGATTTTTATTCGACGCTCGAACTGGGAGACTCCGACCGTTTGCAAATGTTCGATTTCTCGAAAGCCCTGGGCCATCCCACGCAGAGAGTCATCCGGGAAAACGGACGCCCCGAAGGTCCCTTGCTTAAAACCTTCGGTTTTGTGATCGGCGTTCTGCCGCAGGCAGTCGCGGATTTTTCATTTATTTACACGACGGCTCCTTTTGAACCGGGTTTCAGCGGCGGTCCTTTATTGGACAAAAACAATAAGGTGATCGGTATTGTCACCATGGAAGGCGGGTCGCTCAACCTGGCCCTGCCAATCAACGAGGTCAAGCCCTTCATCAACAAGAGTAAAAAAGACGTCTCCTACGAGACCTTCATTGAACAGGACCTCGCTTTTTCCGAAGCGGATTATTACCGGGGAAATTTTTACCTGTATGAAAAGGGACAGCCAGAGGAAGCGCTGGAATTTCTAACGCAGGCCGCGCTCAAAAATCCGGAATGGGCCGCTCCTTATTACGACATGGCGGCGGCTCATCGCGACATGGGCGACATCGATCAAGCGATCGAAAAATATGAACTCTGTTTGAAAATCAACCCGAATTTTTCGGAAGCGCTTTCCAATTTAGGCGGTTTTTATTTTCGAGAGGGCAAAGTCGAAGAAGCCTTGAAACTGTTTGAACAATCCGTGGCTATCTTCCCGCACTTTGTTCAGGCTTTGTCCAATCTGGGGGCAGTGCTCAATAAATTGGAACGTTCAGAACAGGCGGTGCCTTTTTTGAAGCGGGCGCTACGCGTCACCCCGGGCTTTGAAATGGCCTATTTCAACCTCGGCAACGCCTATTATAAAACCCAGGAATGGGGACAGGCTGAACAAACCTACCGACAGGCTCTTGCTCTCGGCGTCGACTTCCTTTCCATCCACTGGAAGCTTTATGAAATTTATCACCGCCAGGGCGATGTGAAACGCGAACGAGAAGAACTGAACGCCATCCTGCAAATGGACCCGGAAAACGAAAAAGCAAAATCGTTGCTCTCTTCAACGCCTTGACAGAGAGAACGCCAGAATCCGGACGCCGCTCCAATTCCCTCCCCTATTGAGTAGCCTGCCACTCCAGCAAAACGCGAAAAACAGCAAGCAAACTTTCTTCTGAGCATTTGTCGAGCGTGTCCGACAGCAAATGCCAGTGAGGGTAGTCGAGATCGATCAAAACAATCGCCGGAATGCCGCGCTTGTAAAAGGGATAATGATCGTCATACACCGTGTATTTCTTTTGGTCTTTGAACTGGGAATAGCCCAATTCAGTCGCCTTCGCCACGATCCCGTCCAAATAAGCCCCCGCGCTGATCTGCGAATAAGTTTCGCGAAATATCTCCAGCTCCGCATCTCCTATCATATCCACGACCAGAACCAGATACGGCTGATCCTCAGGAGACATGCCTTCCACCTGCTCCGCCATATACGTCGAGCCTAGCAAACCGCCGCCAGAGCTGTGATCGCCATAATCTTCGCCATCGAAAAACACCAGATGCACCGGTCCTTTGGGTGGAAAACGCGAATACCATTCCGCCAGCGCCAGCAAGAGCGCGACTCCCGAGCCGCCGTCGTTGGCGCCTACAATGGGTTGTTTACGCAGAACCTCGTCGGATTCCTGATCCGCGTAAGGTCGCGTGTCGTAATGCGCGCCAATAAAAAGCGGCTTACCGCCTTCGGTGCCCGGAAATTTCAAAATGATGTTCTGGAATTCCAGCCCCATCCCCTTCGCAGAACGCAAAGGATGAAACGACTGGAGCGACACTTCCGCCGCATAGGATGCGCCAACCGAACGAATGAGGTCGCGCGTTTGATAATAGCCAGGGGAACCAGGATAACGCGGACCAAAACTGCATAGCAGTTCCAGACCTTGCCATAACTTCCCCGAAAATTCCGTCCAGGGGGATCTGGACTCAGCCAAAGTCTTGCCCGTAGAAAGCAAGGCAAGCAGAAGGCTGAAACAAAGAATTAAAATACGTTTTTTCAAAGCTTTTTCGACTCAAGCAAAAGCTTCACCTGAGCGCTTGCACGGAATCAAAATAATCCTGAAGGATTTTAGCGTGGTCGAATACCAAGGGGTCGGGCAGGTTTTCCCTTGTAAAAACACCGATTTCACGAGAATCGGTTCCCGGTTGTGGTTGGCCAGAGGCCCTTGCAACAAAGACCGTAGAGATATTGTGTTGTCGATAATCCCGATTCGGATCGGAGTAGGTGCGCAACTGTCGAACCAGTTCAACGTCCAGAGCCGTCTCTTCTTTGGCCTCGCGTATGGCAGCCGTTTCCAGGGATTCTCCATAATCCACATACCCACCCGGAATCGCCCAGCCATGCGGTTCGTTGAACCTCTGGATCAAGACGATACCTCTGTCCTCCAACTCAATAATGATATCAACTGTGGGAATAGGATTCTTGTATGGCATAAAAAATTTTCTCCAATCGTGTCTCTGTCTGGCAATAGATACATGTATGATATTCAATTTTTTTTTAAAATCAATCCCCACTTCTGCAAGGGTCCCCCCAAAGTCTCTGTTTTCTTGACACTCTGTAAATTTGGGGGTATTTTAAAAGTAGTATTAAATTTACATTAGGTCGTTTTTGCCCCTAAAGTTTCCATCTATCCTTCCGATAGGAAGGGTAACTCGGGAGTTGAATTGGAGGATTTACCCCGACTCCCAGCCGAGAAAGAATGATTAACCCATTGCAGGCTTAGCAGGTAGCGTTATGGAAATCCCAGGAAACGAATTCAGAGTTAAAAACAAGACCATTCAGGACCGCATGAAGGTTGATGGCAAGGCGGCCTCGAAAAAAGCGGATGCGGCTTCCGGCTCATCCTCTGTTTCCAACACAGTCAATGTGCAAGTTTCTTCCTTTGCCAAAGATGTGCAAAAAGCGCATGAGGCCTTGGGTGCGGCTCCAGACATAAGGACCGAAAAGGTCGAGCGCATCAAAAAGGAAATTGCAGAAGGTCGTTTTCACGTTGACAGCAATGATCTTGCGGAAAAAATTCTGAAAGACATCATCACCGAATCCGACTTTTTAAGCTGATCGCGGCGCTATTTCATAGCGCCCTGACCCAGCCCGTCGGCCTCCCTCGAAATCCGACGGAAGTCGGAATATTCAATACGAGCCTTCGATCCCACCGAAGCGACTGAATCACACAATAAATTCAATATTCGACATTTGAATACGCTTCCATCCCGTTTACGCGCGAGAGCGTTCATTTGAACAGAAACGGGTCGGTTCTTGGACTGGCCGGAAGGTTCTTTGTAATTTCTACAGTCAGCGAGGATAAAGAACTAATTACTATGCGCTGTGGAGGAAGGCAGGGTGTGGATGAAACGGTTTAACTTTTCGATCAATTGGTTAACCTCCATGCCATGCATGAGGGCGCCGTTCTCCAAAGTATCGAATTTAACGGCGAAACACTCTCCGCAACTCATCTTCAATTCGTTAAAAAAACGAATGGTTTCGGGATGAGCGCTGATAATCTCGTTAATCGTCGTATTTTTATTGATGACAAGCATATAGGCCCCTTAAAATCACTTGCCCATGGTTTAAGCTTATGCTAGCATTATCACCTTCTTTAAACAATGTTTTTTTACGGGAGCAGTTGAATGTCCAAAAAGTGCGAAATCTGCGATAAAGGCCCGATGTTCGGGAACAATGTGAGTCACGCAAATAACAAAACGCGTCGACGATGGAACCCCAATCTGCGCAAGATTCATGGCATCTACAAAGGCGTTGTAAAAACCATGAAAGTTTGTACGCGTTGCTTGAAAAAAGGCAAGATCACCAAAGTTATCTGAAGAGCGCCGGCAACCACCGGCGCGCTCACCTTCGGCGGTTTTATTCCTGCCCAGCCAAAAGCCGCCCACCATCCGTTTTCTTATTGTATTCCTTGACTCGCTCTAAATGAATCACGCCATTCACTTCGCGGATCGCGGCCAGGGTTGTGTTGAGATCCTGCAAGTCCGAGACTTCCATTAAGAAATCGAAATAGGCCCGCTTGTTGGCGCCTTGTTTGATGTTTGCGCGGGTGATATTGATATTGCAACCGGCGATGGCCTGAGTGATCTCAGCCAATTGCCCCGGTTTGTCCTCCGCAACAATGGTCACGCGAACTTCAAAACTGGTTTGACCACCCTGCTCCCATTCCACCGAAATCAGACGCTCCGATTCCGCGCTCAAATTATTCACGCCAGGACAATCAACATGGTGCACGGTGACGCCGCGACCGCGCGTGATATAACCAGTGATAGGCTCTCCCGGAACCGGGTTACAACATTTCCCCAAACGCAGTAAAATATTATTGTTGAAACATTCAACGCGAACCGGACTGTCTCCCACCCTCTTGGGAGCGATTTCTTTCAATTTGACCTGATTCGGTTCAACGCGCTTGAGTTTTTCAATCGACTCTTTCGGAGCCACCTTCAGGATCACCTGATGCGCGGATACTTTGCCCAAACCGACGCCGCGTAACAAACCCTCGAAACTGACAAAGCCCGAAGACTGGATCGCCTCGTTCAATTTTTCACCCTGCAATAAAGTATCCGGGTCGAGACCGTACTCCTGGATTTCTTTCTCCAGAATCTCCTTGCCAAAAATCAGGCTTTTTTCCTTTTCCATCGCATTGATAAAATTCGAAATTCTTCCCCGGGCCTTGCTGGTCTTAACAAAAGACAGCCATTCGCGGCTCGGGCTGGCGTCTTCAGAGGTATCAATTTCAACCTGATCGCCATTACGCAATTTGTAGCGCAGGCTCACTGATTTGCCGTTGACTCGCGCTTCGGTGCAATGCTTTCCAATATCGGTGTGAACGGCGAAAGCATAATCCACCGGAGTCGAGCCGCGCGGCAAAGCGACCACTTCGCCCGCCGGGGTGAACACATAAACCTCGTTGGAGAACAGATCGATTTTGAAGGCGTTCAGGAACTCTTTGGGATTCTTGAAATCCTTTTGATTTTCTATCAGATGGCGCACCCAGTTCAAACCGGGGTCGGGGACGTTTTTAGCGTTCTTGTTTTTCTCGACATCCTTGTATTGCCAGTGAGCGGCAATGCCTTCCTCGCAGATTTGATGCATCTCTCCAGTGCGAATCTGGATTTCGACGCGCTCCCCTTCGGGGCCGATCACCGTCGTGTGCAAGGATTTGTACTGGTTTGGTTTGGGCATCGCAATATAATCCTTGAACCGACCCGGAATCGGTTTCCACAAAGAATGGATCAATCCCAACACCGCATAACAATCCTTCAGGCTGGTGGTCAGAACGCGAATGCCAATCAAGTCGTACACCTCGTCAAACGAGATGTTCTGTTCGATCATCTTTTTATAAACGCTATAGGTGTGCTTGGTGCGGCCCTGCAACTCGCCCTCTATTCCCGCATCCTTTAATTCCTTGCGAATCAGGTCGCAAACCTTCTCCATATAATTCGTTCGGCGTTGGCGCATGCCCTTCATGAGCTTGGAGATTTTCTTATACTCTTCCGGGGCGATATGCTTCATGGAGCCGTCTTCCAGCTCCGCTTTCAACCAGGCGATGCCCAATCGATTGGCGATGGGCGCGTAAATATCCAGGGTTTCCATCGCGATCCGACGACGCCTCTCCTCGGACAAGGATTGCAGGGTCTTGATATTGTGCGCGCGGTCGGCAAGTTTGATGAGCACCACGCGAATGTCCTTGGACATGGCGAGAATCATCTTTCGATAGTTCTCCGCCTGGCTCTCTTCCTTGCTGGCGAATTCGATTTGACTGATTTTTGTGACGCCGTCGACGAGTTGGTACACTTCTTCGCCGAACTGCATGGTGATTTCTTCAGGCGTGGCGAGGGTGTCTTCGATGGTATCGTGCAGGAGTCCTGCGGCGACTGACTTTTCATCCATCTTCAAACGCGTCAGATTCCACGCCACCTCGACGGGGTGCGAAAAATAAGCCTCGCCCGACTTGCGACTCTGATTCCGATGCGCCTTGGCGGAATAAACATAAGCGTCGAATATCACATCTAGATCCGCAAGCGGGTGATACTCCATGACAGAATCTGTAATGTCGCTTAATTTACGCATGAGAATGATTCCGAAAATTCTTTGGGAAACAAAAAAAATCGGTCGCTAGGTTTTGTTTTTACTTGCTTTACGTCTAATCAAGGATACTAATGTGGAAAATTTAAGTCAAATAATCTTTATTGAACGATGATTCTGAGACGATAGAACTTGCGTGATTTTACGGGTACAATGCCGATCGTGAACCGAAGCCCTATGCCAAAAGAAAACAAAACTCCATCTCTCGAAGACAGCCTGCAATTCGTCAAAGGCGTCGGCCCAAAACGAGTTCTATTACTCAAAAAACTGGGTCTGGAAACGATTGACGACGCCCTGCATTTTCTTCCGTTTCGCTACGAAGACCGGAGCCAGGTGAAAACCATTTCCCAGTTGAATGTAGGGGAAGCCGTTACCCTGGCTGGGTCGATCACCAGCGCGGGAAGCATGCGCGCGGGTCATCGCAAGAAAATCTTTGAGGTCATCGTCCAGGACGAAACCGGCTTCGTCAGCGCCAAATGGTTTCAGTTCAACGAAAAATACATGACCGGAAAGTTTGAGGTTGGCAACGCCATCGTGCTTTCGGGAACCCCGGTCAACAGCCGCTATTCAGGTTCCGGTATCGAGTTTGTTCACCCCGACGTCGAAACATCCTCCTCCGACAAGGACGCGCTGGAAATGGGGCAAATCCTCCCCGTTTACCGCACGACGGAAGGATTGCCGGTAAAATCCATGCGCGCGATCATGCGCCAGGTCGTCGAGCATTACGCGGATCGCGTTGAAGAATTTCTTCCCGCCCACATTCTACAGGCGAATCATTTTCCCAAACGATCGCAAGCCTTTCGCGACGCGCACCTGCCGCCGAAAGGATCGGACATCAAAGCGCTCGAATCGTTTCAATCGCCAGCGCAGGCGCGACTGATTTATGAAGAGCTGTTCCTCATTCAACTCGGACTCGCTTCCAGAAAAAAACTGCGTTCCTTTCGCCAGACCGGAAACCCATTAAAGACACGCGGAGAGTTGGTGAAAGACCTCGTTAAACAACTTCCGTTTGAATTGACCAATGCGCAGAAACGGGTTCTCAAGGAAATCATGGAAGACCTCGAACAGCCGCACCCGATGAACCGCCTGTTGCAGGGAGATGTTGGAAGCGGCAAAACCGTCGTCGCCTTGACTTCTTTATTGACGGCGGTGGACAACGGCATGCAGGCCGCGCTGATGGCGCCCACGGAATTATTATGCGAACAGCATTACGCCAGCCTGTCGCCTTATTGCGAACGCCTCGGCATCTCTATCGCTCTGCTCACCGGAGCGGGCAAAGCGAAAGACCGAGCGCGGATACAGGAGAATATCAGTCAGGGCAATACCCAGCTCATCGTCGGCACGCACGCGCTGATACAGAAAGGCGTCGACTTCAACAACCTCGGCCTGATCGTCGTCGACGAGCAACACCGCTTCGGCGTCCTGCAACGCGAAGCGATCGGAAAAAAAGGCAAAGCTCCGCACGCCCTCATCATGACGGCGACGCCCATTCCGCGCTCGCTGTCCTTGACGCTCTACGGAGACTTGAGCGTTTCCTATCTCGACGAGTCGCCGCCGGGAAGACAGCCCATACAAACCCGGATTTTTTACGATAAGAAACGCATGCAGGCCTATGAACTTCTGAGCAAGGAAATTGCCAAGGGACGCCAGGCCTACATCGTTTGCCCGCTGATAGAAGAATCTGAGAAAATGGAATTGAAAGCCGCGACCGAAACATTGGAATTCATCAAAACCACCTTCCCTGACTTGAAGGCGGAACTGATTCACGGTCGCATGAAGCGCGAAGAACGCCAGGATGTCATGGCGCGCTTCCTCGAAGGCTCCATCCAGATACTCGTCGCCACCACCGTCATCGAAGTCGGCATCGACGTGCCCAACGCATCGCTCATGATCGTCGAGCATGCGGAACGTTTTGGCTTGTCGCAACTGCATCAACTCAGAGGCCGGGTCGGGCGCGGACGCCACCTTTCTCACTGCATGCTGATCGCCTACTTCCCCCTTTCAGAAGAAGGCAAGCTGAGACTGGAGGCGATGAAAAATTTTACAGACGGCTTTGCGATTGCGGAAGAAGATCTTAAAATAAGAGGGCCTGGGGATTTCATGGGCACGCGCCAGTCGGGCATTCCTCTCTTGCGAGTCGCCAACCTCTTGAGGGATTTCAAATGGCTGACGCTGGCGCGTGAAGAAGCGACGCGCCTGATCGAAGCAGACCCGCAATTGCAGGAAAGCAAACACATCAAACTCAAACAAGCGTTACAAAACACGATGGGCGACAAGCTGGACTTGATGGCGATTATATGAAGACAAAACCGCATGGCAAAAAATTCCGTCTCACAATTGCCGACATGGGACTGATCGGAGGACTGCTCCTGCTCAATGGGTTTCTGCTGTTGCAGGGAACCGTAACGCGCGCCGGTAGCGTGGCAATCATCGACCTCGACCAGCAGGAGTACGCGCGAGTCTCGCTCTATGATGAAACCGTCGTACACGTGCCGGGGCCTTTGGGAGATACGGAAGTGGAAATCCGCGACGGACGCGCGCGCATTCTGCGTTCGCCCTGCGCCAATAAAGTCTGCATTAAATCCGGCTCTATCCGGTATGCCGACCGCATTGTCGCTTGCATACCCAACCGCGTCGTCGTTCGCATCGCCGGTCCGGCGCGTAACGACGTCGACAGCATTCTGGGATAAACAATGTTCATTAAACGCGCATCGAGCGCTCTGAAAAATTCAATCGCAAAAACGCCGCGCCTGTTCTGCATGGCGCTCTCATTGCTGATCGCTCTCTCGTTCACAGCGGAAGCCGCAACGAAAGCGCCTCTGCAACATCATCTCGTCGTCACGCTGGATCCGGCAAACGCATCCGCCGCGATCAGCGACCGCATGCTCATTCCCGAACCGGATGCGGGACGGTCTCGACTGACTCTGACCTTGCACGGGCATTATGATATCGAAACGATTGACCTGCCCAACGGACTGGAATCGAAAGTCATCCCTCCCAAGATTGATTTTCATTCCAGCGCCAGCGAAGAAAAAACAATCCTGCAAATCGACAAGGCAGGCGAAGCCAACTGGCCGAACCCCCTAGAAATCCATTTGAAGTATTCAGGCCCCTTTCACGATCCCCTGAAAACTCAGCAGGAACCTTCGCGAACGCCTGATGAAGTCGCCTCTAAAAATGAAATTTTCCTGTCAGGAGCCAGTCTGTTTTACCCGCACCTGGATACTCTAAATGGAGAACCCGACCGGATCATCTACACGTTGGAGACCTTCCTGCCAGAAAACTGGATGGCTGTCAGTCAGGGCCGTTTGAACGTCAACGAATTGTCCGAAAACCAGCGCAGGGTGGTCTGGAACAGCACGCGCCCCGCAGAGGAAATTTTTCTGATCGCCAACCAGTTCAAGCAATTTAATGATCGCTGGAATGAGGTCGAGCTATATGCTTTTCTTCTAGAAGACGACGCCGCGCTCGCAAAGAAGTATTTGGACGCGACCAAAAATTACCTGAAACTTTTCAGCGCCATGCTCGGCGACTATCCCTATCAAAAATTTGCATTGATCGAATCCGACAATCCAGCAGGCTACGGCATGCCCTCTTTCACATTGATCGGATCGAACATACTCCGTCTGCCCTTCATTCTGAAAAGCTCGTACCCACACGAAATCTTGCACAACTGGTGGGGCAACGGCGTCTTCCCCCATCCCAACAGCGCCAACTGGTCGGAAGGCCTGACCACTTACCTCGCCGATCATTTATTG
Source organism: Candidatus Nitrohelix vancouverensis (assembly GCA_015698305.1). Lineage (NCBI taxonomy): Bacteria > Pseudomonadati > Nitrospinota > Nitrospinia > Nitrospinales > Nitrospinaceae > Candidatus Nitrohelix > Candidatus Nitrohelix vancouverensis. The sequence goes on from CP048620.1 coordinate 3,008,541, forward strand.
AAAGAACCGGAGGGTCTGGCCCAGGAATACCGTTTTCAGGAATTGATGAAATACGACAGCTACGTCAACGACGACAACGAATTTCCTTTGAGCGAGTTTCAATTTGGCGGCGCCCCGGAATCGCAAGCCATCGGCTACGGCAAAATGCTCATGATGTTTCACATGCTCCGCAACAAGATGGGCGACGATAAATTTCTGCTGGCCTTGCGATCTTTTTACAAATCCTATCAATTCAAATTTGCGCGACTGGAGGACCTTCAATCTGCATTTGAATCTGTCGCTCGCAAAGATTATTCGAGTTTCTTCAAGCAATGGACCCTGCAAACGGGAGCGCCAACATTCACGCTGCAATCCGCCGAATACCGCGCCTCCGACAAAATCCTCAAACTGACGCTTGAGCAATCCGGGCAATCGCTTTACGACCTCGAAATTCCCGTCGCCATTTGGACGCGCTCCAGAAAAGAACCGGAAATCAGATTATTGCATTTGAATCAAGAGAGGCAAAGCTATTCGATTCGGCTCGACTCACCCCCGGATAATGTCTGGGTCGACCCATACACTGATATTTTCAGAAGACTGCAGGCCAGCGAAATTCCCGCCAGCCTCAGCCAAAGCCTGGGCGCAGAACATCAAACCGCCCTGCTTGCATCCGATCTCGCAGACGGTGAATCTCAGGAAAGCTATCGTGCCCTGGCGAAACGTTTCACTCATTCAATTCAGGAAACAGCCGATGGAGACGCGCTTGAACCGGGAAGCCTTTGGGTTTTCGGAAGGAAGAACCGGCTCGCCAAAGAATTCACTTCCGCCTTACAACGTTATGGCGTCCAATTCAATGCAGAGGGAATCGATTATGAAGGAAAGACCTACAACTGGGCCGACCACAGTTTTGTGTTCACCCTCAATCGCCACGATGGACTCCCCGGCTCCATGACCTGGGTTGTTACGGAAAATTCAGAAAACCTGCTGGCTCGAAAATTACCGCATTACGGGAAATACGGCTTTCTGGCGTTTGAAGGCCCGGCTTCAAAAAACCGACTGAAAATCGTCTGGCCGCGAAATACAGAAACCTTGGAAAAACAATTTGTAGCGGGGACCTATGCACCCCCTGCGCCCGCGCCTTTATTCACCCTGCCCTCCGATCAGCCCTGAAATCGAATCAGCGCAATCGGTTCAACACCGCCAACACTTCATGCAAGCGCGGTAGCGACAAGGCCCCGCTGTTGTAAGGTATGAGAGACTCCAGCCCCTGTTCGCCGATGTCCCTGAGTATCTCTGACACGCCGTCGACATTGGACGAGGCGGACGTCAGCTGAAGCGCCTTGAGACGCTTCAATATCCAGCCGCAGGTTTCCAATTGTCCCGGCTCGACCCATTGTTCGACATAACGCGCGTTCACCTCAACGCTTCCCATCACCAGAGAATCCATCCTGCGCGCCTGCACCACCGCGTCTTTTTTCCCGCGTGAAAAATCCAGCCCCCCCAGTAACCGCGTTCGTTTCTGCACGGCAGGAAAAGCAAAGGCGACTTCACGACGCCGCTTTCCCGGATTCTCCCGAACAATTCGCTTCGCTTCCGACGTCACGACTTGGGGGCGATACTCCTGCATGGCGATCACCTCCTGCGCCGGCTCAAAATAATCGCCGCTCCCGCCCATCACCAGAATGCAACTGACGCCCAGCGTTTCATAAATTTCCAAAGCCCGATCCAGAAATGGCGTGATTGGCTCATTCTCAGTTCGAATCAGGGCCTGCATCCGCTCGTCGCGGATCATGAAATTTGTGGCGCAGGTGTCTTCATCCATCAACAGCAACTGCGTTCCCGCTTCCAAAGCCTCCAGGATATTGACCGCCTGAGAAGTCGAACCGCTCGCAGATCGTGATGAAAAGCGTCGCGTGTCCTGAACAGACGGCAGGGTTCCCATGAAACCGGACAGGTCGATCTCGTCAACCGCCCGACCGTCTTCAGCGCGAATCTTGACCGCGTTTGCAATCGTCGCAACCCGTTCCCTGCCATCCCCAGGCGCATGAGGGTAAACCGCAAACTGCAGAGCGTTGAGCAAAACGCTCTTGCCATGAAAACCGCCGCCAACCACCAGGTTGACGCCGTTCGGAAACGGCATGCCGCGCACGCTTCCGGCATGAGGCAATTGCACGCGAGCTTCCAACTGCGCTGGCGCCTCAAACAAAACCGCATCCGGCAGAGGCAAATCACTGTCGCCCGAAATTCGCGGCAACGACGACCCATCGGCGACAAACGCCGACCAGCCGCGCCGGGTCAACTCTTCCCGCAAAAATTCATAATCTTCAAGAACCGCGATGGCGGTGGAAATTCCTTGCGTATGAGAGGGCGAGGCCATCAGGGAATTTTCGAGAATTGGAGGAACGGCTTTTTCAAACAGACGCAAACACTCCAGCCCCAGGATGGAGCGGCCGGAACCGGGCAGACCGACAAACAGTTTTGCGTTCAATATTCCCTGTCGAATGCTGATGCCGCTTCTCAGGATCACCGCCTGGCTCGCCTCCTGCGCTTCAATCACCCCGCTCTTGCCAGACCCCGCTGTCGAGATCCGGTTCAGCGCGATGTTCTCGTGCATTCGGCGCAGAAGATAATCTTCCATCGCCAGTCGCCGCGTGGGGGTGTCGTAAAACGCCGCATCAAACCCAAGCGCTGAAAGATCGACCGTAACGCCCAGCCGCGACGGTTGCGCAAAGGGATCGCCCTGAACATGCTCGAAACACAATTCAAACCGACCGAACGGAAAAGTTTTTCCCTGCAGGACTTTATATTCTTTATAGCCCTTGCCTTCTACCTGACGAAAAACCGCTTTCAAGGATTCAGGAACAAGCAAACTCATACATCTCTCCCTTCCTGCCAACGTCCAGCAAAACCATCAGAAGACAAACCGACCGGCAGATATTTTTTTGCAATCTCCGCCATCGAATCGCGATAGGACAATTGCAAGGCCGCAGGATTGACCTTACGCATCGCCTCAGGCAGAGAGGTCTTCAAGGTACGCGTTCCGTCGGGAGTGCCGTCGCCTTGAATGAAATGATCCAGGATCACGCCGCGAACCCCGGCCTCCGCCAGCCGACGAAAAAATCCGTCTGGATTTTCCAGCGGATACAAGGGCGACAGACAAGCTACAGAAGTGAGACCGCGATTCGCAAAGCCCTGCAAAGCCAGAATGCGATCTTCTATGGAACTGGGCGGCGGCGGCATTCCCGGTAAACGTTCACGGTCTCCCTCTATAGAGATGTGAACCCGCAACTCGCAACAGCGCGATAGCTCGCAGATACTTTCCTCATCATCCAGTATCGCCGCCGAGTGCGTTTGCAAGATCAAACGATCTGGAGGAAGCTCCTGCATCGCCGCCAACAAGCGGCGCGTCACCCGGCTCTTTTTTTCCTGCGGTTGCCAGGGATCGGTCGAGCTGGAAAAAAAGATGGAAAAGGCGCCGCGATGCTTTCGTCCCCAGTCCCGTTCTCCAGGCGCCGTTTTCAAATAAATCTCCACGGCGTTTGCCTTCACGTCAACAAACTCTCCCCACTTCCTGCCGCGCATCAACCAGGGGTTGAACTGCACATAACAGGCCTCGCCGCAGGAAGAGTTGCCAAAGCCGCAACCCACATAAGGATTGAGCGAATGCGAAACCACATCCTCCAGATATCCCTTCGCTCTTGTGAGAACCGACCGGACTGTAAGTTCGTTGACAATCATGCGCTTCACTCATGGGTGAAAATATTCATAGACAAAAAATTTCTTAACATTGTAACGCCTGTAGCGTCGGCGCTCCTGTTTGAGATGATTGGAAAAGCGCTATCGTTCCATTCTGAATGATCTGCGCTGGCTTTTAGCGCTCCGGGAAATAGATTTCCCTGTTGAACAAGATCAAATAATGTTATGTTTAGTTCAGGTCATAGAAAGCTGGTTTTCTGCAATAATCCAGCGACCGCCTCAATACTGCCAGTTCTCATACGCTTCGCTCCAGCGATGTTATTACGCGAAACCTTGGGGATTTTTAAAAATAGATTGGCAACCTTCCTTTTTATTTGGGTATAGTATTAAAGAGACGCACATGTCTCCAGACTACCTGAATTGCAGATCAAAGCGTTCTTCGACGAAAGTTTAGTAGGCGCGTATTACAATAGGAGCCAGAACACTCGCATGACGACGACAGATATGAAACAAGAACAAATAAAAGTTCTCATCGCCGACGACCACCCTCTCTTCAGACAAGGGCTGAAACACGCTCTTTCGGAAAGCTCCGATATTCTGGTGACAGGAGAAGCCCGGAATGGTTATGAGTTGATGGAGACCATCGACAAAACCGACTTCGACCTCATCCTTCTCGACTTGTCCATGCCAGGAAAAAGCGGACTCGAAGTCCTGAAGCAGTTGAAAGCGGAACGTCCCAATCTTCCCGTTCTCGTCGTCAGCATGCACCCGGAAGATCAATACGCCGTTCGCGTGATAAAAGCAGGAGCTTCGGGATACATCACGAAAGAAAGCAACGTGGATATTCTGATAGAAGCGGTTCGCAAGGTCGCAAGAGGCGGCAAATACGCCAGCCCGGAGATCACTGAGAAGCTCGCCTTTGGCTTTTTCTCGCCCAGCAATACGCCTCACGAAACTTTATCTGATCGCGAATATCAGGTTTTTTGCATGATTGCACAAGGAAAATCCCTCACCGAAATAGGAAAAGAGCTCTCTCTAAGCGTAAAAACTATCAGCACCCACCGATCCCGGATTTTAGAAAAAATGGGACTCACCAGAAACGCTGAACTCATACATTACGCTATACAAAACAAGCTCCTCTAAGCCGCCCCTCATTTTTATCGGGCTAAAGCCCGTATAAAAATAGGATTATTCCTACAAAAGATAAGCGCCTACCCTACAAAAAATAAAGCTACCCGCCGATACCAAATTAACGGTTCGCAATTTAAACTTTGCAAAGTTAATCGAGAAATCTTTTCGCATTGAATTTTGATTGAAACGATCAAACGCTCAACTGCGAAGCTCATCTTAACTAACGAGGTTCCATTGCAAACCACATACGCACAGGCCCCGCTCAAACGAGCCGCAAAGTTTGTAATCGCATTCATGCTACTGGTCGCACCGGCTACCGCCTACGCGGTCGTTGGCCCTCAGACCGTATCGTTGATTCAGGGAACGCAGACAACTCAAGTTCTTCAGCTCTACCCGAATTCATCCCTGACTCTTCGCAACGATCACGAATCTTCTCTCCGCAACATTCGCATTTCCAAAGGAAACTCAGCGGGCAAGATTCTTGAGATCGCAAGCATGCAACCCGGTCAAAGCATCAATTTATCTTTCAGCAAATCCGGATTATATCGAATTTGCTACCTCTCCGGCACAGGTACGGCTTCAGATTCCAAGTCCTGTGTGCTGTTGAATTTGTTAGAAGCCAGTGAAGTCTAGCATCAACGAAGCCTAGTACATGTTGTTCAATTGTTTCAGATGTCACTTATGAGTTCATCTTTTAGATGAATTCAACTTTAAATCCCTTAAGGAGGAATACGATGAAAAAAGCATTTATTCTTACTGCAGGTTTGATTTTCGGTCTTGCGGCAACCGCTTCTGCGGATCAAATCAACAACGGTCAAACGGCAACTTGTGTTGACGCTCAATCGATCGAGATTTCTGTAGAAACCATTGCAAATGCATCCAGCGATAAATTCGGCTACACCGACAATGATCGCGGCACCGCGAGCCTGGTAGTTTGGAAATCCAGCAATTTCACGTCTGTGCCGATCACGCTCGGACCGAACGACAGCAACCATACCCTCGTAACCACCGACAAAGGTCTCACCGGCATTGGCGTTCGTGGCGAAAATGGCCGCAACAAAGTTGTTCTTCAGCATCAGCCGGCTTTCAGCCGCGGTGATTCCATTGGCGATATTAGCGGCACCGTTAAAATCACCAACACCGGCACCAACTCTGTATCCATTAAATGCATGTAAGTTTGTTTTAAAGTTTTACAAGACAGCCGACCTGAAACAGGTCGGCTGTTTTTTTTTGTCCGCATCCCTCCTCAATCTTGTTTCTGTAACACATTCCATCAAACAACGTTTTCACATCCGCAATTTCATTTATTTCAACTCTGAGAATTAATATAATCTTATTCGTTTATATATTAATGAAGCGTTGAGCGTTTTAAAAAGGCTCAGGTCAATCGGAACGTTCCAAATGAATGCTTCACTAATTGTTCGAATACATTATTGAACAGGAGCGCTGACTGATGAGTCCGAAATCCTCAAAATCAACTCGCAAAAAAAAGAGCGTCGCAAAAGCGACAAAGCCTTCCCGCTCAAGCCAAACGCTCGTCATGGTCTCGACTCGCAAAGGCGCCTGGCTGTATCGTGGCGACGCGCAACGGAAAACATGGAGTGTTGACGGCCCACATTTTCTCGGTCACATCATCAACCACATGGCGCTCGATCCGCGCGACGGCAAGACCTTGTTGGTCGCCGCCTCAACCGGACATCTTGGTCCAACCCTATTCCGATCCCGCAATCACGGCAAAACCTGGAAAGAAGCCTCCAAACCGCCCGCATTTCCCAAAGCCAAACGCGGTCTGGAAGGTCGCACCGTCAAACATACATTCTGGCTCACTCCCGGCCATGTCAGCGAACCCGGCGTCTGGTACGCAGGGACTTCGCCGCAAGGACTGTTTCGCACAGAGGATGGCGGGGACACCTGGGAATCCCTGCCGCATCCAAACGAAAACTCGACCTATCGCAATTGGATGGGGAGCGAGCAAGACGGCACGCCGGACGGCCCCAAAATGCATTCGATCCTGATCGACCCGCGCGACCCGTCTCATATGTATTTTTCGATGTCCGGCGGCGGCGTTCATGAATCCATTGATAAAGGAAAAAACTGGACGCCTCTTATCAAGGGGATGGAAGTCGTCGAAGATTTTGACGCATCCAACACAGCCTTCCATGATCCGCATTGCGTGCGGCTCTGCCCGAGCAATCCGGATCGCTTGTATCAACAAAATCACTGCGGCATTTACCGACTCGACCGCCCCTCTTCAACATGGGTGCGCATTGGCAAGAACATGCCAAAACGCATCGGGGACATTGGCTTCCCCATGGTCGTGCATCCTCGCGATGCAGATACGGCATGGGTGTTTCCGATGGACGGCGGCACGGTGTGGCCGCGCACCAGCCCGCATGGAAAACCCTGCGTTTACGCGACAAACGATGGAGGCAAACGCTGGCGCCGACTCGATAACGGCATGCCAGCGGAACAAGCCTGGTGGACGGTCAAACGGCAGGCGATGACGGCGGACGCGCAGAATCCGGTCGGTCTGTATTTTGGAACCACCAGTGGGGAATTGTGGATGAGTCGAAACGAAGGCGAAAAATGGACTTGCATCGCCCGCCATCTTCCGGAAATCTACGCCGTGGAAGTTGCGGAAATTCGCTGAGGGTTCCCGCGAAAACCAAAGAAGCTCCTGCGCCATGAAAATCATCATCCCCAGCCCCTTATATTCCTACACGCAGAAACGCGAGGTCGAAGCTGTCGGTTCAACGCTCGCCAGTCTGGTCGACGATCTGGATCGACAATACCCCGGCCTGAAATTTCGCATCATCGACGAGCAAAATAAAATTCGTCCCCACATGCGCTTCTTCGTGAACGACGAGCAGGTCTTTGATTTGAATCGACCGGTGCTTCCAGAATATAAAATCCAGATCATACAGGCGCTGAGCGGGGGTTAGACTCGGAACACCCAACCAGAAATAAATAATCTTCCACCGTCGATTAAAAATTCTTAAACAAATCCAGAGTTTTTGCTAAGCTAGCTCTTTTCAAATTTCCTAAAGAAAATCCAGTTCCTTATAAAAATTCTTAAACAAACCCAGAGTTTTTGCTAAGCTAAGTCCTTTTTCAAAATCTGCCAAAGAAAACCCAATTCATGAATACTTCGGTCCGAGTCCGTTTTGCCCCCAGCCCCACCGGTTATTTGCATATCGGCGGCGTACGCACCGCGCTGTTTAACTGGCTGTATGCGCGTAATAGTAAAGGAAAGTTTATTCTGAGAATCGAGGACACCGACGTCTCCCGCTCCACTGAAGAATCCATTCAGGAGATCATCGAGTCCATGCAATGGCTCGGACTCGACTGGGACGAAGGCCCGTTTCGGCAGATGGAACGGCGCGAAATCTACGATCAGAAAATCACGCAATTGATTGACGAAGGCAAAGCCTACCGTTGCTATTGCCCGCCGGAAGAACTCGACGCCAAGCGCAAGGAAGCGATGGCTAAAAAATTGAAACCCAAATACGACGGAACCTGTCGCAACCGCAGCGATGCGCCCGAGCAAGCTCCCTTTGTCGTCCGCTTTAAAGCGCCTGAACAAGGCGACGTTTTCGTCAAGGATCTGTTGCGCGGAACCGTGACTTTCGACAACGAGGAATTGGACGATGTCATTCTGCAACGAAGCGACGGCACGCCGACCTATAATTTTGTCGTCGTGGTCGACGATGGCGACATGGGAATCACCCACGTCATTCGCGGCGACGACCATTTATCCAACACGCCCCGACAAGTTCTACTCTACGACGCTTTGAACATACCGCGCCCGATCTTCGCGCATATTTCGATGATTCTTGGCCCGGACAAAACGCGGCTCAGCAAACGCCACGGCGCCACGTCCGCCCTGGCCTACCGGGACATGGGTTATCTTCCCGACGCCCTCATCAATTACCTTGCTCGCCTCGGCTGGTCGCATGGAGATCAGGAGATTTTCACGCGCGAAGAAATGGTTCAATGGTTCAGCTTCGATTCGGTCAGCGTCTCCGCCGCCGTCTTCAACCCGGAAAAATTACTCTGGCTGAACCATCAATACATTCAAACCAAAACGCCATTGGAACTGGCCGCTTTGCTGGAGCCGATTTTGATTCGGGAAAATATCCTGCAGGAAGGTCACGGCAAGAGCCATGAAGAAATCGCCGCTCCCCTGCACCTGCTCAAGGAGCGTTCGCAAACACTGGTGGAAATGGCGAACAAAGGGGAATTTTTCTATCGGGACGCTTTGGTCTATGATGAAAAAGCCGTCGCAAAATTACTGACGGCGGAAGCAAAACCTCTGCTCGAACAATTGATCCAGAACATCAGCGCGATGGAAACCCTGGAGGAAGCGACTCTGGAGACAAGCCTCAAATCCATCGTCGAGCAAGCCGGATTGAAACTCGGAAAGCTGGCCCAGCCGGTGCGCGTTGCCTTGACCGGTCAAACCGCCAGCCCGGGAATTTACGATGTGATCCTGCTCCTCGGAAAAGAACGAACGCTCGAACGCCTTCAGGCGGCTCTCAAACTCATCCCCTGAAATCGCTCATCTCTGCTCTTGCGCCGGGTTCTTTAAACCCATCCGCTCCCGCGCCAGTTCAGAGATGTCCGCGACCCGGACTTTCTCAGACAAGCCTTTCGACTTCACCGCGTCCTCCAGCATCAACACGCAAAAAGGACAGGAAACCGCAATCGTTTGCGGATCGTTTTTCATCAATTCATCGAGGCGGTTGTGGCTCATCGACTTTCCGACCTTGTCCTCCAGCAAAAATCGGGCGCCGCCCGCGCCGCAACAGGCCCCGCGTTCTCGATTGTTTTCCGCTTCTGAAAAATTATTTCCCGTCGCCTTGAGCGTCGAACGCGAAGATTCATAATCGTCGTTATGACGTCCGAGATAACAGGAGTCATGATAGACCGTTTTCGACGGTTCACCCGCTGTGTCGGGACTGCGCTCGATCAAGCCGTCGCGGATCAAATCGTTCAGCAATTCGGAATGATGGACGACCTCCAGATGCGCGCCAAATTCCGGGTACTCGTTCTTGAGAGAATTGAAACAATGCGGACAATGCGTGATAACTTTTCGCACCGCGAGCTGTTGAAAAGTCTCCGCATTTTGCGAGGCCAGCATATCGAATAAATATTCGTTGCCCGCTCGTCGCGCCGGATCGCCGGTGCAACCTTCGTCCTTGCCCAGAATGGAATAATCGACGCCCGCTTCATTTAATAATGAAGCGATGGACCGCGCGATCTTTTGTCCGCGCTGATCGAAGGAACCGTTGCAACCGACAAAGTATAAGTATTCAGTCGGATTCTCTTTATCCCACAGCTTCACATCCAGGCCCTTCGCCCAATCGCCGCGCGAATCGCGACCCAGGCCCCAGGGATTGCTGTTGGTCTCCAGCGATTTGAACGCCTGCGTCAGTTCCGCCGGGTAACGGTCTTCGTTCAACACCAGCCCCTGCCGCATCTCGATGATCTTGGGAATGTATTCAATAGCAACCGGACATTCCTCCTCACAGGCGCCGCAGGTGGTGCAGGACCACAAGGTTTCATCATCAATCACCTGCCCCAGCAGGGCCTTCGCGACTCTTCCCTCGCCGCCTTCCGGCTTGAGCAGATAAGGCGATTCCTGATTCAGGAAATCCCGCAAATCCACCGTCAACTGTTTCGGCGAAAGCGGTTTATCCGCCGCCAGTGCGGGACAGACCCGGTCGCATCGCCCGCACTCGGTGCAGGAGTAAAAATCCAGCATGGATTTCCAGGTGAAATCCGAAAGACTTGATACGCCGAAGGACTCTTTCGTTTCGTCCTCAAAATCGATTCGGTGAATCCGGTTAACTCCAGAAGGGAGATCCGATAAAAACAGGTTGGGCAAGGAAGTGATGATATGGAAATGTTTGCTTTGAGGCAATAAGGTCAAAAAATACAAAATACTGCAAATATGCACCCAGTAACCCAGATTATGCGCAAGAGCAGGCGCCCAAGTTGTTCCCAATAAAGGACTCAGCATGAAAGCCAGCGGAGACCAGGCCGTCGCTTCCTCCGGCATGCGCGCAAACCAGCCCGCATCGAACAAGATATCGCTTGCCATGATGGCCAGAATCAAAAACAGGATCAAGTTGCCTTCGCTGGACAAAGTCAGGCGATAGGGTTTCAAAACCAGCCGACGATACAGAGCGAACAGCGCCGCCGACATGACCAGCAAGGTCGCCCCATCCTTGAACAATAATAGACCGTTTATCAAACCTTTTTCCAGCCTGCCCGACACATCCCAGGCCGGAAACAAGCCGATAACGAAAAAATAAGTGGCACGCAAGAGTAAGGCCCAGAAACCCCAAAAAATCAGCGCATGCATCCAGCCCGCGCCAGACTCCTTGAATAGTTTTTTCTGTCCCAACCCCATCAACAGCAATTGGCAAAGCCTTTGCCCAAAGGGAGTTGCAAGTCTGACTGGACGAGCCAGAAGGAGCGTTCTCGCCTTTGGGATCAAACGCGCCAGAAAAATTCCTCCTGCGAAAACGATCAGAGCCAGTACAATCCAGGGTTGAACGACAACCGACGCCCAATCCCCCGCTCTATTAAGTGATGAAATCATTTAAAGTCTCAAAAATATCGAAAGGAAGGCCATTTTCTGGAAAAAACCAGTCCCGAAACAACCTGAGATGCAGGAAAGCCAATCCTTTGTTTTTAGTGGATTATGTTGAATTTCAACTTCCTTGTGATATCATAAAACGAAGTGAAACCTGTGAAAAAAAATCCCCTTTTCCCATTAGTCAGGAATCAATTGTGGAAATCAAGAACGCGCTCACTAAAAATCGTTACATGAAGTTTTGCTTACTGGCAACCTTCAGCTTGTTATTTTTGCAAAGTCAGGCCCTCGCTATCCCCATGGGCAGCGCCAATAGCAAAGGACAGGGTGAAGTGAGCGGCGACTGGATGTTTCACCCGAAGGGAGAAGAAACGCACCCGTCCCACTACCCTAACACGGCCCGCTCCAGCCAGAGAATTCCTTCTGGAAAATTTGCATCGCCTGAATATAGCGATCAGATCAACGAGCCGCACCCGATTCCTGCTTATATTGAAAAAATGAGTCCCGATGGAAAGTTTCCGTCTTATTATAAGGAAATCATCAATACCCAACCGGAGGATCACGTTCAGGCTAAAATCTTCAACGAGTCTGAGTTCAAGAAAATTCGCAAAATATGGATTCGCGATTTCGAGAATAAAACGCTCCGCCCCTTTCGAGACGCCTCAGCCGGAAGCGCTTTGGCGACGATGATGACGCGCACCCTGCAATCAGGAACCGCATACACCATCATTCCGCCGACGGAGGACCCGGAAGACATCGAGCTAAAAATCATATCCCCCGTCCAGTCGTCTCAAGCCGAGTTGAATGACAAGCAGGAAACGCCCGGCGCGTTTCCCTATGCCAACGATAAGACCGACGCTGTGATGATAGGCGCGGTGACCAAATACGCCGACACCTATATCAATAAAGACGGCGGCATTGAAACCAGCGCCACCAGCGTGTTGGAATTTGGAGCGTATCTGATCAATTCAAAAACCGGCGACGTTATCTGGGGAGCGCGTTACTTGAGTAAGGGAGCCACGAACCTTCCCGACTGGTTCCAGACCGGGGGGGGACAAAGCAAGGAAGAGCACTCCCAGCAAGCAATGAAGAAAATTATTAAAACTTTTGTTCACAGTAAATATCAACGCAACTAACTATATTAACGATGAGTTCCATGCAACCAGTCAATGAAGTAAACGAACATTCCAACGCGCCATCAGCCGATCCAAAAGGTAGCAGGGCAAAATTCTGGCGCAATCTTTTTGCCGCAAATTTTCTATTGTCCCTGTTCCTTATCGGGCTTTTCTGGTTTCCGCAGAAATTTTCCCAATTGGAAAATTTCTTCAATTCGCCCAGCGTGAATTTGCCGCAAAAAGTCGACGCAAGCGCCAGCCAGGACGCGCAAATCCCGGAAGAAAAAGCCGACAGTCGGCTTTTGCCGACCCGCTACGCCATCATCAATGCCTCCAACGACGAAAAATATGTGTACTTTGATTTTTCTACCGGCAAGCAGGTGGATATTTTCGACAAGTCTTCTATCGAGTGGGATCTGGCGCTTCGACGCAGTAAAATAATTTCCAACGGCGGCGCCACCAATCAGTTTGGCAAGGCAGGATTATACGATCTGGGAGAAGTGGACTTTGACAGCGTGGAAGAAGTTCCCACAGAGGATTATGTGACGGACATACCCACTCGCACCGAAACAGAAAATCCCGTCCTCATGCAATGGTATAAATACAATTTTCTGACGCATAAGCTGACGCCGAAGAAAAACATTTACGCCATACGGACCGCAGACAACAAATTCGTCAAAATCCAGTTCATCAGCTTCTATTGCGATAACGACGAAACCGGTTGCATAAGAATTCAATACGCCTATCAGGATAACGGCTCTAACAGCTTTCTGAAAACCGAGACAGCCCAGACCTCGCCGTCTAAGGCGGCCCAAGAAACCTTGTCCTGATCCGTCCCTCCAGCGATTGCAATACAGGCGTGATTCACAGATTCGCTTCGCTCGCAATTAACGCTATAAATCGACGAAGCAAGATGTTATTTTTATAAGTTTGAACAATGCACAAACCATGGAGCCAGTAAATGTCGACCCTTAAAGGAATGCTTTTCAGTCAATATGCAAATGAAGGCCTGTCCGAATTGATTGAAACCCTGCAAAAAAAACACAAGCCCAAAAAAGGGCGCCGGTTCAATCTGGATAACATCACTTACGAAATCAGCCGATCCACGCTGAAAGACAACCAGATTGAATTCGCCATCAGCTCCAAGATTCCGCAAGACGAGTTAAAAGATCGCGATGGAATGGACGCTTACTTTCAGAACATCGAAACCTTGATCAACAAAGAAAAGAGCAAGCCCATTCTGATTGAGATGGAAAACATCGTCTGGGGCGCCAAAAAGGACGCTGATAAAAACCGCGATTACGTCAAGCTCGTTTACCAGTACCAACTCGACCAGTTGTTCGACAACCAGGCCGTTCCGCAACATTTCGAAGCCGCGAAATCCAACGACTCCTTGAAGAACATAAACGGAGCCTTCACGCCTCAAGGCAAAGTCGTCTTGAAGATGGTCCGCGATAAAATTCAGGAAATCGCGCAGGGACATATGGACACCCTGATCAACGCCAACAACAAGGTTAAAGCCGCGCTTAAAAACTAGATCGTTATGCAATCTTTCTGTTATTTCATGGGCCGGGCCTTGCAATTGCTGGGGCTGGCCACCATCACAACCGTCGTATTTCTTTTCTTTACTCAAATGAGTATGGAACCCCTGCTGGTCTGGACTATCGTGGGTAGCGTCGAGTTTTATCTGGGCACATGGGCGCTTGAAAGAGGACGTAAATAATTTTTCGCCCAATCGCAACAAGCCAATTCCAACCTCTGGACGGATCCTAAAATGAAAGAACTACTTGCCAGCCCTGGATTTCTGGTTTCCGCCGGAACCATGGGCGGGGATGTCAGCTATTTACTGGCCCTCGTATTTACGGGGCTTTTTTTGTTCGCATGGCGATACGCCAAGAAATCGGAAGGAACCAAACACCACAATCTGGTGATGATCTCAATGGTTTCGATGATTGTCTATTTCTGCGCCTATTATTATGCAAGACAACTCGGCGTCTTGTCGCTGGAAGGCAAGGAAGGATTTGGCGGCCCGCAAGAAATCTACGACAACGTATTTATACCCATCCTGACCTTTCACCTGATTCTGGTCACGCTGGGACTGATTATCGCGCCCTACATGATTGTTCAAGGCACCCGGGCCTGCGAAAAAATCAATGGCGAGTTCAGTCTCAAATCCGGCGATCAGAAGATGAAACCGGAGACCTTCAAAAAGGTGATGCTCACCATTTTGGGAGTTTGGCTCGTCAATCAGGTATTTCAGAGCGCCGTCCGCAATATTTCCATGGCGTCCAGCATTGCCTGGGCCTTGATCTTTCTCACCATCGCCCTGGTTGTCAGTCTCGAAAAATTTATCGAAAAAATGTGGCCGGAAGGGGCTAGACGGCATCGGATTCTCGGCCGAGCCGCCATGGTCATCTACGCGCTGACTCTGATTTCAAGCACAATGACTTATCTGATGCTGTACGTAATCTACCCTAAAGTGTAGTTCAAATACCTCTCAGCGTCCGGGTCGGCAGGCATGTCCTGAAAACGAACAGTTAGGAGTAAATAGGAAGGAAACACCGGTTCATCCCGCTGGCAGAAAGACCTTAATTAATCCAGTGTTTTTGGGCTTTTCGCTTGACACTTTCCAAACACCTATGCTATTTTCAGCGGAATTAAATTACTTCGAAATACATAAGAAGTAAGTAGACGGCGGTCAGTCCATTCACGCCGAGTCCAATGTAAACGATGGTATCAAAAATTTTCCCGTCTTTGCTTGGCATATTTAAATCTCCCTGAAATCAAGGGGGTTGACATTCAAATTCACTGAAAGAAGAAATTACCATCAGCGAAATGAACCGTCAAGAATAAACAAGTCGATTATAAGTTTTACTTAATAATTATAATTCACACAGGGGCGTTCGATGGATCTCGAAAAAATTAAAGAAAAAGCTGGGCCGTTTATTTACATTGGAACCATCATTTTTTCTTTGTGGTTCTTTTATTGGTTTGCATCCGTTTGGCGTTAATTCGGGGCGGCCTGACGTATAGATTCAATTTTGACCATGGGAGATAACTAAATGTCACAACCAATCGTAGAAGATGAAGAAAAGAAGTTTATCACCCCTAAATCCATCATTTGGTTTTTGATCGCCTCTGTTGGAATGGGTTTTTACTACCTGATTATTGATATCGGGTTGATGAAGGTACAAGGTCTCGACTTCTTTTACCTCTGGAATTCTGGTGGAGGCGGAGGCGGCGGACATTAATCCTTCCGAAGCAATTTTTAAAAATGGCAAGCCCCACAAGGGCTTGTCATTTTTTTTTGTTCAATCCCTTTCCCCATCTGAACTATGAAGCTGAATCCATCCTGCCGCGTTTACCTGATCCGACACGGGGAAACCGCCAACGCCGGAAAAGTGCGTTTCAATGGGCACCACGATATTCGTTTGTCGCCGCGAGGCGAACAACAACTCGCTCAGATTTCCGAAGCCATGCAACAGGTTCCCCTGGAAGCGGTCTATTGCAGTAACCTGTCGCGCACGCAGACCAGCGCCGATATCATCGCGAAACCGCATGGCCTGACGCCGATCGCCTACCCCGAACTCAGAGAGCTTTCCTTTGGGCAATGGGAGGGCCTCAGCATCGACGAGGTCGAAGAAAAGTTCCCCGGTCGTTATATGGCCTTATTCCGGGACATCGCGAACGAGCGACCGCCTGAAGGCGAATCCTTCCATGAACTGCAACAGCGAACGGTTCCGCGCTTCATGGACATCATCCGCAATCATCCGCAAGGAAAGATCGCCATCGTCGCGCATGGCGGAGTCAACCGAACCATCCTCTGTCAATTACTGGGAATTCCCATCGCCAACATGTTCCGGCTCAATCAGGAATACGCCGCCGTCAACGTCATCCAGTTTTACGGAGAGGACCCCGTCGTCGAACTCATGGGAGCCGATCATAATTTCCTGCAATGGGAAGCGCCTCCTGAAAAAACCGAAAAAATTCAATAAGCCATGCCTAAAACACTGATAGAGATCACCAACGCCCAGGTCTGCGTGAACGGAACCCACGTCCTTCATGATTTCAACTGGACCATGCACGACTCGCAGAACTGGGCCATCGTCGGCAATAACGGAGCGGGTAAAACCACCTTCATGAAATTGATATTCGGCGAATTGATCCCCATGCACGGCGGCGAGGTCTCCTGGTTTGGAGTGAGAGGACTGCGCCCGCTGGCGGAAATTCGCGAACAGATTGGTTTTGTCTCCGCCGAATTTCAGGAACGTTACGAACCCAATATCCTGAGCTGGCAGGTCGTCGCCTCCGGCCTATTCCAATCCATTGGATTGTACGGCCCCGTCGGGGCCGAGCAAAAAACGGAAGCCTTGCAATGGATGGATTTTCTCGGCATCGCGCATTTGAGCGGAAATAATTTTCATCAACTCTCTTACGGCGAAGCGCGCCGCGTCCTGCTCGCCCGCGCTCTTGTCAACCAGCCCCGCCTGCTGATTCTCGATGAACCCTGCTCCGGCCTCGACATACCGACCCGCGAACTCTTTCTCGACACCCTCTCCCGATTGTCGCGCTCCGAAACCCGCATCGTCTACGTCACGCATCACATCGACGAGATCATGCCGCTGATCTCCCATGTCCTTTATATCAAGGACGGGAAAGTCTTTTTACAGGGCGAAAAAGAGAGTATGCTGGAAAGCGAATCGATTTCCAGAGCCTTGGGTTGCCAGGTGACGGTGCAAAAAAATTCCGGGCGATTCTGGATCACAGACAGCCAAAGACCTGCGAAGGGACACTGACATGAAACAACTCCTTGCCGTTGCTTTATTCATCGTTCTAACAGTTTTTCACAGCTCCACAGCGCACGCAATCAGCGCCGAAGAATGGTTCTTGAAAGGCAACACGCTGAGCCAGAAAGGACAGTTCGACGAAGCCATCGCCGCATACGACAAATCCATCAAGCTCAACCCTTCCGCCACGGTCGTTCATATCAACAAGGGATTGGCCTTTAAAAAGAAGAAGAATTACGAAGGCGCGCGCCTGTCTTTCGAGAAAGCCGTGGAACTGGAACCGCAAAATATGGAAGCCCGCTTCCTGCTCGGCAACGCCTATAATTTTCTGGAACGCTGGGAGGACGCCATCGCCCAGCTCAACATCGTCGTGCATCGAATCCAGAACGACGCAGAGGCGCATGGCAACCTGGGATGGGCTTTTTTCAACTACGACAAGCAACCGCCCTTCAAATTGCTCACCCTGATCAATTTGGAAAAAGCGGTCGAATTGTTTGAAGAACAAAATTTGAAGGAAGCCGCCGCCTCGACCAAAGACTTGCTCGCCGAGGCGCGACGTCGCTTCAACTACAAACGCTGAATATTTTCAGCGCGAAAAATATTCTCTGAACGCGCGGGTCACATATTCATGATCCAGACTGCCCGACATCTCTCGAATCGAATGCATTGACAGCATCGGGCTTCCAACGTCCACCGTGGGAATGCCCAGCGTGGACGCGGTGATGGGACCTATCGTGCTTCCGCACATCAGATCCGAACGAATCGCAAATTTCTGAAGCGGAACCCCCGCCTTCTGACAAAGCGCGTCGAACTGCGCGCAGGTTTTGCCATCCGTCGCGTATTTCTGGTTTGAATTCCATTTGATCACCGGCCCCTTGTTCAATTGCGGCAAGTGTTGCGAGTCGTGTTGATCCGAGTAGTTTGGGTGCACCGCATGCGCCATGTCCGCCGAAATACAAAAGGAACGGGACAGAGCGCGTAGAAACGCTTCCCGCCCCGGCGTTTGCATCGAGCGTTCGAGCAAATCCCTTAGAAATGGAGAGACTGCGCCCTGCGCCGACCCGCTTCCCACCTCTTCATGATCGTAGCAAATGACAATGCGCGAGGTCTCGACCTCTTCAGGCGATTCCACCAGCGCCATCGTAGCCGCATGACAGGAAGCCAGATTATCGAGACGCGGAGAGAAAATAAATTCCTCCTGAGCGCCGCCGAGCGAACCCGGTTGGGTGTCGTACAGGGCCAGATCCAGACCGACGATATCGTCCGGACCACACTCCAGTTTTTCAGCCAGCATTTGTTTCAACGTGGAAGACGGCGACGCCTTCCCCTCCGACTGCGTAAATATTGGAGGTAAGTGAAGTTGTCTGTTGAGAAGCAAACCCTTATCGTTCACCTCCCGATTCAGATGAATCGCCAATTGCGGGATTCTTAGCATAGGTCGGTCAAAACGAAGCAGACCTTCTCGTATTCCATCCGAACTACGGTGAACGACGCGCCCTGCCAGCGACAAATCGCGATCCGTCCAAGAAGCCAGCAGAGCGCCTCCATAAACTTCGACGCCCAATTGAACGTAGCCGCTTTTTTGATATTCAGGATTCGGCTTCAGCCGCAAATTGGGACTGTCCGTGTGCGCGCCGATAATGTGAAAGCCCGTCTCCTCTGGAGTGCGCATGCCAATGGTGAAGGCCGCGATTGAGGCGCCGTTCCTGATCACATAGTAGCGACCGCCCTTTTTCAAGCTCCAGGCTTCGCCTTCCTTCAATTCGACAAAACCGCGAGGCTTCAAAAGCTGCACCAGCGCCGACACGGCATGAAAGGGCGTCGGCGCCGAATTGATAAAACTCAGTAATTGCCGACTTTGGGCATAGGGCGCCTCTTTTGTCTTATTCATGGTTTGCCCCCCCCTTTGAAAATTCAACAAGAAGACTCATCTCAAAAAACGGAATGTGTTCCGGCTTAATCATTAAAAATCCTTTTAAATGGGGCTGTTCCAAGCCCATTGATTACCTGCGCCAAAAAAAATATATCAGTCGACTCTCGCAATACCTTTCGCTCGGACGTATACTATTGGAGTATTGAATTCTGGCGTATTCACCAATGGCAACCTTTCAACCAAAGTCGACCCATGGCTATTATTCTGGAAGCGCAATTCAAAAATAAATTAAACTCCAAATTGTATAAATTCGACCCTCGCAACACCAGTGTCGAATACCACAAGGAAATTTTTTCAGAATTATTCAAGTTCCCGCAGTTCAAGGCGCATGTTGCGGCCTACATCGAAAGGAACTATTGCGTCGTGCTGAACGACGAAGACCACCCCGATCCGGTCTCAACCTTGAAAATCCTCAAACCGGAAGAAACTCGACGATTGAATGAATGGATCATCAATCGCAATCGAAGAGCGCATGTAATACAGTCAGACCGACCGGCGAAAAAATCCTGAATTGTTAATCTTAACTTTATAGATTATTTGACTGCGATACTGACGTCTTCAACGTGTTCAGCGTTGAGGACGCCCATCACCTCCACAACCTTGCCAAAGGACAGCCCTTTGTCCGCGTGGATGACCGCCGATTTTTTCTTCTCCGGTTCCATCTTGGCGAACATTTCCTCCAATTGCTGAACGGTGACCTGCGCTCCCGAAAAATAAATCTTGTGATCGATGGTCATTTCAATATTCAATTGTTTCGAAGGTTCGTTCGGAGTGGAGGCTTTGGAACTGGGCAGGGTCAGGTCCATGCGTCGGTTGAAATCAACAAACACCGTGGACACCATAAAAAAAATCAGCAGGAGAAAAACAACGTCGATCAGAGGCGTCAGATCCAGAGCAAAATTATCATCCTCTTCTTTTCTGAATTGCATTCCTTTTATTTCACCACCGAAGCCGGTTCCACTCCGGGATTTTTTGGAGACGCCGGATCAATGCCCGGTCTTCCAGCGCGTTTTCTGGGACGCGGTTTTTTCTGTCGAACTGCTTCATAGGAAAGCTCCTCGACCAGTTGAAATGAAATCTCCTCCATCTCAAATACATAACGGTCGATCTTGCCTCTGAAATAATGATACAAGGCCAATGCAGGAATTCCGACCACCATGCCTGCCGCCGTGGTGATCAAAGCTTCAGAAATACCGCTCGCCACCAAACCCGGATTGCCCGTACCGCTCTGGGAAATCACGTCGAAGGCTTTGATCATTCCAAACACCGTACCCAGCAGGCCCATCATCGGCGTGATGTTAGCGACGGCGCCCAGCACTCTCAAATTGGAATTCATCAGGGAGGCTTCATGCTGTCCCGCCCCTTCGATGGCGCCTTCAATTTCATCCAGCCGACCGCCAAAACGCAACAAGCCCGCCTTGAGGATGCGCGCCAGGGAATTATCGTAAGCGTTGCAAAGTTTCAGCCCCAATTGCACATCCCGCCAGTCCCATTGATCCCGGACGCTTTCAAGAAAATCCGGATTGACAATATTGGAACGGCGCAAGTTATAAGCGCGTTCCATAGATATTCCCACCATCAAAATCGAACAGAAAATGATGGGATACATCATGAAACCGCCTTTCTCAATGATCGACAGCAGGCCCCAGGATGGCGTCCCCTCTGCGGCAAACGCCGTTGAGGGAATAATTTCACTAACGCCCGCTAACAAGACTGGCGCAACTGCTTTAAAAAAACGGTGCATAAGGCTCCCTATTATGTAGTAACCTTCCAAGCCATTGTTATAACATGAAAAAAACACCCATATCAAACTCAAAGGAAATCAATTTCCCCGCTTGGTAGGTAGCGTCCAATTCATATATAATAAACCAAGACAATCCAATGCGACTCATGAATTCATTCAGATACAAGAAACTTGTCAGTTTAACCCTTGCGCTCATCCTCCTGTTCTCAGGCGCTGTCGCCTGCGACAAGAAAAAGAAACGTTTCGAGCTTCCCGCCGACGAATTGCTCGCCAAAGGCAAGCTGTTCATGAAAAACCATAATTCCCTGAAAGCCCGGGAAGCTTTCGAACAGATTTTGGAAGAATACCCGAATAGCGCCGAACGGATTCCCGCCCTCATGCTTCTGGCCGACGTTCATTATAATGACGAGGAATTCCAGGAATCCAAATTTCATTACGTTAAATTCACGCAACAGCATCCGGCCCACAAACATGTAGACCGGGCTTTTTATTATTCCGCAATGTCGGACTACCGGCAAATGGATATCGCCGCGCGCGACCAGACCTATACAGAAAAGGCCATCGAAGAATTTGAAAAACTGTTGAAGAGTTTCCCAGACAGCCGATTTGCCGAAGATTCCAAACGTAAAATCCAGGAGTGCAAAGACACCCTGGCTCTCAATATTTTTCAGATAGGAAAATTTTATTTTCGCACCCAGTCCTATCAGGCCGCCATCGGACGTTTTCGGCGCGTCATGGCCGAATACCCCGATCAATCCTATATAGACGAAGCCATGTATCTGATGGGAGAATCCTATTATAAAGAACAGAATTTTGAAGAATCGCAAAAAATTTTTAAAGAATTGCTCACAAAGTACCCAAGAAGTAAATTCTCGCTTGAATTAAAAAAACGCATTAAAACCACTCGATAATTGAAAGCCATCCCATGACCCCAAAGTCACCGGGTAAAAAAACTAAAAAGAAATCTCAACTCTCAGGAGCCGATGCGCTGGGCCGATACATGAACGATATCAGCCGAATCCAACCTCTCAAGAGAGAGGAAGAAATCGCTCTGGCCCTGAAAGCATCGGACAACAACGTCGAAGCCCTGCAGGAACTCATTCGCAGGAACCTGAAATACGTCGTCAGTGTCGCAAACAAGTACCGTGGCTTTGGCATGTCTATTCAAGACCTGATAGAAGAAGGCAACATTGGACTGGTGCAGGCCGCAAAACGCTTTGACCCGGACCGCAAGGTCCGCTTCATCACCTACGCCGTCTGGTGGATTCGCCAGGCAATCCTGCACGCTCTGGCCGACCAGGCCCACACCGTCAGAATCCCCGTGAAACAGGCGGGGAAAATGTCCAAAATCGGCAGATCCATCAAAGGCCTCACGCAATCGCTGGACCGGGAACCGACGCAAACAGAACTTGCCAGAGACATGGGACTCAAGGAAGAAGAGATCGAAAATATCCTGCGCGCCTACCGCACCGGGGTCTCGCTCGACAGCCCGCTCAAAGGCGACGTTGAAACGCCGTATATCGACCTGCTCGAAAGCGCCGACGCGATTCCTTTCGACGACCAGATCATGAAGGACACCCTCCGCGATAAAATCGACGTCCTCCTGAAAGACCTCAGCGAACGGGAAGAAACGATTTTACGCCTTCGCTTCGGGTTCAATGGAGACTCCAAAACTCTGGAAGAAATTGGCCTGGAACTGGGGCTATCCAGAGAACGGGTTCGCCAGATTGAGAAAAAAGCGAAGAATAAATTAAAACTCAAATCCAAGTCGCTGGGAATCGAAGACCAGGACTGACGAATTTCAACGCCGATTCAAACAATGGAATTAACGCTCATCATTTTTTTATCGTATTTTCTCGGCTCCATTCCCTTTGGAGTTGTGGTTGCGCGCAGCCAAAAAATCAACCTGCAGGAACACGGAAGCGGCAATATCGGAGCAACCAACGCCGGTCGCGTGCTTGGGAAAAAAGCCGGCCTCATCACTCTCACAGGCGACGTGTTGAAAGGCATCGCCGCCGTGGCCATCGCCGATATCTGGCTTGGAACCTCCATAGCGATTGCCCTCGCCGGACTGTTCGCCTTCATCGGGCATTTGTTCTCTGTCTTTTTAAAATTCAAGGGCGGCAAGGGAGTCGCCACCGGTATTGGCATACTGGCTTACGCCATGCCCTTCACCGCCCTGTCCGCGATCGGGATATTCGGCGCAAGCCTGTGGGTTTGCCGCTATGTTTCCCTGAGCTCCATTCTGGCTTCGCTCAGCGCTCCTGTTTTTGCGCTTTTCTTCCATGAGCCGTCTCCCTATGTCTATCTTTCAACGATTGTCAGCCTGCTCATCATCGCCCGGCACCGGAGCAATATCGAGCGTCTCGTTGCTGGAACGGAAAGTAAATTTGCGCAAAAATAGAATTTGACAAACGCCGCACCGCTACTATAATGTAGGCATCCTTTAAGGGGAATCAACACAGTAATGCGGGAGTAACTCAGTGGTAGAGTGCAACCTTGCCAAGGTTGAAGTCGAGGGTTCGAACCCCTTCTCCCGCTCCACCCCTTCCCCTTTCCTCCATATATACAAATTCAGGCGCCGTCGCCAAGTGGTAAGGCAGAGGTCTGCAAAACCTTTACCGGCGGTTCGAATCCGCCCGGCGCCTCCATTTAATTTCAATAGCTTACAGCCTCAGATCATTCCTGCTCCATTGGAGTCTAAATAGCTTCCCGCCACAATGCGTTTTTTAGGTACGCGCCCCAAGAACGAGCCGCCTGATGTCGCTGTTTGAAGGAGCAAAACTTTCTGAGAGGGGTCCAAACAAAACCCTGCAACATATTATGTCTCGTTCAGCAAGGTAAGGTTATCGCAAGGGGGTCAGTTGGACTGTATTTTTTTCAATAGCATATCCGCCTCCTTGAGTTTAGTGATCTCAGAGAAGGTGACAACCAAACCATCGATTTTGTTTTCGGAGGTGCGGTAAGGGAAAATACGAATCTGGTACCAGAGCGATTCGGAGGTTTGAACTTCCACCTCTTTATAGACAAGCGTGTCCAGAACTTCCCGGAAATCTTCTGAAATTCTGTCGTATTTGAGTTTGGAAACAATATCGCTGACGGGTCGCCCGATGTCGGACGCGATTAAATGAATGACTTTTTTTGCTTCTGTGGTGAACCGTTTTATACGCAGATCGCTATCCAGAAAGATGGTAGCAATATTAGTGCTGTTTAGCAGGTTGTTCATATCGTCATTTGCCTGAGAATACTCATCGATCTTGCTTTGCAGTTCTGAGTTGGTCGTCTGTAATTCTTCATTCAGCGACTGCATTTCTTCTTTAGACGTTTCGATCTCTTCATTCGAGCTTTGCAACTCTTCATTTGTGGACTGCAACTCTTCGTTGGTCGATTTCAATTCTTCATTCGTTGCTTCCAGCTCTTCAATCGTTCTTTGCAGACTCTCCCTGGTGTATTGCAATTCTTTCTTAAGCTTTTCAACAATAGAGGCGTATTCTTTTTGAGATTGAGATTTGCCGGCCCCGGTCTTCCCGGTAATTCTGGATGGTTCGGCGATTTCAAATGTCACCAGATACAGAGCCTGGAGGCTCTCAAGGTCGCTGATGCTATGCACGGTTAGATTCACGAAGACGTCTTTGCCGTTGATTGAAGTCGTCGTGCCCTTAACGATGACAGATTTCTGTGCATGAGACGCCTGTCTCAGCGAGCTTGCCAAATCAACTTTCAACTCATCGCGAACCATCGTGAGCACGTTAAGGCTTGGGACTCCTGAGGTGTGCTCGAGAAATTGTCCCGTTTTCCCATGAATATGGAAAATCTCTCCACGACTGTCAACAACCACGCCTGATGGCAAAAGATGTTTGACCATATACTTTTCAGCCAGGGTTCGAACGGCTTGCGTGTCCACTCTTCCGATTTGGACTTTGGGACTTAAATCATTTTGATTCGATTTAGTAACACTCCCCGAAAAAGCGCCTACAGAACTTGCTGGCATTGAATTCGCAACTTCATTTCTTGTATAAAATCTCCACTTTTTATTGATTGGTTGAAACAAATTAGACTTGCGCCCCGTTGTTTCTGAACTCCCTAGAAAAAGGACGCCGCCGGGGTTCAGGGAATAATGGAAAAGCGAGATGATTCTGCCTTGAAGGCTGTTATTCAGGTAGATCAACAGATTCCGACAGGAAATCAAATCCAGCTTTGTGAAGGGAGGGTCCTGAGTGACGTTTTGTTGGGCAAAAATAGCCGTTTCCCGGATATCTTTTCTTATGCGATAGCTATCGTCTTCTTTTTGAAAAAAGCTCTGCAAGCGTTCAGAAGACACATTCGCGGCGATTCCCTCAGGATACAAGCCCGCCCTTGCCGCATCAATGGCATGTGGGTCCAGATCCGTGCCAAAAATCTGGATATTAATCCTTTTGTTCAATGTATCCAGGCATTCTCTCAAAAGGATAGCCAAAGAATACACTTCTTCTCCACTGGAACAACCAGGCGCCCAGACGCGGAAAGTCTCTCCTTCTTTCTTGGACTTCAACGCCGCAGGAAGAATTTTTTTCTTCAGATAGTCGAAAGAGTCAGCATCCCGAAAAAAGGAAGTGACTCCAATAAGGAGCTCATTGAACAGAACTGAGGCTTCCGAAGCGTTTTTCTCAAAAAATTTCGTGTACTCTTTGAACTCTTTAAAATGATGAATCGCCATGCGCCTTTCAATCCGGCGGCGCACGGTATTGAGTTTGTACATCGAAAAATCGTTGCCGTTTTTTTTCTTCAACAGCATAATTATTTTTTGAATTTCGCTCTCTGCAAATAGATCGACTGCAGAAGACGCTACTTCTGATTTCAGAGGAGAATGTTGAATGTATTTTATAAGTTGCGAAGGCATTTTCCCCGGAGGCAGGATGTAGTCAACCAATCCGGTCGTAAAGGCGCTGTTGGGCATTCCGTTAAATTTCGCGGTACTCCCCTCCTGGGCCATCGACATACCAGATTCACCCTTGATCGCCCGCAAGCCCAGAGTGCCGTCGGTTCCGATGCCTGAAAGAATAATACAAATGGCATTGCCTTTCTGGTCTTCAGCCAGAGAATTCAAAAAGAAATCTATGGGCAACGAGGAACCGCGCGGAAGCGGACAATCCGAAAGCTGAAAAGTTTTTTTTGAAATCGCAACGTTTTTTCCAGGTGGACTCAAATAAACGCAATTAGGCTTAACTTTTAATCCGTCTGTTATCTCTGAGACAGCCATATTCGTGCATTTACCGAGTAACTCTGGCAAGAGTGAATGTCGATTCGGCTGTTGATGAGTGATTATTACGAAAGCCACGTCAGGATTGGCGGGAAAATTGGCAAAGAATTCTTCAAGAGCCTCCAAGCCGCCCGCAGAGGCGCCAACCCCCACAATCGGAAAAGAATGGAGCGTCGACGTTATGACACGGACGACTTGCTTCGGTTTTGAAGCTGTACCCGCTGTCGTTTTTTTTACTTTAGTTTTGGATCTGCTTTTTTTGAGCGCCACACGAGGAGATTTGGAATCTGATTTTTTGGTGGGCTTGGCGCTTGAACTCTTAGACTTTGCTTTTTTGGGCATCGTTACTCATTTCCGAATTCTTTTCGGAGTCGTTCAATTGACTCCCGATTATTCTGAATTTGTATTTTAGCATTTGAAACATGCTCAATCGCAGATAAAACAACTCGCTTCGAAAGAGACAGATGGATATTGAGTGAATTCAAAAGGGTTAATGCATGATTAAAGATATCATCTCCCTTTTTGTCTAAATTGGACAATTCCTCTAAAGTCAAAAGTTGGTCCAGCATTTTCGGAATTCCCGTCTGGGTGGATTGAATTTTCGCGCTCAAAGTATTCATTTCTTCAAAGCGATTTTCAAAATCAAACCATTCGGGTTCAAACATACCCTTAAGACAAAGTTTCTCCTCAATCCGTTCCATTTTCTCGGAACTCTCATACAAATTTTGAGAAGAGCTGAAATCCATGTCCTGCAACTGATGCTGGTAATAGTTAATTTTATTAAATTCCACCCCAAACTTTAAAGCGCTGGAAATGGTATCAACGATCGGTGAGGCGCCTCGGCAATAATAGGAATGGATCTCTCCATCGGAAACCATCGATTTCAGTTTCTCTGTTTGAGCATGACAGGCATCGACATCCAATATTCTCGATGATAAGGGGGAAAACGTTTCGCAGTTCTTTAAGAATGCAATGGCATCGGCTCTGTTTGAAGAATCGGCTGTTGCCCAAATCACTGAAAAGGGAGTAGCTTTATTTTCCAAACAATCGATGCCGCTTTGAAATGATCCAGCATAACCATGGGTGTCAAAAGAATCCTCTGACACCTCACGAATCAAATCAGCGTAGGAAGAATAAGGCGCCACGACCAAGATCGATTGTTGTAAAGTCTTCATCTCCACACCTCTTTTCCAAGGAGCAGTAATCTGAAACAACTGCCCCAGCTTCATTCTGTTCTGCCGGTAAGGTTTCAGATGACAGAAATAGTTTTGCACCAGCAAGAAGCGGTTCTTATTTTCAGCCCATGTAAATGAACATACGCCTTTTCATTGAAAATAGCTTGAAAATAGTGAGACGGCATGCCAGCGAGGCGCCCTCGCCAATCACCTTGAGCGTCCATTTATATTCCACGGCGCTGATTCATCCAGATTCTGACTCCCGTAATATACAAAATCAATGGAAGCAATCCGGAGATGAAGACGATCACCCTGCCGGGCAGGCCGAAGGCTTCTCCATTGTGCAAGGGAAACTGCCATTCCATGAAGACATCTCCCGCCGTCATCTCTTCCGGTCGCTGGATCAGCAGCGCCTCGCCTGTGTAGGCATCCATATAGACCCGGCTGGCGCCTCCGGTTCTACGCACCTCTCCCGGACTGCGCAAGGTTGCCTGAATGAAACCCTCCGCGTTATCCGGAAAATAAATATATTGAAGATCGGCGTCGGGGAAAACAGCGCGGGCCTTCCGCTCGGCTTCCTCAAAGGAGATCATATTCGCGTTCTTCGGGATTGAAGATTTTAGATGAGAGGGGTACTCAAAGGTGAGAGGTGAGAATATTTTGACGACCGGTTCGACAAGCCCTGGCAGGCTCATCGTCACGCCAGAGAACACAACGACGAACACAACCAGAGTCGAGTAAACGCCGAACAAGCGGTGCAGGTCAAAATTGAAACGCTTGGGCCTGGCTCCCTTATAAAATTTCAGGGAACGTTTCCACTTGCCGGGCGATGGCCACCAAAGGTACAGACCCGTCGCAATGGATACGATCATGCACAATCCGGTGATCCCGACCAGTATCCGCCCCGGCTCGTCGAGCAAGAGCCGCCAGTGCAAATCGTAGACGAGGCTCATCAAATGATCGTCTTTAATGCGTTGGCCCAACACCCGTCCGCTGACCGGGTCTACCATGATTTCCATCGTGCGGGGCAAACCGTCCACCGCAGAATCGCGCAGTCGCACGACGAAAGCCGCCCCCTCCCTTCTCGGCATCGCTATGGAGATTGAAGACGGTTCAAACGAAACAACCCGACGCGCCGCGCCTACAACAGCATCCAGGGATTGAGCGACACCACGATTGTTTGTCGTCAACAGGTCCGCATTCAGCCACTCATCCAGACGATGGTCAAAGACGATGCAACTTCCCGTCAATCCAACCAGAACAAAGGGCAGTCCCAGCACAAGCCCAAGGTAAAGATGCGTTTGTTTCCACAATCGACGCGCGGCCAGTCGAGCGCGTTTCACAGCCACGGTTCAATCATCAACATCAGGCAGAATCCACGCTCACCACTTGGTCGTGTAAGTCATGGACACCGTAGTTCCCTGAGCGGCGTAATAACTGGAGTTGGAGTTGCGGGCCTGAGCCTGACTCGGCGCGTAATACAAAGCGTTGAACATGTTTTCCACTCCCAGATCCACCTGCCCATAGGGAGTTGTGAAACCTGCAGAAAAATCTGCCGTGAAGAAGTCGTCCACATTGCCGTTGCCATAGGTCGTATCCGAGTCGCTAAAAGGCTTGCGTTGTGAAGAATACAGAACCTGAAAACGATTGGTCCACCAGGGATAGGGTGTGTACTGCGCGTAAGCCGTACCGCGCGGCACCGCGATGTATTCCGAGCCCAGAGGATCGCTCCCGCTCACCTTGCTGACTTCGCCATCCTGATAGGTGCCGACGCCGCCGAAGGTCCAGTTGCCGATGGGATTACTGTCAATCACCAATTCAACGCCCCAGATTTTTTGCGGCTGACGGGTATTAATAAATGGCTGGTTGGTTGCGACCTGGGTCAGACTCGCCGCCAGTTCAGAATCCGAATAGAACATGCTGGCCTCAAAACGCCCCCAGCCATGAGAACTCCGCAGGCCCATTTCATATTGGTCCGTTGTTGCGGGTTGCGGATCGAGCGAGCCGGCGCTGGTGGCGTTGAAAGTCGCGCGTCCCACCTGCGACACGTCGAAGCCCTGGCTGAATCCTGCAAAGACATTCATCTGATCGTCGATATGGTAGACAACGCCCGCATTGAACAAGGTTGAATTATATGTAATGTCTCCTCCATGAAAGGC
This sequence comes from Candidatus Nitrohelix vancouverensis, assembly GCA_015698305.1. Taxonomy (NCBI): domain Bacteria; kingdom Pseudomonadati; phylum Nitrospinota; class Nitrospinia; order Nitrospinales; family Nitrospinaceae; genus Candidatus Nitrohelix; species Candidatus Nitrohelix vancouverensis. The sequence continues at coordinate 3,038,100 of CP048620.1, forward strand.
TTTGCCGGGGTAATCGGTACGATCCGCAAGGCTCACGCTCTCAATGCCGACAAAAAACTCTTCATGACGCACGCCGAACGAAAAATTGAAATTCTCCACAGGCAAGTCCCATTGCCCGTACACCGCCACGCTGTCCTGCGTCGTCTCCGGAACCAGCACCAGACCGGTGGAGGAACAAAAGTCACCTATTCCAGAGCCGTAGCATTTTTCCACATCCTCATAACGTAAAAGATCAACGCCCCAGTTCATTGTCAATCCCGACACCACGCTCAATGGGGAAATGACGTTGAAACGTGCGCCCAGTCGAGAGTCCGTCGTGCCCAGACCGTTCTGCGCCCGCCTGTCCTCAAACTCCTGAAAGAAATACGTCATGTTGAATTGGTTGCCGCCAATGTTCTGATGGCTGTACTGGGCGTTGATGTTTATATTGTGACGGTAGGCTTCATCCACAGGCAGGGCAAGGCCCGACGAGTCCAGTATTTTGGCGTCCGCGCGCTTGAACCCAAAGACGCCATTCGCCGCTGTTATTGCCTTGTCCGGATCCTGACGAAAATAATTGAAGTTCAATCGAGTGGACTGGTCGTCTGTGAGCTGATACCCCAGCGACCCGCCCAGATTGAAATACTTGTTTTCGTATCCAAAATTCAAGGTACGCTTGCCGGTCGCATCATACGCGCCGTCCCGATCTTCAAATCCAAAATTGAACAAATAATCCAGTTTGCCATCGGTTCCGCTCACATCCTGATAAAGTTTTTTGCTCAAACTCGAATCCACATGAGCCGCGGAAAAACCCAATCCGACCCGGCTGGTGAACACCGGTTCTTCGCTGGACGCCCGTTTGGTGATGATATTGATGATGCCGCCCTGCGCCCCAAATCCATAGGTCGCGCTGGCGCCGCGCACCACTTCAATCCGCTCCACCGCATTGATGTCCACCGTTTGCAGATTGATTCCCACATCCCTCAATAAAGTATTTTGCGGAACGCCGTCGATCAGAACCAGTGCGGATCGACCGCGAATCTGCACCAGATCAAAATTGGATTCAGGGTCCAGCGTGACGCCGGGAACCGTTTTGCCCAACAGGTCATTGATGTCTGAAGACAGGCGAGCCTGTTGCTCGATTTGATCCTGATCGATGATCGTGATTGATTCGGGTATGGAGGAGATGGAGGTTTTTACGCGACGCGCCGTGACGGAAACGCCGTCGAGGCGAAGCTCTGCGCCCTGCCCATTGAGCTTTTTCAGCTTCAGGATATGATTGCCCGTGATCTCAAAATCGAGGCCCGAGCCCTGAAGCAATTGACTGAGAACTTCATCCTTCGTGAACTTTCCCGATATCCCCTGTGTGCGCAAACCTTCCACAAGAGAACTGTCATACGCAAGAGTCAGCCCGTTTTGATCGGCAAACTGATTCAGGGCAGACGCTAAAGGTCCTGCGATTATGTTGTAAGACGCCTGCTTCGAGTCCTGAAACGCGGAATGCAGGCTTTTCCCATCCCCCTCATCTGCGTAAGCAGATTCGGAAAAGGATGCGCCCAGCCAGAAGCTCATTGCTAGCGTCAAGACGAATTTGGAAGCAGTTAAATATTTTTTAAAATATGGCCTCGCTGATAATTGCATCATTAACCCTTCCCGGAAAACTATTGGAAAATTGGGGTCGCATCAAATAAACGCGATTGTCCGTTACTGGTTAAACGGGCGAGTGACTAAAATGAGGATGTTTGAAAAAAATAAAAATTAGCGCGGAAAACAGAGGGGAAAACTCTTGAATACAATTAAAGCTTGATTTAAAAAATGGCGGGTTAAAACAATGAAAACATCTGCGCAGTTCGCTCGCGCAATAAAACAAGATCAGGGAAACGCAAGGTCATTGATAAATTATTACCATCCCTCCCAGCCGAACGGACTTCAAATTCAGAGAGGATTCCAGCGCATCCAGCGCCAGCAAGGGATCTTCAATCGAAAACACGCTGTTGACTTTCAACTCCGCAAGCGATGCGTCTAAAATTTGAATGCGTCCTGAATAAAATCGATTCAGTTCGTCTATCACCTCTCCTAAAGGTTTATTTTCAAATATGAGCTTGCCGCGTCGCCATGCATTCGATTCTTCGAGGAGAACGTCCGGTTGAGCTTCCAGACCCTTGCGTGGTCCAAAAACCACTTGCTGGGCTGGTTTCAAAATATTTCGTTCGACGGTTCCCTTTTTTGGGTTCGGATAGGCCACTTCCACCGTATTTTCCAAAACGGTGACGGTCGCATTGCCCTCATTCAATCTCACGATGAAAGCCGTTCCCAGAGCCGTCGCCGTTCCGCCAGCCGCTTCCACTCGAAAAGGACGTGATGCGTCATGCGCCACCTGGAACTCGGCCTCTCCCTTTAACAAATGAATGGTTCGATCGCTATCGTCAAAATCCACATCGACCGCCGATGCGGTGTTTAGATGGACGAGAGAACCATCGGGAAGGGTCAGGCTTTTCATCTCACCGGTCGCTGTAACGGCGTCTGCCGTCAATTCCAGCATCAGTGAGCCGCCGCTAAGCATGAAGAAAAATGCCAGCGACGCCGTCAAGACAGCGGAACCCATCCATAATTTTTTCCCGGAGTTTGCGCGGGCCGACGGCAAGGTCGAAGCATTGAGAGGAGAAGATTCGGCGTCGCAGGCCTGATCTTCTACCGGCGTAGCGGTCACGGCTACAGGCAATTGATCCAGATCGCTCCATACAGATGAAACTTGTTTCCAGGCTTTGGCATGTATCGGGTCTTTCCGAAGCCAACGCTCGAAGGCGTCTTGTTCTTCTGCATTTAATACTCGCGAGTCCTGACGCACCAGCCAGGCCGTCGCTATATCCAGCGTTTCTTTGGGGATCATTGCATTATCACTGTTTCCGGACACGCGACCTCTTCTTTCCACGTCCCAATTAAGAACCCACACAACGTCTGTTCCTATGATATAGGACGGTCGACTTTCATTCCAGAGGAAGTAGCGAACAACAGAGAAACAGGGTCACTTCGCATCATTCATCCGTTGCAGGCAATGACGCAGCGCCTTGCGTAAATGTTTTTCAACCATATTACGGCTGATTCCCAGACGCTCGGCGATTTCAGCCTGACTCATCAATTCAAATTTTCGCATCACAAAAACCTGACGGCATTTTGCAGGCAGTTCGTCGACAGCCTGCTGAAACAGAACCAGCCGCTCACGGTGGATCAGCTCCGAATCGGCTGAAACCTGGGCGTCGGGAATGGCTTCAGAAACCTCCCCCTGCACCATGTGGCGCGAAACCAACTGCTCCCGGCGCTTCCGGTCGATCAACAGATTCTTCGCTACCTTGTATAGAAAGGCGCGCGGATATTCGACAGGACTCTGGGATGAACGACCGACAGCCCGAAGCCAGGTGTCATGCAGAATATCTTCAGCAACAGACGGGCAACCAATCTTCTGAATCAGATAGGCTTTGAGCTCGTCATAGTAAGCTTCGAAAGTAGAGGCCAATGGCGGAGCCCCACCCTCATTCATAAACCCACATTAAGTTAATTTGGAACATGACTGAAACTCCCTTGAAAGGTGCATCAGAAGACTTTAATTTTAATAATGATTATTATTATCAAAATTATCCAGAACTGTCAATGCTCGGGCGAGCCCTCCAAAATACCAACACCAGTTCCCGAAAGACTAACCCACTATTTTTTCAAAAAGTTAGAACAGCGCCCCCAATACCCCCTAGAAATATACCCAAAATCCTCTGTAATTCATTTTCATTAAAAGACTATTTTTAAGCCCTCCCAAACCTGCTAGTCGCCCTTGATGGAAACGACCTGGCGCAATTCATGAACGATATCCACCAGATCGGTCTGCGCGGCCATGACCTGATCGATGTCCTTATAGGCTGAAGGGATTTCGTCAATGATGGATTTGCGGTGATTGTATTCGATGCGCTCCATGCTGGCCGCAAGGTCTTTCTCTGAAAAACGTTTGCGCGCGGCGGTTCGGCTCATCGTTCGCCCTGCCCCGTGGGAACAACTTTCGAAGGATTCGGGATTGCCCTTGCCGCGCACAATATAGGAACGGGTCCCCATCGAACCGGGGATGATGCCCATTTCCCCCTTGCGCGCTCGAATCGCTCCTTTGCGCGTCACATACACTTCTTTGTCATAATGCCGCTCAACAGACACGTAGTTATGATGGCAATTGATGTTTTCGCCACGCGTCTCCAGCTTGGGGATTGCGTGTTTCACATTTTTCACAATCGACGCCATCATCGCCTTCCGATTCTCGCTGGCATAGTCCTGCGCCCAGGCGATGGCGTTAACGTATTCCGCAAACTTCGCGGAATCTTTCGTGAAATAGGACAGGTTCTTATCCGGCAGACGCGCGCCCTGTTTCTCCATTTCTTTTTTAGCTTGAGCGATGAAGTGCATGCCGATCATATTGCCGATACCCCGACTGCCGGAGTGCAACATGAACCAGACACGATCTTCTTTATCCAGACAAATTTCTATGAAATGGTTGCCCGAACCCAGCGTGCCCATTTGTTGCGCCCAGCGTTTCGACTTCGCTTTATCGCCAATCCCTTTCAAATTTGAAAAAGTCAGGCTCATGGACCTCAGCGCCTCATCCAGCCAGGGGAATTTATCCACGGGAACATTTCGGTGCGCGCCGCCCGCGCCAAGAGGAATATCCCGTTCAATAGAATGACGAATCTCGCGCAGGGAATCTGGCAAATCCTGAGAACTGAGATTCGTCTCCACCGCCATCATGCCACAGCCGATGTCCACACCCACCGCCGCAGGAACAATGGCGTCGATAGTGGGGATCACCGAGCCGATGGTCGCACCCATGCCCCAATGCACGTCCGGCATGACCGCGATCCATTGATGCACGATGCCTTCAGGCAATTTGGACATATTGATCAATTGTTCCATCGCGCCCGAATCCACGTCGTCTGTCCAGATTTTCACCGGAACCCGACCTTGTTGAATGACCTGCTTCACTGCTTTCTCCATGCATTAATTGCTTCAATTATTTTAACTGAAAAAACGAATCATCACCTGAACAGGGATCGGTATCGCCCGATAAAAAACGGCGCCTCCCCGCCAGGGGAAGACGCCGCTCGATCAAATCTTAATCAATCTATTCTTTGACTTTTCCGTGCGTGGCTTCCCAATGCCCGACGGATTGTGGAATGCCCACCGTGCCGTCCGGGATCGGAGCGCCTTCCGGCCATAGGTGAAAAATGATGCCGTCGGTGTTACCCACATACTCCGCCAGTTTCTTTTGCTCTTCCGGGTCGCTGGGGTGATGAATGGCCACTCGACCCGTCGCAATTTCTTCCGCATGGTCGTGCCAGTTTTTCTTGTGCGACCATTCAGGAATCACCTTGCGCGCCAGTTCTTTCGAAACCATGTACTCCACTTCTGTCATGCGCGCGTTGGGGTCCGTGGACTCAAAGAGAATGCACTGAATGATATCCTTGTTGATCGGCTTGCAATAATGATGAAACGGCCCAACAACCTCGCCGTTCATCACATGCGGCGCCGAAACATGAATGGTGTAGCCGTCCAGAGGGCTGGCGGGCGCGGCCTGAACCGGACTCCACATTAATAATAACGCCGCCATAGCGCCTGTAACTGTTTTTGCGATTGCCTTGCTCATTGCCTATCTCCTTGTTCAAGTTGAACTATTTTTTTCAAAGAAAAAAATCCTCCCACAACACAACTCAGACTACGGAAGTCGGTCCTTCAAAACAATTACAGGAATATCGAAAGACATGTAGCGCTTTCACTACACAGACAAGAGATCATCCTCCGATCAAATGATTTCTAAGAGCGTAATGGATCAGGTCCGCATTGCTTTTCAAATCCAGTTTATCTAGAACTCGCGAACGGTAAGTGCTGACCGTATTGATGCTGATCGCCAGCTCATCGGCGATGTCTTTGAGCTTTTTCCCCGTTGCAATCCGGTAGAACACCTGAAACTCACGATCCGTCAGCCGCTCATGCGGCGCGCCTTCTTTTTCGCCCTTCAGCTCAAAAACAAGTTTATCCGCCAGGGCAGAACCAATATAAGTCCCCCCGCCAGCCACTTTTCGCACCGCCTCGACCAGTTGTTCCGGCGCGGCGCTTTTCCCGAGATAGCCCGAAGCGCCCGCCTTTAAAAAACGCGCGCCATAATGTTCCTCAGGAAAAATACTGAGGATGATGACTGAAAGACGCGGCTTGATGGATTTCACCTGCGCTAAAACATCCAATCCGTTCTTGCCGGGCATGTCGTAATCCAGCAACAAAACGTCTATCTCCAATTCCTGAGCTTTGCTAAGAGCCTCGACACCATCTTCGGCGATCCCTACGAGTTCAAAATCCGACGCCTCGGAAATGATCTGCGTCAAGCCCCGGCGGACGACGGCATGATCGTCGGCGATAAGAATTTTAATTTTACGACTCATCAACTCGCCGCCTTGCGTTCAATGGAATGCGAACCGTCACCAAAGCGCCCCTCTCATTCTCAAATTCAACCGAACCATTGCGCATCAATGCGCGTTCACGCATTCCCAGAATCCCCAATGACTGTGCATCCTCAGTTTTTTTCAGGTCCAATCCCTTGCCATTGTCAGAAACCTTCATAATCACCGATTCATTTTCCAGGGAGAAACAAACGCTCACCCGGCTTGCATCCGCGTGTCTCAGAACATTGGTCAGTGTTTCCTGAAAAATCCTGAAGAGGATCGTCTCCAGCTCGGGGTCCGACTCCATTCCATCCAGCGAACCCTTCAACTCGGTTTTTAAACCGCTTCGCTTTTGAAATTCCTCCAGTTGCGATGAGACCGCCTCCCACAGACCAAAGGTATCGAGCATCACCGGTCGCAATTCCGCAGAAATCCGTTGCACCGAGCGCATCGTGGCGTCCGTCGCCTGTTTCATCTGCGCAATTTTTTTCAACGCCTCTGCATCCTTAGCGCAGTCGCTCTCAAGAAAAGCGAGATCCATTTTCAATCCGGTCAAGGCCTGACCGAGTTCGTCATGCACTTCGCGCGCGATGCGGGTTTTCTCTTCTTCGCGAATCGACTGAATATGATTGCCAAGGTCGCGTAATTTACGGGCGCTGGCTTCGAGTCTTTGCGATAGCCGCGTCTTCTCTTCGATTTTCTGTTCAAGATCGCGATTGGCCGTTACCAGACTTTTTGTCTGCGCATGAACCATCTCCACCAGACGGTTCTTATAATCTTCCAGTTCCCGAGACTCCTGCCTCGACTGAACCGCATGCGCCATCAGCCCTCCTATGGAAAGCAAAACTTCCTGACTGTGCTTGTACCAGCTCGGCTCGGTGTTCGTGTACAAAAACATGATTCCGACCAGACGGTCGTGTAATTTCATTGGCACGATATAATGTCCGTGCGCCGTCATGTCCGTGAAGGTTCGTTCATGTCGCGGGTCGGTGAAACAGGATTCGCTCATCAGCAATTCCCCGGACTCTGCCGCTCTGCCGCACAAGCAACTGCCGTAGGGAACCACTTTCTCTTTCTCCATAAACTCTTCGGACAAGTCGCCTATGACAGCAAAGAGATTGAGAACCTTTCCGGCCTCATCAGCCAGAAAAATTCCCGCCTTCCGCTGAACCTTGATCTCTTCAAATTGCGTGATCGCGCGCAGAGCGCTCTCGAGGATGGATTTGATATCGCCGGGTTGATTGAGAGCTTTGACCACCTCGTGCAAGGTCTGATACTCGTGATTGATCAGGTGGTCTTTTTTTTCAGTTTCCACATCAATTCCAGTCGCAAAGGCTTTCAATGAATGAGGCAACTTGACAATCGCAAGGGTGCGTTGCGGATTGATTTCCTATATAGTATACGCGTTAAAAATGCATTCAAGTCGAATTTATCAACGCCGCCATCAGTCATTTTCTCATGCTTGCTCTTCGCACAATCCTCATTCTTTTAGCCAGCGTTCAACTCAGTCTGGCGCAGGCGCAAACTATGGAGGCGCTTGAGACCGCGAAATCTCCATTCAGCAATATCCAGTTCGTTAAAATTCCAGGCGGATGCTTTCAAATGGGAACCGACAAGGGGTTCAAATTTGAAGTCCCGAAGCATGAAGTCTGCGTCGATTCATTTTTTCTCGCCACGCATGAAACCACCCAGCGCCAATGGGATTTGCTCATGGAAGAAAACCGTTCCCGCTTCAAGGGCGACGAGAGACCGGTCGAACGGGTTTCCTGGAACGACGCCAAAGAATTTATCCGTCGATTGAATGAGAAGGAAAATACCGATCGTTACCGTTTGCCAACGGAAGCGGAATGGGAGCGCGCCGCCCGCGCCGGAGGCGATACGCGATTTTTCTGGGGGGAAGAAATGAGCGAGGACTTCTGCTGGTATTTTGGCAACTCCGACTACCAGACCCACCCGGTCGGACAGAAGCGTCCCAATCCCTGGGGTCTTTACGATATGGCGGGCAATGTCTGGGAATGGACGGAAGACTGGTACGATTTCGGCTGGTACAAAAAAAGTCCGAAGGACAACCCGAAGGGGCCGCCTTCCGGCGTCTTCAAAGTCAGAAGGGGAGGTTCTCAGGCAAATTTAATCAGCCATATTCAGGCTCACACGCGCTACCGCTCCAAACCCGATAAGCGGCATTACATATTCGGTTTCCGCATCGCCTTTTCAGACGCGCCCTGATTCACGCATCTTCTGCCAGCAGGGCGTTGACAAATTCAGTCGGATTGAAAGGTTGCAAGTCCGCCGCCTGTTCGCCCACGCCGATGAAATACACGGGCAATTTCAATTCGCGAGCCAGATAAAACAAGACGCCGCCCTTGCCCGCTCCGTCCAGTTTCGTCATCACCAGACCCGTCACGCCAAGCGCTTCATGAAATAATCGCGCCTGTGAAATGCTGTTCTGTCCGATCGAGGAATCCAGCACCAGAAAAATCTGATCCGGCGCGCTGGGCGCCACTTTCTTGATGACCCGCGTCACCTTCTGCAACTCCGCCATCAGATTGGTATTGGTTTGCAAACGTCCCGCCGTATCGATCAGGGCCACATCCACATTGCGCCCCACCGCCGCCTGAACGCCGTCGTAAGCCACCGCCGAAGGATCGGCCCCGCTTTTCTGATGCACGCAGGGAATGTCCGAGCGACGCGCCCATTCCTGCAATTGTTCAATAGCGGCGGCGCGAAAGGTATCGCCAGCGGCCATGAGAACCTTTTTGCCCTGATTTTTCCAATAGGAGCCGAGCTTGCCGATCGTCGTCGTTTTCCCTGAACCGTTGACTCCCACCATCAACACAATCAACGGACCGTCGTCCTTGAATTCTATGGTTCCCTGATTGGCTTCCAGAATGCCCACCAGAATTTTCTTTAACAAATCCACCGCTTCCGGACGTTCGCGCACATTGTTCGCCTTGATCTCCTTGCGCAACTCGGCAAGAATGAACTCCGTCGCCGCCATTCCCACATCGGCGCTCAGCAGAGCTTCCTCCAGTTCCGTCATCAATTCCGGTCCGACATCGCCTTTGCGTCCCAAAATGGAACCCAGGCCGCCAGCCATGGATTGGCGCGTCTTCATCAAACCCTTCTTGAGACGCGAAAAAAATCCGGTTTTTTCCTCTTTCACTTCGTTTGCCTGACTCTCATCATTCATATTTCAAAAAAATCCATATTATCAACCGCTTTAAATAAAAAAAACCTCTGGCGGGCCGCGCAACTGACGTCCCAAATCAATCGAATATCTTTACAACTTGAAGAAAAGAAGTCAAGCCACAAACCCGCCCGATTCGAACTCGCCCGGCGATCCCTATTAAACGTAAAGTTTTATTTGATTTACTCCGATAGGGACATTAGACTCTTTTCGGAGGTTCGCCGTAGGGGAACCTTGTTCCGCCTGCGTCGAGTTTCGGCGCCAACCCACCCGGGGCCTTCCAGTTCTTTTCCGGACTGGTTCCTTTTCTCCCCTCTCAGGGTTACGCCATGAAATCCGAAAAGTATTAAACTACAACTTTTATCAAGAGACATTTCATGAAAGTCGCCGTTTGCAATTCGGTAGGGATCGACGCCGATGGCTACGCAATGATCCATTCTCCCAGCCGCTGGACCAACAGTTCGAAAGACCTGAATATTTTTACCTATTACCCCTGGCAGTTGGCTTATTGCTCATCCATCTTAAAAAGAGACACCGACCACGAAGTTCGTTTTTTCGACGGTTGTCTGGACAAACTGGACCACAACGCTTTTGTCGACAAAGTTTCGGAGATGGAACCCGATTTCCTTGTCATGGACAGCGCCACCCGCACAATAGCGGCAGACAGTCGCTTCGCCAAGGAGTTGAAAAAACGCTTTGGCACCAAGTTCATTATTTGCGGCCCGCACGCCACCACCTTCCCGGAAGAGGTGAGCGAATACGCGGATTATGTCGTTCTGCGCGAATACGAACACGTGGTGCGCGACATTCTTCAGAATAAAGATCCCAACGATATTCAGGGATTGTACCCCAATACAAATATACGACCGCCGCTGGACGTCAACGATTTGCCGCTCCCGGAAGACGACGACGTTTCGCGTTTGCGCTACGGCATGCCCGGCGAACCTTCCAGCGAATATCTGGAAATTCAGGCCTACGCTTCTCGTGGATGCCCACTGTCATGCAGCTTCTGCGTATGCGGCAATATCTCCTATCAACGCCCCAACTGGAGACCGCGCAGTCCCGAAAACGTGATCTATGAGCTACAGACCCTGCGCGCCAAATACCCGCAGATGGAAGGCATTTTCTTCGACGAAGAAGTCCATAACGGCAGTAAAAAATACATCCTCGATCTTACCAAGGCCATTCGCGACAACGGTCTCGCCGACCTGAAATACGACGTCATGTGCGGCCAATGGCCGATGGACGAAGAGGTTCTCGACAACATGAAATCGGCGGGTTATTACATGGTTCGCCTTGGTATCGAAACGGCGGGCGAACACGCCGCGCGCGGTATGGATCTGATGAAAAAATTCAACACCAGCAAACTGCGTCGCCTGATGGAATATGGAACCAAAATCGGTCTCAAATTCTACGGAACCTTCACCTTTGGCGGCGAAGGCTCCACCGATGAATGCGACAAGAAAACGCTTCACCTGATCCGAGATCTCGTCGAAAACCAATTGCTCTGGCGCTTTCAATTATCCATCAGCACGCCGCAACCGGGAACGCCATTCTATAATCGCATGCGCGAAAAAGGATTTCTGCGCGATCTCGACTGGAAACATTTCGACGGCGGCAACCATTGCGTGGTCGAAAACCCGGAGTATCCCGCTGAAAAAGTCATGGAAAATTTTCGCGCGGCGGAGAGCCTTTACGAACTCGGCTTCAACATGCGTTACTCCGAAACGGCGCAGGATAATTTTTCCGCAATGAATCTGGATTCCAAGGGCGACATTCTGATTTTCCGAAGTTCGCGCATGAAGCAATTCAACGACATTGTGCATTCCCTGCGCGAGCGGTTTGGGCAACCCATCACCGCCATAGGTCAGGAATCGGTCAGCGCCGAACTGAAACAGAATCCCAATCTCAATGAGGTCCATTTCTATGGAGACAGCCATTTCAACCATGCGCTCTTCCCGGAACCTCTACTGAATTCGCTCAAAGAGCGTTCCTTTGCCTTTGGCGTCATCCCCTACAATAATATTTCCGGCAACGGGTATTCAGAGGTGAAAGCCATCGCCAAACAGATCGGCGTTAAAAAAATTCTGGCAGTGAACGTTGAAGGCAAGGTCTTCGATCTGGAAAACCCTGGGGATTGCGGACGCGCGCATTTACGATGAGCGAGCCTGCCGAAGTCAAACGTATTCTGGTCATTCGATCCGCAACCCGGATTCTGAACGCAACTTTGGAAGCGCTCAAAAAAGAATTTCCAGACAGTCGCATCAGCCTGCTCAGTCCGCAGGCCGCATCCGCGTCTGAAGAAACCCACCCTTTGGTGGACGAAGTCGTCACGCTCGACGTGAAGGGTCGAATGACGCTCTGCGCTCTCGGCATGAAACAGTTTCGTCAACTGCGTCGCAAGAAATTCGACATCGCCGTTTCTCTTTACAATATTGAACATGGCATGGGCTACTCCAATATCGACCTGATCGCCTGGGCGATCAAGCCCAAGGCCATTCGCGGCTACAATTCCCGATTGACCTTTCAAAACATCGACGGTTGCGTTTTGCTGAGCAAAATCGTTTCCGAAAAATCCACCATTCTGATTTCCGCCGCAAACGCCCTGGCAACGGTCCTTCTGTTTTCAGCCATCACCCTGGGCCTGATCGTTGAATGGGGCCTTAGAAAAATCTACCCCGCGCCCGAGAAAAAACACGCCTTATGAAAATCGTCGTCGCCAATTCAGTCGGAGTCGATAGCAACGGCTTTCACATGGTGCACGTGCCCTCGCGCTGGTCGCTGGGCGTGAAGAACTTCACCAATTGCGGCTACTATCCCTGGCAATTGGCTTACACCTCCTCCCTACTGAAACGCGAGACCGATCATGAAGTCAAATTCATGGACGGCGCGCTGAACGGCTGGGATTTCGACGCCTACTTCAAGCAACTCGAAGCGCTGCAACCGGACTGGTTGATCATGGAAAGCTCCACCCGCACCCTGCGCGAAGACCTGCGCCTGGCCAAAGCGGCGAAGGATGCCTTTGGAACGCGCCTGATCTTCACCGGACAACACCCGATGGCCGACCCGAAAACCGTACTGCAAACCGCCGATTATGTATTGATCGGCGAATACGAATTCGCCGCGCTTGATTTGATTCAAGGGAAAAGCCCCGCAAGCATTCCCGGCGTTTATCCCAATGACCGGGGAGAATTGATCGACATCAACCGCCTGCCCTTCCCTGAAGACGACGACGTGCGACGCATCGATTATCACGAGCCTAACTGTCGCTACCGTCAGGTGCAAATGTACGCCTCACGTGGATGCCCGCGCCGTTGCAATTTCTGCGCGGCGGCGACCCTGTATTACGACGAACTCAACTGGCGCCCTCGACAAGTCGACAACGTTGTCGATGAAATCCGCAACCTGAAGGAAAAATATCCCGAAATGGAAGGCGTCTTCTTCGACGAAGAAGTCCACAATATCAAAAAATCCTTCAACATCGCCCTGGCGCGCGGAATTCGCGAGGCGGGTCTGGACAATTTACATTATGAAGCGATGTGCGAATACGCCTCGCTGGATGAAGAAGCTCTGGAGGAGATGCGCGCCGCCGGATATTACAAGGTAAGGATCGGGGTTGAAACGGGGAGCGATCAGGTCGCCGAGAAAATGACTCTCGGGAAAAAACACGATCTGAACAAGCTCAAAACCATTCTGAATTTTTGCAAAGAAATCGACATGACTGTGTATGGAACCTTCAGCATCGGCGGACTCGGTTCCAGTAACGATGAAGACAAGAAAACCGTCGACCTGATTTACGATCTGGCTTCACGAGGTCTCTTGCAGGAAGTGCAGGTCTCGATCAACACGCCGCAACCGGGAACCGACTTCTACAATTCCTGCGTTGAAAACGGAGAACTCACTTCAGATCTGGAGTGGGAAGAATTTGACGGCGGCAGACATGTCGCTGTGACCTATCCCGGCTATTCGTCTACGGCTATCATGGAGAACCGCGGCAAAGCGCTTGCCGCATTCGATCAAGGAAAAGCGGAATTCAATTCGAAAGCGTTTTTACGAACCGCGCAGAAAAGTTTTGAGGGAATTCCAGAGGACGCGCGCGTTCTTGTTCTGCGAAGCGCCCGCCCCTGGTTTGTGTCTCTGGCGCTCGAAGCGCTGGTCGCTTTTCGCAACGTCGCGCCAGATTTACTCGCTCAGGATGAAATACTCGAGCATTTCAAAAAACAAAAGGGGCTGGGCCAGCTGTACTCCTATGGCGCCGGTTTCTTCTCGCCCGAATGCTTTTCAGAGGAATTGCAAACCATCCTCTGCGAACGCCACTACGATATTTTGATGATTCCCGCCGCCAACAACCATCTTGCGGGATACAAAAATGTATTCGACGTCGCCAAACAACTCAAAGCCAAATCCATCGTCGCCGTCTTCCCCGAAGGCGATATCAAAACCCTGCTGTAACGCTCAGGCCGTCTTTTTTTCTTTATCAGGGTAATGCGGCTTGGGGTTGACCATATTCTTTTTCAACAGAATATCGATGATACGTTTATCCCGACAGGTCACGGCGATATCGATCAAACCGTCCTTATTGAAATCTCCAACCACCATTCCCTGAGGATATTCGTCGACGCGATGGTAGATCGGAGGATATGTGAACGTTCCATCGCCATTTCCAACAGAGACGGTGATCGCATCATCGGTTGAATTGCTGACAGCGATGTCCGTCAAACCATCCCCGGTAAAATCAGCCGCCGCGACAAATTTTGGAAACGTTCCCGAAGCAAAATCACGCAGAGCTTCAAACGACTTGTCGCCCTTGTTCAAAATCGCGGTCATCGCATGGAGAACGTTGCTCGACGTTACAAAGTCGACCAAGCCATCGCCGTTGGCATCGATATTGACGATCGTCAAAGGTTGGCCGCCTCCCTTAAATAATTCAGACGGCTCGAAAGTTCCATCGTCTTTGCCCCAGAGAATCTGCACTCCGGTATTGCCAGAACCCGCCAGAGCCACCGCAACGTCTGTTTTCTTATCGTGATTATAATCGCCCGTAACCAGTCCGGTCGGCTGTCCCTTCACCGCAATTCCCACGGGATCCGTGAATTTTCCGTTGCCTTTGGCTAACATGACTTCCACTTTGTGATAGCGCATGGTAACGACCAGATCGTCCATACCATCGTGGTTGAAATCCGCCGCGGCCAGATTGATCGGAATCTTTCCCGGGTGCAGGAAAACGCCTGTGTCTCTAAAACTTCCCGATTTCGTATTGAGGAATATGCGCACCGTCTGGTCTGCGTAATTCAATACCGCAAGATCTAGAAAAGCGTCTGCGTTGAACAAACCCGCCGCAACGCAAATGGGGTCTTTCCCCGTGTTGAATACGATCTGGTCTTTGAATGTGCCGTCGCCAATCCCCTTATAATAGGAAAAGGTATGGTCGCCGCTATTGGTGGCGATCAAATCCAGATTGCCGTCCATATCAAAATCTTCAGAAATAATGAAGGACGGTTCAAGCCCCGTTTCCATCGTGTGACCGATCAAAAACATGGGGGGCAGTTTTTTAGCCAGTTTCGGCGGTTTACATGCGGCCAGAATCAGTACAAGCAACAGAAGAAAAAATACTTTTTTCATTAATAGCCAACAACAGAAAGGGTGATTAATAATGTATCAAATGGGTTCCATCCCCTAAACGATGGGAATAATTTAGCATATCATAGCGCCCGGATTTGCACAATGCCCCCCGTTTCTTCAGTGGCTTGACGGTGAAAATGCTGAAGCATGCCCTCGAAAATGTAGGTGTGAAACTTTGACAAGGTCGTCCAGTAAAGTTGTCCCCAAAAGGGTTTGGGAATGAAATGCGCGGTGAGAACAAGACGCGTCTCCATTTCGTTCAGCGGTTCCAACTGAAACTGGAGCCAGGACAGCCCCGGAGAAATCATCTCCGCCCGTAACAACAGCTCTCGATCCGGAGTCAGTTTTTCCACCCGCCAGAAGTCCACCGAATCGCCCAAACGCAACTGATTTTCATCTCGTCTGCCGCGTTGCAAACCCACCCCGCCGATGGATCGGTCGATCCATCCGCGAATTTCCCAAAGCAGATTGGCGTGCGCCCAACCGTGTTTTCCGCCAATGCGACACACCAACTCAAATACTTTGGACGCCGGCGCCGGGATGACTCTATGATGCTGATCCGTCACAAAATTTGCCGATTCGAATTCGCAGAGCGGCAACAAATCGCTCATACGATCCGGGGGAACGTCTGTCCAGTGCGAGAACACGCGAAACTGCTGTTCCTTCTCCTGCGCCCAGACCACGGCGGTGTTGAAATCCAGCGGCGTGAACGGCAAAACCGTACGTATGTCCTGTTCATGGCAGACCACATCCGTCTTCAAACTGCTCAATAATAATGAAGTGATATTAATGGGGATCGCGGTGAAAATATGCAACCAGCAAGCGTACAAACGGCACAACCATTCAACAGGCAAGGGAACCCAGGACACATCGACAAATCGCACGCGCTTTCCCAGAATGCGCGCAAACTGTAAAATGAGATCTTTGTACAGTAACTTGTCCCGCCCGCCGATCTGATAGATACGCGAAGTCAAATCGGGAACCTCAAGAACGCCGACGAGATACTTGATCACATCGCGAATCGCAATCGGCTGGCACCAGGAATTGAACTCTCGAATGAATGGAATCAATCGATGATTCACTACCAGCGACTTGAGTAATTCATAGGACGCGCTCCCCGTGCCCAGAATGATCGCCGCCCGCAATCGAATCACGGTCATATTGCCTTTGGCAAGTATGTCGCCGACCTGCTTGCGGCTTTTCAGATGTTGCGACATCCCGCCGCTCAACTCGCCGAGACCGCCGAGATAGATGATTTTTTTTACGCCGCTCTCCTTAGCAACTTCAACAAAATTCTGCGCGCTACGTTGATCGTTCCCGATAAAATCCTTTTTCTTACCGCGCATGCTGTGAATCAGGTAATAAGCGGCATCCACGCCTTCCATAGCCGGGCGCAAGGATTCACTATCCAGACAATCCGCATAGACATTTTCAATACGGGGATGATTCAGTATGGCGGGATTTCCGCGACTGCGGAACATGCAACGAACCCGGTAACCGCGAAAGATCAATTCAGGAATCAAACGATGCGCGACATAGCCGTTGGCCCCGGTCACCAGAATTCTTGCGCCTTCAGTTTCCGGTCGGGTGGGTAAATCATCGCAATAGTGATAATTGACTTTTTCCGGGTCCATAAAAAAAATATGAACCCTGTGGGCATGAATGGCAACCTAAAAAGCGCAGGATCGAATCCTTCAAAAAGAATCGCTCCCTTGTCCTCGCTCGCTGATAACAGTTCCGCACAGACGCCTGCGACAGATGCACCGTCCTGAGAAACAAAGTAACATTCACCCTTAATTTCCTAGCCATTTAGCCTGTTTTTTCATAAGATACACATTCAAGCATCCGATCACAAGAATTTGGCGCGAGGGAAATGACGGTTTTAAAAGACTACATTTTAAAAAATGCCGAAGGCCTTATCCTGGCGCTGATTATGTTCTCAGCCACCTGGATTCACCTGTTTGTCCCCTTCAAAATTTCCATTCTCAATTTTTACTATCTTCCCATCATGATCACCGGGTACTTGCTCGGCAAACGCCTCGCTATTCTTTACGCATTCTTCACCGTTCTGTTGATCTGGATTTTCATACTCGCGAACAAATCCGCTTATCTGATTTTCAAAGATCAGTTCGAACTGAATATCGATCTGACTCTGTGGGGCGGCTTCCTGATTCTGGCGGGATGGGCGGGCAGTCTTTCTGAAAACCTCAAGGATGAATTGAAACGAAGGATTGTTCTGCAAGAAGAACTGGCTCAGGATCGGGAGCGTCTTCGAATACTCAACAAGGAATTGAATGAAGCGAACGTTAAACTCGAAAACAAAATCCTTGAGCGCAACAAAGAACTCGAAGAGTCCAACGAGGAATTAAAAAAACTCTCGCTCACCGACCCGCTCACAAAATTATTGAACCGAAGAAGTTGCGACGAAAGATTCCAATATGAAATGGCGCGATTCGACCGGGCAAAAATTCCATTCTGCGTCATTTTATGCGACCTCGATCATTTCAAGGAGATCAACGACAGCTTCGGTCACGACGCTGGCGACTATGTGCTGGCGGAATCGGCCCGCATTCTGAAGGAGAATGCGAGACGCACCGATATGATTTTTCGCTGGGGAGGCGAAGAGTTTCTCGCGCTCCTGACCGGAACGGAAATGAAGGGCGCCCTCGCCGTCGCCGAAAAGTTCAGAGCCACCATTGAAGAAACTCAGTTTGAAAAAGACGACGCTAAAATAAAAGTCACGCTCAGTCTGGGGGTGAGCCTCTTTCAATCCGGTCAGTCCATGAGTGAATGCATCAAGGTTGCCGATCAAAATTTATACGCCGCCAAGCAGGCCGGGCGCAATCTCATCGTTCCCGCACGGGCAGAACCCTGATCTCATTCAAAGAGTTGGCATCATACAAACTGGCGGAAACAACTTCATTCTCCTCGTCGGCCTTTTTCGATTCCTGCGACGCGAACCAGTAGACCGCGCCCACCATGATGCCGCCGCCAACAAGGTTACCCGCCGTAACCAGAATCTGATTGTAAACAAAACCCATTATTGAAACCTCCGGCCCATGCGGCAACATCAGCGCCAGACCCAACAGAGATTGATTGGCGATGCTATGCTCAAACCCGCTTCCAATGAAAGCGAACAGGCACCAGAAAATCATGACCAGTCGCGCAGTTTCGCTTTTCGTGCGAGCCGCAATCCAAACGGCGAGGCACACCAGCCAGTTGCACAACACGCCGCGAAGAAACGCTTCCTTAACGCCCAATCCCATCTTCCCCGCCGCAACGGTCGCCAGCAAATCCCGAGTCGAAGAACCCAAAACGCCGCTTTCCGCAACCAGCCAGGCCAGCAAGAGCGAGCCTGCCAGATTGCCGACGAAGCAGATCGCAAATAATTTCACGATAGTAACGTAACCCATTTGGCGACTCAGGCGCCCCACGGCAAACACCATATTGTTTCCCGTGAACAATTCAGCCCCGGCAAACACGACCAGACTGAGCGCCACGCCAAACGAAGCGCCCATCAATAATTTCAAGAAGGGCTGAAACGAAGACTGCGCCACCGGCCCGCCGATTGAAAATATCAGCACGATGCCAAAACCAAGATATACGCCCGCCAAGGCCGACAATAGAAAATATCCCATTGGCGAGCGATTCATGAAAACCACTTTGTTTTCAGCGGCGTTCGACATAGCTTGTATCTCTTCTGTATACATGTCATCCCTCCATCGCCAAAGGCGCATTCAGCGGTTTCTTCGCTATCGTATCCTTAACCAACGTTGCTCCCCGCGCCCGACTCTTCGCTCCACGTTTGCCCTTCTTCACCGGGTGCATCTTTTCGCGGGTGTGATAGGGAATGATATGAGCCAGCACCTCAGGAAGAATATCGCAGGGAACATTCTCCATCATTTTAACGGCCAGCTTCGGGTGCGGTCCCGCTCTACCACCCATGAAAATATCGACAGCATCCACAACGACGCCGCCGACGCGCGCCTTCTTGCCGAGCAAGCCGACGTCCGCCACCAGGTGATTGCCGCAACCCGCCGGGCACCCGGACCAGTGCATGGAAATGGGATCGCTCTTTCCCAGCTTGGCCTCCAGACGCTTCGCCGTTTGCAGAGCGCGGGACTTGGTTTCGATGGTCGCCATGTGGCAGTAATCGCTCCCCACGCAACTCACCAGATCGGAGGAAACGCCGGAAGGATAATAAAGAAATTCTTTCAACAACGGCTCTTCCAAAAAATCGCCCAGCTTCTTGTCTGAGATATTTGTCAGAATCAAGGACTGACCCGCCGTGAAACGAATTTCACCCGACCCGTATTTTTCCGAAAGATCCGCCAGCCCCTCCAGCTTCTCCGCCTGAATGCGACCGACCATGATCTTCAAGCCGACATAATTCATCGTGCTCTGTTTTTGCCGATAAATTCCAATATGCTCGGAACGTGCCAACTCGCGCTGATCGACCCCGGCGACGCTCAACTCGCGACCCAAGCGCAAAGTCAGGGCCTCGCGGAATTTTTCCTCGCCCCATTCCTCAATCAAGAACGCCAGTCGGTTCTGCGTACGGATTTCGCGCGAGCCGTGATCGCGGAACAGAGCGATGATTCCCAAACAAGTCTCCACCGCCTCTTCCGGCGTTACAAATACATTCAAAGGCGTCGCGATCCGGTATCCGCCCGACCCCAGTTTTCCGCCGACGATGATATTGAAACCCTGCGTCTCCGTCCCGTCCGGACTGACGGCTGGAATCAGCCCCAGATCCTGCGTCTCCGTGTGCAAACAATTTTCGGTGCATCCCGTGATCGCGATATTGAATTTCCTTGGCAGATTGCTGTACTCCGGATTTCCCAACAAATGGTCGTTCAACGCCGACACGATCCATGAAGCGTCCATCGCTTCCTTGGGATTCAATCCGGCAACCGCGCAACCCATGATGTTGCGCACGTTGTCCATCCCGGTTTGCGCTGAAGTGAGACCCACCGCTTCAAGGATTTCGAAAACATGCGGCACGTTTTCAATTTCCAAATGTCGTATCTGCAATTGCTGACGCGTGGTGACGTCGATCTCTCCATTCCCGTAACACCGCGCAATCTGGGTCAGAGCCTTGATCTGATGAGAAAATGATTTTCCGTTCGGAATGCGAACACGAAGCATGAAGTAACCCGGCGTTGGTTTGCGCAGAAACAATCCATACCATTTCAAACGTTGAACATCCGCCTCGCTGATCGACTCCCAGCCCTTTTCCGCAAACGCTTTGATATCTTCTTTTATGAGCAATCCATCTTTCTCTGATTTTATTTTCTCAATCGCATTCATGTGAAGTCATCCTCGTATTCAGTGGTGAGTCTGCAAGTAATACAAACAGGGATTACAATTTCTGTGCCAGACGCGGAAAAGCCTTTAAACAGTGAGGAAGGGTGATATTGAGGGTGAACGGAGAGAGGAAAGGAACGCTTGCGGCGCCGCAAAAAATCGCAAAGTATCTGCCAGCGCTTAAAAAAAAGGCGCCGTACAGAGCAATGCCGTGACAACCGGGAATCCCATAAAAATATTTGAAAAATATAGATAAATCGTTAACATGAATGAAGAAATGGAAGGCGTTCTCTGCAAATGATTCAACGACCCGGATGAATATATGGAACCCACCACATTCTCATCTTTCTTGAACAGTTCGGAATTTTCAATTCCCTTGGGGCAGGTCATTCTGTTCGTTGTGGTTTCTTCAATTTGTTTGATGTTGGGGAGACACAAACTGGGATTGCTGGTTTCTTTTTGTTTCGCATTTTACTGGGGCTTCGTTTTCAACCGGGAAACGCTTGTCGATATGCTGGGGCATTCCACCGGCCTGTACATCTACGCCTTTTGCGGACTGGCCATGATCGGGCTGGCGCTCATCAGTTTCAGCCAGGAAAGGTGATTCCTTAATCACGGTCGCGGGATTCCAGAACGGGAGCGTACAAACCCAGACGCTCTCTCTTCCACCACTTGCCTTCCCGGCTTTTTGTTTCCCAATCCGTGAATTTGTAATCGAATAAAACCGCGCGCAAATAACGCGGCGGACGCTCTGGAAAAGGATTGTCCGCAAACAGGCCCAGAACCGGTTGCGAACCTTTAAGCATTTGATCCATCATCCGCAACAACCAGAAATTTCTTTTGTAATTTCCGAGAGCGGCGAACCACATCTGCCAATCCAGACGCGGTTGATGCGGAGCGACAAAACGCGGCGCCTCGTCGAGCGCTCCCGGCTTCCACTTGAAAGTATAATCCAGCCATTCTTTTCCATCGCGACTCCCCTGTATCACGATCTCCCGACGCAGGGTCGTCATCCAGGCAAACAAACCATAAGAGTTGATCGAATGAAAAGGACTCACCCAGCGATTCGCCTGCGCAATCAAACCCGACGGCTTGTAGGACCGGTCGATCATGGGAACCGTCTGCGTCCATATCGTTAAAACCAGCCAGATCATCGCAAAACACGCAATGAGCGTTCGATGAATTAAGGGCAATGGCTTTGGCAACAACGTCGCCCCTCGCCTGTTAAAAAACACAGGCGCCCATCGCTTCAAGGTATCATCGTCCAGCAAGGAAATGCAGAGCGTCAAAGTCAGCGCGTTGAAGAAGCAGTAGTTCCCCGTCAAGAGAATCAGGGTTTGCAGAAACAAGAAGGCAAAGAAGGCGATGACGCGGCATTTTCGAGATCCAAAGATAAGAAAGGGAACCGCCAACTGTATCAGAAAAACGACAAAGACTGAGACCTGTTGAATCGAGGTCGGCAATTGATGCGCATACCATCCAAGCCAGGTCGGCAAGGGCTGGGTCTCATAATGAAAATTCAAGGCGCGCAATTCAGTCCAGTTAGAGTCTCCCCCAAACGCCTTCACCCAGCCGGAAGAAAACATGACTTTGAACAACAGCAAGCGACATAACCAGATCGCAAGGATCGACGGCTCCGTTCGCGCCCTCGCCGCCATCCACCATTGAAGTGGAGATAGCAGAATCGCAATGACGCCGGCTTCCAGCAACAAGGTATCCCACTGGTAGCCCATAAAAATGCCGCCCACCTGCACGATCGACAGATACAAAAACCATAGCAGAAAAAAAACGAGCATTGGAACCGCGCCAAGCGCCGCCAGAAGCGCCAGAGCCATCCCCGCGAAACAAACGCCCATCAGAAAGGCATCGCTGGAGTTGATCCAGAAGAGCGTAGGATAACGCCACAAGCGATCCTCGCCTCCGCGTTCCGCAAACGCCTGCAAGGTGGACTCAAGCGGGAGAATCCCCTGACTGCCCAGCAAACCTGTCGCCTGCAAAGCCAAAGAACCGAAAGCAATAAAATAGATGCAGGCCAGCAAGACCAGAATCAGACGTCGCGCCAGAAGGTATTCCTCCTGCGCAGAACCACACCAGCGCTGTATCGCCCCCAGTTCCATACGGCGATTGGCGACGGCTCGATAAACCGCTTCGCAGACCCGGGAGGCTCCAGGGAGCTTTCGATAACAACCCAGCGGCCACTTCGCCAAGGCGCCCGGAGCATGCGACAAAGCGCGAAACACGGCTTCGGCGCCAGCGTAGACCGAGCCATCCGGCTCCACCAGTTGCACCGACTTCTCAAACTGTTCCCGAGAGATGTTCGGAAACCGCGAAGCGACTTCCTGATACGGCGCGTAGTCCACCCGATCCGCCGTTACATGCCCCCAACGCTCGATCCAGAACAAACAAAATCCGCAATCGCCGTCATAAATCAATAAAGGTTTTCCAATTGTCGCCATAGGAGCCTGCGCCGTTCACCGGCGTTTGATTAAAATTCAAAATTTACAAATGAGAACAACTGGAGCTAAACGATCTATAGAATTAGTATACCCTTTATCAGCCAATGGTAACGCCGTCACGCCCGTCATGATTGCCTCGAACACAGAATTTTGAAGCCAATCAACTCGCTCCACAAGCCTCGACGGCGCCACAGCCCAGACAACTTTAACCCGCGATTCCATATATATAGAATAGCGATTTTTTATTCTTCCTTGCGTTATCCTCCATTGTGATATATTTTCTCCATTTGGCCTTTTAATTCATATCATACTCCGGGAGCGCTCCTGAGAAGGAATGCGACCGTTCACTTTATCAGGAAAGTTGCGATGCCAGATCTGACTCGGGAAGAAGTCGAAAGCATATTGGATGAATATGCCGAAACTTTGAAAGCTCAAATGCAGGAAGAGGAAGACGAGTTCGTTGATGAAGACGATGATTTCGATATAGAAGACGACGATGATGAGGACGATGAAGACGAAACATCTTCTGAAGATTCAGAATCTGATGATTCAGAATCCTCCGAAGAATCTGAATCCTCAGAAGAGTCGGAAACTGGCTCCGAACTGGCGACTACGGAGGAAGGCATCGCAGAAATCGAAGAAATTGTTTTAGGGCCGCTTGAAGAAAAAGATCTGTCAGGACTCGACCTGTCCGGCCTCAACTTCTTCACAATCAGCCTGTCCGGTTCCAATCTATCCGAGTGCAATTTACAGGGAGCCGATCTTTCCGGAACCAATCTGGAAAACAGCGATCTGACCAAAGCTAAATTGGTCGACGCCAATCTGGAAGCCGCTCGACTGCATGGCGCCATTCTCAAAGAAGCCTCAATGGAAGACGCCAATTTTCAGGACGCCGACGCATCCAACGTAGACGCGCAAAACGCTACGATGGAAAACGCCAATTTGCGACGCTCCAAGTGGTCTCAGGCCAACTTGACCGAAGCGAACCTCATGGAAACCAATTTATCCCGAAGCGATTTTTCAAAAGCGATTCTGGTTCGAGCAAAAATGGAAAACTGCGATATCACCCGTTCCAAATTCAATGGCGCCGATTTATCCGCCGCGATTCTGACCGATTCCAAGATGAGCATGTCCGGTTTTTTCGAATGCAATCTCAAAGCGGCCAATTTGATGCGCGCTCAGCTCAAGGGCGCGAAATTATGCGGCGCTGATTTGACCGACGTTCGCATGCCGCGCGCCGACCTGACCAGCGCCGATTTATCGGAAGCGACCGTTCACAACGTGGACCTCTCCCATGCAAAACTGGGCGGCGCCATTCTACGCAGAACCAGCTTGCAGAATTCCGACCTCAGCGAAACCGACCTGAACGTCGCTGATTTGACAGGAGCCAATCTGGTGAATATCAATTTGCGCGGGGCCAATCTCGGACGCATCAAATTATTTCAGGCTCAGATGGAAGGGGCTTATCTCTCGGGAGCCAGCTTGATCAAAGCCAAAATGGACAAGGTCAATTTGAACAACGCCGATCTCAGCGGAGCCAATTTGTCCGGGGCTGAACTCAATGAAGCCAACCTTGAGAATACGGATTTGAGTCGGGCGACCATCGTGGAAGCCTCTCTTAAAAACACGAATCTGAAGAACACCTATTTATTAGGCGCCGACCTGCGTAAAACCAATTTAACGGAATCCCAGCTACAGGGTTCGCAAATGAGCGGCTCCAAACTGACCCGCACGATTCTGGTTCGAGCCGATCTGAGCGATGCGGATATGCGACGTTGCGATCTCGAACACGCCAACCTGACCGACGCGATTCTGAAAAAAGCCGACCTTTCCGGCTCTAAAGCGGCTGAGGCCGTTTTCAAAAACGCCGACCTGAGCTCTGCCAATCTGCAGAACGTAGACACCACCGATACCGTCTTCGACGGTTGCAAAGGCTACGACGCCCCCTGAGCCAATCTGCGTTCAACCGGCTCCACGCTCGCCTCATTGAGCGCCAGTGAAATATTTTTCTGGACTACGCCCAAAACGTCGGTGATACTAATAGGAATAGCGATTAATTCAAGCGGATTTAATTCACATTGGCAATGATCGTAATCTTAAAATACGATCACCAATGAACGGATTATTTAATGCCAGACCATTTTTCAGACAAACAAGCGCTGGTCGCGGATAATTCGTCGGTGATGACCCGGATCATCAAAAACAACCTCGTCTCCCTGGGGTTCACTCCAGAGAATGTCGTGGTGGTTTCCGACGGCAATCAGGCGAATCTGATGCTGGGACTCAGCGACTTCCATTTGCTGATCACCGGTTATCATATGAAATTCATGAACGGGGTCGAGCTTGCAATCGCGGTCAGAACAAACAGCTCGGATGCTATAAAAAACATTCGGCATCTGATCATCACCGCTGAAACTAAAAGTAATATAGTCGATCAATTTGCTCCCGCCGGGTGCAACGGCTACATCAACAAGCCATTCACGTTTAAAACGTTTCAGAGCAAAATTCACGAAGTTTTCGGGCTCGAAGCAGACACAAAAGAGGAAGAAGCCATCAGCGAAAAAAGTTCTGTTTCCTCTTCAACAGAAAGCGACCTTAAAGTGGACCCAAAAATTGTTTCAGCCTTTTCGGAAAGCGCGATCGAATCTCTTGGACAATACATGGTGAGCGCTGTCGCGGGCAAACCCACCAATAGCCTGGACGGAAGTTTTTATTTTGGTTCTCTCGTCAATCTGAATGATCCCGCGCATTCCACCCAGGTCAATGTCGCGCTGTATTTCCCCAAAGACGTCGCCTGCTCGATTTACGAAGGAATTTTTGGCGAAGTGGATATCGAACAGGTCTGCGGCGTGGTTCAGGAGTTGGCGAATATCATCGGCGGCATCGTCAAACCCAAGATATCCGGGTTGACTCAGGAGATCGTGAGTCTGGTCAACGCAGAGGCTGTCGACGAACAGGAGTTGGACTTTCAACTCGGTTTGCCCGAAGCCAAGATGGGAGAGGATTATAAATTCGACATCAACGGAGACGACTCTTCAAATTTCATCATTCCGTTTCAGGTCAACGACGACTCGATATTAATGGAAGTGCAGATCGCAAAATCCTGAACACCCTCCCCTCGATCCAGCGCGCCTCAAACAAATACCCCGGCAATACTCCCCGTCATTAACGTAGCAAGAAACGACGTCCACAATGCCTTCATCCCCAGCACGGAGATTTCCCTCATGCGTTCGGGAACCAATGCCGAGAGGCCTCCAACAAAAATCCCGAAGCTCGCAAGATGAACAAAACCGCATAAGGAATAGGCGAGAATGATCACCGAGCGCGGAGACAAGGCGGCATCTCCAGCTTGCAAGGCGGCCAGACTGAAATAAGAAGCCACCTCGGTTTCAATGAAGCGCGACCCCAGTATGCGAGCCGCCGCCTGCCATTCCTCCGGGTTCAAGCCGAGCAAGGCGACAAAGGGAAGCGTCAGCCAGCCCATGATCCGTTCCAGAGAAAGATCCTGTCCCGAAACGCTCGGCAATCCCGTCAAAGCCAGATCAATGATCGCTTCAACGCCCAGAGCCACGATCAGGGCCGTCGCAATGCCCACCGCCATTTTCATTCCCTGCGCGCCGCCATCCAGCAGAGCCGTCATCAAATTAGACGCGCCCTCCGTTTTTCCAGCGTCCTGTTCAGAAAAACGAATCTCCTCGGGAATCCGGCCTAATGTTTCCGGGCGATCCTCTTCGGGAAGAAACAGTTTCGCCGCGACCGCGGCGCAGGGAATGGAAATGATGGAAGCAGATACCAGATGACCGGCGATATTGGGGATCACATCCTTCAAGGCAATCACATAGATACCCAGCACGGTGCTGGCGACGGTCGCCATCATGCAGGTCAGAATCATCAGCAATTCGGAGCGCGTCATACTTCTCAAAAAAGGCCGCACCGCAATTCCAGACTCGACGCCGACAAATATATTGGAAGCCGCCGCCAAAGACTCCGCCCCGGAGACGCCGAGGAATTTGTAAAACAGTTTTGCAAACAGACCGACAATCCCTTGCATCACTTTCAAATAATACAATGCGCCAACGATGGCCGAAAAAAAGATCACCGACGGCAGTACCTGAACCGCCAGAATGAAACCGACCGAGCGCGTCCCATCGGGAAGGGTCTGCCCCGGCCCCAAAGCCAGAGGGCCAAACAAAAATACGGCCCCTTTTTGTGAAGCGACGATCAATCCAACCAGAGCGTCGTTCAACCAGCTCAGCGCGCTACGCGAACCGGGAAACATAAAAACAATGGCGCCCAATACCCAGGCCAGGCCAGCGGCCCCGGCAAAGGTTCGAAAATTGAAAGCGCGACGTCCGCCAGTCGCCCAGGCCAGAGCCGCAAACGTCCAGAAGCCGAAAAATGATATCAGTTTAAATTCCAATCGCCCCTCCCTTCACTAGTCGAATCTCATCCCGATCATTTGAATTTTAACTTCATCGCCAAAATCGAAAGCGCCAGGATCAAGGTCAACACATTTGCCAGAATCATTGGAGTGGAGTGGATCAAGATTCCGTAAACCAACCAACACGCCACGCCAACGCAAAAGACAATAAACATTGTCAGTGAAATGTCGGCGGCGGACCGAGTCTTCCATGTTTTGGTGACCTGGGGAACAAACGCCAGAGTGGTCAGCATGCCCGCCACATAGCCCAACAGGGAGATCGAATCCATAGAGTTGTATCCATTCGTTAAGGAAAACCATTTGCTCAAACGATGTCTCTTCGAACACTTCGTCACCAGCTTGGAAGCAAGCTATCCCCTTGTTTTAAGCGGTAATTTATCCGATAATTATAGCTATTGAACCCTACGAACCGCAGGATTTCACAATCTATCATAATGATCGCTCTGCCCGAAACCAAATTCCCAAAGAGACTGTCAGGACTCCTCTTCTTCGCTTGGGCGACTCTCCTCGCAGGCTGTGCGGAAACGCCCTGGACACAAGAGGGCGATATAGTTGCCAACCTGGAAAATGTTCACACCAGTGACGGAGCGCAAAGTGAGCAAAGCGCCGAAGCCGAGAGGGCTGAACCCTCCCCCATCGTGGCTCAGACTGAGCCATCAAAATTCATGGTTCTCCACGCGCCAGTCAGAGTTTTAGAAGCGACAACCCAGTTCGTGGAACCTGTACGCGAATCCATCATAAAAGCATTTGCGGAAAGCGGATTTTCCCACGCGGCGGCCATAGACTACCCCAAATTCGAACAATCCCTGAACGCTCACAACAACTTGACAGCCGATCAGATTTTCCTGGACCACGCCCAGGATTACGAGCCGCGCTATCTGGTTTTGTTTGACATCGAAGTCAACTCCGCGAATAAACATCGCGCGCTCGCCGCGCTCCGGGCCAAAACTTTCGATGTCCCAACCGGACGCCTGATCTCCATTACGGAAAAATTCGCAGAAATTCCATGGAGCCAAAGCGCCCTCAACGCTGATGAGACCCTGGCCTCCGCCGCGCTGGAAACGGCGCGCGAAGCTTCTGCCGTCATGATTCGCGCCGCGAAACGGAACGACGAGATCGGTCGCCCGGAAGAATTTCGGCTCGTGTTTCTCGGCTTTTCAGAAAATGAAATGGACGGTATTTTTGAAATCGTATCCGCAATGGATTTTCATGAAATCAAGGAAGTTGAATTCGAAGCGGGACGCATGGACGTGATTGCCTTACATTCCGGAAGCGCCATTGCATTGAGAAGGGAAATCCGCAACACATTTCGTCGCATCTATTTCCCAATGGAAACGGTTTTGATAGACGATCATGAAATACACTTTCGGGCCGTCCAGGAGAATTGACCCTGCGCATCCAGGTTTGAATTCAGAATACTGGATGCGATACCGCTTAAACTTCTTATGACAAGGCTTGAGACGCAAATTTTAATCACCGATACCGACAAGACGCTGACGCCTCTGTCGTAAATCTTTTTTCACCAGAACAGGAATTTTTAATGGACGATTGCCCCTGCGGTTCAAATTTCTCCTACTCCGACTGTTGCGCGCCGTTGGTAAACGGAACAGGACGCGCCGACACGGCGGAAGATTTAATGCGCTCGCGCTATTCCGCTTACGTTAAAAAACGATACGACTATTTGGTAAAAACATCTTCAGGCGGCTCCAAAACGCTGGAAGACTATCAGCAATCCTGCGAGCAAACGGTTTGGCAGGGACTGGAAATCAACGGCGTCGATAAGGGACAATTCGACGATGCTGAAGGACAGGTCGCCTTCACCGCGACCTTCACTCAGGATGGCAAGAAGCAATACCTGAGGGAACATTCTCATTTCATCAAAAAAAGCGGGCAATGGTTCTATGACGAAGCCACTTCGCACCCGGTACACACTCAGACCCCGCAAAAAACATCCAGCAAACCCTTCAAACGAGAAGGAAGCAAAGTGGGGCGCAACGATCCCTGCCCCTGTGGCAGTTCTAAAAAATATAAAAAATGCTGTGGTAAATAGCTATGATTGTTCATCAACAATAAGTAATGATAAATTCAGCATAGGCAAGCCCTTGCGCCTTGGCGTTTTTCTGTATAAGCTGTAAATGTAATAACTTGAAAATAGGCGTTTTCAGGTTCCGCATAAGTATGCAAACACACGTTAGCGAGTCGTAACGGTTCACATCCGACTCAATTTAGGCGCAACGATGAACGATTCAAATAAATTAACCGCCCCTGTTGACACTTCTAAAATTCTCATTGTCGACGACTCGAACGTTAATCTCGATGTTTTGAGAAAGATACTGGAGAGCGAAAATTTCTCGGTCTTTGTCGCTCCCTCCGGAACGGTCACGCTCAAAATCGCTCCCGAGGTGCAACCGGATCTGATTCTACTGGATATCATGATGCCCGACATTGACGGCTTCGAGACCTGCCAGCGCTTGAAGGAAAATCCACTGACGGCAGATATCCCGATCATTTTTCTCAGCGCGAAATCCGACACGGAAGATATGGTCAAAGGATTTTCACTTGGCGCCGTGGATTTCATTCAGAAGCCCTTTCAGGGAGAAATCGTCATAGCCCGCGCGAAGACTCATATCAAAGTTAAAAAACTGATCGAGCAGATTAAAAGCGCATCGAATAGCGACCCTCTCACCGGTCTCTTGAATCGAAGAGGCATGAACGAAAAACTCGAAGAGGAAATCGCGCGATTTCAGCGAAACCGCCAGCCATTCTGCCTGTTGCTGGGAGACATTGATTTTTTCAAACGCGTCAACGACGACTACGGTCACGCGATGGGCGATCATGTCTTGAAGGAAATCGCGCGCATCATGAACCTGCATTCAAGAAAAAACGACTGGATTTCGCGCTGGGGCGGAGAGGAATTTCTAATCTTATTGACCGAAACCCCGCTCGATGGAGCGATGAAACGGGCTGAAACCTTGAGGAGAGAAGTGGAAAACGCCGTCATTCATTTTGACGATGAAACCATCAAGGTGACAATGAGTCTTGGGGTGTCGGTGTACAACGACGAGACCAAAAACCTCGACGCTTGCATTCAAACCGCCGACGAATATCTTTATCAAGCCAAAGATAACGGCAGAAATCAGGTCATGGGACCCAATCAGGAGTCGTGATCTAAACTGATTTGACTTCCAGAGACATATGGATCTGCTGGCGCAGTTGATCCTGTATGTACTTCAACGTTCCCGTGGTCGAGGTGGGGCAACTGCCGCAGGCGCCTTGGTAGAGAATTTTGACGGTGTTTCCATCAATCCCCTTCAACTCCACGCCGCCTCCATCCTTGGCCAGATTCGAACGGATGGAGCGATTCAACACCATCTCCACGGCTTTTAATTTATCTTCCACTGAAAACTTCATGAAATTTTCAACATCCACATCCAGCTTCTCAGCAACCACTTCTTCTGGATAAACCTCAACCCACTGATCGATGGTTTTCCATACCTTGTCTTTAAGCGGCCCCCAATAGGATGCGCCTGATTTGGTGACCGTGACAAAATTCTGCATGACATAAACGTTCTGGATATCTTCCAGTTCGAAAATTGCCTTGCCCATCGGGTCGCTTTCGCTTTCCGACAAAGTCGAATAAGACTTGTTTCCCACATCCAGAATCTGCGCGTTCAAAACAAACTGCAATGCATTGGGATTGGGCGTTTCGCGTGTGCGAATCACTTTAATGACCTTGTTCGACGGCTTGGCGGGTTTCGCCGCTGTCGTTTTAGGCGTTTCGCTTTTCTTTTCCCTTTGCGCAAGAATTTCGCTGAGTTTCATTTTATAACCTTGGTATTTAGCCTGGAAAACATCATCATAAACCAATATGAGCGCAATTCCAATCCCTTTGCAAGAGAAACTGTCATGCCCAGGCGACGCCAATCATTCGGCGATACTGGGCGCGGCTCCCATATCATTCTTACTCTGTAGCGAACGCACTCCCTCTTTGCCGACAAAAAGAGCCAGACCTATCAGCGTCAAGGCCGTCACCCCCAATATCCAGTTCGGTTCTGGTTGCGTGAAAAACTGATACGCCTGCCAGCCCAAGGCGCCAAGCGTCGTCGCCAACATAAACACCGCAGGAATCAAGGCATAACGGACGGGTTTTTTAACTGCGATCAGATAGGTTGAAATCACAAACAAGGCGACGGCGGCGATCAGTTGATTGGTCGCGCCGAATATGGGCCAGATTTTCTGCCAGCCTTCTGTGGAGCCGATCAAATACGCCGCGAAAATAATCACCGCCGTCGCGACGTATTTATTTTGCAAAGGCAGAACCGATTTCCCCACCGACTCCTGAACGATGAAGCGGGTGATGCGCGCCGCCGAATCCAGCGTGGTCAAAACAAAGGTATTCAAAGCCAGCACGGCGATCATCGCCGCGAAAGTCAAGCTGATGCCCGGAATCATCTGGTGCACAATATTTCCAAAACCGTTGCCGTAAGCCAGTATCCAACCGCCCGACTGCAAAGTCTCCCGGAATCCGAGAACGCTCATATCCACGCCGCCGGCAACGGGGGCGGTCCAGTACAAACCGCCTCCCACCAGAAGCACCGTCATGACGGCGACCACGCCTTCCGTCAACATTCCGCCGTAGCCGATGGGACGGCCCTGCGATTCCGTCGACAATTGCTTCGAGGTCGTCCCCCCGGCAACCAGTGAATGAAATCCCGACACCGCGCCGCAGGCCACCAACACAAACAACATTGGCCAGACCGGTCCCTGAGCTTCGGACTGCCAGCCGGAAAAGGCCGGGGTATTCAATTCAGGACGCACCCACAGCAGAGCCAGCATCCCCAAAGACAACGAGCCAAATAAAATATAGGTCGAAAGATAATCTCGCGGTTGTAACAATATCTGCACCGGCAGGACCGAGGCCACCCCGGCGTAAATCATCAGTATAACAAACCAGAACATCAGCGGCGACAATCCCAGCAAACCGGCTTCCGGCAGTTCCACCGGAAATTGAAAACCAATATAAATATTCAGGATCAGCACGCCGACGCCTACGCAGGAAGCCAGGCCCAGATGACAATTTTTCCGATAGATGCACCAGCCCAGAATCATGGAAACAGGAATGATGGCAAAGGTCGGGAACACCATTTCCGGTTGAGCGATGAGGGTTTTCGCCGCCACCACGCCGAAGACCGCGATCACCAGCAACATGGCCAGCACCAGGAACAGCGCGAACACGGCTTTGGCGCGGAAGCCCATCGTCGTCTCAGCGATTTCAGCGATCGAACTGCCGCGATTGCGCACCGACACCATGAGCGTCAGATAATCGTGCACCGCTCCGATGAACACGTTGCCAATGAGGATCCAAAGCAGAGTCACCGCCCAGCCGAAATGATGCATGGCGATGATCGGCCCGATCACCGGCCCGGCGCCCGCTATGGACGCAAAATTATGACCGAACAGAACCAGAGGCTTGCTGGGTACAAAATCAACTCCATCAGACTGGTTATGAGCGGGTGTGTGTTTGCTGTTGTCCGGCTGGATGATGTCGCGGTCGAGTAACCCCGCGTAAAAACGGTAGCCGACAAAATAGAAGAAAAGGCAGGAAAATATGAGTATAGCGACCGCAAGCATGTTTCGTATCCGTTAGCAGATGAAAAAACCGGGCGTCGGTCGGCGATTGACTGCGCGATCCCGCCAGGCATTTGACCTGGGATATTGTATAATCTGAAGGTCGCCGATGACAAACAATCTTTGCGCAAATGTATCTACCGAATTTTCCCCTGATAGCAATCGGGGATCATCGCGACGCGATCGCGGAACCCCGGCCTTAAAACAACTCTTTCATGCGAATGGTCTGCTCGCTTTGCGGTCCGGTGGAAATCATCAGGAACTCGACGCCCAGCATTTTTTTCAAGGCCTCAACATAAGTCTTCGCCTTGGCGGGAAGATCCTTGTATTCACTGATGCCCTCCGTGCTTTCCTTCCAGCCTTCAAATTCCGTATAAACCGGCTCGCATTTTTCCAGAATTTCGACGTCCGCAGGCACTTCATGGATTTCCTGACCGTCATAGCGATAGCTCGTGCAAACCTTCAAAACCTCGAAATCGTCCAGCACGTCAATCTTGGTGAGCGCCAGACCGCTGATGCCGTTGAGCTCTACCGCATAACGACCGATCACAGCATCGAACCAGCCGCAACGTCGCGGGCGTCCCGTCGTCGCGCCAAACTCATGCCCGGCCTTGCGCAACTGCTCGCCTTCCGCATCCAGCAATTCCGTCGGGAACGGGCCTTCGCCAACGCGAGTGGTGTAAGCCTTGATAACGCCAGCGACGTTAGTGATCAGCGTTGGGGGAATGCCGAGTCCCGTACAGGCGCCGCCTGAGGTTGAATTGGAGGACGTGACAAAAGGATAGGTTCCGTGATCCACATCCAGCATGGTTCCCTGCGCGCCTTCGCACAGTATCTTCTTTCCCAATTTGACCTGATCTCTTAAAAAAACATGCGTGTTGACCAGTCGATCCAGTATCGTCGCGCGTGCGGTGAGCAGTTTCTCGAACATCTCGTCGAACGCGGGCAGATCGTAGTCGAACAGACTTTTCATGATGGTCTTTTTTTCCTCATGATTGGCCTTCACCATGCGTCGCAATCGGTTTTCGTCTTGCAAATCGCAAGTGCGAACCCCGGCCCGGGCGATCTTGTCAGAGTAAGAGGGGCCGATGCCTCGTCCCGTCGTCCCGATCTTCTGATACTTCGCATCGTTTTCGCGGCTGGTGTCGGAACAACAATGGTAAGGAAGGATGATATTGGCCCGGTCGGAAATCAGCAGGCGGTCCGAAAAATCTATCTCGGCTCCTTTTAACTGTTCCATTTCGTCCATCAAGGCCTGCGGGTCGATGACCACGCCATTGCCAATCACGCAGATCTTGTCCTTGTGGAAGATGCCGGATGGGATCAGATGCAGGACATACTGGGCGCCACCGTGAAAAATAGTGTGACCGGCATTGTGTCCACCCTGATAACGCGCAACAATATCCGCCTGCTCCGCAAGTATATCGACGATCTTTCCTTTTCCTTCGTCACCCCACTGCATTCCAGCAACCACCGCAATAGACATAGTCTTCTTTCTAATCCCAAAATGGACGTTGTTTGATTTCTTGAAAATTTAATATGGATTTGAAAACGCTACAGGCTCGCAGGTTCTTCAAGGCGACGGCTATTCTTCATCCGGTTGCGCATTATGCGTTTGGCGCAAGGGAATGTCAAGCCAGCGAGCCCGCATCCCGAACCGCCGTTTTCATAATGAAGTTCTAACAATATCGAATCATGGGCGTTAACGGGAGGGACAGCGCCATTGAGCTTCGGTCAAGGGCGCATCCATATCGCCTTAAAGGATTTTCTTTCAAGATGATACACCCCTGGCAACCGCGAAGAGGTCTACTGATCCATCAATTGCGACGCAATGGACCTTGGCGAAATTTGCGGCCCCAGACCGATGCCCGGACACTCCTCCGCAGTCGAACTCCAGCGAGCTCTTGTCGTCATATTCTCAGGCCAGAAGGGAAAGGTGCGACATTGCTTCGGTTTCGCCGGGTGAATGGCGCATCCGCTGGACGACAAAAATGCGCAGGGGCGATCCGTTTCCACTTCCAGCAACCAGACATCGTTCTCGCATTTTAAATACTGGTCCTTGAACGCATGCGCCTTGATGGACAAAAATTTCGATGCGTTCTCGATATCTTCCTTGTCAAAATAGACAACGCCCGGTTTGGAGCAACACTGGAAACAATCCGTTTTGCATTCAAATTTTACGACCTCTTTTTCCCACCAGAGAGCCATGCCTCACTCCAGCAATGCGAGGTCGTCGCGATGCACCACCTCTTCGTAAAAATTGTCCCCCAGTTTCTGTCGAATATCCGCAGTCTTTTTTCCCTTGATCTCATTCAGGTCGCGCGTGCTGTAATTCACCAGACCGCGAGCGATTTCCACATTGCTCTCATTGACGATGCTGACGGAATTGCCAAACTCGAAACTGCCTTCCACGCGAACCACTCCGGCGGGAAGCAGGCTCTTGTTTTTCTGCAACAAGGCCCCTTCGGCGCCTGCGTCTACAAAAATCCGCCCCTGCGGTTTCAGCGTGTGGGCGATCCAGTGCTTGCGGTTGCCGATCTTGCGACGGTCGGACCAGAACAGGGTTCCGACCTCTTCGCCCTTGAAAAATTTATCCAGTATTTTTTTATCCAGACCGTTCAGCAGGAAGGTGGGGATGCCCGAACTCATGGTCTTCTTCGCCGCCAGCACCTTGGTGTACATGCCGCCAACCGCAAGGCGATTGGATGTTTTCCCCGCCAGTTTTTCCACATCCTCCGTCACCCGGTCGACCTGCGAAATCAATTCCGGCGGCGCTTCGCCTTTCGGCGTTTTCATCATCGGATTGCGCGTGTACAGACCTTCCACATCGGAGAGGATGATTAGGGCCTGAGCGTCCACCAGACAGGCGACGGTCGCCGACAAGGTGTCGTTGTCGCCGATCTTGATCTCGTCCACGGTGACCGTATCATTTTCGTTGATGATGGGAACCGCCCCATAGCGTATGAGCGTTTCAATGGTGTGCTTGGCGTTGAGGTAACGTCTGCGATTTCCCAGATCGTCGTGGCTCAGCAGAATCTGCGCCACCTTCATGCCCTGCTTTTCCAGTTTTTTCTCGTAGGTGTGCATCAGGAAACTTTGACCGATCGCCGCGCAAGCCTGCTTTTCTGGAATGGTCAGGTTCGCTCGCGCCAGTCCCAGTCGCTCCCGACCCGCCATGATGGCGCCGGAAGAAACCAGCACCGTCTCGCAGTTTTTTCCTGCGATCATCTTGATCTTGCGCGCGTAGTGCAGAACCATCTCGGGACTGAGCCCGCGCGTCAATCCCTTGCCCGGTTCCTGGTGAGAGATCACGCTACTGCCGATCTTGATGACCACCCGCTTCAAATTATTTAAGATATACCGACGCGTTTCGCTGGACATGAATGACTGAAAAATTCCTGAAAAGATAATTTAATGAAACGTTCAATCTATAACAGAATGCGCCCTGCTTGGCTAAAGTTTTTTAGCCGCCGCCAGCGCGCCGACGATGAAGCGGTCCCATTGCCTGAGGTATTCGCCGGTATTCACGAAATAGGTGTCGTTGTGTCCCGCGCCTTCGATGGCATAGAATTCTTTAGGCTCTTTCGCCGCTGAATACAAACGCTGTCCCATGGAGAAAGGAACGATTTCATCCTGCGAACCGTGCGCGATGAGTTTGGGAAGGGTCAAGCGGGGAATCTTTTCCAGCGAATTCATTTTCGACTGAATCGCCCATCCCAGAGAAAAGAGGGGGAACATTTCTCGCGCCATGTCGCTCGCCGAAGTGAAACCAGACTCGACAATGAGACCCGCCGCCGGATTGTGCAGGGCCGTTTCCACCGCGCAAGCGGCGCCCAGCGAACGACCGAATAAAATCAACCACTCCGGCACAATATTCCGAACCTTCACAAGATAGTCGTAGGCGGCCTGCGAATCCGCATACAAACCCATCTCGTCCGGCTTGCCCTCGCTTTTCCCGTAACCGCGATAATCAAAGATGAAAATATTCAAGCGAAGCGCTTGCAGTTTTTGGATATTATCCAAACGGTGGGTGATGTTGCCTGCATTGCCGTGAAACCACAGCAAGGTCGCCTTAGCTTCCGGGACGGGGAAAAACCAGCCATGCAATTGCGGACCGCCGGGCGCGCTGAACGAGACTTCCTCCGATTGCAATCCGTAGGATTGCGGATTCCAGTTCCCGACAGGGTGACGCATCGGGTGATAGACCAGAGACGATTCGAAACCAACCAGCGTCAGGGCGAAAACAAACACGGCCCCCACTCCCCATCCAAGCAATCCCAGCATCACCGCCCCCGCTTTCCCGAATCAAAAATTTAACGGCAACGTCCGCCCCTATAAAAATTTCACCCGCGCCTTAAAGATCATTCAAAAATTTTCGTGGGCTTGCCGTCCAGACTTTTCACATTGTTCTTTTCCCAATATTTGATAACGCCGTCGTCGCCGATCTTATTCGTCCAATAGATCAGATCGTCGCGATCCCCGACATACTCGAAAAGCGGCACCGCAAAACCGCAGGAAGTCTGAACAAGATCGACGTCGAGCAGGAAAATCTGACGCGAGCCCGGGTACTCGGGAAAGAGGTCCTTCCATTCCGCCCACTCGTCGTCTCGTGACTGGATCATACGCGCCGTGCCGTAGGCCCGCAGGATCATCGGATCGCCCTCCATCGAACAAAACATCAGCGTCATACGCGGTATCTCCAGCACATGCGCCGCGGTCTCGTTGCCGCTCCCCGTCAGATTGAGCCAGGCGATGCGATTGGCGTCTATGATGCGCAAGCTGTCCAGTCCTTTGGGCGAAACATTGACTCGCCCCTCCCGATCCGCCGTGCCCACAAAAAACAGTTTCTGCTTGAGAATGAATGCCTGTAGCTTCTCGTCCAGTTGCGTGTAAAGTTTACTCAATGCCTGCTCCTCGATGATTCGTTGGTCTCTTTATCAACCGGCAGACCCAATACGCCCGCCGTTCATTAATGAATCCATATTACTATAGTTCGATGCGCAGAATCTCTTGCTATCTCTCCTGGATGTTTCATGCCATCCAGACCGCCGCGACGCATAAAGTCCCTTCTTTGCCGTTTCAACAGAACCCGATTGGCGCTAAACTGTCGCCATTATGAAACTCACTGAACAAACCTTCAAAACCGTATTCATCGTCGACCCGCAAAAAGGCGAGCGCATCCATCTCGCCAAGCAGATCAAGCAGGAACATTTGTTTTTGATGACCTTCACCACCATGCCGGACTGCATCAACCAGACCAAACACATGCCTTTTGACTTGCTCATCTTTGTCCTGCGCGCGGGAAAAACCGAGATCAAACATTTGATCAACATGAAAAAGAAATTCCGCGACCGGCATTTCATATTGTCCCCGGCCTCGGACGCGCCGGCGGTTTCTTTGGACGAATTACGCGAAAAGGGATTCGACTCGGTCCACATTTCCAGCGAGATGGAACGGACGCGGGAACTGTGCTACAACCTCTTGTGGCCGGGCAACCGCCCGCCCAACCGCGAATTGAGCGATCCCCTTGCCAACTTATAAATAGAAACGAATCGTCATGGCCCTGAAACCCACAAAAGCCCTTAACATTGGCCCCGTCTGCATCGGCGGAGGCGCGCCCATCGCGCTCATCGCCGGTCCCTGCGTCATCGAATCCGATGAACATGCCTACGAAACCGCGCGACTATTGAAAGAAGTGACCCGGGCGACCGGCACGCCTTTCATCTTCAAAGCCTCTTACGACAAGGCTAATCGCTCTTCGATCGATTCCTTTCGCGGCCCTGGCCTCACTGAAGGTCTGAAAACTCTCAAGCGCATCAAGGAAGAACTCGGTCTGCCTGTTCTGTCTGACATTCACTCCATTGAGCAAATCGAGCCTGCGGCTCAGGTCCTCGACATTCTGCAAATTCCCGCGTTCCTGTGTCGACAAACCGACCTGCTCGTCGCCGCCGCTCAAACCGGCGTTCATGTCAACGTCAAGAAAGGCCAGTTCATGGCCCCCTGGGACATGAAAAATGTGGTCAACAAACTCGAACAGGGCGGAACGGATAAAATCCTTCTCACCGAACGCGGCTTCATGTTCGGCTACAACAATCTGGTGACGGATTTCCGCTCGCTCATTCTGATGCGCGACTACGGCTATCCCATCATTCACGACGCAACGCACAGCCTGCAATTGCCCGGCGGTCAAGGCTCGAAAAGCGGCGGACAACGGGAATTGATTCCCGACATGACGCGCGCCGCCGTCGCAGTCGGTTGCGACGCCCTGTTCATGGAAATTCACCCTGAACCGGACACAGCCCTTTCCGACGGACCCAACATGCTTCGGCTGGACGCGCTCGCCCCTTTGCTGGAGACCATTCATGCCCTCGACCGCATCGTTAAAGCCTGAAACAGTTCGTCGCCTTCTTAACAAATTTCTCTTCGTATTCCTTTTCTTTATTCATAGCGCATCAGCGCAAGCGGATCCGCAAGCGAGCCGCTGGAGCGAGTCTGCTCCTCTTCCGACCGCGCGCACCGAAATCGCCGCGACGCAAATAGACGGCAAGATTTACGTCGTCGGAGGTTTTGCCAACAACGGCGTTTCCGACGCAATGGAAATGTTCGATAGCGCTTCCGGACAATGGCAATCGATGGCCCCGCTTCCGCGTCCGCTCCATCACGCCACTGCGACTGCGGTTGAAGGTAAAATATATGTCATTGGCGGCTTCCATTCCGGGTCCTGGACTCCCGTCGACTCAAACTATATCTATGATCCGCAAAAAGATGAATGGAGCGAAGGCGCTCCGCTCCCCACAGCCCGCGGCGCCTTAGCCGCGACAGCCATTGATGGGCGCATCTACGCCGTCGGCGGCGCGCACCGTCAATTCTTTCGACTGGTGAACACCGACGCCAACGAAGTCTACGACCCGGCAACAAACCAGTGGAAATCGCTGGCGCCCCTGCCGACCCCGCGCGACCATCTCGCGGTCGCTAAATTCAACGGCAAACTCTACGCCATCGGCGGACGCGTCAACGTCAATTACAACGAGAATCTGGATGCCAACGAGGTCTACGATCCCGCCACAGGTCGATGGAGTACCTTGAACCCTCTGCCCACAGCGCGGAGCGGCATCGTCGCGCTGGTTTTGAACGACGGCATCCATGTGCTTGGCGGCGAATCGGGAGAAAAAACCTTCACGGAAAACGAGCAATACCTTCCCTCAACAGATCAGTGGAAAAACCTCGTGCCGATTCCAGCAGGACGGCACGGTTCCGGCGGCGTTAGCCTGAACAAGCAATTGCATTTGCTGGGAGGCGGACCCCGACCCGGCGGAGGCGGCAGTACATCGCATTTCGTTTATTCGGAAAAATAAAAAAAGAGAAAGGGGGGATGGCCCCCCGAGAGCGGGGAGCCGGAATGAGATAAAAATGACCCATCGATTCGGCACGCCACGGATTAGGTCTTGGAGGAAACCTAATCCGTTGGAGGAGGCTGTGCCAGTTCGAATCTTCACTCATCTATAAAGCAAGCCCTGTGCCAATCCGCCGCGCCAAACAAACTTTAACCGTAAATACACTAAAACAAATGAAAAGTATTCATAGCGCCTAAAGACGCCCAGCCCCAAAACGACAAATTCTCGTCGCCTCCCCGTCAAAAACCGTCAATTTTTTCCCGGCAGACAGGCAAATTGTTTCCGGTCGACAAGATCGACAGGCAAAAAAGACCCTCTAGTCTATATACTGGAGAAAATGGCGCAGGAAGACCGTCATGTTTTCGGTGGCGCCAAGAGCGCGCTGGCGCAACTGCATCAAATCCTTCATCACCCCCGGCGTTTTCAGGACAAACCAGCCCGCTTTCAGGTAGGACACTTTTCCATCTTCGCTGAGAATGGGAGAAACGTTCAACAGTTCCTCATCCGCCGCGTCGGAGATCGCGCGCAGGGAAAAAAACGGCAGGGAGCGTTCGCGGCAGAGGCTGGCGAGATAGAAGGTTTCCATATCCAGAGCGGAGACGTCGTACAAACGCCCCAGCGCCTGTTTGCTGTCCGGGTTGTAAACGATCTGCTCCACGCTCAGCAGATCTCCCCTGTGAGTCGAAACCTTGCACATTTGCGCCGCCTTCTCAGCGGCGGCCCTGAAATCCCCTGACAATTTCAGGCCTTCAACAGACTGGGCCTGAACAAAGTTCAATTCCTGTCCCTCGCACAAGGCTTGCGCGGATTGCGCGAGGAACAAGTCGCCGGGTCGCAAATCAGTCTGCGCCCCGCCCGCGTATCCGATCGAGATGAACAGGGACGGATCGCAATTTTCGAGCAGCGCCTGGAACGCCCTGCGCGCTTGCAACTTGCCGACCCCCGTCCGCAGGAGAACCAGATCGCAACCCGCCCAGCTTCCCTGCCATGCCTGGGAGCCGTCCAGAGACAGGCGATTTTCGATTTTCATGGAGCCTTTGATGCCCGCCAGTTCTTCATTGACCGCGGCGGCGATGCAAACCCGTCGTTTCATA
Source organism: Candidatus Nitrohelix vancouverensis (assembly GCA_015698305.1). NCBI lineage: Bacteria > Pseudomonadati > Nitrospinota > Nitrospinia > Nitrospinales > Nitrospinaceae > Candidatus Nitrohelix > Candidatus Nitrohelix vancouverensis. The sequence goes on from CP048620.1 coordinate 3,079,672, forward strand.
GATCGCTTCTTGGTGATTGAATGGATACATGCTATCTTAGCCAGTTTATAACACTCCTGAATCCAACATGACAAAACCTAATTTGACGATTCCCCTCAAAAGGGGTCAACAGCTGGAACTGACCGTCGAGACCCTCGGCGCTTCCGGCGACGGCATTTGCCGACACGAGGGCTATGCCCTGTTTGCCCCCGACACCCTTCCCGGTGATCGCATCCTTGCCGAAGTGATAAAACTGACGACCAACTGGGGAAGCGTGCGCACCTTGAAACGCATCTCTGATTCACCGGATCGCATTGAGCCGGATTGCCCGGTGTTCCCGGAATGCGGCGGATGTCAGCTTCAAGACCTGAGTTACGAGAAGCAATTGCAATTCAAAATGGAAACGCTGACGGAAACTCTCAAGCGCATCGGCAAGGTCGAGGACCTGCCTCCGGTCGCGTCGATGGAGTCCGAGCGCGCCTTCCGCTACCGCAACAAGGGAATCTTCCCGATCCAGTTTCGCCAGGGAAAATTGTGCGTGGGATTTTATCGTCGCGGCAGTCACAAAGTGGTCGACTCTCCCGTTTGCAACGTCATGCTCGATTCCATCAACGACTTGAAAGAAGCCTTGCGCGAGCTGTTTGAAAAACACGACATCTCCGTCTACAACGAAAAAAAGAACAAGGGATTTTTGCGCCATCTGGTCATCCGCCGCTCCGAGGCGCGCAACGAAACGCTCCTCGGTTTTGTGACGACGCCCGGCGAATTTCGCCAGGGATTTTTGAACGAGATTCTGAAAAAAAGCTGGCTGGATCGATTCCGCATCAAAGGCGTCGTTCAAAATATCAATGAAAGCTCTGGAAACGTGATCTTCGGGGCGCAAAACCGTTGCCTGTGGGGATCAGAATTCCTGCTCGACGAACACGACGGCATCAGCTTCCAAATTGGACTCGACTCCTTCTTTCAGGTGAACTCTCGCCAGGCCGAAAGATTGTACGCCTTGATCGAGAGCTGGGTGACTCCCGGCGACGGCCTCATCCTCGACGCTTTCAGCGGCGTGGGGAGCATCGCCTTGAGACTTGCGCGTTCGGGCCGAAGAGTGAAGGGAATCGAATCGTTTGCCGGAGCGGTAGAAAACGCACGGGAAAGCGCCCGCCTGAACGGACTGGACTGCGAATTCATTCATGCTGAAGTTGAGAGCCATTTCCAAACTTTGATTGACTCGGAAAGCGTGCAGACTCTGGTTCTCGACCCCCCGCGCAAAGGTTGCGACCCGCAATTCATCGAAGCTGTTCAAAAAATAGCGCCCGAGCAGATCATTTATATTTCCTGCAATCCTTCGACCCTGGCTCGGGATATCAACCTGCTTCAGGATTACCAGATCAAGAAGGCGGTTCTGACCGACATGTTCCCTCAAACCCGTCATATCGAATCCGCTCTCCTGTTAGAACGGCGCGGCGACGTCGATTGAACTGATTGAAAAAAGGAGAGTAAAGAGGCCAAAAGGATTGCGGCTCTTTGGGGATTATGGTATTCCTAAGTGATGAAAACTGATGAAAAAATCAGTCTGTTGAAGACGGTCGACCTGCTAAATTTTTTCGACCATTCAACGCTGACCAAGCTCACACAAAATTGTCGGGAGCATTCATTGGAGGCAGGGGAAACCCTGTTCAGCGAAGGATCGATTGAAAACGCCATGTACCTCATCCTCTCCGGGGAACTGGTCATTATCAAGGGCAACAAACAAATCGCAACGCTGGGGCCGGGCTTTTATCTTGGCGAGATGTCTCTGATCGAATCCAAGCCCCGTTCCGCTTCAGCCAAAGCCACGCAAAAAACAGACCTGCTCGAAATCAGCGAAGAACATTTCAACGAATACCTTGCGTCCGAACCCAAAGCGCTGTTGTCCATGATGCGCACGCTCTCCAGTCGCATTCGCAACGATCTGGACAACGCCGTCAAGGAAATGCAGAAGCTGAGCATCTTCACTCACGATATTAAAAATAACATGACCCCGCTCGGCATCGCCGAGTTGGGACTGGAAGACCTGATCGAATTTCTTGAAGGGCAAAACGGTCAACATTCCCGCAAGGGACTGGACGAAGCCAAAGAGTGTTTCGAAGTCATCACCGCCGTTCGCGAAGGCGTGATGTCGATGCTCGAAGCCAGTCTGAATCAGGTAAAAAAAATCAAGGCGCCCTACGTCAAGGAAGACAGTGATTTGATTGAGGTGATCCGGGACACGGTTCAGGGAATTTCCTGCCATAAAAACCTGAGAGGAAAAACCATCCACACCGACGGCGAACTTAACGAGTTGAGGTGCAAGATCAATGCGCTCGACATCAAGCGCGTTTTGCAAAACCTCATCATCAACGCCGGATGCGTCACCGAAGACAATGGCGAAATACGCATCGCGATTGGCAAGAAGGACAATGAAATTCAGGTCAGCATCATCGATCAGGGCGGCGGCATCCCTGAAGAGATTCAACCCTTCTTGCTCAAGGAAAGTTTGACGACTAAGAAAGACGGTAACGGGCTGGGCTTGTTATCCTGCAAGAACATTGTCCAAGACTCGCATCAGGGAAAATTCTGGTACGATACCGAGATCGGCAAGGGCACCGTGTTCCATTTCACCCTCCCCATATGCCCTGACTAGAATTTTGCATTCTTCGGCGTGCGCGGGAAGGGAATCACGTCGCGGATATTGTCCATCCCGGTGACAAACTGCACCAGACGTTCGAAACCCAATCCAAATCCTGAATGCGGCGCCGAGCCAAATCGACGCAAATCCAGATACCAGAAATATTCGTCGGTATTCAGATTTTTCTCTTTCATTCGATTCAACAAAACATCGTAATCATCTTCCCTTTGCGATCCGCCGATGATCTCGCCCAGCTTGGGCAGGAGAACGTCCATCGCCCGCACCGTTTTCCCATCCGCGTTGGATTTCATATAAAACGGTTTGATCTTCTCCGGGTAATCGAAAAGGATGACGGGTTTCTTGAACACATGTTCGCTCAGGTAATGCTCGTGCTCCGATTGCAGATTGCACCCCCATTCGGGTCGATAAGAAAAATTCTGATTGGATTTCTCTAAAATCTCAACCGCTCGCGTATAGTCCACGCGCTCGAAAGCGGTCTCCGCGATCAGGCGATGCCCGTCCAGCAAGCCGGGGTGGATCCGCTCGTCGAAGAAGGCCAGGTCTTCGGGGCAATTTTCCAGAACATCCTTGAACAAATACTGGAGAAATTCTTCCGCCAGATCCATGTCGTCCACCAGCTCATAGAACGCCATTTCCGGCTCTACCATCCAGAACTCCGCCAGGTGACGCGAGGTGTTTGAATTTTCCGCCCGGAAGGTCGGGCCGAAGGTGTAAATTTCCGAAAGCGCCATGGCGAACACTTCGCCTTCCAGTTGCCCGCTGACAGTCAGGCTGGTTTTCTCGCCAAAGAAATCCTCCGCGTAGTTCACCCCGCCGTCGACTCGGGGGAGGTTTTGCAAGTCCAGGGTCGTCACCTGAAACAATTCCCCCGCCCCCTCGCAGTCGCCGGTGGATATGATCGGCGTGTTGACGTAGACAAAACCGCGGTCATGGAAAAACTGGTGGATGGCAAAGGCAAGCCGATTGCGCACCCGCATGACGGCCCCGAAGGTATTGGTGCGCGGACGCAAATGCGCGATCTCGCGCAGATACTCAAACGAATGCCGCTTCTTTTGGAGCGGATAACTGTCCGGGTCGGCGGCGCCGTACACCTTGACCTGCTCCGCTTGAATCTCGACGCCCTGCCCCTTGCCCTGGGAACGAACCAAAGCCCCGCTCACTTCGATGCAGGCGCCTGTATGAATCCGGTTTCCATCGCTCTTGAAGCCTTCCAGCGAGTGATCCACAATCGCCTGAATATTTTTCAGGCAGGAACCGTCGTTGATCTCAATGAACGAGAAACCGCCTTTGGAGTCGCGCCGGGTTCGAACCCAACCGCGAGCCAGAATTTTCGGTCGCTCCAGATTGTCTTTTAAAAGTAATGCGATTTTGGATCGTTTCATATTTCTGTCTGTTCCAATTCGCCGGGGCCATCGCTTTTTGCGATACAATCCGGCTATCAGGGATATGAATTCAAAAATTCAGGTCAAATTTATAAACCGGCTGTCATTGACAACATGCTCAAATTTAGATATTTTGAATTGTTAGGCGGCCTCTCGCAAGAAAAAAGTCAGGCCATTCGCGAAGTTTTGAGCGTCATTATTTAATCAACTAACCCAACCATTCCCGTGTTTATTTTCAGTAACTTATTAGCGGCTGTTGCGCAGGTTTTAAGCGTCGGACTCACTCTCTATATGTGGATCATCATCATCCGCGCCCTGCTTTCTTGGGTGAATCCCGATCCCTACAACCCGATCGTTCAATTCTTATACAGTATCACAGAACCGGTGTTGTATCGAGTCCGGCAATTACTGCCCGGACCGGGCATGGGCATCGATCTGTCCCCCATCATCGTTCTGCTTGCAATCATGTTTATGCAGGAGTTTCTGGTGCGTTCCCTTGGGGATCTTGCCATGCAACTGAGATAAACTGTCGTGCGACTCAATCATTTAGACATTCTGGAGCAATGCTTCCGCGATAAATTTCGCGGCTACAACAAGCAGGAAGTCGACACCTTCCTCCACATGGTTTCCGAGGATTTCAAGGAAATGGAGGAAGAACTGGAAGACCTGCGTCGAAAGACCAAATCCTCCGACACGATCAAGGATCAGGTCGCCGAACTGCGCAACGAACTGGAAGAAAAAAATCGGGTGATTGAAACCCTGCAACGCTCCGCAGGCGAGGACAAAGGCGCGACGTCGCAGATCACCCCGGAAATCCTCAAGGACAAGGCCAAGCGCGTCGTTCAGGCGGCCCGCGAGCGAGCGGAACAACATCGCAAGAAAGCCGAAGAGGAACTGGAAACGCTTCGCTCCGAGATCAGAAAACTGAAAACGGAAAAACAAACCGTCATGGAAACCATCAAGCAGGCGGCGCGCTCTCATCTCGACCAAATGAAAAACCAGCCCTCAAAAACCGGTCATGACGCTGACAATCAATGAATGCGCCGAAGGTTCTCAATTCTCTATTCTGGTCCAGCCGCGCTCATCGAAAAATCAAATTGTCGGCCTTCAGGAACAGCGCCTGAAAGTCAAACTCACGTCGCCGCCCGTAGACGGTCAGGCCAATCAGCTGTGCATCAAGTTTCTCGCAAAAGCCATTAACATTCGCGCCTCGGCGCTCTCTATCGTTTCCGGGCAAACGTCCCGAAAAAAAACCATCCGTGTGGAAGGACTGACTCCAGACGAGTTGCAGTCCCGTCTGTCCCCGCTGATTCCAATTTAATTTCCCCAGAAAGGGTTCGCATGATCAAGACCATCGAATACATCGACGACATCGTTCGCATGATTGACCAAACCCGTTTGCCCGGCGAAACGACTTTCGTCGATTGCAAAACTATCGAAGACGTGGGCGATGCTATCAAAACCATGATCATTCGCGGCGCCCCTGCGATCGGCGTCGCCGCCGCGATGGGCGTCAGTCTCGAAGCGCAGGCGATTCAGGCCAATGATTTCGAAACCTTTTACAGTCAACTCGAAAAGAAATGCGCCGTGCTTGCGCAATCGCGGCCTACAGCCGTCAATCTGGCCTGGGGCATTGAGCGCATGAAATCCGTCGCCCGCGATAATAAAAATCTTCCCCTCCCGCAACTGCGCGAACGTCTCAAACAGGAGGCTCTGGATATTTGCAAACAGGACATCGCATCGAATATGGCAATGGGAGAGTTTGGTCAAACGCTCATCGAAGCGCAAAACACTGTGCTGACGCATTGCAACGCGGGCGCGCTCGCTACCGCAGGCTTTGGAACCGCGCTCGGCGTCATTCGCGCCGCGATGAACGCCGGAAAAAATATCAAGGTGATCGCCAACGAAACGCGACCCTTTCTACAGGGCGCGCGCCTCACCGCATGGGAGCTGAAGGAAGACAAAATCCCCGTCAAATTGATCACCGACAATATGTGCGGGCATTTGATGAAGAGCGGACAGATCGACCGCGTCGTGGTCGGAGCCGACCGCATCGCCGCCAACGGCGACGTCGCGAACAAGATCGGCACCTATATGGTCGCCGTCATGGCGCACCGCCACAACATCCCCTTTTACGTCGCCGCGCCGATTTCTACGCTCGACCTGTCTCTGCCTTCTGGCGACGACATCCCCATCGAAGAGCGCTCCGCCAACGAAGTGGTGACGATCAATAACAAACGCATCGCTCCTGAGAATATTGAAGTCGGGCACCCGGCCTTTGATGTAACGCCAAACGATCTGATCTCCGCCATCATCACCGATCGGGGGATCGCCTATCCACCTTACATCGAATCCCTCAAGGCGCTCGCAGAGTTGAAGCAATGACTCTTCAAGGAAAGATCGCTCCATGAAAGCGATGATTCTGGCGGCGGGATTTGGCAAGCGTCTGCAACCTCTGACCGACTTGATCCCCAAGCCAATGATGCCCGTTCTCAACCGGCCCTTGCTGACCCATACGCTCGATATTTTGCGAGCCGCGGGAATTCATGAGGCGGTGGTGAACCTGCACCATCTCCCTCAAACGGTCGTGGATTATTTTGAGTCGAGTCGACAAGACGACATCCGTCTTAACTTTCTGGTTGAAGAAAAAATCATGGGGACCGGAGGGGGAATCAAAGCCGCTCAAAAATTCCTGGACGATGGAGAACCCTTTGTCGTTATCAACTCAGACAATTTAAGCGACGTCTCACTGAATGATGCGATTCAATTCCATCGCCAGCAGAAAGCCTTGCTGACCCTGGTCGTGAGACGATTCGGCCCGGACGAATCCTACCGCCGTATCGAGATTGACGCGAAGGGGCGCATCGTCCATTTTCTTGACACGGAACCGCCCGGGCAGGCGGCGCTTCCTCTCACGCGCGTGATGTTCACTGGAATCCAGATCGTGGACCCTGTTCTCTTCGACTTCATACCGGAAAATACGTTCTGCGGAACGACGGAAGACATCTACCCCAAACTGATCGAGCAGGGACTCAACGTTTCGGGTTATTTGCATGAGGGCTACTGGATCGACGCGGGAACCCGCGACGCTTATCTGCAAACCAACTTCGACGCTCTGGACGGAAAACTCCCTTCAAGCCAACGCGACGCCACGCAGGCAGAGTCATCGGTTCTCATTGGCAAAGAGTGTCGCATCGCCCCAGATTGTGAGATCGGCCCGCATGTTGTTCTCGGGGATGGTTGCATCGTGGAAAGCGGGGTCCGTATCAGCCGTTCGGTTTGCTGGGACGGCGTTCATCTAAAGAAAAACTGTCAAATAGAAAACTGTATTCTCACATCCAATGCCGAGGCGGCGGAAGGCTTGCAACTCCAAGGGCAAACGGTGTTGCCTCGTTAGGCCCGCCCTGTTGATTCTGCGCGTTTCCACATCCAGGTGAGTTCATGTTTGTTATGGCTCAAATGCAACAGGCGACTTCCGGGGATATCTGCAAAGCGGCGGGCGATCAACGGGTCGTACTCTCCCTGAAATTTCACAGTGCAAATCATACGGGCGCATTTCCCGGACTCCACCCACTCGAGCGCCCAGTCGTATAATTTTTCGGGATAACAGATTACGTCGGAACAAATCCAGTCCACTGAATCGAACTGACTCGGCCTCTGGGCAAAGGCGTCTCCCTTCTTAAATTCCACGCCCGGCATTTGCAGGATGTCTTTTCTCAAAGGCGCCCGGTCCACGCTCAACACCCGCGCTCCCAATTTCTGAATGGCCCAACACCAGCCGCCGGGGGCGCCGCCGACGTCCAGACAAAAGTCGCCTTCCTGCGGACGCTCGCCCATGAGCGTACAGGCTTCCCACAATTTCAGATAGGCCCGACTTGGAGGCCCCACGCGATCCTCTACAAATTGCGCATCGCCGTTCACAAAGGGACTGGAACATTCTGGAGAGGCCAGGAGCGTGTTTGCGTCGAGCAAGGTCCAAGAGCCAAAGGCCGCGCGCGGCAGGGCCTGGGGAAAGGCGATGGGGTCTGAGGAAATCTGCGCTAACTGTTCCTGAATCAGGGCGGCGCGGCGATGCACCGCCACCGAATAGAGGGACCAGTTTCTCTGAATTGCTTTCAGTTGTTTGGCCCCGTCAGATATGGATTGTATCGGCAGGAGAAGCGGACGCTTCCAGACATTATGCGCCCAGAAAACTTCCTGCACGGGTCGATCGGTGAGGATCAGCCGATCATACACCGCAACGACGCCCGCAAGCTCTCCTGCGAGTCGATCCACATAATCAGGCGCGCTGATATATGCGGACTGAACGTTTTCTAAATTCCGTTCCATTTCGATTGCCGCTCAAGGTCAAAAAAAAAACCCGCCGAAACGCAATCCGCGTTCGACGGGCTGAACTGAGAAAAAAATGCTTAGAGAACTTTATGGCTCGACAGCGTCATCGCATTCACGCAAATCGACCCGTCCTCATTGTTGATAACGCGGCGGTATTTGGGCAAATCGTAAGCGCCCACGCGCGTGTATTCATCGGTGTAGCTTTCAACGTCTTTCAATCCATCGCCTTCCGGTTTGAAATAATAAACCGTGTAGCGGCGCGTCAGAAATTTGCCTTCTTCATTCTTAACGCTCTCTTCGACATTGATGGAGAAAGAAAAGCGCGGCGTTTTGCGATTGATCTGATGAATGCGACCGTCTTTAATTCGGTAAAAAGAGCTCATACCGTCGCCGCCCATTGCGACCGCACGCCCCAGCGGATGCGCGCCATCGTCCATGAAATGCAATTTGTACTTGCCGTCAGACTCTTCAAAGGATCGAGGGCCGCGATGCATGGCGATCGACGCCATATTTTCCGTCAAAAAGGATTTAGCCGCTTCGCCCTTGCAGTCCGTTTCGATTTCTTTAGGGCCCTTCACGGTGATTTTGCAGGCTTCCTCAACGCCGTTGATGTTGACCACCACATTGGCGGTGAAACCCTTGAACTCAGCATCCCATCGCGCCGTATTGCCAAACACTTCGCGCAAGGCTTCTCGCGCCTTGGGGTCTTCCTCTACAGCGGTTTCAACATCCTTCTCTTTTGCATATGTTGCCATTCGAAATTCTCCTCTAAAAACGCTCAAGGCGCCGTATCAGGTTTATTTTAAAAAATTCAAACAATCACGCGAACGAGTTACCGCCAACGTTTCCAACTTAAAAAAAGATTTTAATATCCGCCTTCTCTTTCAGGCTATCGACGTATTTATTGATCTCATCCTGAGCTTTCTCCGTGAACAAATGCCTCTGAATGGATTCTTCCATGTCCTTGAAGGGAGCGTATTCGCTGGGACGATTCTCGATCAATTTGGCGATGTGATGACCGTAAGGCGTTATGAAAGGCTCGCTGATTTCTCCGGGTTGCAACTTTTCGAGCGCTTCATCGAACTCCTCCGGCAAAACGCCCTTATAGACGTAACCCAGATCGCCGCCATTCTCAGAGCTTGCCGTGTCATCAGAATGCTTTTTAGCCATTTCAGCAAAGTCGGCCCCATCTCTAACTTCCTTCAAAATGTCGCGGATCTTTGCGTCGGCCTTTCGCGCCAATTCCAGTTTTGTCGTTTCTCGATCTGCCAAAGGCGTTGAATCCAAATATCCCGGAGGAAACGGCGCGATGAAAATATGGCTCACTCGGCGGGAAACCGGACGTAAAAAACGTTCTTTATTATCTTCGTAGAATTTTTTGACGTCGTCATCGTCAATTTCGACGCGCCCTTTGATGTATTCGCCAAGGAGCATTTGAGCCAGAGAATCGATTTCCATGGCATGGCGCAAATCCGCCTCTGAAAAACCGCGTTCCTTGAGGGCTTTCTGAAAATCATCTTCTGATTTATAGGATTTCTTAAGCGCCGCGAATTGCTCTTCCAGTAATTCCGGCGGCAATTTTTTTTGCTCCTTTTTACTCTCCAGCAAAACCAGTTCGCGAGCGATTTCCTTATCCACGATATCCTTCAGGATGACGGTTTGTTCCTTCGCCGTGAGAGGACGCTTGTTCATTTTAATGATCCGCTCCAACTGAAACTTGACGTAGCGGGAGTCTATATCCACACCGTTGACGCTGGCGACAATATCGGGAATCTTCGCCTCGCCGACCAGTCCGTCTCCCGGATCGGCCAAAGCTGTTTGAGTCCAAATCGCTGTACACACCGTCAAAACCGCAACCAAATGCTTCATTTTAATTAACTGCCTCAACATCCAGCCTCCAAAGTAGAAATAAACGTTTAACGGAAAGATTACCACTACTGGGCAGACGTTGCAACGACGAGAACCGTCTAAATAACAGCGCTCAAAACGCCTGAACAGACTTCTGATTTATCTCCACAATGACAAATTCAGAGCGATCCTGAATCGATACGAATGACACAACAGCGGTAAAATCAATCAGGTATGTATTATTTGCGGCAAGGACCTTACTCTTGAAAAATCGTTTCATGAATACGGTTTCCATATGCTCTGAAAATCACTACAATGACCTTTTGAACAAGAAATACTGCTCACGCCAGGCTCGCTCCACTCAATTGCACATGATCCGTAATCCAGCGACTCTCACAATCATCTCCCTCTGCGTTCTCATTTCGGGAGCGGCGAGTCTGACCTATGAGTTGATCTGGGTCAAACAATTGACCTTGATCTACGGTTCCGCCGTTCACGCCATCAGCGCCGCGCTCTGCGCCTTCATGGCCGGCCTGGGGCTGGGCGCCTGGTTGATTTCGCTCCTGCTCAAACGTCTCAAAGATTCCTACGGCCCGCATTTCCCGCTTCTTCTGTACGGGCTGTTCGAAGGGGCGATCGGTCTTTATGGATACGTCTTCCCCTGGGCGCTTGAGCAGTTGGCTTCGACCTACCCTTCCATGCTGGCTGTGGCGGGCGAATCCACCTTCGCGCTTCACTTCATGGAGTTTATCGCCAGCGCCGCGCTCATGTTGCCGGCAACGCTGATGATGGGGGCCACTCTGCCCCTGCTGGGCGACTGGTTCATTCAAAACCGGGAATCGGCGATCCTCCCGCAAATCGCGCGTCTGTACTGGCTGAACACGCTGGGCGCGGCGTTCGGCTGCGTGTACGGACAACTGATCGCCGTGGAATGGTTCGGCGTTCGCGGAACGACTCTTTCCGCAGTCCTGGCGAATACGCTCGTCATGGCAATCATTGTCGCGACTTTTTTCATACTCAGGCGAAGCCCCGACGATGATCGTGTGGAACTCTCTGAATCGCCTTCGGAGTCTTCGCAAGCTCCTGATGAGCAAATTTCAAAATCCATTCAATGGATGGCTCTGGCGCTCTTCATTTATTCCGGGATGGTCGCGCTCTCCGCTGAAATATTATGGACGCGGATTCTCGTCTTCCCGCTCGGGAGCGCGCTCCATTCATTCGCCTTGATACTCGCGACCTTTCTCTTCGGCATCGCTTTGGGCAGTTGGCTTGCGGGGAAAATCCCTCTCAGCAAAAACAGTTTGCAATTATTCCTGTTCATTGAAATCGCAATCGGGGCGGTTTGCCTTCTGCAAATCCCCTTCTTCAATCAATTGACGGAATGGACGCAATGGTCCGACCGCTTGTTATACGAACTCGACAACACTGCTTCGCAAACGCTTCTGGTTCGATCCCTGTTTGCTTTCGGTTTCATGCTATTGCCCACGCTCGGATTCGGCATGGCCTTTCCGCTCGCCAACCGAATGCATCTTTCGCTGTTTGGCTCTATTGACAAAACCATAGGCGGAGCTTACGCCGCCAACACATTGGGAGCGACTCTTGGAACCGTCCTGACGCCCTTCCTTCTCATCCCCCTGCTTGGGATTCGGGCTTCGTTGTTCGTGATTTTCGCACTCCTTCTTTTCTTTTCGCTTTGCATCGAAACAGCGCGTCGGCGCTGGTCTTCCAGTAGACAACTGTTGGCGGCAAGCGTCGTCCTCTTCGCGCTCGCCGCCTCAGGCGCGTCGATTCTCGGCGGTCAGCAGGCGCTGGAACCCGGACAAAACAATTTCGCCCGTCTCGAAATCAACGTTCCGAAAGAACGCATCAAACTTCTGGACTACAAGGAAGGGGATTTTTCCACATTAAGCGTGGTCGAGGACAGCGCCACCGGCGCGCGCACGCTTTACGTCAACGGGTTCAGCACCGCCACCGCCTCCGACTCCATAGGCGGCAGCGCCTACATGCAGGCGATGGGCTTCGTGCCCATGGTCCTGCACCCCGCCCCGAAAAAAGCCATGGTGATCTGTTATGGCACAGGAGCGACGCTGGGAACCGTCGCCCTCTTCCCGGACGCCTCTGTCGACGGCGTTGAAATCGACGGGAACGTGTTGTCCCTGTCGCACTGGTTCACGCGCTGGAATCGTCAGGCCCTCGATCGCTCCAATGTCTCCATGAAAATCCAGGACGGTCGCTCTTATATGAGATGGACCGACGCCGCCTATGACGTCATCACGCTGGAACCCATGTCCCCGGTTCAAGCGGGAGTTGTGAATCTTTACTCAAAAGAATTCTACGAACAAGCCGCCCAACGTTTGAACGAAGGGGGCCTCATGATGCAATGGCTCCCCCTCCATCTGGTCAGCCCGGAAGACGCCAGATCTATCATCAAAACCTTTCAGGACGTGTTCCCCTACACCTCCGTGTGGAACAGTTTTCTAACCCGCATCGTGCTTCTCGTTGGTTCCAATGAAGCAGTCAGTCTCGACCGGAAGCGATTCGATTCTCTCATGGAAGACGCTGATTTGAATGCAACCGCCGCATCCATCGGTCTGCGTTCGTTTCAGGATTTCATGGATTTTTATATCAGCGATGGCGCCCGGCTGACAAACTATCTGCAAGATACGCCGCTCATCACCGACGACCGTCCCCTGCTGGAATACTCTTCTGCCGCCTTGACGCCTCCATTGAAATGGCAGACCGATGAATCGTTTCTAAACCTTCTGCAGTATCGTATCGGCCAGCGTCCGCCTTTGAAAAATGCGGCGCCCTGGGAGCAAGAGAGATTGATGAAGGAATTTGAAATGAGGAGCGCGCAACGCCTGGCGGTGTTCTCCAAACGCTACGAAGGCCCCGGCGCGCAGGAATTTCTAAAAGGCGATTACTTCAAAGGATTGCAAACGGTAAAAGAGCATCTTGAACAAAGAGGCGAGCGACCCATCTCTTTAAAAGACGCCAAGTGGGAGTGAGGGCTCGATTAGAATGGCTTCCCTGAGTTCCTGTATTTTTTTTGAAGTTTCAGGGACTTTTCAATTTCTTCAGGTTCCGCCACTCCGTTTTCGATCAGAAGCGAACCGATGAGAGGGCGAGGCGTTTCCGACTGCTGTCGCAGGAGCGCCGCGTCAATGTGAGAGCGATCAATTCCCGGGTTCACAAAGGTCAGCAAGACCTCTCCCACCAGAAATTTCTTTTTATTGGGTTTGCGGACCGATTTCTCCTGTCGCTTGTCATTCGGATCGCGCGCCGCAGATTGTAAAGGCGATACTGAGTGCTGTTTCACCCGGGCCGTGTCCCAGCCCAGCCACTGATAAATTTTCTGACGAGTCAACAGCGTCGCTTCGCCCATTAAATTGACGATCAATTTCACGACAAACAGCAGGACCAGAGCAAGAAAAATGCCAACGATGGTCCCGAAAAAAACACGGGTCTTTTGATCGCTCGCCTTCATCGCTTCTGCAAAGGGCCCCTCCAACTCTTCGTTTTTTTCTATCAGCCAGTTGGACAAAGAACCCGCAATTTTATCAAAGTCGCCGGACAAGCCGCCTTGATCCTCCATCTCATACTCAGCCGCCGTCGCCAGAGAAGGAAGATCGAAGCAGAAGAACGAACAAATGATGACCGCCAGTCGCAACATTGGGTTCCGCCTCTGATTATTCCAGAATCATATTCGGCACATTCTTGAACGCTTCGGATTCCTTGATCGCCTTGATCGCCTCTTCGCCCATGCCATTGCCAAACAGGTCCATATAGTTCAGCGCCGACAAGGTCGAACTTTCCGCCAGCGCCTGTGCGCCTTCATTGCCAATATGGTTTTGCGCAAGATCCAGACGCTGTAAATTGACCAGTTGAATCGATTCCGCGATGGCCTTTGCGCCGTCCGGGCCAATATCATTCTTCCATAAATCCAGATGCGTCAAGCGCGACGCCAAAGGGGAACGGGCGAGCGAAATGATCCCCGCGTCGCCAATGCTGTTGCGCTGAAGGATCAGAACTTTCAGGCGATTCAACACCGGCGAGTCCGCCAGCGCCCGCGCGCCGCGATCCGTGATATTGTTGCGCTCCAGGTTCAACTCCTCGACGCCGTCGAGGTCCGGGTTCTGCGCCAGGTATTCCACCCCTTCATCCCCGATGTATTTGAGATGGAGGTCCAGAACTTTGCCTTCGCGGCTCAGACATTGTTGAACCAGCGTCTCCACCGGCTGGTCATTGAATTGTTTTTTCATTTTTTAGCTTTTCCCTTTTTAGGTTTTGCATTCTTGGTCTTTTCTATCTTCTCCAATCGGTCGCGCAGGGACCGGCTTTCCTTGATCAACTCGTCCATCTCTTCGCGCATATCGCTGAACTCCTGAGGCTTTCTCGCCGTGTTGCGCAAATGCGCGATCGTGTCCTCCGCCCGGCGACGCAGGCGACCGTCCGCTTCGCTGTCAGCCAAACGCCGCAAATGCGAAATCGCCTGAGTGTCGTCGAGAAAATGCATGGCGCCGATAGCCCCCAGCTTGCCGCGAAATACAGCGGCTGGAGTGCCTCGGTCCTCGGCGGCAAATCGCGCCAGCAATTCCAGCGCCTGCGGTTTCAGGCGCTCCCATCGCTTCGCTAACGCCGCCAATGCGCGCATCGCCGCGGGACGAGCGTTTTTGCTTGCTCCGTAATCCGCCCCTTCGACCAAAACAGGCCAGGACGATTCGTCCTCAAGTCGGGCCAGCGCCCTGTAAATTCCGGCCTGCGCCATATCGTTGTGCGACTCTTTATGAAGACTTTTCTCAAGCAAGGGAATCGAATCTCGATCCTTGATCATGCCCAAAGCCTCCAGTGCCGCCGCTTCGACGCGGTAGGAGGCGTCTTTCTTAGCCAGCTTGCGCAATTCCAATGCGACCTTCTCGTCGTTCTTGTAGGTCGACAAAGCGCGAACCACAGCGCAACGAATACGAGGATTCTTTATCTTCAAGCCTTTTAACAATCCCTCTCGCGCCGCTTCGCCGCCAATGGCGCCCAAGGCTCTCGCAATTCGTCCGGCGACGCCCCATTGTTTCTCCTTCAACAATTGCTGGGACAAGACAGACACATCCTCAGATGAAGGCTTTTTGGTCAAGGCCGCCGCCGCTTCAATGCGACCGATGGGATCGGGATCATTTTTCAATTGCGCCTGAAGCATGGGCCGTCCCATCTCCAACTGGACTTTCTTGCAAGGCAAGTGAAACTCCGGGTCCAGCCTTGCGAAGCGGGGCGCTGATTTTAATTTGAAAAAATATTTCTCTTCTTTCTCTTTGATCTCAATCGGAAAAGTTTCGCTTCCCTTTGCGAAATAAAATCTCAAGTCCAGATTCAGCCGGAACAATGAATCCGCGTCGTCCTTCTCCGCCTTCTGCGTCTGTTTGACGGAGACAGACGCCGTATTGGTTTTCGAATCCCATTGCATGCTGAATTCCAGAGTGGGATAGCCGCCGCGAAAAATCCACTGCTGGAACCATTCGTCCAGATTTGTCCCCGTCGTCTCTTCCAATGCGCGGGCCAAGTCCACCGTTTCCGCCAGCGCGTACTGATGACGATTTAAAAACAACTTCAAACCTTCGCGAAAATTGTCCTCGCCGATCACCGATTTCAAGTAATGCAATCGCACCGCGCCGCCGGGATACAAATGCGCATCGAACAAATCAATCGGTTCCTTATAAATATTCGTTACGATGGGTCGGCGGTAGCGTATATCCTCGGAGAAATAAGTTTCCGCGTCCTCCAGCAATTGATAGCGAAACTCGTCTTCCCCCTTGGATTCGCGCGTGTAGAGGGCGTCAAAATAGGTGGCAAAGGATTCATGGAGCCATGCGTGCGCCCAGCTCTTCGCCGTCATGATATTGCCAAACCAGGAATGCGCCGCCTCATGCGCCACAAGGCCGTTGGAATCTCCGTCCAGCGCGGCGCGATCATCGTGCAGGGTCAAATCGGTCTGCGTTGTGACGGTGAAATTTTCCATACCGCCAAAAATAAACTCGGGCGCCGCGATCTGCGTGTAATGCTTGTAGGGGTAGGGGAAGCCCGTGTAATCGGAGAAAAACTCGATGATTTTCCCGGTATCCCTGAACGCATTCCGGCCTTCGCGCTCTCTTCCCTTTTGCACGTACCAGACAACGTCCACGCCTTTCCAGCGCTCGCGCGTTTCAGAGAATTCGCCCGCCACAATCGACAACAAATAGGTCGAATAGGGCAATTCCATTTCATAATGAAAAAAAGATTCCTCCGCCGTCGTTTTCTTGCGTAACAGCGTCCCGTTGGACAAGCCAAACATGCCGGGCGGGAGATGCAAGCGCACTTCCGTTTTCTGTTTGAAACTGGGCTGGTCGAAACAGGGGAAATAATATTTGGAATCCTCATCCTGTCCCTGCGTCCAAACGGTTTTGAAACGTTCTGGATACTGCGCGTCGGGTTTGGTGAAGTAAATGCCGGCGGTGGGCCGCGTGACGGAATGCTGGATCTTCAGTTTAAGAAGGCTTCCCTGCGCATATCGCTTGCCCAGGTCCACATTGAGACGCTCTCCCGTGTTGTCAAAATCCGCTTTTTTCGAATTGAGTTCTACGCTGGAAATATTGAGATTGACCGCATCCAGCGTCAGGACTTCGGCGCTTTTGCCGCGCACAATCAGTTCATACTCCGTGGAACCCCACACGCGCTCCTCATCCCAGTCAAAAGACAGTTCAAGCGACAAATGATTTGGAGCAATCACCTGATCGGGCGCAAAATGAGCCTTGGCGCCTTTATGCGCGAAGGATTTCCGATCCAGGAGCGCCCAGTGCTCTGAATCTCCCTGCATAAAATGGCATTTACAATATCGAGTCATGTTTGATTAGTGGTCCCTTAATTCAATAAATTGAATTTTATTGTATTCTCCGCTCCGACAAAGTCAACCGGCAAGACACGGCTTATTTTTAATTGCGAAATATCGGAGAGGTCGATAAGATTGAAACATTGCGCACATTTCAGGCGGTGAACAGAACCAACCAATGAAAGAAGAACTTTTCGAATACAATCCGCAGATTCTCGCACGTATTTCTTCGTTGAAAATAAGGGCGTCCCATCTGGTCGACGGCTTATTGACCGGAAGTCATCGAAGCCGACACAAAGGCTCCAGCGTTGAATTTGCGGAGTATAAGGATTACACGCCCGGCGACGAGATCAAGCACATCGACTGGAAGGTGGTTGGAAAAACCGACAAATACCACGTCAAGCAGTTTGAACAGTCCACCAACCTGAAATGTTCCATCCTTTTAGACGCCAGCGGCTCCATGGGCTACGCCTCTCCGTTTGAACGCGAATTGAGCAAATTCGATTACGCCTGCACGCTTGCCGCCGCGTTCTCATTTTTGTTGTTGAAGCAATTCGACGCCGTCGGCCTCTCCCTGTTCAACGATGGCCTGATCGACCATATCCCGCCGCGTTCCAAACCCTCGCATTTCCAGCACATACTGCATAAGCTGGCGACGATTGAAACGCAGGGACCGACTCGCATCGAGCAGGTGGCGACTTCTCTGGCGGAGCGTTCCAGCGGCCGGGGAATGGCCATCATCATTTCGGATCTGCTGACCCCCGACGACCAGTTACCGAAGGCGCTGAAACTGCTGACATCGCGCGGACTGGAGGTGATGTTGTTTCAGGTTCTCGACCCCGACGAGGTTTCTTTACCCTTTGAAGGCGATACCGTGTTTGAATCGCTCGAAGACGACCCCACAGTCGGCCTCGACCCTTTCGACATTCGCGCCGAATACCAGCAGGAAATCCAGAACCAGATTCAATCGCATCGCAGCGCCTGCGACAGCATCGGCGTCGGTTATGAATTTCTTGAAACCACGACACCTCTTGCCCAAGCCCTGAGCTACTTCCTTTTAAAAAGAAATTCCTGGATGCAACGATGGAGCTGAGCTTTCTTTCACCGCTATTTCTTTTTGGAGCGATCGGCGCCAGCGTTCCCGTTTTGATTCATCTGCTGACTCGCAGACAGCAGAAGCATATTCGTTTTTCCGCCGTTTATCTTTTAAAGAGATCTCAAAAACGTTCCATCAAAAGAGCGACGCCCAATCGTTTGTTCCTCTTGATTCTGCGTTGCATGGCCGTCGCCTTGTTCAGCATGGCTTTGGCGGGTCCCGTTTTCAACCCGCCTTCCAATGCCGGCGCGGTGTCGGGAGGAACGGTGGTTTTCATTCTCGACGATTCCCTGAGCATGCGCACTCAGACGGCCAAAGAGTCCACATTATATCGCGAAGCCGTCGAGACCCTTTCCACGCTCATCCAGAACCTGTCGCCGGACACGCAGTATGGAATCGTCAGAGCCTCGTCCCCTGCGAAAATTCTTCAACCCTTGACGGTCGACAAAAAAGCGAGGGCCGTTTACCTGAAAGGTTCTTCGCCTTCGTTTTTAACTACGGATATTGGCGGAGCGATCAGCCATGCGCTCGACCTGCTCAAAGTCGCATCGCAAGGCACGAGGCACATCATCCTGTTGACGGATCTCAGTAAAAACGGCTGGAAAGAAGATTCCCTGCAAATGGAAGCGGCGGATTTGAGCGGAACAAAAATCACGGTTCTGGATTTCTCGTCGCAGGCGAAGGCTCCCAACAGCGTCGCCGCAACTCAGGCCACGGTGTCTCAGCAATTCCTGACCAATAGCCGCATCATTCGCGTGCAAACCAGCGCCTCGAATTTCTCAACTGAAAACGCTCTGAAAGGATTTCCCCTCACCATCTGGAGCGACGGGCAAAAGCAGGCCGAAGGCGTCCTCGACCTGCCTCCGAGGGAGACCAGCGCGAAAGAAATGATCTTCCCCAATCCAGATCATAGCTGGATCGAAGGGAGAATCGAACTGGGCGCGGATTCATTGCCCGAAGACAATCGTCTGTTCTTCGCCTATCAACCCGACCAAACCCTGAATGTGCTGGTGGTCGACGGCGACCCGCGCACCGTTCAACATCAAAGCGAAGCCTTTTATGTCGAGCGCGCGCTCAATCCCTTTTCTTCTTCCGCCGCGCAAATCGCTCCTTCGGTCATCACGCTGGCGGAACTCAATCGAAAAAACCTGTTCGATTATTCGGTGATTTTTTTCTGCAACGTGCGCGAGTTGCCCTATGGTTACGAATCGCAACTGGAACAGTTCGTCCTTCAGGGCGGCGCTGTGATCGTATCGTTGGGGGATCAGACCCATCCCAAATGGTTCAACCAGACGATGGGCAATCTGTTCCCCGTCACACTGGACCAGCCGCTCCATTCCCAATCCGCGCAATCGGCGTTTCAGTTGAGTTTTGAACCGGGAGATCACCCCGTGCTCAATATTTTTGAAGGCAACGCCTTGCGGGAGATGAAGAAAGCCGGTTTCAACACCATTTTCAAGGTCACCCCGCGCGCCGATCGAGACTTCAAGACCCCCATGCGTTTTTCTGGAGAACACGCGGCGATCGTTGAATCGGAATGGGGTAAAGGGAAAACTTTTTTGTTCACATCCAGCATGGATCGGGACTGGAACGATTTCCCCATCCAACCAACGTTTTTGCCCTGGCTTCAGCGTTGGGTCAAATACGCCGCGCACGGACTCGGCTCCGTCAACCAGCAAAATCTTTTTGTCGGTCAGGCCCTCTCGGATTGGAAAGCCGAATTGAAGGGCAAAAACATCTGGATACAGTCTCCCTCGGGGAAAGTCACAGCCCTGCCAACTGGAGAGAAAGCTCCCGTTTATGAGGAAACGAGCGAACCCGGTCTGTACCACATTTACACCGCCGGAAGGGAAAACGAAGCGACGCCTTCGGCCCAGGATAATCAGCTCCCGCCGTTCGCAGAGTTGAGCGGCATGTTCGCCGTCAATATTGATCCGCAGGAGTCCGACCCGCAAAAAATTTCGCATGAAGACCTGTCCCTGTTTCTGGAAGGTCTCGAAGTGAGCGTCGTCGATGCGCAGGATTTCAAAGCGACCGCGCCCACAGAGCAAGGAGTTCCTTTGACCTCGCCCTTTTTGATCGCGGTCGCCGCCGTATTTTTTGTCGAGGGTTTTTTATTGCGTCGGGAATGATGTCTTCGCATGCAAACTTAAAAATGCGATTCCCTGTTTCCTTCCAGCCCTCTAGTTTTGTTATAATGAAGCCAAACACTTCCAATTCATGAGGCGACCTATCAAAACTATAATGCCTTCCCGGTTCATTCTCATCGCTTGCTTTTTCCTGATTGTCGCGCTGGCAAATCCGGTTCAAGCGACAGACTCGATTCAAAAAGAACTGGAATCCGTCGCCAGCGCTTCAAACGAGAGCGTCGATCTTGCGCATATTTTAGAAATCGTCTCGAAGGACTGGAACCCGCAATTCGATTCCGCCCTGTTCCATTCCCGGCTTGATAAACTGCAGGAAGCGGCGTCTCCCGCGATCAATCTTAAGTCGTCCGAAGCGCGAGTGGAGCAACTCCGCAAAGCCGTCCATGATCTCGAGCAATACGCTTATACGGAGAGAGTCGACGCGCAAGGCGTTCCCCTCGACTCAGAAGAACTTTTCATGCACGGTCTGTTAAAGACGCGCAAGGGTTACTGCATGAATTTGTCGCTACTCTACCTCATCATCGGACAGCGTTTGAATCTTCCGCTTTACGGCGTCGCGCTTCCCAATCATTTTTTTGTGCGCTACGACGACGGCGCCACGCAAATCAATATCGACGGCACGGAACGCGGAGCCAGCTTTTCCGACGACTTTTACCGGAATCGCTTTGGCCTTGACCCCGCTCGCCCTTCGCCTTATTTTTTGAAAAATCTGTCGGCCCGGAAAACGCTCGGCGCCTATTTCTCCAACGTCGGCATGGTTTATTACCGGACGGGTAAACCCGAGCGCGGCGCGTTCTATCTGGGACTGTCGGTTACAATCAATCCTCTATCCATCGACGCGCAAAACAATCTGGCGAATATTCTTTCAGAACAGGGACAATCCGCAAAAGCGGTCGAGCATTACTTACAGGCGTTGAAGGCCGATCCGCTGAATCCATCGACGCTGTTCAATCTCGCGCTGGAATACGACAAGATGGGGCAGAGTCGAAACGCGATTGAAACTCTCCTGCGAGTCGCCGCAATCGAGCCGGAATTCGTGCAGGCGCATCGTTCGCTTGCCCAGCTTTACCTCAGTCAAAGAAACTATGCGGGCGCCTTGCTTCACTTAAAGCGCCTTGCGGCTTTGGAGCCGGAAGATATCTGGGCTTTCCTGCAAATGCCCGACGCTTATCTGGGTCTTGGGACTCCCGAGTTAGCCATGCAAACCTTGCAATACTCCAGCCGCCGCTTTCCCGAGCAAGCCGGCCCCGGAGAAAAACTGGCTGAAATTTTCTACCAGATGGGAGATTTTAAGCGCGCCATTGAAACCTATCAGGGCCTGATCGAAAACTGGCCGAAGAACCCTCTCAACTACATCCAGCTGGGCTGGACTCATTACCGACAAAACAACGTACAGGAAGCCATCGACTGGACTCTCAAGTCTCTGTCCATCGCTCCCAATCAGGCGCAATGGGCGCCCTTGGCTCAGATGAACCTGGGTTTCTTTCATTTACTGGAGAAAAAACACGATGCCGCAAAGGAGTGGTACCAGAAAGCCTTGCAAGGCAACTCCGCCTCGCTAGACGGAATTCTAGCCGACATCAAGGAAGCCCTTGCCGGGACTTACGCTCAACGCAATGATTTGTATTACTTCGCAGGCTGGGCGGCCTTGCAAACGAATCGGAATGATCTGGCCGAGCCGTTTTTCAGTCGCTACCTCGACCAGGAACCTGCCGGCGCCTTCGCGGGTGAAGCGCGAAACGCTCTCGAGCATATGGGAGCGTCGACGCCTCCGGCCCAGAGCGAAAGCGAATCCAGTGAAAGTCTACCCACTCCCAAAAACATGATTCTGATTCCTGCGGGAACCTCTATCATGGGTTCCAACGATCATGGAAACGACGAGGCGCCCGAACATCAGGTGACCCTGGACGCCTATTTCATTGACAAGTATGAAGTGTCTGCCAGTGACTACGCTGAATTTCTAAATGCTGTGGGGAACGCAAAAGGCTACTACCAGAACAACAACCACGGCGTACTCGACTACAAGGAACGATATTCCCCAAGAAGAGGCGCGGAAAACCTGCCCATTAATAACGTCAAATGGGAAGGCGCCGCGGAATATTGCAAGTGGAAGAACAAACGACTTCCGACCGAAGCGGAATGGGAAAAAGCCGCGCGCGGTCCGAGCGGCAACCTGTACCCCTGGGGAAGCGAACGTCCTACGCCGGAGCTGGCGCGATTCAATCAACGCTGGAGCGATGAGGTCAGGCACGGCGTCATGCTACCCGTTGATTCGTTCCCTCAAGGAAAAAGCTTTTATGGGGCGCACCACATGGCGGGCAACGTAAAAGAATGGGTGGACGACTGGTATGATAGGGAGTATTATAGTGACCCTGCAAATCATATCAATCCCCTGGGCCAGATTGGGGGAGAGTTCAAGGTCGTAAAAGGCGGTTCATGGAGGGATCTTGCCGGATTTCTATACTCCTCTTTCCGCAACAATGCTAATCCGGAGGCCCGGTTGGGGGATTATGGTTTTCGTTGCGCCAAAAGCGCGACATCCCAACCCAGAGTTCCTGGACCTAGGAAATTAACCCAATTGAAAACGCGCAAGGGAAATGAGTCGTCCCTCGCCTTACTGACATCATTTTCTGAGGATTTTAAATGATTGGGGCCATCGAAGTTTTAATGATCGCCATTATTTTCGGCATCATTTACGGTCGGGATGCGATCGATAATACATTCAAAAAACGGGCCGACGAAGGCGTTATAGAAAGTTTCTCGGAAGACGTTAAAGAATTTTATCACGAGGACCCCAAACGCCTGATCAAACTGGGAATTTTTGCCGTCAGTTCGATCGCTTTCGTCGGCATTCTGATTTACTGGGTCATGACTCGCACCAGCTTCCCAAAAATGATGTCCGCCCTGTTTCAGTAATTGAATCCATTCTTTCGGACATGCACATAAGGCTCGCCGCCTTTTGCCATGGCGCCGCCCACGATTTCTCCGATATAGACCACATGGTCTCCCGCAGGAGCAAAACTGATCAGACGGCACTCCAGATAGGAAACCGCATCGCTCAAAATGCGCGGACCCTTCGCTGATTTTTTTGTCTTCACGCCGTCGAACACATCGTTCTTTTTGGAGCCTGTGAATTGTTTCAGCAGGTCCCCCTCTTTGCCGATCACATTCACAATGAACGTCTCAGACGCTTCGATCAATAACCTTGCCGCGCGCGTCTTGCCCAGAGCCACCGTCACCGCTGGCGGATCAAATGCGCACTGGTTCACCCAACTGGCGAGAACGCCGTCTTCTTCGTCGCCATGCCTGGCCGTTACAATGAATAAACCGCTGGGAACGCGTCCCAATGCCTTGCCTACGCTTGCTTTATTTTTCAAAGGAAACTCCTCTTGCAATCAATGTTAGAAATTAGGTTTACGCCGAATACGCTCCAGCTTCAAAAATCGCCTTTCTTGATCTTGAAAATATCCGGCGCGTCCGGCTTTTCAATATAGGACAAACGCAAATTAACGTCGTCAATTTTATTTGCCCCGCCCTTTTCTCCTCCTTTATCCGCAGGATTCTGGAGCAGCAAGACCGCCATACGTCCTTTCTGATCCTTGCCCCTGAACACCAGAATCGAGCCGTCCTCCAGAGGGGTGTTCACTGCCAGACCTTCGCGCTGAAACCCTTCCTGAATGAAATGATTTCTTAGCTGGTTCGCGGTCTCTACAACCGTTTGCGGTTCGGATTTGGGATCAACAGGTTTGCCCCAAATGATATTCACCTGCATCAGTTTTTCAGAACGGTGACCGAGGATATAAAAAATATGCGAGGCGCCGCTCCCCGGCAACAAATCCTCAACTGTAATACCAAGCGTGATTGTCTTTTCAACAGGATGAATGCTTCGCGCAATTTTACTGCGTGGGATTTTAAAATCCTTGAATATCGCCCGATAGATTTCCTTTTCATCCATGGAAAAATTGGCGGATCGAAATCCGGTGACTTCAGCCGACACGGCCTTCGCTCCAGAATCGGGTTTCACCAATTTCAAACTTCCCAGGGAGCTGGCATGCAAATGAGTCCCCGCGCCCAACAATGACGCCAGAAAAACCATCAGACAAATTTTCAAACGAAACCGCATCATACGAGTCTCCTGCGAAATAAAAATACAATGTTACATGGAAAAATCATCAACTTCAAGGTAGCGTAATTATTCCGACGCTACAGATTCCAATACCCCGGTATTGGCATTGCGCATTGAAAACAACTGCCTTTATTGAGTCGATTGGCGGTGACTTTGAAGCCGACGCGTTCAATTAAAGTCGCTCCGCATCCGGGACAGCGCGTGTTTTCCTTGTCCCCGGTTCGCCCTGGGATATTACCGACATAGACAAATTTCAAGCCCGCCTTTCGGCCTATTTCCCAGGCCCTCTTTAAAGTTACGGGAGGGGTTCGCTCGCGATCGTCCATTTTATAATCCGGGTGATAGGCGGTGACATGCCAGGGAATATCGCAGGACACCGAGGCAAGAAAACCCGCCATTTGCGACAACTCTTCATCCGAGTCGTTATAGTCCGGGATGACCAGCGTGACCACTTCCAACCAGATTCCCGCATCATGCAGGCGTTGAATCGTATCCAGGACCGCCGGGAGATTGCCGCCCAGCCTTCGGTAATTTTTTTCTGAAAAACTTTTCAAATCGACCTTGTAAAAATCGACCCAGGGGCGCAGATACTCAATCGCCTCCGGCGTCCCGTGTCCGTTAGAGACAAAGCCGGTGCGCAGGCCCCTGCTTCTCGCTTCCCGAAAAACAGCCACCGCCCATTCCGCGGTGATGAGGGGTTCATTGTATGTGGAAACCAACGAAGCCGCGCCTTGCCGGATCGCGCTGTCGCATAGAGCTTGGGGCGTTAGAGGAATATTGCGTAAGGTCGAATCAGGGTCGCGCAGGGTCTGAGAGGTCATCCAGTTTTGACAATAGGCGCATTTGAAATCGCAGCCCAGCATTCCAAAACTGAAAGCAAGCGAACCTGGAAGGGCGTGAAAGAAAGGTTTTTTTTCGATGGGGTCGTTCTGCAAACCCGCAGCGTAACCAAAGGGAACTTTTAAGTTTCCTTTGTCGTTGTAGCGGACGAGGCAGACGCCGCGTTGTCCGGGTCGCAATTTGCATAGATGACCGCAAGCAGTGCAAAGCAGAGCGCCCTGCCCCAGGTCTTTGACGAGTTCGCCCTGACTTGTCTGGGCGTCTAGAGGAGAGGATTTCAGTTTCAAGCGAGGTCCGCAATCAAGGGACCGTTGCCGCCGTTCACTCGGTGCTGACGGCGTCGGTCTTTTTGTCCAAAGCGCTCACCATCGTGTGCCACGACAAGGTAGCGCATTTTGTGCGAGAAGGGTATTCCCGGACGCCCATGAACAAGGACAGTTTGCCCAAATGATTCTCTTCTTTTTGAGGATCGAATTCTCCAAGAATCATTTTGTGGAACTCTTCAAAATTGATCTTGGCGTCTTCCACCGTCTTGCCCTTGAGATGCGTCGTCATCAGGGAAGCGCTCGCCTTGGAAATCGCGCAACCGGAACCCTCGAAGCTGACGTCGTCAATGACCCCTTCATCGCTGACGGTGAGGTAGATATGAAGATCGTCGCCGCAAAGCGGGTTCACGCCGTGACAGAAATGCGTCGCGTTTTCAATTTTCCTGAAGTTTCGCGGCTTGCGATTATGATCCAGAATGACTTGTTGGTACAGCTCACTGTTGTATGACATGATTTTCTAATTTCTGACCGTTGCTATTGTTAACTCAACTGAATAATTTAATAGTCTTTCGTATGCTTTCCGCCAAAACGTCGAGATCGTCAAAGGTATTGTAAAACGACATCGAGGCCCGCGCAGTGGCCGGCACGCCGAATCGGATCATGGTCGGTTGCGCGCAATGATGACCGCCTCTTACAGACACGCCTTCCTGATCCAGGCAAGTGACCACATCATGCGGGTGCGCGTTCTCCAGATAAAAAGACAAGATCGCCGCTTTATCTTTCGCGTTGCCGATGATCCGCAATCCGTCGATATTCTCCAGCAATTGCGTGCCGTACTCCAGCAGTTGATGCTCGTAACGCGAGATGCGGTCCATACCAATTTCATTGAGGTAGTCGATCGCCTCGCCCAGACCGATCACTTGCGTGATTGGCGGCGTTCCCGCTTCAAAACGCGCAGGGGGTTTCGCGAAGGTCGATTTTTCCAGCGTCACCTGCAAAATCATATCGCCGCCGGTCACATAAGGAGGCATCTCCTCCAGCAGTTCCATACGACCGTAGACCCCACCAATACCGCTGGGCGCGTACATCTTGTGTCCTGAGAAGGTATAGAAGTCGCAACCGATGTCCTGCACGTCCAGTTTCATATGCGGCGTACTTTGCGCGCCGTCGACCAATACTTTGGCTCCCGCCGCGTGCGCCCGTCGGGTGATTTCCTTCACCGGGTTGACCGTGCCCAATGCGTTGGAGACATGGTTGACGGCGACCATACGGGTTTTGTCCGAGAGCAGTTTGTCGTATTCTTCAAGAATCAATTCGCCCGCGTCGTTGACCGGGATCACCTTGAGAATCGCGCCGCGTTCTTCGCATAAAATCTGCCAGGGAACCGTATTGGCGTGGTGTTCGATATTGGAAATGATGATTTCATCGCCCGGTTTGACAAAGCGTTTGCCAAAACTGTAAGCCACCAGATTGATCGCTTGCGTGGTGCCGCTGGTGAAAATGATCTCAGAAGGGGAACCTGCTCCGAGAAACTGCGCAACCTTCTTGCGCGCTTCTTCATACAAATGGGTCGAGCGCTCGCACAATTTATAAGCCCCGCGTCGAACCGTGCCGTACTCCTCGGCGTCGAATTTGCGCACCCGCTCGATCACGCGAAGCGGTTTCTGGGTCGTCGCGCCGTTGTCCAGATAAACCAGAGGTTTTCCGTTTACGGTCGACGACAGTATGGGGAAATCTTTGCGTATCGCCTCAACGTCCCAATCCTGAACAGAGGGTCTGTGCGTTTCATTCATGACTGCCCTCCAGTTTTGTCAAAAGAATCTTTCTCCATTCCTCGGTTGATTCAGGGAACGGGTTTTGCTGAATGACGCTCTCTGCGAAACTGCGCGTCAACAGAATGCGAGCGGCGGCGTCGGAAAGACCTCGAGTTTTCAAATAGAAAATCTGATCCTCGTTGACCTGGCCAATCGTCGCTCCATGCGTGCATTTCACATCGTCCGCGTAAATCATCAGGTTCGGCTTGTTATCGGCATGACATTCGTCGGACAACATCAGGTTGTTGACGAGCTGGTCCGACTGGGTCAATTGCGCGCCGGGATGCACCGTCACGGTGCCGTCGAAACTGGTGCGGGACTTGCCATCCACAATATTTCGAAAGAACTGGTCGCTGGTGGTGTGCGGCGCCTTGTGATGGACGTTCAGGTAATAATGCGCCTGTTCCTCGCCGTGCAACACGCCAATGTGATTCAATTTCATTTCAGCGCCCTCTTCGTTCAGCCATATCTCGAAATGACAGCGCGCCAGA
This sequence comes from Candidatus Nitrohelix vancouverensis, assembly GCA_015698305.1. Taxonomy (NCBI): domain Bacteria; kingdom Pseudomonadati; phylum Nitrospinota; class Nitrospinia; order Nitrospinales; family Nitrospinaceae; genus Candidatus Nitrohelix; species Candidatus Nitrohelix vancouverensis. The sequence goes on from CP048620.1 coordinate 3,107,508, forward strand.
CGACTCCCCGAAGCGGCGGAGGTGGACTCGAAACTGCTGTTTCGATCCAGCGTCACACGCAATTTGGAACAATGCCAGGCGTTCGTCGCGTCATTCTGAAACTGGGAATGACGGATGCGCGCTCCCTCTTCCAGAAACAAATCCTGTTTCGCGTTGACAAAATAATTGTCACCCGCGCCGACATATTTAACGCACAGATCCATTTCCGACAATTTTCCAGCCAGCGCAACGATGCGCGGACAGTGCATCACCGGCGATTTACCGCCCTGCGACACAAACAGAATCTGTACCGGACTTTTTACCTTGGCCTGAGGGGCGACCTCGATCAGAATGCCGTCGCGACACAAACCGCCGTTAATCGCGGCGAACACATCGTTCTCTTCTCCGGCGATTTTAATGAGTCGATCCATTATCTCAGCGCGATCCGCGGCTTCGGACAAAGGCGTGATCTGCACGCTTCCCTTCAACCCCTCCACTTTGGACAACTTCGCCGAATAGGCGCCGTTGACGAAAACCAGACAACTGTCCTTACTCGCAGGGTAGATATTATTTTCGATCAGTTCTGCTGACGCTTCCGCTGTTTCCGAAAGACTGAATGCCGTGGATGCCAGTCCCGTCGTATTCACAAACGTGTACATCTCGTGTTTACGATGCGGAAATCCCAAGGCCTCAAAACGTCGTATCGACGCCTCTCTTAATGCGCTGAGTTTTGCGTCACCCTGATTTTTCTTATACAAGTCAAGGATCGCGAGTTCCGATCCTTTTTCATTTTGCGATGTCATCGTAGTCATAGATTTCAAACCTTGGTCAACCAGTCATAGCCCTGGGCTTCCAGTTCCAAAGCCAGACCTTTTTCGCCGGATTTAATAATTTTACCTTTGCTCAAAACATGCACGTAATGCGGTTGGATGTAGTCCAGCAAACGCTGGTAATGCGTGATGAGGATCAGGGCGTTGTCTTTGTTGATGAGTTTGTTGACGCCGTTGGCGACGACGCGCAGAGCGTCGATGTCCAGCCCCGAGTCGGTTTCATCCAGAACCGCCAGTTTTGGCTCCAGCAGAGCCATTTGCAAGGTTTCGTTCTTTTTCTTTTCGCCGCCGGAGAAACCGTCGTTCAGGTTACGCTCCTTGTACTTCGGCTCCATACCCAGATCGTCCATCTTCTTCTGAAGAATTTCGTCGAAATCCATCGGGTCCAATTCCTCTTTCCCCTGTCGCACCAAACGGGCGTTGTAGGCCATGCGCAGGAATTCGGCGTTGTTCACGCCAGGCACTTCAACGGGATATTGATAGCCCATGAAAATACCGTTCAAGGATCGCTCCTCGGCTTCCATGTCCAACAGGTTCTCCCCTTCATAGCTGATCTCGCCAGCAGTCACCTGATAGGAAGGATGCCCCGAAAGAACTTTCGCCAAGGTGCTTTTGCCCGAACCGTTCGGTCCCATGATGGCATGAATTTCACCTTTTTTAATGGAAAGGGAAATTCCCTTCAAAATTTCTGCGCCATCAAAACCGGCATGCAGGTCTTTAATCTCAAGCATAAATAAAACCTCTTAATGTGGTCAAACCGAAGCCGGAGTTGATCCGACGTCGCAAATTTTAATAAAAACGCCTCCCCTTGGCTTTCCGGGGAGGCGTCTGATGAAGGAAGGACTCTTAACTATCCAACGCTGTTTTCAAGCTTAAGAGTCAAAAGTTTTTGCGCTTCAACGGCAAATTCCATCGGCAATTGCTGGAACACGTCTTTGCAGAAACCATTGATGACCGCCGTGATGGCGTTCTCCCGCGAAATGCCGCGCTGTTCAAAATAGAACAACTGCTCTTCGCTGATTTTTGACGTCGACGCCTCGTGCTCGACTTGCACCGAACTGTTCGCGGATTCAATGTAAGGGAAGGTGTGCGCGCTACATTGATCGCCAACCAGCATGCTGTCGCACTGGGAATAATTCCTGGCGTTGGAAGCGTTTTTGCTCACCTTGACCTGGCCCCGGTAGCTGTTGCTCGAGCGATCCGCAGAAATGCCCTTGGAAATAATGCTCGAACGCGTGTTCTTGCCAAGATGAATCATCTTGGTTCCCGTATCCGCCTGCATCATGCCATTCGTCAACGCGACCGAATAGAACTCGCCAACCGAATTGTCGCCCTGCAAAATACAACTGGGGTATTTCCAGGTGATGGCGGAACCCGTCTCGACCTGAGTCCATGAAATCTTGGAATTGTTACCCTGACATTTACCGCGCTTGGTAACGAAATTATAAATTCCGCCCTTGCCGGTTTCGCGGTCGCCCGAATACCAGTTTTGAACGGTGCTGTATTTGATTTCAGCGTTTTCCATCGTCACCAGCTCAACCACGGCGGCATGCAACTGATTGCTGTCGAACTGCGGAGCCGTACAGCCTTCGAGATACGACACATGACTGTCTTCCGCGCAGATAATCAGGGTGCGCTCAAACTGCCCCGTCTCTTCCGTGTTGATGCGGAAATAGGTCGAAAGCTCCATCGGACATTTCGTTCCAGGAGGAATATAAACAAAGGATCCATCCGTGAACACCGCGCTGTTCAAAGCCGCGTAATAGTTGTCGCCAATCGGCACGACGGAGCCAAGATATTCTTCAACCAGTTCCGGGAACTCCTGAACCGCTTCAGAAATCGGGCAGAAAATAACGCCCACTTCCATCAGTTTTTTTCTGTGGGTAGTCGCAACGCTGACACTGTCAAACACAGCATCAACGGCCACGTTGGCCAGACGTTTTTGCTCGTCCAGCGGAATTCCGAGCTTCTCAAAGGTATCGAGCAGTTCCGGATCCACCTCGTCCAGGCTTTCCAGCTTCTTTTTAGGCTTGGGAGCCGAATAATATGAAATATTCTGGAAGTCGATTTCCGGGTAATGCACATTCGGCCATACCGGACTCTTCATTTCCAGCCATTTTTTATAGGCCTTGAGACGAAAATCGAGCATGAATTGAGGCTCGTTTTTCTTTTTGGAGAGCGCGCGAATGACGTCTTCATTCAAGCCTTTCGCAAAGGTCTCCGACTCGATCATCGTCTTGAAACCGTACTTATAATTTTCCTTGTCCTCTAAAACATCGGATACTGCATTGACCGATGTATTCATATCGATTCTCCTTAAACTATGTAGAGTCCCGAATTACATATTTGGGGTGACTATTAATTGATTATACACGTCTTTCCGTAAAGCCTGCTCTATAAAAGACAACGTCGCCCCCAAAGAGGAACCACAACTGCCACAGGCGCCTTGATACTGAATCAATACTTTCTCGCCATCTTTAACGCTCAAAACCTGAACGTTGCCGCCGTCGTTCATCAAGGCGGGTCGGACTTTTTCATCCAGCGTCATATTGATCTGCTGAATCTGCTCTTCCTCGCTGAGGCCGATCCAGGCCTGTTCCAGCAGGGACAATTCCTCAAAAGATTTCTTGTTGCCTTCGCCGTCTTTTTTAGCGGCCTGAGATGCGATGGCCAGGCCCTTGGCGCCGGGATAATCATCGCGCACGATGCCCAATAAGGCTTCGACCCGCGCAAACAGCTCCATTTTTGCATCAGGAACCGCAGGCGTGTCTTCAGAATCCCGTAAAAAACGCTCCACGTCTTCGCCCTTCAACGAGCAGGCCTCTTCAATACTCAAGCCCTTGACCATAGAGCACAGCGCGTCCCCGATCGCTACGGAAGCTTTGCCCCCATAAGCGAAAAACTTGGCGCTATAGACCCTGTTTTCTTCAATATCCACCAGCCAGTACAGCTTGGTGTCTTTATACTTGGATTCAATCAGAGCCATGCCCTGTTCGTCGGCGTCTTCCTTATAATAAGCGCCTCGGTTGCGGGGCGACTTACCGGCTTCCTCAAACTTGGCTGAATAGCTTTCTTCGGTCACAGACATAATAATCCGGGTGATTTAAAATTTCGGTTTTAATTAATGTATGTATCTTGCGTACGGAATGCAAATAAAGACGTTAGCGCATTCGCGTTTATAGATATTTAGATGCAGATGGCGCGTCAACGATCCTAACTAATAATATCCGCGCATCAAAGCGATTTTATAAAGGGCCTATTCACCCAATCCTACCTTCCAACCAATTTAAACTATTCATGTGCATAATCCAACCAAAAACGCTATAATTTAGCCATATACATTCCCCACCCGCCGAACAGCTCTGTTGTTTTTGGCGGGTATTGCAAACCAGGCGACGCGGTAACAGGGGCCACAACGACAGGGGTAATATTCAATGAACTCCGATGTTCAGGACCAAAAAAGAAAACTGGTCGACGGAATGGGTCGAACCATCGTTAATTTAAGGATTTCGGTAACCGATCGCTGTAACTTCCGATGCACCTATTGCATGCCGGAGAACAACGTCGAATTCATGGAACGCAGTAAACTGCTTTCCTTCGAGGAACTGACGCGGATCGCGGGCATCGTTTCCAAAATGGGCATCAGCCGACTGCGAATCACCGGCGGCGAACCTTTGATGCGCAAAGACCTGCCCACGCTCATCGAAATGTTCAGCAAAGTCGACGGCATCGAAGACATCGCCATGACCACCAACGCGTTTTTTCTGAAAAATCAGGCTGAAGCTCTGAAAAAGGCGGGCCTGAAACGCCTCAACGTCAGCCTCGACGCGCTCGACCCGGACAAATTCCGCGACGTCAATCGCAAGGACTGTCTCCACGAAGTGCTGGCGGGCCTGCAAGCGGCGCGCGAAGCGGGTTTCAAATCGATCAAGATCAACGCCGTCGCCATGCGTAATTTTTCCGAAACGGAGATCATGAGCCTGATCGAAATGGGCCGCACGGATGGTTTTGAAATGCGCTTCATTGAATTCATGCCGCTGGATTCCGACCAGATCTGGGAACGCGACAAGGTCCTGTTCGGTCATGAAATCATCGACCTCATTCGTCAGAAATACGAACTCGTGCCCATCGACAATTCCCGGGAAATCGGCCCGGCAAGCGAATTCAATTTCGCCGACGGCAAGGGTAAAATCGGCATCATCACCGCTGTCAGCAATCCGTTCTGCGATCACTGCAACCGCATTCGCATGACCGCCGACGGCAAGTTGCGCACCTGTCTTTTTTCCACCCACGAAACTGATCTCAAACAATTGATCCGGGATGGAGCGACAGACCAGGACATTGACGACGCCATTGAAGGCGCGGTTCTCATCAAGGAACCGGGGCATAAGATCAATCTCGATTCGTTCGAGCGTCCGCAACGGGCCATGCACGCTATCGGCGGCTGACCTTGCCTTCTCCTATGGATTTTGCTCAAAAAAAGATTCGTCTGTTCGACGCATTGAAACCGCTCGACCGAACGCTGGTCGCCTTCTCTGGCGGCGTCGACAGCGCGCTGGTTCTGGCGGCGGCGCTGGAAACGCTCGGGCCTGAAAAGGTGCTTGCCGCGACCGCTCAATCTGAAAGTTTGCCGGAAAGAGAATTGAAAGGGGCCGCTGAATTTGCGGCTTCTCTGGGCGCAAAGCATCATATTCTCCGAACCTGCGAAACCGCCTCGCCCGACTATCTTAAAAACTCCCCCAATCGTTGCTACCACTGCAAGTCGGAACTGTATACGAAGTTAACGGAACTGGCGGAGCGAGAAAATTTCGCTCATATCGTCAATGGGGTGAACGCCGACGACCTTGGTGAATTTCGCCCCGGCATTCAGGCGGGCAAAGAGGCCAATGTCATCAGCCCCCTGGCGGATGCGGGGATGAACAAAGCAGACGTCCGGAGGCTGGCGCAGGAAATGCAATTGCCGCTCTGGGACAAACCGGCGATGGCCTGCCTGTCTTCGCGCATTCCCTACGGCTCACCCATCACCACCGAAAAATTGTCGATGGTGGAACAGGCCGAAGACCTTCTCATTTCCCTCGGTTTCCCGCAAATGCGCGTGCGTCATCACGGCGAAGTGGCTCGCATCGAATTACCGCAAGACGATCTGCTTCGCTTCTTTTCCAGCGAGGCCGCGCAGAAGGCCAACGACGGACTCAAGAATTTAGGATTTCAGTTTGTCTCCGTTGACGCGGAAGGGTTCCGCTCCGGAAAAATGAACGATGCGCTCAACAGCGCGCAGAAGGATGATTGAACATAATGTGGAACGTTGAACTCAAACCGGAAATAAAAAGAGGATTGAAAGATCCCGACCGCTTCGCAAAAGGCATGGGCTATGCCTACCTGGGTATGATGATCGTCATGTGCGGCGTGGTCTTCATGCTGTTTCTATTTTTTGCCCGCCCGGAACATGTTTTGCGACCCTCCTGGATTCTCGCGCTCGGCTTCATCATCGTCGGCTGGGGCGAATATCAGAAGTTCAAAGGCCGATAAGCCCGCTATCTTTTCCCCAGTTCAATCGAACGCAAGGTCGCCTGCTCCACCGCATCCATCAAGGTCGCTCGCAAGGCTCCCTTTTCAAGCGCCTTGATGCCCGCAATCGTGGTTCCCGCCGGAGAGGTCACCATATCTTTCAACTCACCGGTATGCTTGCCGGACTCCTGCGCCAGTTGCGCCGCGCCTAGAACCGTCTGCACCGCCAGCGTGCGAGCAACGTCTCGCGCCAGACCCATCTTCACGCCGCCGTCGGACAAGGCTTCGATGATGGTGAACACATAAGCCGGGCCGCTACCGCTCAAACCCGTCACCGCGTCGAGCTGGCTTTCGGGGACGTCCACCGTCTGGCCCACCGCCTCGAACAAACGATGCGCAATTTTCATATCCATCTTGGACACCGCAGAACCGGGAGCGATGGCAGTTACGCCCGCCAAAGCCAGCGCAGGGGTGTTGGGCATGGTGCGAATGACATGCGCCTTGCGCGATTCCACGCCGCCTTTCAACACAGATTCTATGGATTGAATGGACACCCCAGCGGCGACAGAGATGAACAATTTCTTGTCCAGACTCATTCCGCCCAGTTCTTCCAGAACTGTTTCCATCGCTTGCGGCTTCACCGCAAGAATGATGATATCCGTTTTCTCTGCGACTTCCCGATTGACCTGACTGGTCTTGACCTTGAAATCATTTCGCAAGGATTCAAGACGAGCGGCGTTGATATCGGAAATTAAAATATTTTTAGGCTCAATGAATGAAGCCGCGATCAGTCCTTTGACAATCGCCTGGGCCATATTGCCGCCGCCCAGAAATCCCAGTTTTTTATTCGATAACACTTGAACCTCCTTAATCATTAAACCGTCGCATTTCTCTCGCCAAAAATTGCCGTGCCGACTCGAACCAGCGTCGCACCCTCTTCCACCGCCACCGCGAAATCATTCGTCATTCCCATCGACAATTCCGTCAACGAGATCGTGTCGGCTATAGTAGCATATTTGTCGCGCAATTCCCGAAGCCTTGCAAAGTACGGCCGCGAAGCCTCCGGGTCCGGCGCGGCAGGCGGAATCGTCATCAATCCCTTCACCTGAATCCCCTTAAACTCGGCAACGGCTTCCAGAACCTTCGGTAATTCCTCGGGAGCCATGCCAAACTTCGAAAGCTCGCCGGAGACGTTGACCTGAAGCAAAATCGGCATCAGCGTATTGCGCTGGACCGCCTTGTCGGAGATCGCCCGCGCCAGTTCCAGGCTGTCCACCGAGTGCACCATGTGAAACAGGTCGAAAAGATATTTGACCTTGTTCTTCTGCAAATGTCCGATGAAATGCCATTGCGCGCAATCCCGCCCCAGCTCGGCAATTTTGTCCCTTGCTTCCTGAATCTTGTTCTCGCCCAGCAGATCGGCGCCAGCCGCAAGCGCCTCGCGAATCTTGTCGACTGCAATCTGCTTGCTGACGGAGACCAGACGCACTTCGGCGGGATCGCGCCCCGAAGCTTTGGCGGCGTCCGCGATTTGCTGTTTTATGAGCCTGAGTTGTTCAGATATCAAAAGAGTGCGCAGGTGTGATTGAAATTCAATACAAGGCTTGCGTGCCTTTTTCGCCGGTACGGATGCGGATCGCTTCTTCCACCGGCAAGATGAAAATTTTTCCATCGCTGAGGTTGCCGGTGTGGACGGTCTGCATCAAGGTCTGAACGACCTCGTCGACCGCTTCATTCTCCAGCACGATGGTGATTTCCACCCCGGGGTGAAACTGGGGAACCGTATGCTCCGTGTTGGAAGTCATCTGGTGCATTGGCTTGCCGATGCCCTTGATGTCGCTGATGGACAGACCCGGCACGCCCAGCTCGAACAATCGCGCTCGAACGGCTTCCAGTTTTTCGTATTGAATGTAACTCTTTATCATTTTCATAGCGTGCATCAAATCTAAATTAAAAATCAGGACAAAGCAACAGTTTCAACACAATTATTCGCCAATCAAACCACGGAACTGAATCAAACAAACCCTTTGCCAGTACGCAGGCTCACATCAAGCCGGAGCTTCGACCGAACGATTCTCTTCGGGAGGCGCGAACAGTTGCTTCCAGTTCTGTTTCTCCCAGGCCTTCGCCGCGTCAAAATCGCGAAACTCGCGTTCCTTCTTTTTGAAGGCGTTGTGATGATAACTGTAACGCCCGTTGATTTTTTTTGGCGGCGCCCACTGATGGCACATCTCGTGATACACCGTCAACTCGAGAACGCAACGCGGCACAAAGGATTGCTTCAAGCGCGGGTGGATGCGTATTTCATTGGACTTGTGATCGTAAGAACCGAAACGAAACGAACGGCTGTTGGTCGCGCCGCTTTCTCTTCCCCAGCGAATGGTCGCGGTGACAGCGTTATCAAAATATTCGGCATTGATTCGTTTGAAAATTTCATCAAGGTCCGCCTCACCCGACGACGTTTCCGGAGTCAAAATATCTGGCGAGGGATCAAACAAGCCGCCCAAGGGAGCGGCGTCGCGACTGCAACAGTCCTCGACAACTTCTGCATATTCCGGCGGCAGAGAGGCCTCGCCTTTCAAACTCGCAAGAATTTTCTTGCGCAGAACCTGCATCACAGCCTCGCGGTCGGCGGAAAAAAAGTCAAAGAACGAGGGATTAAAAACTTCAAGGGAAAGCGGCGTTTCGGAATCCTTGTCTTTTGCGATGGACGCCTGAATCATAAAATCGATTCCGCCCTTGCGACATTTAAACAGGACCGCCCAAAGTCTGCCCTGCGAGCCGCGTTCCTTACCGCGCCCCTTGACCAGAGCGCCGATATTGAGGGATTTGCCCAAACTGCCTTTTGTTAACTGGTTCATGTATTCTGTAAGCCTCCCAACAGGTTGAACTAGCAGTCAATAGCAATCGAAGTTTACAGAACCTGAAATCTCTTGTCCAGCGAGTAAATCGCCTAGACGCAAGGCGGTCTGGCTTTACTTCGCCTGCGTTTTATTTTAAGGTTGAACTATGAAAACACTAATATTCTTTTTACTCGCCCTGACCCTGAACGCCTGCTCCGGCCTTCCTCTAAACGATAGTTCATCCAGCGAAGCGTCGCTGGATTCCTTACGCGCAGACATCGCGCAGTTCCTGGAAACTTCCGACGCTAAAGTGGAAGAAACCCTCATCAATAAACTACGCGCTGAAAAAACGTCTCACGCCGACGTGAAGCGGATATTGAAAGAACCCTTCGCCATACGCGAAGGCGTTCCCGGTTTACACAGCCAAAAAACGCTGAAGGCGAACGAGAAGGAATACACTTACGCCTTGTTTGCTCCCGAACCGGCGACGGAAGAACAGACCTTTCCCATGATCGTGGTTTTGCACGGCATGGGCGGAAGCGGCCCCAACACTTTACCCGCCTGGGTCGAGAGACTGAACAAGCAATACATCATCGTCAGCCCCTCTTATCCCATGGGCGCCTGGTGGTCGAAAAACGCCGAAGAGATGGTGATGAAACTCATTCGCGAAACCGCCGCCGAGTATCCCGTCGATTTCAACCGAATCTTCATCGCCGGACTTTCCAACGGGGCAATTGGCGCCTACATGATGGGCATGTTTTATCCCGACCTGTTTGCGGGCGTCGTTCCCATCGCCGGGAGCATCACGCCGCGCTACATGCATTTTCTGGTCAATCTCAACCACACTCCCGTCTATATGATTCAGGGAAAATACGATCCGATGTTTCCGATCGCTCTCAGCCGCCGGGTCTACCAGATTTTAAGCGACATGAAATACCCCGCCGTCTATCGAGAGCATGAGGAAAAGGGTAGCGCGCACGGCGGGCATTTTATGCCCGAGTCGGAAGTCGCGCCGCTGGTCGCCTGGATGAGCCAGCAGAAACGCTCGCCCAACCCCAACACTATACGCATGACGCGGGAAGCCAACCATATGGCCCCCATCCACTGGGCGCAACTCAGTCGGGGCAACCAACTTGCCGCCCTGCAAATCCCCGGCCCGGAGCAGGAGAAGGTCAACCTTCGCGACGGAAAAATCGGCACTTTGTTCGCGCTTTTCAAAGGCGACAACCTCATTGAAGTCATGGGAAAGAACGTCGTCGAATGCGAACTGTATCTGAGCGAGGACATGATCGATTTCGACAAACCCGTGATCGTCACGCGCCAGACCATCGAAGACAGCAACAATCAGTTGATTCCCGGCCCCAAGCTCCCCGGTTATCATCAACGGGCGCGAAAGGATATCGGCGTTCTCCTCCGCCACTTCAAGGAGCGACGCGATCCCGAACTATTGTACGACGCTAAAATAAATGTCAGTTGGGAAGAAAGCGTCGGATTTGCTCAACGGCAATGACATCGACTCCTTACGAATCGGCCGCCTATTGGCTTGAAAAATCCAGACGCCTGCTGGGCTGGAACCTGATCCGCGACGCGCTGGCCGCTTACGCGCATTCGGAATCCACCCGCGAACTCTGCGCCACGCTGGAGCCTGCGGAGAGCCGCGAAGACGCTCAAACCCTGTCCCTCGAAACCGAGGAAATGCATGCCCTGCTGGAATCCGCCGAGGGCTTTCCCATCGCTCCCTTCGAGAACATGGAGCGTCTGCTGGAAGAAATCACCGACCAGGCCTTCATCGAACCGGAACAATGCCTGAACGTTAAAAAATTCCTCACCACAGTCGGCTCCGTCAAACGCCGGGTGGACAAACGCGAGCGAGCGCCTTTCCTCAAAGTGTACGCCGAACGACTCGATTCTCTGGGCGCCGTTTTTTCAGAACTGAACCGATGCATTGGCGACGATGGAGAGATCCGCGACGACGCATCGCCGGAATTGAAACAGGCCATTCGCGACGCCCAGCAAGCGCGCCAGAAACTGGAAGACTCCATTCGCAAAATGATGGCGAGCGCGACTCTCAAAGACGCCTTGCAGGACGATTATTTCACCGAACGGGAAGGCCGTCTCGTGTTCCCGGTGCGCACCGATCGCAGAACCAAAGTGCAGGGAATCGTTCACGACAGTTCCGCCAGCGGTCAGACGGTTTACATGGAACCTTCGACGCTGGTTCCTTTGAACAATCAAATGAAGATTGCGCGCCTCACCATCGAACGCGAAAAGGCGCGAATTCTCCAGGCCCTGGCATCTCTGATCCTGCAACAACATGGAACGATGATGGCAAATCTCGACGCGCTGATTCATCTCGATCAAATCCATTCACGCGCGCGACTGGGACGCGTCATGAACGCGACGCCCTGCAAACTCAACGATAACGGCCCCATGCATTTGCTTCAGGCGCGCAATCCAGAATTGCTTCTAAACCGAAGCCCCGTAGTCGCCAACGATATCTGCTGGGACGACACGGTCGGCACGCTCATCATCTCCGGCCCCAACACCGGAGGCAAAACGGTGACGCTGAAAACTGTCGGCCTGTTTTCTCTCATGGCGCGCGCGGGCTTGAGACTGCCCGTCGCCGAAAACTCGGAGATGCCGTTTTTCTCCCAGGTCTTCGCCGACATCGGAGACGACCAGAACATTCAGGAAAATCTCTCCACCTTTTCAGGACATCTCAAAAAAATCATTTATATTCTCGAACAGGCGTCGCCTGAAGCGCTCGTCCTGCTCGACGAATTGGGAATCGCCACCGACCCGCTGGAAGGCGCGGCGCTGGCAGAGTCCATCCTTCTCGAATTAAAGGACAAGGGCGCGACGACGCTGGTCTCCACGCATTACCTCGAACTGAAAATGATGGCGCAAACCCAAGCCGGGTTCCTCAACGCCTGCGCCGAGTTCAACCCGGAAACCCTCGCGCCGACCTACCGCCTGTTATTTGGAACTCCGGGGCAGAGCGCCGCTCTCGATACGGCAACGCGACTGGGACTGCCGGAGGCCATCATCCGCAAGGCGAGACTGATTTACGAACGCGGCGACAATCGCGCCGACGCGCTCTTGCAAACCCTGACCCAGCAACGCCTCGAACTGGAAAAGAAAGAAGCTCTGCTGAGAGAAGAGTTGGAAAAAGCGCAACGACTGGCGGAAGAGCAACGGCAAAGCGCCGAGCGTTTGAAAGAACAGGAAAGCGAATTCAAGAAAAATAAAGCCAAGCGTTTGCAAGCGCTGATACGAGAGGCCAAATCGCAAATCCGTCAATGGATGCTGGAAGCTAAAGGCAATCGCACGGCTCCGAACCTGAAAAAGATCGAGAAAAAAATTCACGAACTGGGCCGCGTTCCGGCGGCGCCTGCCGAAGCGCCCGCTGGCTGGGATCGTCCGGCGAACACCTTGAAGCAAGGGGACTCGGTATTGATCAAGAGCTACGGTAAAACCGGAGTCCTGCTGGACTCGCCGCAGGAGAAGAAAAAAGTGCGCGTCCAGATCGGCAACATGGTGTCCGTGGTGGAGTCCGCTCACCTGCTCGGCTCCAACACTCATCGCGCCGCACAGGTTTCGCAAGCGGAGTCGAGCGTCAAGGTTCATGCGGAAACCTTCGGTCAGGCAACCACGACCTGCGATTTGCGCGGTATGGAATCCGACGAGGCGCTATCGACTCTGGAAACCTTCATCAGCCGCGCCATCGTTAAAAAGACGGGACGTCTCACCATCATTCACGGGCACGGTCGGGGAACGATCAAAAATCTGGTTCGGGATTATTTAAGCGAAACGGGGATCTGTAAAAATTTTGTTCCCGGAGGTCGCTGGGAAGGCGGCGATGGCGTGACCATCGTCGAAACGGAGTAAGCAATCACTCACAGGGAGAAACTCATGATCGCATTAACGCGTATTTTCGGCTCGATTTTTCTACTCGCTTTATTGACCGCCCAAACGGTTCAGGCGGAAACGCCGCAGGTCTCTCTGCGCGGCAAGGCGCTGACCCTGCAGGGACAAACCATTCAGGTCGGGCAACCTTTACCGGACATCGCCTTGCCGGACACGGGACTGACCATGCGCCCACTGCGCGCATTCAACGGCAAAGTCACCATCCTCAGCGTGGTGCCGTCGATAGACACCCCGACCTGCGAGGAACAAACGCATATCCTCAGCGAAAAAAATGACGGCTTGGATGCTTCTGCGAATTTAATCACCGTCAGCCGGGACCTTCCTTTCGCGCAAAAACGATTCGCCAAGGAAGCCAAAATCCACAACCTGACTTTTCTCTCCGATTACCGGGACGCCGCGTTTGGAAAAAACATGGGTTTGCTCATTGAAGAAAACCGACTGCTGGCGCGCGCCGTCATGGTTCTGGACAAGGACGGCATCGTTCGTTATCTGGAAGTCGTCTCGGAACTGAGCCAACTGCCAGCAATGGCGAAAGCCTTTGAAACGGCGCGCGGCCTGCTCTAGCAATCAGAAGCGGAACGCGATTATTTGATCAGCTTTTCCACACGGTCGAATAATCCGTCCGCCTGTTTGATTTTTTCTTCACCGCCCAGCACGCAGATCATTCCCTGTTCCTTGACCTTCTGGAACAGACCGGCGTAATTGCGAAGGTCCGCCAGCGTGGTCGACAACAACTGATCGCGGTGTTTTTGTTTCAATGCGTGGGTTTTCCCGGACAAATGCTCGATCATCGCGATGGAGCCTTTGCGATCCGCGCTGAGCGGCGGGTCGAGCCGCCCCACGCAACCGATGATGATCTTGGTCAACTCATCGTCGCTCATCTCCAGGTTTTCCAGGTAAGAAGCGACGCCGTCATAGGCGTTGAGCGTCTCCTTTAAATTGGGATCGCGATAAGAAACGAAATTGAAATCGCCCGTCAGATAATCAAACGAACTCATGCTCCCGTATGCGCCGCCCTGCACGCGCACGCGCTCCCATAGATAACTGGAGCCCAACAAGGATTTCAACACCGACCATTGCCCGCTGAATTCAAAACCCAGGTCGTACAGGTTGGCGCCTTTGCCGACGTACTGAACCGAACTGGCGGTGAGAAAACCTTCATTGACCGGGGTTTTTGGGAATTCGAGTTTCACCGGCTCAGCCGCGACTTCCGGCAGAACGTCCTGCAAGCCTGAAATACCCGCCTCAAATTTTGCATAGTCTTCCGCTTCAGAAGTCACGTTGACCAGCATATTGTCTTTCGCAAACAAAGACTGCGCTAGCTCGAGAAACTCCGCCGCAACCGCTTGCGGATCTTTCTCAACGCGCTCCAGAAGCTCTTCGAGGAAACGGTAATAAGCAATGCCGTCGGTCAATTCATTGTAGAGCCCCAGTTTCGATTGATACGATTGCAGGCGCGACAGAACATACTGATTGCCGTGCGGAACCAGAGAATCTTCCATGTCCGATTTACTACTGCGAATCATATCGATCAGGCGTTTGGAATTCGAAAAATTATATTCTCCCAGAAGTTCTTTCAAAATCCCAAACAGGTCGTCGAGTTTCTCCATCAAGGCGCGTCCGCTAAAAAACAGATACGACACGATTTCGTTACGATCCCCTACCGGCGAGCAGGTGAAATGCCAACTGCGAACGCCACCCGTATGGATGCCTATATGTTTGGACATCGCCGCGTAATCGCGCTTGTTCGTTCCCATGCCCAGAATCATACGACCCAGAAGGGAAATATAAGGAATTTTTTCGAGCGGCACGCATTCCGTGTTGAAGCCGATCTGGATATAGGCGATCTTGTTGGTGAACAGGTCGTGAAACATGATCTGTGGGGACGATTCTTTTTTGATCTCGATAGGAAACTGTTCGCTTTCGCGCCCAATATCGTCGAGACTCAGCAGAGGAAGCGTCGCCAGCGCTTCAGGAGAATCAGGTTTGACCTGCAACTCCTGCAAGGTCTTTGTATCGTTCACCAACTGCTCCAACTCATCCGGCTTCAGTTTGGATTTCACATTCTGCAACTGCGCTTTGACCCTCGCATCCATCGCGTCGGCCATACCCGCGCGCGGCGTCATCACAATGCGGCTCTGATTGTTATTCGTGAGGAAATGCTCTCGAATCAAATTTTCAAAATAACCGTTCGTTGACTCCTGTTTGATCTTGGTCATCAACTCGTCGTAACGCAAGGGCATGAAGGGGTCCGCTTCATAAAGCCAGGAAGTCATGGACTGAATATTGTAGACGATACCCTTGGAGAAACCGCCGAAGTTCGCTTCGCGCAGTTTGAAGTCGATCGAATTGACGGCGGAAAGCACCATGTCCTCTTCAATGCCGTTATTGACCAGATCCTTCAGCACGTCTTTAACCAGAGTGATGATTTTCTCTTCGTGTTCTTTTTCCGTTCCCTTCAAACCCACCGCAAAAATCGTTTCCAGACGGTTGTCGTCAAAGCCGCCGCCGATCACTTCGCTTCCCAGACCGGAGTCGATCAGGGCCTTTCGCAAGGGCGATGCGGAAGTCCCCATCAATAGATAGCTGAGAATATTGAAAGCGAGGCAATGCTCGTGGTCCGTCGCCAGACCGAGCTTGTAGCCAAGGATCACAAAGGTTTTATTCTTGACGCTTTCATCGTTCGTGATCGGGTATTCCAGTTCACTGCGACGCGGCTCGGCAAAAGGCGCCTGTGGGCTGAGCGCCGAATTGACGGGAGCCTTGGAAAAACCTTTCAGATAATTTTCCTGCAGATACTCCAGATACTCCAAGGTGTCGCCATCGCCGTAGAGGAAAAAACGACCGTTGGACGGATGATAATATTTCTGGTGAAACTCCTTGAATTCTTCGTAAGTCAGATCAGGAATCGCCGCCGGGTCGCCGCCGGATTCATACCCGTATGCCGTGTCCGGGAACAGGGAATGCGCCAGATGGCGGTCGAGCAGGCTTTCAGGGCTGGAGAACACGCCCTTCATTTCGTTGAAGACCACGCCCTTGTATTCCAGCTCCTCCTGCACGGTCTCCAATTCATAATGCCAGCCTTCCTGCTTGAAGGTGTTTTCGGTCAACACTGGATACAAAACCGCGTCCAGATAAACGCCCATCAAATTGAAAAAATCTTTTTTGTTTCGGCTGGCGACGGGATACATCGTTTTATCCGGGAAGGTCATCGCGTTGAGGAAGGTTTGCAGACTGCCCTTCATCAACTCCATAAACGGTTCCTTGACCGGGTATTTTTTCGAACCGCACAGCACGCTGTGCTCCAGAATATGCGCCACGCCGCGGTCGTTGGCGGGAGGGGTTCGAAAGGTGACGCTGAAGACTTTATTGTCGTCGTCGTTTTCCAGAGAAATCACCTGCGCTCCGGTCGCCTCGTGAACGAACAACAGCGCGTTCGAATGCAATTCCGTAATGAAATCCTTTTTTTCCAGCTTGAAACCCGAATAGGTTTGATTCAATTCAAAGTCCATAAATTTCCTTTATTGGTTTATCAGGCGCCAAAGCGCCGATGGCTATTGTTGTTTCAGCTAGCGTCGAGTTGCAATCCAATGGGGCAATGATCCGATCCCATGACCGACGCTTCTATGAACGAATCTCTGACCTGATCCGTTAAATCTTCGGTAACGAAAAAATAATCGATCCGCCAACCCACGTTCTTGGCGCGGACATTGGCTCGGTAACTCCACCAGGTGTAATGGTCCGGCTCATCGGGATGCAGATTGCGAAAGGTGTCCACGTAGCCTTTTGCAATGAACTTGTCCATCCAGGCCCGCTCTTCAGGCAAAAACCCCGAGTTCTTCGCGTTGGCTTTTGGATTGCGCAGGTCGATCGCGCAATGCGCCGTGTTCACGTCTCCGGTAATCACCAGCTTTTTACCCTCGCGACGCAGTTGCTCGCAATGCTCCAGAAAAGCGTCGTAAAATTCCATTTTATATTGCAGTCGTTCCGGGCCGCTCGTGCCGTTCGGAAAATACACGCCGAACAGATCGAACTCCTCAAATTCCAGACGAATGACACGACCCTCCACGTCAAAGCGTTCGATCCCGATGCCCAGATGAATCCCCTTGGGCTGGATTTTTGAGAATATTGCAACTCCACTATACCCTTTTCTCTGGGCCGGATTCCACACCATATGGTATCCCTTGATATCGTCGATACTGCGACCCAACTGGTCCGGGGTCGCCTTGATTTCCTGCAGGCAAACGACATCGGGCGAGGCTGTTTCCAGCCAATCCAGAAATCCTTTTTTCATGACTGCGCGGATTCCGTTTACGTTCCAACTGTATATTTTCATCATTCAAGCCAGGAGTGATAGGATAAAACTGCAAACGCAAAGGATATAGGAATTCATCCACAGGATCAAGCGACGACGGCAGGGAGAACAAGACCGGGCGCAGAGAAATCTTGTATAATGCAAAGGTCAACAAACCGATTCACTTTCCAATGAACGTTCCAGAACTGATCGTAAAAAATTTAAAAATTGAGTTCAGCGGACGCCAGAAAACCGTTTCAGCCGTCAACGGCATCAGTTTTCATGTGAATGCAGGAGAAACCGTCGCCCTCGTCGGCGAATCCGGATGCGGGAAAACCGTCACCGCCCTGTCGATTCTGCGGTTGATCCCCAGTCCTCCTGGGAAAATTTCAGAGGGAGAAATTATTTTTCGCTCCCGGACTTTACTGAGTCTGCCTGCCAAGGAGATGCGAGCCTTGCGCGGCTCGGAGATCAGCATGGTCTTCCAGGACCCGCTCACGTCATTGAATCCCGTTCTCAGCATTGGCGAACAACTCATCGAAACCCTGCTACAACACAACGAAATCAGCCGCGGTGACGCCCGGATCAAAGCCGAAGAACTGCTCCGACGCGTCGAAATTCCCTCGCCTGCAAGCAAGCTGACGCAGTACCCGCATCAACTGTCCGGCGGCATGCGACAACGGGTTATGATCGCGATGGCCCTGTCCTGCGAACCGCGTCTGCTCATCGCCGACGAGCCGACCACCGCTCTCGACGTTCTGATTCAAGCGCAAATATTGAAACTACTCGTACAATTGAAAGAAGAAACGGGCATGTCCATGCTTCTCATCACCCACGATCTTGGCGTGGTCAAATCGCTGGCGCAACGGGTGATTATCATGTACGCCGGGGATATCGTGGAGATCGCTCCTGTCGCAGAACTGCTCGCTCATCCGCATCACCCCTACACGCGGGGCCTGATCGATTCCATCCCGCGACCGCAAAACGACCCGCAAGCGTCCAAACGCCTCAAGGCCATTAGCGGCAACGTGCCCGCGCCCGATGCGCGCCCTTCCGGTTGCGCCTTCCACCCCCGTTGCCCCATCGCTGTGGACCGTTGTCGCTCGGAGGTTCCGCCGCTGGCGGATATTGGGCCAGAGCGAAGCGTTCGTTGCTGGGAGGCGCCGTTCTCATGACCGAGCCTTTGCTGGAAGTGCGTCGCTTATGCAAAACATTTTACAAACGCAATAACAGTTCTCCAGACTTGCCGGTACGCGCCGTCCACGAAGTTTCCTTTCATCTCAACGCAGGCGAATCGCTGGGGCTGGTTGGCGAAAGCGGTTGCGGCAAATCCACGGTCGCGCGCTCCGTACTGCGTCTGACCGAACCCGATTCGGGCGACGTGTTGTTTCAAGGAGCGTCTTTACTTTCTCTGACGCCGGAGGCCCTGCGCGGATTCCGCAAGGAAATGCAGATCATCTTTCAGGACCCCTTTGCATCGCTCAACCCCAAATACAAAATTCGCGACATTTTGACGGAACCTTTCGCCATTCATGGAATCAAAGATCCCGAAATTCGACGCAAGCGCATTCTCGAACTGCTCGAGCAAGTCGGCCTGAACGAGCAACAGCTCGACCGTTACCCGCATGAATTCAGCGGCGGCCAATTGCAACGCATCGGCATCGCCCGAGCCATTGCGCTGGAGCCGCGCCTGATCGTCGCCGACGAACCGGTGTCAGCGCTCGACGTTTCAATCCAGGCGCAAATCATCAATTTATTAATGGATCTGAAAGATTCGGGAATTGCATTCTTATTCATTTCCCACGACATGGGAGTCGTCGAGAGATTTTGCGACCGGGTGGCCGTCATGTATCTTGGCAGGATCGTTGAGACGGCCCGCGCCGGGGCCTTGTACGCCGAGCCGCGTCACCCCTACAGCGAGGCCCTGATGGCCGCCGTACCCAGACTGGACGACACAAGAGCGATTCAGACAGAGATTCTCGGGGACTTGCCCGACCCCGCGCACATCCCGTCAGGGTGCGCCTTTCATACCCGATGCCCGATCAAGGAAGCGCAATGCGAGCGCTCCGTTCCCGAACTGAAGGAAGTCGCCCCGGGGCATTGGGTCGCCTGTCATCTAAGGAGTTGATGCGAACGGACTTCAGCCTGTCTGAGGCATTGACGAGGCATGGTGCAGGACCATGTACCAGCGACCTTTGATGCGCCGGAACAGATTGGTGGAAAAAACGCGCGAGGCGTGAACGCCGGACAGGGACATGGAAAACAGGTTTTCCTGACATCGCACCCATGCCATATCCTCCGACACGATGGACTCCATATCCGAGAGTTCGATTTCCAAGCCTTCTCCCGCCTTGAAAATCCCCTCCCAACTCATGATGATATCGTCAAAACCGACCAGGGGATCCCAGCCCGGGTGAATGCATACCGCCGAACTTTCCAAGGCCCACACCTGTTTCATCAACGTAATGTCCGCCTTGTTGAACGCCTGATAAAATGCCTGATTGGCATCCAGCGCGGATTGTTTTACATCATCCATACTCTTCCCCTGAAATCAATGTTCATGATCGTGCTCAGCTTCGCGAAGCCCCAGAAGGTACTCCACAGCTTCAAAGGTTTCCTCGGATTCCCAATTCTTGGCGCCATCCACACGCGAGACAATGCGCCCGGTGCGATCGATCACATAAGTGAAGGGAATCGTGAACGAAGGGTAAAGGCGCTCCGCCGTCCCTTCGGTATCCATGAGCACATCATAAGTCAAATGTCGCTCTTCCACAAATTGCGGAACTTTCTCCAACGCCATCTTGTCCAGACTCACCGCCAGCACCACCAAACCTTCGGAACGGTAGCGCTTGTACAAGGTTTCGAACGCCGGCATCTCCACGCGGCAGGGCGCGCACCAGGTCGCCCAGAAATTGAGGACGACCACTTGCCCCCGGTAATCCGCCAGATTCACGCGGTTGTTTTTCAAATTCCGCAGAGTAAAATCCGGCGCCATGAAGCCAACCTCCGACCGTTCCTGAATGTGGCTAGGCAGATTGGCGACATCCTCCGCGTCGAAGGGTTCTTCATTGAAATGCTCCATAAAAACCAGGAGCGTCCCGACAAAAAGAATACCAAACAGAGCCAGGTATTTCTTAACGGGAATAGAGTTTTTCTCGCTTGAGTCTATCGACTTCATCTTTCATTTTTTCCATTCCCACGCGCTGACTCATCAGGAGAAAATAAAGCAGGGTGAACGCGCCAAGGGATACACCCAAAGTGGCCAGCATGGAGGGGTCCATGCCCTGGCCCAGACCGTCGGCGCTGATGACTTTCGGTTTCGGATGAAAGGTGCGCCACCACAAAACAGAAAAATGGATCAGGGGAATATCCAGAAATCCCACGATGCCGACAACGGCGGCGTATCGCGCCCGCGTCGAATCCGATTCAGTCTGACTGCGTAACATCAGATAAGCGACATAGATCAACCACAATATCAGCGTAGAGGTCAGACGCGCATCCCAGACCCACCAGACGCCCCAGATAGGACGCGCCCAAAGCGGCCCGGTGATCAACACAAAGGTGCAGAACACCACGCCGATTTCTGCGGAACAGTGCGCGTAGATATCCCATTCGCGCTCTTTTTTCCAAAGAAAAAGAATACTGGAAACAAACACGATGAAAAATGCAAAAAAAGCGATCCAGGCGCTGGGAATATGAAAATACATGATCCGCTGAACCACGCCCTCGGTCTGCTCCGTCGGAACATAAATATAAATCGCGCCACTGGCGGCAAGAAAAGCCAGACAGGTCAACCAGAACAAACCGCCAACGCCGCTGGAGTCTTTGTCAGTTGCTTCCGACCCTTCGCTCATGATCCATCCTTCCTGCTGTCTTCCTGTAAAAGAGCCAGGTCTTTACGGAGAGCGCTCTGGCGTTTGCTCAATGTCAGAACATAAAAAAATATTCCGCCCCAAACGCAAACATTAGCCGCAAATAAATATCCAAGCGAATTCATAACTTCTACTCCTCCAATACGTGATCAATCGTCATCACCGCCGCGCCAATGAAAATGATATCAAAACACAAGGTCAGCCCGACCCAGTTCATCATGTCCGCCAGCGGTTCGCCGCTCAACACCTTACTCGTCATGCGAACGGACCCGATAGCGATGGGAACCATGAGCGGGTACAACAGGATGGGCAACATGATATCGCGCGTTTTCAAATTGCTGGCGAGAGACGCCAACAGCGTTCCGATCGCGCAAAATCCCAATGACCCCAAGAATATCACTAAAATCAACGGGAAGAAATGCGGCGCCAGATCGATGTTAAAAAAAATCATGAAAATGGGAAGAATGAACGCTTCCATGATCGTCAAAAACGCCAGGTTGCTGATCATCTTTCCAAAATAAATAGCGGTGCGATCGGCGGGAGTCAGGAGCAGTCCCTGCATGCACCCATTTTCCTTTTCCATCATGAAAGACCGGTTCAAACCGATGGTTCCCGCAAAAAAGAAAGCCACCCATAAAACACCCGGCCCCACTTCGGAAGAATTCGTGATGCTCAGGTCTACGGTGAATATGAAAATAACGATCACCAGCACCGCGAACACGAACATGGAACTGAAAAGCTCGCGCGTTTTCAACTCCGTCGCAAAATCCTTCCACACAATGGCGGAAATCTGCCTGAAATACGTTTGCATCGTCGCCAATCCAGTCGGATAGTTAAAGCGCGCCGCGTCTCATCCGCCGATCAGAGACAGATAGCGTTCCTCAAACTCCCGGGCATTGATATTCTCCACGGCCTCCATCAAAACAAAACGACCGTCCATTTGAACTGCTATGCGATCCCCCATTTCCAAACCGCAGGAAATGTCGTGAGTGGTCATCAGGATCGTACGACGCTCCGTATGCAATGAACGCAAATAGCTTTTGAGCGATTTCGACGCCAGCGGGTCGAGTCCGGTGAACGGCTCGTCCAGAAACAGAACGGGCGGATCGTGCAAGGTCGCGCGCGCGATCGTCAGCTTTTGCAACATCCCCCGCGAGAAGGTGCGCACGCGGTCATGACGCCGTTTACCCAGCCCCGCTTGATCGACAGCGCTTTCAGCGCGCTCCTGAGGCCGATCCAAACCATACATCTTAGCATAAAATAAAAGGTTCTCCAGCGGACTCAGATCCGGGTACAGGGAGGTCGCATGGGAAATAACGCCGATGGATTTTCTCATCCCCGGATTGGATGCGGAAACGTCGTAGCCCGCCACACGGGCGGCGCCTGATGTGGGGCGCGTCTTGCCTGAAAGGATATTGAGCAAGGTGGTTTTCCCCGCCCCGTTCGCGCCAAAAATGGTCAGGAATTCGCCGCATTTCAGCTCAAAACTCAAATCAGTTAAGGCGCGAATATAACCGAAACTTTTATATAGATGGGACGCTTCAATGGCCAGGTCGGATTGATTGTGTGGGGGGGTATCGGTCATTGAAGGAATTGGGGGAACAGAAGGCGCGAGATTTTATTTTTTGCGCTTTTTTCCTTCCTTTTCCAGTTGGTCAAGCCGTTCCAGAATTACCAGCGCCTCGCCTTCGAGTTTAACTTTCATATCTGCGTAATCGTTCTGGGAAACTTTGTCGGTTTTCCAATCAAACTCCAATTCCTTGATCGCCAGAAGGACTTCTTCCTTACGCACAAGAAGATGATTGAACTCCTCTCCAAGAGCATCCCTCGGGGCAAAGAGTCGATTGCGCGGCATCTTGCCAAACAAAGGCAGACCAATGACGATCAAAATAGAAACTACCAAAAGCAGTTCTGCGAAATGGACGAATTTCATCTATTATTCTAATTTATCCAATTCGTCCTGCAATCGACGGGAGTATTTGGCGGAATCCGCAGTCGGCTCAGCCGTTCCTGCGCCTTCGGGTTGATCGGACTTTTGTTTCTTTCCAGTCCACAATTGAATCACTTTCCTCACGCCAACGCCGCCAGCCACGAGGGCGACGAACGGTGTCAACCATGCGGTGATATTGAAGCCGCTTTTGGTCGGCGCGGAGAGGATCGTTTCCCCATATTTGTCGACTTCCTGCTGAATGATCTGTTCTACGGTGAGACCGGATTCCAGGCGTTTGGTATAGTCCGCGCGAATTTTATCCGATGTGTCGCAAGTGCAGTTGCCCAGCACCTTGCCGCATTTGTCGTCGCACTCGCACATCAGGGCGTTTTCAAGATCCGCCAGTAATGCGGAAGCCTGAACGCCTGACGACATTGCCAGCACCAGCGCAAGCGCTAAAGATAAAATCAAGCCTTTCATTTTCATGTCGGTCACTCCTGAGCCGGAGAAAAAACGGCTTCTTGAACTTTCATGCGCTCCAGACGACGGCGTAACTCCAAGCGATCCGGCCAGACGGAAACCATCGTGCCAAACGCGATCACCCAGCCGCCGAACCAGATCCAGCGAACCATCGGGTTCACGTAGACCTTGATTGTCGCCGATTCATCCTCAGCGAAATCCGCGAGGATCAGATAAACGTCCTCGCGCCAGGTCGAACGTACGTCGACTTCGGAAACGGGTTGGTTCTGTCCCTTGTAGAATTCTTTTTCTGGTTGCCCCGTCCACACGCGCTCGCCGTTCTTGTAGACGCCAATCTGAGCGATGGCGCGCGTTTTTGAAGCGTTCTCTTCGATAAATCCCAAACGCTCGTAAGTCAGCGTGAAACCTTTCAACTCGACGCTGTCGCCAATTTTAAAACGCTTTTCAACATTCTCGCTATAGGATTGCGATCCAGCGATTCCAGCGAAAATCAAAACGACGCCAATATGAACAATGTAACCGCCGTAACGCGACTTGCTTCTCCAAACCAGCGAACCCAAAGACTCCGTGACCGATTCATGATGTAAATCCATTCGAGCGCGCGTTCCCTTGAAAAACTCAATCAGGATGGTGGTCATAACAAATGCGCACAACACGAAAGTCAGATAAGAGTACATCTCGGAACGGTTGGTGAGCGGCAGAAACGGATACAAGATAGCGGCCGTCGCCAGACCCACCGTCAAGGGCTTCACAAAATTCTTTTTCAGATTGGACCAGCTCGCCCGTCTCCACGCGATGATCGGTCCGATGCCGATCAAGGCCAGCAGTACCATGCCGATGGGAACGTTGACCTGATTGTAAAAAGGCGGACCGACCGTGATCTTCACGCCGCGCACCGCTTCTGAAATGATCGGGAAAATGGTTCCCCAGAAGGTCGCAAAACCAATTCCAAGCAATACCAGATTATTGAATAGAAAACTGCTCTCACGCGACAGGAAGGAATCCAGCTCGTTATTACTGCGCAAGAGCGGAAGGCGCGTGAGAATCAAGGCCGTACAGATCACAATGATGACGCCGAGAAACCCGAGAAAATAAAAACCCAGAGTCGCCTCGTCGAAAGTGTGAACCGACTGGATCAAACCGCTACGGGTGATGAAGGTGCCGAAGATCGTCATGACAAAGGTGAGCAGAACCAGCGACATGTTCCAGACCTTCATCATGTCTTTTCTTTCCTGAATCATCACCGAATGCAGATACGCCGTCGCCACCAGCAAAGGCATGAAGGCCGCGTTCTCTACCGGATCCCAGGCCCAGTAACCGCCCCAACCCAGCTCCAGATAGGCCCATTGCGCGCCAAAAAGATTGCCCATGCACAGGAAGAACCAGGAGATCAAGGTCCATTTGCGCGTGAGGCGAATCCAGCTGTCATCCAGATTGCGGGTGATCAAGGCCGCCATCGCAAAAGCGAAGGGAACGGTGAAACCCACATAACCCAGATACAAGGTCGGGGGATGAATCACCATCCAGTAATTTTGCAGTAGAGGATTCAAGCCGCGCCCGTCTTCCGGCGCCACCGGGATGATCTCAAAGGGATTCGTCGAAAAATTGAGGAGCAAAAGAAAAAAGGTCGTGATGCTCATCAAAACCACCATGGCATAAGGCACCACCATGGCGTTGCGTTTTCTATTTTGGATGTGAACTACCAGCGAATAAGTCGTCAGAAGCAAGGTCCAGAAAAGTAGCGACCCTTTTTGACCGCCCCAGAAGGAGGAGATTTTATAGAAAGTATCCAGATCGCGACTGGAGTAAGCCCACACATATTGCAGACTGAAGTCGTCCGTCAACAAGGCTTTCCATAATGCCGCCGAAGAGATTGCGACGCAGGCCCATAAAATAAAAGGGATCTTCTCCGCGCTCAGATAAAGATCTATCCGGTTGCCGCGCGCCGCCATCACATAAGACACACAGCCGTAAAGCGACGTCGCCAGCGCGATCATTAACGCAAATTCGCCAATTTCATTCATTAGTTCAACCCTTTCGCATCAATGCGAAAAATCGCAGTCTTCGACTGCGAGTATGTTCCGTTACATAGACTGGGCTTACCAGATAGGAAAACCTGACTGCTAAACAGAGGTTTTAGGTTTGGAACCTGAACCTTCCGATTCCAATCCCTTCTTATTATCTAAAGGCAAACTGCCTGGGTGAGTTTTTCCGGCTTCCTTCTCCGCTTCGTATTTGGAAGGACAGCTTGTCATCAATACATTGGCGTGAAAGACCCCCTCTTTATCCAGAGTTCCCTCAACAACCACTTCGCCGCCGTCTTGAAACATATCGGGGGTGATCCCCTTATAGACCACCTGCAAATTCGATTCTTTCTCTTCGATTGCAAAGCGAACTTTCAAATAGTCGTCAGGGTCTCTATTGATCGAGCCATTAACAACGTTACCCTTGATCTTAAGCCCGGCGCCTTCATAGGAAACCGTCTGAGCCATCAATTCGTCTACGGTAAAGAAATACTGAGACGTCGTGCTGATGCCAGCGCTGATAAGGTAAGCGACCGCTCCCACAATCAACATACTGCCCACAATAAATTTTGTCTTTTTAGGATTCATTGGATTCGAAATTAACCAAAAAAGTGAATGAATTCAAAGTAAATACAGGATCAACTTAATACTATCATCCAGAATTTACCGTTGTCAAAGCAATTCCGACCTGTCGGAGCATCATAAATAAAAGGCCTCAAGCCCTTTTCCCTGCCAGTTTCACCCCTCTTTATAAGAATAGCATTTTGTCGTCAAACAGCGCTGATATTCCCACACTTTCAGCCAATTTTTCCCAATCAAAAGCTCTCCACTTAATTGGCTAACTAACAAATTTCATTGATTTTATATTGACAGGTGTCTTATTTATGCTAGTATCTGTCACAAAGTGTCATAAAGTGTACTTAAACTGTCACATAAAGGTTTCAACAGTTCATGAACGGGTTCCTGGGGACATACGAAATAAGCCTCGACGACAAGGGTCGCTTCAACGTTCCGGTCAAATTCCGAAATGTTTTGGAGAGGGAGAACAATCCCAACCTCGTCATGACGCATATGGACGGCTACCTGATCGTGTTCCCGCAGACCGAATGGACTCGCAACGAGGCCCGTCTAAAAGACCTGGATTCCTTTGAGCGCGAAGATCGCAACAAGAAAAGAAAAATATTTTCGAGAGCCGTCGAGATCGACATCAAATCAGGAAAGATTCTGGTGCCTTTGAAGCAACGCAACGTCGCCGGGCTGAACAAAGAAGTCGTGCTGGTGGGAATGTCTGAATCGTTTGAAATCTGGTCAAAAGACCTTTGGTTGGAAAATGAAGGCGAGGAGGATTGATCGCCAGGTAGCAACAGTCTGAAAGGAACACAGGGCGGTCAATTCCGAAAGGAACCATGGAGCAACATCACCGTCCGGTTTTATTAAAAGAATCGACGACATTTTTTAACTCCGTTGAGGAGGGTTGGATTGTGGATGCCACATTGGGGGATGGAGGCCACACGCAATACTTACTGGAACACTCCAGGCCGGGAGTGAAAGTTCTGGGCATTGATCGCGATCCCAGCGCTCTCGAACGCGCGCGCAAACGCTTGAGTCAATTCGGCGACCGCGTCGCCTTCGCGCATGGAAACTATAGCGAACTGGCTTCGCTCCTGCCTCAGGCGGGCATCCGCAAAATTCAAGGCCTGTTGATGGATCTGGGCGTTTCGTCTCCGCAGTTGGATGTGGCGGAACGCGGCTTCAGCTTTCGACACGACGGCCCCCTCGACATGAGAATGAATCCGCAAGACCCGCAAACGGCGGCGGACCTTCTGGTTTCGGCGAGCGACGCCGAACTGATGACTATTTTAAAAGACTATGGAGAAGAACGGAATTACAAACGAATTGTGCGGGAGATCCGCAAGGCGCAAAGCAAAAAGCCCATCGCAACAACCCTTCAATTAGCAGAAATCCTCTCTTCAGGGGCGTTCGCGTCCCGGCATGTCAAAATTCACCCCGCTACCCGCACCTTCCAGGCTTTGCGTATTGCAGTCAACAGCGAGCTGCGTCATTTGAAAATCGCATTGAGGGATTCGCTGGAATTCCTCAATGCGGCAGCCCGGGTTGCCGTGATCTCTTTTCACTCTCTTGAGGATCGCATTGTTAAGAATTTTTTTCGCGATCAGGAGGGCGCTTGCACCTGCCCTCCTAAATTACCGGTATGCGTGTGCGGAAACAAAGCGTCGCTTCGCGTGTTAACGCGTCGCCCCATTGTTCCCTCGCCTGAAGAGGCGAAAGAAAACCCCCGATCCTCCAGTTCCAAGCTGAGAGTCGCGGAAAAAGTGGATGTTTAAAAAACTGGGAAGCGTCGCGCGGCGACGTTTTCGTCTGTCCTCCAAGGAATTGAGGATCGCCCTCGCCTTCTCCGTTTTGTTTGGCGTCGGGGCGCTGGCATTCGTCTGGTCGAATGTAAAAATGATTCAACAATCTTACAACTACCAGGGGCAAATGATCGAACAAAAGCGTCTGCTGAACATCAACAAACGCCTCAAGCTGGAGCGGGAGAGCCTGCGCTCCCTGTCTCGCGTTCGAACCATTGCCGTCAACCAGCTCGGCTTTGTCGAGCCGGATCATTCGCAAACCGTCACCGTATTTTTGAAATAACCATGACTCGCTCTAAAAAGAAATCGCCAGAAAAAAATGAAGGCCAGGGATTCAATTTCCGCCTGGGACTGGTGACCTCGATCTTCATCCTGTTCGCGGGGGCTTTGAGCGCGCGTTTGTTTTATCTGCAGATCATCCAGCATGAAGAGCTGGTCGCCCAATCCGAAAAACAGTATCAAAGCGCCGTCAAAATCTACTATGGCAGAGGCGCCATTTTCGACCGCAACGGAACGCCGCTCGCGGCCAATATCGAAGCCGAGTCTGTCTATGTCTCTCCGGTTGAAATCTTCAACAAAAAGGAAGCGGCGCGTCATTTATCGAAAACGCTGAACCTGTCATTCGATTCGGTTCTGAAAAAAATATCCACCGACAAACAATTCGCGTGGATCAAACGCAAATGCGATCTACGTGAAATCGACGCCTTGCGGGCGCTCAATCTTGCCGGCGTCGGATTCATCGTCGAGCACAAACGCTATTATCCAAAGCGCGAGCTGGCCGCGAATGTGCTCGGCTTTGTCGGTCTGGACAATCAGGGTTTGTCCGGCGTAGAGCTTTACCACCACGAGCTTCTCAAGGGATTCACGCAACTCAAGGTCATGGAAAAAGACGCGCGCGGTCGACCTGTATCGGCGTTCTCCTCCATGATCAATGCGGACAGGGGAAGTAGCGACGTCGTCCTCACACTGGACGAAGTGATCCAGTTCACCGCCGAATATCATTTAAAGAAACAGGTCGAAGCCTACAAGGCGAAATCCGGCATCGCCGTGGTCATGGACCCGAACAGCGGGGAGATCCTGGCGCTGGCAAGCGCTCCGCAATTCAACCCCAATCAATATGGGTCCTATAAACCTGCGGCGTGGAGAAACAACATCGTCGGCAGTTCTTATGAGCCGGGATCGATTTTCAAACCGATCATCGCCGCCGCCGCTCTCGATCAGGGATTGGCGCGTCCGCAGGATATTTTCTTTTGCGAAAACGGTAGTTTCAAACTGGGTCGCACCCATATCGGAGAAGCCGCCAACCATAAATTCGGCTGGCTGACCCTGCGCGACATCATTTCGAAATCCAGCAATATCGGCTCCATCAAAATCGCTCAACAAGTCGGCGAACAAACTTTTTACGACTACATGAAAAAATTTGGCTTCGGCGAAAAATCCGGCATCGACCTTCCGGGTGAAGCGGGAGGTCAATTGAAAGAGCCGGAACGCTGGTCGAAACTGTCCCTCGCCTCGATTTCATTTGGCCAGGAAGTGGGCGTGACGCCGATTCAGATGATTTCCGCCCTGAGCAGCATCGCCAACGGCGGACGCCTCATGCAACCGCATGTCGCCAAAGCGGTCATGAAAAACGGTCAGAAGGTGAAAACCTTCCCCGCCCGTCCTGTGAAGCGCGTCATTTCAGAACGAGCCAGCAAACAGATGGTCGATATTCTGAAAACCGTCGTCAAAGAAGGCACCGGCGGCAACGCCGCTATTGACGGCTACGAGGTCGCAGGCAAAACCGGAACCGCGCAAAAATACAACCAACAGACAAAGTCCTATTCGCAAGACGACTACATCTCTTCGTTCATAGGCTTTGTGCCTGCGGATGCGCCGCGTCTGGCGATTCTCGTCATGATCGACGAGCCTCGCGGCAGTTACTGGGGAGGAACGGTAGCCGCTCCGGTTTTCAAGGACATCGCGGAGAAGGCCTTGCGCTACCTCAACGTTCCTTCAACAAAAGAAACAGTTTTCATTCTGGATCGCGCCTGATGAACTGCGCAACCGTTATAAAACCTGACTATGAGCCTAACGTCGAAACCTGCGTTGAAATCATGACCGAACAATTCAACATCAAGAATCTGGTGAACGGAGCGGGAGCGTTGCAAACGCTTGGCGATATGAATCGATCCGTCGCGTCCGTTGAATACGATTCGCGTCGCGTCGCGCCGGGTTCCCTGTTCGTGGCGATCTCAGGCTTTCGCCAGGACGGCGCGCGTTATATCAAAGACGCTATCGATAAGGGATGCGTCGCTGTCGTATCCGAAAAAGAACCCCTCGCCGTTCAAGCGGAACTTGGCGGGAACAAAGATATCGCCCTGATTCAAGTACAAGACGCCAGACAGGCCCTGGCTTGCATCTCGTCTAATTTTTACAACAATCCTTCGAACCGGCTGGCCCTCACCGGCATCACCGGAGCGAACGGCAAGACTACAACCGCCTACCTGATGGAATCGATTCTGCGGGAGGAAGGGAAACGCGCCGGCGTCATCGGAACCATTAATTACCGATACGCCGACACGATCATTCCCGCTCCTGTCACCACCCCGGAGTCGTTGGACCTCAACCGCCTGTTACAAGAGATGACGAGCCGGGGCGTCTCACACTGCGTGATGGAAGCGTCTTCACACGCCCTGTACTTGAAGCGCGTCTGGAATCTGGATTTTGAAGTCGGCATTTTCACCAACCTGAGCCGCGACCATCTGGACTTTCATGAGTCGATGGAAAATTACAAATCCGCAAAGAAACTCCTGTTCAAGGCCAACAATGTAAAAAAAGCCGTGCTCAATCTCGACGATCCGGTCGGTCGGGAAATCCAACAGGAACTGAACATCGAAACGATAGGCATCAGTCTGAACGGCCCTGCAGATGTGACCGCCGAAGACATACAACGAAAAGACAACGCGACGCATTTCACGCTGAAAACTCCCTGGGGTTCGGTTGCGATGCAAACCGCCTTGCTCGGCGCGCACAATCTTCAAAATATTCTGTCCGCCGCGTCCGCCGCTCTGCTTCAGGGAATCTCCCTCGAAACCGTCGCGCGCGGCATTGGCAAGGTTGAAAACGTTCCCGGTCGTTTCGAAGGCGTTCAGGAAGGACAAAAATTTCTCGTGGTCGTCGACTACGCGCACACCGACGACGCCCTGCGCAACGTGCTGGAAGCCGCGCGACAGTTGACCTCAAAGCGTCTGATCGTGGTGTTCGGTTGCGGCGGCGACCGGGATCGCGGCAAACGACCGCTGATGGGTTCCGTCGCCCTGAAACTGAGCGATTGCGCCATCATCACCTCCGACAACCCGAGGAGCGAAGACCCCGAAAGCATCATCAACGATATCGTCGAGGGAATGACCATCGAACTGAAGCAAACGCGTCGACACGAGATCATTGTCGACCGAAAGCAGGCGATCCAGCGCGCAATTGAACTGGCAGAAGAAGGCGATCTGGTTTTGATCGCGGGCAAGGGGCATGAAGATTATCAAATTCTGAAAAGCGGAACGATTCACTTTGACGACCGTGAAATAGCCCGCAATGCGATCCATAGGAGGTTACAAAATGATTGAAGGACTCGCATCGCAACTGCCCGAACTGACCGACGGCAAACTGGCTCAGGGAAACCCGGACGCGAGCTTTCGCGGCGTTTCCATCGACTCCAGAACCGCAGAGGCGGGCAACCTGTTCTTTTGCATCGAAGGCGACCGCTTCGACGGTCATGAATTCATACAAGACGCAATTTCGAAAATGGTCGCTGGGATCGTCCTGTCGAAGGATCGATTAATCCCCCCTCTTTCGACAGGCCCCAGCGGCTCTGAAAATCCGTTCATCATTCTTGTCGACGACACCCTGCTCGCATTGCAAACGCTGGCGCAGAATCGCAGACAGCAAAGCAAGGCGACCGTGGTCGCCATCACCGGCACCAACGGAAAGTCGACCACCAAAGAAATGCTCGCCGCTATCGCCGGAGCAAAATTCAAAACGCTAAAGAGCCGCGGCAATTTCAACAACCATATCGGATTGCCCCTAACCCTCATGGAACTCGCAGACGATCATGAAGTCGCCATCCTTGAAATGGGAATGAGCGCGAGCGGAGAAATCAAACGACTGGCGGAAATCGCGCGGCCCAACATCGGTTTGATCACGAATGTTTCCGAAGCGCATCTCGAAGAATTGAAGACGATAGAAAACGTGCAGGCCGCCAAAGGCGAGCTGTTCGAAGCGCTGAGCGAGCAGGACACCGCCGTGGTCAATGCAGACGATCCACTCGTCGCCGATCTGGCGAAGCGCCTGCGCGCGTCCAGCATTGTATACAGCGCCAAGAAGCAAGCCGAGGTCTGGGCGGAGAACATTCGACCGCGAGCGCCTATTGGTTACGACTTCACCTTGAATATCGCCGGAACAAAACTCGACCTGAGCCTGCCCTTTCCCGGTCAGTGCAATATCCAGAACGCCGTCGCCGCATTCGCCGCCGCCAGCGCTTTGGGAATGCAACCGGAAGCAATGCAGGAAGGTTTCAAAACTTATCAGGCCCCGCCACAGAGACAGGAAATGATTGAGTGGAATGAAATCCTCTTCATCAATGACAGCTACAACGCCAATCCGCAATCCATGCGCGAGGCTATCGACACGCTGAAAAATTTCAAAATCGAAGGCAAGCGCATTTTCGTCATGGGAGAAATGCTGGAATTGGCGGATCGCTCCCAGAGCGCGCACGAACAAATCGGTAAAGACGTGGCGGAAAACAAGATCGACCTCTTCATCACCAGCGGGGAAATACCGGCGATGGCCGCTCAAGCCGCCATCGCGTCGGGTATGGACGCCAGCCAGGTGATCGCATCGGCCAATGTCGCCGGAGCGGTTGAACTGTTGAAACTCCTGATCGCCCCTGGAGATTGCGTATTAGTGAAAGGATCGCGCGGCGCTCGAATGGAGCGCGTTATCGAAGCATTTATAACCAAGAACGGTTCCTGAATCATGCTCTATCACATTTTCTATCCATTGGCTGAAGACGTCTCGCTGTTCAACGTCTTCAAGTACATCACGTTCCGATCCGCCTACTCAGGAATCACCGCATTGGGCTTGAGTCTTTTGCTCGGCAAGGTCATGATCAAACTGCTCCAGAAATTGCAGATCGGAGAAAAGATCCGCGAAGACGGCCCGCAACAGCACCAGATCAAATCGGGCACGCCGACCATGGGCGGATTGCTGATCCTGTTCACATTCGGCCTCTCCACTTTGCTGTGGGCGAATCTTGCGAATCCTTATATCTGGTTGACGCTGTTCGCCGCCGTCGGATTTGGACTGCTGGGATTCGCCGACGACCTTATCAAGCTGAGGAGCGGTAAAGGCGTTTCGGTGCGCGGCAAACTCGTGGTGCAAATTCTTCTCAGCGCCGTCATCGGAATTTACATCATCTTCTTTGACGCCTCGCGCGCCGATTACGCGACCAAATTGCACGTTCCCTTTTTCAAGGAATTCCAACCCGATCTGGGTCTCTGGTATCTGCTCTTCATCATCTTCATCATTGTCGGCACCTCCAACGCCGTCAACCTGACCGACGGTCTGGACGGGCTCGCCATTGGGCCGATCATCATCGCGACGCTGACTTACACGGCGATCGTTTATCTGAGCGGTCATTTCAAATTCGCAGAATACCTGCAGATACAGCATATCAAGAGCGCCGGAGAACTTGCGGTGCTGAGTTCGGCGCTGGTGGGCGCCAGCCTCGGCTTTCTCTGGTACAACGCCTACCCCGCGCAAATGTTCATGGGCGACGTCGGTTCCCTGTCGCTGGGAGCCATCCTCGGCACGATAGCGGTGATCGCTAAACATGAGTTATTGCTGATTCTGGTCGGCGGAATTTTCGTCATCGAAGCGCTCTCGGTCATCATTCAGGTGGGTTATTTCAAATACACCAAAGGCAAACGGTTTTTCAAGATGGCTCCCATTCATCATCATTTTGAACACTGCGGCTGGGCGGAACCCAAGGTCATCGTCCGCTTCTGGATCGTCGCCGTCGTGCTGGCCATGATCGGCCTGAGCACGCTGAAACTGAGATAAGCCATGATACTCGCGAACAAACACACAACGGTTGTCGGTATGGGAAAGACGGGCCAGGCCCTCGCCCGATTCCTGACCGAACACGGCGCGAACGTAACGGTCGTCGACTCGAAATCCGAAGCGGAATTGAACGAAGCCATTTTGCAATTGCCCAACGGAACCCGGGTTCAATTCGACTCCTGTCAACCCGGCGACGACGCCGAGTTGATCATTCTGAGCCCCGGCGCCGCGATCGACGCGCCTTTCCTAGAGATTTCAAAAAGCAACGACGTGGAAATCATCGGAGAAATGGAACTGGCGTTTCGCTTCAACAAAACGCCCATCGTCGCGATCACGGGAACGAACGGAAAATCCACCGTCACCACGCTCACGGGGCAAATGATTCAAGACGCAGGATACAAAGCCAGGGTCGGGGGAAATCTGGGAACGCCGTTCATCGACATGATTGGCAACGACGACTTGGATTATCAAGTGCTCGAAACCTCCAGCTTCCAACTGGAAGGCGTAACGACCTTTCGACCGCATATCGCCGTCATTTTGAACATCACGCCCGATCATCTCGACCGGCACCACTCATTCGAAATTTACAAGGCCGCCAAGGAAAAGATCGCGACGAATCAGACCGAAGAAGATTATCTGGTCACAAACCTCGACGATCCGGAAACCGTGAAACTGACTTGCGGCAAACGCGCCCAAAAACTTTTCTTCAGCGCGCGTATGGCGGGAGATCAGGGCGCTTTTTTGATCGACGATCAATTCGTGGTTCGCTTTGAAGGCGAGGAGAAACGCGTCTGCAATCTGGACGAATTGCCGAATTGCCTGCAATGGCAACCGGAGAACGTCCTCGCCGCTCTCGCGGCAACGGCTCCGCTCAAAATCCCGGCGTCGGCGCTGTTAAAGACTCTGCAAGGATTCAAGGGGCTGGAGCACCGCATGGAATGGGTTCGTTCGATCAAGGGCGTCGATTATATCAACGACTCCAAGGGAACCAATATCGGCTCGATGATCAACTCGCTGGAACACATCAACGCCCCGATCATCTTGATTCTGGGAGGACGAGACAAGGCGGGAGATTTCGCCTCCGCCGTTCCCAAATTCAAGGAGAAAGTCAAAAGTCTGATCCTCATGGGCGAAGCCCGAGAACACATCCGTCGGTCGCTGAACGGAAGCCCGGACTATCAGGAAGTCGACAGCCTCGAAGAAGCGGTGCGTCTGGCGGCGGAAAAAGCCTACGCCGGCGACGTCGTATTGCTCAGTCCCGCATGCGCCAGCTTCGATATGTTTAAAAATTATGAAGACCGGGGACGACAGTTCAAAGCCCTCGTTAACTCGCTCGAACTCGACGCATAGATAATGAATTCATCCACGACAAATACAAAGACCTGCGACCCCATTTTGGGCATCGTCATTGGCGCGCTGATCATCATCGGCATCGTCATGGTCTATTCGTCAAGCGCGGTGTACGCGCTGGAAGAATACAAGGACCCTTATTATTTCCTGAAACGTCAGGTCCTGTGGGTGATCATCGGATTCGTCGCCCTGCGATGCACACGCAACATCGACTACCGTCTGCTGGAAAAATACGCCTATCCCATTTTACTGCTGGCCTTCCTTCTTCTGCTCGCCGTGATGATTCCCGGCATGGGCAAGGAAGTGGGCGGCGCGCGACGCTGGCTGTCGATTGGAGGTTTCAACTTTCAGCCCTCCGAAATCGCAAAGATCACATTGGTGATTTTCATCGCCAAATCGCTGGTCAAACGGTCCGACCAGTTAAAAAATTTCGCATACGGCTATTTGCCCAACATCATTGTTCTCGGATTCTTCTTCATCCCAATCCTGTTTCAACCGGATTTTGGGACGGCCATGATCATCGGCATCGTCGCCATCTCCATGCTGTTCATCGCCGGAATCCGAACCAAGTTTCTGGTCTATTCCGTGCTGGCCGTCATCCCGCTCCTCGTATCGGCGGTGACGGGCGCCGAATACCGCATGCGACGCATTCTGGCTTTTCTCGATCCCTGGCAAGATCCATCCGACTCTGGATTTCAGGCCATTCAATCATTTTACGCTTTTGGGCGCGGCGGAATCTGGGGCGTGGGATTGGGCGATGGCAGTCAGAAACTATTCTATCTGCCCGAAGCGCACACTGATTTCATTTTCTCCGTCATCGGCGAAGAACTGGGATTTGTCGGCGCCATGGCGATCGTCGCACTATTTTGCATTTTTATCTGGAGAGGTTTCAGCGTTGCGCTCAACGCCAAAGACGCTTTTGGAACAAACGTGGCGATCGGATTGACGCTTTTGATCGGCATTCAGGCGTTCACCAATATGGGAGTAGCCATCGGCCTGTTGCCGACCAAAGGGCTGACGCTCCCATTCATCAGCATGGGAGGTTCGTCTCTGGTCGCGGTCATGATCGCTTCCGGAGTGTTGCTCAACATTTCAGAACGACCTGTGGTCAAACGCTAAGGTTCGTTCATCACTATGCCCACGCGCGTTGTCATTGCTGGCGGAGGCACCGGGGGGCATTTGTTCCCCGCCATCGCTCTGGCGCGGGAATTGGAAAAATCTGTCATGGATATTGAAATCTCATTTGTAGGTTCAAAGCAGGGCCTGGAATCGAAAATCATTCCGCGCGAAGGGTGGAATTTAAAAACCATCTTCACGGCGGGTTTGATGGGGAAGAAAGGCCTGAATCGCTGGGTCTCCCTGAGCAAGCTTCCCGTCGGGATTTTGCAGTCCGTTTGCTTTCTTGTGCAGAAGAAGCCGGACCTGGTCGTCGGCGTCGGCGGCTACGCTTCCGGCCCTCTGGCCCTGTCCGCCTGGATGCTCAAAATCCCGATTCTGATCCATGAACAAAATTCCATACCGGGAATGACCAATCGCTGGCTCGGGAAGATCGCCGACAAGGTCGCCGTATCCTTCAAAGATTCAGAACGACATTTCCCTGCAGGAAAAGTGGTCGAGACCGGCAACATGATCCGCGAAGAATTCTGCGTCCCCAGAGAACAGGCGACCCAGAAACGAACGGACAAATTCTGCATTTTTGTGATGGGCGGCAGTCAGGGCGCCCATTCCATCAACGCCGCCATGATGGAGGCTTTGGAAAGCCTGCTCGAAGAAAAGGATCGCATCCATATTATTCACCAGACAGGGACCGCAGATTTTCAGGCGGTCAAACAAAGTTACGACGATTTTGGATTCAGCGCCGACG
This sequence comes from Candidatus Nitrohelix vancouverensis, assembly GCA_015698305.1. NCBI lineage: Bacteria > Pseudomonadati > Nitrospinota > Nitrospinia > Nitrospinales > Nitrospinaceae > Candidatus Nitrohelix > Candidatus Nitrohelix vancouverensis. Next base: position 3,144,877 of record CP048620.1, read on the forward strand.
TGCGGCCCTTCTTTGAAAACATTGAGAAACCTTATCGCGAAGCGTCGCTTGTGATCTCGCGCGCCGGAGCGACGACCCTTGCTGAAGTCACGGCCTGCGGCAAGGTTTCCATCCTGATCCCGTTTCCTTATGCGGCGCACAATCATCAGGAAAAAAACGCGCGCATTCTCGAATCAGCAAACGCGGCTGAAATGATTCTGGATCAGGAATTAACGGGACAACAACTCGCTCAATCGATCCAGCGGGCATTGAGCGACGAACAACGACTTGAAACGATGGAAGCCAACAGTTATCGACTGGGCAATCGCGAAGCGACAAAAAACGTGCGCGACTTGTGCCTCGAGCTGATGAAAACAACCCAAAACCAGATGCGCAACGATAACGCGTCCAAACGCCATGAGCTGTCATGTTTCTAGGAAAAACCCAGAGGATCCATTTCATCGGGATAGGAGGCTCCGGTATGAGCGGCATTGCTGAAGTGCTCATCAATGAAGGCTTCGACGTCTCCGGCTCCGATCTGGCTTCGAGCGCCGTCACCGATCATCTGCAAAAACTCGGAGCGAAAATTCACTTCGAGCATTTGCGCGAGAACGTGGATCAGGCTCAAGTGATCGTGACCTCCAGCGCCGTCAAACAGGACAACCCGGAAGTGGTCTGCGCCAGAGAGCAGATGATCCCGGTCATTCCGCGCGCCGAAATGCTGGCGGAGTTGATGCGCATGAAATACGGCATCGCCGTCGCCGGAACGCATGGCAAAACGACGACGACCTCGCTGATCTCCACCGCCCTCGCCGGCGGCGGACTCGACCCCACAGTCGTCGTCGGCGGGCGCCTCAAACAAACGGGCGGACACGCGAAACTCGGGCAGAGCCAGTTTCTGGTCGCCGAGGCGGATGAGAGCGACGGATCCTTTCTACATCTGTCTCCGACCATCGCCGTCGTCACGACGCTGGATGAAGAACATATGGATTTTTACAAAACTCTCGACCGCATGAAGAAAACCTTTCTCGACTTCATCAACAAGGTGCCTTTTTACGGGGCGGCGGTTCTGTGCCTGGACGATCCCAATATCCAGTCCATGCTTCCGCAGGTTCAGAAACGCTACATCACTTACGGACTCGCCAGCCAGGCCGATTACACCGCGCGCAATATCGTGATCGAGGGATTGAAAACCTATTTCAACGTTTACCTGCACGGCGAGGAACTGGGAACGATACAGTCCGGCGCCTCCGGCAGACACAACGCCTGCAACACCCTGGCCGCCGTTGCGGTCGGCATGGAATTGAATCTCGACTTTAAAACCATCGCGCAAGCGCTGGAAACATTTGAAGGCGTGCAGAGACGTTTTGAAATCCTGCACGATTCCGACGACCTGATCTGGATGGACGATTACGGGCACCACCCTGCGGAGATCAGGGCCACCCTGCGCGCCGCCAAAGAAGTCTGGCCGAACCGGGAACTGGCGGTCGTGTTTCAGCCGCATCGTTATTCCCGAACCCAGTTTTCAATGGAAGATTTCTGGACCGCCTTCAACGACGCCGACTTGTTGGTCGTCACCGATATCTACGGCGCGGGAGAAACGCCGATTGCGGGGATCGACTCAAGTCAAATCGTCGAAGGCGCGCGCAAGCACGGTCATAAACGCGCGTTCTACATTAAAGAATTTGAAGAGATCGTAGAATTTTTAAGAAAAAACCTGGCTCCGGGCGCGGTATCGGCAACCCTGGGCGCGGGCAATGTCTGGAAACTCGCCGAGTTATTTTTCAACCGCGCCGTCCGCTGACAGACGGGGCCGCTGATTAAGGAATAAACATCAATGCTCATCGAACCTTGGAAACGCAAGTTAATCAACCTCTCCCGCAACGGCGCGGTTTCTAAAGTCACTCGCCCTCATTCGCTGGGTTCGGAAATCACTGTCCTGGGACGCAAACTTTATCAGAGCCAAACCATGAATCCTTCTTATTTGTGGCTTCAAAAAATCCAGGGTGAAGTGCGCACGGATGAACTGATGTCCGAGCACACCACCATTCGAATCGGCGGACCGGCGGACGTCTTCATATTGCCCAAGGACGTTGCGGATTTGCAGAAAATCATGAAGCATCGCGGAACCGCTCCCTGCTTTATTTTAGGCGAGGGAAGCAATCTGCTGGTGCGCGACAGCGGCATTCGCGGCATCGTCGTTTCTTTGAAGAAAGGCTTTCGAAACGTCGGACGCCCCCTCTTCTTTAAAACGGCGGATGGCAAAGAAAAAGCGGTCATCAAGGTTCAAGCGGGCGTCAAGATGTCTTATCTCGCCAAATACGCGGCTCGTTATTCCTTGACCGGCATCGAACATCTGGCGGGAATCCCAGGATCGCTTGGCGGCGCATGGACGATGAACGCGGGAGCGGAAGGCGTCGAGATCGGGCAGGTAACAAGAAGCGTTTCACGAGTGAACGAAAAAGGCGAGTTGGAGAAATTAACGAAGGACCAAATCGAGTTCCAATACCGCAAGACGCTGTTTCCCGACGGCGGCGGCATTCTGTTTGAAGGCGAACTGGAACTGGAAAAAGGCGACGCGAACGAAATTCAAAACAAAATGGAAAGCCATCTGACGCGACGCAGCGCCAAGCAACCTCTGACCACCCCGAACTCCGGGTCGATTTTCAAGAACCCGAGCGGAGACGCGGCGGGTCGGCTGATCGAAGCCGCAGGATTGAAAGGGTTTTCTATCGGCGGCGCGGCGATCTCTCTCAAGCACGCCAATTTCATCGTCAACAAAGGCGGCGCCAAAGCGAGCGAGGTATTGCGATTGATCGAACTGGTCAAGGAAAAAGTAAAAACCGAATCCGGCGTCGAGCTGGAAACAGAACTGGTAATCAGCGGTGAGTGAGATGAACGCGCGAAGCAATCATTTTTATGGTCCGCAAACAAAGGTACCCCCCCCCTTCCTTTGTCCCTGGCCTTACGGCCTAAGGCCAGGGGCGGACCGGTCTTTCTTGTCATTGAGTTGGGGGAACGAGTGGATTTAAAAGGAAAAAAAATTGGAGTCCTCATGGGAGGCCTTTCTTCCGAAAGGGAGATTTCTCTCATCACGGGAAAATCCGTGGCCGAGTCTTTACGAAGGCAGGGTCTTGACATCATTGAAATCGATGTGGGACGCGACATCATGGCTGTTTTGACAGAGAAAAAAATTGATCTGGTCTTTCTTGCCTTGCATGGAACCTATGGCGAAGACGGAACCATTCAGGGTCTGCTGGAGTATGCGCGGATTCCCTACACAGGCTCCGGGGTTTTAGGAAGCGCTTTGGCCTATGACAAGATCAAGTCCAAAGAAATTTTTCTCGCCAATCGCATTCCAACGCCGGATTTTCAGGTGATGCGCAAAGGCGAAACCGCCAAGCGATGCCTGAATTTTCCTGTCGTCGTGAAACCCAACCGGCAAGGGTCGAGCCTTGGGATCAGCATCGCGCACAACGATGCCGAATGGGACAACGCTCTCGAATCCGCGTTCTCGTACTCTGATGAAATACTGATCGAAGAATTCATCGACGGGCGACTTCTGGCGATCGGCATGAATGGAGAGCAGGCCTTTCCCATTGTCGAAATCAAACCGAAGTCCGGCTTCTATGATTACGAAGCCAAATACACGAAAGGGAAAACCGACTACATCTGCCCTGCGGAGTTGACGGACAAGGAAGAGCAGGACTGCAAGGAAACCGCCGCGCGGGTCTTCAGATCGCTTCAGGGGAGAGGCGTCCCGCGTATCGATTTCATTCTGGACGCTAGCGGCTGTCCCTACGTTTTGGAAATGAACACCATTCCCGGCATGACGCCCACCAGCTTACTGCCGATGGGAGCGAAACAAGCCGGATGGGACTTTGACGCACTGGCTTTGGAAATTTTGAAAAGAGCGCAACTGGACGAAGAGGCGATCGAGCAATGAATCTGGCAATCACAGGAAACCGAAGCGCGGCGGGCACGCTGGGGAAACTCAGTTCGCGGCATGGGTCGAGAACCCAGAAGAGAAAGACTTCGGCGTCCGCCAAAAAAACCAATGCGCGCCTTGACTGGAAAGAGAATATAAAATTCCTGTTCAACTGCTTCATGAAAGCGCTGGTGATCGTGATTTTCGGAGCGGGATGTTTCGCCGGATACAACCTGTTCATGGAGTCTCCCTACTTTAAAGTCGACCGGGTTCATTTTTCAGGACAGGGCGGCATTGACAAATCCGAATTATTGGAACTGACCGGCCCCATTGAAGGAGAAAACATATTGATGTTGAACCTGGGCCAGGTCAGCGAACAACTCGCGTCGCACCCGTGGATCAAGCGCGTCTCTGCGCAACGCGCCTTTCCGCAAAGCGTTCAGATCACCATCGAACGGAGGATTCCTTTTGTTCGAATCCAACTGGAAAAAGTGTATGTGATGGATAATTTTGGCGTGCTCTTGCAAGAGGATGCGCCTGCATTCAAAAACCTTCCCATCGTTTCCGGCCTGTCTTACAAGGACGCGGCCCCCGGCGACAATGTCGCGACGGAGGAAATGATACTGGGATTGAAGACCATGGATTATTTCAACCGACACCCTTATTTTGAGGGCAACCCGATCGTCAAAGCGTCTTTGCAGGGGAACAATCAGATTCGTTTCATATCCAAAAACGAAAATGTAGCGGTAGCGGCGGCGCTGGATTCCATGTCGGAAAGTTTGCAGAAATTCATGATCGTGCTGGATACGATGGATGATGGCGGCAAGGATGTCGAATGGTTCGACCTCTCCTTCACAAATCGCGTCATCGTAAAACATAGAACGGACCCCGCCGCTCCGGGACCTACATCCTAGATTTATATAGAAGGGGAAACTAAATGGCCAAAAATCATCCTTATCTGGTCGGCCTCGACATAGGCACCACCAAGATCGTTTGCATCATCGGCGAAGCGACGCCTGAAGGCGATATCGACATCATCGGGCTGGGGCAATACCCGTCCCGGGGACTGCGCAAGGGCGTCGTCGTGAACATCGACGGCACCGTGGAGTCGATCAAAAGCGCCGTCGAAGAAGCCGAACTGATGGCGGGTTGCGAAATCGATTCCGTGTTCGTGGGCATCGCCGGAGGGCATATCAACAGTCTGAACAGTCACGGCATCATCGCCGTCAAGGGCAAGGAAATCGACCAGAGCGACGTCGACCGCGTCATTGAAGCGGCGAAAGCCATCGCCATTCCGCTGGACCGGGAAGTGGTGCATGTACTTCCTCAGGAATTCATCGTCGACAATCAGGACGGCATCAAAACGCCGCTTGGCATGGCGGGCGTTCGGCTCGAAGCCAAAGTTCATATCGTGACCGCGGCGGTGACTTCAGCGCAAAATATCGTCCGTTGCGTGAACAAGGCGGGACTGGAGGTTCAAGACATCGTCCTCGAACAACTGGCGTCGAGCGAATCGGTCCTCTCCTCCGACGAGAAGGAACTGGGAGCGGCGTTGATTGATATCGGCGGCGGAACTTCCGACCTGGCGATTTTTTATCAGGGCTCGATCAAACACACTTCGGTGCTCACAATCGCCGGATCGCAAATGACGAACGATATCGCCATCGGCCTGAGAACGCCGAACGACGAAGCGGAAAAGATAAAACACAATTATGGCTGCGCGTTGGCTTCGCAAGTCGGCGAAGATGAAATGATCGAAGTCTCCAGCATGGGTGGACGCGAATCCAAAAAAATCTCTCGTCAAATTCTCAGCGAAATCATCGAAGCGCGCGCTCGTGAAATGTTCGAAATCCTGAACAACGAAATCACAAGCTCCGGCTTTCGCGAAATCATATCGTCCGGCATCGTCCTGACAGGCGGCGCCGCTTGCATGCAAGGCATGTCGGAATTGGCAGAAGAAGTTTTTCAACTTCCGGTTCGGGTCGGTTCGCCCGTCCGACTGGGGGGTCTCGTCGATGTAGTGAACAATCCAATGTACGCCACAAGCACCGGGCTTTTGCAGTACGGTCTGCGCGCTTACAAAACCGGAACCAATCGCGACCTGAAAGGTCGTCACTTATTCGATAAAATTTTCAGCCGCATGAAGGATTGGGCTGATGAATTCTTTTAATCAACCTGGGAGGGTATTTTTATGGCTTTGATAGAATTTGAACACGAAAACAATTACTCCGCCTGCATCAAGGTAGTGGGAATCGGCGGAGGCGGCACCAACGCCGTCAACTCAATGGTTCGGGATAACATCCGGGGCGTTGAATTTCTCGTCGCCAACACCGACGTGCAGTCGCTGGAAGCGTCGGATTGCCCTGGAAAGATTCAGGTCGGACTGGAACTGACGCGCGGACTCGGCGCTGGCTCCAACCCCGAAGTGGGACAACGGGCTGCGCTGGAAAGCGAAGATCAGATTCGCGAAGCGCTGGAAGGCGCGGACATGGTCTTCATCACCGCAGGCATGGGCGGCGGCACCGGTACCGGCGGCGCGCCCATCATTTCAAGAATCGCAAAGGAAACCGGCGCGTTAACGGTCGGCGTGGTGACCAAGCCCTTCAGCTTTGAAGGCAAACGTCGCATCCTTCAGGCGGAGGCTGGCATTCGGGAATTACAGGAGGCTGTGGATACGCTGATCGTCATCCCCAATCAAAAATTGCTCAGCTTCGTCGGCAAGCAAACTTCGCTCACCGGAGCCTTCGGCATTGTCGACGACGTGCTGAAACAGGCGGTGTGCAGTATCTCTGATCTGATCGTGATTCCGGGTCTGATCAACCTCGACTTCGCGGACGTGCGCGCCATCATGTGCGATATGGGCAAAGCGCTGATGGGAAGCGGAACCGCCGCAGGGGAGAATCGCGCGGTGGAAGCGGCTCAAAAAGCCATCTCCAGCCCGCTTCTGGATGAAGCGACGGTGGAAGGCGCTCGCGGGATTTTGATCAACGTGACCGGCGGCGAGGACATGACGCTACTGGAAGTGAACGAGGCGTCGACCTTGATCCAGAAAAGCGCGCATGAAGATGCGCATATCATCTTTGGATCGGTCATCGACAATACGCTGGACGGGCAAATGCGCGTGACGGTGATTGCGACGGGATTTGAGCAGAATAAAAAATCGGAATCGACGGTGGAACCGGCTAAGGAAGAACCTCAATCCATCGAAAAAGCCTCAGAAGCAAAGGTCGATCGCTCGATTCCTTACAAACATCTGAAGAGTCTGGTCAATGCGATGAAAGAAGAGAATCCGGAAGAGTTTCCGCCCATGGCGGTCAACTTTGACATCCCGACCTTCTTGAGAAAACACGCGGACTGAGCAATCACAACCCCTCCCAGGTCAGTGGTTCAGTCCAAACATCTCCTCCTGGCCGTCAGCCCTTCGGGTTGGCCGGTTCAGGAGGATTTTTTTCGCCCTCCTGCAAGGCGCTCTGCCCCGTCAACTCAGCCACCCAGGGAAAGCGCTCGTATTCCGCGCCAACGTAACCCAGATTGAAAACCGTAGGACTTCTGGGAATGTCTCCCGCTCCGGCGTAAAAGGTGCCGAGCAAATGATCCCACCAAAAATTGGTGATCCCGTAATTGCCGTTTTCATTATGGAAATGGTGGGCCATGTGCAATTTTTTCATTTTCTTAAGCGTCGGCGACTTCGGAACATAAGCCAAATGCTGAATACAGTGGCAGAACTCATAAAAACAGGTCACCAGCATTCCCATCGTGAGCGCCGCGACGGCTCCGTTGAGTCCGCCGATCAAGCCGCCCACCGGCAGAGTGATCATCAATATTGTGGGAAGCGTGGTGGGTAGCGCGCCAAACAAAACTTCAAGATCGTTCGGGTCGCGATGGTGATCAAAATGAATACGTTTCCATAAAGAAGCGGTGCGCGGCGATTTGTAAAGGAAACTGCCATGCAGAACAAAACGATGAAGCAGGTACCAAGACAAGGCGTAGGCCATCGGAGTCACCGCGACTGCGATGACTACAGGAAGCCAGTCTTTCGTCATCACAACCGTAAAGACGGCGCCTGTCAGCGCAAAGAACAGATACGCGCGTATCGCAGGATAACTGAAGTAAGCCTCCACCAGATCGGAGAAGCTCATCCGATCCAGATAATGTTTTCGTCCATCCCACAACTTAGAGCCAAAAAACAATCCCGCCCCCCTTCAACATTTTTTAATGTTCGTTCACGCCCCAATCATAGTCCAGATAATCGATTGAAACGTCTTTCTGATTAATAAAAGACCGCTCTTTCGGCGGCAGATAAGCGCCTATAAAAGCGCGAACCCCGCCCTTCGCGTCAAAGTCTTCCTCAAACCATTTGAAGATGGAAGACACATATATTTTACGTTGCTTGCGGTCGATCTTCAGACCTTTTTTCTCATTGCCAAGAAACAGCGCCGTCTGCCGTTCCAACTGCTGGTTCAAACTCTCGGCAGTGTAGGCTTCCATAGCAAGATCCGGGCAACTGACCGAAGCGCAAACGATAGCGACATGAATGCGCGGCTCTCCCATTTTGCGGAGAATCTCATGCTCGACGTCATTGAGCGTGTATTCTTTTCCGCCCACGATCCCGGCGGGACGATTCCATACGGATTTAAAAATACTCCCGATGTCTCGAATACTGTCCAGCGGGTGATGATCCACGATCATTTTCACCGCGAGGATATTGTAGACGTTGATCCAGAACGCAAGCGCCGGATCGCCCTGTTTAATGGACGACAGATTCGCCGTTTTCAGACGACTTAAAAGTTGCTCGAACTTTTCGTCGCCCTTCAAACCGCCGTAGTCAACCGTGTAAAGAGAGATGCCGCGAATGCTTCCCGGCTTCACCCTCTGCTTCAGAATCTGGTCCCAATCGGAAAAATCAAAGGCCCATGACGTTGAAACCAAAACGCACCAGAACGCCAGGGTCAACGATAGCACAAATATTTTTGATACGTCAGATCGCATTGCATCTCTTTGACAAATTCGCTTTTTCATGAATAGAATACCCCACTTATTTTAGACTCGAAGATTTTTTTAGGCCCTCTATTAAGATTCATCTAAGATTCATCGCGCCAGACGGTAAATTATCGCGCGGACCGCATGATTAGATATTCCCTTAAAATTTCTTTTTAGTATAATTTTGGCGCAAGCCCTTACACACAAAGCGCTCCCAAATCGTTCAATCCCTCAAAATAATAAATCATGAATAACGATAGCAACACTCGCCCGGAAGACTGCCTGTTCATCTCGGACCTGGACGGCACATTGCTCGACCCAAGCGGCTCCATCTCGCAAAACAGCATACAACGCTTGAACCGCCTGATCGATTGCGGCATGCAGTTCACCATCGCAACGGCGCGAAGCCATGAATCCGCATTCGCCATATTGGAAGGGCTGAAACTCAAAGTCCCCGCCGTATTATTCAACGGCGTCTTTTTAACGGATTTTTCATCCGGGAAAGACATCATCGCTTCCGCCTTCATTGAACAAAGCATCGTGTCCGATATGTTGCAATGCGTCCGCCCTCTCGAGCTCGACCCGTTCATCTACACGGTGTCGGACCAGCATCGCCTCTATTACAGAAATCCTTCGAACGCCGGATCGCAGGCCTATTTCGAAAGTTTAAAAGGCGATGTACGTTTAAAATACACCGCTGATTTTGACATCGCTTCGGAAGAAAAGATATCCGGCTTCCTCCTCATTGCCGATCAGAAAACATTGGAACCCGTTTATGTGGAGCTGAAGGCGAAACACCCGGACGACCTCAGCCTCTATTTCGCGCAGGACATCTCGAACCCCGACTTCTACTGGCTCCAGACTTATAATAAAGAAGCTACCAAGGGTCGCATGGTGACAAAACTGGCGGCGCACGAGCAAATTCCTCTTGAGCGCGTTGTCGTGTTCGGCGACTATCTCAACGATCTGGATATGTTTCGCATTGCAGGAAAAGCGGTTGCGATGGGCAACGCCCTGCCGGAGGTAAAGGCGGCGGCGCATGAAGTCATTGGCAATAACGCCGATCTTGCCGTCATCAATTATCTCGAATCGTTACCCTGGGCCAAGTCTCCGTTGTCAAAAGCGTTATCTGACTGATATAATCGTTCATTATAGAATACTAACTCATAAGCCCCGGCACGCCATGTCTGACAAAGAATTTCCAGAAGAGTCCAAAGACACCGTCTACGAGAGAGACAAAACGGCCAAAGAACCTGTCGTTCCAGCCCCCTCTGCGCCGGTCAAACCGAAGCCTAAACCGCGCAAGGTATTCGTCGCCAAGAAAGTCAAACTGGACAAACCGATGGAGCGGCGCGTCCGCCATATCCTCATCTCCACAAAAGAAGCGGCGGCCATGTTCAGAGACACCCTGCTGGAATTTCAAAAAGAATTGGCGGAGAAACCGTCGGAGGAAGCGGAAAAAGAATACGAGGATTGGAAAAAACTGGAAAACCTGTTCTCCCGTCTGGCTAAAAAATACAGTTGTTGCACGACCAAAACCATCGGCGGAAGTCTGGACTGGATTTACAAAGACATGCCTATTTCAGAACATATGAACGTGTTGAACCCTGAACTGGTCGAAGCCATCATGGAAGCGGACACGTCTACAATTCCCGAACCGGTTAAATCACCGTCGGGCTACCACCTCATCATGATCTGCGAAACGCAGATCCACACGCCGCGCGTTAAAAACACCGGGCCTTCCGGGCCAACGACCAAATCCATCCCCGGAGTTCCTAACTGACGAGGGATTAGAAGCTGACGTCTTTCCCCAACTGGTTTTTAAGGATCATCTCTGCAGGGGTGAGGTATTTCTTTTCATTATTGCAGGGTTTGCAACAGGGAACCACATTGCCTTTGGAACTGGAGCCGCCGCGCGACACCGGAACCAGATGGTCCATAGTCAACTCCGTACGATCAAATATTTTTCCGCAAAAATGGCATTCGCCGCGGGCCAGCAAATTTTGCCACCATTGCGTCTTTTTCAGTTTCTTCGCTTTCTCGCGCTCCCGGCGGTAGGCGCTGTCCTGAGCATCCATCTCAGGCGCCCGCCGCGATAGAAGCCCACTGTGCGCCCAGCATCACTTCAATATTACCCTGCCCTCGCACCGCGCGCACGCAACCGGAAATACTGCCGCGCGGATACCAGTGCATGTCGCCGCGATCAAACTCAAATCCCAGGGCGGCGGAAAGTCGGGTTTCCCGCGTCCAGAAACAACTCCCGTAACTGAACTCAAAAATAGGGTCGATATGAAGAATGAAGGTTTTACCGCGCGACTGAAAGGGTTTTGCAATCTCATACAAACTCTGAATCTCCCAGCGCGAGGGCAGGCGCCAATCGCTCCAGCCGCCTTCTTTGGTTTCGTTCAACCTGTCGATGTATTCGTTGGCGTCGTACCAGCTGAAATAAGCCCCCTTCTCCGGGTAGGAATAGGCCTCCTGCCACATCAAACCGGTGATTTGGTCCGTGATAGTGCCGTTTCCATTATCTATAAATCGTTCTGCCATGAGTGGTCCATGTAAGTGAAACGTTATCAAAATTTTATTTTAACGGGACTTCTTCTCCCGGGCAAGCCTTCTTAGCTGATTCGCCAATCATCCACCCCTTAAGTTCTTCACAATCCTGCCGTTAAATTATTACAACCAAAAAACAACACACTCAGGAAACGTCTATGGTCGGCATGATTCGAACAGTCACGGCTTATTGCTTCTCACCCCTTCTGGTCGTCTATTTTCTATTGTTTTTACTGGTCTCGGTTCCTCATGCCTCGGATGAAATCGACATTCGGCAGGCGGACGCGCTGAATCACCAGGTCATGGAATTGTATCGGGCGGGATCGTACTCGAAGGCAGTCCCTCTGGCGGTGAACGCATTAGAAATGAGGAAGGAAATTCTCGGTCCGACGCATCCCAATGTGGCAGTCAGCATGAACAACCTCGCTCTGCTGTATGTCAGCCTGGGTCGTTACCAGCAAGCCGAGCGGCTTTACTTAAAAGCGCTGAAAATTTTTCAGATGCATCTGAGCATGGAACACGAGCACGTTTCAGCGACGCTCAAAAATCTGGAAGCGCTGTACAAAGCCCTCGATGAAGGCGAAAAGGAACGCGACTCGAAAACCGTTCTGATGGTTTGATCGCTAGCGGTTAATTTGCGACCAGCATCTCCGCCGCCTGAACGCTTTCGCGGGTTTCCTCTGCCAGATTTTCAATCGCCTCATCCGACAATTCCCAGGCGTCCAGAATTTCATCGGCGACGCTTGATGGATTCACAACATCAATTCCATTCGACATTTCATGGTTCTTGGCGATCCAGTTGGCGACGTAAATAACCGACGTCAATTCGTAAGGAGACTGCGCCGCCTTGTCTTCGGAATGATGCTCTGCAACGGATAAAATCACTTCCGGCGACATCGGCCAGGCTTTCTTGATATAAAGAGCTCCCAACTCGGCATGCGAAACGCCGAAAGTCGCAATTTCCTGATCAATCAACGCCTCGTCGGCCTTCCGCTCTTTGAGGAATGCTCCATAATGATCGGGAATCAAAAAATCAAAAATGAGTATTCCCATATCATGCACAAGCCCCGCCATATAAACGTCGTCCAGAATATTGACCTTAACTTCAGATGAGCCTCGCTTCGCAATGCTCCGCGCCAGGCACCCGACCGCCAGAGAATGCCTCCAGAACTGAATCTGGTTGAAGGATTGCGACGGCTTTAGCAAACCGGGCAAGGTGACGGTGAACACCAGTTCCACCACCATTTTGACGCCGAGACGGAGAACCGCCGATTGAAGGTCCTGGGCCTTTTCGCGACCCGCCCCGAAAAAAACGCTGTTCGCCAGTTTCACCAGTTTTCCCGCCAATACCGGCTCGGTGTCGATCAATCTGGAAATGGTGCTGATGTCCGAATCGGGGTTGTTCACTTCCTCATCAATGCGCCCAAGGATATCGGGCAAAGGAGGCGGATCGCCCTTTTCCTTTAAAAGATTCAGAATCGCTTCTTTATTCACATCGATGTCCGGTTGGTTTATGATGGTTCGCTGACAAAGGCCGTATGATTAGAAACGCCCTTCGGAGTATATAATCTGACGGCATTCAGCCTCTCATACACACTCGACTACCGAGTTTCCTTTTACACTTTTTAACAGGCAATTCCAAGGGCTTTCCTTTCGCAAACTCTTCTGACAATACTTCGCTATTATTCAATAATGACATCGCAAACCGACAAGGCATCGCCAGATCAGAACCCGAACGACTCGCAAGCTACAAGTTCGTTTCCCTTGCACGGAGGCAACCCTCAAAGGGCGGCGGAAGCCTTTAAGGTTAACGTCGACACCCTGATCGACTTCAGCGCCAGCGTCAACCAAATGGGGCCGCCCAAATGCGTGATGGAACAACTCGGACAGAGTTTCCCCCAAATACTCGAATACCCCGACCCTGCGAATACGGCTTTGAAATCGGCTCTCTCGAATTATTGCGCGCTTCCCGCAGAACGGATCATCGTCGGCAACGGATCGTCGGAACTGATCCACGCCCTGCCCTGTCTGCTCCGCGAAGGCAAAAGCGTGGCGTTGATTGAACCCGCGTTTTCAGAATATCGACGCGCTTTCGAAATTGCAGACCGCCCCATCATCACGTTCACCGGGGCGGCTGAACATCAATTCCTGATTCCCTTAAACGCTCTATTACACAAACTCGATCAGGCGCCTGAGATTGCCATGCTGGTATTGGGGAACCCGACCTGTCCTGCCGGAACGTTATGGCCCAGGCAGGATATCGAAACATTGCTGAGCTATTGCGAAACCCGGAAAATTCTTCTCGTCATTGATGAAACCTTCATCGAATTCACCGACGGCGACAACAGTCTGGTTGGAAAAGTTCCTGAAAGTCATTCATTGATCCTGATCCGTAGCATGACCAAATTTCACGCGCTCCCCGGTTTGCGCATCGGATATGGTTTGATGTCGCCAGAGCATATTGCCAATATCGAAAAAGGCCGCGTCCCCTGGTCGGTCAACGGACTGGCGCAAAGCCTTGGCGTCGCCGCCCTGCAGGACAAAGAATTTCCTTCTCAATCGAGAGAATGGAATCGCGATCAAAGAAAACGCTTGCTGAGCGGATTTGCCGAAATTGAAAACATCGAAACTTTTCCCTCGCAAACAAACTTCATCCTGTTCCGGATCCAGTCCAACAATCCATCTCATCCGGCGGCCTTGTATGAAAGGCTGATCCGGGACGGCGTTCTGCTGAGAAACTGCGGTAATTTCCCCGGACTCGACATCAATTATTTTCGATGCGGCGTGCGCAAGGAGGCCGACAACCGACAATTGCTCCACAGTCTTCGAGAGCAGTGCGCTCGACTCGCCTCCCCATAATCATGGAATTGTCCCAGCAAATCTTCATCGCCTTTTATCTCGACCTCGCTCTCGGAGATCCGCGCGGCTACCCGCATCCCGTCGTCTTGATCGGAAGATTCGCCAGTCGCCTCGAAAGCATTTTCAGAAAACGGTTTTCCAATTTGCTATTCGCGGGCGCCCTGACCGCTGTTCTGGTCGTGTGCGGCGCTTACCTCAGCGTCGCCGCCCTGCTCCATGCGCTCAGAAGCATCGCGCCCTTGCTGGAAGATATTGGAAGCATTCTCCTGATTTACGCCGCCTTATCCACGCGGTGCCTGTTCGATGAAAGCCGACCCGTTGAAGTCGCGCTGAAACGCGGTCGCCTGGATGAAGCCCGCCGCTGTCTTTCATATATCGTGGGACGGGATACGCAAAACATGGAGGAGCCACAGATCATTCGCGCGACGGTTGAAACCGTCGCCGAAAATACTTCGGACGGCGTCGTCGCGCCCTTGTTCTACGCCTTCATCGGCGGCGCTCCTTTGGCGATCGCCTACAAAGCGGTCAACACGCTCGACTCGCAATTCGGCTACAAGAACGAACGCTACCTGTTGTTCGGTCGCTTCTCTGCGCGTCTCGACGATGCCGCCAACTGGCTTCCGGCGCGCATCACAGGCGCGCTCATGACGCTCAGCGCTTTTGTCTGCGGATTCAACGGCAAGGCGTCGGCAACGATCCTCATGAGAGATCATGCCAATCATGCCAGTCCCAATTCAGGCTGGCCGGAAGCCGCCGTCGCCGGCGCGCTGTCGATTCAACTCGGCGGCCCCAGTTCTTATCAGGGAACGCTTCTGGAAAAACCGTTCATCGGCGACTCGCTCCAGCCTGCGCATCCGCGACATATTTCGCACAGCCAGAAAATCATGCTCATGACGGCGACGCTCGCGCTCGCTATTTTTTTTGCGCTGAGACATTTCATTCAACTCAATTTTTGAAGGCCCAATGAAAGCAAACCGAAAAACTCTACCTGGATTCATGATATCCGCCCCCGCCTCCGGCTCGGGCAAATCATCCGTCACCTGCGGCCTCATGCGCCTGCTGACGCAACAAGGTTATACCGTCGCCCCCTACAAGACCGGCCCGGATTATATCGACGCCAGCCACCACAGTCGAGCCTGCCGCCGACCGAGTTACAATCTCGATTCATGGATGTGCTCTAAGCAATACATCGCTTCATTGTTCAGGGAGACGTCGCGAGGCGCGGACATCGCCGTCGCCGAAGGCGTCATGGGCTTGTTTGACGGGGCGGCGTCGCGAACGGGCAAGGGAAGCACGGCGGAAATCGCAAAACTCCTGCGCCTGCCCGTCATTTTAGTGATCGACGCTCGGGCCATGGCGCAATCCGCCGCGGCGATCGCCAAAGGATTCGCCGAACTCGACCCCGACCTCCCTTTTCTCGGAGTGATCGCCAACCGGGTGAACAGCGCCGGTCATGAAAAACTGATCAAGGACGCTCTGACGCAAAAAACCGACATTCCCTTTCTCGGACGACTCCCCTACGATGCGCAATTGAAAATCGCAGACCGCCATCTTGGTCTTCACACAAGCATGGAACAACAGGAAGAATGGTACGACCAGTGGGCGGCGCATATCGAAAAACATATCGACGTCAAAACGCTTGTGCGTCGCGCCCGCCGCGATGTCTCGGACCTTCCGCAACTAAACGCAAGCAAAGCGCGCTGGGCTTCGGTCAAGCCGCGCCCCTTCACAGTGGCGGTCGCCCGCGATATCGCCTTTCAATTCGTCTATCAGGACACGCTCGACCTGTTCCGGCATTACGGCGGAACGGTTCGCTTCTTCTCGCCGATCAACGACAAACAACTTCCCGCCGGAACCGACTGGGTCTACCTGCCCGGCGGCTACCCGGAGTTGCACGCAAAATCGCTGGCAAAAAACAAACGCTTGATGGCCCAGTTGCGCAAGCGCATCGACGACGGAATCCCCGTGGTCGCGGAATGCGGCGGCCTCATGTATCTGGGAAAGGATTTGATCGACGAGTCCGGCAAGAAATTCAACATGACAGGCGTCTTTGACTATGGCGTCACCCTGCATCCCAAGAAATTGACGCTGGGCTATCGTAATCTCAAAAACGTTGATACAGACTCACAACAGGTCGCAATGAAGGGGCATGAGTTTCATTACTCCCAGTTCAGCGTCAACAAGGAATCCGCGTCGATGATGCACCATCCCTCCCGAACGGAAGAGACGATTCAGGATGGATGGCGACGCGACAATTGTCGGGCCTTTTACACGCATCTCTATTGGGGCGCTTCGCCGAAATGGTTGAAATTGATCCTCGATCAGGTCGATTTAAAACGCTCCCAAACTTCCAAATAGAACAGCCGTAGGCTCAGGAAATGAACCGCGAGCGGCGTGCCGCGCCAGCGCATATGCTTTGACAAGCCCATGCCAATTTGCTAGCATTTCCTCATTATAATTTCCCCAATTGGCGGAACCTCCAAAAGGCCCATCCCGCTCATGAAACGCGATTCCAATCAACATAATGAAAGTCCGGCGCAATGGCCGCGAAGGATTTTATTGATCGGCGGCAGTCTCTTTGCGCTTGTGGGACTGGCAAGGCAATGGCCGATTGCGGGGAAATCCTATATGGAATTTATTGAAGGGGACGGCTATCTCTCCCTCATCCTTGGATTGGTGATGATCGTGCTGGGATTTTCAGCGCATCTTTTAATCGGTCTTGAAGACCGCTAAATCGTCGGCTTCGTCGCGAGAGGACATTTCAAATGGACAGTGAAAAAGAAGGTGAAGGCTTCGTAATCAAAGATAAACGCTCTTCGCAATTATCAGAGGAAGAGGCCACTGAAAAAGGCGCGGCTGAAGAAACCGCCAGAAAAGAACAGGCCAGCCAGGGCGCCGCATCGCAGGGATCGAACGCCGGACCGATGGGAAATTTTGAAATTGATTTTTCCACCTTTGTGCTTTCGCTCACCTCATCCGCCTTTTATCATCTCGGCGACATGGCCGACCCGGAGACAGGACAGAAGGAAGTCAACCTTCCCGCCGTCAAACAAACCATCGACATGCTTTTGATGCTGAAAATAAAAACAAAAGGCAATTTGACGCAGGAAGAACATCAGCTTCTGGAGCAGTTGATTTACGAACTGCAAATGAAGTACGTCTCCAAGAACAAGTAAGCCGCCATGTCCATTTTCTCCGACCAGCTCGGCGTTTTCATTCAGGGCATGACGCGCCCGGATCTGCTCCAGCAATACCTCAAATCGAAATTCAACGAGACCCAGATCCAGACCGCTTACCACGCCCGGATCGCCGAAGCCAAGGAACTCGCCAAGGAAGAAGGAATCACCGCGCTTCAGGCTTTCTGGAAACTGCTGGAACGCACCTACGAAAAAACCCTGCCGCCGCGCACCTGCGAAAAAGGTTGCGGCTACTGCTGTTATCAGGGCGTCGCCCTCACCCAACTGGAGTGGGACGGCATTCTCAAGCTGGCCAAGGAAAAAAATATCGACTTCAATGCGATCATCGAACGCTCGCAACGCACCATCGACCGCGTTGAGAAAACGATCCAGTCAGACAAGGCGCTCGACCAGATCGACTGGCACAACCTCGTTGTCAATCAGCCCTGCCCCTTTCTGGAAGAGGATCACTCCTGCGCCGTTTACGAGGCGCGACCTTTAGACTGTCGGCTGGTCGTGGCCTTTCGTGATGTCTGCGGCTCCAAAAAACTGGAGCACGCGCAACGCGGTTCCGTGATCGACGAAGCCGTGGGCGCAACCGTCATCGCCCGACTGCAATACGATCAGACGCCGAAGTTCAAACGCCGTAAATTCACCGGCGATCAACCGCTCCGTTTGATTCAGCACTGGTTGATCCTGTGGCGCGACAAGCAAGGCAAAAAGAAACGTCGCTGACACGCGCCTTTCAGCTTCGATAGCTGAAACAATTTGTATTTCATTCTCTCGTTTGAACGGATTCCCTCATGCCCGCATTCGCTCGACTCATACACCCCGGCTCCATTCGAATCGAAGACGCCCCGTCCCTGCAACCCGGACCGGGTGAAGTCATCGTCAAAACAGAACTCGCCGGAGTTTGCGGCACCGACCTCGCCTTGTATGCCGGCGACTACGCCACGCCCCTGCCGCTGGTGATCGGCCACGAATACGTCGGCTCCGTCGGCTCCGTCGGAGAAGGCGTCGACAAGCAATGGATCGGGAAACGGGTCGCGCCCGAAATCAACAACACCTGCGCGGCCCTGCGCCTCAAAACGCAATGCGTCGCCTGTCGCAAGGGAATGTCGGGGCATTGCCTGACCCGCACCGTCACCGGAATCGTCAACAGCGACGGCGCTTTCGCCGAACAGACGCGCACCGCATCGGGCAATCTTCACCACGTCCCGGACTCTCTCGACTCAAACATTGCGGTGTTGGCCGAACCCCTCGCGGCGGCTCTGCAAACCTTCGAAACCTTGTCCCTCGCTGGAGATGAAACCGTTGTCGTGCTTGGGCCCGGACGACTGGGAATACTGATCGTCTTCGCCGCTCATTTGAAAGGGCTGAAAGTCATCGCGGTTTCCAGAAGCGATCACAAACGCCAACGCGCTCTCAAGTTTGGAGCCGCTCACGCCTGCGCTCCCGAACACGCGGTCGATCAGGTGATGGAACTCACAGAAGATTTTGGCGCCGACATTGTCGTCGATGCGACCGGACAGCCCGGCGGTCTGGCGCAGGCGCAGGATCTGGTGCGCCCGCGCGGCGTGATCGCGGCGAAGACCACCTGCGGTCTGCCTTCGGATGGACTGGATTTGACCCGTCTGATCGTCAACGAAATTCGCATTCAGGGATCGCGATGCGGTCCCTTTGCGCCTGCCTTGAAGATATTGGAGAGCCATCAGGAAAGATTGCGTTCATTGATCACGGCCTCCTACCCGCTTCAGAAAATCAATGAAGCCTTGAGTGCCGCCAACAGGGAAGATAAGATCACGATCCGGATTTGATGTACTCCCGCATCAGGGAGCGCCGTAGCCTCCGCCGCCGGGAGTGAGTATGCGAATCCGCTCCCCACGTTCGGCGACATAGCCCGCTTTCCCGCCCAGCTTGACGCGTCGACCATCGGCACGAATTCTCCAGTTCTCGCCGCAAGCGCCCGGTTCCCCGCCTTCCAGGCCATAGGGAGCGACATCGCGGCGTTCGCTCAATAAAGAAACGTCGAGTGGGACCAGAAACTCGATCTCCCGCACCAAGCCGTCTCCGCCCGCAAAACGTCCCGCTCCGCCCGAACCGTTGCGCAATGAAAATTCTCTCAGCAGTACCGGGTATCGCGTTTCCAGAATCTCCGGATCGGTGATTCGCGTGTTCGTCATATGCGTGTGAACGCCCGACGCGCCGCGCCAGTCCGGCCCCGCCCCCGCGCCGCCGCCTATCGTTTCGTAATAACCAAAGGTCTCGTTTCCAAACGTCAGGTTGTTCATACATCCCTGGCTGGCCGCGCACACGCCCAGCGCCTTGAAAATAACGTCGACCAGACGTTGCGAGGTCAGCACATTCCCCGCCGCAACCGCCGCGTCGGCATTGGGAGTGATCAACGTGCCCGCTTCTGAAATGATGCGCACCGGCGCCATGCACCCCTGATTCAGCGGCATCTCCTGAAGGGTCAAGCAACGCAGGCAATACAAAATCACCGAAGCGGTCACCGCCTGCGGCGCGTTCAGATTCCCAGACGATTGCGGCCCTGTTCCTGAGAAATCAAAAACTATCGAGCCATCGGTTCGATCCAGCGTCAAGCGGAGGCACAGAGGAATGCCCTCATCCATTCGGTCTTCAGCCGTCAGCGCATCCACATCTTCAAGATGTCGGGCTAACGATATACGGCGCACAGCGGAACGCACCGAAGTTTCCGCCGCCTCCTGAATATGCTTCATATAAGCCTGTACCGTCGCCAGCGAATATTGCAACGCCAGCTCCTGCAATAAACGAACGCCGCGTTCATTCGCCGCCACCTGCGCCTTCAGGTCCGAAAGATTATCCGACAAGCGACGGCTTCCCTTTAATAAACGAGAGACCCCCTCTTCCTGAAACACGCCGTCCCGAACCAGTCGGAACGAATTGATGAGCGCTCCCTCTTCCTCAATCGAAGTGGAAAACGGCGGCATCGAACCCGGAACGGAACCGCCAATGTCTGCGTGATGCCCGCGATTCGCCACGTAAAACGCCGCCTTTCCCTCGACCCAAACGGGAGTGACGACGGTGATGTCGGGCAAATGACTGCCGCCCATCTGCGGACTGTTCGACACCCAGACGTCGCCGGGCGATACGTCCTCTCCAAAAACTTCCATCTGTTTGCGAACCGCCTCGCCCATCGCCCCGAGGTGAACCGGCTGATGAGGCGCGTTGGCCGCAAGGCATCCGTCGCGATCAAACACGGCGCAGGAAAAATCCTGACGTTCCTTGATATTCGTCGAGATCGCCGTCTTTTGCAAAACCACGCCCATCTGTTCGGCGATGGACATGAAGCGATTGGAAAAAATCGCCAGTTGAACCGGATCGACCTGCGCGCCGACCGCTTCCGGCGCATGCAATGGAACCGTTATTTTGAGGTCGCCGTATTCAGTGACCCGACACCGACACAAAGGCTCGATTAAAATTGTCGAACTTTCCTGCAGGATGATCGCCGGCCCTTCAATCTTTTCGCCCGGCCCCAGATCGTTCAGATCGTAAACCGGCGTCCTCAGCCAGCCTTCGCGGAAATAGCAGGAGCTATTCGTTACAGGAGTCGCATCTTCTGTTTTACTGGGCAGTTTGATCTTACGCGCCGGATCGGAAGAACCCACGACCCTCACGCGCGCGTCGTCAATGATGATCGTTTTTCCCTCCGGCGCAAAGCCGAATTCCCTTCGATACAATTTCAAAAATTCGTCTTGCAGGTCTACGCCCTCTTCCAGCTTCACCATCAATGCCGTGTCGGTTCCGGCGAAACGCAGGTTCAGATAATGCGTCGCTTCGGTTCGACGGCTCCCCTGACGGCGCAAGCGGGATGACGCTGATTCGCTCATTGCATCGAGTCTTCCCAACAATTCGGGCATTACATCAGCGCTATAAATTTCACCCACGGCCTGGCTCCTGTCCTCTGTCACGTCCGCCAGCCCCATGCCATAGGCGGAAAGAACGCCTGAAAAACGATGAATGAACACATCCTGAATTCCAAGCGAGCGCGCCAGAGCGCAAGCGTGTTGCCCACCCGCCCCGCCGAAGCAGGAGAGAATATGATCTTTCGGGTCGCGTCCCTTTTGCAAGGTGATCTCTCGAATGGGCCGCGCCATCGCTTCGTTCGCCACCTCGATGAAGCCGAGGGCAAAGGCTTCGACATCTTTCAAAGGCGGACGTTCATCATCAAACCATTGCTGAAATGCATTTCGCGCTGATTCGAGATCGAGCGCCTGATCTTCTTTCGGACCAAATACTTTTGGAAAATGTTCCGGCAAGAGACGACCGAGAAGCAGGTTGGCGTCGGTCAAAGAGAGCGGGCCTCCTTTGCGATAACACACCGGCCCCGGGTGCGCCCCGGAAGACTCCGGGCCGACCGCCAACATTCCGTTCCTATAGAACAAGCGGGAACCGCCGCCAGACGCGACGGTGCGGATGTCCAGTTGCGGCGTTTGCAAATGTACGTTGGCCAGTTCGGATTCATGACGCCATTCCAGTTCGCCGTCGTAACGCGACACGTCGGTCGATGTGCCGCCCATGTCGAATCCAATCACAGGACGCGGCGATTGCGGATCATAAGCCGTCCGCGCGCAACCAACCACGCCGCCCGCAGGCCCCGATAACACGGCGCGGCTTCCGCTGAAAGCAGACGCGGGCGCCAGACCGCCGTCGGACTGCATGAAATAAATCTCAGGCATGTCCCCTTTGAACCCGGATCGAAAATTATCAATGTAGCGTTGGATCGGAGGCGTTAAATAGGCGTCCACGCAACAGGTCTGGCCGCGCCCCACAATTTTGATTCGGTTCATCACCTGCGAGGATAGGGAAACGTGACGAAAACCCAGCTCCAGCGCCAGTTCGCCGATGCGGCGTTCGTGTTCCGGGAACGCATAGGCATGCATCAACACAACGGCGAGGCTTTCGACGCCCTGCTCCAGCAGATTCAACAAGCCCGCGCGCACCGCTTCGATATCGAGAGGCTTCAAAACGACAATTTCTTGCGTTGCGTCCGTCTGCCTGGAAGTCGCGCTGTTCAATCCCGACAGGGCTTGCACCCGTTCGTCGATTTCAAGCGCCGACTGATATAAGGGAGGGAATTTTTCGATCTTCAGGTCAAACAGACTGGGACGATTCTGGTAGCCGATTTCGAGCAGGTCGCGGAATCCTTTGGTGATCGCCAGACCCACCCGCGCGCCTTTGCGTTCCAGCAGGGCGTTGGTCGCCACCGTAGTTCCCATGCGAATCCATTCGACGTCCTTCGCCTCAAAACCTTCTGGCGTCAAAGGGAGGCCCGTCGTCTCCTGCAAAATACGGCGAATGCCTTCCCGTGGCGCGTCTTCGTAAACGCCGGGATTGTCCGAAAGGAGTTTCAGAACGCGATAGCCCGGCTCGCCGGGAATCTCTGCGTAGATATCGGTGAATGTACCGCCGCGATCAATGGAAAAACGAAATGCATTGGGAACGGACATTGAATGAGCGCGTTAGCGAATGGATGGGACGTTGTAAAAATGTGCGGGAGCTACGACTTCTTAATCTGCCAGCAGATCAAAGGTCAGGCCTTCCTGCGCCAGAAACATTTTAAGCGGCGAGCGCGGCCCCACCATCTGGCGATACTTCTCAGTCTGCTTGTAGATATTCATCAACTTGAAATCATCGTAAGTGGGTTCATGATGATAAAAAGCAATGTTCTTGACGTTGGCCGCTACGGCAAGATCGACGCCGATGAACGTGGAACTGTGGCCCCAGTCTTCTTTCTCCATCCCTTCGCTGAAAGTGTATTGCGAATCGAAGACCAGCAGGTCGGCGTCCTGAAAGAAATCAACCGTCGGTTGCAAATCTTTCGGTCCGAGTTTTTTATATTCGGAATCGGTGGCATAGATAAAGGATTTTCCTCCGTAATCCACGCGATACGCGATACTTCCCCCCGGATGGTACATCGCTTTCCAGGAAATTCGCGCGTCGTCAATATCGCATTCCGATTTGTTCTTTAAAATATCAAAGGAAATGTCCGCAGAAAATGCGTCAAAGGGAACCGGGAAAAATTCCTTGGATTGCTGACGCACCAGGCGTTCCTGCATATCTTCGAACACCGAATGGAATACGAATTTATTACCGGGAACATAAAAAGGAATGAAAAAAGGTATCCCCATAATATGGTCCCAATGAAAATGAGAGATAAAAATATGAGCTTGTCCTTTACCCTGCCCATACTCCTTTTTCATTAAATCCAGCCCTAATGGGCGAACCCCCGTGCCGCAGTCGAAGATCAGCCGCGTCTCGCCAAACTGAATTTCAACGCAGGATGAATTGCCGCCAAAACAACCGCGAAGCTCCACCGGCAAAGCGTCGATAAATTGCTGGCGGGTCGTTGCATCAACAAGGTCTTCGGGCTTCACCCGTTCAAGGGTCTTTGAAATTTTCTCACGGATTTGCGAGGAAGATGTTGGAGTAGGAATGGAACCGCGCACACCCCAAAAAGTTGCGCTAAACCGATTTTTTTCCATAAAGCGAAGGAACTCCAAATAAAAGAGAGTGATCCGCAAAGCGCCCACATCCCCGAGGCCCACAATAACGCCGCCAGTTTCGTTCAAAAACCGAAGACTAGATTTACACTCGCATTATACCCAAAATTTTATTTTCTCACAAGGAAATGCTAAGCATATATTCATCAATGAGTTAGTTAATTCCAAGCGTTGTCATTAAAATCAGTAAAAATCCTTTAAAAATGGAATTTTCTATTGACCTTTGAGTGAGCCTAACCCTAAAATTGACGGGAGGTCAGCGGACCACTCTATTGTCGAAGATTCGACCCCATCCGCCCGTAATTTACCCAGACTCCTGTTAAACGTCCTGATACATTTAAAGTAATCAGTAACGCTTTCTAATGATTAATCTAAAAGCGCGCGGTCTTTGATTTCGTTAAATTCCGGCGCCCCCTTTCCAAAGGGAGTATATTCAGACATGGCTCAATTGCCCATTTTAGGTAAACTGGAAACCCAGTTGAAAGAAGCAAGAAAAGAATTAAACGTGGACATTCCCCAGGCGCTTAAAACAGCGATGGCCCACGGCGACTTGAGCGAAAATGCAGAATTTAAAGCCGCAAAGGAAAGACAGGCTTTTCTGGAATCGCGCGTTTCGCAATTGCAAAAAAGAATCAGCGATATCACCAGCATCGATTTGAGTCGCATTCCCAAAGACCGTTCCGGGCTGGGAAGCACCCTCCATTTGCGCGACCTCAATTCTGGAGAAGAAAAACAGTATCGGCTGGTTTTTCCAGAGGAAGTGAATCCGGAAGAAGGCAAAATTTCCGGCGCGTCTCCGGTCGGTCGGTCGCTCATTAACAAACAAGAAGGCGATGAAATCACGATTCCGCTTCCCGACGAACGCAAGGAATATGAAGTCATCAAAATCATCACGATTCATGACGAATCCGCCCAACTGGACTGATTCGAGACGCCCCCATGTCATTTAAAAATTTAATATCGTTCGACGTCATCGCCGAGACCAGCCCGCTTTTTCTGGATGTGGACGAACGTCCCGACTGGCCCGCGCTTTTCGATAACGCCAACCCGCTGAAACTTGAAATCGGATTTGGCGGCGGCAGTTTTTTGATCGAAATGGCGGCAAAGGAAAGAGACAGCAATTTTATCGGAATGGATTTTTACCACAAGGGCATCCGAAAAACAGTCACCCGCCTGGAAAAATTGAAGATGAACAATGTACGGATCGCTTACGGCGATGCCAGAGAGAAAATTCCCGCCATGTTCACGCGCGGGGATTTATCCGAAATCTTCATCAACTTCCCCGACCCCTGGCCCAAAAAAAGACACGCCAAGCGGCGCCTTGTGAAGCCGGAAATGTTGAGCATTCTTTCGGAAAAACTGATTCAGGGAGGCCGTCTCCGGCTGGCCACGGACTGCGCCCCCTACGCAATGGAAATGATGGAACATCTGGAAGCGGAATCCACGCTTCACAACAAAACCGGCAAGGGAAAGTTTCTGGAATTGCGGGACGACCTTCCCAAGACAAAGTATGAAAAAAACTTCATACGCGCCGGAGACCGTATTTATTACATGGATTTTCAAAAAGTTTGACCAACAGTCTGCTATAATCTTGTTCGAGCTAGTGGAGGACATTGTGCCCAAAGAACGCATCCTCATCGTCGAAGACGAAACAAATATCGCCGCCTCCCTGAAAGGCATCCTTTCAGACGAAGGCTATCATGTCGACGTCACCTCTGACGGACTGGAATCGCTTGATAAAATTCAGTCCGATCCCCCTGATTTATTGATTCTCGATATCTGGCTTCCCAGCATGGATGGAATCGAGGTTCTCAAATCCGTCAAGACCTTTCACCCCGAAGTGGAGGCTCTCATCATTTCGGGTCATGGCACCATCGACACCGCCGTGAAAGCCACCAAACTCGGGGCCTTTGATTTCATAGAGAAACCTTTCTCGCTCGAACACATCACCCAGTCCGTCAAAGCCGCATTGGAACACCGCAAACGCGCGACCAACAAAGCCGATCTGTTGAAAAACATTGGACTGCCCCTGGGCTTTGAGGCGATGGTCGACGTCAAAAAGAACATCAAGCGACTTGCCGGCAATCTCAAACCCGTGTTGATCCTTGGCGAAAAAGGAACCGGCAAGGAATTTGTCGCGCAAGCGATCCATCAGCAAAGCCGTAAATCCGACCTGCCCTTCGTTAAAGTGAATTGTAATGTGCGCAAGATGGTGGAGGTGGAGGCGCAATTGTTCCACTCAACGCGCCGACGTTCCAACAAAAAAGATTCAGAGGAATCCAACAAGGTCGTTCTCCTGACCAATGCGGACAGCTTGTCCACAGGGCTTCAGGAGCGTCTGGTTCAAGCCCTGAAGCGCGAGGGCGGCTCCGAGAACAAAGAGAAACTGCTTCCGGCGCGCGTTTATTTTTCTACGTCCAAAGACCTGGTCGCCTTGGCCGAGGCGGAGAAATTCAATCAGGATCTTCTCGATCAATTGAGCAATAACGTCATCAAGACGCCGCCTTTGAGAGACTACAGCGAAAACATTCCGTCCATGGTGCAAAGTTTCTTTGAGGAATACGCGCTGAAAACCGGCTCGACGCCCATCCTCATCGAGCAGGAAGTTCTCGACGCATTGCGCAAATACGACTGGCCCGGAAACGCCAAAGAACTGAGATCGATTCTCGACAAAATCATCATCGCCCCCACGTCGCGCGAACGCATCACCCTGCAGGATCTTCCATCCAGCCTGCGTCATGCATCGCAGGTGTGGAACGCTGGCATGCTGGACAATGGCGACGAGCAGACCGGCAACGAACTGGAATGGGAAAAACAATTCATCATCCATCATTTGCGCAACAACTCCTGGGATATGGCAAAAACCGGGAAATCCCTGAAAACCACTAAAAAGCAACTCGAAAACAAAATCAAGAAACACGGGATACAATTACCGGCGCGCCCCAGCAAGGATACACCCAATCAGTTTCTGCAACGAACCTTAAAGCGTAGCATGGTGCTTTGCGGGAGCGGTCTCCATTCGGGAATCAAAACCGGTTTGATCCTGCAACCGCTACCGCCCGGAAGCGGCATCATCTTCGGCGATATATCCAGCGGCCAGGCGATTCCCGCCCATTTGAAGAATGTCCAATCCACCGACTACTCCACCTGCCTCAGAAAAGGTCGAGCCTCGGTGGGAACGATCGAACACATCATGGCCTGCCTGCACATGTACCGCATCACCAACCTGCTCATCAAGATCGGCGATGAGGCGCCTGTGATGGACGGTTCGGCGAAAGATTTTTGCGCATTGATTGAAGATGGCGAGTTTGAAGAGCAGGACGCTTTTTATGAAGAAATCGTGATCGACAAAACCTATACCTTCGGCCCGAAACCCGGCGGCAGCGCCTGCATCCGTATGGAACCCTGCGACGGTTTCAAAGTCACCTATCACATGGATTATCCCGCGCCCATCGGTATTCAGGATTACACCTTTGAGTTCAAGGGACATGAGAGTTTCAAAGAAGAAATCGCTCCGGCCCGCACTTTTGGCTTCATGGAAGACGTGGCGCAACTCACCAAAATGGGATTCGCATCGGGCGGAAAGCTGGACAACTTCATTCTCCTTGGAGACGACAAGGTGCTGAATACCAAGCTGCGTTATCCCGACGAATTTGTTCGCCATAAAATCCTCGATATCATCGGCGATTTTTATCTGTTGGGCAAACCCATTCGCGGTCATATTCACGCCTACAAATCCGGGCACACGCAGAATATCGGGCTGATGAAAACCTATCTCGAATCCAAAACACAAGACGCCTTGCAGGCTTCCTGACAGCGTTCCAGCGAACCAATGGATATTGAAAAAACTCTCGCGGCTATCCTCAGCGGAATGGAACCCGCCTGCGTTTTGACTACGGCGAATTCACTGGGCATTTTTGATTTGCTTGAAGAAGCGCCGATGACCGCGCAACAGGTCGCGGCAAAACTGAACGTCCCCGAAAAAGGCGTCGTGCGATTGCTCGACGCGCTGGCCAGCCTTCAACTCATCAGCAAACAGGAAGCGAACTATTCCCTGCCGGAAGAAGCGCGCGAATACTTAACGCGAAACGGCGCGCGATCCATGAAAGACTGGATCGACCTCTACGCCAATCTCATGCCGGTATGGCTTCGCTTGCCGACCTTCATCGAAACGGGATCACAAATCCAAAGCATCATGGAAATGCTCGGTTCAGACCCGCAACGCAAACGAGCATTCACCCACGCCATGCACGACAAGGCTCTGAAAGCGACGCAGGTTCTCGCCAGAGAACTGCCGCTTTCCGAAGCCAGACGCATGATCGACGTCGGAGGCGGCCCCGGCACCTACGCGCTCGAATGGTGCAAAATCTTTCCCGATCTTTCCGCTACAGTTTTCGACATCGCCCCGGTTCTCGAAATCGCGTCCGAGTATATTAAAAAATACCATCTGGAAGATCGCGTCGACACCCGCGCTGGAGACGCATTGAAAGGCGATTTTGGGAGCGGTTACGATCTGGCCCTCGTCGCCAATATCCTGCACATGTACAGCGAAACAGACGCGCAACAGATTTTGGCAAACGTCACCCGTTCGCTCGTTCCCGGCGGACGCATCGTCATCCACGGTTTCTGCACCGATCCCGGAGAGATTGCGCCGACGAAAGACGTAATGTTCAGTCTGAATATTGGAATGCTGACAGAGGGGGGCAGAGCGCACCCCGTAGAAGAAAAAATCGGCTGGTTGCAGGAACTGGGTTATCAGGACATCATCCACTTTCGAATCGACGCGATGCCCACGGGCGTCATCACTGCCTTGAAAGCGCGCTAACTTTCCTTAAGCGCTTCTTGTTTATTTTTACCCGCCCACACCACGAGAACCACTCCGCTGATAGCTAAAAACGCGCCGACATAGCCGCTCGTTGTGATCAATTCTACCGGCAAATGACCGGGGAAATACGTCGACAGCAATTGCATGCCCAGCATCGTCAGCAAAGGATTCAAGGCCGTTATCACGCTGATGAGCGTCAACGAAATGTGTTTGACCGCTTCCGCCAATGCGCCGTAGGCGATCAGCGTGTTGGCTCCAAGAAAGATCAACAAGGCGGCATCTCGCCAGTCCAGGGAAATCAGAGAGGCGACATTGGCGAAGGGCGCAAGCGCAAGCGCCGCTGTTCCATAGAACAGCATGCTGAGAAGCGGCAGGTCAAAACGCTGGCTCAATAATTTCTGACAAATCATGAAGCCCACCCATGAAACCGCCGCCGCAACAATTAAAATACTCGACCATGAATAGAGCGCCGGATCGAGAGAAGCCCCGTTCTGTTCATTAAAAAAAAGTAGAAATCCCAGCGCGCACACGCCAAGCCCCATTGCCTGTCGTGCGGTCAAACGTTCGCCAAAAAATAACACGCCCACCAGCGTCAAAAGAACAGGAGCTATTTGGATCAGGACCGCAGAGTTGGAAGGTCCGCTCAAATGGATCCCCTCTGTCATCATATAATAATTACCCGCCAGAAAGAGGCCGCCAAGCGCTCCCAGAACCGGAGGCCGGTAGGCAACGCTCCAAAGGCGTCGACCGGTGATGAGAAAAAATCCAAGCAATGCAGAAAATGCAAAAGTGAATCGAAACCAGGCGATGGTTTCAGGGGCAAATTCTTTCAGCCCAAATTTCAAAAATATTGGCAGGAATCCCCACAGACAGGTAGTAACGCAAACCATCAACACCCCGCGCAACCAAAGTTTATCGGGTTTCACCGCGACTATTGAAGTTTTGAAAAGTTTTTCAGAAGGGCCAGACCTTGTTGCTGACTTTTCTCAGGGTGGAACTGAAAGGCGTGGATGTTTTCATGGAAGACTGCAGAAACAAAATCTCCTCCATAAGGAGTTATGCCGCTCACCACATCAGAATTTTCTGGAGCGACATAATAGGAGTGAACGAAATAAAAATAGGAATCGTTGGGAATGCCCTCAAACAGCGGATCATTTTTTTTAAATTGAACCGTGTTCCATCCCATATGAGGCACTTTCATTTTCTCGTCGCCGCTCTGGGTCGCCTCGTCGAATTTGAAACGCCGGGTGTTGCCGGGAAAAATATCCAGCCCGGAAACCGTTCCAAATTCTTCGCTCTGACTGAATAACAATTGCAGTCCCAGACAAATACCGAGAAAAGGCTTTCCCGTTTGAATGAATTTTTTGGGAATTTCAGAGAGACCGTATTTTTCAAGATTGTCCATACAATCCTTGAACGCGCCGACGCCTGGCAAGACAGCGGACTGAGCGCCCAGTATTTCCGAGGGATCGCGGGTGACGATCGCTGTGGCGCCTACGGCTTCCAAAGCTTTCTGGACTGACCGCAGATTGCCCATACCGTAATCAATTACGGCGATCATTCAAAGCTTGCCTTTAGTGGATGGAACCGTAGCGGAGCGAGAATCAAGCGAAGAGGCCGCGTCAAGCGCGCGCGCCAATGATTTGAACAAGGCCTCCACAATGTGGTGAAGGTTCTCCCAGTAGGGAGAATTCAAATGCAGGGTGATGTTGCTGTTCGCCGAAAAGGCCTGGAAAAATTCAGCGGCCAATTCCACATCGAAATCGCCGATTTTGGCTTTCGGGAGATCAACGTTGAACACAAAAAAGCTACGACCGCTGATATCGACAACGCATTGCGCCAAAGCCTCATTCAAAGGCACCTGCACGTCGGCAAATCTGCGGATGCCTTTCTTATCGCCCAGAGCTTCAGCAAAGGCCTCGCCCAGGGTGATGCCAACATCCTCAACAGTGTGGTGAAAGTCGATGTGCAGATCGCCCACCGCTTTTACTTTAAGGTCAAAATACCCATGCCGCGCAATCTGCGCCAGCATGTGATCGAAGAAGGGAATCCCGGTGTCAATTTCAGACGCGCCGGTACCGTCCAGATCGATACTGATCTGGATGTCCGTTTCCTTGGTAGCCCGCTCGATGCGGGAAGTTCTGCCCATTAACTGTTGATCCGGAATTTAGTTTACGGTCTTGGCCGCGGTTGGATATTTTTTTGAACCATTGCCTTCGTGAGCGCCTTTGCCATTTCCTTGAAACTTGCGCGCACCGTTCTTCCCGGCTTTAGATTCAATCGGGATTTTCATAAAGGTTGAAACCGTTTCGGTGATGCCTTCAACATCCAGCTTCAGATTCTTGCGAATGATTTGCGGCGCCCCATGCTCGATGACGGCGTCTTCCACCCCAATGCATTTCACAGCAGGCATGTCCATATCGCTTTCATGCAAGGCTTCCAACACGGCGGAACCGAAACCGCCCATGACGGAATGCTCTTCAATCGTGACCAGGTGGCCCGTCAATTCGGCGTATTTCAAAATCAATTCCTTATCGACCGGTTTGGCGAAGCGCGCGTTGATCAAGGCGACCGAAAGGCCTCTCGCTTCCAGCGCTTCAGCGGCTTCCACCGCAACGGGAACCATATGCCCGAAGGCGAAGATAGCAACGTCCTTGCCGTCTTTCAGGACTTCTCCCTTGCCAATTTCCAGCACATCTATCTGCGCGTCCAAAGGACGTCCCAATCCGGAACCGCGCGGATACCTCAAGGCGGCGGGACCTTCATGATAAATGCAGGTTTTAAGCATGTGCCGCAATTCATTTTCGTCTTTCGGAGCCATGATCACCATATTGGGCAGGGTGCGCAAATAAGCGACATCATAAAGACCCTGATGCGTCGCGCCGTCTTCCCCAACAATTCCAGCCCGATCCATGGCAAAGGTCACCGACAGATTCATCAGGCAGATATCATGCACGACCTGATCGTAAGCCCGTTGCAAGAACGTGGAATAGATAGCGGCGACGGGTCGGAACCCTTCAATCGCAAGCGCGCCTGCAAAAGACACGGCATGTTGCTCCGCCATACCAACGTCGAAAGTGCGCTCGGGAAAGACCTTGCCAAAATCGCTGATCCCCGTTCCATCCGGCATCGCGGCGGTGATGCCGATAATCGTTTCATCCTCTTTCGCCATTTCGATCAGCGCATCGGAAAAAACGGAGGTGTAAGCCGGGTTTGATTTCTTCTTTATGAATTCTCCCGTAGCGATGTCGAAAGGTTTCGCGCCATGCCATATATCCGCCTTCTCTTCCGCAACGTCATAACCTTTTCCCTTGCGGGTGATGACATGAATCAGCGTCGGTCCCTTACGGTCCTTGACGTTCTCCATGCATTGAATCAATTGATCCACGTTATGACCATCGACCGGCCCGACATAGTGGAATCCCAGGTCTTCAAACAAACGACCGGGTATGAAAATACCCTTAATCGTTTCATCCAGACGATGCGCATAATGAGAAATTTCCTTGCCGATGCCAGGAATCGCAAGAAGCAATTGATCGATTTCTCTTTTGATCTTGCTCATGACCTGGCCGGTCATGATCTGGCTCAGATGCGCCGACATGCCGCCGACGTTTTCCGAGATAGACATTTCGTTATCATTGAGGATAACGATCACGTCGCTCTGCGCGTGTCCCGTGTAGTTCAATCCTTCAAAAGCCATTCCCGACGTCATCGAACCGTCGCCGATCACCGCGATCACCGCATTGTCTTCCTTCTTCAGATCACGCGCCTGCGCAAAAGCGATTGCCGCAGTAATGGAGGTGCCGCCATGACCGCAATTCCAGTGGTCGTGCTCGCTCTCCTCGCGCCGGGTGAAGCCGCTCAACCCCTTATACTGCCGCAGGGTTCCAAACCGGTCCTTACGACCCGTGAGCATTTTATGGACATACGACTGGTGCCCGACATCCCACACAAACTTATCCACCGGGGAATTGAATACATAATGCATCGCAATCGTCAGTTCCACCACGCCAAGATTGGATGAGAGATGCCCGCCTGTCTTGGAAATGGATTCCAGCAAGGTCGAACGAATCTCTGCCGCCAACTGGGGCAATTGCTCCGGCGTTAATTTCTTCAGGTCTTCCGGGCTTTGTATATTATCTAAAAGCTTATTCATGGGATCAACCAATCAATAAGATCTTTGAACAAAAAATTGAGCAATCTCCCTTAACGGATCTGCTCGTTGATCAAAAATGTTCAAGCAAGCGATGCTTTCATCTGCCAGCAACTGCGCTCGCCTCTTCGACTCCTCCAACCCGTAAAGAGCCGGGTAAGTCGCCTTCTGGTTATCTATGTCGCTTCCAACGTCTTTTCCTAACGTTTCCTGATCGCTGACGATGTCAAGAATATCATCAACGATCTGAAAAGCCAGTCCTATATGCGCCCCGTAACGGGACAGCGCATCCAACTGATCGGGCTGAGCTTCGCTGAGCATTGCGCCGCAACGGATGCAGGCCTTAAACAGAAATCCTGTCTTATAAATATGTATGTATTCCAGCGTGTCAGGGTCAACAGGCTTCCCTTCAGATTCCAAATCCACAACCTGGCCACCAATGGTTCCCGCGCTTCCGATCGCATGCGCCATTTCATTCGCCGCACGCAATATAGCCTCGCTGGGGATGGAGTCCATCAAAACCGAATGGGTCATCAAATGGAAAGCTTTGGTTAGCAGGGCATCCCCGGCCAAAATAGCAATGGCCTCCCCAAAAACCTTGTGATTCGTAGGCTTCCCTCGCCGCAAATCATCGTTATCTAAAGCGGGAAGGTCGTCGTGGATCAGGGTATAAGTGTGTACAAGTTCAGCGGCAACCGCAAAAGGCAGGACTTTATGCCGGTCTCCCCCAACGGCCTCAGCCGCCGCTATGACTAGAATGGGCCGTAACCGCTTTCCTCCCGCCATCATGCTGTAATGCATCGAGCGGTGGATACTTTCAGGAAATCCCGATTCGCTTGGCAAAAACTCTTGAATCGCGTTGTCGATAAGTTGTTTGCCTTCAGCAAAATATTCGTTTATCGACACACTATTTCGTTCTTCAACAGGGTTCTATACAAGCGGTCATCTTGGGCCATAACTAATGTGATACTAACACAAAAAATTTGCCAGTCAAATTATTTTACCGACCACATAAGTCTCAAACCCTTTATTTTTTATACGCTTCTCTTCCTTTTCAAAACCGCGCGCAAAGGCAAAATAGAGCCCGGCTTATCAATAAGTGAAACTCAGTCCATCTCGAAACGCCACAGGACTCCAATCACCCAGCACATCCCATCCCGATTAGCTCATTATTGGATATAAACCGACGCCGAATATCTAGAAAAAATAGCTTCGGCTCGCTGAATATCTTTGATTTTACTAAACTTTGTCATTATCATGGATATTCATTTACCTTCGTTTAGATTCGCAAACTTAAAGCGACTAGAGTCATTGGTGGGAAAGGATACTTATGGGACAACTCGTAAATACCTGGGTCGGTCATCTTTCGGTCATCTGTTTTTTATTGGCTTACACCCTGGTCATATTTGAAGAAAAATTTCATCTAAGAAAATCCAAGCCGGTTATCTTGATCGGCTGCTTCATGTGGATGCTGATCGGCATCTACGAAATGGGGCAAGAAGGCGCTCACGCGCATGACTTTGTTAAAGAATTGATTGCAGAAATTGGAGAATTGTTCTTCTTCCTCCTCGTAGCAATGACCTATATCAATACCTTGGACGAACGCAATGTCTTCAAAGTGCTACGAGCCTGGTTGCTGAAAAAAGGGTTCGGATTTCGAAAATTATTTTGGGCGACCGGAATCATCACCTTCCTGCTTTCTCCATTGGCCGACAACCTGACCAGCGCACTGCTGATGTCTACTGTCGCCCTGGCCTGTAGCGGCGGAAATCGCGCCTTCATTGTGCCGGCTTTCGTCAACATTGTGGTCGCCGCAAATGCCGGCGGCGCATGGAGTCCCTTTGGCGATATCACAACGCTGATGGTATGGACCGCAGGCAAAGTGCCCACCATGGAGTTCAGTTACCTTGTGATCCCTTCAATCATCAACTGGATCATTCCCGCCGGGATCATGTACTTCTTCATACCCGACGAACATCCGCCTGCATCCGACGAAAAGGTTATTATGCAAGCGGGCGCAAAAGTCATCATTGCGTTGGGCATTTTGACCATCGCAACGGCAGTCAGCTTTCACCAGTTCCTGCACCTGCCTCCCTTCATGGGCATGATGCTTGGCTTGGGCATGCTCATGTTCTATGGATATTATTTAAAAAGATGGGGCGAGGATGCATTTATAAAATCCATGGGAATCAAAGAAGACCGACGGTCGCGTCCGCGTTTTGACATTTTCCAGAAAGTGGAGAAGGTCGAATTCGACACCTTGCTGTTTTTCTTCGGCGTCCTGACAGCCGTTGGCGCCTTGCAGTACCTGGGGCATCTGGCTCTTATCAGCAATATGCTATATGGCACAATCGGAGCGACGGCTTCCAACGTCGTCGTCGGCGTCTTGTCGGCCATTGTCGATAATATTCCCGTCATGTACGCGGTCCTTAAAATGGATCCGGCGATGGGTCTCGACCAGTGGTTGCTCATCACTCTCACTGCGGGCACGGGAGGCAGTTTGCTGTCGGTCGGTTCTGCGGCGGGAGTCGCCGTCATGGGTGTAGACCGCAACAATTACACGTTCATGTCGCATTTGAAATGGGCGCCCGTGATTGCGCTAGGCTATATTGCCAGCATTGCGGCCTGGTATTTCGTGACAATGGGATTGAGATAAACGCGCACGATATGACAGATCAGGTGGAACATTTCTTTGTATGCCCTTGTTGCGGCGAGGAAATTTCCATATTGATTGATCTGTCTGTCGGCAATCAATCCTATGTAGAAGACTGCGAAGTGTGTTGCCGCCCGCTGGAAATCACGGCGCAAACCTTCGGCAACGGAGAAGTGAATGTCCAGGCTCGGCCCAGTTAGCGGCTTCTATCAGCCGCTTGCTGAACCAGCTTCAATTTATCGGCGCGCTTCATTTTCTTGATTTGCGCTTCACGAATGGACGCTTCGCTTCGCGTTGCAAACAGCTCACGATAAACGATTCGCACCGGGGGCGAAGTTCGAAAGAACTTCGCCCCTTTTTTTCCAGACCGATGTTCGTCCAAGCGGCGCTCCGGGTCGATTGCGATACCCGCATACAGTTTGCCCGACTCCGTTTCCACCATATACACCGTCCAGTCTCCTTCCCTCTGTTTCACACTCACTCCCCTGTTCCGGTCACGCCCGCGCCAACGTA
Source organism: Candidatus Nitrohelix vancouverensis (assembly GCA_015698305.1). Taxonomy (NCBI): domain Bacteria; kingdom Pseudomonadati; phylum Nitrospinota; class Nitrospinia; order Nitrospinales; family Nitrospinaceae; genus Candidatus Nitrohelix; species Candidatus Nitrohelix vancouverensis. Next base: position 3,181,041 of record CP048620.1, read on the forward strand.
AAAACATACACCGAAGCGCAACCTGCAGACTTCAAGGTCTTCGCAACTTCATTGACTGTGGCGCCCGTCGTGTAAACATCGTCAACCAACAAAATATTTCGTCCCTTGATCGCATCCCCATCCAGCGCTTGAAATGCGCCGCGAACGTTTTTCATCCGCTCCGTTCTGTTTTTCTTTGCCTGCGACGCTGTGTCCCGGATTTTGACAACCCACTCATTCGCCAGAGGCAATCCATAATAATGCGCAAGCGCTCGAGCGATTAAAAATGCCTGATCGAACTGGCGTTCCTTCAATTTATTTTTATGAAGCGGCACGGACACGATATGAAAATTTTCCAGGGTCGCCCCGTCGTATGGCATCGACCTTCGCATCAAGGATTCCAGTTCAGACACAGCGCCCCTCTGCGGACGATACTTATAAAAATGCATCAACTTTTTCAAAACCGCGTCGTAACGGCCCCAGGATCGCGCCCGGTCAAAATGACAAGGGCGACGCCGACAGGCCCCGCACTCAAAATTCTCGCGCGGGTAGTCGTAAGACATTTCCGCCGGGGCGCCGCACACGCCGCAAACCGGGCCGTCTATACAAAGGATGTCTTCTTCACACGCCAGACACAAAAAGGAACCGCCGCCGCGCCGGTCGCCTTCACAGTAAATGCAGGATTGCGGAAACACCAGTTGAGTCAGTTTTTCACGAACAGACTGCGCAACGCTCTTCAAACTCAAATCCCTTCCCTTCGCAGATGGTTTCAACTCATTGATAAATTTAAAAATTAAGAGAGAAATTTCACCTGAATTATGATAGGTTGACTGTTTTCCAAACGCTCGTGAATAAAATGAAATTTCGCAACAATAACGAAGTCGCGCAAGCAACAAAAAAACACGTCGCCGAAACCTACGGACGTTACCCCATTGCCCTGGTTCGAGGCGAGGGCACGGAAGTATGGGACCGGTCCGGCAATCGCTATCTCGACTTCGTCGCCGGACTCGCCGTCAACAATCTCGGCCATTGTCATCCCGCCGTCGTGAAAGCAATTCGACTTCAAGCGGGACAACTCATTCACGTCTCTAATTTATATCATATTGAGCCGCAGTCTCTCCTCGCGGAAGAACTGACGCGTAAATGTTTTGCCGATAAATTCTTTTTCTGTAATAGCGGAACCGAAGCGAATGAAGCCGCCATCAAGCTGGCGCGCAAGTATTTCTATGACCGCGGGGAAAAACGACGGGAAATCATCACCCTCAGCCAATCGTTCCACGGCCGAACCATGGCCTCGCTTTCGGCCACCGCGCAAAAAAAATTCCAGAAGGGCTTTGCGCCACTTCTTCCCGGCTTCAAGTACGTAGAGTTCAATAATCTGCGCGCATTGAAAAAGGCCATGTCGACAAAAACATGCGCCGTGCTCATTGAACCGGTGCAAGGCGAAGGCGGCGTCAATATCGCGGACAAGGCTTACATGAAAGCCGTCAAACAACTGTGCCGAAAAACCGGCGCCTTGTTGATTTTTGATGAAGTGCAAACTGCATTTGGGCGCACCGGAACCCTGTTCGCCTACGAACATTTCGGCGTCAAACCCGACATCATCACTCTCGCGAAAGCCCTCGGCGGCGGTTTCCCCATCGGGGCGATGGGAGCGACCAGCAAGGTCATGCAGTCATTCGTACCGGGAACCCACGCCGCCACGTTCGGAGGCAACCCGCTTGCTTGCGCGGCGGCTCTCGCTTCTTTGAAAGTTGTCTCGCAGAAGCGAACCCTGAACCACGTCAAAAGCATGGGTAATTATTTTATTAAAAAGTTAAATGCGCTGGCAAAGAAATATCCCGTCATCGTCAATGTTCGAGGCATGGGTTTGATGGTCGCCGCCGAGTTGAGCGGGCCGGGCGCTAAAATTGTGGACGACTGCATGAAGCAAGGTTTTCTAATCAATTGCATTCAGGGCAACACCCTGCGCTTCATCCCCCCTCTCACCGTCACCCAGAAACAAATCAATCAAGTGATCGGCGCCCTGGATCACAGTTTTGAGCGATACGGATCTTAATCAAGGAGACGCTTCCATGAAGCGCGATTTTCTCGTGATCGAGGATTTGAACCGTCAGGAAATTCTTGACCTCTTCAAACGAACGGTCGAACTCAAGAAGGATCGACAAAAGAACATTCCCCACCCGACCCTGAAGGGAAAATCGCTGGGGATGATCTTTTATAAAAACTCGACGCGAACCCGAATTTCTTTTGAAGTTGGCATGTTTGAACTGGGCGGTCAGGCCCTGTACCTGACCAGCGAACAGTTGCAACTGGAACGGGGAGAGACGATTGAGGACTCGGCGCGCGTTCTATCGCGTTATTTGCATGGCATCATGATACGCACCTATGATTTCAAACTGGTCGAACAACTTGCAAAACACGCCAGCATTCCCGTCATCAACGGACTCACCGACAAGAACCACCCCATACAGGTCTTGTGCGATTTATTCACGATCCAGGAACGGCTTGGAAAAATCGAAGGCTTCACCCTGACTTATGTCGGCGACGACAACAATATGTCCTATTCCTGGATGGAAGCCGCCGCGCTCCTTGACTTTCAACTGCGACTGGCGCTTCCCGAGAATTGCTCCGAAGGACGCATGACAGAGCTGGCCTCTCGCGACAATATCCAGTTCTTCACCGATCCGGCAGAAGCCGCAAAGGACGCCGATATCCTCTACACAGACGTCTGGGTGAGCATGGGGGCGGAAGACGAAGCGGACGAGAAAAGAAAATCCTTGAAAGCCTACCAGATCAATCAGAAACTCATCGACCTGGCCAAGCCAAACGCTCTGGTCATGCACTGCCTCCCCGCCCACCGGGGCGAGGAGATCACAGGCGACGCGCTGGACGGCGAGAACTCGATTGTCTTCGACCAGGCGGAGAATCGATTGCATCTCCAAAAGGCCCTGCTCGAAAAGTTGTTATCCGCATCCCAATAGCGCTATCATTCAGATAGCGTTAAAAAAAACAACTTTTTAGATGGGGACGTAGTTTATGGAGCTTCGCTTCATTCAATCGCATCGCCGCTTTACCGCCCTGAGCTTATTTTTTGTCTCCGCGCTTTGCCTCCTCCCCTCTTTCGCATTCTCCCAAACGACAGCGTCTGAACCTGAAAAACTGGAAGCCCTTCGTCGGCATTTACATGCCAGCGCCATCGAGATTCAAAATCTGCAAGATGCGATCAAGGAATTAAAAAACCAGTCCGATTCAGAAGAGTCTCAACTACTGGCAAAGGAACTTGAAAATCAAAAAAACCGAATGGAGGAAGACTTTGATTCTCTCGCCACCGGACTGGCGGGGGATGGCGGTTCACAAAAAAGACAACGCCCGGACTGGATCAAGGAACTGGAGGACCTGACCCTCCCACTTCTCCGCTCCGTTCGCGAACTAACCGAAAAGCCGCGAAAGATAGACAATCTCAAACACGAGATCAAGGTTCTGGAAGAACAGCTCCCGCTCTACGAAAGGGTCCATGAGCGCATCACGATGCTGATCGAATTGGAAAAACAATTTCCTTCGGAACCCGAATCAAGCTCGGATGAGTACTTAAAAGAATTGCAATCTCTGCTACAAGAGTTCAATCCTGAGCTGATCGAGATCAATCTGGAAAAAAACAAAGCGAACCTCGAATACATTCTGTCCTCCGGCGGCTCTCTCTTTGAAAACGTTTCCAGTCAGGTCGAACATTTTTTCAAAAATCGCGGACGCAATCTGTTTGTCACTGCCGCAAGTTTTATCGGAATCTGGTGGCTCCTGTCGCGTCTGCGCAGATGGGCGACCACCACAAGATTGCTCAAGGAACTGAGCCCCAGCTTTCATAAAATTTTCGCCGCCGCCTACAATATGTTCGCGCTGGGTATTTGTTTCGCCGCCGCTCTGGCTTGTCTGTTTTTCTTCAACGACTGGCTCCTCATCAGCATCCTCGTCATCCTGCTTTTTCTGGCTTTCTGGACCAGCCGGCAGTGGATCCCAAAATTTCTCAATGAGATCAAATTCATTCTCAATCTGGGAACGGTGCGCGAAGGCGAACGCATGATCTGGCAGGGCATACCCTGGCGCGTCAGAGATATCGGCCTCTACGCCACGCTGGTCAATGATCGCTTGCAGGGTGGCGTTATCAAACTTCAAGTCGGCGAATTGATCGGCAGGCATTCAAGGGAAATTGTGGAGGGCGAACCCTGGTTCCCCACGCTTGCAGGCGACTGGGTCGTCCTCTCCGACGGCGCCTACGGTCAGGTTGAAAGCCAGACGCTCGAACAGGTGGTGCTGAAACTGAAAGGCGCGTCTCTCAAATATTATTCAACCAGTCATTTCCTGACAACCAATCCGATCAATCTTTCCTCCGGATTTCGTTATTGCATCGACTTTCGAATGGACGTCAAAACGCTTTCCGAAGCGGTTCTCGAAACGCCCGCGCTGATTAAAAAAGAATTGACCGCCAAACTTGCAAAACATTTTGAAGGTTCTCTACCCGATTTCCTTGATATTGACGTACAATACGACCACGCGGACGCGCACTCGCTTCATCTGGCGATTCTCATCGCCGTGGATGGACGTTGCGCAGGTTTCCGTGAAGAGTATCAGAGGGAAATACAATCAGCGCTCGCGCAAATTTGCGTTGAGAACCAAATCGTCATTCCCTTTGAACGCCTGTCCGTCAACCTCATGGAAGCCAGCGTACAACGCCCGCCAGAATCCTGATAGAGCTGTGATCGATTTTCAGATAATCAAGACTCATAAACATTCGCGCGCGCGACTCGGCAGAATCACGACGCCGCGCGGCGTCATCGACACGCCCGCCTTCATGCCCGTCGGCACGCAGGCGACCGTCAAGGCCCTCACGCCGGAAGATTTGATCGACTGCGGCTCGCAGATCATTCTGGGAAACACCTACCATCTCTATCTAAGGCCGGGGCATGAGTTGATCGCCGACATGAAAGGCTTGCACAAATTCATGAATTGGCAACGCCCCATCCTGACCGACAGCGGCGGTTTTCAGATTTTCAGTTTGAACAGTCTGGTAAAGATCAGCGAAGAGGGCGCCGCTTTTCAGTCGCACATCGACGGCTCGCGCCATTTCATCTCGCCGGAGAAGGCGATTGAAATCCAGCAAGCCCTTGGCTCCGACATCATGATGACTCTCGATGAACCGACGCCGCATAACGCGGAAAAATCACAGGCCGAAAAATCGCTTCAACTTTCTTTGCGCTGGGCCAAACGCTGTCGCGCCGCTCATCCGGTCGAAGAAACGCAAAGTCTGTTTGGAATCGTTCAGGGGGGAATGTTCAAGGACCTGCGTCGCGCCAGCGTGGAGGGCACCGTCGACATTGGCTTCGCCGGTTACGCGATTGGCGGACTCAGCGTGGGTGAGGAAAAAGACTTGATGTACGAGATCGCAGACCACACGGCGCCCCTGCTTCCCGACGACCGCCCGCGCTACCTCATGGGCGTGGGCACGCCGGAAGACCTCATGCAATGCAGTTCGATGGGGATTGACATGTTCGATTGCGTCATGCCAACGCGCAATGCTCGCAACGGCTCGCTGTTCACCCGCAACGGCAAGCTCAACATCAAGAACGCGCAGTACCTGAGAGACGACGGCCCGGTCGACCCGACCTGCTCCTGCTACACCTGTAAAAACTATTCCCGCGCCTACTTACGGCATTTGTTCCAATGCAACGAAATTCTGGCTATGCGCCTGAACACCCTTCACAACATCGCGTTTTATCAAAACTGGATGAAAGACATACGCCATGCCATTGAAGAAAACCGGCCCTTTGACCTGCCGCAATCGCTCGGCTAATCTGGCGGTTCCAGAATTCCCTTGATCTTAAACTCGTTCACAAAATAGCCGGAACGAGGCGGAATCGCGGCCTGCACCGCCCCTTTCAAGATTTCCAGATTCTCGCCATCCAAAAGTTCCAGCATGCGATTGAATTGCGCTTCAGGAAAATACATCGTGATATTCAATTTCGCCGTCTTGTAAACGAATTGATAGCCCGAACGCATGGGATTGTTGCGGATGGGTTTGTATTCAACATGACCCTCGGTGAGCAAAGGCGCCAATTCATCCCACACGCCTCCTGTTCCCTTCAAATTGGATCGCGTTCTGGAAAGCAACTCCGACGGCTCCAATAACTCGTAGGTGTAACTTGGCATCGACTCCCCTTCTCAAGCTTCTTTCGGTTTATCCGCCGCCATGGCAAGGAATAACGGGATTTCCTGACGCGCTCTGTTTTCCGCTTTCGCGCGTTTTCCCGGCTGACTTTTTTTGTTCGACGCCCACTCTTCGAAACGGGAGACTTGAAGCCCCGCGCCCAGCAAGGCGTCAAAATAACTGTGCAAAGGTCGGTGATAAGTCCAGGTGTAAGGCCCTTCCGTACGCATCGGCGGAGTGAAAATAGGAATCGAGGTCTCCGTCAGATAAAGATCGACGCGGCGATACTCGAGCTTCTTCTCCTCGTCCCAGCCCCAGTGGCTCTGCCGGGGAATACGAAATCCCGGATGCATCATCACCATGACGAAACGGCCGCCGGGAACCAGCCAGCGGCTGATATTGCGAAACACCGGCTCCAGCTGTTCCATATTCTGAACCGCCATCAAACACACGATGCCGTCAAAGGTTTCGCCCTGCAAGGATTTCTCGCCTGCGGCGTCGGCGTTATGAAACGCCAGCGAAGGATGCGACCGCGTCTTCGCGCACTGGATGAGACTGTCCGAAGCGTCCAGACCCGTCACCTTCAAACCCTTCTGAGACAGGAATCTGGAAAACACGCCCTGACCGCAAGCCAGATCCAGAACCTTGCGTCCCTTCTTCATATCGAGCAGACGATAGGCCCCCGGCATGATGATATCGCGTTGATAGTCCGAGCCGTCCTGACCGACCAGAGCGTCGTACCAGCGCGCCGCCTGATCCCAATCCGTCGATTTCTTCTTGGCGGAAGAGCCGCCAGGCCTGCCGTTTCCCTTATTGAAAGGACGGCTTCGCCTTCCCCCCGCTGTCGTCGGCGGTCGCCGAACGCCTTTTCTTCCCGGTTTATTTTTCGTCGCCATCTTGCCGCAAGCCCTTTCCATCCATTATAATCATTCCGGGAACCGCTTCCCTTGAATCCATCCGATCATCATATCACACGGAAGTTACAATGAATCCTCGCAAGCCTTTTTATTTTCCAAAGTCTCGCCTCACCTGTTCCGCCCTGCTCTTCCTGCTCGCGACCCTGTTCAACGCCGGTTGCGCCACGGATATCTTTGAAACGAAACTGCGCGACCTGAACGACGTCATTCAATTGTACAATATAAAAATTGAAGGTCGCGTCGGCGAACAAGCCGTGTTTCTCCTCGACCCGGATTACCGCGAGGCTTACATCGAACGCATTCATGAATTCAATGAGCGCGTCCGCTTCATGGACAGCCATCTGGTCTCGTTGGAGTTTTTAAAAGACGGCGCCAAGGTGGGAGAAAAGAATCGATCCGACGACGAAGCCGAAGGCGAATTCAATGAAGCCATCGCAACCTTCTCTTACCAACTGACCATCTCTCCAAGTTCCACATTGGAGACTCGCTTGCACAAACAAAAATGGGTTTATAAAATGGACAAATGGATGGTTCAGCCAGACTTGGATGAGTTCCTGAAATAAGGATTATTTTCAACTCTTCCTGAAAAATATCCCAATATAAATTCAGATATCCATTCGCATGAAAGCCCAATGAGTTCAATAGCTTGAAATGAATCTCAGTAAATGTCTGCGGAGGAATCCCTTTTTTAAGGGGTGACTTGCTTGCTTTTGTAACTAGAGGGAACCACATTAAAGGAGTAGCTTTTGCCTTTTTCAAATCCCGTCGTTTGAGATGGGTCGCTAAAAAAGGAGAAAAGCCATGTTGCTCCAAATCATGGCGGCAGGGGCCGGGGCCTTGATCGTTGCTTTACTTCTATTGGAAATTTTCAATAACGAATCGATCACCAAACCCTGAACCCTTCACCCACATTCACAATTCAACAGGAATGGCGCGATCCAACGTGACTGTGCTGTTAGTCACCTTGCAATTGTAGGCCAGTAATTGAACGCCTGCTTTCGCGGCGTCGCGCAATGCCTCGCCAAAGCGCGGGTCGACATCGTCCTGCGGGACGACCTTGCACGCATCGGATCGTTGCGAGACAAACAGCGCTCCGGTCTGATAACCCTCGCTCTTCAGCGCGATCAGTTCACGCAGATGCTTGACCCCGCGAAGCGTGGGCGCATCGGGAAACATCCCCACTCCGCCTTCCACCCAGCTGACGGATTTGACTTCCAGGTAAAACGATTCGGAGTCACGCTCCAGCAGAAAATCGAAACGGCTGTCGCCTTGCTTTGCTTCGCGTTTGTAAGATTGATATTTTTTAAACTCGGGAATCTGCTTTTTTTCGAGGGCTTCTTCAACCAGCGCATTGGCAAAGACCGGGTAGGCGCTCACCCAGATCGATCCGTGCCGAACCAGAGCGAGAGTGTAGTCGGTTTTTCTTTTGGGTCCCGGATTGTAGATCAAACGCACCGCGCGTTGCGGAATCATGAGTCCGGGCAAACGCCCCGGGTCAGGAACATGCGCTTCGGTCTCGCGACCATCCACGAGTACGCGAGCCAGATAGCGGTTGGGACGTTCCAGAAAAACGCCGTCAACCAGTGTCTGCCCCAAACGCATTGAATGTCAGGGAAAAGAAAGAAGGGGTCTAGTGGTGTCCGGCGTCTTCGCCGGCGTGCAGATTGACCGTTTTTTCCGCGTGCAAGGCAATCTCCACGGAAGGCCCAACGCGGTCAATGAAAGGTTTCGGGTACAGGCCGATGAACACCGCCAGAATACACGCGGGAAGCAAGACTCCGAACTGCGAGCGGTCAATGTCCTTGATGCCTTCCGGCAGAGTATCGTTGGTCTCCTGCATGGCTCCCTGAAACATATAGAGCATATAGATCGCCGCAAAAACAATGGACAGACAAGCGCCCAGCACAAACACAATGGACAAATCGCTGAGCATGACAGAAGTCCAAACGCCCATCAAAATGAGAAACTCTCCAACGAAACCATTGAGTCCCGGCAAGCCCAGAGCGGACAAGGCCAGCAACAGGAACATGCCGTACAGGATCGGCATGGGATTGCTCAAACCCTTGAGACGGCTCAATTCGCGCGTCCCGGTTTTTTCTTCAATGATGCCGACGATAATAAACAGCGCCGATGCAATGATGCCGTGGTTGAGCATCTGCAAGACGCTTCCTTCCACGCCCTGACCATTGAAGGCAAAAATCCCTAATACGATGAAGCCCAGGTGACTGATGCTGGAATAGGCGACCAGCATCTTGATATCTTTTTGCGATACGGCGATCCATGCTCCGTAAACGATGCCGCCCACCGCGCCCGCCGCGACCGCCAGACCCAACGTTTCAATCGCCGATGGAAACAAGGGCAGACAAAAACGGATCAGGCCGTATGCTCCCGCCTTCGACATGGCCCCGGTGATGAGTATCAACGCGGGAATCGGACAGGAGCGGTAAGCGTGCGGCAACCAGCTGTGCAATGGAAACACGGGAACTTTGATTGCGAAAGCCGTGAAGAAACAAACGAACATCCACAACTGATCCATCGGAGCCAGATGCATGTGCACCAGCGTGCTGATATCAAAAGTCCATTCGTGCGTCGCGTGATAATATTCAAACGACAGGGCCAGAATCGCCACCAGCATGAGCAGACTGCCCGCCAGAGTGAAAATCACAAATTTCGTGGTCGCGTAAATGCGGTCGCCCTCGCCCCACAAACCGATGATGAAATACGAAGGAATCAACATCAATTCCCAGAAAACATAAAAGGCGATGGTGTCCTGAGCGACGAACACGCCAAGGATGCCCGCTTCCAGAGCCAGCATCAACGCCAGGTAATTGCGAAGATTGATCTTTTGCTGTCTCGCGCCCATGACCATGGAAATCACGCCGAGGAAGGAAGTCAGAATGACCATCCACAGGCTGATACCGTCGAGACCAAATTTCAAATTGATGTTTAAAAGCGGAACCCATGAAAACGTCGACTGGAATTGCATCCCCGGGTTTCCGGAATCGAAACCGAACAGCAACGATACGGAAAGGAGAAAACTCAACGCCGCAGCGCCCAAAGCCACCCGGCCCGGCAGAATCGTATTGTCCCGGTTCACCGCCAGCAGGGAGAACGCGGCAATTAAAGGTATGAAAACTATCGATGTCAGCATCTAATTAGGCTCAACAATTCTTCTTTAAAGGAAAACAACAAACAGCAAGGCGACGACCATCCCGCCCACCATGTTCAACGCATACATTCCAACCTTGCCGTTTTGCCACCAACTGATATAGCGGCTGGCTTCCCTCACCTGAGCGGCCGCTTCGTCGACGGCAAAATCTATACCGTTGCGCTCCCCGCGATCTTCAAGGAAAGCGCCGATGGCCTTGACCGGTTTCACGATCAGGAAATCATAAATCTCGTCTACGTAATATTTATGGAACAGAATGTCGTACAGCGGCGCCAAAGCGTTCTTGGCAAATTCCATGCGGTCGCTACTGACCATATAGACCAGTCCAGCGACGAGGATGCCGCCCAATCCCGCAAAGACGGCGATCGTTTCCAGAAGAGCGTCTTCGTGATGCGTTCCATGCCCGCCAAGCGACGGACTCAAAAAGCTGTCGACCCAGGAGCCCAGCCCGCCAGCCATGAGCGCCAGGAACGCCAGAATCAGCAAGGGCGCCACCATCACGCGCGGAGACTCATGCGGATGCGCTTCGGGGGATCGCGATTCGCCGTGAAAAACGTAAAAGAAGAGACGGAAGGTATAAAACGCCGTCATGCCTGCGCTGAAAACCGCCAGCGCCCAGAAAATAATATTGCCCATCTCTGAGTGATAGGAACTCATGATGATCGCTTCTTTACTGAAGAATCCGCTGGTCAGAGGAAATCCCGCCAGGGCAAGCGATCCTATCAAAAAGGTCATGTAGGTGATGGGCATGGTCTTCGACAGTCCGCCCATCTTGCGAATATCCTGCTCGTCGTTCATCGCGTGTATGACGCTTCCCGCTCCCAAAAAGAGCAGGGCTTTAAAGAACGCATGCGTCATCAAATGGAACATGCCAAAGCTGAACATACCCACGCCAACCGCCAGGAACATATAACCCAGCTGGCTCATCGTCGAATAGGCGATGACGCGCTTGATATCGTATTGCACCATGGCGATCGTGCCCGCGAAGGTCGCGGTCACAATGCCGACGGTGGCGATCAGATACATGGTGATCGGCGCCAACTCGAACAAAACATGACAACGCGCTACCAGGTACACGCCCGCTGTGACCATGGTCGCGGCGTGAATGAGCGCGCTGACCGGCGTCGGACCTTCCATCGCGTCCGGCAACCAGGTGTGAAGCGGCAGTTGCGCCGACTTGGCGAACGCGCCCACCAGAAGCAGGAGGGTGATGAGGATCACCGTCATATCATTGGGTAAAAACAATTCGGGAGCAGTCTGGAAGACCTCTACATAATTGAGCGTTCCAAACGATTCAAAGATCATGAACGCGGCGACCAACATGCCGACGTCGCCGATCACGTTCATCACGAAGGCCTTGCGCGCCGCCAGCACGGCGCTCTTGCGATCCCGCCAGAATCCGATCAGCAGATAGGAAGCCAGTCCCACCAGCGCCCAGCCCACGATCAGGAAGAAAAAATCAGCGGCGGCGACTAGCGTACACATCGAAAAAATAAACAGATTCAGGTAAGCGAAAAATCGGGAGAATTCCTTGTCATGCTCCATGTAACCGAGCGAATAAACGTGGATCAGGAATCCAACGCCGGTGACAATGAGGAACATGAAAACGGAAAGCGGATCGACCAGAATGGACATGTTCAGACTGAACGGCCCCGACTGCACCCAGGTGTAGAGCACCTGAACCGCGCCCGAACGGTGGTCCGGCTCGAGGGCGGACAAATCCATCAGCAACAGGATGGAAACCAGAAAAGCCAGTCCAACCGTCGCGCAACCAATCAGACCCGCCAGCTTCTTGGGAATGCATTTCCCAAACCAGCTCAGACCAATAAATCCTGCAAGAGGAAACAATAAAACCAACCAGGCGTAACCGAACAAATTCCTACCCTTTCAATCCGTCGAGGTGATCCACATTGAGGTCGTGGCGCGTCCTGAAAATCGTCAGGATGATGGCGAGTCCCACAACCACTTCCGCCGCCGCAACCGTCATTATCATCAGCGCAAAAATCTGTCCGTCCATGGATTTCAAAATATTGGAGTAACCGATCAACAGCAGGTTGACCGAGTTCAACATCAATTCCACAGACATGAACATGATGAGCGGATTCTTGCGAACCATAAAGCCAAATGCGCCGATACAAAAAATGGTAGCGCTCACCAATAATATGAATTCCTGTCCCATTACGGTCGCCTCCTCAGAGGTTTGTAGGGAAATTTCGCCAGACAAATGATGCCCACTCCCGCTACCAGCAACAGGCAGGAAGCCAGTTCAAAAGGGATCAAATGTTTGGAATACAATTCCAGACCGACCGCTTTGGCGCTCCCGATCTCGGAAAGTTTCTGGGCGTCGTAAACGCCCTCGATCGCCTTGGTCTTGTCAATTCTGGCGGTCAACGCCAACTCGCCCAGCAGGGTTCCGACAAAACTGAGCGCCATGAACTTGTGAAAATCAAATACCTGTTTTTCTTTTTTACCGCCCAGGAGCGCAATGATGAACAGAAACAATATCATCACCGCCCCGGCGTATACGATGATCTGGACTGCGGCGATGAACTCGGCGTTGTAAAGGAGGAACAACATCGCAAGGCAAACCATGTGCCCAATGAGATAAAGAGCGCTATAGATCGGCGACGAACACAACACCACGCCAAGCGCGGCCAATACCGCCGTTGCGCCGACGGCCAACACCACCCCGTCATAGGTCACAGCAAATAGATCGAAACTAAAGAAACCCAAATCGATCAACATATCAACGTCAAACCTTTCCTAAAAACGACAGGGCGAATTTCGCCGCGTCCCACTAAAATCATTGTTCTATCCGGGTTGTGTTCCCGAGAATGTCATGGCTGAACCGGTTCGGTTCCGGGTACACCAGCAAATCTTCTTTTTCCATGATGTAGCTATCGCGATCGTAGTCCGCCAGCTCGTAATGTTCGCGCAAGACCACGGCGTCCACAGGGCAGGCTTCTTCGCAATACCCGCAATAGATGCAACGCAGTAAATTGATCTCATACACCTTGGCGTAACGCTCTCCGGCGGAAACCGGATTGTTCGGGTCATTCTCTTCAGCCACTACATGGATACAGCCGACCGGGCAGTTCGCCGAGCACAGGCTACACCCCACGCAACGTTCCAGACCTTCCTCGTCGCGGTTCAGAAAATGCCGCCCGCGATAACGTTTGGGCATCACCCGTTTAACGTCGGGATACTGAAAGGTCACCGGTTTCGAAACCATGTTTCGAAAGGTCACGCCCATGCCGATGACCAGATTTTTTGCGCCTTCTATCACTTCTCGCAACATAGTATTACCCTCCCGCTACAGAACCTTCAAAGCGGCTTGAAATAATAAATTGAGCACGGCTATCGGAAGCAGAAATTTCCAACCAAAAGTCATCAACCGGTCGTAACGAATTCGTGGAAACGTGGATCGTAACCAGATGAATACGCACAACAGGAAAAGAACCTTGCCGGCAAAGGCCAGAAAGCCGATGATCGGCCCGTCCGGCAAAATATACGCGTTCCAGCCGCCAAGAAACAGGATGGTGATCAACGCGCTCATCGTGACCATGTTGATGTACTCGCCCATGAAAAACATGGCGAATTTCATTCCCGTGTACTCGGTATGAAACCCCGCAACCAGTTCCTGCTCGGCTTCCGGCAGGTCAAACGGCGCGCGATTGGTTTCGGCCACGCCCGCGATAAAGAACAGAAAAAACGCCAGAATCAGCGGCGGATTGAACAGGTTGATGATATTGGGAACCACCGACTGCCGATCCACCATATCGACCAGATTCAAGGAACCGGTGTGAACGATCACGCACAATGCGGCGAGTCCCAGGGTCAATTCATAACTGATCATCTGCGCCGTTGAGCGCAAACCGCCCATCAGCGAATATTTGTTATTGGACGACAAACCCGCCAGCACCATGCCATAGATGCCCATCCCCGAAATAGCGAAGACAAACAAAATGCCGCTATTGATATTGGCCACCCACAATCCGATCTGCTCGCCAAACAATTCAAAAGGCCCCGTCAGGGGAATCGCGGCGAATGCGACAATGGCGGTGAAAACGACAATCGCCGGCGCCAGGTGAAACAGGAACTTGTCCGCAGAACTTTGAATGATGGATTCTTTAAACAGTAATTTGATCGAGTCGGAAATCGGTTGCCCCAGTCCCATCGGGCCTACACGATTGGGGCCCAGGCGAACCTGAAAGCGTCCCATCAGTCGGCGCTCCAGCCAGACCAGAGCGGGCACCACGCCAAGCAGCGCGGCGGCAATGATCACCGCTTTCACGGCTCCCAGCAACAGATACGTATTTTCGTCCAGAAATGTCAGCAGGCTGTCAATCAAGTCGTCACCTTCAATTAATTCAGATTCGCGTCAGCTTTTTCGAATGTCGATCCAGGAAACCCCGTCCGCCGCAACCAGGGAAGAAACGCCCTGTTCGTCGGAAATTTTTTCTACCACAGCGCCGCCCGGATTGCACCGATCTCCCACAGATACCGCCGCGCTCATCTCTCCGCCTGCCGATACAAGAATCACCTCGTCGCCTTCTGCCACGCCCAGCTTCGTCGCGTCGTCCGCATGCAAATGCACGGTCGAATGCCTGAAATGGTGCGCCAGCGGCGATGTCGGATCCAGAATTTTATCGTTCGCAAACAAGTAATGCGCAACCCGCAGTCGCAGTGAACCGGCTTTCGCTTCCGCCGGAGCCGAAGCCGCAATGGCGCCGTCTTCCACGATCTGGGACGGACGATTCGCGCCAATTTTTCTCAGCGCTTTTTTACTGATCGCTTCATAACCGCGAACCTTTGCGGCAATCTCATTGGTCACAGAGAAAGAAGTCTGAAAATCCGTTTCGATGCCCAATTCAGCAGCCATGCCGGAAATCAGTTTCCAGTCCGGAGTGGCGTTTGAATTCAACCCGGCCTTGAGATGCTGTACCCGCGCGCCGATGTTCGTTGTCGTTCCTTCATCGTAACCCGGTCCGGGAGACGGAAGAACCATATGCGCGATGCGCGAGGTTTCCGTCGCCAGCATGTCGTGCACGATCAGACAGTCGAGTTTTTTGAGCGCGTCTTCCACGCGTTTGCCGCCGGGGAAATCCGCCACCGGGTTGGAGCGATACACGAGCAAACCTTTCAGTTCGCCGCTTTCCGCCTTTTCGATCATTTCTATCGCCGACAAACCCGGCTCTAAAGGAGAGTCTTCGCCAAAAATTTTCTTGATTTGATCCGCGTCGTTCAATCCCAAACCGCCGGGATAATAATTCGGTAAAATTCCCATATCCAGCGCGCCGACCGCATTGGTTGCAGGCGCCGCAGGAATCGCGCCGCATTCCATGGTCGGGACTTTTGCGATCACGCGCATCAGGCGTCGCAAGCGCAGTATGGAGTCTCCCGTGAGAGCCGCCGGATTGTACACCAGACACACCTTCATGCCCGTGCGCACCGCTTCCGCCATTTCCTTCAATGCGCTCGCATCGATCGTACATTGCGAGGCGGAGCTGTCCGATCCGACAAGAGCCTCTTCGCCCAATTCTTTGGCGAGAAGCTCCGCCAAAGCGTCGATCGCCGCGCCGTCGCCGCCGACATCGTAGCGAAGTTTCAAATCGGCGAAACGGTCGAGCGCCGTCGACTGATCGTTCAACACCGCAAGACGAACGCCAAAACGCGTCACCGCTTTTTTGATGCGCAAATCCAGAATCGGCAATTCCTCAGACGGGTCCGAGCCAATCAGCAGAACCAGATTGGAGGTCTCCACCTGTTCAAAATCATAATGTTTGATGGGCAGACCCGGCGCGTCCTGATAGGTTTTGAAGTCCAGATTATTGGTTTTCAATCCCTGACGGAACAAGGTCTGGTACAAATACAGGTCTTCATTGCTGGCGTAAGGAGAGCCAATGAAACCAACGCTGGACGGGCCGTGCGCCTCAACCAGCGCTTTCAGCTTTTCGACCGCCATGGAACCCGCTTCCTTGAGTCCAATCACGCGCTCTTCGCCGTTCATACGGCTCGTCGCGTCCACAATACGATTTTTGCTTTCGATGAAGTGATAGCCGAAACGCGCCTTGTCGCAGACCCAGCCGTCGTCCACCGCATCGTTGCAACGCGATTCGATGCGCATGAACTTGTTCAGGCGCGTTCCCATCGTCATATTACAGTTGCAGCCACAGTGCGCGCACAGGGTATCGACGTCCTTGAGTTCCCAGGAGCGCGCCTTGAAACGAAAATCGGTATTGGTCAACGCGCCGACAGGACAGATGTCGATCACGTTGCCGGAAAATTTAGTGTCGTATGGCTGATTGTCGAAGGTACCGACGATATTATTGAAACCGCGGTTCAACATGACCAGCGCCTGTTCGGATTCGATGATATCGCTGTAGCGCGTACAGCGTTGACAGGCGATACAGCGTTCGCGGTCGATGGTGATGACCGGACTCAGCGGCGTGGCCTTGGCGTTGTTCGCGCGATTGAACTCCATGCGCGTGTCGTCGGTCCCATATTCAAAGGTATTATTTTGCAGGGGACATTCGCCGCCCTTGTCGCAGACCGGACAGTCCAGCGGGTGATTGAGAAGCGTGAATTCAAGCACGCCCTTGCGCGCTTTCTCCACTTTCGCCGTGTCCGTTTTGACCACCATGTCCGGCGCAACCGCCAGGGTACAGGCCGTCGTCAGCTTCGGCATTTTCTCAACTTCAACCAGACACATTCGGCAACAGCCAAACGGACCCAGTTTTTCATGGTAGCAAAACACAGGGATGTCTATATCCACCTGCTTGGCGGCGTCGACCACCAGAGTTCCCTTTGGAGCCGATACCGTTTTACCGTCTATCGTCAGAGTGACTTCATCGTTTGCCATGGAATCCCGTCCTGTATGTTAGGCCGCGCCTGAAGCGGAAGATGTTTTTAACAGAAGGTCGTAATCGGAGCGAAAGTATTTGATGCTACTCGCCACCGGCCCCACCGCCGCATCCCCCAGCGGACAAAAACTTTTAAAAGAAATGTTGTCGCAAATATCGACAAGTTTTTCAACCTGCTCGTTAGCGCCCTCGCCTTCATGGATGCCTTTGAGCAATTGCCACATCCATCGCGTGCCTTCGCGACAGGGAGTGCATTTACCGCATGATTCATGCTTGTAGAAACTGGCCAGTCGCAGGGTGGCTTCCACCACGTTGACCGTATCGTCCATTACGATCAAGGCGCCGGACCCCAGCATGGAACCCGCCGCCGCCAGCGCTTCATAGTCGTAGGGCGTGTCCACCAGTTCGGCCGGCAA
Organism: Candidatus Nitrohelix vancouverensis; assembly: GCA_015698305.1. NCBI lineage: Bacteria > Pseudomonadati > Nitrospinota > Nitrospinia > Nitrospinales > Nitrospinaceae > Candidatus Nitrohelix > Candidatus Nitrohelix vancouverensis. The sequence goes on from CP048620.1 coordinate 3,198,587, forward strand.
CATCGGCACCGACGAACCGCCGGGGATGAATGCCTTCAATTTATTGTCGTTGCGAATGCCGCCCGCATAATCGTAAATGATCTCGCGAGTCGGCGTGCCGAGAGGCACTTCGTAATTGCCCGGTTTCTTCACATGCCCGGACACGCTGATGAGCTTGGTGCCCTTGCTCTTTTCGGTTCCGATCGCCGCGTATTTTTCCGGCCCCTCGTTGATGATGTAGGGAACCACGCAAAGCGTTTCGACGTTATTGATGACCGTGGGTTTGGAATAAAGACCTTCCACCGCCGGAAAAGGAGGTTTCAGACGCGGTTCGCCGCGTCGACCTTCCAGCGAGTTGAGAAGCGCCGATTCTTCGCCGCAGATATAAGCCCCCGCGCCCAGATGGGTATGGATGTCGAAATCAAAATCCAGCCCCATGATGTTCTTGCCCAGATAGCCCTTGTCGTAAGCCTCTTTCAAGGCCCGATCCATCAAATCCGACGCATGCTGGAATTCGCCGCGATAGTAGATATAGCCCGTCCCGATCAAACAGGCGTAGGCGCAACCGATCATTCCCTCAATCAGCAAATGCGGGTTTTTCTCAAGAAGCAAACGATCCTTACAGGTGCCCGGCTCGCTCTCGTCGGCGTTGCAACAGAGATAGCGCGGGAACACATCCTTCGCCAGAAAGCTCCATTTCAACCCTGCCGGAAAGCCCGCGCCGCCGCGACCGCGAAGCCCGGAGGCCTTCACCATCTCGATGATCTCTTCGGGCTTTTTATCCTTCAACTTCTTGAGGGACTGATAGCCGCCGTGTTTCTCATACACTTCAAGCGTATGCATCCCTTCAACGTCAATATCTTTAGTCAGGATTTTAATGGGTTCCATGCAGGTATCAATCCAGTGAGTCTAATATTTGATCGATTTTTTCTTTGGTCAAATCTTCGTAATAATCGTCGTTGATGCGCATCATCGGCGCGTTGGAACAGGCCGCGAGACATTCTTCCCGATGCAGGGTGAATTTCTTATCCTGCGTGGTCTCGCCCACCTTGATATTCAATTTCTGAGCCGTGTGATTGAGCAACTCGTCCGCGCCATTCAACTGACAACTGATGTTGATGCAGAACAGAATAATGTACTTGCCGGTCGGCGTCATGTGGTACATGGTGTAAAAAGACGCAACCGACTGAACATAACCCGGAGACAGCTCCAGAATTTTACCGATCTCCACCATCGCCTCAGGTTGAACGTAGCCCTCTTGCCGTTGCACCATCGTCAGCAAAGGCAGTAACGCCGATTGCTTGGTGGGATATTTGGCAAGTACCTGAGGGATTCTTTCCTTGTTTTCTTCAGAAAATGCAAACATTATCGATCCACTTCCCCCATGACAATATCAATACTACCAATCACCGCAACCACGTCGGCGATGAAACAACCTTCCATCATCCTGCACATTCCGGGAATCGCCAGAAACGACGGCGCTCGCAATTTAACGCGATAAGGCGTATTGGACCCATCGCTGACAATATAAAATCCCACTTCGCCGCGCGGCCCCTCGATCGGCACATAGGTCTCGCCTTTGGGAACCTTGAATCCGTCGGAAACCAGCTTGAAATGATGAATCAGGGCTTCCATGCTGGATTTCAACTTGCCGCGATCCGGAAGAGAAACCTTGCCGTCGGGATTTTTATAATCCCCTGCGGGCAAATCACGCAGGGCCTGAACCAGAATCTCGCGGCTCTGCCGCATTTCTTCCAGACGCACCAGGTAACGCGCATACACGTCGCCTTCCTGACGCACGGGAACTTTGAAATCAAATCGGTCGTAACCGGAATAGGGTCGTTTTTTACGAATGTCCCAATCCACGCCGCTGGCGCGCAGCGCCGGGCCGCTCATGCTGTAATTGATCGCTTCCTCTCGCGACATCGCGCCGACGCCCTGGGTGCGATCCAGCCAGATCGGATTTTTCGTGAGCAGTTTTTCGTACTCATCCACTTTCCCAGGGAAGATATCCACAAATTCCTGAACGCCCTTGAGCCATTGCGGCGTCGCGTCTTTGGCGACCCCGCCGACGCGAATATAACTGGTCATCATGCGCACGCCGGAGATCTCTTCATTCAGATCGAGAATCATCTCGCGCTCGCGCCAGCAATAAAGGAAGACCGTCATCGCGCCGATGTCCAGCGCATGCGTCGCAAGCCATACCAGATGACTGGCGATGCGGGCCAATTCACAATGAATGACGCGCAGATACTGCGCGCGCAGGGGGATATCCACCCCCAGCAATTTCTCAGTGGACAGGCAGAAAGCCAGGTTATTTCCAGGAGGATTCAGGTAGTCCAGACGATCCGTCATGGGAATGACGTGCGCATAAGGCTTCGCCTCGGACGTTTTTTCAATGCCGGTGTGCAAGTAGCCGATATCAGGATCGGCGGAACCCACCAATTCTCCCTCCATTTCCAGTATCGCTCGAAACACGCCGTGCGTACTGGGGTGGCTGGGACCCATATTCAGGGTCATCGTATCTTTATCGCGCTCCAGAAGACCGCTTTCAGCAACGCTCATCGACTACCTCGTCGGCGGTTTGGTTTTCACCAACTCGCTCTTATAATCCCGGTTAAAAGAAAATGCGACGTCTTCGACCGTCAACTCGTAATCACGGCGCAAGGGATGCCCCTCCCAGTTTTCCGGCATAATCAGACGTCGTTGTTCAGGAAGTCCTTCGATACGAATGCCAAACAAATCATACAACTCGCGCTCAGGAAAGACAGCGCCCTTCCACAAACCCGACACCGTGGGAACGACGGGATCTTCCTCATCAATCCCCACACGCAGGCGCAAGCTGTGATTTTTGTCCAGCGAATGCAATTCATAAACCGATTCAAAACGCGGCTCCCGATCCATATCCAGATAATCCACCCCGCTGATATTGGACAGGTAGTCGCAACTTAAATCAGGATCGTTCTTGGCAAATTCCGCCACCGCCACCAGAGATTCCGGCGCGACATGAACCACCGCGTCCCCCAAAGGCGTTTCCGCCAGGAGAACCGCGTCGCCAAACTGATTTTTTATTTTTTCAACGATTTCTTCGCTGGTCACGCCACCCTCTTCTTCGCCGCCGACGTGCCCGCCTCGTTCATGATTTTTTCCTGAAGCTTGATGACGCCATAGATCAACGCTTCCGGCCCCGGAGGACATCCCGGAACATACACGTCCACAGGAACCACGCGATCCACGCCCTGCACGATAGCGTAATTATTGAACACGCCCCCACAAGAGGCGCAGGCCCCCATGGAAATCACCCATTTGGGTTCCGGCATCTGATCGTAGATCAATTTCAACACCGGAGCCATTTTCTGGGAAACGCGACCCGACACAATCATCAGATCCGCCTGACGCGGCGAAGCGCGAAACACCTCGGCGCCAAAACGAGCCGAGTCCCAACGGGAGTTCGCCATCGCCATCATTTCAATCGCGCAACACGCCAAACCAAAGGTCGCGGGCCACAGCGCATTTTTCTGCGCCCAGCCCACCACTTTGCCAAGCTGGGTGGTGAGAATGCTGTCATACACCGCCCCCGCGCTTTCCTCCTCCAAAGCCTCGAGGGCTTCTTTGGCGTTCAACTTTAAATTATTTATTTCCGCCTCAAACGCGTCGACTGCTGAATCCACTAATCCCATTCCAGACCTCCACGTCCCCAAATGTAAACGTAAGCGATGCCGAGGATGGCAATGAACGCCACCATCTCCATCAACCCGAAAAATTTCAATTCATCCAGCGCCACCGCCCACGGATACATGAAAACCACTTCAATATCAAAGATAATGAAGAGCATGGCGATGGTTGCAAAACGCACCGGGTAGCGCCCCTTGGCCTCCTCCTGAGGAATGATCCCACATTCGTAGGGAGTCATTTTCTCCTTGGATGGATTCCTTGGCCCCAAAATAGTCGACAGGACCAATAGAGCCGCCACAACGATGATCGCGACAATTGCTACTAATGATATAAAGAAATATTCAGCCATTTGTCTCTCATAATTTCGACCCAGATCATCATAGCGCATCGGCTTGATTGAGTCAGAAAGTTATTGAATTGGCGATTATATCAGCACGTCTCCGACTGTCAACGAAAGTTTTTTCGAATCTGCGCACATTCGAAACGCCCTCCTAAAACAGCAAAAAACAGCATATTTTTCAAGTAGTTGCAGAGAGCCCTTCAAAGCTCATATCAAGAAGAAAATCAACGGGGGAAGAAATAAATCGAGAGAAACGCTCGCAATGATGCGGCAATTAGTGAAGACCTTGAAGCGCTTGGCGGGTAAGGTTCGTAATGACCTAGGTGCGGTATTCGAGGTGTAGCCGGTAAATCAATCCTGCCACGCCGTCTTCCGGGGATTGAGCGCCCGGTTTGGCAAAATTCACCAACTCAAAGAGCAATTCGTTATCGCCGCACTGCACATGTTTACGCAGATCGATGAAATACGGCTCCTTGAACTGGGCGCCGGCGAAATCTCCATTCAACTGGGTGGCGTTGATTCGGACTCGACACTCGTTGTCGGCGCGAAGCAACAGCTCTGCGCGGAGCAGGCCTTCGGATTTTTCACAGGGGAAATGGAATTTGACGCGGAATTTCTGCTGACCGCCGGTTTTCACCTCTTCAAGCGTCAGCGATTCGCGCGCCCATACCCATTGACTGCCTTTCATGGTTCGCCAGTGATCGCCCATCCGGCAAATCGACGCCGCCGTCCAGCTCCCCGTCTTGGCGTCCCAGCACTCGGTTTCTCTGCCGCTCGTAAACACCGAAGTCTTGGCGCCGGATTCCAGCAAGGTCGGGCTTTCCAGATTGATAGGTTTGCTCTCCTCCCACATCAACTGGTTCATTTCCACCCAATAGTCGTACATGCCGTTTTTCTTGCGCACGACTATCATGCTTGGGCGCGGCAAACTGCGTCCGAGATAGGGACCGATGTCGGCGATGATCACTCCTTCAGAAGAATTCCCGTCTATAGAGATGAACGAATGCGAAGGAATCTGCTCATAGGTGTGCACCTGGAGCGTTCCTTTTCTCGGCTTGCCGTCAAGGTCGTCCAGCTCCATCTGCAATTTCTGCAAAAGAAGAAGAGAAGTCTTGATCTCGTTCACAAAGGTCGGCTTGCCGCCGCCCTGCTTCACGATCAAATCCACCACCCGCGAATTGGGGTCCATCAAGAGAAGCTTCACATCGACGCCTTCGAGGATTTTTTCCTTCAACAACTCCCGGCTCGAGGTTGAAATCGAAAGCAGAGAACTGCCGCCGATAAAAATCTCCTTCTTTACGTTTTTGAATAATTTCTCAAACGAAGTAGCTTGCCCCAGTTCAGAACGGTTTTTATAAATACCAATGATGCCGAGTCGCACCGCATCCGGATTCATCAACTCTTGTAAAGCATCCTTATATTCATTGAAGGTCAACTCGCGCAGAAACAACTCATAGCCAAGAGAGACCACGCCGATGAGCGACATCAACAGAGCAAACTCTTTGACCGGATGGAGCCAGATACTGTCGTGATCCAACACGTTTCCAGCGGTCACGTAGCCGATTCCGCCGACGATAAGAATGGCGACGGCCAAAAACAGTATTCTGTCGCGAACCCATTCGCGCAAATTGGGTTTATTTCCCACCTTAAGCGTCATAATCGAGATGTTCTTTTATTTTAAAACTAATGTTGGAGTCATGGACAGGCGTTTGGAGGAGCCTTGAAAACTAAGGAGATTTTAGCGGATTTATAGCGGGGACACAAATTAGAATTTGGTTAGGATCGCCGCTTTTTCATAATCCAGAGAAAATCAACTCAAGCCGGACTTTCTGCGAATCAGCCATTCCAGACAAAGACAGAACATCATCAGTCCGTACATATACCAATTGTTCCAAAGCGAGATCACCCGCGTATTGATTTTGGCAAATTTAACCGGCTTGGGAAAGCTCAGGTCGGAGAGACTGGCCGTGGCATTGATCTCTCGTGAGAGTCCTCCGGTCAATTCTGAAATGGACTTCAACAAGGCCGCATTGACCTGCGGGCGAACAAACTCGGACTCATCCGCATTCACCAGAAAACCCGTGTTCATTTTCTGCCCGGACGCATCGCCGGATCGCTCCAGAGCGACCTTGTAAAAACCTTCGCCGTCAGGATTGAAACGAAAGGTTCCATCGCCGTCTTCTCCCGACTCCGCTTCATAATGACGAGGCTCGCCTCCCGGCGGGGTGATCGTGATGCCAACCTTCTGCCCCGGAGCCGGGCTGTAATCCGGTTGCAGGGTGCGGAATTTAATCAAGGCTTCCTGGTTTTCTCCGTAACGATCCCGGTCGGTGTCCGCCTGCAGAGTTTGCGTGTCCGGATCGCCGATCATCCAGGCGATGAGCCGGTCCCAGAATTTATAATAATTACGCCCGCTTCCGCCCTCGCCCACCTTGAAAAAATTCCAGTTCCAGGAGGAATCCGTCGCCAGCGCGCCGGCGCGTCCCTTACCCTTTTCCCAGGTCACCAGCACCGGCACGGGCGGTCCGCTTTCAGGAAGCAGTTCGATCAGCGTTTGCGAGCCCTGCTTGGGCGTTAAGCCTTTGTTGACGCTACTCAGGGAAGCCATCTGCTCCCAGGCGGCCCGGTTCTTTTCTTTTCCCTGTTGCAGTTGAAGCGCAGGGTGTTCCAGGAACCCTTCCCGCGGGACGGCATGGAAGGTCTTCAGCTGAAAACCCTCGCCGCCTGGATTCATCTGCACCGGCAGGATGTCCTCCATGACGCTTCGATCATAACCGCCCATCTGGAACGCCAGCTCGCCGCCAATCATCAGAAAGGCTCCCCCGTTTTCAACATACTTTCGGATGTTGTCTAGATAGCGCTTGTCGATGAACGGCTCGTAGCGAAAATTCTGAAAGATGACGAGGTCAAAAGAACTGAGGTAATCCGTGAACAGCAGGTTCGACGGGAATGGAATGAGGCTCAACTCCGAGGTCGGAGCCGCCACTTCATCGGTCAGGGTGCGCAGAATAAAAAACGACAGCAGGTCCGTTTTCGGATTGCTGGCCAGCGCCTCGCGCAGAAAACGTGAATCCCAGGACGGTCTGCCGTTCAAATGCAGAATGCGAATCCGATCGCGCACCACCTTGATCTGAATGTGCTTGCGATTGTTCTTCTCCAGAGCTTCGCCCGCAAACAAGGGAACCGACAACACATAATTCTGTTTCCCAAGGTCGACCGGGGTGAACTCCAGATCCACCTTGTATCGCCCCTTGTCTTCTCGCAATTCGATCAATTTAGTCGCCAGAATTTTGGGGCCTTGCTTCAACATCAGCGAGATGTTTTTATCGCCCATGTTGGACGCCCCAATAGCAACGGTCAAGCGCGAGGGTTGATTGATGAATCCAAAATTTGCCATCTCGACATTCTCGATGGACAAATCCCGAAAGCCCTGATTGGCCCCGGCGACCAGCGTGTGCGCCGGCCCTTCCAGTTCGGACAAGGCATCCAGAAGCGAAGTCGACACCTCGCCGCCGCTGTGAGACAAGTCCCCGCCGTCTGAAAGCAGAACCACGCCTTGCAGGGATTTCCCCTTGTAACGTTGCAACAATTGCGAAAAAACCTGTTGATAGTCCGTCCTTGGCTTGCCAGCCTGATAATGAGTCCCCAGGTCCGCAAGGGAACCCGGCTCGATCTTGTCTGAAACAAAATAAGTTTCGACCTTGAAATCCGTCTGCCATTCGGCGAAGGCCTTGGCATTTCTTTCCATGAATTCCACGACGCGCTCGCGACGGGAAATTTCCTCGGGATAGGATTTGATCGACATGCTCTTGCTGTCATCGATCAAAACGGCAATGTGATTGGGCAGGGTCTGATCGTTTCTGAATTCCAGGCGAGGTTGCAGTAACGCCAGGGCCAGCGCGATCAGAGCCACAGAACGCAGACTGAACAAAAACAGTTTCACCGGGGTCGAGGCGATGCGCGACAGGCTGGTCCAGAAAAAACGCAGAGCGACCAGAAAGGCAACGCCCAAAACGCCCCACACCCAGGCGGAGTATTGTTGAGACCATAGAACCTCAATCTGGTTGAATTCGGCGGGATCCAGGCCGAACAGTTCTTCAATCATGATTATTGAGCGTTGAAGCGGCGAAGGCGTTCGAGGATGATGGGCAAATGAACCATGTCTTTTTTATAATCCAGAGTGAGGGCGTACATCACGATATTGATTCCCAAGCGAATGCTGTGCTGTCTCTGCACGGAACCGCCGCTGATCATATCGTAATTCCATCCGCCCAATTTGTTGCGCGCCCAGGCGCCGCCCAAATCGTTGGAACTGTAGATCAGCGCAGTGCGTCCCTTGATCGAAACGCCTTCCAGATAGGGCTTGATAAAATGTCGACCGACGACGCGATTGATCAAATAAAACGAGCGAAATATGGAATGGTCCCGGTCGATCTCGCTCAGCGGCGTTTGAGGGAATAGGCGGCCGACTAAAGCCCTTGCCGATTTATCAAACGCAGAATTCTCGTTACCCGAATTGTCGTCTATGAGCAGAAAGCCGCCGTAGTTCAAGAAATAGCGCAGGTTCTGTAATTCCTTTTCAGAGGGCATTGTAAACGCCTTGTCGCCGCCCAGATATAAAAACGGGTATTGATACAGGGTGGAATCGGACAAGCCAATTTCAACCGGCTCGCGATTGACTTCGATGGAGGTGCGACGCGCAATCTGCGCCAGCAAACCGTCCAGCGCGCCTTCGCGCGGCTTGTAGTCACCGCCCTGATACTTGACGAGCGGAAGGGTGAAGCGGGAGTCGGGGCCTTGCGCGCTAAACGCTCTGTCTGGCGCCGCCAAGGATGCAATGGAGATAAGGAACGTAAGAATTAAATACATTTGAGACCAGTTTATCAGGAATGCTCCGCTTTTCAATCCACTTTCTATGGAACATCTTTACAAAAAAATAATTTTATCGTTGGTCTTTTTCGCGCCGCGTTTGTATCATGCTGAATGAAAAGTCGCAAAAAGAACGCAGTCGCGCCCCCTCATTTGCATACAAAATGTAAGAGAAATAATTCATGACCGAAAACCACGACTCATCGACGCTGTACGATCTTCTTTCTCAGTGCGCCCGATCGCACGGCACGCCGCAGGACCCGGAAGTTTTTTACCCGGAGCTGGGAAGCAGTCTATCGCTGTTCCACGAATGCCTGCTGGAGGCGGGGCTGAAACGCGAAGAAACCTTGGACCGCCCGCATGTCTGCGAAGGGCCGGAAGCCTTGCAATGCGCTCACCTGAGCCAGTTCATCATCGCTTTCCTGCCCTTCAATTCCGTCACGGAAAAAAGCGAATTCAATCAGGTCATTTTCGATCTGTTCTCTTTCTTCCAATGGATGGACCGCAACAAGATCCCCCATGCGCTGAACGGCGTCGATCTTGGAAGCCTGTTGCGCGATCTGTCGGCGATGCAGGAACGTTGCCTGCAACTCAGTCATTATCTCGACGATCAGTCCGCGCGCACCTTGAAAGACCCTCCCGAACTGTGCCGCACGGTGACGGATTTCTTCAAGGTCGTGTCTATCGAAAACGGCTTTCTCTGTCTGCAGGGTCGACGGGACAAGGAGTTGATGCGCCTCAAACTCCCGGAGAATATCCTCTCTCTGGCGCGCATCAACGATCAACTCGACCTCACGCTCGGGGACACCTCGGAACGCTGGGTGATGCTGGAAGCCGGGCAGGTGTTCCCAAAGGCGCCGGAAACTCAGCGATAATCGCCGGTCAGACTGAACGCCGCCCAATAGGCCGGGTGCGGGTAAAAACTTTTCACCAGCAATTGCGCCTTGCGCAGACTTTCCGCCTTGTCGTTGCTCGCATAATTTCTGTAAAAATGTTTGGTCAGCACGGCGGTTGAAATATCACTGACGCGCCAGAGCGACGACATCAGCGAATGCGTTCCCGCATAAATGAAGGCCCGGTTCAAACCTACCAGATCGTCGCCTCCGCTCAATTCGCCCAAGCCCGTTTGACAACCGCTCAATGTCACCAGATCGGCGTTGATCTTCAAAGAAAAAACTTCATTCACTTCCAGACTGCCGTCCTGCGCATCATCGCGCGTCAATTTCAAAGAAGAAAACAGGGGATTGACGGAATCGAATTCTCCATGAGACGCGATGTGAATGATTTGATACTCGTTGATATGCTCGCGCACCCAGCTTTCACTGGCGCGCTCCCGCGTCAACACGTCCACTCTCGGAAAATCCCATTTGATGGCGTTGACTTCCATTTCCGACAGGGGCAAATCGTAATTGAAATCGCCGAGGTCCGGGTTGCCCATCGCCAGCACGCGGATATCCCCCTTATTGACTCGCGCTCTGTCTTTCTTGAAAGTGTATTCAAGCACCGACGCGCTGGGGGAATAAAACAGCGGGTACTTTTCGAACAAATAGGACTCGCCGTCGTGCAGGGATGAAAATGAAATATAATGCAGGTGTCCGTGCGGCACGATGCCCAGAACGCGGCGCGTCTGGATCAGCGATTCCACCGGGCGAATCAGGTGACTGTACAATTGCCGCGTCTGCTCGTCCACCGGCGCCATTTTCTGAATGCGTTCGCGGTAGTCGTGAATCAATTCGCGAAGGGCTTGTTGCTGGATCGGAACGCGAACGGCGTCGATGCTTTTGCCCGTCACCACCCAGATCACCAGTTCCTCCGGCGTTTCCAGATATTCCAGCAAGGCCACCGGCTCTTCCAGCAGAGCCTGCAATTCATTCAAGCGAATCGAATCGACCGTCACAAAATTTGAAAGTTGCGGACTCTCGGCTTTGGCCTCGATCAACAAATCCTGATAACGGTTGCGCTCTGTAATCAATTGCTCCGCCTGGCTTGCCGCCAACGCTTCATTGTTCTGCGCGTGGGCTTCGCCAACGCTCTCTTCAATATCGCGGATGGTTTGTTTTTGCTTCTGCAACTGATCGAACAATTTTTGCCCGACGTCGTCCTTCAAACTGATTTTCTGATTGCCGAGCAGGTCGATGAAGCTCCGCGACTTGGAACGCTCGACGAATTCAAAGGACTCCGCCACGCGACCCTGATCCAGCAGGAGCAGAACGAGTTCCTGATAGGCTTCCTGCTTGTCGACCAGAAAACCATTCTGAAATTCTTCCACCTTGATCGCCGCGCGCATCGCGTCAATGCTTTCGGTCGCCCGCCTGTAAGCGGCGATGGCGTCTTCCGTTCGCTCCAGCCGAGCCAGCGAGAAACCCTGACCGCGCAGAGCGCGCCAGAACACTTCAGGAATGTTCAATCGCTCGGCAAGCGCCGCCGTCGATTCGAAATGCGTCACAGCCGCATCCCATTGTTTGCGTTTGAGCGCCAGGTTGCCCAGTTCAAGCATCGACTTGACCAGATTGGTCTGGTTGTTGATCGACCGGCTCAAACTCACCGCTTCGTTGATATGCGTTTCCGCCTCGTCCAGACGGTCCATGCGCAGATAGGTCATGCCCAGATTGCGATGGGTGTAACCCTGTCCCCACTTCGAGCGCGACTTGAGATCGTAGTCCAGCGCCTTGAGAAAATAGTCCGCCGCCTCTTGGTATTTTTTATCCTTGCGATAGACCAGCCCGATATTGTTGTAAGCGGAAGCTGTTTCCGTCGGCGAAGGAATCTCCTGCGCCAGTTGCAGACTGCGATTGAGGTTTTCCAGAGAGCGCCGCGAGTCGTTGAGGGTCCAGTGAATCAAGCCCAGCGTGTTATAGATAATGGTCTTCTGCATGGCGTCGTCTTCCGCCTCGGCGATCTTCAGCGCTTCTCTCTGCAAACGAAAGGCCGATTGATAATCGGCCTGATACCAATAGGAATTCGCCTGATACAAAAGCGCGCGCGAAAGGGTCAAGGGCAATTCATGCGTTTCGGCGATGGTGCGACCGCGTGCGTAATAATCCAGCGCCTGCGCAAAGGCGCCCTGTTTTTCCTGAACCAGTCCCAGCTCCAGCAAGGTCTCCGCCGTCAGCTCGGGCTGGTCGGCATGCGCGAAAACGCGCCGCGCTTCCTCAAAGTATTTTTCCGCTTCGCGGTACTGGTTCAGACGCAGGTAATAGATGCGTCCAATGCGTCGCAACTCTTTCGCACGATCCAGTTCGGATTTTAATGATTCGTGAATCGATTCGGATTTTTGAAAGGCTTTCAAGGCTTCCGCATAATTCAGAGCATTCTCTTCCACCACGCCCAACTGCGAATAGCTCTCCGCCATTTCTTCTGGAGCTTTCTCGGCGTGAAAAATTTCGACCGCCTTTTTCAAATGAAGCACCGCATCGTCGTAGGCTTCCATCCGCGAATAAGAAACGCCGATGAACCGCTCGATGCGCGCCAGTTCCAATGCGTCCTTGTTCGCTTCGGCGATGGGGATCAGACGCCGTTCGTAGGCGATGGCCTTGTCGTAATCGCCGCGATTGTAAGCCGCTTCCGCCAGTTTTTGATGCAGGACCGGAACCAGAGGATCGTCCGGCAAGTACTCGGACAGCGCGAGGGATTTCTCGAAACCGTCGATGGCTCCCAGCCAGTCCGCATCCTGATACGCCCGCGCGCCCTGCGTCGCAATTTTTTTGAACTGCTCGTCCGCAAAATAAATCTGCTCGTCTTCGTCCATTCCCGGATAGCCGTAATAACGGTATTGCGCCCAGGCATAGGACTCGGGGAATTGTTCCGCCGCATCCATTTGCGCCTTGCGCAAGGCCGCTGTCGGCCCCAGCTTGCGCAACTGTTGATAAAATCCGCGCCAGACAAATGCCGCCTGTTCCGCATCGCTTCCCCCAGAAGCCAGGACAACTCCAGGATAACCCTTAAAGGTCAGAGCCTGAAGGGACAGCGCCGTCGGCGACAGACTCATATAAGGATTGAACTGCGGTCTCGCATCGCTCAGGGCCAGCAAACTGGAATGAACCGGCGACAGGTAGAGTTCCTCGACAGGAATACTTTGCAATTGATCGGGATTGCTGGACAGACGAATTTCGCCGTGAGTCCCGCCGTAAAATCGCGCAGGCCCGCCAATATGCGCCACGCCAAAATGCGCCCACTCTTCCATGAAGCGATCGTAGAGCGACTCCGGTTTTGTCAGGGATTCCACCGTGAAAAAATCTTCCTGCGGCGCGGTCTCGCCGGGATAGGCGACGGTCAACAAACGCGAGTTGAAAAGATTTTTCTTTTCGTCAGCGCGGACAAAATGTTCCAGACTGGAGACGAACACCAGATCCACGCTGGCGATCAAAGCCTGCCCGGAATGGTCCAGCGCCGCCCAGGGAAGAAATTCCAAGGGGCCGTCGGCGATCAGGATCAGCGTCTTTCCCGCATCGCTCAAAGCGGGAATGAAGGCTTTGGATAAGAGCGCGATGTCGGTCGGAGTCGGCGCTTCGCCGTTTCGTCCGATCCGCTCAATCGCTTCGCGCAATTCGCCGGTCAAGGGAATGCGCGAGCCCCCGCCGCCGTCCTTGCTCAAACGCCAGACCAGAATATGCGAGCGTCCCATCAGCAATTTAATCAGCGACTGCTCCGGCTTCATCAATCCCCGCACTTCCTCCAGATCGGGAACGGTCGGCGCGTACAAGCTGGCGAGTTGCGGCAGATCCGCTTTCGTCATCTCCAGAAATTCCGCATACTCCGCGAGCAGATCGTCAATCGCCCGCCCCTGCGCGCTTGTCTCAAACGCCGCATTGGCAATGCGGTTCAATTCTTCAGCGTACTCCGCCTGCGCCTCATCGTTGAATGTCAGATCGGGTCGTAAGGCGATCATTTGCAGGCGTCGCCCTTTCTCGGAAATTATCAATGCCTGCCCATATTGCTGGGCTTCGAAATAAAGCGTCGCCAGAGTCTGATACACATCTTCAAGCAGAGCCAGCGATGCGTCGTCTCTCGGGAGCAGAGGGCGAGGCAAGCCGCTCGCAATCTGTTCCGCTTGTTCCAAGAGCGCCAGCCGCTCCTCGCCTTCCTTCAATAAAGATTCCACATACAAGAACTGCCAATCTGAAGCGCTCGCTTCAACGTTCTCTTTGTCCTGACGCTTCGAACCGAGAAGATCGCGGGCCAGATCGAGATTGAATCGTAAAACACGTTGCGCCTTCTCCGCTGAAATCGTCTGCGCAAGCGTCATCGCGCTTTCAAATTGTTCCGCCGCGTGTTGCGCTTCCCGATAGCTTCCGTCAATCGCGTCAAGGGAGGATTGGAACGCTATCGCCGCTTCCGCCTTGCCTCCTCCAGACGAATGCAGGGCGCGAAAATAATGAAGCGCGCCCAAATGGTTCTTCACATGAATGGAATAGCGGCGATGCGACAAGGCTTCTGAGGTCGCCAGAGATTGGTTCGACGCTTCCAGCAAGTCGAAAGCCGACGCGACAATTGTCTCCAGCGATTGCGGCGTCTCGGTGCGCGCCAGCGATAAGGCGATGCGCGCGTAATTGATCGCATTGACCGCTTCGCCGGCGCGGTTCGCCAGGGCGGAGGAAAGTTCAAATGAACTCTTGAAATATTCAAGCGCCTTGCGCTCCTTGCCCCACAAATAATAATAATTTCCAATTTGATTGAGGAGGAGCGCCTTCTCCAGAACCACCGGAACGTTTTTTTCAACATCCAGATCGGCGGGTATGAACTTCAGTTTATCTTCGAAATAACGGATCGCCAGATCATAGCGTCCGAAGTCGCCGTAGATTTTCCCGACATAATGGAAGATCAGTTTGCGTTCGCCTTTCTCATCGAAGCCCATCGCCGCCGTCGAAGCGTCGCTGTCCAGCCCCGTTTCCACCGAGATGCCGATCAAGCCCTTTTTCTCTTTCTTGTCCTTGCGCAGGGTTCCATGTTCTTCCAGCAATTTCACCGCTTCAAAATAATTCCCCAGGGCGGTCTGCAAGGCGATGGGATCGGTTTCCTTTTTGTCTTCATTCAAGAGGTAGAGGTTGTTGGCGATATTGCGCAGGGTTTTCGATATGGTTTGCTGATTGCCCAGATCACGGCTCAGTTTCAGCGCGGAGGAAAACGCATCCACCGCCTTGGCGTATTCCCCGGCATCTTGATAGGACAGGCCCATACGGTCATTCAGTTCCGCCAGCCGCGCCGCGTCGTTTTCTTTTTCGTAGAGTTCGTAGGCCCGGCGATATTGCTTGATCGCGGAGTCGAGCAATCCCGATTTGTAGGCGGTCTCGCCAAAACGCTGGCGATAAATCGCCTCGCGCTCCTTGACGTAAAACGGAAAAGCGGAGTCTTCGCGCAGGGTGTAATAATAAAAAGCGGTGGTCGGATTACTGAGCTGATAATGCGTATTGCCCAGATTCAGATACAGATCGGCTTCGTTTTCCGGCTTGTCGTTTTCATCATTCAAAGCCAATGCGATCTCATACTCATGCACGGCGCGTTCCAGCGAACCGCTCGCCTTGAGCATTCGTTCTTTCTGCTCGTACACCCATCCCAGCGTCTGATGAAAAAACAACTGGCTGGGATCCCGCTCCAGAGCGGCCCCAATCTCCGACTCGGCGCGTTTCAGATCAGGCGGATTGTGGTAGGTCGCCAGCAGTCCCAGGGCGTAACGGTCGATCGCCGAATCCGGTCGGGCCGACAAACGCTCCTGATAAAATTTTTCGGTCGCGTCCAGCAATTGCAATGCGGCCCCCGCCTGCACGTAACCGCGATGCCCTTCCACAACTTCCGGGGCGAACTCGATCAGCTTGCGAAAGGTTTTACGCGCGAGTTTGATTTCTCCAACGCGGATTTCCCAGGTTCCTTTTGCAAGGGCTTTTTCGACGCGCCCCTTGCGGGCGATTTCAAGCCGTTCTTGAATTTGCTGGGAACCGTCGTAGATGGCTTCGTAGATTTGAATGCTCTTTTCAAAATTTTCTTCCCGCGCGTACAACTCCGCCTGAGCCTTTCGCGAAACGAAGACTTCCTCGTCGGCGTCGGGAAACTGTGCGGTAGTTTTTCGATAAGCCTCTTTTGCAAGCAACAATTCATTATCCGAAGCGTACAATTCGCCGATTCGGTTTTGGATCGCTCCGGCGAGAGGCGGCAGGGCCTTGTACTGTTCGACCAGTCCCTGAAGATTGACGATTTTTTCGGCGAGCGTTTGCGGCGTTTCAAACAGGCGAATGATTTCATCAATCGCTTTGCGTCTCCATTGTTTGACCTCGTAAAAATCCCTGACCACGCCGACATAACTTTCGATCAGGCTTTTGCGGTCGCCGACCATTTTAAAAATTGAGCTTTGATAAAATGCCGCTTGCGCCGCGATGGTTTTCTGCTCCGGGTATTGTTTGAGAATCTTTGTATAGAATTCCAGCGCCTCGGCGGGTTGATTCAGCAAGGCCTGCAGGCGACCCGATTCCAAAGCCGCTTGAGCCGAAGGTCGCGGCAAATCCTTCCATTGCGTAGACAGCGCATTCAAGGCTCCAAGCGCTTGAGAGGCGGCGGCCTCCTGCCCTGCAGCGCTCGTCCATTGCAGACGCTTGAGTGGCAGAAGGATCTGCTCGATCTGCGCCAGTCGAACGTATTCTTGCGCCTCCGCATTCTCAGTCAATAACGCGTTCAATTCCGCTTCGCCGGAATCGAAATGCCCCAGATCGATATAGGCCGCGGCAAATTCCAGGCGAACCTCCGCCAGCCCCGGCGCGCTTTCATGAGTCTGAATCAAATTGCGATAGGCCATCAGGCAGGAATAATCCCTGCGCTCGGGGATCATGCAGGTCTGACGCGTTGCCGCGATTGCCGCTTCAAAATCTTTCGAGACGCGGATCCGTCCTTCCAGAGGCAAGCTCCAGATATTGACGCCCGATCCCTTTTGCGCCGTGTAATACACTCGATCGTCTCCCGCCTGAGGGAGCAGGTCGTAAGAATCGCTGGAGGTCAATTGGCGCATCACCCCCGCCTGCATGCCGTCGACCTGAAGCGACCAGAGATTCGGGTTATCGTCGATCGTGACCTTGCCGTCCCGGTTCGTGTCATCTTCATAACGCGTAAACACGACCGCGTTTCCAGACCGGGTCCAGCGCGGCGACACATCGAGCGCAGATCCCTGGGTGAGGGCCTGCGTCGCGCCGGTTTCAAGATTTGCGATCAGGAGATGCGGATTGGATTCGCTTGAAACATAGACCAGCCGGGAACCGTCCGGTGAAGGCGCCGGATTCACCCCTTCCCCTTGAATGACCCGGACGCGCGATTTCGTCGCCAGATCGATTTTATAAATCGATTTTTCCAGACCTCCCGAAACCTGAGAGGTGAAATAGATCGACTTGCCGTCAGCAGACCAGACCGGATCCGATTCCGAAGCGCTGGAATCTGTCAAGCGGACGGGAACCAAGGCCCCGGCTTCAGTTTCTTTATTCTCTATCTCTAAAAGGAACAGGTCGCCTCGGGGATCATTGCGGTGAGACAAAAAAACCAGCTGTTTGCCGTCGGGGCTGATGGATGGTGCGTTATCTTCGGCGCTGTGCAAGGTGAGCGGCCGATCCGGCGGTTGCAGTCCCGGCTCCAGAGATTTCCACCACAGATCTAAATGACCGGAGCGGTCGGAGACGTAGACCATGAAACGCCCGTCGGGCGAGATCGACGGAGCAAAATTCTGACTGGGATGCATGGTGACGCGCACCGGCGATTGGAACAACGAATCAGCCGCCGCCGCGTGATTCGCCCCCAGCCCAACCAATAAGGCCAGAGCCAGCAAGCTCGCATTGGAAACTACGGATTTGAAACGCTTGTAATTGCTCATAGCCCTCTTCGTGTTATTTCGTTTGGAATCAGGATATTATAACTCAGACCCCGCTTCAAATTAACTTTCAATCGGCGCGACTCGGACCGGAGCGGATACAAATAATTGCCGCGGTCCGTAAGCTCGTTTAGCGCGTATTATGGAATAGGAAAACATTCCCTTGAAAAAATGGCTGAAATGCTATAAAACCCCTTAGCATTATAAAGAATCCCATAAGAAAACTGAGACGATGGAATTTGAAATAAATTTTGCCGATATGAACTGGCTGGCCCTGGGCCCGGAATTGACCATTCTGGCGACCGCCTTCTTCCTTTTGATGATAGGCCTCAACAAACAGTTCAACGTTAATGAATACTTGTCGAAAGCCGCGCTGGGCGGACTGTTCATCGCGCTGTTCATTTCCATCGCCGTATGGGTCTCTGCTCCGACCCCTTCGGGCAATGTCGATCCGGGAATTTTCAGCAATTCCCTGATTCATGATCGATTTTCACAAATATTCAATATCATCTTCCTGACCATGGCGATGTTCGCCATGCTGGGTTCCACCCGTTACCCGCTGGCCGATAACGAGAACAAAGCGGAGTATTTCAGCCTTGTCCTGATGGCGGTCGTGGGAATGATGTTCCTGGCCAAGTCCGGCACCCTGATCACTGCATTTGTTTCTCTGGAAGTCTTTTCGATATCCCTCTATATACTCTGCGGTTTTTCTGCCAAGCACGGCACCGGAACCGAAAGCCCGTCCACCGCGCCGCCCTTGTCCTGGGCGACGGCGGCCTCGCAGGAGTCCACCGTTAAATACCTGCTGACCGGAGCCTTTGCCTCGGCGATCCTGGTATACGGAATGGCGCTGGTTTACGCCGGCACCGGCACCACGCAGATTCGACTCATCGGCGACCTCCTTCATTGCGAAGGACTGGAATGCGGCAACCCTTACAGCCGTAACATTCTGGTTTATATCGGGCTGGCCATGATGTTTGTTGGCATGGGTTTCAAGGTTTCTCTGGTGCCTTTCCACTCATGGACGCCGGACGTTTATCAGGGCGCTCCGACGCCGATCACCGGATTCATGTCGGTCGCCACCAAAGCGGCGGCCTTTGCATTTGTCGCGCGCGTCTTCTATATCGGCTTTCAGGACATTCAGGAAGTGTGGATGCCGATTCTCTTTGGCGTTTCAGCCATCACGATGCTGGTCGGCAATATTGCCGCCATCTACCAAAACGATCTCAAACGCATGCTGGCTTATTCCGGCGTTGCGCATGCGGGCTACCTGCTGATTGGTATCGTCACCAATTCTCAGGAAGGCGTCGCCAGCCTGATGTTTTATCTCGCCGTTTACCTGTTCATGAATCTGGGAACCTTTGCCGTGGTGTTCACGCTGGAAGGCGAAGGCCGGGAAGGCAATTCCATTTACCGATTCAAGGGGCTTGCGAAACGTCACCCCCTGCTGGCCGCGGCGATGAGTCTGTTCATGCTGTCTCTGGCGGGATTCCCCCCAACCGCCGGTTTTTTTGGTAAACTGTATTTGTTCATCGCCGCCATTGAACAGGGCTACACCCTGTTGATTCTGGCCGCAGTTATCGCGACCGTCATTTCCGTGTATTTTTATCTACGGGTGATCGTTATGATGTACTTCCACGAAGAGGAAGGCGAGAACACGATCGTCATTCACAGAGGGATGGCCGCTCTCATCACCGCCAGTTCAGCGGCGATCATTCTTTTGGGATTTTTCCCGTCCATACTGATGGACATCGTCCGGCATTCGGTTCCATTCTAGTCCCAGGGCGTCTCACGACCGACGCCCGCCTCAGTAAAGGGGCGCGACATGTCTCTTCCGCACATCCTGCTTGCATTGCTTCTTGCCTGCTGTATCGGGATCACCGCCTGTTCGGAACCTTCTGACAGGGATATTCTCGAAGACCTCATTTCCGACGTAAATGACGAACCCGACAACCTTAAAGCGCGCTTCAAACTCGGAGAATTTTACCTGAGCAAGAAGCAATATCTGAAGGCCAAGGATCAATTCAGCAAGGTCATTGAAATCGATCCCACTTTCTCCCGCGCACATCGCGGCATGGGGCTTGTCTACCACGCTCAAAAACGTCTCAACGACGCGGAAAAATCGTTCAAGGAGGCCTTCACTCTGGATAACGGCGACACCACCAGCCTGATCAACCTTGGCTCGGTGAATCTGGAATTGAACCGGACCTCTAGAGCGATCCAGTATTTTGATATCGCCGTCAAACGCGACGTGGACAAGGCCAGCACCTTGAATAATCTGGGCGCCGCGCATCACAAGAAAGGAGAGATTGAAGAAGCGATCTCCAACTGGAAAGCCGCATTGAAGATCAAACCTGACTTTTCAGACGCGCACAACAACCTCGGCGTGGTTTATCAGGAGCAACAGGAATACAACAAGGCGCTGAGACAGTTCAAGGAAGCCTTAAAATCCAATCCTCACAATTTCAAGGCGCATTACAATCTGGGAATCTTGCTGGCGAAAGGCGGAAAAATAAAACTCGCGCTGGAACAATGGCTCGCCGGAAAGAAAACCAATCCCAACGATGCGCTACTGCTCAATCAGTTAGGCTGGGCTTATGAAAAACTCGGGGATAAAAATAAGGCTCTGGAGGAATACATTCACTCTGGGAAGGTCGATCCCTACAATCCTGAAGTGCAGTTTCATATCGGCCGCTTGCAGGAGGAACTCGGGCGCCATGAACTCGCCGTCAAGGCCTTCAAAAATTCCATCAATCTGGACCCCAATCATGCCGAGTCCTACTACCGTCTGGGCCTGCTCTACGAAGGCTATCAGTCTGGCAAGAACGCCATCTCCAACATGATCATCGCCGATTTGCTTTACCAAAAGAACCGCGACAAGGTCATGGCTGAAAAATCAGAGAAAAATCTCGAAACCTATTACGCGAAATACAAGTTGACTCGCAAGGATTTCGCTGACCTGCCGCTTCCCGATCTGGTGCGCAATCTGCCAAGCTGACCTCTATTTTTCCAGGATGAAAGTCGCGGGACCATCGTTGACCAGTTCCACCTGCATATCCGCCGCAAAGCGACCGGTCGCGGTTTCGAGACCCAGCGCCGACAATTTCTCAACGTAGCGTTCGTACAAAAGCTTCGCCAGATCCGGCGGCGCCGCCCGATCAAAACCGGGCCGCCGGCCCTTCGAACAATCCGCCGCCAATGTGAATTGCGACACCGCCAATATCTGGCCGCCCGCATCCTTGCAGGAAAAATTCATCTTCCCCTCTGCGTCGGGGAAAATCCGGAGCGCGGCTGTTTTCTCTGCGAGATAGTCAACCGACTCGTTGCCATCGCCTTTTTCGGCTCCGAATAATACGAGCAGGCCTTTTCCGATTCGTCCCACTTCCTCGCCGTCGACGCTGACCGTCGCGCGCGAGACTCTCTGGATAACGATTTTCATTGATTGCGGTACGGGATTCAGCGGGCGGAGAAAAAACGCGAGTCGGTGCCGTCGGCGCCGATCGTCGCCTTAACGCGCGCGCCACACCGAGGGCAACGACCTTCGTAGGCGTTGTTCTCCTTGTTGATGTAAATGCGCCGGTAGACCTTGCAACATTCAAACATCACGCCGATGAATTTTTTGGGTTCTTTAGTCATCGTCACTTCGCCGCGCCTGATCTCGCTGTAGCGGGGAGCTAATAAACAGGCTTCAATTCTCGATTCAGAAACTGAATATGGAATCGTATGGACCCTCATTGCTCTCGCAAGCGAGTCAGAAATTTCATTTTTGTTTCGATAAAGTCAGCATGCGGCACCAGCATCGCCTTGGTGATGCGTCGGATTTCCTCAGTTTCCTCGTGCGCCAGTTCCCCATCGGCGCAGGCGACCTCGAAAAAACAATCCATCAATTTGATGCGATCGTCCATGGATACCAGGCGATTGACTTCCGTAACGACTTCATAAAAATCGAAACCGTCCTTCGCCTGCTCATCGACGACATCAAGAAAGATATCCAGTTCGCCCTCAGCAAATGATAATTTTTCCTTGAACAAACTGCGCAAAACCTTTTTTTCCGAATCGTCGAAACTGCCGTCGACATGCGCCGCGCTGGCGATCAAAGCGCCCAGCAAACAAACCAGATAAAAACGCTCATCCTTCCAGTCGATTACAACATTCCGCCCCGTCATTTTCAATTCCAGTTTCTGATACAACTGCCTCTTGAAATACTGCTCCAAATCTCGACCCGAGTCTCCTCCCGCCGCGGCAAAAAACTGTTTGAACATGGAGCTTATTGTTTTGAGAGTTTCAGGAGACTCCGATTTCCCCTCCACCTGGGCGCGTATACTCTCCAGTAAACTGGCTTCAGCTTCGTCGACGACGCCATCCGCTTCCGCCATTTCCTTGAGAGCCGCCAGAAGCTCTTCACGGTCTTCTTGAGACGAAAACTTGCGCGTTAACTCCTTGACCAGAGCGTCTCGCATTTCAGGCGGCGTCGGCGCTTCCATGAAGGTTTTCAGTTCATTGAACTCCTTGTCCTCCAGCGAAAATTTTTGAAAGAAGGTCTTCAGTAAATTCAATTCCGCCTGCGTCGCCTCGCCATCCGCCCAGGCGACGATGCTCAATACTTTCAAAAATGTCAGTCGCTGTCGTTTGTTCAAAATACAATCCTCATTTGAAACGGCTCACCCAAACGCGCGCAACGCGCTTGGAACCAATGATGCCTATGATATCAAGAAAACGGTCCCCTGTTAAATCGGCGAAATGCATTTCCATGAAAAGATGTCCTCGGGGCAAGCGCCTTTGGGTTTCGTTTTTGAATCTCCACTTGCCGTAACCGCCAAGATAATAAGGCCCCTTTGCAGTCAGTAAAAGTATGTCGGGGATCTGGTTTTCATCTGCGTCGAGCAGATACACTTTATGCGCCGAGATCGGAGGCAGTGCCTTGTGGCGCTTGCTGACAAATCGCCCGCGCCCCTGATTTTCCAGGAAATAATTATAGACGCCGTTCTTGCCTGTTTCGTTGCTCACCAGCAAATCGTTATCGCCATCCATATCAAAATCCGCCCAGTCGGCGTGAATGCTGTCGTCGACGATCATCGGCAAAAAATCTTCGGTGCGGTCGACAAATTTGCCAAGACCGTTATTAATCAGCAGACGGTTGCGGGCGCCCGAGTACACCAGAAAAATATCCAGCGTTCCGTCGCGATCGTAGTCCGCCATCGACGCTTCTACGATTCCCGGCGGTAAGGGAGGTAACAACAATTCCGTCGCGTCCTCAAACTCGCCCTTGGAGTTGTTCAGCAACAATTGCATGGGGTAAGGATGCGCCGCGCCATTCGCGTCCCGGACGTTCTTTCCATAAAATAAAAGATCGCCATCCATATCATGATCGATGTCCACAAATTCAACGCGGTCCATACCCGCGCTGATTGCAGGCAAAGAGTACTTATCTTTTTTGTAGAAAATTCCCTGACCGTTGCTGAACCACACCTCCGCCGTTTTTGATCCGTCCTGACCGGACGACAACACCACCAGATCATAATAGCGGTCTTTATTGATCCGGCCCGAGGCCACGTGACGCAGGCCCTTGGTCAAAGTCGCGTCCAGCTCTGGATTTCTTCTTTCCTCGAAACCGGTTTTAATTCCGCTCAGGTACACATGCGTCTCGAAGGAACCGTCTCCCTTGCGGGCCAGTAGCATGAGGTCGACCCGGTCGTCGGAATTGAACCAGCCGAGTTCAGCAAGGTGAATATCTGACGGCAGAGGGGGGAATAATTTTGTGGTGACGTCAACGTAATGCTGTTGAAGGGATTCGTCTTTAGAAACGCGCTTCTGACTACAGCCCCATAAAAAAAAACAGGCTGCAAGAACGACGGAAACGGCTTTAAGCAAAGAGAGATTTGGGGAGTTCTGCATCGTCAAGGTTGATCTCCAACCCTTCAAAAGCGGCAATGCTATTGGGGAAAATCTGTTTACATTCCGCCTCGATTTCTCCGATGAATTCATCACAGTGCGCAGGGTCATGGTGAAACAGAACCAGTTTCTTTACGTTGGCGGCTTTGGCCATTTTAACGCCTTCCTTCATCGTGCTATGCCCCCAACCTTTTCTGGAAAATTGTCCTTCGAGTCCATAATACTCCGCATCGGTGTACTGAGCGTCATAAATCAGCAAATCGACGTCTTTCGAAAGCTCCAGCAAATTCTTGCTGAGCTTGTCTTCCTGATGTTCGTTATCCGTCGCGAATACGAGGGATTGCCCTCCCGAATCCACGCGAAACCCGTAGGAACCGTTGGGGTGATACAAATTCGCCGGGGATACTTTAAAATTCTTGCCCTCCACCACGTCGCCATGGCGAATATCATGATAGCGCAGGGTCGCGCCAAATACCTCTTTACGAATTGGAAAACAGGGCGCGGACATTTGCTCATCAAGAACGTCTTCGATCTTGGTTGGAAGCGCCGTGCCTCCGTAAATATCGAATTCATTTCCAGGCACGTAAAACGGACCAAAAAAAGGAAATCCCTGAATATGATCCCAATGAACATGGCTGAAAAACAGGCTGGCTTTGACAGGCATTTCGGCCATCAAGGATTTCCCCATATTGATGATGCCGGTTCCGCTGTCAAAAATAATGATTTCGTCTCCGCAACGGACTTCCACGCAGGTCGTGTTGCCGCCCACCTTCGCGGTGTTCCTGTTTCCAGAAGGGAAACTTCCTCGTACGCCCCAGAATCTAACGATCACTCAATCGGCCCATGTAAATTTAGCGTTAAAAAAATGTAAGCCCGCATTATATACAAACTTCCGCTTCCAATAAACTCTTAATAAATAAATATATCGATTCTCTAACTCAAACCCAAAATACAATGCATTTCAAAGCGATCAGGCGATCCAGTCCGGCTCGTTCATACGGCATTCAGCAAGACTTTGTTCATAAGGCGTCAACGCCCTCTCTTCCCAGTTTCCCGGAAATTTATTTTTAAACCCTGCAATAAAATAGGGAAGCGCCTCTTCATAGCTCATGGTTTTATCCATCGCCTCCTGAAGAGTGATCGATTTGTCCTGCAAAATTTTCAGATTTACATCTCTCTCTTCATCGCTGGAAAAACAAAAAAATGAGTTGGAGAACAATGCGTCGTGATCGATCAGGATAGACCCCTGTTGAAGGAACGCCTGTTTGAAACGACGTTGCGCCCCGCCGATCAACTTTCTCGCCTTCACAGAAATTTCGAAATGGTTGATCGATGCAAAACAGGCGGGGGACCGAAACGAAGAACTCTTATTGCGCGTACCGGTTCTTTGCAATTCCTGAAGCCCGTCGGCGCTCTGCGCATGCTCCAAACCCATTAGTTGCAGGGAATGGATCAGCCCTGAGGAAATCTCCTGAAACGCGCCTCTTAAATTGGAAGGAAACTGAGAATGCGGAATCGGAGCGATCACGCTATAGGAGATTTCATTCTGATGCACCATCGCGCGACCGCCGGTGGGTCTTTGAACCACCTCGACCTCCATCTTGCGACACCGATCCAAATCCACGCAGAGGCGCCAATCCTGAGAATAGCCGACCGTAATGCTGGGCCGGCTCCAACCATACAAACGCAGGGTCGCGGGCGCTTTTCCTTCATTGCAGGCGTTCAAGATCGCATGATCCGTCGCCATATTGCAGGCTCCGCTTCGCGCCCCATCATTGATCAAACGCCATTCGAGATCATTCTTCATATCAGAAATTCAACCATTTTCATTTTGACTCTATTTTTCTCATCCGCTAACATTGGTGAATTAACTCGAACTGAATTTCAAAAATGCGGCGCCGCCGCCATTTCCCGATCCCCAATCCTTGAAACGATCTCGCGCTTTACAGTCTCTTATTTGTTTAATCCTGACCGCATGGGTATTCGCCGGAGATCCGTCTTACGCCTTCGAGAACATGCGCGCCGGATCCAAAGCCCTCTCCTGTCAATCGGCCTGCCATTTGCCGGATAATCTGGAGCAATCCCGACAGAATAAGGTTCGGGCCCCGGAGTGTCAATCCTGTCACCTGGGCGTCCTGTCAACAAAGGCGCAAAATCCATTCAGCCAGCCGAAGCGTTCTCCCAGGCGACTGTTCGCATTAACTGAAAACGCGTCTATCACAAAAGTGAAATCGCAAACCCAGGCGTCGCCAAGCGAAGCGCCCTCTGAAAGCGGAACGGAAAACATGGCGTGGGTGCCGGGAGGCGAATTCATCATGGGTTCCAATGAACGCTGGGACGATGAAGGCCCCGAGCACATCGCCTCTGTCGATGGATTCTATATCGACCTCTACGAAACCACCAACGCCGACTACAAAAAATTTGTCGACGCAACGCAACGGGAAGCGCCCTACCACTGGCCCAACGGAGAGATTCCCAAAGGCAAAGGCTCCGACCCGGTGATTTACGTCAACTGGTTCGACGCCACCGACTACTGCCAGTGGCGCGGCAAACGCCTGCCCAATGAAAAGGAATGGGAAAAAGCCGCGCGCGGTGAAAACGGATTGATCTACCCCTGGGGCGACGAATGGAGTCTGGACCGCTCCAACCATCCCTACAAAAACTCCACGGGAGTCGAGCCGGTGGGATCGTATCCCAATGGCAAAAGCCCCTACGGCCTTTATGATATGTCCGGCAACGTCTGGGAATGGGTGGACAGCTTTTACCTGCCTCATCCAGGCAACAACATCCACCGGTCAGAATACGGAACGGATAAACGGCTTCTCAAGGGAGGGTCCTGGTTCGACTGCCTGTCCTACGGTTGCGGCCTGAGCGCGCCCACCTTCAACCGCAGTTTTTTCACTCCCGAAGTTCGCAACAACAGCTTTGGTTTTCGCTGTGCAAAAAGCCCTTCAAAGGCTGGCGCCGCCGCGCATTCGAGCGCACAGTCGCCGGGTTGATTCTTGACTTTCACCCTTTGAAACAGGAAAATATCGGGGCGCGATCACCCTTCAGGCAAGGATAGAATCTTGAATACCGATTCGAATTCGGACCTGCCCCCGGACGGGAGCGGTGAAGATGGATACAAAATTTCTCTGACCCGAAAGATCATCATGGCGATCTTCATCATCGCCTTTTGGCTGGCGTTTTATTGGCACCGAAGCGAAACGCCCCCAGCGACGAAGGCCCCCGCCCCTTCGCCTGCAATTCCCGGCGCCAATTAAAATCCCTTTGAGTATTTAGAAATTATTCGGCGTTTTCAAAGCGATGCCGATTGATCGCTTCATTGCCTTTGATGAGGTCCAAGGCTTTCGAACTTCGCCGCAGAACCATACGAGTTCCTCCCCCCAGGCTCAGTCCAAGCCGGGTTTCCTCGACCGGCTCATCCAAGAGAACGCTTGCTTTTTGAGTCGACGGCGGCGACGTGTCATCCACATCGGGAAGGCTCCCCCATGCAGGTGATGCGGGATGAAAAATCAACTGCTTTTCATTTTTTGCAAATGCGGCGACCTGAATCAAATGGTCCTCCGGTTTCTCCGGCGCCTTATACGGGTAGTAGGTGCGCAAATGTTCATCGTAGTCGAACTGGTTCATATGCTTGGATCGCGTTTCAAATCCGTTGATCTCAAAACCCTCGCCGGAAAAGATGAAAGGATCCGACAACATCGGGAAATTGGACTCCAGCCCCGCCGCAAAATCGCTCGACGGAACATAAGGTTTGGGTACGTATCGCGCAACACGCTCAAAACGATTCATGGCCAGGTATTCCGTATCGGTCTTGAACTGATCGGCGGAAAGAAACTTCCTCACGTCCTCCGACGCCTCTTCGGCTTTTTCCAATTCTTCCGGCTTGATGATGACCGTCGCCTCGTCGGGAGGCAAACCATGCGCCTGGGGCAGATCGGCTTTCGAGCGCAAGCCGGAGGAAATCACTTCCGGGTTCAGCGCTACCGTCTCCGCAATCTCCTCCCCTCCACCACATCCCTGAAGAAGCGTAAGAGCAAAGATCAGCGTCGTCAGCGCGCAAGCGCTCTTGTAGTATGCTTTCATCATCGCCATTGGATAAAAAACCGTTTCATATACCGTTTCGTTTCGGCGGATTCGCTCCTATTCTTTAACGGAGCGTACCGGCTATCTTCATTATTATATAAGCCAAACCCTTGAAAGCTCTACAGCTATTTCAGCGCGTCCGCGCCCCCATCGCTTTACCCCAATCGCCTCTCCGGTTTTATCTTGCTATTTACCCCCCTCCCCGTTATAAATCTTGAGTGAGATTTGATGTTTGGAAATAATTTTTCAGAGACAAACCGTATTCGCTTATTTCTCGCAACCCAGGTTCCTCCCAAAGTCATTCTGGCTCTATCCGAGGCGCAGGACAATTTTCGCAAATTAAAAGTCAAAGCCTCATGGGTCCGTCGGGAGAATATGCATATAACCTTAAAATTTCTGGGCGATATCGCTCCCGACACGACATCCTCGTTGATTCATTCAATGACATCCGTCGGAAAGCGCTCGTCCCAATTCAATATCGCGCCCGATAAAATCACCCTTTACCCAGATGAATCGAAACCCCGGATTCTTGCGGTGGTTTTTAATGATTCTGAAGGCCAGATGGCGCAATTGCATCAAAATATTGAAGACGCGCTGGTCCGCCAGGGAATCGCAAAAGATTCGCGATCATTTACGCCGCATTTAACGCTCGGACGTTTTAAGTTGACTAAAAAAGACGCCGCGCTGTCACAAGCCGTACAAACGCAAAAAAAATTGACCTGCGGGTCGTTCGGGGTCGATACTTTTCAACTGGTTCACAGTCAGTTGACGGTGAACGGACCGATCTACACCCCAATTGAAGAATTCACTCTGGCCGACGACCCGTCGGACCTGAACGAATCATAAACAACCTGAAAAAATGACTCACGGATAAAGGAGGCACTATGTCGTCGACCGAACGGGAAAAAGCCCTCGAATTGGCGTTCAATCAAATTGAGAAGCAGTTTGGAAAAGGCTCCATCATGAAGTTGGGGCAGGCGCGAGCCCTCAAAGGGATCGACGTCATTTCCACGGGCTCTATTTCACTGGACGTTTCTCTCGGAGTGGGAGGCGTACCGCGCGCCCGCATCATCGAAATCTTCGGCCCGGAAGCGTCGGGTAAAACCAGCCTGACCCTGCACATCATCGCCGAGGCCCAAAAAACCGGCGGCGTCGCCGCCTTCATTGACGCGGAGCATGCTCTCGACCCCAAATACGCCAAAAACCTGGGCGTCAACCTGGACGATTTGCTCCTGTCCCAACCGGACACCGGCGAGCAGACGCTGGAAATCGCCGAAGTTCTGGTGCGTAGCGGCGCGGTGGACGTCATCGTCGTCGACTCGGTCGCCGCTCTGGTGCCTAAAGCGGAACTCGACGGAGACATGGGCGATTCCCATATGGGGCTTCAAGCTCGCCTGATGTCTCAGGCAATGCGCAAACTCGCAGGCGTTGTCAGTAAATCCAACACGGCCTTGATCTTCATCAACCAGATCCGCATGAAAATCGGCGTCATGTTCGGCAACCCCGAAACCACGACCGGCGGCAACGCGCTGAAGTTTTATTCTTCCGTACGCATGGACATCCGCCGAATCGCCGCGATCAAGGACGGCGAGGAAGTCGTCGGCAACCGTACCCGCGTCCGCGTCGTCAAAAACAAAGTTGCGCCGCCCTTTCGCGATTGCGAATTTGACATCATTTACGGCGAAGGCATTTCCAAGATGGGCGATCTGCTCGATCTCGGCGTCACGCACAACATCATCAATAAAAGCGGCACCTGGTTTTCCTACAATGAAAACCGCATCGGTCAGGGCCGGGCGAACGCGAAAAAATTCCTTGCGGACAACCCCGATATGGCTCAGGACATCGAAACCCAGTTGCGTCAAAAACTGGGCTTGATCAAGTCAGAAGACGACGCCGCGCCCGCGCCGGAGGAAGCAGAGCCGGAAAAAACCAAAAAGGGTAAATAACCCGCCCCGCAAAGCGCCGTTCCATGAACCCTGCGGAGGAAAATAAACAGGCCCGATCAGCCGCCATCAAACATCTGGTCTACAGAAGCCGAAGCGAATCGGAGATTGAAACGCATCTGAGCAAGAAAGAATTTTCAGACGCCGCCATCGCTTCGGCCCTGCAGGACCTGCGCGAGCTGGGCTATCTCAACGACGCCGATCTCGCTTTCAATTGGGGGCGGTCCAAAATTGAAAATCGTTTGTGGGGGCCCATGCGCTTGAAACAAGGCATGCTCGGACGCGGACTTCCAAAAGACGTGATTCGCAACGCCATCGCTCTGCTATACAATGAATTCAACGAGAGCGAACTGGCGCATCAAGCGGCGCTCAAAAAATTGAAAAGCATGGATCGCCTCGACCGTGAAACGCAACGGCGGCGTTTGGCCCCCTACCTGCAACGTAAGGGGTTTTCCGGCGACGTCGTTTACGAAACCGTACAAACCCTGCTCCCCTTCAGGCGGGAATGATAAACCCCCTTGAACAATTTCTACTGCTTCCCCAGTTCCTTCAGGCCTCCGGAGTGTTCCTGTTCGGCCTGATGCTGGGCAGTTTTTCTAACGTGTGCATCCACCGCATCCCGCGCGGCGAATCGGTGGTCTCCCCCGGCTCGCACTGCGTCTCCTGCAACGCCGCAGTGCGTTCCTTCGACAACATTCCCCTCCTCAGCTATTTGATTCTGAAAGGGCAATGCAGAAACTGCGGCGTCCGGTTTTCCTGGGTCTACCCCTTCATTGAATTCATCACGGCGCTGCTGATCGTCGCTTCCTTTTATCGCTTCGGCTGGTCCTGGGAGTTTGCAATCTTCACCGTCGTCGGCCCGGCCCTGGTGGTCATCACCGTCATCGACCTGCAACACAAAATCATCCCCAACCTCATCACCCTGCCGGGAATTCCGCTGTGCCTGATCGCCGGTATCTATCTGGAAGGGACGTCAAGCGCCTTGTGGGGACTGGTCGCCGGAAGCGGCCTGTTCCTCCTGATCGGAGAAATCTACTATCGGATGCGCGGAGAGATTGGCATGGGCATGGGCGACGTGAAATACATCGCCGCCGCAGGGGCCTTGCTCGGCTGGCAGAAAATTTTCCTCGTGATCTTCATTGCCGCATTGATCGGATCGATCGTCGGCGTTCTGGGCATGGTCAATAAAAAATTGACCGGCGCGAGCCAGATTCCTTTCGGGCCTTTTCTGGCCGCAGGCACGCTGGTCGCGTTTTTCTGGGGCGATGCGCTCATCCATCTCTACCTGTCTTCGTTGGCCCCAGGCTACCCCGCTCTCTAGAATCTCCAGCGTCGCTCCCGCGCCCTATGCTATGATACAGCAACGATTTTATTGGAGAATCTGGCATGCCGAACGAAGAAAAAAACGAACGTCTAGAGCAAATTGAACGCCAGTGCTCTGCGATGGCCGAAACGCTGAGCCGCCTGGAAGCCGACCTTACCGAAGCCCGGCGCAATCTCCAAAAAAGAAAATCTGAAAACACCGCTTTGAAAATTCTCTTTTATACAGGGTTGACGGTCCTGCTCATCGGATTCGTTTTTTCCACGCACACCATCCAGCAAACCCAGTTGCACAGCCTCGAATCCAACCTCTCCCAATTGCAAACGCAAATCAACCACGACCTGTTAATCATGCAAAAAAACGTGCAAGAGGAGATGGCCAAACATCATCCCGACGAGGAGGATGTTCAAAGCGAATCGAATCCACCCGATCCAGAACCTTCGCCTTAATTCACAGAAAAGATCGCATCGATTTCCCGCGCCTGATCTTCGCCGAGCTTCCAGCCAATGGCCTGAAGGTTTTCTTCTACATGCGTCTCGTTTTTAAAACCGAGTAAAGCCGTCGCCATCGCCGGTTGTTGCAGGATCCAATTGATGGCGACCTGCGCGCAAGTCTTGCCCGCTTCGGTCGCAATCCTTTTGAGTTTTTCGACCTTGTCGATATTACGATGATAGCCCTCGCCCTTGAAAGTTCCGATGATCCCCTTGCTACGCCAATCGGAGAACTTCGTATTTTTGTCGTATTTTCCTGTCAGAACTCCGGACGCCAGGGGGCTGTATGCGACCACGCTGACATGACGCTCCACGCAGAATGGCAAAAGCTCTTTTTCAACCGAGCGATTGAGCAGACTGTATTCCGGTTGCACCGAGACCAGCGGACCGTATTGCATGATGTCGTTCATCTGCGCGACGGAATAATTACTGACGCCGATGTGACGAATTTTTCCGCTCTCTTTTAGCTGAAGCAGGGCTTCCATGGTTTCCTCTTGCGACGTCGCCTCGTCGGGCCAATGCACCTGATACAGGTCGATCCAGTCGGTACCCATTCGCCGAAGACTGTCCTCCGCTTCCTTCACAACCGACGCCTTCGTCGCGTTGCGCGAGATGCTTCCCAGAGATTCCTTTTCCCATACCAGTCCGCATTTGGTCGCGTAGACCACTTTATCGCGCACCGACTTCAAAGTTTTGCCTATCAATTTCTCCGAATGCCCAAAACCATACACCGGCGCCGTGTCGAAACACGTGACGCCAAGCTCATAGGCTTTCAAGATAGCTTTTGCAGAAATTGCGTCGCCCTCGTTCTTCCAGAAAGGCGCGCCGCCAACGCCCCAGGCTCCAAAGCTGACGACGGAAACCTTCAAGTCGCTCTCTCCCAACAGTCGATACTCCATAGTTCTCTTTCCTTTTTTTAACAAAGCCATTACAATAAACAGTTTTACGGCTTGTCTTCCCGTCGCGGCAAATCGCCGCCGAATGACAAGACCGGTTCTTATATTTTTCCCGAAATACCGATGAAATCCCTCACCCGCGTTCTGAGTTATTTAAAACCCCATTCGCCCTATGTATTCGCGACCCTGGGCCTGGCCATCGTCACCACCCTGCTCGACCTGGTGCCGCCCTGGTTGATTAAAATCATCGTCGATCAACTCGTCGACAGCAACGCCGCAGAGGCCGCCTCGGTAGACAGCGGCCTGGAATGGCTCGTCGCGGGTCTGGTGTTCACTTATTTTGCCAGAAATTTTTCCAATCACAAACGGATCATCCTGAACAATAAAGTCGAGCAACGCATTGTTTTTGACATCCGCTCGCAATTGTATCGCGCCGTACAAAAACTGTCCCTCAGTTTTTTTGAAAACCGCTCCACCGGCGAATTGATGTCGCGCATCAACGACGACGTGACCTATGTCGAGCGCATCTTCATCGACGGCGTGGAACAAGCCCTGACCGCCGTGCTGACCCTGGTCGGCATCACCGTGATTTTATTTTATCTGCACTGGAAACTGGCGATCGCGGCTTTGATCCCGATTCCCCTGCTGGTTTACGGGGCATGGAAATACACCGTCAAAGCGCATTCACAGTATCACGTCGTGCGCAAAAGCGCGGCGCGAATGAATTCGTTCCTCCAGGACAGCATCTCCGGCGTGCGGGAAACTTTTTCTTTCAATCGCCAGTCGCACGAGATCAAACGTTTCGAAGAACGCAGTCAGGAATATTGCAACGGCACGCTCGAGGTCATGCGCCTGTGGTCCTATTATTCGCCGTCGATGATGTTCCTGGGCTCGCTGGGCACAGCCTTCATCCTCTGGTACGGGATCGGTTTGGTTGGCGCCGGGGAGATCAGCGTCGGCACACTGGTGGCTTTCATTGGTTATCTCGCCCTGTTTTATACGCCGATCAACCAGTTGCATTCGGTGAATCACATGCTCCAGCACGCGCTCGCCTCGGCGGAACGCCTGTTTGATATTCTCGACCAGAAACCGGACATTGTAGACGCTCCGAACGCTTATCTGCCCTCTGCCAATTGTCAGGGGAAAATCAGTTTCGACAAGGTGAGCTTCTCCTACATTCCCGAAAAGCAAACGCTGAACAATATTTCATTTGAAATTCAGGCGGGCGAACAGATTGCATTGGCGGGTCACACGGGGAGCGGAAAATCGACCATCGTCAAACTCTTGATGCGTTTTTATGATCCGCAGGCCGGATCGATACGCATCGACGGTCACCCCATTAAAGATTTGAAACTTTCTTATCTGAGGGAACAGATCGGCTTGGTCTCGCAGGACCCTTTCCTGTTCAACGGAACGGTCGCTGAAAACATTTCATACGGAAATGTCGAAGCCTCTCGCGAAGAAATCGTTCAGGCGGCTCAAGCCGCAGGAGCGGAAGCCTTCATCGCCAATCTGCCCAACGGCTATGACACGCGGGTTGGCGAAAGAGGCGTTAAACTGTCGGGGGGAGAAAAACATCGCATCGCCATCGCCCGGATATTCCTCAAGAATCCGCCGATCATCGTTCTCGACGAGGCCACCGCTTCCATCGACACGCAGACGGAAGCGATCATCAAGCAAGCGCTGGAAACCCTGATGTCCGGTCGAACCACCTTCGTCATCGCGCATCGCCTGTCGACGCTGGAGCGTTGCACGCGCATCATTGTGCTGAAAGAAGGACAACTGATCGAATCTGGAAGTCACGAGGAACTGATCGCCGGACCGTCGGAGTACGCCAGCCTGTTCAAAGATCAGGTTTATCTGTAAGGATTATTTTTCAGAGTCGATGATTTCGCCCATATTGCGGAATTTATCCAGGCGTTTTTCCAGCAGTTCTTCCATTGAAAATTCAGAAATCATCTTGAAATTGGAGCGCAGGGCTTTTCGCACCAGAGCCGCGGCGCGTTTGTGGTTGCGATGCGCCCCGCCGAGAGGCTCTTTGACCACCTGATCCACCACCTTCAAGGCGAGTAATTCTTTCGAGGTCATGTGCAGAGCTTTCGCCGCCTGCGGTGTTTTTTCCTTGTCGCCCCAAAGGATCGAGGCGCAACCTTCCGGCGATATGACGGAATACACCGCATGTTCCAGCATCAAGATACGGTCCCCCACGCCTAACGCCAAAGCCCCGCCGGAGCCGCCTTCGCCGATCACAAAAACCATGATGGGAGTTTTCAGCGTCGACATTTCAAATAAGTTTGTCGCAATCGCTTCGGACTGACCCTTCTCCTCGGCGTCGATTCCGGGATACGCGCCCGGCGTATCGATCAGGGTCACAACGGGAATCTGAAATTTTTCCGCAAGCCGCATCAGCCTCAGGGCCTTGCGATAACCCGCCGGTTGCGACATGCCGAAATTTCGTTGTATCTTCTCTTTGGCGTCGCGACCTTTTTGCTGACCAATGACCATGACCGTCTGGTTTTCAAACTTGGCAAGCCCGCCGACAATCGACGGTCCATAGCCGCCGTGGCGGTCTCCGTGCAATTCTTCAAAATTGGAGAAAATATATTTGATGTAGTCTTTGGTGTAGGGACGATCCGGATGCCGAGCGACCTGCGTCATCTGCCAACCATCGAGGTTGGTGAACACGTCGTGCTTCATATGACGCAGTTTCTTGGTCAGCTTGAATATTTCATGCGTGATGTCGCCAACGCTATCATACATATGCGATAAGGAAACCAATTGACGAATCTGATTTTCCAACGCAAAAATTTCTTTTTCAAAATCGAGAATTTGAACCATTTTGCAAGTCCCGTAACTGCGATAGCTTCCGCAATTATTTTTATATTAATACCGCCCTATTAATAAAAACCAAATACCGGATGTTGCAGGCGCGTCAACGTTTTGGATTCAGCCAATGCTCGCGCTCCTTCGCCGCCTATCCGGTTTTGCCCCAGTTTCAAAGATTGAAGGTTAGCGAGGCTTTGAGAATTTGCAATCGCTTTTGCCCCCTTGTCTCCAATCAGATTGAAGTTTAAATTCAAGCGTTTCAAATTCACAAGCTGTGTCGCCTGAGCCAGCGCCCGCGCGCCTTCGTCGGTGATGCTGTTACCCGACAGGTTCAGGGATTCCAAACGTTTCAGATTTGCGGTTTGCGCCAACGCCAGCGCCGTCGCATCCGTCAAACCCGAACGTTCCAGATCGAGTTCAATGATGTCTGCCGCGTAGGTTGAATTCAACAACACCGACATCGCGAGATCGCCGTGCAGGATAAGCCCCACCTCGTTCATCCGCGATTCTTTGTGCAAACCCTCGATTCGTTTGAGGATATTGAATCGTTCGTAGGTCTCTTTCCCTTGCTGTCCAAGCAGATTATACGCCAATCCCACTTTTTCAATATTTTTTAAATACTCGGAGCTGAATAATTGTTTCGCCCCTTCATCACCAATGCGGTTGTAATTGAGGTTCAATTCTTTAAGCTTCCCCAAACTTTTGGAATCAGCAAGGGCTTTGGCGCCTTTATCGCTGATCAAATTCCGGTGCAGGTTCAATACTTCAAGATGCTCAAAATTCTGGGCGTCCGCAATGAACCGGGCGCCTTCGTCGGTAATGTGATTGGTCTCCAATGAAAGCGAGGTCAAGCGATGCAAACGGTCCGATCCGGCCAGCGCCTGCACGCCCTGATCTCCCAGGCCGCCATCGTAGATCACCAGTTCTTCAACCGTTTCCATGATCGGGAATCGAGCCAGCGCCTGCGCGCCCGCGTCGCCAAGATAAATGCCGTTCAGGCGAAGCACCCGGTCGTTCCGTTTGAGTTTTCGCTCGATGTATTTGTGGATTTCCGCTTCCGTCCACGGCGTGGGAGCCGCCACGGCCAGATTGAACAGGAACACGCAAAGCAAACCGAAAACGGTTCCCAGTTTATGGGTGAAGTAAATTTTCATAACGATGCATCTTTTTCGTCAAAGTCGATCTTCGTGAATCGCTGAAATAATTATTTGATGATGCGCGTCCATCCGTCGCGCGCATATGAAGGCTCTATTCTACTGTCTGGAATTTTCATTTTCAATGCCGTTCAAACGAGCTTCCATTTCCTTTAATTTACGCGCCATGTCCGTCAATCGAGTCCACTGAACAACGTAACGCCGCCACGAAGACGCCGGTAAGGCTGGAGATCCCGCCCACACCTGCCCGTCTTCGATATCGCGAAACACTCCCGACTTGGCGGCGACCGTCACCTGATCGCCGAGCTTGACATGATCTGAAACGCCGGATTGTCCGGCGAGCACAACATACTTTCCCAAGGTGCAACTCCCAGCCAGACCGACCTGCCCCGCCAAAATGGAATGCTCGCCCACTTCGCAGTTGTGCGCGACTTGCACCAGATTGTCTATTTTGGTTCCCTTGCCGATGCGCGTCACGCCGATTCCCGCCCGGTCAATGCAGGAGTTGGCTCCCACTTCCACGTCGTCCTCGATCACCACGCGGCCGATTTGATTGATTTTGTAATGCCGTCCCGTTTCGTCCAGAGTGTAACCAAATCCGTCGGCGCCCACCACCACGCCTGCGTGAAGAATCACGTTCTGCCCGATCTCGCTGTCCGGGTAAAGGGTGACGTTTGGATGCAAACAACTGTTGGCGCCAACCCGGCATCGCTCGCCGATATGCACGGAAGACATCACCACGGCTCCGTCTTCGATCCTTGAATGGTCTCCTATGTATGCAAAGGGAGCGATTGACACATTCTCGCCGATGACAACGTCGGCGCCAATATGTGCGCGCTCGTCGATGCCCGCCTGCGGACGGGGCAGAGGGTGAAAATGATTCAACAATTTTGCGAACGCCACCGAAGGGTTCGCCGTGACCACCTGATCCTTGTCAATCGCCTGCGCCTGATCCACCAGAACCGCCGATGCCTTTGACTCCTGCAAACGCGGTAAAAACGCTTTTTTGGTCAGATAGGTGATGTGACCGGCTTCTGCGCTTTCCAATGATCCCACGCCGTCGATGACGCGCGCCGGGTCTCCATTGACAGTTCCGCCGACCAGTTTCGCGATCGCTTCCAGGGTGATGGGGGATTCCATATGAACTCCTTATAATGTGATATTCTCGTCCAGGGGTTTCAGTTTTCCGTCTGTCAATTGCAGGACGCGATCCATCTGACTCGCCAGCTTCTGGCTATGCGTTACAAAAATAAATGTGTGGTTCAGGTCTGCGTTGAGTTTCTGGATCAACTCCATGAAAGCGGCGCCCGCTTTCGCATCCAGATTGCCGGTGGGTTCGTCCGCCAGCGTCAGGTCGGGTTCGTTGATCAAACCGCGCGCAAGCGCGACACGTTGCGTTTCTCCGCCGGACAATTCGCCGGGCTTGTGCTGCATGCGATCCTTGAGTCCCATTCCCTCCAACAGCCGTTCCGCTTTGCCCTGCGCGATCGATTTGCTTTCGCCGCCAATCAAGGCGGGAAACATGACGTTTTCCAGCGCGGAAAAATCGCCGAGCAGATTGAACATTTGAAAAACAAAACCGACATGCCGGTTTCGAAAGTTTTCCAGATAGCCGTTTTTTTGCTGAAAGATGCTCTTCCCCATGAACAGGATGCGCCCGGCATCCGGCCGATCCAGACCGCCCAGAATATGCAGTAAGGTGCTCTTCCCGACCCCGGAGGCTCCGACAATGCCCAGCATTTCGCCTCTGGCGACCTGCAATTCCATCCCCTGCAATACATGCAATTCATCGCGCGGGGTCTTGAAGGTTTTACAAATCCCTTCCGCCGCTAATAAAGGCGTTGCTACAGTCGACGCGCGCTCACTCATAGCGCAATCCATCCACCGGATCCAGTCGCGAGGCCTTCCAGGCTGGATAGAGAGACGCGAGGAAACAGATGCCTATGGAAAACACGACGATGAGGAAGGAATCCATGTACTGGATTTCTGAAGGGAGCTTGTCCAGATAATAGACGTCGCTGGGAAAGGCGGTGATGCCGAAAATGCTCTCAATGAAGCCGACGATCTCATTCAAATTGGGAACGATCGTGAATCCTCCCGCGCAACCGAGCAGGGTGCCCACAACGCCGATGATCAAGCCTTGATAGCTGAATATTTTGATAATACTTTTGTTGGTCGCGCCCATCGATTTCAGGACGGCGATTTCCTTGCTCTTCTCCAGCACAACCATGAACAGGGTGCTGATAATATTGAACGCCGCCACCAGAATGATCAAAATCAGAATGATGAACATCACGATTTTTTCCAGCTTGAGAGCGGAAAACAGGTTCTTGTTCATTCGCATCCAGTCGCGCACATAAAAAGGGAAACCCAGTTTTTCCTGAAGGTTTTTAGCGATCACGGCGGCTTGCTCAATGTCGCTCACGCGAATTTCGACGCCGGTGGCTTTGTCCCGCATGGAAAAAAATTTCTGCGACGCGCCCAGGGAAATGAAGCCCAGGCTGGAATCGTATTCGTACATTCCCGATTCAAAAATACCTACGACTTTCAATAATTTCATTTTGGGGATCAAACCGACCGGCGTGATGCGCGGAACGGGAGAGACCATCGACACCACGTCGCCCACTTCAACGCCCAGCTTGCGCGTCAATTCCCTACCAAGGATGACGCCTGCGCGCTCCATCGTATCGCCTTCCGATGAAACCTCGGTAGACGCATTCAGAGCCGCCAGCGAACCTTCCACCAGATTTTTTTCGAGGTCGGAGACCGTCGCTTCGCGACCGGGATCAACGCCGCGCATGACCACGCCGGAGACCCGGCCTTCAAAAGTCAACATCACCTGGCTCATGATGAAGGGGGCGGCCGCGACCACGCCTTCAATCGTCATCGCCTGGGCGGCGACCTCGTCGTATTCGCTGATCGCCGCGCGGTCGATATTCGTCACCACAATATGGCTGGTGGCGCCCAGTATCTTGTCGCGCAAATCCTTGCCAAAACCGGACATGACGGCGATGACGACGATCAAAGCGAGAACGCCCAGCGCCACGCCGCCGACGGATATCCATGTATTGAGGGAAATGAAACGCTGTCGCTTGCGAACGCCAAGATGCCGTAAGCTGATGAATAGTTCGTAGGACATGCGTGGATGCTTCCGAAAAGTTTATATCAAAGGCCCAGGAGGATCAGCCGGGAAAAAAGATCAGGATTCTTTTTTCATCTGAGGAAATAGTATGACATCGCGGATCGACAACGAATTGGTGAACAACATCGCCAGCCGATCGATTCCAATCCCCTCGCCAGCGGTGGGGGGCATGCCGTACTCCAGAGCGCGGATGAAATCCGTATCCATCATATGCGCTTCTTCGTCGCCCGCCAAGCGATCTTTCACCTGCGATTCGAATCGGGCCTTCTGATCGATGGGATCGTTCAACTCGGTGTAAGCGTTGGCGATTTCTTTGGCGCCCACAAACAGTTCGAAACGTTCCACCAACTCGGGATCGTCTTCTTTCTTTTTGGAGAGCGGGGACAGTTCCAGCGGATAGTCGATGATGAAAGTGGGTTGGATGAGTTTGGGTTCGACAAATTCATCGAACAATTTGCCGAGGATTTTTCCATAGTTATCGTTTTTATCGACGTGAATGTGATGGCTCTTCGCCAGTCGCGCCGCCGAATCCAGATCGGCAAAATCCTTCGCGTCCAGTCCGCCGAGTTCCACCAAAGAATCCTTGAAAGCCAGACGCGCAAAGGGTTTGGAAAAATCAACCATCGTCGGGGGAGTTTCTGCCGAGCCGACGGTTATGGGAAACTCCAGAGTGTTGAAAACCGTCTCGCCAATGTAGCGGAACAACTCTTCAGTCAAGTCCATCAGTTCTACATAATCTGCATAGGCGGTGTAGAACTCCAGCATGGTGAATTCGGGATTGTGCTGGGTCGAAATGCCTTCGTTGCGAAAATTGCGGTTGATCTCATACACCCGCTCAATGCCGCCGACCACCAGACGTTTCAAAAATAATTCCGGCGCGACGCGCAAAAACAAATCCATATTGAGCGCGTTGTGATGGGTCTTGAAGGGCTTCGCCGTGGCGCCGCCGGCAATCGTTTGCATCATCGGCGTTTCCACTTCCAGATAATCGCGGTCGTTCAGAAATTTTCTCAAAGCCTGAATGATTTTACTGCGGTAGACGAAAACTTTTTTCGAGTCCGGGTTGACGATCAGGTCGACATAGCGTTGACGGTAACGAATTTCGATGTCCTTGAGACCGTGCCATTTCTCCGGAAGGGGCAGAAGCGATTTCGACAACAGGGTCACTTTTTCGGCGAACAGGGACAACTCCCCCGTCTTGGTTTTGTTGACGGTTCCCTCGACGCCGATGAAATCGCCGATGTCGAATTTACTGAATATTTCATACGGCTCTTCGCCGCCGATATTATCTTTTTTGACGTAGACCTGAATCTTGCCGGAGCGATCCTGAATATTCACAAAGGTGGTTTTGCCGTGCTTGCGGCGCGTGAGGATGCGACCCGCCGCGATACAGCGAACGCTGGCCGATTCCAGCGTTTCCTTGTCTTTTTCGGAATGATCGCGGATCAAGTCCCCGATGTTGGCGTTGGGTTTGAAACGGTTGACGTAGGGGTTGACGCCCTGCGCTCTCAATTCGTCCAGCTTGTCTCTTCTGAGTTGAATCAGGTTACTCGTGTCTTCCATTGGACCTGTTAAATAAAGGAAACGTCGATAATACGACGGAAATTAAAATCAGCCCGTCACCGGGCAACTTGCGAATATCGGGTTTCCCGCACGACGGTCACCTTGATTTCACCTGGATAAGTCACTTCTTTTTCGATTCGCCGCGCCACGTCCTTGGCCAGCATGTCGGCGCCGGTATCGTCCACTCCGTCCGGCAGAACAATGATGCGCACTTCCCTGCCCGCCTGAATGGCGTAGGTTTTTTCAACGCCCTTGAAGGAATCGCCAATCTCTTCCAGCTTGGACATGCGTTTGACGTAAGTCTCCAGCATTTCGCGACGCGCCCCGGGTCGGGACGCCGAGATCGTGTCCCCGGCGGAAACCAGAACGGCGTACAAGGAGGTCGGCTCCTCGTCCTCATGGTGCGAGGCGATGGAGTTGATGACGTATTCGTGTTCGTTGTAACGTCGCGCAATTTCGATGCCCAACTGCGTGTGCGTCCCGTCTTCCTGCTGGTCCACGGCTTTGCCGATATCATGCAACAATCCCGCACGCTTGGCAAGTTTGACGTCCAGTCCCAGTTCCGCCGCGATGCCGCCGCAAATCCAGGCCACTTCCTTCACATGCTCCAGCACATTCTGCGTGTAGCTGGTGCGATACTTCAAACGCCCCAGCAATTTGACCATGTCGGGGTGAATGTTGTCGAGTTCCAGATCGATCACCGCCTGCTCGCCCGCTTCCAGAATCTGCTGGTTCACTTCTTTTTTACATTTGTTGACGACTTCCTCGATGCGACCGGGGTGGATGCGTCCGTCCTGGGTCAGCTTCTCCAAAGCCCGTCGAGCGATCTCGCGGCGCACCGGATTGAAACCGGAAAGCACCACCGCGCCCGGCGTGTCGTCGATGATCAAATCCATTCCCGTCGCCTGTTCCAGCGCGCGAATATTGCGCCCCTCGCGGCCGATGATGCGTCCCTTGATATCGTCGTTAGGCAATTCCACCACCGCCACCGAAGTTTCGGCGACATGGTCGGATGCGAGACGCTGTATCGATTCGGTGATCAGTCGACGCGCCTCGTCTTCGGCCCCGCGCCTTGCTTTCTCTTCAATTTTCTTAACTTCCTTGGCCGCTTCCAGGCGGGCTTCATCCACCACCTTGCGGCGAATCTCCTCGCGCGCCTGCTCCGCGGTAATGGAACTGATCGTCTCCAAGCGGCGAATTTCTTCTTCCGCCAGATCCAGATAACGTTGTTTCTCTTCAACCAGGCGTTTTTCCTCGCCTTCCAGACGTTGCAATTTTTCCTTATAGACTTTTTCAAGCTCCGTGGTTTTCTGCACCGACGCCCTCAGCCCATCTTCTTTTTTTCTGAATTCGTTTTCCAGATCGCGGATTTCTTCGCGTTTTTGTTTCAACTCGTTTTCCATCTCGGCTTTGGCGGCAAGTCGTTTTTCGCGCGCCTCGATTGCCGCAGTCTTGGAGCGGTTTTCCGCCTCCCGCTCCGCTTCCATAATAATTTTCCGGCCCTGCTCTTCAGAATTCTTTATCTTCGATTCAACCAGCATCTTTCTTAAAATGTAACCTATTGCGTAGCCCCCCACGAGGGCGAAAAACATGCCGATCAAAAGCGTGCTCAAATTGACATGGATTGTGGTAAACAAATGCATGATTCACCTCAAGTTATATATGATAAACCGCTTCAAGCGGAGTGATGCTGACATTGAACGACTCGGGACTCGGTCACAATCCATTCCACAGCCTCGTCATTCTCAGTCTGCGGAACCGATTCCAGAATCTGGAAGTCAAACGCCAGCGCAATGCGCGCCGCCGTTGTTTTCTTCAAAAACCTATCAAAATAACCGGCGCCATAACCGATTCTGGCCCCCTCGCCGTCAAACGCCAAGCCCGGCAGAAGAAGACAGTCCAGCAATTCCGGCGACGACAAGTCCTGAGAACTGATCCGCGGTTGCGGGATTCCCATCGGACCTTTATCGAGAACGTCTCCCGGCTTGAGTTGGCCCAATTGAAGATCAGGCTCGCCCCGATTCACCAGGGGAACGTATACGCTCTTTCCAAGCTCCCACGCTGTTTCAAGAATACGACCGGTTTGAATTTCATCCGGCATGGACAGAAAAACCAGCACATGCTTCGCTTTCTCAAACGTTCCTAACGACGCAACGCGCGCGGCAATCCGAGCGCTCTTTTCTTCGCGCTCCACCGCATTCATCGAGCGCCGTCGCTCCAGCATTTTTTTACGGATAGTATCTTTCAATGGCCGGATATATCAGGGAGGAAAATAAACAATAAACCGCCTGCAAGAACACAAACGACCTGATCGCGAAGCCAAATATTCCGGAGGAGAAGACCCTCCGGCCTGCAAGGATGAAACAAATCGCCGGGCGAAAATCACGAAAACCCGGTCTTGATTCAACTTCTATTCACAGACGCCGCCAACTCATTTTTGTTATTTCGAATTCCAGTAAGAAGGCCCGGACCTTTGACTCGCACCATATTCTCCAACCTGGTAAAGCGACCCCCCCGTCAATGCCGTAGACGAATCATTTTTTGAACCTATCTTACAATAGGTGGGGCTTTGGTATACTGTTTTAGGCTTCCCTCCTTCGAAGGCTTGCTCACCACAGCCGATTCCTCAACCCCTTCTCAAAAATGTTGGCTCAAAAATCAGACTCGGCTACAAACACAACAGGGAGGCTTACCTTACCTGTGTCACAGGGTAGCATAGTAATATAAACCCAGCAAGGTTAAATGTCAGAAAACCCCTTTGGTTTTAATACTTTGAACCTTTTCTTCCAAACCTTCGACAACTTTTTCCAAACGTTGTTTACTGTCCGATTGCATACCGCTCTGAACCTTCTTCGCTTCCATCAATTCCTGGGCGATATTCAGGGCCGTCAACACTGCCAAATCGGCGGTCGTCATCTTACTCTTTCCGTTAGCGGATAACTCCCTCATCTTTTCATCGACATACGAAGCCACCGTTTCCAGATCGGGTTCAGAATCGGTCTTGACGGTGTAAACTTTGCCATATACCTTGATTTTCACATCATCTCCGCTTTCATTAAATCTCTAGGCAAAATCCAAATCTTCCATTTTTTTCAACAAGCTGGCGGCTTTTTCACGGATTCTTGATTTTTCGACGCCCCATTTAAGACTTTGGGTTTTAATAGCGACCAATTCTTCGATATGGTTTTCAAGAACCGCCTTTTCTTCTTCCCATTGCTCGCGGTCTTTTCCCGCATTTTCGAGACGCTCCTCTGTATCGCGGAGCGCTTGCTCCAGTCGGCTGTTTTCCTGCACCAGGAAATCCAGTTTCTGGTTCAAGGTTTCAACGACGGCTTCCAAGCGTGTAAACAATTGTTCAGGCATAATCGAATCCTAGCGCCAGCATAAAATGCTGTCAATCGCCATTCCCTGCTACGAAAACTAAAGGCGCATTAACAAACTATTCGCGTAGCGTCGCGCCCAGCTTCTCGGACAGGGTGTTGACAATTTTTTCAAAAATGGGGTTGATCTCATCA
Source organism: Candidatus Nitrohelix vancouverensis (assembly GCA_015698305.1). Taxonomy (NCBI): domain Bacteria; kingdom Pseudomonadati; phylum Nitrospinota; class Nitrospinia; order Nitrospinales; family Nitrospinaceae; genus Candidatus Nitrohelix; species Candidatus Nitrohelix vancouverensis. The sequence goes on from CP048620.1 coordinate 3,243,121, forward strand.
TCCGAGAGCGTGCGGTCGGGCGACTGAAACGAGAGCGAATAAGTCAGGCTCTTTTTGCCTTTTTCAATCTTTTTACCCTCGAAATGATCGTACAAATCAATCCGCCGCAACAACGGCCCTCCGGCGGCGCGTATCTGTTCGGTCAAGGCTCCGGCCTTAACCGCCCGGTCGACCAGCACGGAGATATCGCGGTACACTTCGGGAAATTTCGGAATCGAATGAAATTTTGGAGGCTCGGGCAATCGCTCCGTCAGCGCGTTGAAATCCAACTCGAACGCATAGGCGACATGCGGCAATTCCCAGGCGCGCTGGATGGCGTCGCTCAAGGCTCCGATATAACCGACGACGACTCCGTCGATCAGGCAGTCGGCGCCGCCGGGCGCCAGGAAGTCCCGATCCGTCGCTTTCAATTCTATAGTCATCCGTAAATCGGAGATCGCAGTCTCCAAAGCGCCCTTGATGTCGTAAAAATCACAGGACGCGCCGCTTTCCTTCCACACATTCGGTTCATAGGGGCCAACCGCCAGAGCCGCAAGCGCCGCTGTTTCTATTCGTTCGCCCGCCTCTGTTCGATAAAAAATAGCGCCCTGCTCGAACACCCGCACCGGTTTCTGGCCGCGACTGATATTGCCTTTCGCCGCATTCAGCAATCCGGGAAGCAAACTGACGCGCATGACGCCCAACTCTTCGCTCAGAGGATTGTTGAGGGCGATGCACTGCGCCGCCTTGGGAGCGAAGGCGGACATAAAATAGCGCGCCTGTTTCTCCGCGCTGAAACTGAAGTTCACCGCTTCGCAATAACCCGCCTGACTCAGCGCGTTTCTCGTTTGCCGAGTCGCCTGCTGTTGCGGCGTGAAGGCGACGGCCTGAATCGCTCCGCGCGGCGCTTCGGGTTCGATGTTGCGGTAGCCGCGCAAGCGGGCGATTTCCTCGATCAATTCGATTTCGCGTTCGATGATCGGCCGAAAGGATGGGATCGTCACTTCAAACGAATCGCCGGATTCGGCGACGCCAAAACCCAGCCGTCTCAAACAATCGCTGATTTCATCGGCGCTGATTTCCGTTCCGAGAATTTGTCGAACGCGGGCCGGTCGCAAGGTCACCATGCGCGCGCCGCTTGGGCGCGAGACCAGGTCGATGCGTCCCTTGCGAATGCTTCCTCCCGCCAATTCGCGGATCAACAGAGCCGCGCGGGCCTGCGCCTGAACCACGCCCTCAAAATCCACTTCTCTTTCAAAACGCATCGAAGAATCGCTTCGAATTCCATATTTCTTGGAAGCTTTGCGCACCGTCGGCGCATGGAAACAGGCGCTCTCCAAAATCACCTTGCGCGTTTTCTGCGTCACTTCACTGCCCTGCCCGCCCATGATTCCGGCCAGCGCCGCAGGTTTGCTCGCGTCCGCGATCACCAGCGCATCGTCGCCCAACTTCAATTCGGTTCCGTCCAGCGCGGTGAAAGCCTCGCCTGAGCGGGCGCGGCGCACAATGATTTCCGAACCCGCGAGCAGGTCCGCGTCGAAGGCGTGCAGGGGTTGTCCGTATTCCATCAGAACATAATTCGTGATATCGACGATATTGTTGATCGGTCTCAAGCCAATCGCCGTCAGGCGATCCGCCAGCCATTGTGGCGAGGGCTTCACCTCGACGCCGTCGATCGCCAGCGCGGAATAGCGCGCGCAAAGTTCCGGTTCGTTGTTTGTGACTTTAAGGCAAGCGTCGATTGGGTCCGGGCCCCAAACCGCTTCCAGCGCCTGCATGGGCGATTCGATCTTGCAGGGCGTTCCCGCCAGCGCCGCCAGTTCGCGCGCAACGCCCATATGGCTCAACGCGTAACCGCGATTCGGGGTGACGTTCAATTCAAGCACGTCGGCCTTGCGTCCGTCGGACAAAAGCGTCTGCTCCTGCGCCTCCACCTCCAGCCCGCCAAAGGTCAACAAACGCCCGACTTCTTCGGTGGACAATTCAGGGTCGACGTAGTCTTTCAACCAATCCAGATAAATTTTCATGCAGGAGTTCTTTCCTTTGTTCAAATGCGTTGTGGCTGAGAATTATAAGTGATGGTTTGTTAAAAAGCAAAATCGCTCTGAAACAATATGATTGTATTGACTGGGCGTTGCGATTATAACCGAAAGCATAACCTAAGGAACTTCTTATGGAACTCAGTCAGGAATCCATTCTCAAGCGCATTCGGAAAAAAGCCCTGCGGCCTTTGAAAATTGCAGAGATGGCCCGCAATCTGTCAATCCCCGAACCTCAAAGAAAAGCCTTTCGTAATCTCATCAAAGAGATGGCGGCGGCGGGAAAGCTCATCAAAATCAAGGGCAGTCGCTACGGTCTTCCCGAAGAGATGAGCCTGGTCACCGGTTCTCTGATGGGGCATTCCGGCGGCTTCGGGTTTGTCACGCCCGAGACGCCCGATGGGGAAAGCGACGTCTATATCCACCGCAAGCACATGAAAGATGCGATGCATCAGGATCGCGTGGTGGCGCGCGTGCATTCGACTGAATACAATAAACGCGAAGGCCAGATCGTTCAGATTCTCGAACGCAAAACCACGAAGCTCACCGGATTGTATGAAAATTTCGGCAAAGAGGGCTGGGTGGTTCCCACTGAAGATCGCTACTTCCACGACATTTTCATACCGGCGCGCAATAAAATGCGCGCTCAGAACGGGCATCTGGTCGAAGTTGAAATCGTCTCCTACCCGACCTCGCGGCAACCGCCGATCGGCAAGGTCACACATATCATCGGCTTTTCAAACGATCCCGAAGCCCAGGTCAAATCCATCTTTCGCAAACACGACGCGCGCCTGGATTTTCCCGAAAAAGTGTTACGCAGCGCCGAGTCTATTGATGAAACCATCCCTAAAGCTGAATTCAAAAAACGCAAGGACCTGACCGGCAAGACCCTGTTCACCATCGACGGGGCGAAGGCCAAGGATTTTGACGACGCGGTTTCATTGGACAGTTCCGCTTCCGGCTATCGTCTCGGCGTTCATATCGCCGACGTGGCGCATTACGTCCTGCCCGATCAAGCCATCGACAAGGAAGCCTACGAACGCGCGACCAGCATCTATTACCCCGACGGCGTCATCCCCATGCTCCCCTTCCGCCTGTCCAATAATATATGCAGTTTGAAACCCGACGTGGAACGTCTCGCCGTTTCAGCCTGGATTGATCTCGACCCAGACGGCGTAGTGACCGGTTTCAAATTTTTCAATTCCGTCATCAAAAGTTGCCGAAGGCTCACCTACTCAGAAGCCGCCGCATCCGACGACCCGGAGGAGACGCCTTCCTTGCCGGACGAAATACGCGAAACCTTGATGGAGATGAAAAAACTCAGCCGCATCCTGCGCAAGAAACGTTTCAAAGAAGGGAGCGTGGACTTCCAGATTCCAGAAGCCGCCATCGTCATGTCTGAGAAAGGAACCGTCGAGCACATCGGCCTGGCGGAACACAATTGGGCGCACGAAATGATCGAGGAATTCATGCTCTGCGCCAACCGATGCGCGGCGCGATTTCTGAAAGAGAAAGAGGTCCCCGCCATCCACCGCATTCACGAAGAACCCGACGCGGCAAAGATCAGCGCCCTGCGCGATTTCATCAAAGGACTGGGCATTCGCTGGAACGCACCCGAACCCCTGCGCTCGGTTGACATTCAAAAGCTGGTTGAAAAAGTGAGAGGACGCCCGGAAGAGCGCGTGATCAATGTGCTTCTCCTGCGCTCCATGAAGAAAGCGATTTATTCTCCCAACGATATCGGCCATTACTGTCTCGGCTTCCCGGACTACGTCCACTTCACCTCGCCGATTCGGCGTTATCCTGATCTGGCGACGCATCGACTGATCAAGACGCACCTGACTCACAAATGCAAGGGGCCGGAACGCCGACTACTGCTCGGCTATATCACCGAATGCGCGGGTCATACCTCGTGGAAGGAACGCAAGGCCATGGAGATCGAACGCGACGTGAACGATCTGCGCCAGACGCAGTACATGGCGGACAAAACGGGGAAACATTTCGAGGGCTATATTTCCGGCGTCCAGTCCTTTGGTTTCTTTGTGGAACTGAAAGAAACTCTCGTTGAAGGACTGGTTCGCATGTCCAGCCTGACCGACGATTATTATATCTTCATGGAAGCCGAGCATAAATTGCAGGGCCAGCGCCGCCATCAAATTTTCAAAATTGGAGACAGCGTCGAAGTCCGCGTCGTTTCCGTCGATATCGCCAAACGTCGGATCGATCTGGCCCTGGTGAAAAAACTCTAGGCGAACTTCCCAACACCCACAGCCCTGCGCGATGGACTGGACCCGACACCGCATCCGAATCTCCTGGGCGACGCGCCTGCCGCTCCTGCCGTTTCTCTTCTGTCTGCTGTCCGGTTTCGGCCTGGAATTCCCAGAACTCTACGACTACCTTCTTCCCGGCCTCTGGCCTCTGTTCTTCATTGCGGCGGGCTACGCTCTGTTTCGTCTGAACGGATTTTCACTTGCGGTCGCATGCATCGCTTCAACGAGTCTCGTCGCCCTGGGATTCTATCTGGCGCAAGCCAGTCCGCCTGCCGACGATCATGTCACGCGACACATTCAGCCGCAGACTCATGCTGAAGTGGAGGGGATTTTATACGCGACGCCGACGGCGATGGAAGACCGTATTGTTTTTCGACTGCGCCTGCTCTCCATAAAATATAAGAACAAAAAAATAGAGACCTCAGGCGTGGCGCGCATCACGCTTTACGAAAACGAAGCGCCTGCGCTTCTTCCCGGCGACCGGGTGATCTTCAAGAAAATCAGATTGAAGCTCCCGCGTAATTTCAGGAATCCCGGTCGATTCAAATACGAACGCTATATGAGAATGCAGGGCGTCGATGTGATCGGCGGAACCTCGCGCGCAGAAACGATCGTTCGATCCGGCGCAGGCGATCTGCCTTTCTATATCAAATGGCGCGAACGCTGGCGCCAAGGCATCCATCACGTGTACTCAGAGTTCCTTCCAGATGAAGAAGCCCGTTTGTTGAGGGCATTGACGCTGGGGGATCGTTCGGGAATGGATCGCGCCAGTCAGGAAGCCTTCGCGGCGACGGGACTCGGACATCTCACGGCGGTTTCGGGATTGCATATCGGCTTCGTCGCCGGGGCCTCGCTTCTTTTACTGCGGCCCCTGACCTTTCAGCTTCTCTGGCTGATCTCGCCGACCTGGGTGCGGGCCGGGCGGGCACCCAAAATAGCGGCCTTCCTTTCCATCATTCCCGTCGCGATGTACATGCTCCTCGCCGGCGATAAAGTATCCGTCCTGCGCGCCGGATTCATGGTTCTCGCGGTTCTCGTCGCCCTCATCATCGACCGCGAAAAAAACGCCTTCAACGCTCTGCTTCTCGTCGCAATCGCCCTGCTCGCACACAATCCCGAATCGCTTTTTGACGCGGGTTTCCAGATGTCTTTCCTTGCCGTCGCGTTCATTCTCTATGTTCTCTCGCTGATAATGAACCTCTCCGAACTCGACGCCGTGGATCGCATGGGAGAGACGATGAGCCTTCTCGACCGCTTGCGTCCGCGGATTCCTGAAGACGGCGAAGCGCCGCAAGCTTTCATAGTGAAGGAGCGCGTCATTCTGTTCTTTGTCGCCAGCGCCTTGTTCTCCATCACCGCCATTCTTGCGACGCTTCCGGTGGTTCTGCATCATTTCCACCGAATCAGCATTTCAGGCTTCCTGTTGAATCCGATCCTGACGCCCCTTGCATCTCTTCTGATTCCTTTTTCGCTGGCTTCTGCCTTGATCGTCTCCGCCCTTTCGTTTCTGGGCGATATCCTGTTCGCTCCTATCCACTGGCTCGCCGCTCTGTTCACGAGCATTCCGCAATGGGTCGCGGGCCTGCCCGGAGCTTTCCTGTACTGGCCGACTCCCAAACCGGCATGGCCACTCCTATATTACGCATTTCTATTGGGCGCATTGTCTCTCGTTCTACGACAGCGCACCAGCCGAACCCTGAACCCGTCTGAAAACTCCGCGCACAAGATTTGGAAACAGCTCGGAAGGACGCTATGGATCGGCGCAGGCGTTCTCACCGTCGCCGGATTTCTTTTCCCGCGCTTTCCGGCAGCGACCATAGACCCGCTTGAAATCACCTTGCTCGACGTCGGTCAGGGAGAATCGATTTTCATACGCTTTCCCGACGACCAAACCTTGTTGATCGACGGCGGCGGCTTCTACAAAAACTCGCTGGATATCGGCAAGGCCGTCGTCGCCCCCTTCCTGTGGAGCCAGGGGTATCGGCGACTCGACGCCATCGCCGCGACGCATCGCGACAACGACCACATCAGCGGACTGGAATCCATCCTCGATCTGATCCCGGTTCACAATTTACTGACTCTGGACAACGCCGCATGGCAGAGCGAAGCTCGCATTCAAAAACTCATCGAGAAAGCCGAGCGCAAGGGAACGCAGATTAAGAGCCTGCAAACGGGACAAGCCATGACCTTTGGCGAAGCCCGGTTGACGCTTCTGCATCCCACCTCGGAGTTCATGGATCGTTACGACTCGTCGCCGCAAAACTCGCACGCCTCGAACAATCGCTCGCTCGTCTTCAAACTGGAATACCGCAAGTTCAGCATGCTTTTGACCGGCGACATTGAAAACGACGCGGAACGATTCATGCTCTCTCGGAAGGCTCCTCTGCGAAGCGATATTTTGAAAGCTCCGCATCATGGCAGTCGATTTTCCAGCTCGCCCGAGTTCATCCGCGCAACGCAAGCCTCGGTCGTTCTGTTCTCAAGCGGCTATCTGAACTGGGCGAAGCACCCCCACCGCGAAACGCTCGCGCGCTACGAAGCATTCGGAACAAGGGTCTACAGAACCGATCGTGATGGAGCCATTCGTATCGCGGCGGACGGAGAGAGCTGGAGCGTCTCCCCGTTTGAATGGAATCAAGATTGACATCTCATGCGGATCAACCTATAAAACACCAGACTCAAACTGTCTCACTCAACAGGCATCGCTGATGGATATCAATCCTTACACGCAGTCGCCCTGGTGCATATTACTGGCCGATCCCGCCAACAAGGGACTGGACCGAACTTGCGCCGCGCTGAAAAGCGGATACACCATGCTCATCGCCGAGGACGGTCCGCAAACGGTTGAGACCTATTTGAGCAAGCGCCCCGACATCATCGTGATGAGCGCGGACGCTCCAGCGCTGGACGGCTTTCAGGTCTGCAGGAAAATCAAGGACATCTCGGGAAGGCGTTTCACGCCGATCATTCTGGTTTCAGAGCAAACCGATATCTCCAGCCTGCAACAAGGCTTTCAATCGGGAGCCGAAGACTATTTAAGAAAACCCTTCGAACCTGAAGAACTCATCATCCGCATCCAGTCGGCGCTGAGAACCAAAAAACTCTACGTCGAGTTGATGAAAGCCTATGAGGTGATCGACCGGGAACGCGACATTCTGGCCAATATCCAGAAAAATTTTTTCAGCGAGGCGCCGCCGCAGATTCCCGGCTACCAGTTCTTCACCAAATACCAGCCCTCCTCCAAAGCCGGAGGCGACTATTACGATTTCATCCAGATCGACCAGGAACGTCTCGGCATCATGACCGCCGACGTGTCCGGGCACGGCATTCCCGCCGCCGTCGTCATGTCGATGAAGCGTATTCTGTTGCGAGCCTTCTTGTCCGACCAGGCCTCCCCCGCTGAAACGCTGGAGACTCTGAATTCTGTTTTGTTCAAGCACCTGAAATCCGGTCATTTCATCACCGCTTTCTACGGCGTCCTGAATACGAAGACGCGGGTCATGAAATACGCCTGCGCCGGGCATTGCCCGCCCTTTCTGCTCGATTGCAATAGCGGCGAGTTGACGGAGTTGAAAAACCAGAAGGGCATCCCCCTGATGATCCTGCCCGACAACCCGATGGATGAGGTGGAAACGCAGTTGCCCCCCAACAGCAAACTGGTTCTGTACACCGATGGATTGATCGAAGCGCAAAACCGCCAGGGAGAACAATGGGGTCGCCAGCGTCTGGCTGATGAAATCAGCAGATTGGGGGCCGAACAAAACCTCGACGCCTTCGGGGAGCAGATTCTGGCATCCGTCGATCAATTCATGGGCGGCAACGCATTCTCCGACGATTACACTCTGGTCGCCCTTCAGATCGACTGATTTCCTGATCGGCTGGCTTTTCAATAATCTTCGTCAGCCAGCTATTGAGATTTCCTTATCTTTCTGCTATAAAGTTTGTTTCCCTAAATTTAATCAAGGAATCATCTATCATGGCCACACTGGAACAACTGAAAACGCATATCGACAAAGCAAAAGAACAGGCGAAAGATAAAAACGGCGCTGATTACCGCGACAAGCACAAAAAACTGAAACGCCTGCAACGCAAATCTTCCAAAATCATTGCCACTGCAAATCGTCTGGAAGAAAGCAAGAAACCCAAGAAAGAGCGTAAAGCCGCAAGCTGATAACGATCTCTTCTGATAAATCATCATGACCGACAAATTCGACATCGACGCCGCTGTGTCCCTTTCGCGTCTCAAACTGGAAGCCGACGAGAAACAGCGTCTTGAAAAAGATCTGGAAGCCATCGTCAGTTACATCGATCAGTTGAACACGCTGAACACGGATCAGGTCGAACCCACGTCGCACGTCCTGCCCATTCAAAACGTATTTCGCGAAGACATTCCCGATAATAAATTTGGCGACAGCCCGTGTTTGCCTCTGGCTCCGGCCCATGACAAAGGCCATTACGAAGTGCCTCAGATTATTTGATCTCCATGCATCAATACACCATCGAAGAAGCCAGGGCGCGCCTCAAGCGCCGCGAGATCAGCGCGGTTGAGTTGACCCAGGCCTATTATGACCGTATCGACGCCGTCGAAGACAAGGTCGGCGCCTACACGCACCTGACCCGGGAGATCGCGCTTCAGCAAGCTCAATCAGCCGACGAGCGCATCGCCTCCGGCGAAGACTCGCCGCTACTGGGAATTCCTATCGCGATCAAAGATCTGATTTGCATGAAGGACGCGCGCGTCACCTGCTCTTCGCGAATGCTGGAAAATTTTGTATCGCCTTACGACGCCACCGTCGTCGGCAAACTCAAAGAAGCCGGAGCGGTGATTCTGGGAAAGACCAACATGGACGAGTTCGCCATGGGCTCTTCCACAGAAAACTCCGCCTTGCAGAAAACGAAAAACCCCTGGGACCTGCAACGCGTTCCCGGCGGTTCCAGCGGCGGTTCCGCCGCCGCAGTCGCGGCGCAGGAATGCGTCGCCTCTCTCGGTTCCGATACAGGCGGCTCGATTCGCCAACCCGCTTCCTTCTGCGGCGTCACCGGGGTCAAACCGACCTACGGTCGCGTATCGCGTTTTGGACTGGTGGCCTTCGCTTCGTCGCTCGATCAAATCGGCCCCATGACGAAGACGGTCGCCGATTCTGCGACCTTGCTAAACGTCATCAGCGGTCACGATCCTCTGGATTCAACTTCGGCAAACGTTGCTGTGCCTGACTTCAGGCAATCCCTGCAACAGGATGTGCGCGGAATGAAAATTGGTCTGCCTGAGGAATATTTCACGAAAGGCATCGATCCGGAAGTGGAAGCGCCCGTTCGCGCCGCCATCCAAAACCTGAAGGATCTGGGGATGGAACCGGTTTCCGTTTCCCTGCCGCACATGCAATACGCCGTCGCCTGCTATTACATCCTGGCATGCGCCGAAGCGAGCGCCAATCTGTCCCGCTACGACGGCGTCAAATACGGCTACCGTTCTGAAAAATCCGACACTCTGCTGGAAATGTACACGAACACGCGCGAAGAAGGCTTTGGCGAAGAAGTGAAACGCCGCATCCTGCTCGGAACCTTTGTTTTGAGTTCCGGTTATTACGACGCCTATTATTTGAAGGGACAAAAGGTCCGCACCCTGATCAAACAGGATTTTGAGACGGCCTTCCAGAAATGCGACGTGATCGCCGCTCCGGTCTGCCCCACCCCGGCGTTCCGGCTCAATGAAAAATCGAGCGACCCGCTCCAGATGTACCTTTCGGACATCTACACCATATCCGCCAATCTGGCGGGAATTCCCGGACTCTCCGTGCCCTGCGGCTTCACCCCGAACGGGCTTCCCGTGGGACTGCAACTACTCGGCGAACATTTCGACGAATCGTCCATCCTGCAAGTCGGCAACCAGTTCCAGATCAACAGCGATCATCATCTCAAAACGCCGACGCTCTAGATTTTTCAAGGCGACAGTAAGGTTCGTTGCTTAAAGTCAATTTTCACAAAAAATATTTCAAAGCGCCGACGCTCTAGATTTTTCCAAACGATAGATCGGCGCCTTATTCGCAGACCGCTCCAAAAATATCTCAAAACGCCAACGCTCTAACTTCCGTTCGCATCCGATTCAACACGGTCGGCAAACTCCTCCAGAAACCAGTCCAGATACTTCGGAACCGCCGCCGAGATATGCGGTTGAATCAACACCTTCTCATTCTCCCAGAGCGGAGAGGTCTCCGGTAGAGGCTCCGTTTCAAATACATCCAGATAGGCGCCCGCCAGACGCTCGTCATTTAGCGCATCCAGCAAATCCGCTTCATTGCAGGCGTTGCCGCGTCCCACATTATAGAGGTAGCACGATGAGGGAAGTTTCATCAGAACGTCGCGGTTCAGCAGATGAGTCGTCTCATCCGTTCCCGGCAAGGCCAGTATGAGATGATCGGCGGATTCCAGCGCTCCTGTCAAACCCTTCGCATCCACCACAGCCTGCGCGGAATGTTTGAATCGTTCCGGTTGCGACGCATCGCGTTTGATTCCGGTGACGCGACAGCCCAGCGCCATCAAACGCTCGCCGATCGCCTGGCCGATTTTTCCGAAGCCCCAGACCACCGCGTGAGAACCTTGCAAGGACGCCATGCGATCCGTCAACTTGACCCGCGCCCATTTTTTTTGTTTTTGAAATTCAAGCGACTGCGGAAAGGCTTTGATGAAATACAACATCGCGCCGATCACCGACTCCGCCATGATCGGGCCATGAAAGCCCCCAAAGCTGACGCGCAAGGACTCGGTAGGCTCGACCTCGATCCACTCCTGCCCTGCCGACGGCGTCGCAATGCATTTCAGCAAAGGCGCATTTTCAAGCCATTCGTTCTTAAAATGCCAGACCAGAACGCAGTCCGCTTCAGGCAGAAGTTCTAGAAAATCCTTCGAGTTAAAACACGCTTCAATGCGCGTATTCGGGAAGCGTATTTGCAAAAATTGCCGGTGCCGATCCTGAAAATTCCAGGCCCGCACATGTGGTTGTTTTAGATACACCAAAATGAAATCCGGAATCAACAAGAGCCCTTCCTTTCTCAAATAGCTTGAAATTCCCCTCACTACAAATTTATCTTTTTTTATAACTTTGGTCAAAATACTGCAAAGACGGATTTTTTTCCGAAATTCCGAAAAATTCTAACCTACTGTAAATGAAAGCGTTAACCAAAAGCATTCATTTTGGCAAGCTTATTGCTTTATCTATGGGCAACAAGCTAATTTTTCGTACCCACAAAGGGGAGAGATAAGATGACACGAGCAGACCTGGTAACCAAGCTTTCGTTAAGAATGAATGTAACCAAAAAAGATGCAGAAAAATACCTCAATTGTTTTCTCGATGCAATCGTAGGAAGTCTTGAGCGAAATGAGCGCGTGGTGGTTCAGGGATTCGGCTCGTTTTCACTGAAAACTTATGCGGCGCGCAAGACCAAAAAACCCATTACCGGGGAACCTCTCGAATTGCCCGAACGCAGTAAACCGGTGTTTCAACCCGGCAAGGAACTGCGCCTGCGCGTGAATCGAGAAGCTGCGGTAGCGCAACCCGTCCAGAAACCGCAACGGGTTCTGAAAATCACTTTGGGCAAGCTGGAAGAGTCCGCCGCCGTTTGAGCGGCGCGGCTCTCCGCCCGAAAGGGCTTTTTCCCCACCGGACTGTGTGCTAAACTGCGTCCGATTGGCTTTTACAGCCTGAGCTTGGGCTGTCTTTAATCAAGGGGGCTAACATGGGCAAAACCCAGACTTGCGGAAAATGCGGCGATACCAATATCATTCGCGGCGATCTGGACTTGCGAACCAGCAAGGATCTCGAACTGATCATGGTCGTTCGCAAATATCATGGAATAGAAAAAAAGGTTCCGATCCTTCCTCTGGTTTGCGGTTCCTGTGGACACGTTGAGTTTCACGTCGAGGACTTCGAATCCTTGAAAGTTCAGGCCAGCGACAAGCCGATCGACCCGGAATTCCGAGGTCGCCCGATTCAGGAGTACGACTTCTGATTATTTTCGGAACATCGTTTAAAAAGCCTTGTTTTTAAAACCAATATAGCTGAGAATGAGCTTATGGGAAGGTTCAATAAAGACCAAATCCATTTTCTTATTCTCAAAACCCACTCTCTGACGGGTCTGATACCTGTTGGAGCCTTCCTCGTAATACACCTCACAGTCAATTCACTCCGCACCGTTGGCGTCTGGCAGTATCAACTCAGCATTGACCTTATCAATAATCTGCCCTTTTTGATCTGGATTGAGATCGGCTTCATATACGTTCCCTTGCTGTTTCACTCGCTGGTCGGATTTTATATTTACCGGGGCGGAAAAAGAAACACAGCCGTCTATCGCTACCCAAGAAATTACCTCTACACGTTACAACGGCTTTCCGGAGCCGTCGTGTTCGCGTTTCTCATTTATCATATGGGGACCACCGTCGCCCCCAAACTGCTTTACGATAAAGGCGGCTTCGAAGCGGCGCCTTATCTCATCTCGATCATGAACACCGAGTTTGAATCCTGGCTCGGTCGCATTATTTATTTCATCGGCATCTCAGCCGCCGCCTTTCATTTCGCGAACGGCTTGTGGGGCTTTTGCATTTCCTGGGGCATCCTGCTGGGCAAGAATGCGCAACGCACGATGGGTTACGCATTCCTGCTGGTCGGGGTGGTTCTCTTTGTGATGGGAATGGCGACTGTCGCCGAATTTTCACTGAATCCCATCGACGTCCAACCCACTCGCCCGGGGAGCCTGTAATGCCGCGTCGCAAAAAGAAAATCATCATCATTGGCGGCGGACTCGCCGGATTGTCTGCGGCGATGAAATTATGCGAACGCGACGCGGAAGTTGTGATCGTCTCCTTTCAAAATCTGAAGCGTTCGCATTCGGTCTGCGCGCAGGGCGGCATCAACGCCGCCATCGACGCAAAAAACGAAGGCGACACGCCGGAAAAACATTTCTACGACACCATCAAGGGCGGCGATTTTCTGGCGCATCAACCGCTGGTGCGGGACATGTGTCATCAGGCGCCCGCCATCATTCATTTGCTCGACCGCATCGGCGTCGCCTTCAACCGCACCGGAGAAGGACGTCTTGCCTTTCGACGTTTTGGCGGCACCCTCTATTCGCGAACCGCGTTCGCCGGAGCCACCACCGGACAGCAGTTGGTGTACTCGCTCGACGAACAGGTGCGACGCTTCGAGCACGACGGCATGGTCGAACGGCTGGAGTGGCACGAGTACCTCGGCGCGGTGATCGACGACGAAGGCGTGTGTCGCGGCGCCGTACTTCACGATTTGCACACCAATAAATTATTCACGGTCAAAGGCGACGCGGTGATTCTGGCGACGGGCGGGCCGGGGCAAGTTTACGTTCGCTCGACCAATTCCGTTGTCAATACGGGAGCCGCCGCCACCCAGGCTTATTTGCAAGGCGCCAAATACGGCAACGGAGAATTCATTCAGATCCACCCCACCGCCATTCCGGGGCAAGACAAACTGCGCCTGATGAGCGAATCGGCGCGCGGCGAAGGCGGTCGCGTCTGGGTTCCGCGCAGAGCCGACGACAAACGCGATCCGAAATCCATCCCGGAGAGCGAACGCTATTATTTTCTTGAAGAGAAATACCCGCTTTACGGCAACCTGGTGCCGCGCGATGTGGCTTCTCGGGAAATTTACGACATCGTCTACAACCATCGCCTCGGCGTCGGCGGCGAACCGATGGTGTTTCTCGACCTGACCCACAAATCCAAGGCCTATCTTGAAGACCGGCTCGGCGGCATTCTCGACATCTATCAAAAATTCACCGGCGACGATCCGAAAATCACCCCCATGCGTATTTTCCCCGCCGTGCATTATTCGATGGGCGGGCTGTGGACCGATTTCGAAAGGGACTCGCACGGATTGATCGACCACGCGTCGCCGCGCAATCAGAGCACTTCCATTCCCGGCCTGTACGCCGCCGGAGAAGCCGACTACCAGTACCACGGCGCCAACCGTCTCGGCGCCAATTCCCTGCTGAGCTGTATTTACACGGGACTCATGATGTCGCGCGCCGTCATCAACTTTTCCAACAACCTCAACCGCTCTTTTGAGGACGTTCCCAGCACGGTTTACGAACAGACGCAGTCCTACTGGGAGAACCGCTTCCGCGACATCCGTAAAATGGACGGCTCCGAGAATCCCTATCAACTGCACAAGGAACTGGGCGACACCATGATGTCGAGCGTGTTGATCGTGCGCGACAACAAGACTCTGGAAAAAACCCAGCATGCCATCGAAGACATTGAAACCCGTTTCAAGGACGTAAAATGCGTCGACACCAGCAATTGGGCCAACCCGACGCCGAGCTTTATCAACCAGCTCTACTGCATGATTCATCTGTCCAAGATCATCGCCAAGGGCGCCTTGATGCGAGACGAATTTCGCGGCGCGCATTACAAACCCGATTTTGATCTGCGCCAACCCGGCGATTTCGATCCCTTCGAATACATCGACTATCTGGAAAGAAAGAAAAACGGCGAAGCGATGGAAGACTCGCATTACCCGGAAGGCCATCTCGACTACATGAAGCGCTTTGAAGAAAACAACAAGAAATGGCTGAAATCAAGCATTGCGACCTACAAAGACAACGGCCCTGAAATCACCTATGAAGACGTGGACACGTCGATTGTGACGCCACGCCCTCGAAAATACGATTGAGGCAAAAACCATGACTCCACCCAAATCCGTTCGATTCACCATCAAACGTCAGGACCGCCCGGACTCCGTAGCCTACTGGCAGAATTTTGAAGTGGAATGGAAACCCCACGCCAACGTGATCTCCTGCCTGCAGGACATTCAACGTCGCCCGGTCACAGCGGAAGGCGAGAGCGTGAACCCGGTGGCCTGGGATTGCAATTGCCTGGAAGAAGTCTGCGGTTCCTGCACCATGCTGATCAACGGAAAAGTTCGTCAGGCCTGCACGGCGCTGATCGACAAGCTGGAGCGCCCCATTTACCTGGAACCCATGTCGAAATTTCCCGCAGTGCGCGACCTGCAGGTGAACCGGAGCCGCATGTTCGACAACCTCAAAAAAGTCAAGGCCTGGCTCCCGGTCGACGGCACCCACGATCTGGGCGAAGGCCCGGTCATGTCCGACGCCGTTCGCGCCCAGCGCTACGTTCTGTCCGAGTGCATGTCCTGCGGTTGTTGCCTCGAAGCCTGTCCGCAATTCACCAAGGACAATAATTTTATGGGCGCCGCCACCTTCAGCCAGGTCAGGCTGTTCAATTTACACCCCACCGGCTCCATGCAGAAAGAGGAACGGCTCGAAGCGGTCATGGGCGAAGGCGGCATCGCCGACTGCGGCAACGCTCAGGTCTGCGTCGAAGTCTGCCCCAAGAACATACCGCTCACCGAATCCATCGCCGAAGTGGGCCGCCAAAGCTCGCTTCAAATGATAAAAAACTTTTTTGTGAAATGAGCCGATCGGTTTTTTATTTTTAATGGTTCGATAGTTTTGCTATGATAAACGCCTGCTTTAGCGTATTCATGGATTCAAAATTTACCCTTTGATTAAAGGTTTTCATTATGAAAGTATCCCTTGCCAGCGCCATGGGCACCTGTTTTGGCGTCCAGGACGCCATCAACCTTGCGATGAGTCCCGAGTTTGTATCCGACCTGACCATCGTCGGCCAACTGGTTCATAACGCCCAGGTCAACAAATCACTTGAGGAACATGGCGTCGCCGTGGTCAAAGGCATCGGGGAAATCGACCAGATCAAAACCAAAAAAGTGATGATCACCGCCCACGGCGCGGCGGACAAAACCAAAAAACTTCTCAACGAAGCCGGTTTCATTGTCTACGACGCCAGTTGTCCTCTGGTGATGCGCGTTCACAAAACCATCAAGTCGATGGTCACGCAGAATTATTTCCCCGTCGTCATCGGCCAGAAGGATCATGTTGAAGTCAAAGGCATCGTCGGCGATCTGGATGATTACCTCGTCATCAATCAGGAAGAAGATCTTGAAAAAATTCGCAAGTCAGGCAAACGACGTCTGGGCATCGTCAGCCAGACCACCTTGCAAGTGGAAAAAATAGAAGCGCTGGTGCGCCAGATACGGGAGATGGACTGCGTTGACGAAGTGTATTTCGTCAACACCATCTGCCAACCCACTCGGGACCGCCAGATCGCCGTTCACGATCTCGCCAGCCAGGTTGATTTGATGATTGTCGTCGGCGGTTACAATTCGTCCAACACCAAAAAACTGGTTCAGGTCTGCGATGAAAAAGGCGTGGACTCGTACCATATCGAATCGCACTCTGAATTGAAGGATGGCTGGTTCATGGATAAAAACCATGTCGGAATCACCGCTGGAACCAGCACGCCGGAATACGTTATCAACGAAGTGCACGAAGCGATTCTGGAAATTGCTAAAAGAGTGAATGGCGCTGTAGAGTCGGAATCAGCCTCTCAGTAAACCCGAGCAACCCCGTCCAAATACCTGTTTCCTCTTGCGCGGCGGTTTGTCTAACAAAAATTTAGAGTCAACCGCATTTTCCCGCTGATTAAAGAAGAATGGACGATTGGAATTATTGCGTAGCCACGCTACCTAAAGTATCCCGCACCTTTGCCTTGAATATTTCCGTTCTGAAGGGAGACCTTCACGGAAGCATTCTCGTCGCCTATCTCTTCTGCCGCACGGTCGACACCGTCGAAGACGCGGCGGAACTCGACCCCGCAATCAAAGTCAAACTTCTCGGGGGCTTCATCGATCTGATGCAAAGCCCGGCGCCGCGAACTGCGGAGCTGGAGCAATGGATATCCGATTGCGCGCCCGTGGACGGCTCGCCGACCGACCTCGACCTTTTAAAAAACATCGATCGCGTCTTTCGCATCTTTGACACATTACCGGCAAGCCACCAGAAACCGATCCGCGAGTCGGTCTGTAAAATGTCTTCGGGGATGGCCTATTTTCAGGACAAATTCGAGCAAAAAACGCTCACCCCTTTAGAAGACCAGAACGAGCTGGAAGACTATTGCTATTTTGTCGCGGGCGTGGTCGGCGAAATGCTGTGCGAACTAAAACTCGCGAAGTTAACCGGACTGCCTGAGAACGCCAAACGCATCATGCGCGAAAACGCCGTGTCCTTCGGGCTTGGCCTGCAAATGACGAATATTTCCAAGGATGTGATCGTCGACCAGAGTCGCGGCTGGTCCTATGTGCCCAAAAGTTTCATCGAGGAAAAAGGGCTGAGCCTTGAAGCGTTTCAATCTGGAAGCGACATCGAAAAAAACCTCGAAGTCATGGAAACCCTGCTCCTCAAAACCACCGGGCATTTACGCGATGCGCTGAAATACACCCTCGCCATCCCAAGACAAGAAGTCAGCTTGCGCCTGTTCTGTATCTGGCCGCTGTGGATGGCGGCGGAGACGGTCGCGACCCTGCACAACAATCGAGAACTGATGACTTCCGACGCGCAGGTCAAAATATCCCGAAAGACTGTCCGTAAAATTTTACGCCGCACCCCGCTGATCGCATTTTCCAATTTCCTCTTACAGCGTTCTTTTGATAGCATACTGAAATCAAACGACTTTACTAATCCTCCGCGCTTCGATTTGAAACATTTAAAATCCCGGCTGGAGAAACTGGATTTGCCTTTTTCTGCAAATTCGGGATAATCAAGGACACATGAACTCAATTGAACGTTTTATCGACAATAATGACGGAACCATCTCCGATCTGGAAAGCAATCTGACATGGGCCAAAGAGGATTCCTGGCAAGCCGAGCAAAAGTGGGTGACATGGGACGAAGCGATGGAACACGCCCAGAACTTGTCCGGGATCAAATTCGCCGGGCACAAGGACTGGCGCCTGCCCACTTGCGATGAAGCCAAGACCCTGTTCGATCCGGCATGGGAAAATACTGATAAATACGATGCTAAAATCGGTCTGAATCCCATTTTTCCTCCGGGGCCTCTACCCACCATATGGGCGCACGAAGCGATGATTGGCAATGAAGGTTTCATATTGGATTTAAGAAACGGAGAAATCCGTTCCCTGTATAAAAGCAAGAGCGGAAGAATGGCCGCGCGCCCGGTGCGCGAGACAGAGAAAATCATTCCCCTCTCGGAAAGATAGAACCGAAACGGATTGGCGCTCGTCCAGTTCATCAATGACAATTGAATGTAGAGGTGGCTCTGTTGGACAAAAACAAACTCATACAAATTGCCGGAAGCCTTTGGGTCGTCATCGGAGCCTTTCTCGTGTTCCGGGGAATTTTGCTTTACAGTCTGGCGGTGGACGAACAACACGCCACCCAGACCGCCGTCGCCGTCTCCATCACAGCCGGGCTGGTCATTGGCTGGTTCAAGGGAAAATTTGTTTTGACCAAAACTGCGCGACGCAATAAAACCAGAATTCAAGCGCTCGAAGAACCCGTGAAACTGCACAATATCTTCACGACGCCCTTTTATTTTTTAATCGTCGCGATGATGGGCGTGGGTTTTCTCATGCGCCATTACAATACCTATCTGGGAGGCTACATCGTCGTCGCCGCTATCTATTGCGGTATCGGGGCCGCGCTGGTCTCCTCGAGTAAAATATACTGGAGCAACAAGGATACAGCCCCCGCCGGGGAATCCATCTAATTCATCATCCAACCTATTTTTTATCGTGAAAAACTTTTTTCTTACTTTACACATGTTGTCCATGTGCCTGGTCGTAGGAACCCTGTTCCTGCAATCCTTATCGGTGGTATTCAGACTGCGCCTGAAAGGCGAAGGAGAAATCGCCGGGATCAAAAAAATCCAGAAACGCATTCATAAATTCATCTATTATCCGATTCTTGGCGTCACCGTCCTCTCGGGAATGTACCTTGCCGTCAAGACCCAGGTGTTTTCCGAATCCAACTGGATCGTCGTCAAATTAGTTCTGCTCGCCGTATTGATCGCGCTCGGATTTCTCAACGGCAAGCAGATTGAAAAAGACACGCTCCCGAAAAAATACGCCATGCAGGTTCACATCGGTATTTTCCTGATCGCGGGCGGCATGATTTACCTGGCAACCATCAAACCGTTTTAAGGTTTCCGCCATGGACATTCTTCTTACCATGGTCGCCAGCGTCCTCCTGATAATCGGTTTTTTCGTTATCTGCAGAACCAGCACCGAAGACGACGAGGATGAGGATGATGAAAACGAGGAAGAAGCAGGCCCCAAACCCTGAGAAGTGAGTCGCATGAAAACGACCGGGTTTTCTGAAATCGGCAAACAATGGAGCGCCATCACCTTCGGATGCTGGCAGATCGCGCCCAGCGGCGGTTGGGGCGACCTTTGCACAGAACAGGAAGCCGAGGCCTCTGTCCGCACCGCCCTCGACTGCGGCATCACCGCTTTTGATACCGCCGAAGGCTATGGCGACGGCGAATCAGAACGACGTCTCGGTCGCGCCCTTGGCTCCCGCAAAGACGAGGTCGTCGTCATCTCCAAAATCTGGCCCGACGCCGAACTGACTCTCAACGATTACCAGAAACGTCTGGACGCCAGCCTCAAAGCGCTGAATCGCGAATACGTCGACGTCTATCTGGTGCACTGGCCCGGCTCCTATTTCGACAGTCCCGACAAAAGCAAAAAACTTGCAGATATCATGCGCTCCCTGCGCGATAGCGGCAAAGCCCGCGCCATCGGCCTGTCCAATTTCCACGCCAATGACTTGCAACGGCTGGGCGATTCGCTCAGCGATTTTTCCATCAATCAGGTTCCCTACAGTTTGCTGGGCAGAGAGTACGAGGGCAAAACGCGAAGCCTGTGCCAGCGCGAAGGTTTGCCCTACATGGCCTTTTCGCCCACCGGTCAGGGCTTTCTCGCCGGGCGTTTCAGCAAGGAAGATCAGAATTTCCCCGCCCGCGCTTCCAACCGCTTTTATCAGGAGCCCCGCTTCAGCGCAGGCAAACGCCTGTATGAAAAAATCCAGACTATCGCCAGGGACATCGGGCGCGCTCCCATCGAAATCGCCATCGCCTGGGTTCTCGCTCAACCAAACATCCTAACCGCCATTGTCGGTTCCAGAAAACCGGATCAAATCAGGGAATTTTCCAAAGCGGGCGATTTAAAACTCACGCCGGAAACGCTCGAATTGCTGACAAAGGCCAGCGATCAATTCATCCAATCCACTCGCTAAACGCCATGGAAGACGACGACTGGCTGGACCTGTCCGAACAAGAAGGCGTCACCCTGGGACCGGAAGACGCCCTGCGCCGTGAAATCGAGAAAACCAAACGGCTCAAGGTCGAACGTCTTCAGCTACGGGATCAGGTTGAAAAATTAAAGCAAAAAGTGCAATTTCTGGAAAATGAAAACGAAACGCTCCGACACAATCCTGCAAAACAACGCGACACGCAGGCTCCGACGCGGACAGCCCCCCTCCCCGCCGTATCCCAATGGGCTTTGATTTTGCTCGGGGTCAACCTGCTGGCCTGCGCCTGGCTTCTTTACAGCTTGATTTTTAAAGAGATTTCCTAGAATAATTGGATTAAAATCTGTCAACTCGGGCTTAACTGAAACGCTTTGAGAAACTTTTTTGTGGGGCTATAGGACAAACAGCCAATTTTTTTCATAAAAGCTGAATCTTTAGGGACAAAACGACCATCTCATTATGAAACGTTTAGGGGACAGCTAGACAACGATTAATTTTATTTAGAAAGGGGCGGGTAACTAAATGTGGGTTCTTGAATTTCTTCATGTATTGTTCGGAATTTTCTGGATTGGCTTGCTGTATTTTTTCAATATGATCCAAGTTCAATCCATGCCAAAAATGACTGAGGCTGGAGCGGCTAAGCCGTACACACAGATCATTCTTCCCAAGGCCCTTTTCTACTTCCGCTACACGGCCTTGCTCACGGTAATCACGGGCCTGGTGTATTATGCGGCAGGACGGGGAACGCCGGGACTCATTCACATGGGTATGCTGTTGGGCGTCATTATGGCGGGTAACGTATGGTTCATTATCTGGCCGAATCAGAAAAAAATCATTGCAGGCGAGTTGGAAGGCGACGCTCTGGCGAAAGCGAAACGACATGCGTTTCTCGCAAGTCGCACCAACGCATGGTTGTCTTTGCCGATGCTGGTCTGTATGGTAGGCTCCAGCCACGGCGGTTTGGGCTTCTAAGAGACGCAAGCGCAGACAATCGTTACAGAATCAGGCGGGAAGGAACTCCAAGAGTTCCTTCCCGTTTTTTTTGCCCCTCCTCTCCCAGCGCAACCCTCAATAGCGTTTCTTCTGCAATCTCCCCAATTCCCATACCTACCCTTTCCGAAAAGTTCACTAAATCATTTTCTTTTTTGGATATTTCAACTAACCTTGATATAGAGAAGGTAATGCCCCTTCTTTCACAGTTGCAGGAAGGCTTCTGTAACTCCCCTTCCGGCATTGAGAAATCACAATGAACCCGAGGTCCCCCATGTCGACCAGCGTTCCGCCAGAAGTTCCCCCTGTAGCTCCCAAACGTAAAGGGAAAATCGTTCTGGTCGTATTACTTGCGCTGTTCCTGGCAACCGGTTCTGTCGCTCTCTTCTTCATTGCCAACCTGCAACAATACCGCGATCCGCTTCAAAAACAACTGTCCCAGTCAACCGGACTGGACATTCATTTTGAAAAAATAGGGCTGGGATTGAGCGGCGGACTGGGACTGCGTTGCGAAGGCCTTCAAGTGAAAACCAAAGATCTCTCGCGCAAACTGTTTGGCGCCGGAGACCTCAATCTGGTACTTGAATGGAGCCCTTTGCTCAACGGCGAAATCAAAATCAAAAAAGCTGTTTTGAGTCGCCCCTCCATAGACCTGAACCTCAACCCCGCTTCCACCCCACCCGCACCGTCAACAGAAGCCCCGCAAAAGAAAGACGCCCCTAAAGCCGAACCCTTAAGCCCGGAACAATTGCATTGGAAGGTCGCGCAGTTCAGGCTCCGGCAAATCCACCTCAATGTCGATTCACTCGAAGTCGATAACGGGGAAATACGAATCATCCAGGTCAATAACGGCAAGGAATCCGTCGCTCCCGTTCGCTTTTCCGGCGCGCTGTCCATTCAGCGGACGCCCGACCGACTGGATGTCTCCATCTCTCAACTGAACCTGCGTCCTGGCGATCTCCAGTTACAGGGAAGTCTCAAGGGCGTCGATCTCCTGTCTGCAAACGCTCTGCTCAAACTCGACCTGGAATCGAAAAATCCATCGCTCGACCAACTCGAAGTTTTCAAAGCCTTCTTGCCTCCCTCTGCCGCCAAACTGCTGGTATCCGAAAATCGACTGGACGCCATGACATTTTCATTGGAAGCCACGCCCGGCGCATCCAACGGAGCGCCTTTGCTGAAAGCCACTCTCAGCGGACAAGCCTTGCGCGCCAAGCTGTCTGCGGAACCGTTGAGCGTCCAATCCCTGCGCGTTGATCTCAAGGCGCCCCGACTCGACCAGGCCAGCGCCCATAGCGTTCTGGAAGGGATCGAACAGGGGAAAATCGCTCTCAAAGACCTGAAGGCTGACTGGCTCTGGGACGGCAAAACAATACGCGCCGAGAACGGACGCATCCAGCCCGCGCACGGGCAGGTTACTTTCAGCGGTCAACTCGAACAAAGTTCGTCGAAATTTTCCGCACAGTATCAGGGCGACGATCTACGCCTCGAAGATTTTTCGCCGCAACGCATTCGCGGAGGGGCGAGCTTCAAAGGCCGCATACAAGGAACGCTTCCAAAAGATAAAAACACTCCCGCAAAAATGGACGCGACAAAACTCCTGCTCGAATCGCTGAGCGGGCAAAACCAGATTCAACTGGCGCAAGGGAAACTCCTGCCGCTGGAAACCTGGGGCGAGGTCCTGCATTTTTTAAAACCTTCGGCGGGAACGACGCTACTCAAGGAAGGACTGGGTTTTGAGAAATTCGGAGGGGATTTTAATATCCAGCGGGGGCGCGTGAGAACGGACAACCTGCATTTGCTCGAGAAGAAAATTCACCTGAAAGCCAAAGGCGAAGCGCATCTGATCCAACGCACTCTCAACGCTGAAGTGAGGGGACTGCCCATGGAACTGCTCAAGCAAATCGCCGCGCCCCTGCCCGATCTGGGCCCCATCCTGCAAGACGGACAATTGGAGAAAGCCGTTTACCTGACCGTCAAAGGCCCCTGGGAAAAACCGGCGGTCGGCGTACTCATCGACCCCAAGGCGGTGAGCCAGCCGGAGCAACTGATCAAAAACCTGCTCAATTTCGCCTTCCCAAATAGATAGCGCGACGACCGTTCAACTCAACGCCCCGATTCCGGGAAGATTGATTCCTCCTCGAAGCGATAACCGCAAGCCTCGATGCCGTCCGGTTGCGTGGGGTACTTCAAACAGAGCAGGGGTTTTTCCGGCGTTCCATGAACCCGGCACCCTGCTTCATCCGACCATTCCGAGCAAGGGACATCGAGCGTGTAGAAGAGGTGATTGTTTTCGATATCCTCTCCCACCACGCGAATGCCGCGAAACTGCATGTAGCGTTTCAGTTCGTCAAGCGAACCGTGTTGCCGGAGCGTTACATCCCGCACCACCGTCATATTCACCGACTGGCAACACTCCCCGCACTGATGGCATTCGCCTTTTCGAACCAACATGCAACCGCCTCAATTGATTTTTTTCTTTGGTATTTTTTTCGCAGACCGCTTCACCGGCTTGCCCACATGTTCGACGGTGATGGTGGTATGAATTCCGCCGCGCACGTTGAAATCGCCCACCACCTGCATCCAGACCGGCTGACATGCCGCGACCAGATGATCGAGAATTTCATTGATGACTTTTTCATGGAAAGCCCCCTGATCGCGAAAGGACCACAGGTACAACTTGAGGGATTTCAACTCAATGCATAAATCCCTCGGAACATAAGTGATCTGTATATCCGCAAAATCCGGTTGCCCGGTTTTTGGGCACAGGCAGGTGAACTCCGGGCAATCCATATCAATTTCATATTCCCGCCCCGGATAAGGGTTCGGAAACACTTCAATATCGCTAGTTGGTGTTTTTTTCATATTTTTTTCAAAAAAGTTGACCCCCGCCTTGCATTTAAGATTTGGCATTATATATAGTTAGCGCTCTCTTCAAATGAGCGCTAAATACGGAAAAACGCCGGAAACGAATCCAAACACCCCATAAAACCTTAAATTTCAAGGTGTTTCCTGAATATTTCAATCAGGGAATATTGGATGATATCGATATTTTCCATTATTTAAACCATCAACCTGGATTTTAACACTTTTTTAAAGGAGACTTTAATGAAAATCCGACCTCTTCAAGATCGTATTCTGGTTCAACCCATTTTGGAGAAAGAAGTTCAAAAGGGCGGGATCATCATCCCCGACTCAGCCAAGGAAAAACCCATCGAAGGTCGCGTCAAAGCGGTAGGCAAAGGCAAAGTGGGCGACGACGGAAAGCCCGTTAAACTCGAAGTGAAAGTGGGCGACAAGGTTCTTTACGGCAAATATGCCGGCACCGAAATCAAAGTAGACGGCGAAGATTACCTTCTGATGCGAGAAGACGACGTTCTGGGAGTCATTGACTAAAAGCTCCAGCGGAACCCTGTTAAGAACTCAAATTAATAGTTAATTTTTAAATACTAAGGAGAATGGACTCAATGGCGAAACAAATTATTTATCATCAGGATGCGCGACACAAAATCTTGTCCGGCGTCAACAAGCTGGCTGACACCGTTAAACTGACCCTCGGTCCCAAAGGCCGCAACGTGGTCATCGACAAGAAATTCGGTTCTCCCACCATCACCAAAGACGGCGTGACCGTTGCCAAGGAAATCGAGTTGGAAGATCCTTTTGAGAACATGGGCGCGCAGATGGTCAACGAAGTGGCCAGCAAAACTTCCGATAATGCCGGCGACGGTACGACGACGGCAACGGTTCTGGCCCAGGCGATTTTCCGCGAAGGCATGAAGAACGTAACCGCAGGCGCAAACCCGATGGATATCAAACGCGGCATTGAAGATGCAGTCGTTAAAGTCATCGAAGAAATTCGCAAGCAAGCAAAACCGACTCGCAACAAAACCGAAATCGCGCAGGTTGGCACCATCTCCGCTAACAACGACACCGCAATCGGCGACATCATCGCTGAAGCGATGGATAAAGTCGGCAAAGACGGCGTTATCACCGTTGAAGAAGCAAAAGGCATGGAAACGGCTCTCGAAATCGTGGAAGGCATGCAGTTCGATCGCGGTTACCTCTCCCCTTACTTCGTGACTGACTCCGAGCGTATGGAATGCGCGATGGAAGACGTTTACATCCTGCTCCACGAGAAAAAAATCTCCAACATGAAAGACTTGTTGCCGCTTCTGGAACTCGTCGCAAAAGGAAGCAAACCCCTCTTGATCATTGCTGAAGACATCGAAGGCGAAGCGCTGGCGACTCTGGTTGTCAACAAACTGCGCGGCACCCTGAACGTCTCTGCAGTCAAGGCTCCGGGTTTTGGCGACCGTCGCAAGGACATGCTCAACGACATCGCCATCCTGACCGGCGGTAAAGTCATCACGGAAGACATTGGCGTGAAACTCGAAAACGTCACCCTCGACGATCTCGGTAAAGCCAAGCGCGTCACCATCGACAAGGAAAACACCACCATCGTCGACGGCAAAGGCAAAGCCTCTGACATTCAAGGCCGCGTGAAGCAAATCCGCAATCAGATCGAAGAGACCACTTCCGATTACGATCGCGAAAAACTTCAAGAACGTCTCGCCAAACTGGTCGGCGGCGTCGCTATCATTAAAGTAGGCGCGGCGACGGAAACGGAAATGAAGGAAAAGAAAGCGCGCGTTGAAGACGCATTGCACGCGACCCGAGCGGCGGTTGAAGAAGGCATCATCCCCGGCGGCGGCGTTGCATTCCTGCGCACCCTTTCCTCTCTCGACAAGATCACCGGCGAGCACGACTACATGCTCGGCGTAAAGATCATCCGTCGCGCGTTGGAAGAACCGATTCGTCAAATCGCTCTCAACGCGGGCCTCGAAGGCACCGTCATCGCCGAGAAGGTCAAGGGCCTGAAAGGTTCCAACGGTTATGATGCGCGCAACGACGAGTACGTTGACATGATCAAAGCCGGCATCATCGATCCTGCAAAAGTGGCTCGCACCGCATTGCAAAACGCGGCAAGCATCTCTTCACTGATGCTGACCACCGAAGCGATGATCTCCGATCTGCCGGAAGACAAAGACGACCATGGTCATGCACATGGCCCCGCCGGCGGTATGGGCGGCATGGGCGGTATGGGTGGCATGGGCGGTATGGGCGGCATGATGTAAGTTGCCCCGCAACTCAGCTGTATCGAAGGCCCCGGTCATCCGACCGGGGCCTTTTTTTATCGCAAGACAATCATTAACATTCGTTTCCCCTTGTGATATCCTTCGTCACATTAAACGGGCCTGTTTTTTCCGTGTTCAGTCAAATACACTCAACTCTCCTTTGAATCATGAAAATTCTGGGTATGATCATGGCCGGGGGCGAAGGAAGCCGCCTGTTTCCCCTGACCCGCCAACGGGCCAAACCCGCCGTCCCATTCGGCGGGAAATATCGAATCATAGATTTTGTTTTAAGCAATTTCATCAATTCAAAAATCTATTCCCTCTACGTTCTCACCCAGTTCAAATCGCAATCCCTGACGGAACATCTGCAAGAGGGCTGGCGTTTCAGTTCCCTGTTGCCCGACCATTTTATTTTGCCCGTCCCCGCGCAGAAGCAAACCGGCGAAAGCTGGTATCGGGGAACCGCCGACGCGATTTACCAAAACGTCAACCTGTTTGAAAATCAAGGCTACGATATGATTCTGGTGTTTGGCGCCGATCATATTTACCAGATGGACATTCGCCAAATGATCGATTTTCATATTCAACGAAAAGCCGACATGACGGTTTCGGCCATTCCCGTTCCCATCAAGGAAGCGAAATCCTTTGGCGTTTTGCAGACCGACGAGAAACACCGCGTCGTCGGCTTCAAGGAAAAACCCGGACGCCCCAAGCCCATTCCCTCGCAACAGGACATGGCCTACGTTTCCATGGGAAACTATATTTTCAACACGGATTTTCTCATCAAGAATCTGTATGACGACGCTTCCAACCTCGACTCTTCGCACGATTTTGGAAAAGACATTCTGCCCAGAGTGTTCAAGACCGACCGCGTCTATGCTTATGATTTCGCCTCCAACAAGGTTCCCGGATCGCACCCCAGGGAAACCGGGTACTGGAGAGATGTGGGCACGCTGAAATCATTCTGGGAAGCCAATATGGATTTGAAAAGCATCTCCCCCGTTTTCAATCTCTACAATAACGAATGGCCCATCCGCTCGACTTTGGCGAACAGTCCGCCCGCAAAATTCATATTCAACGATGAAGACCATTGCGGCCATGCTCTCAACAGCATCGTTTCGGAAGGCAGTATCATCAGCGGCGGCAAAGTGGAAGATTCCATCATTTGCCGACAAGTCGTCGTCGAGTCAGGCTCTCTGGTGCAAAATTCGATCATCATGGATCGAGTCAACATCGGAAAAAATTGCAAGATCAACATGGCGATCATCGACAAGGACGTCACCGTACCGCCCAACACAACCATCGGCTACGACATCGACGAAGACGAAAACCGTTTTTTTGTAGACCCGGAATCCAACCTCGTCGTCCTGAACAAAGGTTTTAAATTCACCTAGTCCCACACTCCACCCAGAGTCGCAATGCTTCCTCTCCTGACCGGTATAGATCGTCTGATAGCAGAACCCAAACGTTACCTGCCCGGCATGCGCGTGGGGCTGGTCGTCAACCAGACCAGCCGAACCGCAACCGGCGAATACGCCATCGACGCCATACGCAGACTTCCAGACCTTCAGCTCAAGCGACTCTTCGCGCCGGAACACGGCTTGTACGGCGTGGACCAGGACATGATCTCCGTAGACGACGACGTTGATCCGTCCACCCAACTGCGCGTGATCAGCCTCTACGGTCAGGAGGAATCGTCGCTCGCGCCCCGCATTGAAGACCTCAAGGATCTGGATTGCCTGATCTTCGACATTCAGGATATCGGTTCGCGCTACTACACCTTCATCTACACCATGGCCTATTGTATGGAACGATGCGGCGAGGCGGGCATCCCCATCATCGTCTGCGACCGCCCCAACCCCATCAACGGCGTGGACGTTGAAGGCAACCGCGTGGGCGACGCATGGCGCTCCTTCGTCGGGCGCTACCCCATCGCCAACCGGCATGGCATGACGGCAGGAGAACTCGCCAGACTCTTCAACAAAGAATTCAACATCCAGTGCGACCTGACCGTCATCAGCATGTCGCAATGGAAGCGGGAACACTGGTTCGACCAGACCGGTCTGGCCTGGACCCCGCCCTCGCCCAATATGCCCACCCTGTCCACCGCCACCGTCTATCCCGGCATGTGCATGCTTGAAGGAACCAACCTCTCGGAAGGACGCGGCACCACCCTGCCCTTCGAACAGATTGGCGCGCCCTTCATCGACGCCCACAAACTGGCCAAAGCCCTCCAGTCCCTGCGCCTGTCCGAAGTCTATTTCCGCCCGCATTATTTCAAGCCCATGTTCCAGAAATGGTCCGGCCAGGTCTGCGGCGGCGTCCAGATCCACGTCATGGATCGCAAGCGATTCGCGCCTCTCGCAACGGGACTCGGCATCATTCATGTCATCCGCAATCTCTATGAAAGCAAGTTTTCATGGCGCACCGAAGCCTATGAATTTGTCAGCGACCGACTCGCCATCGACCTGCTTTATGGCAACGATCAATTCCGTACCCGCTGGATCAAGGAAGCCTTCGATCTCGAAGCGATGAGAAACTCCTGGCGCGAGGAGAGCGACGCGTTTCTGGAATTGCGGAAGAACCACCTTCTGTATTGAATTTTCGCGTACTATATCGCTTCAGATTTTTCCGGGCAGGCCCCAATTCACCAGGCATGCTTTCATCAAAGCTCCCCACTCAATAAAACTCACTTAAAAGAACGGAAATCTCCCACGCCAGTGTTGACAAAACCGGGTTTACGCCCTATATTTTGAGTTTTGGACTCAAACCATTGCAGAGCATAAAAGCACGACTTCAAGCGGATCTCCAGACGGCGCAAAAAAACAAAGACGCCCTAAAACTCAATACCATCCGCGGAATCCGATCAGGAATCAAATACAAGGAAATCGAAGCCAAGAGAGAATTGGACGACGATGAAATCGTATCCCTGATTGCCAGCCAGATTAAGAAAAACAAAGAGGCCGCCGAATTGTTTCAAAAAGGCAAGCGCCTCGACCTGAGCGAAAAAGAACTACTGGAAGTTGAAATTCTACAAAATTATTTGCCTGAACAGGTCTCGGAAGAAGAATTGCGAGCGCGCATTCAAGTCATCATTGATGAATCCGGCGCCGCGAGCGCCAAGGATTTGGGGAAAGTGATGAAAATTGCGATTCCCGAGTTTAAAGGAAAAGCGGATAGCGCCGCTATTAAATCTCTGGCTCTCGAATTTTTGAACGGCTGAATACAGCCCTTCAGATTTTCAGCCGCACTCTTAAAGAATCATCCGGTTTTCCCGGCAAATAACACAACGGAATCACGAGTGAAACACAGCATCCCCGACCATATTCTAGATGAGATTCGGTCCAGAGCCGATATCGTTGAAATCATCTCCGACGTGGTGCAACTCAAAAAAGCCGGCAATTCCATGAAAGGGCTTTGCCCTTTCCATTCGGAAAAATCGCCCTCATTCTCCGTCAGCCCGGACAAGCAGGTCTACCACTGTTTTGGATGCGGGGCCGGCGGCAATGTGTTTCGCTTCGTCATGGAAACGCAAGACCTCTCCTTCTTCGAAGCCGTACAAAACCTGGCCCAGAGAGTTCATGTCACCATTCCTTCTCCAAGCGACGCAGGTTCCATCGGATCCGAACCCTCGGAGAAAGAAAAAATCCGCAAGGTCAACCAACAGGCCCGGCAATTTTATGAAAACTGTCTGTCCGACCCGAAAATGGGCTCAAAAGCGCTCGACTACCTGAAAAAACGCGGCTTTGACAGGGAATTGCTGGCGCGCTACCAGATCGGTTACGCCCCCTCCGCCTGGTCCGCTCTTCAACAAAATCTTGAAAAAAAACAGTTCACCGATCTCGATTTTCTGGAAAACGCCGGGCTTCTCAAAAAAAGCGCCGAGCGCAATAATTATTACGACCGCTTCCGCGACCGCGTGATTTTTCCATTGAAAGACATGCAAGGCGTTATCATCGGCTTTGCCGGACGCGCCATCAGCGACGACAACATTCCCAAATACCTGAATTCGCCGGAAACGCCGCTCTACAAGAAAAGTAAATTCCTGTTCGGCCTCGACATCGCAAAAACCGCGATTCGACGAGAGAATCACGCCTTGCTGGTCGAAGGCTATTTCGATCAAATGCGCGCCGTTCAGAACGATATTCTCAATGTCGCCGCAACCTGCGGCACCGCTCTGACGCCTCTGCAAATCCAGCTTTTGAAGAATTTTTCAACCAACGTCACCCTCGTCTTCGATTCAGACGCCGCCGGCCAGGCCGCCGCCGAAAAAGGATTCGACCTGCTACTGAGCCAGGGCATGAACGTGAAAATCCTCTGCCTGCCAGATGGACACGACCCCGATTCTTATATCCTGAAATTTGGAAAAGAAAGTTTTTTACAAGAAGTTAGGAACGCAAAGCCATTTCTTGAATCTTATATTATAAAGGCCATTGCTCAGGAGGACACATCTAGCCCAAATGGGCGCGCAAATGTCGCAAAACGGGTTCTTCCGCTGATTGCTCAAATCAGCAATTCTGTGGAACGCGTGGAATGGACCAAGTTTTTGTCGGAAAAAGCAAAATTGGATGAGCGCGCGCTGATGTCTGAGTTGAGGAAGAAATTTCATTCAACGCGCCCCCAACCCGAGCTTCCCAAAGAAACGCAAACGGCGCCGCCCAATCCAGAGCTTTATCTGATTCATTTGCTCATGTCCGGCAATGAAACGACGCTTCGCACGATACGATCGCGCGTTTCCGTCGGGGAATTTCAGGATCCGCAGTTGCGGCAAATAGCCCAGGTCGTTTATGAAATGATCGACGCCAGCGTCCCCGTTCTTCTGGATCGCGCGCTCGACAAGGCGGAAGATCCCGAAACGGCCCGACAGATCACGCAAATCGGCCTGGCGCCGATCGAATTTGAAGATCAGGAACGCGCCGCCGCAGACTGCATACAAGCCGTCAAGCGAAGCGCCGCAGAAGGAGCGATTAAAGAACTGAAGCGACAACGCAATCACGCCCTCGAAGCCGGGCAGATGCAGGAGTCGCGGGAATTACAAATCAAACTCAGGAATTTGGAAACCGCCCTCAAAGCAGGGTGAACAACGATTAAAACGTAAACAGCAACCCAGAAGACCCTACGAAGGAGAAAAACCGCCAATGGCAAACGATAACAAGATCACAGAGGTCGCAGAAATCAATCAACTGATTTCGCAAGGGAAGGAAAAAGGCTACCTGACGTATGAGGAAGTGAACGACGTGCTTCCCGCCAACGTGGTGGCTCCAGAGCAGATCGACGACCTGATGCACTTGTTTGGAGAGAACGATATTGTCATCGTAGACAACGCCGCGAAAGGCGAAAAACTGATCGCCTCGAAAGAAGGCGACAGCGACGACGACGATCAGGATTCCTCCTCCGACGACGAAGTCGCAACTAAAACCGATTCTGCTAATATCGACGATCCCGTCCGTATGTACCTGCGCGAGATGGGCACCATTTCCCTGCTCACCCGCGAAGGCGAAGTCACCATCGCCAAGCTGATCGAAGAAGGGCAAAACGAAGTGCTTTCCGCCGTCGCCAACTGTTCCATCACCGTCCGAGAAATCGAAGCGCTCGGCGAACAGGTCAAAACCGGCGAGATCGGCATTTTTGATATCATCAAAGCCGTCGAAGCTGAAGAGGGAAAAGTCGTCTCCGATAAAGACGAGATCAAGAAATTTCAGAAAACCGTTCGCAGTATCAAAACCCAGAGCCAGAAACTCAACAAGGTTCTTGAACGACTCGGCGCCGCGCGAATTTCACAAGCAACCAAAGCCACCTGGGACAAGAAGCTGGTAGAACAACAGGAAGCTATGGAACAGCTCATCCACGAAACCAACCTCAGCAACGACGTGATGGACGGCATCATCGAAAAAATCTACGAAGTCGCCGCTCAGTTCCGCGAAGCCAGCAAACAGGAACGCCAGCTCGAAAAAGAACTCGGTCAATCCCTGGCAGACATCAAAAAACTGTCCAACAACTGGACCAAAAAGAAATCCTACAAGACCAAAAAAGGTAAATTGATCACCAAAGCGCAGTATGAGAACCACATCAAAATGGCGCAAAGCGGTCGACGCAAGGTGAAGAAAATCGAAAAAGAAACCTCCACCTCCAAAGACCAACTGCTGGCGACAGTTCGCGCCATCGCCCGCGGTCGCGTTAAAGATAAAACCGCGAAACGCGAACTGGCCGAAGCGAACCTGCGTCTCGTCGTCAGCATCGCAAAAAAATACACCAACCGCGGCCTGCAATTTCTCGACCTCATTCAGGAAGGCAACATCGGCCTGATGAAAGCCGTCGACAAATTTGAATACCGACGCGGCTACAAGTTCAGCACCTACGCCACCTGGTGGATTCGCCAGGCCATCACCCGCGCCATCGCCGATCAGGCCCGCACCATTCGTATTCCGGTGCATATGATCGAAACCATCAACAAACTCATCCGCGTTTCCCGACACCTCGTTCAGGAATTGGGACGCGAACCGACGCCGGAAGAGATCGCCAAGAAAATGGCCCTCCCCGTCGAGAAGGTTCGCAAGGTCCTCAAGATCGCCAAGGAACCCATTTCACTGGAAACCCCGATTGGCGAAGAAGAGAACAGCCACCTCGGCGATTTCATCGAGGACAAAAAGATCATGTCCCCCATCGACGCCGTGGTCAAAAAGAACCTCAAGGATCAAACCCTCAAGGTGCTGTCCACCCTCGCCTCGCGCGAAGAAAAAGTGCTTCGCAAGCGTTTTGGCATCGGGCTGGATTCAGAGCATACTCTGGAAGAAGTCGGACAGGATTTCTCGGTAACG
Source organism: Candidatus Nitrohelix vancouverensis (assembly GCA_015698305.1). Taxonomy (NCBI): domain Bacteria; kingdom Pseudomonadati; phylum Nitrospinota; class Nitrospinia; order Nitrospinales; family Nitrospinaceae; genus Candidatus Nitrohelix; species Candidatus Nitrohelix vancouverensis. The sequence continues at coordinate 3,276,524 of CP048620.1, forward strand.
CGCGAGCGCATCCGACAAATCGAAGCCAAGGCCCTGCGCAAACTGCGCCACCCCAGCCGCAGTAAGAAACTGCGAAGCTTCCTCGAAGGTTAAAGAAAGTTTCGGGCCTATAGCTCAGTTGGTTAGAGCCCCCGGCTCATAACCGGTCGGTCCCAGGTTCGAGTCCTGGTGGGCCCATGAAATAAGAAAAGGGTTTACGCTGAAGAGCGTAAACCCTTTTTTTGTCTGCTATGCAATCCGACAACCCTCTTTATTTCCCCTATGAGGAGAGTCGAAATTGAACCGGCAGGAAGACTTACTTCTTCAGGTGGTGATGGTAGGAGGCGCCTGCGCCTTGGGGGATGCGGATATCGTCGACCATATCCCGAATCTCTTGCGGCGGCGGGGCGGTGAGGCGGCTCACCAGAGCGGAGACGGCGAAATTGAGGAGCATGCCCAATGTTCCGATGCCTTCGGGGGAGATGCCGAACCACCAGTGTTCCGCCGTGTTCGCGGCAGGGTTGATGAATTTGAAATAGACGATGTAGCTGGCGGTGAAGCTCAGACCGCTGAGCATGCCGGCGATGGCGCCTTCGCGGTTCATGCGCTTCGAAAAAATTCCCATGAGGATGACGGGAAAGAAGGACGAGGCGCCGAGGCCGAAGGCAAAGGCGACGACTTGCGCGACGAAGCCGGGGGGATGGATCCCGAAGTATCCGGCGATCATAATAGCGACGGCGGCGGAGATGCGGGCGAAGCGCAGTTCCTGTTTATCGGAAATGTTTTTCATGACCATCTTTTTCAGCAGGTCGTGCGAGATGGAGGTGGACACGACCAGGAGCAATCCGGCGGCGGTGGAGAGCGCGGCGGCGAGTCCGCCTGCGGCGACGAGGGCGATGACCCAGTTGGGCAGTTTGGCGATTTCGGGATTGGCCAGCACCATGATGTCGCGGTCGATATAGAGTTCGTTTTGATTTTCGCTGAGGGCGTTGGAAATTTTCCTTTCGCCTCTTGCGCCGCGTTCTTCGATGAACTGGGGCTTGCCTGTGAAGGCGCTTCCGGCGAGGTACTGGATTTTTCCGTCTTCGTTTTTATCGACCCAGGCGATGAGGTCGGTGTTCTCCCAGTTCTTGAACCAGTCGGGGGCGCTTTCGTAAGCGGCGTTGTCTACGGTGTTGAGCAGGTTGACGCGGGCGAAGGAGGCAACGGCGGGCGCGGTGGTGTAAAGGAACGCGATGAATAGCAGGGCGTAGCCTGCGGAGATGCGGGCGTCTCTCACTTTGGGCACGGTGAAAAAGCGGACGATGACATGGGGCAGTCCGGCGGTGCCGACCATGAGGGCGGCGGTGATGCAAAAGACGTCGATGGTGGATTTGGCGCCGCTGGTGTAGACGCCGAAGCCGAGTTCTTCGGAAAGGTGATCGAGTTTGTCGAGCAGGTAGATGTTGGAACCGTCCGCGAGCGTACTGCCGAAGCCGAGTTGGGGCACGGGGTTGCCGGTCATCAATAGCGAAATGAATATCGCGGGGACGAGGAAGGCGAACATCAGCACGCAGTATTGCGCGACTTGCGTGTAGGTGATGCCTTTCATGCCGCCGAGTACGGCGTAAAAAAATACGATGCCCATTCCGATGAACACGCCGGTGTTGATATCGACTTCCAGAAAACGCGAGAACACAATGCCGACGCCGCGCATCTGCCCGGCGACGTAGGTGAAGGATACGAACAACACGCAGACGACGGCGACCAGCCGGGCGGCGTCGGAATAGTAGCGGTCGCCGACAAAGTCGGGCACGGTGTATTTTCCAAATTTACGCAGATAGGGGGCGATGAGCAGGGCGAGCAGGACATAGCCGCCGGTCCAGCCCATGAGATAGACCGAGCCGTCGCGCCCGACGAATGAAATGATCCCCGCCATGGAAATGAATGATGCGGCGGACATCCAGTCGGCGGCGGTCGCCATGCCGTTTGCGAGCGGCGGCACGCCGCCTCCGGCGACGTAAAAATCGTCGGTGCTTCCGGCGCGTGACCAGATGGCGATTCCTATATAGAGCGCGAAGGAGGCTCCGACAAAAATAAAGGTGAGGGTCTGAACGTCCATCCGTTTTACTCGCGCCTGTCTTGTTCGGGGTAATAGTCTTCGTCGGGTATGAACTCGTCGCGGTCTTCATCCACTGAGTATTTGTGGTCGAGTTTGTTCATCTGCCGGACGTAGACGAATATGAGGATCACGAAACAATAGATGGAGCCTTGTTGGGCCATCCAGAATCCCAGTTTGAATCCGAACAGGCGGATTGTGTCGAGTTCGTCGACAAACAGGATCGCCATCCCAAAAGAAACGGTGAACCAGATCGCCAGAAGAGACAGGACGAGTCGGATGGTTTCCTTCCAGTAGGCTTTCGCTTGCGCGCCGTGCGAGTCGCTCATTCGTTATTCCTGTGATTAAAAGATACGATTTGAAATCCTAGCAAAATGCGCGATGGGTTGCCAATAAACTATTCACCGAAATGAATGCTCTCAGTTATTGTAGCGCTGACTTTCTCTGCGTTTAGCGAACATTCATTTTTTTGCTACACTATGGGGGAGTATGAATCCTTAAATGAAACCCTTGGACCTTACATCATGTCTCGAACGACCCGCTTTTCGGCGCTGTGCATTGGAATCGTAGCCGCTCTACTGCTTTTTGCGGAATGGGGCATTCCCATGAATGCTAAAGACCGGGAACTGATACAGGCCGCGGCTGACAACGACGTCGCCTCGCTTCGCCGATTGATCGATGAGGGCGCGAGCCTGAATAGCAAGGACGCGCGCGGGAGAACCGCCCTGCTGACGGCGGTGGCGGGAGAGCATGTGGAAGCGGCGCTCTTGCTGATCGATGCGGGTTCAGACATCAATGAACAGGATTTGATACTGGACAGCCCTTTTCTTCTAGCGGGCGCGAACGGTTCGCTGGAGATTTTGAAACGCATGTTGCAAGCCAATCCCGATTTCAGCCTGTACAATCGCTACGGCGGAACCGCACTGATACCGGCCTGCGAGCGCGGTCATGTGGAGGCGGTCAAACTCTTGCTTGAAACGGATATGGATATCGACCATGTGAATCATCTGGGATGGACCGCTCTGCTCGAAGCGATTGTGCTGAGCGACGGAGGTCCCAGACACCAGGAAATTGTTCGAGCGCTGATAGCGGCAGGCGCCAAACTGAATATCGCTGACAAGGATGGAGTGACGCCGCTTCAACATGCGCGGCGCGAGGGATTTTCAGAAATTGCAAACCTACTGCAAGCGGCAGGCGCTCAATAAGACCCCACGCTCCCGCAGATCACGAAGCTTCAGGAGGAATGGGACACATCTTGCAGGAGTTCTAAAATTCCGGCCATATTATAACTTTTCAACAGCCCGTCGATTTTCGTTTTCAGTTGGTCAACGCCTTCAGTTTCGGGGGGTAATTCCGCCAGACCCTTCTCCAGTTCGGTAATGCTATAGGTCTCAGCCGCGATCTTGAGTCGGTTCAGCAAATCCTCAGGCAAGGAAATGTCGGACAAGTCAAAACATTCCGCAGGCGATTCCAACTCCGATTCGTCTTTATACTCAAAATCAACATTCAACAGTTTTTTCAAACATGAAAAAATTTGTTCGTCTCGAAAGGGTTTGGAAAGAAAGTCATCGAAAGGCAAATCCTTAAATTTACCCTCTTGAAATCCAAAAATCGAAGCCGTGATCACGGCTATTTTGAACCTGTCTCGCCCATGTTCTTCGACGATTTTATTAATCGCCTCCTCGCCATCCATAACGGGCATTCTCATATCCATGAAAATAATATCGGGAGGATCTTTACGAACAGCCTCCAAACCTTCCAGACCATTCTCTGCGCAACTCACTTCGACTCCGATGTGTTCGAGGAACAATCTCAGAACATCGCGATTTTCCTTGATATCATCCACCACCAGCGCTTTCACATGACATCCCGCAGACAATCGCACCGCATTGTCAAAATCTTCGGCTTTCTCCAATTCCGTTTTTGAGGATTGAGGAAGATGAATCTTGAAATAAAATCGAGAGCCTTTCCCCAATTCAGATTCCAGGTCCAGATCCGCCCCCATGAGTTGAAGTTGCTTTTGCGATATGGCCAAACCCAAGCCGGTGCCGCCTTTCTTTATTCCTTCATCTTCCTGTCGGAACGGCTCAAAGATAACTTGTTGGTGGTTTTTAGGAATTCCCTGTCCCGTATCAGTCACATCAAACTGATACTCATCGCCCCCCAGAGTCGTTATCTTCAGTTCCACTTTGCCCGAATCGGTGAACTTCACGGCGTTGCCAATGAGGTTGACCAAAACCTGACGGATTTTTCCCTCGTCGCCATAAACGATGCAACTCTGGTTCACGCCGCTGACAATCCACTCAATCGCTTTTTCACTGCAACGCAATTCAAACATTCTGGAAAGGCCGTCTATGAGTTCGTACAGATCAAAATCAACCGGGTGCAGTTCTACTTTTCCAGCTTCAATCTTTGAAAGATCAAGAATCTCATTGATCAAATTCAGAAGGTTGCTTCCGCTCGACTGAATTGTTTTCAACGCGTCCCGTGTCTCTGCATCCAGGGACTCATTTTTTCTGAGGATTTGCGTGTAGCCGAGAATCGCATTCAAAGGAGTGCGTATCTCATGGCTCATATTGGACAGAAAGTTTGTCTTCGCCTGGTTGGCAGATTCCGCGATTTCCTTCGCCCTCAATGTTTCTTCCTGAGATCGTTGTCTCTCCAACACCCTTCCCAACTGAGTGCCAATCTGGGAAAGCGCGTCCTGAAAAACACGGTCCCTGTCACTACTCTCCGGTTGAAAAATTTCTTCGGAAAAAAATTCCAGAACGCCTGCGACCTCTCGCTGAATCAATATGGGCAATGCAAATCCGCCTTTGACCAACAGATTATTTGACCGCTTGTTGCGAGGAAAATTATCATCCATCTGCACGTTGGAAATCCAGGCTACTTTTTTGCTTTCCATCACTCTTCCCGGCAAGCCCATTCCCGGCTGGAAAGTGGTGGAATCCGTAACGCGCTTGAATTCTGCATAGCGGGAGAGATCCGGCGAATACCAATAGCCTGTTGGTTCCAGAATCTCCGAATCGGGACTCGACAATAAGTACACATGACCCACCGTCCAGCCCATCAATCCGCAAATTTGCTCCATGGCATAAATCAGGACTTCTTTTACCGGCAAATCCTTGTTCGCCTTGTCCCCGATTGTCTGCAGGAGGCTGATGATATCCGTTTCCCTTTGCAAACGGATTTCTGTTTCCTTGCGCTCCGAAATATCTTTGAAGGTGACAACGGCCCCAACAATCTTTGCTCCCTCGTAAATCGGCGTGCTCACATACTCAACGGGAAAACAGCTTCCGTCTTTGCGCCAGAAAACTTCCTTGTTTTCCTGACAGGTCTTGCCTGTCTTGAAGGCCAGGTAAATATTGCATTGTTCTCTGGGGTAAGGAGTCCCATCCGGAAAAGTATGATGGATCAAGGCGTGTTGCGGTTTTCCAATCATTTCTTCAGGCGTGTAGCCCACCATCCTGGCGCCTGCTGGGTTAACAAAAGTCGTGTTCCCTTGCACATCCAGGCCATAGATGCCCTCTCCCGCAGAATTAAGAATCAGCTTATTCCGCCGCAGGGCCTTGTCCAGTTGATCCATTTGCTCAAGGACCGTTTCCTCCTGAACCTCAAGCAATCTCTTCAGCGAATTTATCTGTGATTTTAATAGTTTGGGGTCGTCCATTGCTTCTACTTTGTTAAGCGTCGTTGAATACTTTATCTTCAAAAGAAGTTATCGTATAGGCAACCGACAAGGCCAAGGTTGCAAATAAATTTGCGGTAGCCTGAGTGATAGGAACTTTAGAAAACATGAGCGTCGTAAAAATATTGCCCGAAGGGAGAATGCCGCCAAAACCCAAAACAGATTGGATACCTCTCGGCTTAACGAAATTCTCCTGATCGGGAATCATCTCAGAATCGATCGCATCGCTCACATAAAAAACCCCGTAACTGTCTTCATTCTTATCCAGAAAAAAATCAATGCGGGGCGTGATCACGTCGCCAATTTCCAAACCCAATTGTTTGAATAAATTGGAAACCATTGGCAGACGGTTGACAAAGTCTGCAGTCGGCAAGGGTATCGCCTGATGACCTTCAGACGTTTTTCGAGAATTCCATTCCTCCTTGGCGCCCATCGATGCCAGAAGCGTCAAGCACTTTAAATTCGCTGGCGCATCTTCGGCTTTCAGCGCCTTGCGGGAGATTTCCTTCAAGCGTTCATCCAGATCGGCATAATCGTGCGTTTTAAAAAAGCGCACCAGTTCGCAAGCCTTCTCACCCGTCTCGCCATCTATCAGGTTATTATACAAGAACTGGACGATGCGGTTCGCCGCTTCTTCCATCGTGCCAGCATCCTCCCCGGCTTGACGTAATTCTCTCTGGCAATAGGTCATTTCCCTCAATCCAAAATTATTCAGATCGTACATAATAATTTCCAAAAGAAATTGTTAACTCTATGTCTAATCAGATTTGTACAGCCAGGCTAGGGCGCCAACGGACAAACGCCATGTTATATACAAAGAATATAGCCTTAAAACTGGCTTGGCAATGATTCTATATCCGCCAATCAACCCAGCTTTTGAACGGTTTTGAGCAACTCTAATATCTTCTCCATATCATAAACCCGCATCAATTCTTTAAGCCTGTTTGAAAACTTTTCAATCGTCTCGTCATCCCTATTCAATTCAAGAACGATCTCCTCCAACTCTGTGATATTACAAGTCTCCGCCGCTGTGGTCAGTCGTAATAAAATTTCTTCCGGCAGAAAGATAATGGGCGCAAGCGAATCATTATCGGTCTCGTCATCCTCATTCTCCTGTTCATACTCGAATTCAATATCCAAAAGATTTTTCAAACACGAGAAAATCTGCTCTTCTCGAAAGGGCTTTGAAATGAAATCGTGAACCTTCAATTTTTTATATTCTCCCCCCTGATGCCCCAGTACAGAAGCTGTGATGACTACAATTTTAAACTTCTCCGGCCCAAATTCTTTTTGTATTTCCAGAATGGCCTCCCGCCCCCCCATGACCGGCATACGCATATCCATGAAAACAATATCAGGCGGATCGAGCCGGATCTGTCGCAATGCCTCCAACCCATTCACGGCGCGTTTCACGTCGGCCCCGATCACTTCGAGAAGAGAACTCAAAACCTCGCGGTTTTCCTCCACATCGTCCACCACCAGCGCTTTGACCGTGTAGCCCTTTGCCAGATGCATGACCTTGTCATGGATTCCCACTCTCAATGGGGCGCTATTTTTTGTAGCCGGAAGGCTAAGCGCAAAATAAAATCTCGATCCCTTGCCCAACTCCGAATCCAGATTCAATTCAGAATGCATCAATTCAAGTTGCTTTTGACAGATAGCCAGCCCGAGACCGGTCCCTCCTTTTTGAAAACCCTCTGTTTCCTGTCGGAAGGGTTCAAAAATAACGTCCTGATCTTTTTCCGGGATTCCTTTTCCGGTATCGACCACCTCGAAGAGATAGAGATCATTCTGCAAAGGAGTCACTTTTAAAGACACGCTCCCGGAGTCGGTGAATTTGACGGCATTGCCAATCAGATTGGTCAGGATTTGTCGCACCTTCCCTTCATCCCCATAGACCACGCAGGTCTCGGTCACTCCGTCCACCCTCCATGCGAGAGATTTTTCTTCGCAACGCATTTCAAACATCCCGGAAATATTTTGAACCAATTCTTGAAGATCAAAATCCGTAGCGTTCACTTCCATTTTACCGGCGTCTATTTTAGACAGATCCAGTATTTCGTTAATCAGGCCTAGAAGGTTGTTGCCGCTACGATCGATTGTCTTGATAGCGTTTGTAGTGTCTGAATCAAAACCACCTTTCCTTAGTAATATTTGCGCGTATCCAAGAATCGCATTCAACGGCGTGCGAATTTCATGGCTCATATTGGCGAGAAAGACCGATTTACCTCGATTCGCCTGCTCCGCCTCAGTGATCGCCAGCATTAATTTTTCTTCCGTAAATTTCTGCAGGCTCAAATCGGTATTCGTCCCTACAATTCTTAAGGGTTTTCCTTGAGCGTCCCTCTTCACCACCTTGCCGCGGTCCAGCGTCCAGACCCAGCTCCCATTTTTGGATCTGATTCGGTACTCGGCCTGATAAAACGGAGTGTCTCCATTCAAATGTTCTTGCATCGCATTCATCGCTACATGCAAGTCGTCAGGATGAATCTTTTGATTCCAGGCTTCCACGTCCGCAGGAAACTCTCCAGGCTCGTAGCCGAACATGCTCATCCTGCGCGGGCTGAAATAAACGTCTGCTTTTTCAATATTCCAGTCCCACAATCCGTCATTGGTCCCTTCCAGGGCATAGCTCAATCTTTCTTCGTTATCCTTCAATGCGTGAAACATTTCATTCGCATATTGAATCGCCTGTCTGCGGGTCGTGAAGGCTCCGTGTATGACAAAGAAACAAAGCGCGCTGAAAATACCGCCAAAAACCAACACAAAATTCGACTTATGACTATTGATCGAAGCTTCGAACCCGGGGAGCGACGCGTATTGCACCGTCCACTGACGCCCGTATAAATCCATCGTTTTTTCAGCAAGCAGGATATGATTGTCCAAGTTTTCCGGCTCACCGCCGTTCCAACGGTACGAACGATACATGAGCGATTCTTCATGAACAGCGCCGCCATCGTATATTTTAAAACCCACATCCTCGGCCTTTGGCCCCAGAATACCGGCCATTAAATTGCCCATACGAAAAGCGCTATAAACATAACCTCGAATGGCGTTACGGCGTTGCGCTTCGGTGGCAACCGGCAGACCTTTTTTGTAGAGTGGTAAATACATTAGAAATCCGCTCTGCACATCCTCGTCGATTTCCTGAACAAGTGTGACCTTTCCGGTAATAGCGGTTCTTCCCGTATCCCTCGCTTTCTCCATCGCCTCTCTGCGCACGCTCTGCGAAAACATATCGTAACCGAAGGCCTGGCGATTGCGCAGATTGAAAGGCTCAAGATAAATAATGGACGTGTAGACATCCCTCTCGCCGGAAGGTTTTATCGTATAGTCGGGAAATCCTTCGGCTTGAATTTTACGGGTATGTTCTTCTTTCTCTTCTGACTGAACCACTTCGGAATAACCGAGGCCCTGGATACCGGGAAATCTTTCTTCCATTTCCAGAGCTTCGACATAAGTCCGCCAATCATCCCTCGTTACCTCAGTGGATGCTATGAACAGACCGATCCCTCCGCGTAGCATTTGCTCATAGGTCGCCATTCGCTCATCTACGGAAGCGTGGATCTGTTCGACGCGGAAATCAAAACGCGTCTTTGCATCATTGTAAACTGCCTCTTTGACCGAATCCCAAAACAGGAATGTGATCACAAGATCGAGAATCAATATGACCCATGCCAGCTTTTCTCGATGGCTCCTCCAGAGCGAATCGGGCTTGTCAAAAATCTGTTTTTCAGATATTTCAGCCATGAACTTTGATCAAAATTTGAATTTAAAGCCAGGGGCCAGACCAAAGCCCTTGAGTTGAGAATTTCTCGCTTCAAAACCGTTGTAGCGAATTTCCATAACGACATCTACCAACTCATTGAGTTCATAGTTGATCTGCGGCTCGGCGACCCAGGCAGGCTTGCCATCCAGATCGAAATTATAATCCACAAAACCGGACAGGTAAAAACCCGGCGCGATCCCCATGCGAAAAATCACGCTCGCCTGTTGCCCCTCCTCAAAGGTTTCAAGGGGATGATAACGCCACTGCAACCAGCTCGCATCATCGAACAAGAATGATAGAGAATGTTTGTAAAGAATTCCGTATCTCAAAGCCGTGGTCTCTTTACCGTCGAAACCATTGTACTCCAGCTCAAATCCCAAGCCTTCAATTCCGAAAACCCATTCCGGATTAAAGTCCCGTCTCAATCGGTACTCCATAAAAGATCGTTCGGGAACAAAGCGGCGGTCCGGGTCGTTTTGATTCCCATGAATATCCGTGAAACCCCAGAAATCAAATCCAAGGGGGAGATCCATTGAGGTCTGGATGTTTAGCGTGTTGTAGTCCCGACTGTCGAAATAATACGTCGCTTGGAATTCTGGTAGGGAAAAAGAAGTCTCTGGCGTTTCGGCATAGCTTGTAAGCAACGCACCTGAGAAAAAAAGGAGGGACAAATTCAACGAAACAATCCATTTCGCGCTCTTGATCATTCTCACCTCTTTAGCAAGGCCGCACAAAACTTGCCTCGATTCGGCCGCTTGTTTTTGAGAATTCACCTATCCACCTAACAATATAGTATTAATTCACAACACATTCCATTCTATTCGGTAATTTACTATTGGAGTTGTGAATATCTCTCAATACAATAATCGCCTCTCCTGAACAGGCTAAGACTTACAATGAAACTATTCAAAGAAAAACCCCCTCTAACTCAAAGCCTTTTTCCCACAACAAAACCAAGAACCAGAACCATCTCACAAGAACTGACAGGCTGGATCATAATTTTCACGCTATTAGTCTCTAAAACATGAAAGCCCTCTAAAACAAAGCATTCACCTCAATCCTCCTTAAGAAAAAATTGCCGTTCGGAAAAAAACATATGCCATTTTGTGTAAAAACCTTTACCCTAAAACTAGTGGCATAGCATTTTATTTTCATACCACCCTTATAATAATTTTATCGTGAATACGATATCTACAGATCAATTCTCCTCAAGATTCCCCCAAATCTTGCTTTATATATGTATAGCCTTTTTCTGCCTGTCTCTAACCGCATTGCTGGGTTATCGGGTGGTCAAACAGGAAATCCAAAAGACCATCATCAAACAGACGAATTCGACTCTGAGCGCTAATCTCGCCATGCTTCGCTCATGGAAGCAGGAAAAGCTGACGGACGTTCTTGTCCTGTCTGAAAACACAACGATTCGAAACAACATTCTCTCGCTGACCGAAAAATCTAACGGGCAAGACTGGGCAAAGGAAAAAATACTGGATACTCCTGAAGCAAAATTATTGCGCAGGGAATTGGGCAACGCATCCAAAGAATACGGGTTCATCGGTTTCGTCATCTATGACTCAACCGGTTATCAGACGCTCGCTCTTCTCGATGCCGCAACCGGAAAACGTCCCTCTAACCCAAGGAGCGATTTTGTACAACGCGCCCTGAATGGCCAGCAAGTCATGTCGCATCCATTCATGAGTGAGATCCCACTGAAAGACAGCAATGGGAAGTTGCATGATCGTTTCCCGACCATGTTCTTCGCCACTCCGGTCTACAACAAATCCGGTCAGGCGACGGCGGTTTTAGCGTTTCGCATCCGACCTGAAATCGATTTCAACAACATCTTATCTCTGAACCGCTTTGGCGAATCGGGAGAAAATTATGTGTTCGATGAAAATGGGACTTTACTGACCCAAAGCCGCTTCGAAAATTTTCTAAAATCAATAGGAACACTGGATGACTCTCCCAGTTCCACGTCCATGCTCAACGTCCAGATACGCGATCCAGGAGGGGATCTGACCCAGGGATTTACAAGCTCGACGCCGATGAGTGAATGGTCGCTCACGCGTATGGCAAGCGAAGCGACTCAAGGTCGAGCAGGGCACGATGTGGACGGATACAATGATTATCGCGGCGTCAAGGTGGTCGGGGCCTGGGACTGGGCGGCGGATATGCAGATCGGAATCACCACGGAGCTTGATTTTGTTGAGGCTTATATTCCGTTACACAAACTTCAGAAAATTTTCTTCCTCATTTTCAGCTTACTGACTCTCTCTGTCATCTGGTCTCTGTGGATGATTTTTCATCAGCAAAAGACGCAAGAGAAGTTCATCCATCAAACCCAGACGCTGAATGAAAAAGAACGTCTCCTGCATACCCTGGTGGATAACGTGGTCGATTCGGTCATAACCATCAACCAGCAAGGCATCGTGCAGAGTTTCAACCCTGCATCGGAACGACTCTTTGGCTACTCGGTAGAGGAAGTGGTCGGTCAAAACGTCAAGATACTCATGGAAGGAGAAAACAAGAAGCATCACGACGAATACCTTTCAAGCTACATCAGAACTCGCAACCCCAAGATCATTGGCATCGGTCGCGAAGTGATCGGGAAACGAAAGGACGGATCTCTCTTCCATCTGGATCTGTCGGTAAGCGAGGGAAAGGTCGGCAATGAATCCTGGTTCACAGGCATCTGTAGAGACATTACGGAACGCAAAAAAATGGAAGATAAAATGCAATTGGCGCGCAAAGACGCTGAGAGCGCAAATTTAGCAAAATCTGAATTCCTCGCCAGCATGAGCCATGAATTGAGAACGCCTCTGAACTCAATACTGGGATTCAGTCAATTGATGGAAATGGACCCCGACAAAACAGAGACACAAACAAAAGTACTTGAACATATTTTAAAATCAAGCCGGCACTTGCTGGACTTGATCAATGACGTGCTTGATCTGGCAAAGATCGAAACGGGAAATCTTTCGATCACAATTGAACCCATAGAAATTTACGCCATAACCGAACAACTGATCCTTCTCACCCAATCAATGGCAACCGAGCGGGACATTCGGGTAGAAAATATAATTCCTCGTGATTTTTCAGGAACGGTGATGGGAGATCGCACCCGGGTGAAACAAATACTGCTCAACCTGATCACCAACGCGATCAAGTATAACAAGAAGAATGGTTCCGTTACATTGATCTGCGACACGTCAAAAAAAGATATGATTGGCATTTCGGTCGCAGACACCGGCCCCGGCATTTCGGCAACCCATCAGAACAAATTATTCAAACCCTTCGAACGTTTGGGAGCAGAGCAAACAACCACCGAAGGCACGGGCATCGGGCTGGCTATCTGCAAAGACCTGGCAGAAAAAATGAACGGCTCCGTGGAATATGAAACTCAGGAAAACAAAGGTAGCCGGTTTACCCTGTATCTCCCGATCGCCCAATCTTCCGATCTGCAGACCACGCCAACTCGCGATGACACAAAGGAATTTGTATCCATGTTGACAAACAAACATGGAACAATTCTCTATATTGAGGATAATTTATCCAACCAGAAACTGGTCCAGGAAATTCTGATTCACTTTAACTCGCTATCGCTCTCAATATCAGACACCGGAGAGGAAGGGCTGAAGATGGCTCTCGATCTAAAACCAGACTTGATTTTGCTTGATATCGACCTTCCAGATATTCATGGCTTTGAGGTCTTCAAACGATTGCGCAGTCAGGAAGAAACCAAAAACATTCCTATCATCGCCCTCAGCGCAAATGCCATGAGCAATGAAATCAAAAACGCCGCCAAGCTGGGATTCAACGACTACATTGTCAAACCCTTTGAATTGCTGTTTTTCTTCGAAACAATTTCCCGCCACCTTCCCGACCAGCAGGAAACAAAAATTTAACGCTCTGCCGGTTCAGGATTTCATCGCAAGATAAAGGCCTATGCCCACCATCGTAGCGCCAGCGAAGCGGTTCAGGGTATTTTGCATTCCCCCATCATTTAAAAGGCTCAGCGCTTTCAACGCCAAAACCGCATATCCTGTCTTCGCCGCGCCCAGGGCGAGCGCCGCGATCAACAGGATGAGGCCCGCGTCATGCATTGATATCGCGGTTAAATCAATAAACGCAGGAAGAAAACTCATATAGAAAAGAATCGCCTTGGGATCGCCCAGGGTAATCAACAATCCGACAAGAAAATCACCGCCCCAGGAAGTCTGCGCAGTTTGATCCGACGATTCAACGGAGGGTCGAGAACGCCACAATCCAATTCCCATCCAGATCAGGTAGGCCCCGCCCAGGTATTTGACGAATACCAATCCTTCGGGAACCAAATCCTGAATGGACCAGAGACCATAAATAGCCAGAAAAATAAAAATAAAATCCCCGGCAATGATACCCAGCGTGGTAACGAAAGCATGCGCCAAACCCGATCCCACAGAACGCGCAACGACAGCAAGGGCGCTGGCGTCCGGCGTTATGGCCAGCGCAAACATGGCGCTGAATAAGGTGAAGGCGACGTTCCAGGTCAATTATAAACTCTCAATGATCCGGAGTCCCTGCGGCGATACGATCCATCAGCGCAAAGAAAACGCCGCTCAGCACAAAAGACATATGAATCACAACCTTCCACAAAAACATCTCCGTATTCGCCTCAGACGGTTCGTTTGGAATTTCCATGAACGTCCTTAACAAATGAATCGCGGAAATGGCGACGATCGCTCCGATCACCTTCAACTTGAGGCCGCTAAAATCCACCTTCCCCATCCAGTCGGGCCGGTCCAAATGCTCGCCCACATCGATCTTAGAAACAAAAATTTCATAACCGGAAAAAATAATCATCAGCAACAAAGACCCAATCAGGGTGATATCGATCAATGCCAAAACGCCAATGATAACTTCTCCTTCAGAAAGGCTGACGACCTCGGTAATCAAATGAGTCAGTTCCTGAAAAAACTTTATAAAAAGTAAAATGATGCTGACAACCAGGCCAAGAAAAAATGGGGCCAGCAACCATCGACTGTTGAATATGAATTTTTCTAAACAGGCTTCAATTTTTTGTGACATGCTTTCTCCAAAGTAAACATAAATGGGAAACCCTGGGTTTCCCTGAATCTTCATGACCTGCAACGAGCAATAAAATAGGCCACGCCATTCAGCGTCGAACTGATGGAATAACCCATCGCATATTGAGGCATAAAACTTCTCAATATAGTCATATTATAAGCCCCCTTCAATCCCTAAAAGCGCTGTGGCGACAGCAAGCAATTATCAAGATACATTGCTGGCAACAGGGATTGTTCGATAGCCTAACTCAGTTCCAGGGCAAAACGGTAAAGCAACCTGTTAGCTAGCTTGAATCGCTTTCAGTTCGATCGTATTGCCGTCCGTATCTTTAATATATAAGGAACGCCCTGTCCCCTGAGCGCCGTAGCGATTGACAAATTCTCCTAGCTCGACGCCGCGACCTTTCAAAAATGCGCTCAACTCATTCTCGTCGAACGCCTCCAACTGCAAACAAAAATGATCCAGATTGTTTCCGCTTGCAGATGGCGCGCCGCCTCCCATACGACCGATCTCGCTGTCTACAGCGACGATATCGATCAGACACTCGCCCGCCCGCAATTGCGTGATCCCGATATCCGGCAACTGCCTTTCCACAGCACAGCCAAGCGTACCGCAGTAAAACGCAATCATAGCGTCAGGACGCTCCGTTCGTAAAACAATGTGATCAATTTTTTTGATTACAATCATTCCCATCTCCGGTATCAATGATTAAGTTGTTTTTCTAGTAATATTCAAAAAACTATTTCAACAAAAATGGTATTCTCTTTATAGTTTTTTCACTCACATGAATTCAATCAATGACAAATTGTCATGCACCCCCCTTGTGTTCCAAGCTCCAGTTAACTTTAAAATAAATAGAGCAAAATCAGATTATAATATAAGAAACCCATGTTTTGCTTGGCTTGATCCACATATTATGCGCAAAGCCATACGTTGAGTTGAAATCTGAAGGAGATATTCATGTTAAATGAAGGCGGTTTGATCGCGGCATATATTCTCGATGGCAAAGGTAAAGGCATTAAAATCGGATGGGAAGAAATTCGATCCTGGACTCCAGACAAGGGAATTCTCTGGGTGCACCTTGATTACACATCCGCCGAAGCCCAACAATGGATCAATCAGGAAGCCCATTTAGAAGAAGTCCCCAAAGGCTCCCTTCTCGAAGTTGAAACCCGCCCCAGATGCGCTCTGTATAGTGATGGATTACTGCTGACACTGAGAGGCGTCAACCTGCTACCCCTGTCCGACCCCGAAGATATGGTCGCCATTCGTATCTGGATCGAAGAAAACAGAATCATCTCCACCCGAAAAAGAAAATTACTCTCCGTGGAAGATTTGCGAAACTCAATTGAAAAGGGAAGCGGACCTCGAACTCCCGCTGAGTTTTTAGTTGAACTTAGCGACCGCCTGGTCAACCGAATGGCGGATGTCATCGATCAAATCGACGACAGCGTGGATCACCTGCAAGATCAGGTCCTCACCGAAGAAAGTCATCAACTGCGGCCCATCATCGCTGGATGCCGCCGCCAGGCAATCGCGTTGAGAAGGTACCTTGGCCCCCAACGAGAAGCTCTGTCAAAACTTTACAATGAACGCGTTCAATGGCTGGAGGATGTGGATCGCATGCGCCTGAGAGAAATATCCGACCGCATGATGCGTTACATAGAAGACCTGGACACCTCGCGCGAGCGCGCTTCTGTCGCACAGGAAGAGTTGATGAGCCGCCTTTCCGAGAATATGGAAAAAAGAATGTATGTCATCTCCATCGTTTCCGTTGTCTTTCTTCCTCTCAGCTTCATCACCGGCCTGCTCGGCATCAATGTCGGCGGCATTCCGGGGAGCGAGGACAAAACCGCATTCATGATGGTCTGTATTTTCCTCATAATCATGGTCGCCATCCAGTTCTGGATTTTCAAAATAAAAAAATGGTTATGACCGAATAGATATCTTTCAAAATCATTCACCACGCCGGAGTCAATACAATGGACATCCTCATAGAGCAACTTAAAACCTTATGGAATCTTTTCAGCGCTCCCTTGTTCGAACTGGGCAGCAGCCATATATCAATAGCTTCTCTGTTTGTGGTCCTGACCATACTCGCCGGTTTTGTGATCGTTTCCAAAATCATCGAACGCGGCGTGAGAAGCGCGCTAAAGAACAAAGCCATCGATCCCGGCATCAAAGGATCGATTGAAAGATTTTCAAGATACATCACGATCACTCTGGGAGCGTTCATCGCCCTCGACACCATCGGCATCAGCCTCACCTCACTCGCCGCATTGGGCGCCGTGCTCATGGTGGGCATTGGTTTTGGACTACAGAATATCGCGCAGAACTTCATCTCAGGCATCATCATTCTACTGGAACGACCGATCAAACAGGGCGACATTGTTTACGTCGGCGGAGTCTCCGGAAAAGTTCTCGATATTCGCGTTCGCTCCACCATCATCGAAACACGCGACGACGTGGCAATCATCGTTCCAAACTCGCAGTTCATCGCCGAGCAAGTTATCAACGATAGTTTTTCAGGAGAGAAAATTCGAAGAACGCTCAAGGTGGGCGTCGCTTATGGTTCTGATGTCGAGAAGGTAACGGAGATATTAATGAAAGTCGCCGAAGACCAGAAACAAGTCCTTGAAACCCCCAGCGCCAAAGTATTCTTCATGGACTTTGGAAGTTCTTCGCTGGATTTTGAATTGCGATTCTGGGTGAACGAACTCTGGACCACCGATGGCATTCTTTCCGATTTAAGGTACGCCGTCGACCGCGAATTCAGGAATGCAGGAGTGACTATCCCCTTCCCGCAACAGGACCTGCACATCAAATCCTGCGAAACCAATTTCAAGCTGGCCCACGAGTCGTCCAATTCTTGACCTAATGAGAACTATTGAAATTGACTTGCTATGGAGTATAAAGGTGAAATCAATCACAATAAGCCGAAGGATCTGACTCCACACAATCGAGACACCTCATATCTTTTCTATGATTCATAATCGACAAGCGCGCGGTCACACCCAGCACGACATGAAATGCGATAAAACGCAGGCAAGCTTTCCTCTTCCGCTTCATATTCCCGGTGGACCGAAACCTGGAACCTGGATTTTTTAATTTTCGTTATCCGCTTCTACTCTCTCCCTAATTTCAACTTTGCGTTGAGCATATCTCAATCACGACCGAATAACCTTATCACTTTTCCAAATTAATAAATTGAAATTCCGAGTAAGCCAATGGAATTTATGGACATGTTGCCCGCCTCTGCGACGCGGGTTTTCCAGATTATGTCGTTCGATTGTTCAAGGCGTTTAAAACGAACGAATGAATCCGAACTGTCACTTCTCGATTTTGCGCGGCTCCATAATTTCGAATGCCACAATCAATTAAGGCAGGAAAATAAGAAATTCCGAATTTAGCCTTCAAACCCCCAATGCGCCACAAAGTTCAGTTTCTGTGGGTGGCTATAATGTTATCGGTGATAAATAATTGATTTTGAACTAAAATAGACGGCAACTTCGACGTGAAGTATGATTTTAAATATCCTTTGGAAGTATTCACCGATTAGCGGATAAAATGGATAACCGAAGTTTTGCTAAAATGAGAAAAATAGTGTTACTTTCGTAGCAGGTTCAAAGCACGCGCAAATTTCTGGCGGGGCGGGCGACATGTTGTATTCACACAAATCCCCAATCTTTTTGATCTGCAATCTGATTTCAATTCTGATTGCTTTGCTTGTTCTATTCGGATGGCACACCAACCGTCCTATTCTGATCCAGGTGGATTTGGAATGGACGCCCATGCAATACAACACTGCTTTGGGTTTCCTCGCTTGCGGAGTCGCCGGAACGCTTGCCTATTTTTCCCGCCCCCGAAGTTCCAGCGCAATCAGCCTCATCCCCATACTGCTTGGCTCTCTTACCCTGATCGAATATGTGATCGGCGTTAATCTGTTCATTGATGATTTTTTCTTCGAGCATTACATAACGACGGGCTCCTCTCACATTGGACGCATGGCTCCCAACACGGCAATTTGTTTCATACTGGCCGGAGCTTCGCTGATACTGTCCTGTCCATTTCCAAATTCAAGCTCCAGAAGACAATTCTTTGTCGCAACGCTTGGCGGCGCCTTGCTCATCTCGCTTTCCCTGATAGCAGCGCTGGGCTACTTGACCGGCCACGAGTCCTTCTTCGGCTGGGGTTCCATGACGCGCATGGCCATTCACACAACGACCGCTTTTTTCATTCTCGGAATTGGACTGGTCGCCAGTTCTATGGAACATAGTAAAGCTGAAAAAAGCGTCATCGTTTTTTCAATCATCACCATGAGTTCCGTGATGCTGACGGTGACCGTTCTTGCCGTCATGCAAAGCGCGGTTGAGAGGGACGTGAAATCGACATTACAAGCCTCTCTCGCGCGCACGCTCACAGAGTTGGATATCTGGCGGATTGGCGTCATAAGAAACAGCTCCACCTGGTCGGAGTTCCCCGGCGTTAAAGAAAACGCCCTCGCGCTGTTGAATGCGCCTCGATCCAAGCAAAGTCTGCTCGCGCATCCTTCCGGAGAAAAACTGGACTCTCTTCTGCGCCCCATCATGGAGAGGTTCGAGTACGACGGATACATTCTCATCTCCCCTGACTACACGAATACGGCCTCTATGCTGAAAGGCAACATTGGCAAGAAAAATATATTGGCCGACGTAAAAAACTACCTTCCCAGAGCTTTTGCAGGTGAAACCTTTATCACGCCGCCTTTAAAATCTGAGATTCCTCTTCACGTTCTATCGGGAGACGCAAACCGGCGCGCTCCAACCATGTTTTCTCTGGCTCCCGTTCATGACGACGAGGGCAATGTGATCGGCGTTCTTGCCTTCCGTCTCAGTCCTTTCAAAAATTTCACGCCCATTCTGCGACTTGGAATTCTGGGTAGAACGGGAGAAACCTACGCCTTTGATGCAAGCGGACAAATGCTTTCGGAAAGCCGCTTCACCCATCAACTGGAACAAATAGGACTCATCCCAGCCGGCTCATCCAGCATCCTCAACATTGAAGTCAATGACCCCGGAGTCAATCTTCTAAAGGGAATGACGCCCTCATTACCGAGAGACAAACAACCGCTAACCTTAATGGCTGGCCAGGCAATCCAAGGAAAGAAAGGAAGTAATATCACCGGTTATCGCGATTATCGCGGCGTCACCGTCGTCGGCAGTTGGGTCTGGTACGACCCGATGGACATGGGAATAGCGACAGAGATTGACTTGCAGGAAATGTACGAATCCTATAATTTCTTCCGCAACGCGGTTCTCTTCCTGCAAGTGAGCATGATCGGTCTGCTCATCGTATTTGCCACTCAATTGGGCCGACGCCGACGCGAATTAACGCAGAAAGAGACTATGTTCAGAGCCATCGCCGATGCATCTCCTATCGGGCTTTACAAGATCGACTGCTCGGGTCGCTATATCTATGTCAACGAGAAATGGCGCGATATCACGGGCATATCGCAGGAAGATGCATTGAAAATCCAATGGTTCAAAACCATACAAAGCGAAGATCAAGGGCGTATCCTCGAGTCATGGAATATCGCCGTTCAGCAGGGGAAACCGTTTGAGGCTGAATATCGCATCAAAACCAAAGAGAGAAACTCCATTTGGGTCCGCGCCCATGTAAGCCCGGACAGAGATGAAAATGATAAAATCATAGGGCATATAGGGACGATTGCCGATGTCACGGCAAGAATAGCTAACGAACGTCAATTGAAATTATACAGCGAAAATCTGGAGCAGTTGGTGGCCGAACGCACCAGAGAACTGAACCAAACCTTCAAACAATTGCTTCACTCCGAAAAGCTGGCGTCGCTAGGAAGGATCACCGGTTCCATTTCGCATGAATTCAATAATCCCCTTCAGGGCATTCGAAATATCATTGAAATATTGAACGACGCGAACTTAAGCAAGGATGAACACCGTTTGAGCCTGCTCGCAAAGAAAGAATGCGATCGACTGGCGGATATGATCCGTAATCTTCGAGATTTTTATAAACCTTCGACGGGACAGACAAGCGCGATTGACATCAACCACTGCATTGAAGGCGTGCTTGCGCTTCAGATGAAATCCTTCGATCGAAAGGGAATCAAAGTTCAGAAACATTTTTCCGATTCACTGCCCAAAATTGAAGCCATTGAGGATCAGATCAAACAGGTCATTTGGAATCTGGTTCAAAATGCGTCCGATGCCATTTCCGATAACAATGGAGAAATCATCGTATCCACTGAGATGCAAAACAGCGACACCATTTTGATAACAATCAACGATACGGGAGCGGGGCTTTCCGATATCGACAAGAAATTGATTTTTGACCCGTTTTTTACGACCAAAGGCGTTGATGGAACGGGATTGGGTCTGTCAATCTGCTACAGCATCGTTCAGGCGCATGGCGGTAATATTAATGTTGAGGAAACCGGGAAGTACACGACTTTTACAGTCACCCTTCCCGCCTCACACGCTCTGGCAAATGTGGGTGATCGTAATAGCAAATTATAGTCGAGATAGCGGACTCTCATCATGCAAGGTCGTTTATTGTGAATGTGAGGGAAAAGTCAAAAAGCAGTTCTGTTTCAATACAAAAGCAATCGTTCTTTAAGGGGGCGGAGCGATGTCAAAACATTCAATTCTTATCATAGACGATGAAGAAGTCATCACTGAAAGTATGTCTCATATCTTGGAACAAGCGCAATATAAGGTTTATACAGCGCCTAATGGTCAAACAGGAATAGAAGCGTTTAAAAATGAAAGGCCTCAACTCGTCATCACCGACCTGATGATGAGCGGCATCGACGGCATCGACGTATTGAAAGAGATAAAATCTGATAGCCCGGAAGCCCTGGTCATCATCCTGACCGGCCATGGCGAATTGGAATCGGCCATCGAAGCGGTGCATTATGGAGCTTCTGAATATTTGCTCAAACCTTGCAATAAAACTGAGATATTGCATCGGGTGAAGGAGTGCTTTGAAAAACGAGAGATGCAGATACAAATCAAGGCCTACGAAAAAATAATTCCCGTCTGTTGCCAATGTAGAAAAATTCGGGACGACCGCGGCAGGCCTCATGAAAGTGGGGAATGGGTTTTTGCAGATGAATTCATCGAGCGCCATTCCGATCTTGACGCATCCCACACGTATTGCAACGACTGCGCGGAAAAGATCATCAACTCATGAGGTTGGGACTGAACGGATGAGGGACGCGCTCGACCTCCACAGCGATGAATGCAAAAAGGGCTTACTGGCATTCCAGTAAGCCCTTGTTTCTCAAAACGTCATCTCAAAACTTCGTTCACCCCCTGATGTCCCAACCGATCAACCCGCCAGGATTTCAACGATCCTCATACAATCGTCCTTGTAGGTCATGATTTCGCTGTGTTCCTGTTCGGTCAGGTCGTCTGACAGGTTTTCGTCGATCAACTGGACAGCGTCGTTCAGACCTCCCGCCATGATGTCCAGATCGCCTTCGGTCAGAGCGTAAATCGAGGGATTCTTCTTCAGGCTTTCAAACACCCGGGTGTATTTGTTTTTAAAATCCAGAGCGGATTCGCGTTGCCGGTCCGATAAATCGCCCTTCAGCTCCGTATTCATATCAGAGATAGCGTCGTTCAACGCCATCTGAATGGTTTCGATATCCTTCTCCCCTATGGTTGCCAGAGATTTCATGGTCCTCTATTCTTCCTTAACTTACATGTGAAATAGCGCCGTCATCGAGGATCACAAATCTGTATTCCCCTGAGCATTATAAAAAATTTATTATATCTACGAAGCTCCGGCAAAGTCAAAATTAAGCGTCGATCTAATTTTTCGGCAATATCCGCAATATGATTCAACAATAATGAGTCACGAGATCAGGCATATAGATTATTGTATTTATAAATATTACAGATTCAAAATCTCTTTTTCAGGCGGCCCAGACTGAATGCGAAACGAACAAAACCCGAAATAAGGATAGAGCCAGTCCTTTTCCCGGCGCTCCAAAAAATAAAATTTAAAATGATTGCATCGCGCTTTAAGCCCCCACTCACCCCCATGACCGTTAACAATCATCTCCTCGCTTAATTTTGACTTTGCCGGAGCTTCGTAGATATAATATTTTGATGAGGTCGGATCCGAAATCCTGGTTCCGCCATAAAATTTGCTTCCCAACCTATTATAAAGGTCGATAGAAAATCATGAAATCTCTGGCAACCATAGGGGAGAAGGATATCGAAACCATTCAGATGGCGTTGAACGACGCTATCTCTGATATGAATACGGAGTTGAAGGGCGATTTGTCGGACAAGCAACGCGAATCCGCTCTGGATTTTAAAAACAAATACACCCGGGTGTTTGAGAGCCTGAAGAAGAATCCCTCGATTTACGCTCTGACCGAAGGCGATCTGGATATCGTCGCAGGAGGGCTGAACGACGCCGTCCAGTTGATCGACGAAAACCTGTCCGACGACCTGACCGAACAGGAACACAGCGAAATCATGACCTACAAGGACGATTGCGTAAGGATCATAGACATACTCGCCGGGGATTGAACGACGCGCAATTCACCTGCCAAAATTCACAAAGTAGCCGTAATAAAACATCCACCCCGTCACTCCAGCTCCCGCCGCCATGCATAGCGTCCAGGCTTTTCGGCTCTCTTTCTTGATTCCGTTTTTATCTTCATACATGAACGACGAATGCAACATCACGCCCAGAGAAAACGAAATCGCTAAATAAGACAAGGCCAGAACAATGAACATGAACGGCGAAAATTCCAGACTATTGCTCGTCATAAAATAAACCCCGACTCGGCGATTCCCCAATGTTCAAGCAAGGAAGCCATGCCAAATATTAAAGAAAACAGAAACAAAACAAACACTAGGACGCCAAAGAAAACCTTGACGATTTCCTTCGCGCCGCGCACCTGTTTCCAATAGCTGACAGCGACCGTGCCAACGAGAACCAGAAGACCTGTGATGATGTAATATCGCGGCGACATGGATCAGGAAACCGTTTCAACGCGAATCACGTTGGTCCAGTTGGGGATGCCCAGAGGCAATCCCGTCGTGACAATCACCCGATCGCCGCGATTCAGCCAGCGCTTGGATTTCAGTATTTCAAACAATTCGCTCATGTCCTCGACAAAACTGATTTTATTATCCACCCAAATGGGAAACACGCCTCGTATCAAGACCAGCTTGCGCGCCTGAGCCTGCCTCGCCGTGAATGCAAACAGAGGAACCATCGGATGAAACGACGACACCATTTTTGCCGTTCCTCCCGATTGGGTGAACACCACAATCGCCTGCGCATTCAACCAGCCAGTCATGCGAACCGCCGTTAAGGCGATGCCCTTGTTGATGGGGAAATCCGCTAGCGATTCGCGCGTTGTGATGCCATTGCGTTCCGTTTCGACCAGATACGATTCCGCCTCTTTCAAGGTCTCCACCATCACCTTGACCGCCGCCACGGGATACTTGCCCGCCGCCGTTTCGCCCGAAAGCATGACGGCGTCCGCCTTGCAAAAAACGGCGTTCGCAACATCCGACGCTTCCGCGCGGGTGGGTCGCGCATTCTCAATCATCGACTCCAGCATCTGCGTGGCGATGATCACCGGGCGCGATTGCCGCGCGCAAACGGTCAATATCTTTCGCTGTACCACCGGCACTTCCGCCAGAGGAATCTCGATCCCTAAATCGCCGCGCGCCACCATAACAACATCGGAAACTTCGACAATCGACTCTATATTCTCCACCGCCTGACGACGCTCGATCTTGGCGACGATATCCACATCGCCGCCTTGCGCCTGGATCAATTTACGCAATTGCGTGATGTCTGCGGCGCGCCCGACAAAGGACAGAGCAACGAAGTCCACCTTCTGTTCCAGACCGAAGGCCAAATCTTTACGATCCTTGGGCGTTAAGGGCGACTCGGATAATTTCGCGTCCGGCAGGTTGATGCCCTTGAAATCCGTCAACAATCCGCCGTTAATGACTTGCGCCGTCACCTCTCGTCCGGATACAGACTCGACGCGAACGCAAAACTGACCGTCGTTCAAATACACGCGATCCCCAGGCCCGACCGATTTATGAAATTTCTCAAACTGCACCGGAATGATTCCAGAAGCGGGCTTCTTATGCGTCGAAAACACGACGGTCGCCCCCTTGCGCAAGCGCAGGCCCTCCGGCCCCAACCTCCCAACCCGTATCTTGGGTCCCTGCAAATCAAGCAGAATGCCCAGGAAACAACCCATCTCCCTTTCGACAATGCGAATGTTACGAACCCAATCGCTCAAAGTCGAATGATCGCCATGCGACAAATTCAAACGAAACACATTGACCCCAGCCTTCGCCAAGGCCCTCACGCTTGGCAGAGTCCCCGTGGTCGGCCCCAGAGTCGCCACTATTTTTGTCAGCGTCTGTTTCATAGCGCACCGGTTTGAAGATTAACCATCCCTACGAATCGAGTACCTAAAATTCCAATTCGCTAACGCAGATCGCCGGAAAAATATCGCGGGTTGTGCAGTTCAAACGGCATTTTCAAGAGTTCAGTAAAACCCACTTCGCTCGGCCTGCGAAACTGTTGCACACCGATCACAATTTCAGGCTGAGGCCGTTTTCCCTCAGGAATATAAGTCCCCAGAAAACGATCCCAGATTGAAAGATTGAAACCGTAGTTGGAATTCGTCTCGTTCACTTCCACCGAATGATGGATGCGATGCATGTCCGGCGTAACAATCACTTTTCGCAAGGCCCGGTCCACATGATCCGGCAACTTGATGTTCGAATGCGAAAACATCGCCATGCCGTTCAAGATCGCCTCAAACGCCAACACCGCCAGCGGAGAAGGCCCCAATCCAAGCACCAGAATGATTTTAAACAACATGGACGCGATGATCTCAACGGGATGAAAACGCAATCCCGATGAAACGTCCAGATCCAGATCTGAATGATGAACGATGTGAAAACGCCAGAAAAACGGGATCATATGCACGACCACGTGCTGAACGTAGATCATGAAATCCATGAACACAACAGCGAAAACCAGCTCGACCATCGGCGGGAACTCGGTCCAGTTGAGAATGCCCCAGCCCTGATTTTCCGCAAATTGCGCGGCCCCCACCGCCGCCGCTCCAAGCAACACGCGCGCAATGACGATGTTCACGCCGGTGATCCCCAGATTGATGCCAAAACGCCGGAGCTTCGAATCCACCGTCCGGTGGCGCGGGATGAGCGCTTCCAGAATCACCATCAATACGAACACGCCGAGAAAAATATAAAATCGAATCGCTTGTACGTCCATTATCGTCCATCTGAAATTAAAGGTTCATAAATAACAATCGGTCACTTCCCCAGCTTTTTATTGCGGGCAATTTCCGCGCGGCGTTTTTCCCCTTCTTTACGCAAGATCACCAGCGCGCCCTCCATCATGACAAAAACAAACCACAGTGTCGTGAAGCAGATGGTCCATAAAAAAATCATGTTGAACCAGTATTGGTAGGGGGTATAGTCGGTTGAAATGTGAATCAGGGCCTTGAGTTTATTCTGCTCGTTGAGCCCCTTTTTGAGATAGTTTGCGTAAAACGGATGTTTCTTCTTTTTAGCAAAGGCCTCCATCTCATCACGAGGCAGATTGATAAAGGTCGAAACCTCGATGATGTTCTCCTTGAAAAACATGCGCATCTTCTGCACTTCGGGCGTATCTGGAGGAGTCGCCATTGAATACCAGACGACTGCCGCCGTCGAAAGGAGAATGGACCCCCAGAAGGAAATACGACTGTATAGTTTTCTGTTTTTTTCGTTTGGATCGTCTTCAATCGAACTGATTTCCATGCGAGTATTACGCTCCCAATCTTTGAATGAATGAATTGTATCTGATGTTATGATGATCAGTCAGTAAAGGGAATCGATAAATCGAGCCTCCCTGTTTGCGCATTATGACATTGAAAGCGCCTTTTGAACAAGACTTCCATGCCCCATACCTTTGGTTCCGAATACATCACCATTTTAAAGCAGAATCCTTCATTTAGAAACCTTTGGTATGGCCAGGTGATCTCCGAACTCGGCGACTGGCTCAACAGCATCGCCATCTATGCGCTGATCCTCGAACTGGGAGATTCCGGGATGGCTCTCGCCGGGGTCATGATGGCCAAGCTGTTTCCCTTCGTCCTCGTCAGCCCCATTGCCGGAGTGGTCGTCGACCGTTTCAGCAGAAAATGGGTGATGATCCTGTCCGACCTGGGTCGCTTCCTTCTCGTCCTCGGCTTCCTCGCCGTCGACAGTTCCGACGACGTCTGGCTCATCTTCAGCTTGACGGCTCTGGCGATCGCCCTGGCCGGGTTTTTCGAACCCGCGCGCAGCGCCATTATACCGTCGTTAATTCCAAGGAAAGACCTCGTGGTCGCAAACGCCCTGAGCAGTTCGACCTGGTCCATCATGCTGGCGTTCGGCGCGGCAGTCGGCGGCGTGGTTGTCAGCATCGCCGGAATTCGAACAGCCTTTCTGCTCGACGCGGTCACCTTTTTATTTTCCGCCTGGTTCATCTTCAAGCTCCCCGAAGAAAAAGAGGAAGATGCCGCTCGCGCTCGCTTGTCGCGCAAAGATGGGGGATGGAAAAATTTTATCGAGGGAGTCAAATACCTGCTCAGCGAACCGATCATTCTCGCCCTGTCCCTCCTCAAGTCAGGTCTGGCTCTGGCCGGATGCGTGATGACGCTGGCGCCCTTGTACGCGCATCAAATGTACGCCCGTCCGCAAGACGTTTCGCTCGCGATCGGTCTGCTCTATGCGTCGAGGGGCGTAGGCGCGGCGCTGGGGCCGCCTTTGGTGAGAAAGTATTTTGGAGACTCTGCGCAGGTCTTGCACATCTCCATTGGAGCGGGATTTTTATTGAGCGGATTTTTCTATTATCTGTTTTCCTTCACCACCACCCTCGGGCTCGCCTGTACCATGCTTGGACTGGCGACGCTGTCCGGCTCGCTCATCTGGGTGTTCAGCTCAGCCTTGATTCATATGGAAGCGAAAGGGCCATTGCTCGGTCGCGTTTTCAGCGCGGAGCTGGCCTTGATGACTTTGATCATGGGATTGAGCAACTGGGCGGCGGGCGCAAGCATCGACTATGGAGCGATGACGGCTTACGAAGTTTCGCGATGGATGGCGGTCCTCATCACTCTACCGGGGTTCATCTGGTTTGCTTTTGTTTTTCTGGTTCGCAAGCGATTAGCAAAGGGGAAATGCGTCGGTTCGGTGTGCTCCATCGACCCCAGCGGCTTCAACCCCGTCGCTCCCATGAGCGGCGACACCATTGAAGAGCCGAGACTCTGAGAGACGCAATCAGGACGCTATGAAGTATTCCGCGAGAGACTTGCCAATATCATAATGCTGGATGAACATGCCCGGGTCCGACTGCTTCTGCGCCCACTGGTAAGCCCGATCCACCGACTCCGTTTCTCCAAGCGCGTGCAGAACGCTCACAGAAATGAAACTTGCAGTCAGGTCAAACGAAAGCGAATAGGATTCCACAATCGCCAGCATCTCCTTCATCTCCTCAGGCGCAAGAGTCCGGTACTTCGCCACCAGATTTTGCAGGTTCAATTCGCCGTAGGTATTCGTGTAAGTCGCGCCGATGCCCGGCTCGGCGTACAATAACTCGATTTCTTCCGCTAATGTCGTTTCCATAACAAGCTCAGACCTCAATCGAATCGGATTGCAGCCAATAGGTTTCAAATTCTTTTTGATACGCCAACTGCGTCATGTCCGTCATGCGATCCAAAAAGACCTTGCCCAGCAGATGGTCGGTCTCGTGCTGAATCACGATCGCTCTAAAACCATCCACATCCATTTCAATCCGTTGTCCCCAGCGATCATAAGCCTCCAGATGAATCGACTCCGAGCGCGGCACCAGGCCACGGAAATCAATGAGACTCAGACACCCTTCCCAACCCATCACCGTCTCCTCGCTGTATCGAGTGATGACGGGGTTGACCAGAACCGTCAAGGGAATATCCGGGCGGTCAGGATAACGTTCATTGCCCTCGCATTCAAACACAACGATCTGCAAAGACCGGGACACCTGAGGAGCCGCAATGCCTGCGCCGTTTTCATGCCGCATGGTTTCGATCATGTCATCGATCAAACGCTGTAACTCGCCGTCTTTCTGAGTCAACGACTCAAGATCCACAGGCTCCGCCACTTTTCTTAAAATCGGATTGCCCAGACGCGCAATCTCTAAAACTGCCATAGCGCCCCCTTGAATAAAAAACGCATTTAGAATGGTTCGAAATTTCACTCCGCTTTCGCAGAAATATTTAACCAATTATACACTGCTTTCAAAACGCTTGAAAACCCGTTTCACCCTTAAAAATAGGCAAAATCCCGGTTTTTTTGTATTGACATTGAAACCGTATTTTTTGATAATGACTTTCGCCGGACAACTTTTTAATTAAGGAGGGGATACCTTGACCAAAGACGAACTGATTAGCTCCGTTATAAAAAATTGCAAAGATTCTGAAATTTCAAAACGACTCGCTGGCGATATCATCGACGCCACTTTTGAAACAATCGCTAAAGCCATCAAAAAAGAAAAACGCTATTCGTTTCCCGGATTTGGAACGTTTACCGTAAGAGCCAGAAAAGCACGAAAAGGTCGCAATCCGCAAACTGGCGAAGAGATCAAAATCAAAGCCAGCAAAACAGTCGGCTTCAAACCTGCTCCGACTCTAAAGAACATGCTGTAATATCGAATTCGCAGTAAAATGGAGCGCCTTCCTTTTCAAGGAAGGCGTTTTTTTTTGCCTAAAAGCCTGTCACAACAGCCTCAAACCCCTGGTCCTGCAACTCTTTACGCCCTGCCGTCGTTTCTTTTTCCGTAGCGTACATCCCGGTCAATACATGCCAGGCCGGATTGGAAAAGTTATTTTCTGTCTGTCCATAATAGTAAGCGGAGATTTTTTTCTGCGCTAATCGATGCACCCACTCCTCCGCATCGTCAATATTTTTATGCACGCCCAATGACAGCGCATAGGGCATTTGCCAGGGCGCCGCGTTCTCCACAACGCCGCTCTTCTTCAGCGCATCAACCCAGTCATTCGCCGAATCCCAATCGGCAAACCGACCGGAAAAAATTCTGAATATTTTTTGATCCTTTGCGAAATGATAGGGCGCGACATGCGCCTGCACTCCCGCCTTTCGCAAACGCGTTACCTCTATCACAGCATCTTCCCAATAAGGGTGGCTGGAAAGGTGCGCCGTATAAGGAATTTTCAAAGACGTTTCAAAATTCGCTTCCAGCCAGCCCGAAGGCGTTTCCTTCTTCAAAACCCGGCTCTTCTCAACTCGAAAGCGTTCGTCGCTAATTTTCCAGCGACCGTCTTCAACCGTCAAATCCAACTCTTTCACTCCAATACTCTCCAACCGCTGAGACGCAAACGCCTGGCGAAATACAGCCCGCCAGCCCCGAACAATGGGGACTAACAAAACGTCCCCTGTTTCGATCTTCGCTGGACCATGAAGCTTCATCAAACGTTCTTTGTATCCGATCAACTGAGGCGGAACCTCGCGTGAAAAAAAGGGCAAATGCGTTGCGCCATCAGCCTTTTCCCAGGAAACCCGCCATAGCTCCAGCAACTCAAACATCGCCACCAAAGCAGGCCCCTCGGCTTCCTGAAAAAGAATTCTGGGCAATTCAATAGGGATAGAAACCTGAGGTTTGGCTTTCTTCTCAACTCGAATCCCGCGCCACTCTTCCCACTGTCTGGAAAATATCTGCATAGCGGCTCGCTCGTCTATCGTGGACAAACGTTCTTCAACCGCGTCGACTTGCAATGTTGCTCCGACTTTCAAACCGTTCATGTTTCCATACAGAAACTGATCCCGGTTATCCATCCAAAGAGCGACTGCCAAACGTCTGGCGTCTCCCGGATCTTCCGCCAACCCAGCGGCGATACGCGTCAGAGTTTCCCCCCATTTGACAGGCCCGTAGGAGTCACCCTTCAAAACCGGCGCTTCGATGCCTGGAGCGCTGCGCGGGATCAAGCCTCGAATCACTGTCTGCAGTTTAATTTCAGAGGAGATCACAGCTTTGGGAGCGGCGGGTTTTTCCGCAAGAACCATCGCTTGAGGAGGAACGGGAGACACTCGGGGGCGCACGACGGACTCAACCTCTTCCGTTGCTTCCGCTTCAACAGGCTCCGCAGGCTCCGCAGGCTTCGCCTGTTTCGCGCTGACAATCACAGCCTCTTCTTCCTTGAGAACGTCGCGCTCTTCTATCGGCGCAGGCTCCGTCTGTTCCACGCTGACAATCACAGCCTCTTCTTCCTTGAGAACGTCGCGCTCTTCTATCGGCGC